>NZ_OY569118.1:2592500-3362500 GCF_961514395.1 Brevibacillus aydinogluensis
TTACGCTCCAGCACCTGTTCCCAGGAACTGTAGCTGTCCAAAAAACGCACCAACTGCTCATCCACTTCGGCCAGGTGCTCAACCGCCTCATGCGGCGAGACGTGCAGCTTGTGGTCGTTCTCCGGGAGATAGATCAGGGTAAAATCCGGCTGTTGGCCGCTGTTGATCACTTCGATCAGGACGTCAATGGCGTACGTATCGTTGATGCCGTACCCCTTGGCGGCAGACTGGGCCCAATTCCACACAATCGGGCGAAACAGGGCAGGGCGGACCAGCGTGCCCAGGCTCATGATCGTGGGGCCGCTAGCTTTTTCGCGCAGGTTGAAGCGGGTAACGGCATCCAGCACGGGCGGCATGTGCACCTTGTGGCGTTTGTGCCCGCGGTGGGCAATCACGTTGATCGAGCCAGAGACAAGCCCGTTTTCCTCCAGCACCTCGTGTATCGTCTTTACGTCCCGACTGAGGTGGCGTTCGTTCAAGTCGAACAGCACGTTTTTTGCGCAGTGTTCAAAGCCGAGTTTTCCAACCGAAGCGGTTCCGTTTATGTAGTTGATCATCTCGTTCGTCTCGGGATCGTACCAGACCAGTCCCGGCACCTTGTGCTGATCGGGGTATACACCCGTGATAAGCGAACAGTCGACGGAAGCGGTCATGGTCGGAAACACGGTCACGCAGTCCGAAATGTACTGCCCCCGCTCCATGAAAAACTGCAAACCGGGCGCTTTCCCCATCGCCACGCATCGCTCCAGCACATCCGACATCATGGAGTCGATGAGGAAGAGGAGAACTTTTTTCATCCGTCTGTCTTCCTTGTCCGTTAGTAGTTGTCGCACATGTTAGTGTTTGTCTTTTCATGTGCTCTATACAAAAAGGAAAAGCCCTGCCGAAGAAGGCAGGGGCTTCAAATTCATCGGGACGCGGCCGGTATTGGCGCCGTGTAGACGAGCACCGGCTCGTCGTTGATTTGTTGCAGTTTAAGCGTTTGGTGCCGCTGCAGGTACGGAGCGATCGGCACGTACTCCTGCTCCCCGACAGCGGCCTCGCCGAGCAGCGTGGAGAGAACGGCCGTCCTCACCAGCCACTGGCCGTTTTCCCGTTTGAACAAGGGATCGACCGCAGGAAACGCGATGCCGTTTATCACCGTGTCGCCGTTTTCTTCCGTCAGGCGATACGTCTGTACATGAAGCGATCGCAGGGCTTCCACAACCTGTGCCGCGTAGTCCTCCACCGCAAGGTCCGGCTCCAGACCGACGTGATTGACCACGGTGTGCTTGGGAGTAAAGTACTCGTGCAGCGTCAGCTTCAGCGCATCCCCGTTGGACAGCGGAATGATCTGTTGTGCGCTGCCTTTCCCGTAGGTTTTGCTGCCCACCAGCACGGCAATGCCGTGTTCGCGCAGGGCCCCCGCCACCAGTTCGGATGCAGAGGCAGTCCCTTCATTGACGAGTATGCGGACAGGATACCCGACGTTTCGGCCGTTGCGAACCCAGGTCTCTACTTCCACGCCGTTGCGGTTGGTCGTGTACATCAACAGACCTTCTTCCATGAACAAGCTGGCCACGTCACGAGCAGTGGACAGGTAACCGCCGCTGTTGTCGCGCAAATCCAGGATCAGCCCTTTCAAGGGGCGAACGCGGGAAAGCTGCTCCAGCTTGTCACGAAGCTGTACGGCCGCTGCCGATCCGAAGGTGGACAGGCTGACGTAGCCAATCGCGCTGCCTTCAAACAGGTCTCCTTCCACCTCGGGCATCGTCACGGCAGCCCGTTTCAGGCGGACCTGTTTTTCCCGTTTTTCTGAAGGGCGGTAGATGGTCAAAACGGCTTCGCTGTCTTCTTCTCCTTGCAGCAAGGCGAATGCTTCCTCAAAACTTTTGCCCTTGAGGGACTTGCCGTCTACTGCCAGCAATTGATCTCCTTTCCGCAGTTCGGAAGCGGCAGCCGGCGATCCCGGCACGATGTCACGGATCACCAGCAGTCCATCCAGCATCCGCAGACGGAAACCAAAGCCGACAAACTGGTTTTCGACGTCCGCCGCAAACACCCGTAACTCGTCCCGGGTGAAATACATCGTGTGCGGGTCGTCCAGCGTGGCAAGCATCCCGTCAATCGCCCAGCGGTTCAGCAGCGATTGATCCAGTCGTGCGGTACGCTGCCATTCCGCCAACCGCTGCACCATCTCCGGCAGCGTGTCGTCATCCTCCGAAGGTTTCAGCGTCAGGTGGGCTTGTTTGCCTGCCTCCTCGCTGACGTGACTGAGCGCTCCCTGTACCAACTGCTTGGCAGTGGGCTTGGTCAAATGATTGTCCAGTACATATTGAAATACTTCTGCTGTCACCGCAAACGGCTGTTCCTCCGCCTGCACGGGGACGGAAACGGCCGTCAGAACTGCGGCGAGCAGGCCCATGATCAAGCGCTTCATCGTGTCGCCCCCTTCACCGCTTCGTCCGGAATGCGCACATGCACCTCATAGGGGAAGGAATACGTTTCCTTGCCCGCAAAAGCCACGTACTCCTCGGTATCGTAAATCTCTTCATAGCGCCAGACCCGCTGCACCAGCAAATCCGTGTCGCGGTCGATGTAGTACTTGTTCATAAACACCGGGATCTGCTTCACCTTGCCGGCCTTAAACGAGCGGTTCTTCACCTGCTCCACCAAAGCGGGCCCGGGAATCCACTCGGTGATGACGTCGTAACGGCCGAGTGACTGCTTGAAATAGCGGGCGTGCAGGAGTTTCGCCCGTTCCGCGACGCTGAGTTCGGGTACCCATTCGTAGAGGAAATCAGCCTCGCCAATGCTGCTTTTTTCCCAGACTCCGCGTTCAACGTCTCGTTCGTAATGCAGTTTCTTACGGAGGTCCGTATAGCTCTCCCACTTGTCCAGCACGAGCTGCTGCGGGGACTGGAAGATACCGGACGTGTGGCCGATCCGTTCGCGTTGGTCCACTTCCTGTGTGTACTTCAACAAAAAGCCGCGCAGAACGGCCTCCCCGCGAGCGATGTAGCCGTCCTTGTTGTCCATCCGTTTGAATGTATGCGCAAGGTCCGTAATCAGCGAAGGCTGCTGCCGCAGCACAGCCAACTCCTGGGACAGCAGCTGCGCCAACTGCTGGACTGCGTCTGCCGCATCGGAGATGTCCGGACTGGCCAGCAACTTCTCCGCTTCATCCAGTCGGTTGGTTTCCACCAGATAGTACACCGCGTTGAGCAGTGCCTCCGTCTTTTTGTCGGCAAACGAGCGGTAGCGGGCCAGGGCTGCTTCCGTTTTGCCGCTTTTCACTTCCAACGCGGCCAGGTAAACGGCCAGCGATTGCCATTCTTCGGAACCTTGCCGCACTTTCGGTTCGTAGCTGCCCAGACGCTCCAGGATCTGCCCGTACACCGCAGGGTCTTCTGCCCCCATTTGCACCGCGATGTCGTAGACGTTGGCACAGAGCAGGCGAAGCGTGTCGGGCAGAATGATCTTGTCGGCGAAATACGCGTCGATGGCCAAAAATGCCTGGTCCAGATTGTCCGCAAGCGTGGTCCCCGAATTCCAGCTCAGGTAGTAGTGCACACCGACCTGGTTGTCAAACGTGGACCCGGCCAGACGCTCCAGGTCTGCAAACGTCTCCTCGCTGTCTTCGTGGTTGCGGATCGCTTCCACCGCTTGGACAAATGTCTCTTCGTCCTTGGTCAGCTGATTGGTGTAAGCCGCGAACATCGGAAACAGTTCCTGAATCTCCGGAATCGCAGGAAACTTTTGGCCGTTGTAATCAAGCAACGGCAGCAGCAAGTCCCCCTGCATGGAGGCGAGCAGCCGGTCGGCCACGACGGCAGCCTCACCCCGCTTCAGCTTCTGCTCCGGCCGACCGTCCATCCAACCAGTTTTGGAAATATTCTGCCAGGCCTGCTCCCCGTCTGTGCCCATCGTGTACATCTGCAGCAGTTTGGCCGCTTCCTCGCGGGTGATAGGCTGGTTGGGATGCAGTTCCTTGCCGGGAAACACCTGTTGAATCGCCCCGGGGCCGTACAGGCGCTCCAGCAAAACAGAGACGCGCAGGATCGGATCGTACATCCAGGTCAGCCGGTCCACATCCGCGTATGGCAGATACGGCTCGTCAAACCCTTCTCCAAAGCCGTACGCCTCGTGTTCGGACAAAAAGGTGAGCGGGTACAAATGAAGCTGTCCCAGTTCGTACAACCGATCCATCAAAGCGAGAAACTCGGCCCGGCTCATCTCCCGTTCCGGATAGAAGCGGTCAATGCCGGCGCCTGCCGCAAACAGGCCGGCCTTCACCCCGCGAACAATCGCTGCTTTGGCCCAGTGCTTCCCGATGTCCTCGTACGGGACTTCGCTGGCGCGGGCGGTCACTGGGGCAAACAGCACCGAGGCGAGCAACCCGCACGCCATGATTTGGATAGTTTTTCGCACAAAAATCCCCCTATCGTTTTACTCACACGCACCTTCCGCAAGCCGTATCGGCGCTCCGCCTGCGGTCAAACAGCCGGCTTTCCGCCTGTCGGCGGGCGCGCGCGGCCTGCCTATACAAATTGGAACGGATCCGTGTGTACGGAGGAAGGAAATACTTCCGTCTGGTAGCCGTTTGCTTTTAATTTTTCCGCCAGATAGGAAGCCAGCTTCTCTTTCATGATTTTTTCAATGTTGTGGCCGGCGTCTATGATAAACAGCCCCTCCGCCTGCGCGTCGTGAGCAGTATGATAGCCGATATCGCCCGTCACGAACACGTCGGCTCCGCGAAAAATGGCTTTGGACACAAACGAGCTGCCATCCCCGCCAACCACGGCCACTTTGCGCACAGGGGCGTCCAGATCGCCGACGACACGAACGCCGGTAAGCGAGAAACGCTCCTTGATCTGCTCCGCCAGCTCACGCAGTGTCACGGGCTGCGTCAGCTTGCCGATTCGGCCAATACCCAACCGGGTGCCGGACGCCTCCAGCGGAATTACGTCGTAGGCAACCTCTTCGTACGGATGGGCGGCCAGCATCGCCTTGATCACGGCTGCCTGACGGGAAGCCGGCATTACTGTCTCCAGCCGGACTTCTTCCACCCGCTCCAGCGTACCCTGCTGGCCGATGTGGGGATTGGTTCCCTCCCGCGGCAAAAACGTTCCCGTTCCTTCCACCTGAAACGAACAGTGACTGTAGTTGCCGACCCAACCGGCTCCTGCCTCGGATACGGCCTGAAACACCGCGTCCCGATGGGAAAGCGGGACGTAGACGACCAGCTTTTTCAACGGCTCCTGATAGCTGACGTCCAGCACCTCCACATCGCTCAGACCGATCGCTTCGGCCAGCCAGTCGTTCAATCCGCCGGCGGCAGCGTCCAGGTTGGTGTGTGCCGTATAGACGGCGATGTCGTGTTTCAAGAGTTTTTCAAAGACCCGCCCGGCGGCCAGATCCGTGCGCAAGTGCTTGAGCGGCCGGTAAATCACCGCGTGGTGGGCAACGATCAGATCCACTTTTTCGGAGATGGCTTCGTCGACGACCTCCTCCAGCACGTCAAGGGCCACCATCACTTTTTTTACCTGCTTGTTCAACGTCCCGACGTGCAGGCCAATCTTGTCCCCTTCCACCGCCAGCGCTTTGGGGGCCAACTGCTCCACGTATTGGATTACGGTTTGTCCGTGTGCAAACATGCGATCACCTCGTCTAACCATTCCAGTTCTGCTTCGATCTGCCGGGTCCGTTCCGCCGCCTCCGGCTTGCGCGACCGCTGCAGTTGGGACAGCACCCGCTGCCACTTGTCCCGCTCCTGCTGCCACTTTTTCAGGAGGATCGGCGACTTTTCCTCCCACAGGAACGGACCGATGCGCAGCAGTTCGTCCCGGCTGCGCTCCTTCCCTTCGTACGGCTTGACCGGCTCGCCCCGCTCCGCCACAAGGATTTCGTAGATGATGCCGTCTTCTTCCAAAATGGATTCCGCCACCAGCTGCCAACCGTTTTCCAGCAGCCAGCGGCGGACGAGTTCTTCTCCCACATTGGGCTGCAGGATCAGGCGCTGGACTCCCTCCAGCTTGTCAGTCCCGGCTGTGAGTATCGAGACAATCAATTGACCGCCCATGCCGGCGATGCAGACTGCGTCCACTTCGCCCGGGCGAAGGACCGACAGCCCGTCACCCTTGCGCACCGACGCACGGTCCCGCAACGCCAGCGTCTGGATTTGCCGGAGAGCCGCTTGATACGGACCTTCGTTCAGCTCTCCGGCGATCACGAACGAAGCGATGCCCCGCACAAGCAAATAAGAAGCCAGTAACGCGTGGTCCGAACCGATGTCGGCAACGCGGGCTCCCTGCGGACAATAGCGGGCAATCGTCTCAAGCCGCTTGGAAATGATTAATGATGATGTCATACCTGTTCTTCACCTTCCATGTCCTTTATTCTACCCTATTTCTCCAAGATTGCCCAATGCAAAAAAGCACGAAAAAAACCCCGCCTTTTGACAAGGCAGGGAACACGTTCGCCACTTCATTAACAGCCGATTTCTCGGGCGATCACATTTCGCAGGATTTCCGAAGTGCCTTCGCCGATTTCCAGCAGACGGGCGTCGCGGAAGAAACGCTCCACCTGGTATTCCCGCATATACCCGTAGCCGCCGTGGATCTGGATTGCCTGATGGGTGACGGCCATCGCCACTTCCGACGCGTACAGCTTTGCCATTGCCGCTTCCTTGGTGAACTTTCGGCCGCTGTCTTTCAGCCAGGCAGCCTTGTACACCATATTGCGGGCCAATTCGATCTGCATCGCCATGTCCGCCAGCTTGTGCTGGATGGCTTGGAACTTGGAAATGGACTGACCGAATGCCGTCCGCTGCCGGGCGTACTCCAACGCCTTGTCGTACGCCGCCTGGGCGATACCGACAGCCATCGCGCCGATCCCGATGCGCCCGCCGTCCAGCGTGATCAGGAACTGCTTGAAGCCCTCGCCCTGCTTGCCGAGGATGTTTTCGTCCGGCACGCGAACGTTTTCCAAAATCAGCTCCGTCGTGTTGGAGCTATGCAGACCGAGTTTTTCGTAGTTGGCCAGCACCGTGAAGCCGGGCGAATCCGTCGGTACAATAAACGCGGTGATACCCCGCGAGCCTTTTTCTTTGTCTGTGACGGCCGTCAGCGCGACAAATTGGGCGTACGAGGCATTGGTAATGAAGCACTTCGACCCGTTGATCAGCCACCCGTCGCCGTCCCGCACGGCAGTCGTTTTCGTGCCGCCCGCGTCCGAACCGGCGTTCGGCTCCGTCAGGCCAAAGGCGCCCAAGCTCTCGCCGGAGCAGATTTTCGTCAGGTACTTCTGCTTTTGCGCTTCCGTGCCAAACAGGGCGAGCGGCGCCCCGCCCAGCGAGATGTGGGCCGAATAGGTGATCCCGGTCGAACCGCACGCACGGCTCAGTTCTTCGACGACAATGGCAAAGCTGACCGTATCCGCCCCCGCACCGCCGTACTCCTCTGGAAACGGCAGCCCGAGCAGATTCAGCTCGGCCAGCTGCTTGAAAATCTCAACGGGAAACGTCTTGGTGCGATCCCGCTCATCCGCTCCCGGTGCCACTACTTCATCGGCGAACGAACGGATCATGCTTTTTAGCATCCGCTGTTCTTCCGTCAGGTCAAAGTGCATGGTTGTCCGCCTCCTTGCAAGCGATTTTTACTCGATCATCAAGATGTCACCCATTCTGACTGAGCGTTTGTTCAGATGGTATCTCCATTATACATCAGCAAACTGTCGGATGTGTATGTTTTTTCTGAAAAGTATTGATCGAGAAAACAAAAAAAGCGCGCTCACCGCCTGCGCGCCCCGATAACAATTCCCGCCATGAACGAGAGAATGCCCAGAATGTATCCAATATTATAGGTCGGAACGTTGACCACTTTGGCAAACGTCTCGACGCCGAAGAACACGGCGGCCAACACGATGAATAGCAATACCCGCCATTTGGTATCCACACACTTCACCTCGCACGTTGCATGTAGCCCAATCGTACACCTTTTTTGTCCACCGGCCAAGCAGGCTCTACAGTCTGAGCCACTGAAACCAGTAGGACCGCGTCAGAAAAAACAGCACGGAACTTGCGAATACTTTGACAAACAGCAGGAGCTGGATGACGTCCTGCCGAGCCTGTGGGATGTAGAGGGACTGAATCTCCGCGCCAAACCAGATGATCATGCCGCAGACGGCGAGAACGCCTGCCCACTTCGGATGACGGCCGTGCAGCAAAAATCCGAACCCGGTCATCAGGCAGGCAATCGGCACCCAGTACAGTTCCGCCCGCCACCAGGCATACCCTGTCCCCACCCGCTCAAGCGTGGCCACTCCATACACCAGGCTAAGTCCGATCAGCCCGCAGTACAGCAGATACTCATAACCGAACAGAAACGCGCTGGCGCACCACAGCAGACAGACGACGGCCAGGTACGCGAGCAGGAGCGAAAGTGACCCTTCCCACTGATTCAGGATGTAGACCCCGCCGAAAATCAGCAACAGGGACGACAGCCCCAGCAACAGATGAGGCAAAGGTGTGGCAGACCGGCGGAAAATGAATGCCAGTATATAGAAGAGAACCACAAAAAAGGTAAAGATGGCAATTTGCATTAAGGGGGTGAAACGGTTAAAATGGAAAGCAAGTAAGATCATTCCTGCAAGCAGGCAGGCGCCCAACAGCCAGGCCAGGATCATCTTCCCCGATACGGGATGGTTGCTCCCGGACACGTACGGCCGCGTTGTTTTCGTCCCTCCCGCAGACGCCGAAGCAGATCCTGTTCCCTTCTCTCCTTCTTTGCCAACGGCAGCAGGAGTTGGCGGACAATCTCCTTCGGTGTACAGATTCAACAAGAAGATGCAGTAATGTTCAGGCAGCAGGTTGTTGCGCCGCCAGTTTTCGATCTCGGCGATGATGATGCGTTTGCGCCGATCGTCCAACGCGAGCCCCTCCTCACGACAGGTACTATGGTGGAGGGCAAACTGCAGCAGCCGTGGGCGCGTATCGTTTGCCCGTTGGAAAAAGAAAAGCCTACGCCGGCTTCACGTAGGCCACTTACTACCTATATCGGTTATTCGAGGAAATCTTTTAAGCGTTTGCTGCGGCTCGGATGGCGAAGTTTGCGCAGGGCTTTCGCTTCGATCTGGCGAATCCGCTCACGGGTCACGCCAAACACCTTTCCTACTTCTTCCAGCGTGCGGGTGCGACCGTCATCCAAGCCAAAACGCAGACGAAGCACGTTTTCTTCGCGATCGGTCAGCGTATCCAGCACGTCTTCCAATTGCTCTTTCAAGAGTTCGTAAGCGGCTGCGTCAGACGGTTCCAGCGCATCCTGGTCTTCGATAAAGTCGCCCAGATGGGAGTCGTCTTCCTCGCCGATCGGCGTTTCCAGCGACACCGGTTCTTGTGCGATCTTCATGATCTCCCGCACTTTTTCCGGCGTCAGATCCATTTTTTCCGCGATCTCTTCCGGCAGCGGCTCTCGTCCCAGTTCCTGCAGCAGTTGGCGGGATACGCGAATCAGCTTGTTGATGGTCTCCACCATGTGAACCGGAATGCGGATCGTGCGCGCCTGGTCGGCAATGGCGCGGGTGATGGCTTGGCGAATCCACCAGGTCGCGTAGGTGCTGAACTTGTATCCCTTGCGGTAGTCGAATTTCTCAACGGCTTTGATCAAGCCCATGTTACCTTCCTGGATCAGGTCGAGGAACAACATGCCGCGACCGACGTAACGCTTGGCGATGGATACCACCAGGCGCAGGTTGGCTTCCGCCAGACGCCGCTTGGCCTCCTCATCCCCCTGCTCGATTCGCTGTGCCAGTTTGATCTCCTCTTCGGCGGAAAGCAGAGGAACACGACCGATTTCCTTCAGATACATGCGTACAGGGTCGTTGATCTTAATTCCGGGTGGTACGGAGAGATCGTCGAAGTCGAACTCTTCGGTGTCCTCGTCTTTCATGATCAAATCGTCCACATCGTCGTCGTCATCGCTGTCGTTGTTCAGCTCGATTCCCTGATCGCTCAGATATTCAAAGAACTCATCCATTTGGTCCGAGTCCTGCTCAAATCCGGAGAGGCGTTCCATGATTTCCTTGTATGACAGCGCACCGCGTTTTTTACCCAACTCGACCAACTGTTCCTTCACTTGTTCAATGGACGCTGCTTCCAAGTCTGACGTGATGTTTTGTTTGTTCATCTACTATCCCTCCTTCCCCGGGAATGATCGGATGCTACCCTTCCTTTAAAGCATTTTCCAATTCAAGAATCTTCATCCCTATGACGGCTGCTTGAATTTCCAGTTCTCTGCGCGCTTCCTCGCTGTCTGCGGAGGAGGCTTGGAGGTGCAGGCTGCGTTGTTCTTCCCGCAGTCGCTCCAGCTCGGCGCGCTTCGGGTAGTGATTCACTTGCTTGATGTAGTCCCCGATCTCTTGATCAGATACCTCTTCTTTACACTCCATCATCGCCAATCCCGAGGCTAATTGCTTTAACGATTCATCTTGCAGGTAATGGATAAACTGTCCAGGGTCTTCCGGATGTCCTTCTGCGAAGTAAGCGTACAGATAGGCAGCCAGCGCGTCGTGTTCATCCACCTGAAAAGAGGCATTGCACTCTGTCTGGACGCGTTCTGCAATGTGCCGGTTTCGCATCATGTAGTACAGCAGCATGCGCTCGGCCGTATGGTAAGCGGGCGGCAGTGTTTTTGCGCGCGTAACTTTTCCATTATTTATACTATTATTCCATGCTGGCGATACTTTATCCCTGTGGCTGTTATTTTTTTGCTGTTTGTACAGCCGACGGGCCTCCCACTTGAGCGTGTCAAGCGAGATTGAGTATTCTTCCGCCAACTGCCGCAAATACAAGTCCCGCTCTACCGGGCTGTTCAGTTCGATGACGATGGCAAGCGCCTTTTCGATGAACCGCGCCTGGTCTGTCTCATCCTGTATTACGTGGCTGGCGCGCAAATGTTTCAAGCGAAACGCGGTCACCGGCATCGCCTGCAGCAGCACCTGCTGCGAAAACGCCTCCGGGCCGTGCTGGCGGATGTAATCGTCGGGGTCTGTTCCCTGCGGCAGCGGTGCCACCCGCACGATCAGTCCGGCCTCCTGCAGGATGTGAATCGCCTTGGCCGTCGCCTCCTGGCCGGCAGCGTCTCCATCGTAGCAGAGGACGACCTGTTCCACGTTGCGGCGGATGATCCGCGCCTGCTGCTCGGTCAGTGCGGTCCCCAGTGTGGCAATGCCCTGGTGAAAACCGGCCTGCCATGCCGAGACGACATCGACGTAGCCCTCAAACAGCAGCGCCTGCTTTCGCTTTCGCATGAAAGGACGGGCCCGGTGCAGATTGAACAAGTTGGCGCTCTTGTTGAACAGCGGACTTTCCGGGCTGTTTAGGTACTTGGGCTGTTTGGCCTGCTGCCTGGATGCAGAAGCGGTTTCCAGCAGCCGGCCGCCAAAACCGATGATGTTTCCCTGCGAATCGTGGATGGGGAACATGATCCGTCCGCGAAAGCGGTCAAAGATGTTGCCTGTTTCACTCTTGACCAAGAGCCCCGCTTCCACCATCTGGTCCAGGGAAAAGCCGCGCTTTTGCAGAAACTGCGTGACGAAATCCCACGAATCGGGCGCGAATCCGATCTGAAAATCCGCAATGGTCTGCGGCGAAAGGCCGCGCTTCGACAGATAGGTCATCGCTTCCTTTCCGTAGGGCGTTTCCGTCAGGACGTAATGGTACAGTTTGCCGACCAATTGGTGGGCCGAAAGCATCGCCTGCTTGGCCCGATTCTCCGGCGGATCGTCATCCTCCTTGGCGTGCGTCATGGGCAGTTCAATCCCTGCGCGTTCCGCCAGCTTGTGCAGCGCTTCGGGGAAGGTCAACTGCTCCATCTTCATTAAAAAGGAAAAGACATCTCCGCCTGCCCCACAGCCAAAGCAATGAAAAAACTGTCGCTCCGCGTTGACGTTGAAGGAGGGTGTCTTTTCCGAGTGGAACGGACACAGACCGACGAACGACCGCCCACTTTTCCGGAGCTGAACGTATTCTCCCACCACGTCCACGATATCCACAGCGGCACGGACTCGGTTCACAAAATCAGCTGAATAGGGACCAGCCATGTCTTTCCACCTTTTTAGAGAATCGCACAATGAGGATATTTAGTTCGTCAAAATTCGTCATTTTCCTGCTGGGAAATGCACTCTTTTCTACTTTTCCACATTTCCGCAGACAATAAACGCCGCGCAGCCGCATTCAAAAAGGAAGGACGGCTATCTATTCTTCTACAAGAAACGCCAAAACCCTTTTTTTCTTCTACTTCTTTTCGCCACGCAGCTTGTTTTTGCGAATGATTTCCAGGATGATGTTGGCCGTCTCCTCCACAGCCTTGTTGGAGACGTCAATCACCGGGCAGCCAATCCGCTTCATGATCCGCTGCGAATACGCCAGTTCTTCGTTGATCCGTTCCAGATTGGCGTAGTTGGCCTGTGCGGTCAGGCCCAAGGCCTTCAGGCGCTCGGTGCGGATGCTGTTCAGCTGCTCGGGGTTGATCGTCAGCCCGACACAGCGCTCCGGCGGGAGTTGGAACAGTTCCTCCGGCGGTTCCACTTCCGGCACGAGCGGTACGTTGGCCACCTTCAGCCGTTTGTTGGCCAGGTACATCGAGAGCGGCGTCTTCGACGTGCGGGAAACGCCGATCAGCACCACGTCAGCGCGCAAAAGTCCGCGCGGGTCACGGCCGTCGTCGTACTTGACGGCAAACTCAATGGCGTCCACCTTGCGAAAATACTCCTCGTCCAGGCGGCGAACCAGACCCGGTTTGCCAATCGGCGGCTCGTTGAGCATCACCTGCAGGGAGTTCATCAGCGGCCCCATTACATCGACGATAGGAATGGCGTGCAAGGCGGCCTGTTCCAAAATGTACGCCTTCAGTTCGGGCACCACCAACGTAAAAACGATCATCGCTTTCGATTCCTTGGCCGAAGCGATGATTTCGTCGATGGATTCCTTGTCTTCTATATAGGGGTACTTGTACACGTCGATCGCGAAACGGTCGAACTGGCTGGCCGCTGCACGGACGACCAGCTCGGCGGTTTCGCCTATGGAATCAGAGACGACATAGATGAGCTGTGCTTGTTGAACCATGTGTATCGCTTCTCCTCCTAGACTTTCGATTCGCTGCCCAATTCCACAAACGCCTTGGCGATCGTCGTCTTCGTCACCCTGCCCACCAGCTCGTAATTTCGGCTGTCCTCTCCCTCGGCGGGACGGACAACGGGCAGCGAGTCGATCTGAAAGTCGATCAACTTTTTGGCGGCCGAATACAGGGTGTCCTCCGGCTGACAGGTAACAATGTTCGGCATGCGGGTCATGATGATCCCGACCGGCACGTCTTCCAGCGATTTGTTGCCGAGCGAAGCGCGCAGCAGGTCCTTGCGGGAGAGAACACCAGCCAGATAGCCTTTCTGGTTGACGACGAACAGCGTGCCTACGTCTTCCAGAAACAGTGTGACGATCGCGTCGTAGGCGGAAGCCGATTCGGAAACAACGATGGGCATCGCCTTGTAGTCATTGACGAGAAGCTTGTGAAGCCGTTCACTTATGACCGAGCCGGCAGGTCTGCCTGCATAAAAATAACCGACACGAGGTCTGGCTTCTAAATAACCGGACATCGTAAGGATTGACAGGTCGGGACGCAGCGTGGCCCTGGTCAGGTTGAGCCGCTCTGCGATCTGTTCGCCGGTAATCGGTCCTTCATCCTTAACGATCTGTAAGATCTGCTCTTGGCGTTTGGTAAGCTCGATGACCAATCCCCCCGGTTCATGTCTGGTACCTATCCCTAGTATTACTCTATTCGCACAGATTTTCCTTCTTTCCGCGGGAAAAAAGCTCGCCCCCGCCGGGCAGGCGGAGGCGTGTGCAGCCAGTCATCAGGCAAAAACCAGTTTGGAAAAATCGGCATATGCGCCAATCAGGCGGGAGATGTTGAGCAGGAGCGCCAGTCGGTTGCGGCGGACGGCTTGATCGTCAGCCATGACCATGACGGCGTCGAAGAACGATTGGATGGGCTCGCGCAGCTGGGACAGTGTCGCCAGCACCTGAGCCTGATCGTCGAGGCCCGTCACCTGCTCACGCACGGACAGATACGCCTTGTACAGGGTGCGTTCTGCGTCCTCGGTGAAGACGGCTTCGTCGATCGCGTCCCCCTCCGCTTTTTGTGCCAGATTGCCGGCCCGGTTGAACTGTTCCACGGTCAGCTTGAAGTCGTCCGATTGTACCGCTGCCATCAGCGCTTTCGCTTTGGCCAGCACGTCCGGCACCAGCGCGATGTCCGCCGACAGCACGGCGTCGATTACATCGTAACGAATCTGGTCTTCCTGCAGCGCATTTTTCAGTCGCAGCGCGAAGAAATCAGCCAGGTCTTTCTTCACCTCATCCCGGCCGCGCTTGGTTACGCCCTGAGCGGCATAGATGTCCAATGCGGCATCCCACAAGCGGTCCAGCGGCATATTCCAGCCGCGATCGAGCAGGATTGCCACGATTCCCGCCGCCATCCGGCGCAGTCCGTACGGGTCCTGCGAGCCGGTGGGGACGATGCCGATGGAGAAGCAGCCGACGATCGTGTCCAGCTTGTCCGCGATGCTGACAGCTGCACCTTCGGCAGACTGCGGCAGTTGGTCGCCGGCAAAACGGGGCAGGTAGTGTTCGAAGACACCTCGCGCCACCTCGTCGCTTTCACCTGCCTTGCGGGCGTAATCCTCGCCCATGATGCCCTGCAGTTCGGGAAATTCGCCCACCATGTTGGTCACCAGGTCAAACTTGGCAATCTCCGCGATGCGGTCCACGCGGGCGGCCTCCGCATTGCCCAGCTCCAGCTGACCGGCGATACGGCCTGCCAGATCGCGAATCCGGCGCACCTTGTCGCCGATCGTCCCCAGTTCTTCGTGGAAGACGATCGTCTCCAGCCGCTTCAGGCAGCTGTCGATCGACAGCTTTTGATCCTCCTCATAGAAGAAGCGGGCGTCGGACAGGCGAGCGCGCAGCACTTTTTCGTTTCCTTTGGCCACGTTGTCCAGCGCGCGGCTGTCGCCGTTGCGGACTGTGATAAAGTGGTTGAGCAGGTTGCCAGCCCCATCCTCTACCGGGAAGTAGCGCTGGTGCTCGCGCATCGAGGTGACCAGCACCTCGCGCGGAATGGAGAGAAATGCTTCGTCAAACGTGCCGTACAGCGCAGTCGGATACTCGACCAGATGAACCACTTCGTCCAGCAGGCCTTCATCCATCGGCACGCGCCAGCCGTTTTCCCGCTCCAATCGGTGAATCTGCTCAAGGATGGAACGGCGCCGTTCGTCCGGGTCGACGATGACGTGCTGTTCCGACAGCTTGGCTACGTACTCGCCCGGATGGGTCAGCGCCACGTCCTGACTGCCGAGGAAGCGGTGGCCGCGCGTCACGCGTCCCGATTTAACACCGGCGATCTCCATCTCGATCACGTTTTCACCGAAGAGGGCCACCAGCCAGCGGATCGGGCGCACGTACTTCAGCTCATACGCGCCCCAGCGCATGTTTTTCGGGAACGTCATGCCGGCGATCACATCAGCCAGTGCGGGCAGCAGTTCCTTGGTTGCTTTCCCGGCTTCCGACTTGCGGGCAAACACGTACTCGACGCCGTTCACGTCCTTGAAGTAGAGCTGATCGACGTCTACGCCGTTGCTGCGGGCAAAACCCTGCGCCGCCTTGGTCCAGTTGCCGGACTCGTCCATGGCGATTTTGCGGGCCGGTCCTTTCGCTTCGTCGTTGCGGTCCGGCTGTTTCTCCGCCACTCCGCTCACCAGAACGGCAAAGCGGCGCGGTGTCTCGTAGGAAAAGACCGCGTCGTAGGGAAGGCGTTCCGCCGCCAGCCATTTTTCCACCTTTTCCTTCAACTGCGCGGCCGCTCCGGCGACGAAGCGGGCCGGCATTTCTTCCGTACCGATCTCCAGCAACAAGTCGCGCTTACTCATCTGCGTTCACTCCTTCCTCACGGCTGGACGCGCTGTTGTGCGCAGCCGCCTCCTCGCTCGATTGTCCTTTTTTCAGCAAGGGGAAGCCGAGCCGTTCGCGCTCTGCCAGATAGGTGTGAGCCACTTCGCGGGACAGGTTGCGGACGCGGGCGATGTAGCCGGTCCTCTCCGTCACGCTGATCGCCCCCCGCGCATCCAGCAGGTTGAACGTGTGGGAGCACTTTAGCACGTAGTCATAGGCCGGAAACACCAGCCGCTCTTTCATCAGGCGCTTTGCTTCCGCCTCGTAGGTGTTGTACAGATTGAACAGCATGTCCACGTCGGACAGCTCAAACGTGTATTTGGAATGCTCGTACTCCGGCTGCAGGAAGACGTCGCCATAGGTGTAGCCGTTGACCCACTCCAGCTCGAAGACATTTTCCTTTTCCTGGATGTAGGACGCGAGGCGCTCCAAGCCGTAGGTGATCTCCACCGCCACCGGCTTGCATTCCAGTCCGCCCACCTGTTGGAAATAGGTGAACTGGGTGATTTCCATGCCGTCCAGCCACACTTCCCAGCCCAGGCCCCAGGCGCCAAGCCCCGGGTGCTCCCAGTTGTCCTCGACAAAGCGGATGTCGTGTTCCAGCGGTTCAATGCCCAGTTCGCGCAGACTGTCCAGGTAGATGTCCTGAATGTTGTCCGGCGACGGTTTCATGATCACTTGGAACTGATGGTGCTGGTACAAGCGGTTGGGGTTTTCCCCGTAACGGCCGTCGGCAGGCCGGCGGGACGGCTCCACGTAAGCCACATTCCACGGCTCCGGCCCGATCGCGCGGAGAAACGTCATCGGGTTGAGCGTGCCGGCCCCTTTTTCCACGTCGTACGGCTGCACAATCAAGCAATTTTGTTTTGCCCAAAAGTTTTGCAGCGTCAAGATGATGTCTTGAAAGGTCTTTTTCATGGTTCGTTCCACCTCCTGAAGGTAACAAAAACTCCAAGCGAAGCCTGCACAGCACGATCAGGCGTGAAAGCGCCCGTGTGCCATGGCCCCTGTTGGAAAGGACGCTGGTCTGCCGAATCAGGCCGCAGCTTAAAAAAAGCCGCTCCCCCCTGATTCAGCAAAAAACCTCCCGCCGCCTACACCGTGTCTTCCACAGTGTAGGGACGAGAGGTTATCCCGCGGTTCCACCCTACTTGACGAATCGGCATACCGGCCTCATCGTCCGCTTTTGCTGTTCACCTTGCTCCGGAACGCCGTTCATCGACATGACTACCAGGCTTCCACCCTCCCCGGTTCGCTACGTGAGAAGACGCGACGCCTTCTCGATCAGCCAGCGGTCGACTACTCCTTTCCTTCACAGCAACGGTCGATATCACATTTGGTACTTATCATAGCGAAAAGCAAAACGGATGTCAATGCAGATCCACATGACATTCCGGCCGGCTACAAGCCGATGTTTTCGATCTGATCCAGAAACGCCCGACTTTTCAGCCGCAAATCGAGATGTTGGTCCAAAAAGCTGCGCAGCACGTGTTTGAGCTGGCTGCGCGTCGCAGGTTTCACTTCAATCTCGCCCAGCCGCTCCAGATCAAACACCTGAAACAGGCGAAGCAGCTTCCAGACCGACGGGGTGACGGCGATTGCATACGGGTCCTGCGGAAGGCAGACGGGACAGATGAGTCCTCCCTGCGACACGCTGATCGCATATGGCTCCCGCTCCGCCCCGCAGCTGGCACATCCCGACAGGTGCGGGGCAATGCCCGCCACCCGCAGCATTTTTGTCTCGAAGATCCGGCAGAGAATTTCCGCATCCCTGCCTTCATCCAGATATCGAAACAGCAGCAATACCATGTGAAACAAAAAAGGATTGGCTTCCCGTTCATCCGTCAACCGGTCCAACAGCTCCGCTATGTACGCGGCATAAGCCGTGGCAGCCAGGTTTTGCCGCAAGTCCCGAAACGACTCCACGATCTCTCCCTGGGACAGGTCAGGCATGCCGCTTCCAGGCCCTGCCTTGCACAGATAGTATCCATGGGTAAACAGTTGGGAGACGGCCCCCAGGCGGCTTTTCGGCTTTTTCGCGCCGCGGGCCATGATGCCCACTTTGCCGTGCTCCCGCGTAAACAACGTCACCACTTTGCTGGACTCGCCATAGTCCACGCTGCGGATGACAATGCCTTCCCACTTTACAAGCATGCGTGTGTTTCACCCGGCTCCTTTTGGGCGAATTCAAACGTGTCCTCCTCGTCGGCAGTCGTTTGAAGGTGTTCTCTGTAGAGAAGGTAAGCATGGATGTCACCGGTCGAAGCGAAATATTTCCAAGAAAAGTCACGAAGCATGAAGCATCATCCTTTCTTGTTTCGGCTGAATCCACTTCCTTCTTAGATTCACCTGCGCCCGTTTTTCTATGCCATGGAAAAATTGACACCGCTATTCTTCATCGTAAAAACCAAAATTGCGCAGCATTCGCTCCTGATTGCGCCAGTCTTTTTTCACCTTGACCCACAGTTCCAGAAACACCTTGTCCCCCATCAGCCGCTCGATGTCCAGACGGGCGCGGCGGCCGATTTCCTTGAGCATCTGCCCTCTCTCGCCGATCAGGATGCCTTTCTGCGAATCCCGCTCGACGTAAATGGCCGCGTAGATGTACAGGGTCTTTCCGTTTTCGCCCCGCTTCATTTCTTCAACCGTCACGGCGATCGAATGGGGCACCTCTTCGCGGGTCAGATGCAGCACCTTTTCCCTGATCAATTCGGCCACGATGAAGCGCTCGGGGTGGTCGGTCACCTGGTCGGGCGGGTAGTACATCGGCCCTTCTTCCATCTCGTCAAAGATGGCCTGGATCAGCGGCCCGGTGTTGTTCCCCTCCAGAGCGGAAATCGGGATGATCTGTTTGAACTCGTACAGCTTCCGGTATTCGTCGATGATCGGCAGCAGTTCCTCCGGGTGAACCTTGTCAATTTTGTTGATCACCAGAAAGACGGGAGTTTTTACCTGCTTGAGCCGCTCAATGATGTAATCGTCACCCGGCCCCCGTTTTTCCGTTGCGTCGATGACAAACAGCACCAGGTCCACTTCGTTGAGCGTGTTTTCCGCGACGGCGACCATGTAGTCGCCCAGCTTGGACTTGGGCTTGTGAATCCCCGGCGTGTCCAGGAAGATGACTTGTCCCTGCTCTGTCGTGTAGACGGCGGTAATCTTGTTGCGCGTCGTCTGCGGTTTGTTGGACATGATCGCAATCTTCTGGCCGACGATGTGGTTTAACAGCGTGGATTTCCCCACGTTGGGCCTGCCCACAATGGAGACAAACCCGGATTTGAAACCTTTTTTCGTGCGATTATCCACGTAAATCCTCCTTGGCAAACGCCCCGGGAAGCAGGGCGGATACTGTTGTTTCTGTCACGTCACCGTTCATGTTGGCAAGGATGACCGGCATGTCGGGCGGGCACAGCTCCGCCATCACCTGCCGGCACGCGCCGCAGGGAGAGACCGGATTCGGCGTGTCAGCCACCACGGCGATCGCCTTGTAACGGGTATCCCCTTCGGAATACGCCTTAAACAGCGCGGTCCGCTCCGCGCAGTTGCACAGCGGGAAGGAGGCGTTCTCGATATTGCAGCCGAGATACACCTTGCCGCTGTCGGTCAAGAGTGCCGCTCCCACAGGAAAGTTGGAATACGGCACATACGCCAGCTTTCTCGCTTCTTTCGCTTGCTCCAGCAGGGCTTGTTTATCCATGTTCATCATCACCGTTCCCTCGCCAATCAATACATTTCAATACATATGTAGTGGGTAAAGCAAACGCGAGGCACCCGCCGGCCTGCAGGCGGTGCCGCAGAGCCGCACCAGGCCAGTCCTCCTGTTACACGGCCAGCCATACCGTGAGTTTCCCCCAGAGCGGTGGGCCGAAAACAGCGACGCCGATTACGACGGACAGGACAGCCGCCACCAGGACGGCACCGGCACAAGCGTCCTTGGCCGTTTTGGCCTTCGCGTGCCACTCGGGGGAGGACAAATCGACTGCTGCCTCCAGGGCGGTATTGACCAACTCGAGCGCCCACACCAGCGCGATAGAAAAAAAGACCAGCAAAACATCGCCGCGAGGAATGCGCAGCCACCACGCCGCCGCCAGCGCCAGCACGGCAAATGCGACGTGGATTTGCATGTTTCGCTGTGTCTTCACGGTTTGGACTATGCCTTGCAGGGCATAGGAAAAGCTGCTGACCAAACGGCGCCACTCTTTCAAACGCTATCGCCTACCTCGTCAAACCAATCTGCTGCAGCACTGCCTCCTGACGGGAAAACATCTCTTTCTCCTCTTCCTCCGTGCCGTGGTCGTACCCGAGCAGATGGAGAAAACCGTGAACAGCGAGAAAACCCAGTTCCCGTTCGAGCGAGTGTCCATACTCTGCCGCCTGCTCCTCCGCCTTGGGAACGGAAATGACAATGTCCCCCAGCATGTTGGGGAGCGCGTCCAACGCTTCCTCGTCCAAATAAATGTCCATTTCTCCCTCTCCCGACTCGTTCATCGCAAACGACAGCACGTCGGTGGGACGGTCAACGCCACGGTATTGGCGGTTCAGCTCATGGATGCGCTCGTTGTTCACCAGCGTCACCACCACTTCGCCGTCCACGCCTTCCCGCTCAGCAGCCGCTTCCAGGCAGCGGACGATCAGGTCCTGCAGGGATTCGTCAATCGGTTGGATTTCGTCGTGAAGAATTTCTACGGATAGCACGGGTACCCAATCTCCTTTACCGGTAGCTGTGTTCGTGTTCGTCTTTGGCGTACGCTTCGATGATCTTCTGCACCAGGCTGTGGCGCACCACGTCCGCTTCCTGGAAGCGGATAAATGCCACTTCGGGGATCGGGGCCAGAATGCGCTCTGCTTCCCGCAAACCCGATTTTTTCCCTTTGGGCAGGTCGATCTGGGTCACGTCGCCGGTAATCACCATTTTGGAACCGAAGCCCAGACGGGTGAGAAACATTTTCATTTGTTCAGGCGTGGTGTTCTGCGCTTCGTCCAGGATGACAAAGCAGTCTTCCAGCGTTCGCCCGCGCATGTATGCCAGCGGAGCCACTTCAATCAGCCCGCGCTCCATCATCTTGGCCACCTGTTCCGTGCCCAGCATGTCGTACAAGGCGTCGTAGAGCGGACGCAGATAGGGGTCCACTTTTTCCTGCAAGTCGCCGGGCAAAAAGCCGAGGCTCTCTCCTGCCTCCACGGCCGGGCGCGTCAGCACGATGCGCTTGACTCGTCCGTTTTTCAACGCGTTGACCGCCATTACCACAGCCAGGTACGTTTTGCCGGTACCGGCCGGCCCGATGCCAAACACGATGTCGTGCCGCTTGATGGCGGACAGGTAGTGGCGCTGTCCCAGCGTCTTGGCGCGAATCAGCTTGCCCTTTTGGGTGCGAGCCACTTCCTCGTCGTAGACGTCCAGCAATTGTTCCGCTTCTCCCCGTTCCACCAATTGCAGCGCGTACGAGACGTCGCGCTCGGACAGGGCGATGTCCCGCCGAATCAGCTGGAGCAGGACGGCAAACAAGCGGGAGAGCTTATCCACTTCGGCCTTTTCGCCGCTGATGACCAGCTCGCCGCTGCGTGTCATGATTTTTGCTGTGGTCGTTTCCTCGATCAATTTGAGATATGCATCGTGGGGACCGAACAGCAACAACGCTTCCGATGCGTCAACAAACGGAATTTTTACCTCTTCTTGTACGTGCAACAGGCTTCCATCTCCTTGCAGCGGTTGTCAGCAATCCATTACGAATTGCCGTTTGCCTGGGGAGCCGGCGGCAGGCCCAGAATCGGCTGCTCGACGGCAATGTCCTCAATAACGGAAAAATGAATACTCAAATAAACTTTACCATTCTCTCTCTTCACGTGCAAAACTTTTTCGTCCTGAATTACCGCATCTTTGCCCGCCTGCCGCAGCACGTCCTCGCGGGCCGCCTGCTTGGCAGCCTGCAGCGCTTCTTCCATGCTCAATTCCCGCCGTACTGGCTGCACCTCCGCCTGCGTGACCGTCTTCCAGCCGATCGGACTTGTAAAGCCCGCATACGAGGGTTGGAAGCGCTGCTCGACCGACTCGGCCTGCGCAAACGGCTGCTGTTTGAACGGCCATATCTGCACGGCGAAGGGGCCGACGAGCAGATACTGCGTCTGCTGCCGTTCACCGGTCAACTGATAGTGCACCTGGGCGAGCGGCATCGTGACGTTGCTGACGTACCACACCTCCCCTTTTACCGTGCCGCGGGCGGCGACTGCCTTTTGCCTGGTCTCATTGCCGATAATGCCGGATATCAGCGTCTGCCCTTTTTCCACAAACTGGTTGACAGACACCATGCTTTTGCCCGCTTCCGGCAGAATCGTGTGCACGACCGCCCGCTTCTTGGCAACCAGGTGGCGCGGACTGGGCGGGGCCGGCTTCTCCGGCTCTTCTTTCTCTACCACCTGGATAATCGCCTTGGTGCCTTGTATGTCAACGATGACCCTGGACGCTTCCGGCAGCAGGCTCATCAGTTCCCGCTGCAGCACGTGTGATTCTTTTAGTTTGGCCTTCCAGACCCCTTCTTTAATCCCGACCTGTGCCGCCGCATTAGTCACCGCCTCGGGGCGCATTTGCCTGACTCCCTGCACCTCCACCTGCCAGACGAACGAGGAGAGCATGTACATTCCGACCAAAAATAAAGAGGCGCCGATGACAAGACCGGCCCGCCGGCGCAGCCGGACCAGCCAGAAAGGCAGCCCGCCTCGTCGTTCCACGTGAGGGCGACAGCCTGTCTCCCGCAAAAACGGCCGCAAGCGAAAGTAATCGCGGATCAGGATGTCGCAGCGGCCCACCTCCTGCCCCACTCTGCGGATGTTCCAGATTCGGATACCTTCCCGTACCGCCATGTTCAACATTCGTTCAAACCGCTTTCCCCGGACGGTGATCGTGATATAGCCGTCCAACCATTCCTGCAATCCATTGCGCATGTGCCCGTCCCCACTTTCCCAGGTATTGTCGCGGAACGTTTCCTAAGGTTTCTCCAGAAACTTGACGCCGCCGATGCGCCCCTCCAACAGGATTTCCTCCGGCAGGATCGCCCGGATCACCAATTGTTCTCCAGTAACGAGCAGCTGTCCATTGGTCAACAGCAAGCGGAGCTCCTTTTCACTAAAGTGGAGAACTCCGCGGTGGTTTTCGATATACATTTGCAGATGGCCGATCATCGTGATGCGCGGGACTTCCAGCACCACATCTTGCGGCAAATCCAGCACTCCAACGGCCAGATGGCGCAGACGGCGGCCCCATCGTTTCATGAGCAAGCCCCCCTTTACTGGTGCTGCTGCGCCGGAATGCATCCCTCCAAGCCAGTCCGGGTGCCCGGTGCGTCCTTCTTCTATAACCGTATGCGGTGAGGGGAGAAAATCATGCAGAGAAAATCGCCCCGACACTCGCTTCCGCAAGCGTCGGGGCTCGTCCCGTCACGTCTTCTGTTCGTCGGTGGGAAAAGGCGTTCCGTACCGTTTGAGGGCCTTCCACTTCTTGATCACGCGCTTTACCTTTTCCGCCGTACATCCGCAGGCGATCGCCGTTTCATAGATCGATTTCCTTTCATAGATGACAAGCCGGATCACCTTTTGGCGAAACTTGCTCATCCTCTCCAGTTCCTGTCGATCCATTCGCCGCTCTACCCCTCACCCTTATTGTTAATAGTTCGTGCCTAGATCAAGAATAGTCAACCAAGACTTGAGGCACAAGACCAGATGTTCGATTTCTTTCGACAAAATGTTCAGTCAAAAAACAACAGGCGAACGGGAATGTTCGCCTGTCTGTTACACCCATGCGTCAAACGCTGCGGCGGTAGGGAAGGGGCCTGCTTTTGGCCCGGGGCGGACCGAAAATGATCGCCCACTTCATCCCTTCCCGAGGATCGAGCTCGGTTGGCTTTTCTGTTGCTTGCTCTGCCGGGGACGGTTGGAGCGCAGCATCATACCCAACAACTTGGGCGGCCGGTGCCGCTTCCACATTCGCCAGCGGCATATGCATCTCCTCTTCCAGCCATTCCGGTTCGGCGGCGCGTTCTTCCATGGCAGACCTGGATTCCTGCCGCACCACCATGCGCCGCTCCGGCTGCAACTCTACATCTGCAGGGAGCGGGAAATCGCCGCTGTCCACCGGGGTTAGCGGAGGACGCTGCGGTTTTCCCTGGGACATGCTGCGCCCTTGTTTGCCTTTTTTGCCAAACAGCAAGTAGCCGAAGAACCCCGCGATCAGAACCCAGAACTTGCCAAGGAGCGGTAAAACCCATTCCAACTGATCAATCAGCAGATCAATCAACAGATCAATAAGATCGTCCATTGGCTATCGCCTCTTACTCTTGGTCTTGGTCAGGCAGGTCGGACTTTTGCTTGCTGCCGGTGGCGCCGAATGCCTGGCGCATTTGCGTATCGGCGGAGATGTTTTGCAGGTTGTAGTAATCCATTACGCCCAATTTGCCGCTTCTCAGGGCTTCGGAGAGCGCGAGCGGCACCTGCGCCTCGGCTTCCACAACCTTGGCCTTCATCTCTACGACGCGCGCCTTCATTTCCTGTTCCTGGGCGACCGCCATCGCGCGGCGCTCCTCTGCTTTTGCCTGAGCGATGCGTTTGTCTGCTTCCGCCTGATCGGTTTGGAGCTGTGCCCCGATGTTTTTGCCCACATCTACATCAGCGATGTCGATGGAGAGGATTTCAAACGCTGTACCGGCGTCCAACCCTTTGTTCAACACGGTTTGCGAAATGCTGTCCGGATTTTCCAGCACGTCTTTGTGGGAGTTGGACGAACCGATCGTCGTCACGATCCCTTCGCCAACACGGGCGATAATCGTTTCTTCGCCTGCGCCCCCCACCAGTCGGTCGATGTTGGCGCGAACAGTCACCTTCGCCTTTGCCTTTACCTCGATCCCGTCCTTGGCCATGGCGGCGACGACGGGGGTTTCAATCACTTTCGGGTTTACGCTCATCTGCACCGCTTCCAGCACGTCACGGCCCGCCAGGTCAATCGCGGCGGCCCGCTCGAAGCCGAGCGGAATGTCAGCCCGCTGTGCAGCTACCAGGGCATCGACGACACGGTCTACGTTTCCGCCTGCCAGGTAGTGGCTTTCCAACTGGTTCGTGTCAAGCTCCAGCCCCGCTTTTCTCGCCTTGATCAGCGGGTTGACGATGCGCGAAGGAATCACGCGGCGCAGCCGCATGGCCACCAGCGTGATGATGCCGACGCGCACACCGGAGGCGAGCGCGGAAATCCAGAGCATTACCGGGACGAATGAGAAAAAGATCGACAGGACAACGATCGCCACTGCCACCATAAAAATGATAGGAATCAATCCGCTATCCAACATGAATCATCTACTCCTTTTGTTCTTGTTCCTGCACGACAACGCGGCTGCCTTCCACCTGTATTACGGTGATGGGGGTGCCGGCGGCAATAAATCCGCCTCCGCTGACGGCATCAATGCGCCGCCCCTCAATCTTGACCACGCCCGCCGGTCGAAGCGGCGTCAGGGCAATCCCCTCCTTGCCCAGCAGGTGCCGCTGGTCCTTCGGCGCCACGTAGCCCGCTTCATTGCGCTGCACGTCACCCAGCACAAACCGGCTGATCAGTCCTTTGATGCCGTATTTTTTAATCAGCGCGAAGGCGACGATCACCGTGACCAGGACAGCGATCCCCAGCGATGCAAGCCCCTGTTTTGTGTCGTAGGCAGCCATGACCAAGCCGGCGACAATGCTGATGAAGCCAAGCCCACCGACGATCCCGCCGGGAACGAAGATTTCCAATATCATCAGCAGGATGCCCAGAACAAACAGGCAGATATGCAGCCAATTGGCGAATCCCGCCACGTAATGGCCGAAGAAGTACAGACCAAAGGCGCACAACGCAACCGTGCCGCCCACGCCAAATCCGGGGGCAAACAGCTCGACGACGATGCCCACCAGACCAATGATCAACAGAAGGCTCATGACAACCGGACTGGTGACAAAACGGGCCACCCGCTCGCCGATTGTCGGTTCAATCGTTTCCAGCTCATCCGCATTGACGCCCAGATACGCGAGAAGCTGTGCCTTGTTGGCCACCACCTGTTCGGCGTAGCCCAACTGCTTGGCCCGCTCGGCATCCAGGGAAAGAACGGTGCCTTTCGGTTTCAACCCCGGAAACTCCCGGTCGATTTCCACCATGGCCCGGGCCACGTCCGGATTGCGGTTGTTCAGCTTGGCTGCCGCCTCCATTTTGTTAGCCCACCCGGAGATGATCTTCACGTCGGCGGCGTTGCCCGCCAGGTCAATCGGCGTCGCCGCCCCGATGCTGCTGCCTGGGGTCATGACAATTTCGTTTGCGTTCAGAGCGATATAGGTGCCGGCCGAAAACGCCTGATTGTCGATGTAGGCCACCACGTGGATTGGCGATTGTCTGACCAGTTGGCCGATGGAGTCGGCCGCATTGATTTCTCCGCCGGGGGTGTTGATGTGCAGCACGATCAGATCCGCGCCCTTACTCGTTGCTTCGGCAAACGCCCGCTTCAGAAAGCTTTCCAGCCCCTGCTCGATCTGGTGCTCCACGGGAATCCAGACCGCTTTCTGATACGGTTTGGCAGCAGCCGGACTTCCGGCCAGCAGACCGGCGAGCCCTATCGCCACGCAAAGCAGCGCCAGCAACAAGCGAACGGGACGGGAAACGATGCGTGACACATTCATTACCTCCACCTCCTTTCCTTATACAGCCTCCTCGAATGGCTACTTAGGTATACGGGTCAGATTCACGCCCGTTTCATAATTTTTTATTGATTGCCTTATTCGTGCCATAAAGAAAGACCCAGCCGCATGGGACTGAGTCTTTTGTGCGTATCTAGATGAGGTTGATCCTCATTACGATGGCAATTCCTCAGATACAATCTTTTGCACGAGAGCACCGTCGGCTCTTCCTTTTACTTTCGGCATGATCGCCCCCATCACCTTGCCCATCTCCTTTTTGGAGGTGGCTCCGGTGGCGGCAATCGCGTCCCGTACAATGCCGCGCAGTTCGTCCTCGCTCAATTGAGCGGGCAGATACGCGGAGAGCACGTCGATTTCCTCTCGTGTTTTGGCGGCGAGGTCGTCACGACCCGCCTTTTCGAATTCTTGGAGGGATTCACGGCGCTGTTTTAACTCGCGAGTCAAGATGGTCAGCTCTTCGTCTTCAGACAACAGTCTACCTTTACTAATCTCTTCGTTCTTTAACGCAGCTTTCACCATGCGAATAACAGAGAGTTTCAGCGCAGCTTTGTCCTTCATCGCTTGCTTCATATCTTGATCGAGTCGCTCCATTACACTCATGATGAGCCCTCCGTCAATTAGTACTTGCGCTTGCGAGCTGCTTCGGATTTTTTCTTGCGGCGCACGCTGGGTTTTTCGAAGTGGCGGCGTTTTCTCAGTTCCGCCATAACCCCTGCTTTGGCGCTCTCACGCTTGAAGCGACGAAGTGCCTGTTCCAAAGACTCGTTTTTCTTGACTCGAACTTCTGCCATCTGTCTTCCCTCCCTCCGCTAAAACCGTGGGACGCCTGTTACCAACAGACTGTCACACTACATTATAGGACAGAAAACCAAGACAGGTCAACCTTTCTTTCCAACTTATTCTTGGAAGCCAGCTCGGAAGAGGCAGCAGTGCGTTCACTCATGGCCTCCTTTCCTGCTGGGGTAAAGATCAGCTGACCGAGGCGCAATTCTGTCAGGAGAGGAAAAGCACGCTTACGCAAAACCGCTTTGCCGTAAAGAGAAATTGTTGCGACGTTTGTGACTGAACTGTTCAAACGCGCGGCATGATTGTGAATCGGAAGGGAATATATTACAATAAGAGGCAACTGGGTAATTGTACTGGTTAAAAAAAGTTATAAAAGCCGATCCAATATCTGAATAGGTCCCGCTGCCATACATGATGTAACAGACGCCCGAATCTTCGTTTTCGGGCGTTTTTCGCCGTCTGTGGCCATTATGCTTTTTTATCGCCACCTGAACTACCAGCAACCTGTACGCATGACTGTTTCATGATCATTGACCTGTTCGGCTGTCTGCGATGGGGACCGTCATTTTTTCCTTGCCGCGGCCGAACAGGAGTGTTAGCATGACTTCGTGGTTTCCACGATCGAAAACGATTCGATGAAAAGGGGATTGGACCTATGAGAGAAATTGCACTGGGACGAGCGGCCGTTATGGCGGAAGGGCTGCTGCTGGCGGGCGATCCCGGGCTGACGGTGACATCCGTTCACTTTGACACGCGTCAGCTTTTGCCGGGTGCCTTGTTCGTGGCGATTGCCGGAACGCGGGACGGACACGACTTTCTCCTGCAGGCGGCGGAAAAAGGCGCACGGGCAGCGATCATCTCCAACGAACAAAAGGTGCCAGACAGCCTGCCGGCGGGATTCGGCCTGATTCTGGTGAACGACACGCTGCGCGCGTTTCAAAAGCTGGCAGCTGCTTACCGCACGTCCTTTTCCATACCCTTTGTGGCCATTACCGGCAGCAACGGCAAAACGACAACGAAGGACATCGTCGCCCACCTGCTGGAAAGCCGGTTTTCCATCCACAAGACCTACAAAAATCTCAACAACCACCTGGGCGTTCCCTACTCCCTGCTGCAGGTGGAAGAGCAGCATCAGGCAGCCGTGCTGGAGCTGGGCATGAACCACGCTGGCGAAATCGACCTGCTGGCCTCGCTGGTCAAGCCGCAGATCAGCGTGATTACCTATATCGGCGAAGCCCACATCGAGTTTTTTGGCTCGCGGGAGAAAATCGCGCTCGCCAAGGCAGAACTGCTTCCCCACACTGATCCGGACGGACTGGTCCTTTTGAACGGAGACAGCGAATACCTGCGCAAGGTGGCGCCACTTTATCCGGGCCGCATCATGTACTACTCCGTCAACGCCCCCGCTGACATCTGGGCGGAGAATATCCAATCCGCTGACGACGGGACGCGATTTGACGTCTGCTTCCGGGACGGGGAGCGCTTCGCGGCCTTCCTGCCGCTGTTCGGCACGCACAACGTCCTGAACGCGCTGCCGGCTGTTGCGATCGGCCGCCACTTCGGCATGACGACAGCGGAGATCATCCGCGCGCTGGCGACGGTGCGCCTGTCGGCCATGCGTTTCGAGCGGATCGAGTCCGCCCATGGCCCGCTCTACATCAACGACGCGTACAACGCCAGCCCTTCGTCGATGGAAGCGGCGATCTCCACGTTTGCGGATCTGTTCCCCGAGCGTAAAAAGGTGCTGGTGCTGGGCGACATGTTTGAGCTTGGCGAGAACAGCCCGGCCATGCACGCCCAGGTGGGGGCTTTCGCCAACCGCTACCGCGACCGAATCGAACTGCTCGTGGCCGTCGGTGAGCAAGCGCAGCACCTGTATGACGCGTACGAGGGGAATAAGCGCTACTTCCCGACCAAGGCTGAAGCAGTCGAAACGCTCCTTGCGGTGCGCGACGCCCATCACGCCTTTCTGTTCAAAGCGTCGCAAGGCATGGGACTGTGGACGCTGCTTCAGGCGCTGGAAGATCACGCGTGACCACAATTGAAAACGAAAAACAGCAAGGAGCCTCGCTACAGAGGCTCCTTGTCCAAAAATGAACACGGGAGCGCCCCAGGGCACTCCCTCTACATTCCCCATTATTCCAACTCTTCTGCATCCACCACGTTTCGCTGTTTGTCGGCGTGGCGTTCCAGAGCAAGCTGGACCAGCCGGTCAATCAGCTCGCTGTAGCTGATGCCCGCTTCCTGGAACAGCAGCGGGTACATGCTGAACGGCGTAAAGCCGGGCATCGTGTTCACTTCATTGATATACAGTTGGTCGTTTTCCTCGTCCCAGAAAAAGTCTGCCCGCGACAGGCCCGACGCATCCAGGGCGCAGTATGCGATTTTGGCCATTTCAGCGATCCGCTCTGCCACGTGGGACGGAATCCGGGCTGGAATCTGCAGTTCTGTGCCGGCGCCTTTGTACTTGGCTTCGTAATCGTAAAACTCCTTGGCCGGCACGATCTCGCCCACGACCGAGGTGATTGGTTCCTCGTTGCCGAGCAGGCCGATTTCCAGCTCGCGCGCCTTGACGAACTGCTCCACGATCAACCGGCGGTCAAATTTGGCGGCCAGCATCATCGCGTCGATCAACTGCTGCCGGTCTTTTGCCTTACTGATCCCGACACTGGACCCCATGTTGGCCGGTTTTACGAAGCATGGGTAGCCCAGTTCCTGCTCGATGCGCGCGATGATTCCCTCCTGGTCACGTTCCCACTGCGACCGGAGCACGCCCACGTATTTCACCTGCGGCAGTCCCGCCTGGGCGAACACGTTTTTCATCATCCATTTGTCCATGCCCACTGCCGATGCCATGACACCAGCTCCGACATATGGCAGGTTGGCCAGTTCCAGCAGGCCTTGAATCGTGCCGTCTTCACCGTTTGGGCCGTGCACGACGGGAAAAATCACGTCCACTTCCTGGGCGACGCCAAAGATCGGCGAGGTGCGGCTGACAGCCACCTGTTCCATCTTCACCTCGCTGCTGACAGACACCGCCCCGTTTGTCAGGCGGAGTTCGTTGGTACCCTCCGGCAAAATGCCCCTGAGGTTCTCCCCTTTCACCCAGTTTCCATCCAGCGTCACGTAGATGGGCAAAATGTCGTATTTATCAAAATCGACCGCCTTCATAATCGACAGGGCGGTGCGCAGCGAAACCTCATGTTCCGAGGACTTCCCTCCGTAAATAATCCCCAGCCGAATTTTGTTCCCCATGAACTCCAAGCTCCTTTCGCCTTGCCTGCGCAAAAGCGCGTTCACGCGTCTCCTGCTCTCCCATGGTATGCAAACGCCCGCCTATGGTGTGCGCCGGGCGCAAATACCCCATTCAGCATACACAATCCCTTCCGCAAATACAAGGGGACAGGAGAAGCACAAGCAGCCGCCGTCCAACATATCCTGTGAAAAAACGTCACAGAAGACTTTTCTCAACGCAGGGGGAATGTCCATGAGAGACTATCTGCTCTTCTGTACGTACTGTTCGTCCTATACGCTCCTGCACCGCTACGACAAGGAGACCGGGACGTTTTTGGGCGAGTACTCCCTGTTGCACAACGCCTACACGCGCAACAGCGTCGTGCTCCACAAGTTTCTGCTCGCCCACCTCGGACACGCACTGCGCGTCATCCCCTCCCAAACGGACGAGTACCGCGAGATCATCTGCACAGCTTCCCGTTTTTTGGAAGACGATATCGACAAGTACGTGGAAGAAAGTCTGGCGCTGGTCAAGTACCAGGAACGGGATCGGCAGAGCGAACGGGAGATCGGCCAGGTGCGCCTCTACATCCTGGAACACCTGCTGACGCACGAACTGGAGGAATTGAGTAAAGTCAGGGCGGCCAGCTCAGCCGAGGGGCAGGTGCTGCTCGGCAAGGAACTGGGCATCAAACGAGCCCTGGAACTGGTTCGCGACATCCTGTCCGACAAACAGTTTGCCTGACCGCAGCGTTTTTCGACCCGCCGGACAGCGGGCCGTTTTTTTGTCGATACAAAAAAAGAAGCGGACGCATATGTCCGCTCAGCGTGTCAGTACGGGTCGATCTCTTCCCCCGTCCGGATGTCCTTCACCCGCAGGGGATCGCGCGGTGCAGAAATCGTCCCGCTTTCAGGCGGCTGCCTGCCCTCTTCCACCCAGCCGACAAGCAGGTCAAAGCATTGATGGACGTACGGTAACAGCGGCTGAAGTTCCTTGTCCGGGTCCGATGCGCTCCAGACCAGGCCGTCGACATGATTGCCCTTTTCCACCAGGTAGAGCCGGTGCAGGTTTTCCCGTCCCGCCGCTTTGACCAACCGCCGGTAGGCGTTCCCATGTACCTCGGGGAAGATCAGGGCGTCCCAGGTGCCGAACACGGAGATCAGCGGCACGTCAATCCTGCCCGTATTCTCGATCGCCTCCACCGCTTCTTTCACTTTTTTCGGCCGCTTGGTGAAATCGTAGGTGCGATAGATGCCGTCCAGCGAACGGTCGCGGGTGCCGTCGGCGTTGAACCGCAGGTAGTCCGGCCACTGCAAGCGCTTCGGCGCGTGCGGGTCAAACTCGTCCCGGTAGATGTTGAGGGTAAGGAACCAGTAGATCTGGTCGTAATAGGCCCACAGCTTCTCCGAGCCTTTGGGCACACCGGCTCGGTACAGGGCTGCGCGGGCGCGCTCCCGCTCGTTGCCCTGGCCGTAGATGGCCGCTTCCGCGTGGTTGACGACGTCGGTCAGTGTGGTGATCAGGTTGGGCCTGTCAGCGCGCCACAGCACCCCTTCCCAATCGACGCCGCCGTCGTACAGCCGCGGCTCTTTGGTCAGTTTCGGATCATCGTGTTCCAAAGCGTACCGGACCACGTACCCGCCGTTGGAAATACCGATGGCGTACGTGGGGATTGGATGCTGTTTCGAGACCAGTCGGGCAGCGGGTGTACTGTCGGAGGGATCGATCAGCCGGTCTCGATGATGCGCCGCCAGGTAGGCTTGCGCCGCCTTGGTCAACTGCCGGAAGCGGACATGCCACTCGGCTACCGAGTCTTCCTCGGACGCGAGGGCGTTTTTTACTTTGGCCAGCGGATCGGCGGGATCGCTTTCTCCCTGCGTCCCTTTGTCAATGGCCGCAAAGGCGTAGCCTTTTTCCAGCACGTAATCGCTAAACAACAGATCGGTGGCCGTCTCGTTGCGAGTGGCCGGGATGCCGGACACGACCAGCTTGCCGTTCCACTCATCCGGCACGCGAATGACGAATTGCGCATCGTCAAACGCGCCGTTTACTTGTGTGCCCGTCACTTCGGCCGGATCGTACATCGTTTCCCAACCGCCCCACGCGGCCGGGACCAGCCCCAGATTGCCGAATTGGACAGCCGCCGCGTACTGCTGCGGGTTGCGCGTGGTCAGCCAGTTTCCCGCCTGGCCGTCAAAGCGGGTGACCGTCACGCCATGCGCGCCCGGTACGACAGGTTCCGAGATCGCTCCGGCGGATGACAGGCCGGCCGGGACCAGCGGAACCATCAGCGCCGCCGCAAGCACAAGACGCGACCATGACATGCTCATCTCTCAATCCCTCCTCTTCTTCCTTCCCCTTTCTTTCTGAGAAGCGCTTTCATTTTACCAGTGCCGATTCGTTCCAGCAACTGCCATTTCTGTATGCGGATGACCCGTTCCGCAGCAGCCAGAGAAGCATGTTTCCCCTGCTGCCCGACGGAAGAACGGCGCAAAAAGGCGGCATGCCGCGCTGCTGCGACATGCCGCTCGTTTTTTGTCCGCCGCTCCTGGCAGCGGATGGTTACCGCCGATCCCTTACTTCAAAGATGGCAAACTTGAGGTAGTGGGATTCGTCCGCTCCGCTGATCTGTGGGTGGTCCTTGCCTGCTCCCCGCCACTCAATCAGCCGCAGGATTTTACGGGCATCCATCGCCGCGTCCTGGATCGTCTCCAGGAAAAGCTGGGGAGACATGTGGTACGAGCAGGAGGCCGTCACCAGATACCCTCCGGAGCGCACCAGCTTCATCCCGTTCAGATTGATGTCCTTGTAGCCGCGGCAGGCGCTCTTCACCGCCGCGCGCGATTTGGCAAACGCCGGCGGATCGAGAATGACCACGTCCCACATGCGGCCGGCATCGACGCACTCGCGCAGGTAGTCAAACGCGTTGGCAACGACGAATTCGACGCGGTGCAAAAAGCCGTTTTGCATGATGTTTCGCCTAGCCGTCTCGATGGCGTGCTCGGAGATATCGAGCGCCGTCACCTTTTTCGCGCCGTGCTTGCATGCGTTCAGCGTAAACGACCCGGTATGGGTAAAGCACTCCAGCACCTCTGCCCCGTCCCAGTAGGGGTTTTTTACCACTTTGCCGCGCCGGTCTACGGGGACGATCTTCTGTTCGCCGTCCACGTCCATCTCCTTCAGGGTGATGCCGTGCTTTTCTCCCCAGCCTTTCATCAGCGGGGCGATGGCGGCTCGGTTTTCCCGCTGGTCGTAAAAGAAGCCCGTTTTTTGCCCTTCGATGATATCCACAATGTATGTCAGGCCGTTTTCCGTAATTGTCACTTCCCGCGGACATTCCCCGTACAGCACTTCCTTGCTCTGGTTCAGCCCCTCCAGTTCACGCACGGGGACGTCGTTGCGCAGGTAGATGCCCTGCGGTTGAAACACTTCCACCAATGCGTCCCGAATCCAGTCGCGCCGCACGTCCATCCCAAGCGAGAGAATTTGCGCCACCAGCACGTCTTCGTACCGGTCCACAATCAGACCGGGCAGGAAGTCCGCCTCGCCGTAGACGACGCGGCATGCTCGCGGATTGTCGACGAACCGGGAGCGAAACGCGGCCGCTTCGCGGATGCGGCGGAGAAAAAAGTCATAGTCGATCGCTTCGTCCTGATTGTACGTCAGAACGCGAACGATGATTTGCGATGCGGGATTGATGTAGCCTTTGGCGAGGAAGTGGCCTTGGTGGTTGATTACCTCGACAATGTCGCCCGGCTTATACTCTCCTTGAATCTCCTTCACTTCCGATTGAAAAATCCACGGATGGCCCGCTTCCAGCCGCTTTTTTCGGTGCTTGTGCAGAATCACTCTTGCCAATGTTGTCGGTTCCTCCTTGTCATGCTCGTCTTGGTACAGGCATAGCGTATAGTAATTCAATCCCTCCCGACAGCCTGCACGGTGCCCGTTCAGATGGCACACGCTGGCTGCGCGAAGGGTGTTCTCATTGCTGGTAAGGAGGATCGCTCCGTGACTGCCATCCTCGCTCCCTTTACATTCGGTCTCAGTTTTTTTCTGTTGGGTATGTATGTCATGCGCACCGGTTTTCAAAACCTCGCCGGGAAGAAAATGGCGGACTGGCTGGGACGCTTCACGCGCACGCCGGTCCACAGCTTTTGGGTGGGTTTGTTGAGCACCATGGTGCTGCAGAGTTCCAGCGCCGTCACCGTCCTTACCATCGGGCTTACACATGCAGGCATGATCAGTTTTTCCCAGACCGTGGGAATCATTCTCGGCACCAATGTAGGGACGACGATCACAACCGAATTGATCGCGCTTCGGCTGGAGACGTTCGCCGTGCCCATGCTCCTGGTCGGCGTCGCCTTGTGGCTGATGCCGCGCCGTCTGACCCGCTGCATCGGACTGGTGGTGGCCGGCTTCGGCCTGATCTTTCTTGGGATCGACACCATGCAGGTGATGGCCAAACCGCTGGAACAGTCGGACGCGTTTCGCTCGCTGTTTCTGGAAAGCCGCCATTCCGTCTGGATCGGCCTGATCACCGGAATGGTGTTTACAGCGCTCATCCACAGCAGTTCGGCGACGACCGCCATCACCATGGGGTTGATGAGTCACCAGGTGCTCTCGATGGAGACGGCGCTGGCAATCGTGCTGGGTGCCAACATCGGCACCTGCTTTACCGCCATCATCGCCAGCATCGGCACCAATGCGGCTTCCCGCCAGGTCGCCTGGTGCCACACGCTGTTCAACCTGGTAGGCGCTCTCGCCTTTCTGCCGTTTCTTTCACAGCTTGCCATGGTCAGCAGCTTGTTGACAGACAGCCCGTCGATGCGAATTGCTCATGCCCAGACCCTGTTCAACGTGGTGTGCTCCCTGGCCGCCCTGCCGTTTACCAGGCAGATCGCCGCTGCCGTCCAGTGGCTGGTGCCGGACAGGAAACGACGACGCTGGTAACTCCGTCTACGTGGAAAACGGAATCAGGTACAGCGCTGTCACCACACCGGCCAAGATCATCGCCACACTGGACGCCGCCGTCTGCACCGGTGAGACGCGGTTCAGGTTGGCTGTGCCGATTGCATGAGAGCTGGTGCCGACGGCAATCCCAATTGCCCAATCATCCCTGATCCCCGCCCAGGAGAGGACCGGACGGGCAATGGTGACGCCGATGATCCCCGTCAATACGGTAAACAAGGCCCCCAGCGCCGGAATGCCGCCGATGCTGCGGGTCAGTTCCACGGCGATTGGCGTGGTCACCGATTTGGCCATCATGCTGTGCACCATCGTCTGATCCGTGCCCAGCAGCCATCCCACCAGCCGGACCGTCAGGATCGCAACGGCACAGCCCGCCGCCACACCCAGCAGGACGCCGCGCCAAATATGGACGAACTCCTTCAGCTGCTTGGCGAGCGGAACAGCCAGTGCAACCGTGGCCGGTCCCAGCCAAAACGAGATCCATTCCCCGCCGGCGCGGTACGCTTCCCAATCCTCGCCGATCAGCCACCAGGCAAACCAGACGCAGATTGTCGCCACGACCAGCGGTTGCAGACGGGGAAAGCGCTCCGCCAGCACACTCGCTGCCTTGTATCCCGCCAGTGTGACAGCAACGGCAAGCAATTGGTCAAACATCGAGCATCCTCCCTTCCAGTTGGTGATGCTCCATTTTTTGCTTGTGCCGGTTCAGATACCACTGAACGACCCGCCCCGACACCAGCATCACCGCGAGCGGACCCAGCACGAGCGACGAAACGATCGGCCACGGGTCGCCTGCAATCCACTTGAGATACGCAGTCACTCCCACCAGAATCGGTACAAAAAACAGCATCATGTGCCGAATCAACAGATTGCTGGCCGTCTCGACCCACTCCAGCTTGACCAGTCCCGTGCATAGCGCCAGCGTCAGCAGCAGCATGCCCAGCAAGTTGCCCGGCAGCGGGACGTGAAGCCATTTGTTGGCCAGCGTACCCATTCCAAAAAAGGCAAGCAGAATCAACACGCCCTTGATGGTTTTCATGTGATGCGCTCCTTCCACCCGGTTTTTGTCCATATGGTTACACCGGGATTTGTCAGGCGGTTCACTTCGCCAATATCCGCACTTCAGACACTTTGTCACATCCTGCAGAGCAGAGGTGTGACCCACCTGCAGAAAAAAGCCCGACCACTCATACGGTCAGGCTTTCCTTACGTGTCAGTAACCGCTGCCACCCGCGTTTGCGCCCGTCACGATCGCGACGCCGGAACTGGTGCCAATGCGGCTCGCTCCCGCTTCGATCATCGCAAGCGCCGTCGCGCGGTCGCGCACACCGCCGGAGGCTTTCACGCCAATATTCGGCCCCACTGTTTTGCGCATCAGGGCGATATCTTCCACGGTGGCACCGCCGTGTCCGAATCCGGTGGAGGTTTTGACGTAATCGGCGCCTGCTTCAACGCACAGCTTGCAGGCGGTCACTTTTTCTTCGTCCGTTAACAGGCCCGTTTCCAGAATCACTTTGACCAAAACGCTGCCAGCCGCTTCCTTGACGGCTTTCACATCCGCTTTTACCAGCTCCAGATCGCCGGATTTCAGCGCACCGATATTGAGGACCATGTCCACTTCCGCAGCGCCGTTTGCAATCGCGTCACGGGTTTCCGCCGCTTTCACCGCCGGAGTGCTGGCTCCCAGCGGGAACCCGATGACCGTGCACACCTTTACATCAGTGCCTTTCAGCAGCTCGGCGCAGCGCTTTACCCAAGTGGGGTTGACGCAGACGGAAGCAAAGTCGTGTTCTTTTGCTTCGGCGCACAGCTTGTCGATCATCGCTGCCGTCGTTTCCGGCTTCAGCAGGGTATGGTCAATGTACTTGTTCAGGTTCATCCTTCTCACACCTCGATCCCGAAATGTTGCAAAGCCTTGCGCAGGACGTCGTCGTTGTTGCGGTACCCTCGCTCCTGCTGGAGCGCCCACGCTTCCAGCGGCGTGTACCAGTGAACGTCGTTAATCTCCTCCACCTGCACGGTAATTTCCGTCGTGTACGCCTCCACCAGAAAATAGTGGACTTCCTTGTTGACCACTTCTCCCGTTACTGCGTGCTGGTAGTCGTAATAAATCGTGTCCAGCTTTTCTCCGAGCACCCCGCGGATTCCCGTCTCCTCCAGCACTTCCCGGAGTGCCGCTTCCTCAATAGTCTCGCCCAGTTCCTGTTTTCCCTTGGCCAGCGTCACCTTGCCGTAGCGGTCTTCAATCAGCAACAGCAGCAGTTCTTCGTCGTGAAAGCGGTAGACGACGCCGCCCGCTGATACCTCTTTCATATCGCCCGTTCCTTCAGTTGCACAGGACGCTCGTTGTCCAGTACGCGGACAAGCGTGCCGTTGCAGTATTCGGAGCCGGGTTCATCCAGCCGGACCTTGCAGATGTTGCCGATCATCGACGCATCGCCTGGGAAAACCACATTCAAATAGTTGTCGGAATACCCCATCAGCAAGCCGCTGTCCGGGTCTTCCTTGTACGGGCGTTCGGGAATCACTTCCAGCACTTCGCCGACAAACTGCTTGGCGTATGCCAGCGTCAGCTGCTGGTTCAGCTCCAGCAGTCGGGCGACCCGCTCATGCTTCACCTCTTCCGGAATCTGATCCGGCATGCGGGCAGCCGGCGTACCGGTGCGCATGGAGTACGGGAAGACGTGCAGTTCGGCAAACCCCACGGTTTTGATGAAATCGTAGGTGTTTTGGAACTGCTGTTCCGTTTCGCCCGGGAAGCCGACGATCACGTCGGTTGTCAGGGCGACGCCTGGCAGTGCTTCGCGCACTTTCACCATCTTTTCGTAGAATTCCGCCGTGGTGTACTTGCGGCGCATCCGCTTCAGCACCTCATCGTCGCCCGCTTGCAGGGGCACGTGCAGATGACGGCAGACGCGATCCGAATTGTTGATCACATCAATCACTTCGTCAGTAATCTGGCTGGCTTCGATGGAGCTGATGCGAATCCGCTTCAGTCCCTCCACCTGATGCAGATCCACGAGCAGTTTGGCCAGGTTGTAGTTCTCCAGATCCTCGCCGTAACCGCCGGTGTGGATACCGGTCAGCACGATCTCCAGATACCCGGCATCGACCAGCTTCCGGGCCTGTTCGAGAACGCTCTCCGGTTTGCGGGAGCGCATCAGGCCGCGTGCCCAGGGGATGATGCAGAAGGTGCAGAAATTGTTGCAGCCTTCCTGAATCTTCAGGGACGCGCGCGTGCGATCCGTAAACGACGGGACGTCCAGTTCTTCAAACTCGCGCGCCTTCATGATGTTGCTGACCGCGTTGATCGGTTGGCGCTCCCGGCGGATTTGCTCCACGTATTCGATCAGTTTCTCGCGGCCCTGTGTGCCGACGATGATATCTACACCCGGGATTTGCGCAATTTCCCCGGGGGAAGTTTGCGCGTAGCAACCTGTCACCGCGACAATCGCGTCAGGATTGCGGCGAATGGCACGGCGGATGACCTGACGGCTCTTCTTGTCTCCGGTATTGGTCACCGTGCACGTATTGATCACGTAGACGTCGGCGCCGTCCTGTTCAAAGTCCACCCGCTCGTAGCCGTTGGCCTTAAACAGCTGCCAGATCGCTTCCGTCTCATAACTGTTCACTTTGCAGCCCAATGTATGGAAAGCAACCGTAGACATGGCGCTTCCTCCTTTCTGTAAGTAGCCTTGACCCATCTTACGCGCTCTACGGGGCCAGGCGTTCAAACTGGTACGATGCGGCTGCCAGCACGTACTGGCTGGCCGTCTCCGTGCGCAGGATGCGCGGACCGAGTGATACGGACTGAAAGCCCATCAACTCTGCCTGCTTCACCTCGTCCAAAGAAAAGCCTCCTTCCGGCCCGATCAGCACAAAGAGCGACTCTCCCGGACTCATGCCGGCAAAGACCTGATGAAGCGTAGAGCCGCCTTCCTTTTCATAGGCGATCACACGCTGCGTGTAACCGGCGGCCGACGCGATTGCTTGTCGAAACGACGCAGGCGGCAGAATCTCCGGCAGCACCGCCCGGTGGGATTGTTCCGCCGCCTCCTTGACAATCTTGCGCCAGCGCTCCAGCTTCTTCGCCTCTTTTTTGGCGTCCAGCTTGACGATGGTGCGTTCGGAGGTAAACGGAAAAAAGGCATGCGCCCCCATTTCCGTCCCCTTTTGCAATATCCACTCCATCTTCTCGCCTTTCGGCAGTCCCTGTCCGATGGTAATGCGGATCGGCAGTTCCGTCTGCTCGTCCAGGAACTGGACGATCGATGCTGTCACTTCTTTTGCGGACAGGGAGACGAGCTGAGCGACAGCCGAACGGCCCGCCCCGTCGCACACGACGATTTTCTCGCCGGGTTTGGCCCGCATCACGTTTACGATATGATGAACGTCGTCGCCGACAATCGTTACCTCTTGTTCGGAAAAGAGGTGTGGCTCGACAAAATATCTTTGCATCTCGCCAACCTCACTATTCTACCGTTTTTTTGCCACAATTGCTACCCAGTCATCGATGAAAATGGTTTCCACGAGTTCAAGGCCGGACGCCTCCATTGCCGCTTTCACATCCGCTTCCCGCGCGGCGATGATCCCGGACGCGATGAACACCCCGCCCGGTTTCAGCACGCGGTATACGTCGTCGGTAAAGCGGACGATCACTTCTGCGAGAATATTGGCCACCACCAGGTCGACCTGCTCGTCCACTCCGTCCAGCAGGTTGTTCTGCCGGACGGTGATCCGCTCGTGGACGCCGTTCAGTTCGATGTTGGCCTCCGCGGAGCGGACCGCCACCTCGTCCAGATCCATCGCCAGCACGTGGTCGGCGCCCAGTTTGACGGCGGCGATGCTGAGGATGGCCGTTCCCGTCCCTACGTCGTAGACGCGGTCGCCGGGCTGCAGGTATTTTTCCAACGCGCGCAGGCAGAGAATCGTCGTCGGATGGGTGCCGGTGCCGAAGGCCATGCCCGGGTCCATCTCGATGATGATCTCGTCTGGCCGCTTCGGCTCGTATTCCTCCCAGACCGGTTTGATCGTCATCCGCTCGGAGACGTTGACCGGTTTGTAATACTTTTTCCAGGCGTGGGCCCACTCGTCTTCGTGCACGTCATTGACGGCAATCGTGCCTTTGCCGATGTCGAGACCGTAGTCGGTCAGGTGGCTGAGCTGCTCCTTCAGCTCATCCAACACGTCGACCAGCTGACTCGAATCCATCGGCAGATACGCCTTGACGAATACGCCCTCGTCCGGAAAATCATCCGGGGAGAGCTGGTAGATTTCACCAAACGGCGTATCCCAATCGCGATGCAGCACCTCGGGGTCTTCAATGACGACACCGTTGGCCCCCATCTCGTATAGCAGGTTGGACACTGCTTCCACTGCCTCCGCTGTCGTGTGGATACTGATTTCCGACCATTTCATGAACTACCAACTCCCCAATTTTGCTCATGTTCTGCCAACGTCTCGCTGACAGACGCGATTCCCGGCTACTCGCCGCGGAACGCCCGCTTCATTTTTTCAAAAAAACCCTCATCTTCCACGCCGTACCCGCTTATCGACTCACCAGACAGGGAGGCGAATTCGCGAAGAAGTTCCTTTTGCCGCTCGTTCAGCTTGGTCGGGGTGACGACGCGCACCTTCACATGCTGGTCGCCGCGGCCGCTTCCGCGCAGGTACGGCACCCCTTTGCCGCGCAGCCGGAAAAAAGTCTCCGTCTGCGTACCGGCGGGAATCTTCAATTTAACCCGGCCGTCGACCGTCGGCACTTCAATTTCGTCCCCGAGCGCTGCCTGGGCAAAGGTGAGCGGCACTTCGCAGTAGATGTCGTTGCCTTCCCTTTCAAAAAACTCGTGCGGCTTCACCCGCAGCACGACGTACAAGTCGCCGGGAGGGCCGCCGTTTATGCCCGGTTCGCCTTCGCCCGCGACGCGAAGCTGTGCTCCGTCGTCGACGCCTGCCGGAATGTTGAGGTGAATTTTGCGGCGCACCTTCACCCGGCCCGTACCGCGGCAGGATGTACACTTCACCTTGACCACCTTGCCCTTGCCTTCGCAGGTCGGGCACACGCGACGGTTCACGATGCGGCCAAACGGGGTATTTGCCACCACTTCCTGCTGACCGGTGCCGCCGCACGTCTTGCATGTCTCTATGCCGGAACCCGGCTTCGCTCCCGTGCCACGGCAGGTGTCGCACTCCGCCTCTTTGGGAATCTCCACGTCCGTTTCCTTGCCGAAGACGGCATCCGTGAAGTCAATCGACAACCCAAACTGCAGATCCGCCCCTTTTCTCGGCGCATTCGGGTTGGACCGTCTGCCGCCGCCAAAAAACATGTCAAAAATGTCCCCAAAGCCGCCCATGCCGGACGTGTCAAATCCGCCGAACCCGCCGCCAAAGCCCTGGCTGGGGTCTTGATGGCCGAACCGGTCGTACTGGGCACGCTTTTGCGGGTCAGAGAGGACATCGTACGCTTCTTTTACTTCCTTGAACTTCTCTTCCGCATCCGGCGCCTTGTTGACGTCGGGGTGGTACTGGCGCGCCAACTTGCGGTACGCCTTCTTGATCTCGTCGGCATCCGCTCCCTTGGAGACACCCAGCACCTCATAGTAATCCCGTTTCATCTGCTCGATCACTCCCATGACAGTCAACTGTTATCATAGCATGTGACTGACTTGAAAAAAAGTCAAAGTCAGCATTCCGTGACTTTGACTTTTTTTCGTTCACACTCGGTTACTTCTTGTCGTCGACGACCTCGTAGTCAGCATCGACGACGTTGTCTTTTTTCGGTTCGCCGGATGCGCCTTGGCCAGCCGCGTTTTGTGCTGCCTGAGCGGCTTGAGCGGCCTGTTCGTACAGTTTCACGGAGATTTGTTGAATGACCTGGGACAGTTCGTCCTTGGCGGTCTTGATCTCGTCGATCTTGCCGCCTTCCAACGCCTTTTTCAGTTTGTCCTTGGCTTCGTTGGCCTTGTCGATCTCCGCCTGATCCACCTTGCCTTCCACTTCTTTCAGGGTCTTTTCGGTCGTGAAGACCAGCTGATCCGCTTCGTTGCGGAGCTCTACTTCCTCCTTGCGCTTTCTGTCCGCCTCTGCGTTCAGCTCAGCCTCTTTCACCATGCGCTCGATCTCTTCGTCCGTCAGGCCGGAGTTGGACGTGATGGTGATGCGCTGCTCCTTGCCGGTGCCGAGGTCTTTGGCGCGCACGTTCACAATCCCGTTGGCGTCGATGTCAAACGTTACCTCGATTTGCGGAACGCCGCGCGGAGCCGGCGGAATGTCGGACAGGGTGAAGCGGCCCAGCGTCTTGTTGTCGGCTGCCATCGGACGTTCGCCCTGCAGCACGTGGATTTCCACGGAGGTTTGGTTGTCGGCAGCCGTAGAGAAAATCTGCGATTTGCTGGTCGGGATCGTCGTGTTGCGCTCAATCAGCTTGGTAAACACGCCGCCCAGCGTTTCGATACCCAGAGACAGCGGTGTTACGTCAAGCAGCACAACATCCTTCACATCACCGGTCAGCACGCCTGCCTGAACGGCTGCGCCCAGCGCCACCACTTCGTCCGGGTTAACCCCTTTGTGCGGCTCTTTGCCGATAAATTTCTTAATGGCCTCCTGTACGGCTGGAATCCGCGTGGAACCGCCGACGAGGATGACGCGGTCGATGTCGCTCGGGCTCAGTCCCGCATCTTGCAGCGCCTGGCGAGTCGGTCCCATGGTGCGCTCTACCAGGTGCGCGGACAGTTCTTCAAACTTGGCGCGGGTCAGGTTTACCTCCAGGTGCTTCGGACCGGTCGCGTCCGCGGTGATGAACGGCAGCGAGATGGTCGTGGTCAGCACGCCGGAAAGGTCTTTTTTCGCTTTTTCCGCGGCGTCTTTCAAACGCTGCATCGCCATGCGATCCTGGGACAGATCGATGCCGTGTTCCTTTTTAAACTCGCTTACCAGGTAGTCGATGATCACCTGGTCAAAGTCGTCACCGCCCAGGAGGTTGTCGCCGGAGGTGGCTTTTACTTCAAAGAAGCCGTCAGACAGCTCCAGAATGGAAACGTCGAACGTACCGCCGCCCAGGTCGTAGACAAGCACGGTTTGGTCTTCCGTTTTTTCGATGCCGTACGCCAGTGCAGCCGCTGTCGGTTCGTTGACGATGCGGAGCACTTCCAAACCGGCGATCCTGCCGGCGTCCTTGGTCGCTTGACGCTGGCTGTCGTTAAAGTAAGCCGGAACGGTAATTACCGCTTTGGTGACCGGTTCGCCCAGGTATGCTTCCGCGTCGGCTTTCAGTTTTTGCAGAATCATCGCCGAAATTTCCTGCGGCGTGTACTCCTTGCCCTCCAGGGTTACCTTGTGGTTGGTTCCCATGTGGCGTTTAATGGAGATCACCGTGTTGTCCGGGTTGGTGATGGCTTGACGTTTGGCCGCTTCTCCCACGATCCGCTCGCCGTTTTTAAACGCGACGACGGACGGCGTAGTGCGGCTGCCCTCCGCATTGGCGATGACGACCGGTTCGCCGCCTTCCATCACGGCTACGCAAGAGTTTGTGGTTCCAAGGTCAATACCGATAACGCGACTCATACTGGATATCCTCCTTACACTTCTGTCCAACTGGAATTATATAAGTACAATCAGGCGTTTACCTTGACCATCGCAGGACGGATGACGCGATCCTTGAAGAGGTAGCCTTTTTGGAATTCCTCCACGACCACGCCCGATTCGTATGCCGGGTCTTGGGCCTGCATTACCGCCTGATGGACGTTGGGATCAAAGGGCTGGCCTGTCGCCTGGATCGCCGTCAAGCCTTCCCGTTCAAAGATCTGCAACATCTGGCGGTACACCATGTTGACCCCTTCGAGCAGGGATTCGACCGTCATCGAATCCTTGTCAGCACTCAGCGCGCGTTCAAAGTTGTCAATCACGGGCAGAAGCTCCGAGATAACCTTGAGCGAGGCGTATTTGGCCAGATCCTCCTGCTCCTTGCGCGTCCGCCGCCTGAGGTTTTCCATGTCGGCCAAGGCGCGCAGCATGCGGTTATGATTTTCTTCCGCCTGTGCCTTCCAGCGTTCCGCTTCCTGCTGCCAGTCGATCTCTGCCGCCGGCTCCTGCTCTTGTGCGGCGGCTTCCTGCTGCTCCTGGTCAGCGGTTTCCTGCTGCTCGGCTGCTGCCGCTTCCGCTTCCTGTTCGTGGTCTCGCGTCAGTTTGTCCTCGTTCAACGTTCCGATACCTCCCCAGGCTGTCCGCTGCCGCTGCACCGGGTCAGCCTTTCACTCCATTACGATTTCTACTATTTCTCAAACTGCGATGTCAGCATACGCGACAGACCTTCCGCCAGATAGTTGAGCACGGTGATCACCCGGCTGTACTCCATCCGCGTCGGCCCCAGGATTCCCACCGTCCCGACCGGCTTGCCGCCGATGTAATAGGCGGTGGTGATGATGCTGCATTCCTTCATCGCGTCAAGCTGGTTTTCCTGTCCGATGCGAACGGTGATGCCCTCACTCGGAGGTCCGAACAAGTGGACCAGTTGATCGTTTTGTTCCAGCAGTTCCAAGATGTCCTTCACTTTGTCCACGTCGCGGAACTCCGGCTGATCCATGATCTTGGTCGCACCACGGAGATAGACGCGTTCGCCTTCCTTCCGCTGGAGAGACTCTTCCAGAATCCGCAGCATCTCTTCGTACTGCTCCACATGACGCCGCATCTCGCCCGCCACTTCCAGATACATGCGCTGGCGAAGCTGCCACAGCGGCACGTCGCTCAGCTTGCTGTTCAGCAGGTTGACCAGCTTCTCGATCTCCTGCGGTCGAACGCCCTGCGGCATGTCAATCAGCTTGTTTTCCACGCGGCCGGTGTTTGTGACCACGATGGCCACTGCCTGTGTTTCATTCAGGGGAACGATCTGAATGTGTTTCAGCCGATGCTCGAAAATCTCCGGACCCAACACGATGGCCGTGTAGTTGGTCACGTGCGAGAGAATTTGAGCAGTGTAGTCGATCACCTTCTCAAAGTGATGAATCCGTTCGGCAAACAGCTGTTTCAGTTTGCTCAACTCCAACTCACTCAACATGTGCGGTTTGATCAAGTTGTCGACGTAAAAGCGGTACCCTTTCGTGGAGGGAACGCGGCCAGCTGATGTATGCGGCTGTTCCAGGTACCCGAGTTCTTCCAGATCAGCCATCTCGTTGCGGATGGTCGCGGAGCTGAAACCGATGTCCTCCCGTTTGGAGATGGTGCGTGAGCCTACGGGTTCGGCGGAATGAATGTAATTATCGACAATCGCATTGAGAATCAGTCGTTGGCGTTCCGATAACATGCTGTCTTCGCCCCCTGTTGTTAGCACTCAACAGCATCGAGTGCTAAATCTATTTACTAAGGTATCAATACGCGAAGGTTTTGTCAATGTTTTCCCAGCACGCTGTCCACCCGATCCTGCCGCTAATCGCGCAGGAAGCGGGCGAACACTTCGTTTCCCAACGGCAAGGCCTGTTTGGTCAACCGCAGGTGGCCGTCCACACGTTCCAACATCCCTTTTGCCACCTCTTCGTCAATCACCGGTCCGAACACCTGCTCCGCCGTGACGCCGAAGCGCTCCGCGAACCGGGCGAGGTTCACCCCGTCGCGCAGCCGCAGCCCCAGGATCATCTGTTCCTCCATGGCATCTTCGCGGGAGACGGCAAACTGCTCCACTCGGGGCAGCCCTTCCTGGCCCATGCGCATGTAGACGGCCAGCGGTCCTGCGTTGACGTGCCGTTCGCCGTTTACATAGCCGTGGGCTCCCGCGCCCAACCCATAGTATTCATCATTGAGCCAGTAGGTGCAGTTGTGACGGCTTTCATAGCCAGGCTTGGCAAAGTTGCTGATCTCGTACTGGCGATAACCGTGCGCTTCCATCTCCTCGATCAACATCAGATACATTGCCAGCTCAGCCTCTTCCGAAGGGAGCGGAAGCTGGTCTTTTTGGTACAGCGTGTGGAACAGCGTGTTTTCTTCCACCTTCAGACTGTACGCGGAAAAATGCGTGGTCGGCAGCTCAAACGCCAGTTCCAGCGTGCGGCGGAAAATCTCTTCCGTCTGGTCCGGCAGCCCGAACATCAGGTCGATGGTCAGGTTGGAAAAGCCGACGGTCACGGCGTTGTCGATGCTGCGGTAGACGTCGTCCACGTCGTGAATCCGGCCCAGCCGCTTCAAGAGCGCATTGTCGAACGACTGCACGCCAAAACTGAGCCGGTTGACGCCCAGCTCGCGCATCAGCCGGAGCTTTTCCACGTCGGTGGTGCCGGGGTTGGCTTCCATCGTGAATTCCAGATCGTCGGCCCAGAACCGTTCTGTATGCTTCCGCACCGCCTCCAGAAAGACCTGCATCTGGCGGCGGTCGAGAAACGTCGGCGTCCCCCCGCCGACGAAAATGGTTTTGATCTTCTCCGGCGGCCACAGGGCAAACGTCCGCTCCATCTCCTTGTCCAGTGTGTCCAGATAGTCTTCGATCACCTGCGGGTTGCTGGTGACGAACGAATTGAAGTCACAGTAGTAGCACTTGTTGGTGCAAAAGGGAATGTGGATGTACACCGACTGCGGCATATCCGCTCCCCTCCTTTTTGCGATAGTGGAATGGAAAAGACCTGACGCGCGGTCAGGCCTACTTTTTGTCGTCCATGCGCAGCACAGCCATAAACGCTTCTTGCGGCACCTCGACGGAGCCGACGGCTTTCATGCGCTTTTTCCCTTCTTTTTGTTTTTCCAACAGCTTGCGCTTCCTGGTGATGTCGCCGCCGTAACACTTGGCCAACACGTTTTTCCTGAGCGCGCTGATCGTCTCGCGCGCGATCACCTTGTTGCCGATGGCGGCCTGGATCGGCACTTCAAACTGCTGGCGCGGAATCAGTTCTTTCAGCTTTTCGCAAATGACGCGTCCGCGCTGGTAGGCGCTGTCGCGGTGGACGATGAACGACAATGCGTCAACCACTTCGCCGTTGAGGAGGATGTCCATTTTCACCAGCTTGGAGGGCTTGTAGCCGGCCAGTTCATAGTCAAAGGACGCGTATCCCTTGGTGCCCGACTTCAACAGGTCAAAGAAGTCGTAGACGATCTCGGAGAGGGGCATGTCGTACTTGAGCTGAACGCGGTTTTCCCCCATGTACTGCATGTCGAGGAATTCCCCGCGCTTGCCCTGGCAGAGCTGCATGACGTCGCCGACGTAATCGTTGGGCACCATGATTGTCGCCGTGACGTACGGCTCCTCGATCTGTTCGATTTTTTGCGCCTCCGGCATTTTCGAGGGGTTGTCGATCTCAACCACTTCGCCGCTCGTCTTGGTGATGCGGTAGATAACGCTCGGCGCGGTGGTAATCAGGTTGATGTTAAACTCCCGCTCGATCCGCTCCTGGATGATCTCCATGTGCAAAAGTCCGAGGAAGCCACAGCGGAAGCCAAATCCGAGCGCCTGTGAGGTCTCCGGTTCGAACTGCAGCGACGCGTCGTTCAACTGCAGCTTTTCCAGCGCCTCGCGCAGATCGTTGTACTCGCTGGTGTCGATCGGGTAGAGACCGCAAAACACCATCGGATTGATTTTGCGGTAACCTGGCAGCGGTTCGGCGGCCGGACGATTGGCATCCGTGATCGTATCCCCGACACGGGTGTCGCCCACCGTCTTGATAGAGGCAGCCACGTAGCCCACGTCACCGACGGTCAGCTCGTCTACCGGCGTCTGACGGGGGGTGGAGGTGCCCACTTCCGTCACTTCGAATGTTTTGCCGGTGGCCATCATCTTGATTTTCATACCTTTTTTCAGCGTACCGTTGACGATCCGCACGGATGCGATCACGCCCCTGTACGGATCAAAGTAGGAGTCGAAGATCAGCGCCTGCAGCGGCGCATCCGGGTCTCCCTCGGGTGCCGGCACCTTTTTCACCACTGCCTCCAGCACGTCCTTGATGCCGATCCCTGCTTTGGCCGAGGTGAGGCAGGCGTCGCTGGCGTCCAGCCCGATGACGTCCTCCACTTCCTGCTTGATGCGCTCCGGCTCCGCGCTGGGCAGGTCGATCTTGTTGATGACCGGGATAATCTCGAGATTGTTGTCCAGCGCCAAATAGACGTTGGCCAATGTCTGCGCCTCAATCCCCTGGGCGGCGTCCACCACCAGGAGCGCCCCTTCACAGGCGGCAAGGCTGCGGGATACTTCGTACGTAAAGTCGACGTGTCCGGGGGTGTCGATCAGGTGCAGGATGTACTCCTCTCCGTCATCGGCTTTATAGTTCAACCGCACGGCGTTCAGCTTGATCGTAATGCCGCGCTCCTTTTCCAGCTCCATCGTGTCCAGAAACTGGTCTTCCATCTCGCGGGCCGACAGTGCTCCGGTCAGCTCCAAAATGCGGTCCGCCAGGGTTGACTTTCCGTGGTCAATATGGGCGATAATGGAAAAATTGCGAATTCGTTTCTGTCTTTCACGGCGATCCATCTGTGTCTGTTCCCTCCCACGCCATCCGAAAGTCGCTTTCAGATAGCGTTCCGAAAAAATACACTAAGGTCAATTATAACAAAGGCCGGATAGCGGAGCAATAAGCAGGAACGAGGCGGAAGGAGAGGGAAGATGGGAGATGGAAGGGGCATGACGGGGCGCACCCCTTCTGGAGGAGAGGGCGACGGGGGAATTAGGGGAGCAGCACCCGGGTACGGCCCTGTCAGTGTGCAGAGCCGTACCTTTTCAGTTTCTGCACGATCTGCGGCGGAAACATCGACTCGAGGCTGCTCTGGTAACGGCTGCCGTCCTCCGGCATGCGGTGGCTTGTGACCTGGTACCCGGCGCTGCCGCCGCGAGAGACCCTGTACGCGATGTCAAAGACCATCGGGGCGCTGAGCGCGAGCTGCTGTTGGTCCCCGCCCCTGCCGGTAATCTGCACCCATGCGTACACGCGCCGGTTCTCCGCATTGGGGGCTTCCACGCCGATTACATCCAGTTTGACGTCCCGCTCACCGCCGAGCCAGTCAAGATCACCCCGGATGCTCTGCAGGTAGCGGGTAATCAGCGGCGTGACCAGTTCCCGGTTGGCCGGCGACACGCCCTCCTTCACCTCGACGAACACCTGTCCGAAATGCTTGCCGCCGGAGACGACCTGCAGCTTCCAGATACCCGCATGCGGCAAAACGATGCCGGAAGGAAAATGGCCGTCCGCGTCATACTGCGGTCCCGCCACCCGGTAGCTGCCCAGATCCACGCGCTCCCCCTCGGTGCTCCACCCGACCAGATTCACTTCCGGGGCAAACGGACCATTCAGCAGCCAGAACACGTTTTGCATCTGTCCTTCGTACAGCTCATCCGTGATGATGCGCACCGGCTTCTCGCCGACATAGCGGAACGGTTTGCCGTCATGGACCGTCTCCATCTGCGGCGACGTTTTCCACAGCACGGGAGGAGAGGAGACGAGGCCGAACAGCGGCGGTGCGGTTGTCTTCGGCGCGGGGCCAGGGGCGGCCGGTTGCTTGGGCTGCAGCGCATCGGGCCACCACATCCACAGGGCCAGCAGCGTCACCGCAGCGGACGCCGACGCCAGAAGCGGTCCGCGCCTCTGCCGCTGCGACCGCTGTCTGATGTGCTTTCGCACGGCTTCTTCCATTCCGGGGGTAAACGTCACGTCCTTGCACACCGTTTCGTCGGCCCGCTCCTTCAGCTCTCGCAGCCATTTGTCCCGTTCCATTCCCATTCCTCCCTTGACTCCATCCGCTGTCTCAACTGCTGCCGGGCGCGGTGCAGCCGTGTCCGGACCGTTCCCTCCGTCACGCCAAGCACTTCGGCCGTTTCCGCGATGGACAGATCGGCGTAGTAGTGCAGCGCGATCACCTGGCGGTACAGCGGCGGCAGCTCCAGCACCAGGCGAACCAGCTCGTCCCGTTGCGCCCGCTCCATGACCTGCCGCTCCGCGGACACGTCGCTCTCCCGGCTGATCCAGGAACGAGGCAGCAGGTTGCGAAACGCCCAGGAGCGCAGGCACCCTTTGCACTCGTTCACGGCGATCCGGTAGAGCCAGGTGCGGATGCTGCTCTCGCCGCGAAAACGGGGCAGGTGACGGTACGCTTTCAAAAAGACGTCCTGCGTGATGTCTTCCGCCAGACTGCGGTCTTTCACCATCAAGGTGACCAGGCGAAGCACGCGCGTCCCGTATTCCCGCATGATCTGTTCCAGCACCGCTTCCACCGTCGGCTGCAGTTTTTCCACGCGGCGCGCCTCCCTTCGTGTGCATTCACCTGTTTAGATGCGGCCGGCCGACGAAATGTTACAACGTTTATGGCGAAAAACGGGTCCAGGGGAGCGGGAGTGCGCCAAACAGCATGACCGATGTCGCCCCGACCGACGCCCCCGAAGAGACGCCCAGGATGTCGGGATCAGCGAGGGAATTGCGGACAAGTGCCTGGATGGCCGCCCCGACTACGGAGAGGCCATCCCCGACGAAAGCACCAATACATACTCGCCTGCCTGTTGTAAACCTGGCTCACATGTTTACGCACAAACAAAAAAGCACCTCCCGTATTGGACGGAAGATGCCTGTCTGCATGCGGACACGACAAAAGAACAGACGCGGAGCGCCGTTTCTTTCTGTCCCCTGCTTTCCACACATCCCCATCCTCGTGGGTAAAAGCGTGATCGCTTCACGGCAGGTCTCCTGGCTTGGGTTCATCGCTCCCTGCACCTTCCCATCTCGCCAGACCGGCGAGACAGTGGCTGTCGCAGGGCGCTCCCGTTACAGTGGCGGGACCGCGTCGGACTTTCACCGAACTTCCCTTTTAAGCCCCCCGGGCGGACCTGCACCCGGACGGCACCGTGAAACACCATATTCGTTTTTCGTCTGAGCCTTACCTGATGACGGTCAGCTGTTTCGGGAACTGCGTCAATACATCGCAGCCGCTGTCGGTCACCAGCACGTCGTCCTCGATTCGCACGCCCCCCACGCCCGGGAGGTAGATCCCCGGTTCGATCGTGAAGACCATGCCGGGACGAAGCACGTCCTGGTTTTGTCCGTGAACCGACGGATATTCGTGGACGTCCATGCCCAATCCGTGCCCCAGACGGTGCATGAAATACGGACCATACCCTTTTTCCTCGATTACGCGGCGAGCCGTTTGGTCGAGGTGAGCCAGCGTGACACCCGGACGCACCTCAGCGATGGCCGCTTCGTTGGCCGCAAGCACCGTCTCGTAGATTTCCCGAAGCTGTGCACTGATCTCGCCGATCGCAAAGGTGCGGGTGATGTCGGACACGTAGCCGTCAGCCGCCACGCCCAGGTCAAACAACAGCAGGTCTCCCTCGCGCACCTGCCGGCTGCCCGGGGTTCCGTGCGGCAGCGCCGATTTTTCGCCGGCCAGCACCATCGTGTCAAACGACGGCCCGTCAGCCCCCAACCGCTTCATCTGGTATTCCAGTTCGGCGACGATCTCCATCTCGGTGACGCCCGGTTTCACTTTTTTCAGACTCTCGCTCAGTGCCTGTTCCACCAGCCGCACGGCGTGCCTGATGCGGGCCACTTCCTCCGCCGACTTGATCAACCGCATTTCGCGGAGCGGTTCCTCCACGTCGGCGTACCGCTTGGCCGACACGACCGCGCTCATCGCTTCAAAGCGCTCCACAGTCATGTGGCTCTTCTCGATGCCCAACCGCGTCACTCCGGCGGGCAGCGCCTGCTTCAACACGTCATACGGATTATCCGTATCGGTATGCGTCAGGATTTGCTTGACCCCGGAAGCCGCCGCTGCCGCCGCTTCACGATCCAGCGCCGGGACGATCAACGACGGTTCGCCCTGCGCCGGGATGATGAGGCCCATGAAGCGTTCGTGGGGTTCCGTAAAAAAGCCAGTCAGATAGTAAACGTGTTTGGGCGAGGTGATCAACACCGCGTCCAACTCTTCCTTTTCCATATACGTGTGCAACTGCTGCATGCGCTCCTGGTACAACTTGCTCACCCTGCTTTCTCTTGGTATCTACTAGCGAGGATACCATGTCCTCGGAAAAAAAGAAGCGAGCGGGCCCTATCACCCATGCTCCACGGACTTTGTCTATATACGGGAAGGCTGCCGAGCAGCCTCGACAGCCGGACGGAATGGCGTTTTCAATGTTTCATCCGCGGGTCAAGCGCGTCGCGCAGACCGTCGCCGATCAGGTTGAAGCAGAGCACCGTCAGCATGATGGACAAGCCGGGGAAGATGACGGTCCACGGCGCTTTTTGAATGTACTGGCGTGAGTCGGACAGCATCAGCCCCCACTCCGGCTGCGGCGGCTGCGCCCCCAGTCCGAGGAACCCCAGGGCAGCCGCTTCAAGAATTGCCGTCGCAATGCCCAGCGTGCCGGTGACGATGATCGGCGCCAGGCTGTTCGGCAGGATGTGATGCAGGATAATCCGAGAGTTTTTCGATCCGATCGCCTTCGCTGCCATGACAAACTCTTCCTCTTTCAGGCTTAACACGCGCGAACGGACCAGCCGTCCGTAGGTAGGAATGTTGACGATGGCGATCGCCAGCAGGGCGTTCTCCAGCGATGGTCCGAGCATCGCCACAATCGCGATGGCGAGCAGAATACTGGGGAAGGCCAGCATGATGTCAAACAGCCGGGAGATGATCATGTCCACCCAGCGGCCGTAATAGCCGGCAAGCAGGCCGAGAAACGTGCCGACGATTACCGATCCGATGACGGAGAACAGCCCGACGCGCAGGGAGATTTGCGCCCCGTAAATCACCCGGGTGAACACGTCGCGCCCGTTGTAGTCAGTTCCAAACCAGTGCTCGGCCGACGGCGGCTTGTTCTTGTTGATCAACTCTCCCTTGTCGTATTCGTAGGGGGTAATGTATGGAGCCAACAGGGCCAGCAGTACAAACACGAAAATGATGATGAAGCCGACGATGGCCAGCTTGTTTTTGCGGAGCGTCCGCCAGGCGTCGCGCCAAGGGGACGAGACCGGCTCGTCGGTTTGCTGCACGCGTACCGTTTCCACATGGGTTTCTGCCATAAGACGTCCTCCTTAGCGGTATTTAATGCGCGGATCGACATAGGCGTAGAGGAGGTCGACCAACAGGTTGATCAGGACAAAAATCGTAGCGATGACGAGAATGCTTGATTGAATGACGGGATAATCGCGGTTTCCAATCGCCGTAAAAATGTATCGGCCAACGCCGGGCCAGCCAAAAATCGTCTCGGTCAGGACGGCTCCGCCGATCAACAGCCCTGTCTGCAGCCCGACGATGGTCAGGACGGGAATCAGCGCATTTTTCAAGGCGTGCTTGTACACCACGAAAAACTGTCCCAGCCCCTTGGCACGTGCCGTCCGAATATAGTCGGAGCGCATCACTTCCAGCATGCTGGAACGGGTGATGCGGGCGATGATCGCCATCGGGATGGTCCCCAGCGCGATGCTCGGCAAAATCAGGTGCTCGATCACGTCGCGGAGATGGTCCCAACGACCGGCCAGCATCGCATCAATGATATAGAAATGCGTAATCGCCGTTACGGGATCACGCGGATTGTCGCGTCCAATGGAAGGCAGCCACTTCAACTCCTGGGCAAACAGCCACTGCTCCATCAACCCCAGCCAGAATACGGGCATGGATACGCCGATCAACGCAACCAGCATGCAGATGTAGTCAAACCACGAGTTTTGCTTCCAGGCCGAAATGATTCCGGCATTTACGCCGATGAAAACGGCAAATATCATGCTGACCAGCGTCAATTCAATGGTGGCAGCCAGGTACGGCCCCAATTCCTTCGCGATGGGAGCCTTGGTGTGCAAGGATACGCCCAGGTCTCCCCTGAGAACGTCCCACAGGTAGTGGAAGTACTGCACGTACCAGGGATTGTTCAGCCCGAGCTGCTGCCGCAGATCCTCCAGAGCTTTGGCACTTGCCTTTTCTCCCAAAATGGTCAGCGCCGGATCGCCGGGGATGGCGCGAATGATGGCAAATACAATCAGCGACATGCCAAGGAGCACGGGAATCAGCATCAACAATCTACGAATCGTGTATGACAGCAAGGCCATCTCCTCGCTTTCCTCGCGTTTTGCACATGAGAGAAGGGTAAGAAGAAGGGTTCCTCTTACCCTTTGTTGCCGTCTTCCTTATTGGATGTCTACCTTTTCTACGCTTTCGCTGCCTTTGGGATGAGGCTGATAGCCCGTGACGCTCTTCTTCGCGGCGAGCGGCGGAGTGGAGTGCACCAGCGGGATCAGCGGCGCGTCGTTGAAAATGATCTCCTGGGCTTTCTTGTACAGGGCTTCCCGCTCCGCTTGATCGGGCAAGGACTGCGCTTTCAGCAGCAGTTGGTGGACTTCCTCATTGCTGTAGCGGGAAATGTTGTTGCCGTTGATCGTGTTTTTGTCAAGCAGTGTATACAGGAAGTTGTCCGGGTCGCCGTTGTCGCCAGTCCACCCGAGCAGGCACATGTCGTGCTCGCCTTTCCGCGTTTTTTCCAGATAGGTGGCCCACTCCATCGTGACAATTTCCGTCTCGATGCCGATCTTTTTCAGATCCTGCTGAATGGCCTCGGCAATCTTCTTGCCGTCGGGGATGTACGGACGCGGCACCGGCATCGCCCAGAACTTGACCTTGAAGCCATTGGGATAGCCTGCCTCCGCCAGCAGCTGCTTGGCCTTTTCCAGGTTGTACTCGCGGTCCTTGATCTGGTCGTTGTAACCCCAGAGGCTGGGCGGCATCGGGTTGGTTGCCGGTTCACCCAGGCCGCTGTAGAACGCTTGGACCAGTTCCGGCTTGTTGATGGCGTAGCCGATGGCTTGACGCACTTTCGGATTGTCAAACGGCTTCTTCTCCGTGTTGAACGCCAAATAGCCGACGTTCATCGACGGGCGCAGGATCAACTGCAGGTCCTCGTTCTCCTTCACGCTCTCTGCATCGTCCGGATTGAGACCGTCCATCAGGTCGATTTCGCCGGAGGCAAGCGCGGTCAGGCGCGCCGTGTTTTCCGGAATGACTTTAAAGACGACCTTGTCCAGCTTGGGCAGCCCCTTGTTCCAGTAGTCGGGGTTTTTCTCCAGCGTGATGGTGTCGTTGCGAACCCATTCCACGAACTTGAACGGTCCCGTACCGACCGGCTTCTCCCCGAGCGTTCCGCTTTCGATCGCTTTCGGAGACGCAATCGCAAACGGCGACATGCCCAGGTTGGCCAGGAACGGCGCCATTGTCCGGTTCAGCACGAACTGCACGGTGTACGGATCGACCACCTTGACTTCCTTGATTACGTGATCCTTGTCGCCTTTGTAGCCGCCGAACATGTCGTTGTAGTACGGGTAGCCCTCGGGGTTGTGGTACTTGTTGCTCTTGTCCATCCAGCGGTCAAAGTTGAACTTGACCGCTTCGGCGTTGAAATCGGTGCCGTCGTGGAATTTCACGCCCTGGCGGAGCTTGAAGGTGTAGGTCAAGCCGTCCGGTGAAATCTCCCAGCTCTCCGCCAATCCGGGAATGACCTTGGTGCTGGTGTCTTCATAGCTGACCAGCGTTTCGTATATGTTTTCCGTCACCTTAAAGGTTTCACCGTCGGTCTCCCGGATGGGATCAAGGCTTTTCGTATCAGCGCCGCGGCCGATGATCAACTGCTTGGGACCGTTGTTGGCCGGTTCCGTCGCCGTCTGCGCCGGTTGTTGCCCCGATTGGTCAGCCGGCTGCTGAGCCGTTTGCGAGCCGCTGCATCCTGCCAGCGCCATGGAGAGCGCCAACAGGCTGGCCATTGCAGCAGTAAGCACGTTCTTCTTCATGGATGAGTGCCCCCTTTTCCTCCGTTTTTCTTCACGCCATTATTCGAAAGATTTGGATCGTCACCGTTTTTCCGCATCCCCCCCTTTGCCAGGGAACAGGCAGCGTTGCTCCCGACCGTGCGGGTGCTTTTCGCTCCTCCCCGGTCCCCTCGTGACTCACGTCTTGTACAAATGACAGGCGATGAAATGGCCGCCGCCAACGTCCTGAAATGCGGGACGCACGCTGCGGCATTCTTCGGTCACATGGGGACAGCGGGTGTGAAATGTGCATCCGCCGGGCGGATTGGCCGGGCTGGGCACATCTCCCTGCAGGATGATCCGTTCCCGCACGGCATCCGGATCAGGCGACGGCACGGCTGACAGCAGCGCGCGCGTGTACGGGTGCAGCGGCTGGTCGTACAGCGTTTCGCTGTCGGCCAGTTCCACCAGTCGCCCCAGGTACATCACGCCGACGCGGTCGCTGATGTGGCGTACGACGCTCAGATCGTGGGCGATGAACAGGTAGGTGAGCCCCAATTCCTGCTGCAGATCCTGCATCAGGTTGAGCACCTGCGACTGGATGGATACGTCCAGCGCCGACACCGGTTCGTCTGCCACGATCAGTTTGGGGTTGAGCATCAGGGCCCGGGCGATGCCGATCCGCTGCCGCTGGCCGCCGCTGAACTGGTGCGGATAGCGCTGTGCGTGGGCGCTGCTCAAACCGACCACTTCCAGCATCTCCCGCACCCGCTTTTTCCGTTCGTCTGGCGTGCCGATGCCGTGCACCACGAGCGGTTCTTCCAAAATCTTTTCAATATTGTGACGAGGGTTGAGAGAGGCGAACGGATCCTGAAAGACAATCTGCATGTGGCGGCGCATCCTGCGCATCTCGTCCGCTGTGAGCGCGGTGACATTGACGCCGTCAAATATCACTTCTCCGGCGGTCGGTTCGATCAGCCGCAGCAGAGAGCGTCCGGTCGTCGACTTGCCGCAGCCGCTCTCGCCCACCAGGCCGAGCGTCTCCCCCCGCTTGACCGTGAACGATACGTCGTCCACCGCCTTGACTACGCCAACCTCTTTCCCGAAAACGCCGCCTGTGATGGAGTAGTATTTTTTCAGATTCTTGACAATCAGCAGATCTTCAGCCACCTGCATGCTCCTTTCGGGTTAATCGTACAGCCAACAGCGAGTGCGTCGATTCGGTCCTGCCGCTTTCAGTTCCGGCATCTCTGCCCTGCACCTGTCGGTCGCGTGCTCGCAGCGCGGGGCAAATCGGCAGCCTACGGTGAGCGATCCGGGGATGGGCACGTTGCCGGGGATGGAGTACAGCCGCTTCCGCTCCCCCGCCAGTTTGGGCAGGGAATTAAGCAGCCCGACCGTGTACGGGTGTTTTGGCTCTTTCAGGATGGAGCGGACGTCGCCTTCCTCCACCACGTTGCCCGCGTACATCACGACAACGCGGTCACACATCTCCGCAACCACCCCGAGGTCGTGGGTGATCATCATAATCGCCGTTTCCGACTCGCGATTGAGCTGCCGCATCAGATCGAGAATCTGCGCCTGAATCGTCACGTCCAGCGCCGTCGTCGGTTCGTCCGCAATCAACAGCTGGGGATTGCAGGCCATCGCCATGGCAATCATGACCCGCTGCCTCATGCCGCCGGACAATTGGTGCGGGTATTCGTCCACGATCGCTTCCGCGCGCGGGATGCCCACTTTTTTCAACATGTCAATCGAGCGCTGCCTGGCCTCTTTTTTCGTCACGTTGGTATGTATTCGAATCACTTCCCCAATCTGGTTGCCGATCGTGAAAACGGGATTGAGCGAGGTCATCGGCTCCTGAAAGATCATCGCAATCTCATTGCCGCGCAGCTCCCTCATGCGCTTTTCGCTGGCTGTGACCAGCTCTTCCCCCTTAAACCGGATGGAGCCGCCGACAATCTTGCCAGGAGGATTGGGGACCAGTCTCATCACGGAAAGCGAGGTCACACTTTTCCCGCACCCGGATTCGCCGACAATGCCGACCACTTCTCCTTTGTTTACCTTGATGGAAACGCCGTCGACGGCCGGGATTTGTCCGCGGTCCGTGAAAAAGTGCGTCTGCAGGTTTTCGATCTCAAGCAAAGGCTGTGACACGCCGTGCACCTCTCTTACCGATATATTCCATAGGACAAGACGCCTAACTGTGATCAATTATGCCATTAATCCAATTTTTTGGCAACGTATTAAATTCACATAATTATAACTTGACTAAACAAACAAAATATTCTCCTGTGCGAACCAATACGAACGAACGAGAAAGACCCGCATGTGCAGCGGGCCTGATTAATACCTGACTGTTTGCCTGCATTGATTTGTCTATAAACGACCGCTCATGGGGCAAAAATCCTGGCCACCCACTCAACGGCCGACTTCGTCCCTTCTTTCACCAGCCGCCCCAGCGTTTGGCCCGCGCTGCTCACGTAGTTGACCATCTCGCGCGGCGCCGCCGCCTGCACCTGTGTACCCATCACCGCGATCTCCATCTGCCCCTTGTCCAACTTTTTGATGTAAAACGTCTGCGGCTGCTGCTCCGGCGTTCCGCTCACCTTGTGGATGCCGCGCTCTGCTGTCTGCAGCCCCAACGCCACGCCGATCAACAGGATCACTACCATCCCCGCCAGCTTCACCGTCACGTTCATGCCTCTTCACCTCTTGGCAGGCTCGCTGGTCAGCGGTTTGCCCACCTTTTCCGCCTGCCAGTAGTATTCGGCGAACACGTCTGCCAGCGCTTCCGCCGTGTTCAACGACTCCTGCAGCGTATTGCTGGTTCCGCCGATTTCCATTAAAAGGCTTCCCGGTGAGATGGACTGGTTATACTCGCCATGGTCGGTTTTCGCCCCTTTTTCCATGACGCCGCGGGACAGGCCGGGATACATCTTTTCCATCAGGTGGTGCAGTTCGGTGGCAAACTGCTCGTTTTTCTCGTAGTTTTTGTTTCGCTTCCCGATGATCATCAAGACGCGGGCATAGGTCTTGCCGTTGATGGTGACGGTGGTTTTGCTGCGCGGCGCAGTGTCGCGGTGCAGGTCAAAGAAGTAATACAGCTCCCGGTTCCGCTGCGTCGCCGCCTTGACCGCCCGCAGCGATTCGGCGTAGGAGAGGGCGTAGTCCAATTTTTTGTCCAACAGCTTTTGGTAGATGTCTTCCTCATTGTACTCCGTGCCGATGCCTCGTTCGTTCAGCGCTTCCGCCAGCCGCTTGCTGACCAGCGAGATGTTGCGCTTAGGGTGGTCCACCGATGTCCCGACGGGCTTTGTTTCACTGTACCAGGACTCGCGGTTGTGGGTGCTGTAGACGTAGACAATTTTCCTGCCGCCGGTGGTCGGGTTGGGCTGCGGTGCCGCCTTGTTCTCCTCCGGCTTCGGCTGTGCATCGTTTGCTGCCGTTTCACCGGTATTGCCAGACGGCGCCGCATCGTTCACCTGATGCGGATAGGCGGGGTATTCCACGTACAGGTCGGCCAGCGTGGAGTCCCTGCCGGCGACGACAAAGCGGGCGTCATCCGCTGTCAGCATGCCGGGCAGCTCCCTTCCCAGCAGGCTGCGCAGGTCACCAGGCTGGATGCCGGTGGCCACCTGAAACAAAAAACCGGATATGCTGTTGACGCCTCGCTCTGTAGAGGCCTGTACCGTCTGTGTCAGCGTGGGAATCTCCTGTCCCATCCATGTGAGCAAAGCCAGGCTGGACACGCGGGTCGCCGCCTGCTGCACAGCCGACGAGGCGATCATGACGCGGTTGCCGTGCATCGCCATCACACTGGTGACGATGAACAGGAAGGCCGTGATAATGGAAAGCGCGACAAATTGGCGCTGAATCAGGGTTGCCATCTGTCTCCCTCCTCATGCTGTTTGCATTGACAGCGGACTTAGCAATCGCCGAACGCTTGTCTATGCTTTAGCCTATGAGCGTCATAGAGACGATAGAACCCTTTTCTACCTTTTCTCTCACCGCTAGTTTTTCCGTCTGCGGTGTCAGTGAGGAGCGCTCACCGGCAGACGGCCAGGACGGCAGCCATCAGTGGGTGTAGGCCGCGCTGTTCTTACTGTTGACGGCACGGTGCAGCGCCTGGTTCAACCCGGTAGCGAGCACGTTGGCCACCCCTTCGATAAAGTCGTCCACTTCCTTGGGTGTCACCACCAGGTCTTGTCCCAGCGGCCGCAGCACCTCGTGAATGAGCTGCCGTTTTTCCTCCTCGGGCAGCGACCCCACCAGGCCCAGAAACGTCTTGCGCGCCTCCATGTCGGGCAGATCATCTTCCGTATACGGCTCTTTCCGCTCCGGCAGACTGCTCATCGCCAGCTTGTTGGCGGGCCGGTTGCTCTCCTTCATTGACTGGCCGAAGTGGCCGAGCAGATAGGTGATGGCGTCGTTGACAATCGTGGAGGCAAACACGACCGTCGGCACGCCGATCGCGATCACCGGAATGCCCAACGTCTTTTCGTCAATTGCCTTCCGCTTGTTGCCGACGCCGGAGCCGGGATGAATTCCCGTATCAGAAATCTGGATCGTGGTGTTGACACGGTGCAGCGCACGGGAGGCCAGCGCGTCGACGCAGATGACGAAGTCGGGTTTGCTCTTTTCCACCACCCCAAAGATAATCTCGCTCGTCTCGATGCCGGTGATCCCCAGCACCCCCGGCGAGAGGGCGCTCACTTCGCGGTACCCGTCTTCCACAGTCTCGGGAGCGAGCGTAAACAAATGACGGGTGACGAGCAGGTTTTCCACCACCATCGGTCCCAGCGCGTCCGGCGTCACATTCCAGTTGCCGAGGCCGACGACGAGCGCCTTCTTTTCTTCCGTAATTCCCAGTTCGCTGAGAAACCGGGCAAATTCACGGGCGAACCGCTGGGCTACCCGTTCTTCGACGGCCGTGTCGTTGTTGCGCAGCTTCGGCACTTCGATGGTGATGTAGTGGCCAGGCAGCTTGCCAATCTGCCTGCCCGCTTCCTCGTTTTCCACAGCCAGGCGCGTTACCTTGATCCCCTCTTCCGAATCGTCCGTCTCGATCCTGACACCGGGGATCTGGCCGCCTTGCTGCTGCTGGGCCAGTTCATGTGCTTCGAGGGCCAGGTCGGTCCGGATGGAATAACCGGACAAATCGAGATTGTGCTCCATCTGTACTTGCTCCCTTCTCCATTTTGTTCCTGCTGTTAGGTTGCTTGAAACCCCGTTTTTTATTCCGAATCCTTTCTTGCAAATGGCAAGTCTGCGTGCTAGAATAAGTTTTGTTGTATTTCCTGCATGCCTATGGTCGTCTAAGGAGGTGACACACATGCCAAACATTAAATCCGCGATCAAGCGCACCAAACAAATCGAAAAGCGCCGCGCACAACGCGCTTCTCAAAAGTCCGACCTGCGTACTGCAATGAAGAACTTTGAGAAAGCGGTCGCTGCTTCCGATGTCGAACTGGCGAAATCCACTCTTCTGGTGGCTGTGAAAAAGCTGGACAAGGCCGCTACGAAAGGTCTCATTCATAAAAACGCAGCAAACCGTCAAAAGTCCCGCTTGATGAAAAAGTTCAACGCTCTGACCGCTCCGGTAGCGTAAGAGTAATCGGTACATCAGAAAAACCCGCGAACACCTGGTTCACGGGTTTTTTGCTTTGGTCCGTTCCTCGTAGACGCGCGTCATGAACAGTTCCAGGGCCAGCCGCTTGTCCACCTGTCCGGACTTCATCCGGTAGTCTTCCTCGGCCAATACGGCCAACAGCCTTCGCAGCGCCGCTTCGGAAAAGTGACGCGCTTGTTCCATCGCTTTTTTTACCGCGTACGGATGCACTTTCAGCATGCCGGCCAACTGCTGCTGCGAATACCCCCGCGGCGCCCACTGCCGCACGTGCAGCAGCAAGCGGAACTGCCTGGCCAGCAGCGCCACGAGGCGAATTGGTTCTTCGCCCGTTTTCAGACAGTCGTACAGCATCCGCAGGCCTTTGTCCAGCCTGCCTGCGGCGGTATGCTCAATCAGGGCAAACACGTCTTGTTCCAGCGTGCGCGAGGCCAGCGTTTCGATCACCTCATCCGTGATGACCGCTCCGCTTCCCCCCACAAACAGCGCCATCTTTTCCAGCTCTTTGTCCAGCAGGCGCAGGTCGCCTCCTGCGCGCTCCACCAGCTTCACTGCCTGCGGCCGCTCAATGACAGCGTGGTACTTCTCCGCCTGACGCTCCACCCACGCGTACAGATCGGCGTCTCGCAGCGGCTGAAACGGTATCACTTTGGCCTTTTGGTGAAGGATCTTGACCAGTTTTTTTCGCTCGTCCAGCTTGTCCGCCTCCGTATGCAGCACGAGCGAAGTGTAGGTCGGCGGCTGCTCCAGATAGGCAAGCAGCGCGTCGGGATCGCTCTCTACCTTCGTCGCCGGCTTGCTGCCGGTCAAAAAGTACGCCTGCCGGGCAATCACCAGGCGATGTTCCCCCAGAAACGGCAGCGTCTCCGCATCCTGGACGATCTCGGCGAGCGGTGTTTCCGTGCAGTCGTACACGCTCAGGTTCAAATCGGCGAAGGCCGGGTCAATCATCTCCCGGCGGGCCGCCGCGAGAAACTCTTCGGCGAGAAAGGACTCCGGGCCGTACAGAACATACACCGGCGCAAACTGCTTCTGTCTGATCTCCCGGATGGCCGAAAGCAGCGGCATGGCTTCTCCTCCTCCTTCGTATTCCTGGGTTATTATAGCACAGATGCGCGCAACGGGCACCGCGGATGTCTCGATCACCGGCATGGGCGGACAAAGGCCCGTTTTTTCTCAAGGCGACGCGCTCCTGCAGAGCGAAACGAAAAACCGCAGCCTGGATCGCTGCAGTTTTTCATATGGGCACCTCTATGTAAACGTTCTGGGAGAAGTCCCGGGATGCCTTCTCCTGAAACGGTAAGCAGGGGGTGCTGGATACTGCAATATACGCAGTTCCTTCCCTGCCGGTGCCGGTCCAATTGCAAAAAGCGCGTTTGTCACGAACGCACGAACACTGCACACGCAAAGGGGGCGTCAGTCTCTGTCGCGCGATTTCCCTCTGTTGCCGCCGGACTTGTCGTCATCATCTTCGTCGCGGTCGTCGTCATCACGCACTTTTTTTTCGTTTCTGTCCGACTTGCTGTCGTCCTTTTCTTCCAGGCCAATCGGAAACACCGGCTTTTCTTCCTGCGGATCGATGACTGGCCTTACGGGCGGTTTGGGTTCCACCTGCTTTTTCGGTTGGACGGTTTGCTTTGCAGGTGGCGTTTTAGTTTCTGTCTTGGTCTTTTGCTCTTTTTTCTCTGTCGTCTGCGATTTTACCTTCTTCGCCGGTTTCGTCTGCTGCTCCCCCGTTGTTGTTACTGATGATGAATGAGTGCTCTTTGGGGGCACAGGCGGACCAAACACGGCAGGCGCCACCTCAGGCGTTTCTTCGCCAGCCGTCGAACCTTGCTGGTAATCGTCCGAGTTCTGCTGCTGATCGCTGCTGCCCATAAAGAGCAGAAATACGAGCAGACAGGCGGCAACTGCACCGCTTCCGATCCGGGCCATCCAGACGTACGCCCGCTGCCACTTCGACGATTTCTCGGTGGCAGACGCCGCCTGTTTCACCTCCAGCTTGGGCAGAGATTCCCGCTTAGGGGATGATGCTTCTGCCGGCCGGACCGATTCTGACTCCAACTGCGGTAGGATCGCGTCCACCAGGCTGTATGGTGGTGTGACAGGGGGAAGTTGTTCCAACTGCTCAGAGACTCGTTTCAAACGGTCGTACGCAAGCTGCAGATCGGGATTGTTCCGGAGCATGGCAAACAGCTTTTCCCGCTCTTCCGGTGAGAGGTCCCCATCCATATCCCGCTGCATCCACTCCCAGACTTCTTCATCTATCATCTACCGATCCCCCCTTTCTGATAGTCGTGCAACAACTCCTGCAGTTGTTGTCTGGCCCGAAACAAATACGACTTGACCGTATTCAGCGGCAGATCCAATGTCTCGGCAATCTCTTGGTAGGACAAATCCTCAAGATAGCGGAGCACCACCACCATGCGGTACTGATTGGGCAGTTTTTTGATCGCCTGCTGAATATCGCTCGACAAACTGGTGAGAAGGATTTCATCTTCTACGTTGTTTCGATCAGGGATGATGAGCTCATGCTCGTCAATCGAGACCGTTTCCTTCATGGCGCGAAATTTATCCATGCAAACGTTGTTGACGATCCGTTGCACCCATGTGGAAAACCTTGCCTTTTCCTGGTACGTGTCCAGCTTTCGATAAATCCGGATCAACGCTTCCTGGGAGGCATCGAGAGCGTCCTGTTCATTTCCTAGGATATAATAAGCGCTGCGGTAAACAGAGGCCTCAATCGATCGGAGCAGCTCGACAAGCGCGTCGTGATCCCCGGCTTGCGCCATCCTGATCAGCTCTGCCTCTCGCATAATCTCCTCTCCCTCCTACAGACGGGGCGCTGCTGAAAAAGGTTGCAAGCATTTATGTATCGGTAATTTGCGTTTGCCAGTGCACCGCTCCCCTGCGTATGACCAGGGTGACTGCCCCATGCAGATCCGTTCGGTAAACATTTGCCCCTGTATCCATCAAACGCTTGACCACGACGGGCGAGGGATGCCCGTAGCGGTTGTTTCGGCCGGCCGAAATGACGGCGGCTCGCGGTTTTGCTGCGGCCAGAAAAGCGGGAGAGCTGGATGTGCTGCTGCCGTGATGCGCCACTTTCAATACATCGACGGGCGACAGCAGGCTGCGGGCAAGCAGCCGCTCTTCCCCTGACCGTTCAATATCGCCAGTAAACAAAACAGTCGTGCCATAAGCGGTAAGACGAAGCACGACAGAAGCATCGTTGCCCGTATGTGTCAAATCTCCGTCCGGGTGAAGCCAGGCCCACTCCACACCGGGTACATCCGTCCATGTCTGCCCAGGCCTTCCGGTCAGGACAGGTACGCGTTTTGCGCGGAAACGTTCGAGAATCGCGGCTTCCTCGTCACGGGGAGGTGAACCGTTGACAAGCACCGAGCCAAATGTAAAGTGCGGCACCAGCGCTGCCATCCCTCCGATGTGGTCGTGATCCCCGTGCGTCATTACCACATGGTCGATCCGTTCGATCCCCCGCGCTCGCAAAAAAGGCAACACGACGTCTTTCCCCACATCAAACGGATCACGTCGCTCCCGCCAGGATTCCCTGGCTGGGTACCGGGGTGTTCCACCCGCATCTATTAAGTATACCTTCTTTTTACCAACTTCGACAACGATAGAATCTCCTTGATCGACGTCAAGAAACGTGATCCGCACTTCGTCCCCGCCGGCGAACGGCTGTCTCGCGGCCACGAGCAGCAACAGAAACAGGCCCGCATACAGCCAGCGGTCCCTCGGACGATGGTAGCCTCGCCACCACAATACAGGCAGTGCCGCGAGAAAAAGCCCGTACAGCACGATCCACCACCACTGGGGATGCGGCCAATGGGAAAACGGCACGGTCTGCGCCTCCAGCCAAAACAGCGGCCCGTGCAGCCAGTCCAGCAGCGCGGAAGCCAGCTGGGCGGGCAGCACGGCCAGCGCCGGGTGAATCAGTCCGAGCAATAGCGCGAGGTAGCCTGCAGGCAGCACCACCATTGAAAGCAGCGGCACGGCCAGCAGGTTGACCAGCCAGGAGAGCGGTGAAAACTGATGAAAATGGTAAATGAGAAACGGGAACGAGACAGCCTGCGCGGCAAAGGTGACGGCCAACGACGTGCGCAGCCACTCGGGCCCCCGCGTGAAAAACTGGCGGCCGACGGGCACGAGCACAATCAGCCCCAGTGTCACGCCAAACGAGAGCTGGAACCCCAGGTGCCACAAGTAGTACGGATTGAACGCCAGCATCAACAGCAGCGCCCACCCCCACACCTGCCTTCCCTCCGTCTGCCGGGCTCCAGCCTGACAGAGCAGGCCGATCGCTCCCATGATGCCGGCGCGCACCGCGGAGGCACTGGCCCCCACGATTAGGACATAGCCGACAAGCAGCACTGTCGTCAGCACCAGGGCCGTCCGGCGCGGCATCCCCGCCCGCTCTGCGATCCACACGAACATCCCGCTCACCAGCGTCACGTGCAGCCCGGAAATGGCCAGCACGTGACTCAAGCCAAGGTTGTCGTACATCTCTTCCGTTGCCGGCGACACCCCGTCCGTGATGCCCAACAGCAGCGATTGCATGTAACCGGCTGCTTCCTGGTCTGGAAACAGCAGGGCAATGCGGTCGGCAGCTGTCGTCTGCCACCGCCGAAACAGCATCATTACACCCGACTCGGCCGGCTCCATCCGGACGTCGCCGTACTCCGCTTTCGCCACGATACGCACGCCCTGCCACCGCAGATAGCGGGCGTAGTCAAACGCATGGGGGTTGCGGGCCGACGACGGCAGCGACAGCCGGACCGTAGCCGACAGGCGGCTGCCCTGCATCCACCGTTCCACCTCATGCGCTTCCGGCTCACGGGACAAGCGGACCCGCAGGGCGATCCTCTCCGCTGTCGCCATGTCGGTCATCTGCCGCCCGGTTTTCCCCCATGTTTCGACCGACAGAAAAAACCGGGCCGTATCGCCGTCGCGCTTCACTGGCGAATCAATGACACCGGCGACCGCGATCGACTCGCCGTCCTCCGCCAACGGCAGCAGCGTCGAACGCTGGAGATAGTCGTACCCTTGAAAGTAAAGACCTGCTAGAATACAAATGAGAGAATGATAAAGCATCCGCGTGCGATGCGGGCGGGGCAGAAAGAGGCACACTGCCGACGCAGCGGCGGCTAATAGTGCCAGCCAGGCGGTTTGCAGGCAGGCCCCCGCCAGCAGCCCGCAGACTGCCGCAAGGCTCACGGTAAAAACACTCACCAACGACACCCCCGTGTCACGTGTCTGAGACATCGAGTGTACACAAGGGGGATGGGACAAAAAAACAGTGCAAAAAAAGCGTGCCAGCAATAACAGACCCGCATGGTTCGCTCAGAGGGAGGACAGTCATGACGAGGAAAAGTTGGGATGAATACTTCCTGGACATTGCCGAGCAGGTGTCAGCCCGTTCCACGTGCAACAGACTTCACGTCGGCTGCGTTATCGTGAAGGACAAGCACATCATCGCCACCGGCTACAACGGTTCCATCCACGGACACGATCACTGCGAAGACGCAGGCTGTCTTCTGGGAGACGACAACCGCTGCCATCGGACGATCCATGCTGAGACAAACGCCTGCCTGCACGCAGACCGGGACAGCCTCAAGGGTGCCACCGCCTACGTGACGCATGAACCGTGCGAAAACTGCTCCAAAATCCTGGCCCAGGTTGGCATCAAGCGAATTGTCTACCGCCATGCCTACCCAAACAAATGGAACCGGTACTTTCTCAAGGATCTGGAAGTCGTCCACATGCCGCCGCAACCGGTGCAGAGTAATTGACGCTCGTGGATGAAGCGAGGCATTTCCCGCCCCAAGCTCCCGTCCGAAAAACCGGGCGGCGTACACGACCTGCCCGTTTTCAATCACGCGTGGTGTCTGAGTCACGGTACCCTCGGGGACTGCACTTGCTACGGAGTCAGCTTGGGCATTCGGAGCGATTGCGTTGACCGTCAATCCATGATAGAGTTAGCTAGAGCAATCAGTGAGAGGAAGAGTCATTTCATATGTGTGGAATCGTATCAATCTACAACAAGCGCCAAGCGCCCGTCGCCCAAGAGACGATCGGCGCGATGACGCGTGTCATCCTGCACCGCGGTCCAGACGATGATGGCTTTCACCTGGAAGACAACATCGCCCTGGGCTTTCGTCGTTTGAGCATCATTGACGTGGAAGGCGGCCATCAACCGCTGTTCAACGAGACGCGTGACATCTGGATTATCGGCAACGGCGAAATCTACAACTACAAGGAACTGCAGCACTGGTTGAAGGGGTGCGGACACGTTTTCCATACCGATTCCGATATCGAAACCATTCTGCACCTGTATGAAGAGGTGGGAATGGATGCACCGAAACACCTGCGCGGGATGTTTGGTTTTACCATCTGGGACTCCCGCAACAAGCGGCTTTTCGGCGCACGCGACCACTTCGGCATTAAGCCGCTCTACTACGTGGAGACGAATGACGCGATCGCCGTGGGCAGCGAGATCAAGAGCCTCCTGGAACTGCCCGGAGTCAGCAGGGAAGTAAACCACACCGCGTTTTATCATTACTTGACGTTTCAATACGTGCCCGATCCGGAAACGATGTACCAGGGCATCTACCGCATCCCGCCCGCCCACTCGTTCGTGATTGAGAACGACCAGATTCGACTGCAGCGCTACTGGGATGTCGAGTTCAAGCCGGACGAAAGCAAGCCGTTCTCCTACTTTGTGGAAGGCACGCGCAGCATTCTGCTCGAATCCGTCGACAAACACCGCGTCAGCGAGGTACCGCGCGGCGCATTTCTGTCCAGCGGCGTCGACTCCAGCAGCATTGTCGGCATGCTGCGTACGTTTGAACCGGTGAAGACGTTCTCCGTCGGCTCTGACATACCCGGTTACAGCGAGCTGGATTACGCCCGCCGTACCGCCCAATATCTCGGCACCGAACACCACGAACTGGTCGTCAACGCGCAGCGCTACATGGACGAACTTCCCCGTCTCGTCTGGCACCAGGACGAACCGGTGGCCGACCCGTCCGCCATCCTTCTCTATTTCGTCGCGCAGATGGCCAGCGAACACGTCACTGTGGTGCTCTCCGGAGAAGGCGCCGACGAATTTTTCGGCGGCTACAACATCTACCGCGAACCGCACTCGCTGCGCATGTTCTCCCGGATGCCCGGCTGGATGCGCCATTCCATCCGCTATCTTGCAGAAAAGCTGCCGGAACAGGTCAAGGGCAAAAACTTCCTGATCCGCGGTTCGAAGACGGTGGAAGAACGCTTCTTTGGCAACGCCCTGATCTTTACCGAAGAGATGAAGGAACGAGTCGTCATGGCTGATATTCGCCGCTCCGAGGAGTACCGTTCCCCGTGGACGGTCACGGAAGAGATCTACAAACGGGCGAGTGCGTACGACGACGTCACCAAAATGCAGTACCTGGACATTCACACCTGGCTGCGCGGCAACATCCTGATGAAAGCGGACAAGATGACGATGGCCAACTCGCTGGAGCTGCGCGTTCCGTTCATCGACGTCAAGGTGTTCGAATTTGCCGCAACCATCCCGACCAAGTACAAGATCGCCAACGGCACCACCAAGCACGTGCTTCGTGAAGCGATGAAAGATTTTCTCCCGCCGGAAATCAAGACGCGCAAAAAGCTGGGCTTTCCTGTGCCGACGCGCCACTGGCTGAAAAACCACTTTTACAAGTGGGCCAAGGAGATCATCTTCGAATCCAAGGTGGACGATTTGATCAACAAGGCGTACGTTCTGTACATGCTGGATGAGCATCGCGAAGGCAACGCCGACTACAGCCGCAAAATCTGGACGATTTTGATCTTCATGCTGTGGCATCAGATCTTTATCGAGCAGAAATACAACTTTGGACCGTATGTCAGCCCCAGCGTGGAAATTCGCCGCAAAAAAGAATCGCTGCAAAACTTGGGATAACACCAACACCTGACCAAACGGCTTCGCCCAAAGATGCTTCGGGCGGGGCCGTTTTTCAATGGTTTGCATATCATTTGCACACCCCTGCTGTCTTTTTGTAGCATCCGGATAGAGAGCCTTATGACGCCTTCACGGCATGCCGGACGAGACGCAAGGGGGTTTTTTTATGCTTTACGAATGGTGGGAACGATACCGGCGCATCGCGATCGCCGCAGCCGTCATCCTGTTTGTGGGCATCAGCATCTGGCTGTACCATGCGCAGCAGGCTGGGACGACAGCGGACCTGCCGCTGCAGGAAGCGTTTGCCTCTGTCGGGGACGGCCAATCTGCATCGGGCGAAACGTCCGCTTCGGTCGAGCCGCCTTCTACTGCCGGTACACAACAACACTTGTCCGATCCACCAGGCGCGGTCGGGGCCGTTCCTGCTCCTCGGCAGGACGTGGCACATCAGGGGCAGCCGCGCGATACAGGCGCTCCTCCCCTGTTCGTGGACGTCAAAGGTAAGGTAAAGCAGCCCGGGCTGTACCAGTTTGAGGCCGGGGCTCGGGTCGCCGACGCCATTGCCCGGGCAGGAGGACCCGCGCCGGATGCCGACGTGGAGCAGATCAATCTGGCCGAACCGCTGACGGACGGCAGCGCTGTCCTGGTGCCGGCCAAAGGCAGTCCGGCCTCTCCCTGCGGCCAGGCGGCGGCCCACTCCGCAATCGTGGAAACAGTGGGAACGGGCAGTTCGCTCGGCAGCGCAGCCGCGGGGAGTTCGACCGGCGCTTCCGGGGGCGGAAAAGCTGGCGGCGCACAGCCCGTCAATCTCAATACTGCCAGTCTGGAAGAATTAATGACGCTGCCCGGAATTGGCGAAGCGCGGGCCAAGGCAATCCTGGCCTACCGGACAGAACACGGAGCGTTCCGTTCGCCGGAGGAATTGAAACGAATCAGCGGCATCGGCGACAAGATGTACCAGCGCCTGAAGGATCACATCCGCGTCCGCTAGTGATGGTCATGTTCCGTCTCCTGTACACATACAATGGGGAGAGAACCAGCGAGGGAGGAATGGACATGGACAGGATCGGGTTTATCGGCACGGGCAACATGGGCAGCATGCTGATCGAAGCCCTGCTCGCGGCCAAAGCCCTGTCTCCCGGCCAGATCATTGCGAGCAATCGCACCCCCGCCAAAGCGGAATGGTTGGCCGAACGTCACCCCGGACTGACCGTAGCTGCCAGCAACGCCGACGTTGCCCGCGGTGCCCGTGTGCTGCTGCTGTGCGTCAAACCGTTCGAATACAGGCAAGCATTGGAACAGACTCTTCCGGCACTTACGCCGGAACACACCCTGCTGACGATCACCAGCCCCGTCAGTTTGAAACAGCTGGAATCGCTCGTCCCCTGCGCCGTTGCCCGTATGGTGCCCAGCATTACGAATGCAGCCGGCAGCGGCGTCAGCCTGTTTGAATTTGGGTCAAGAATCGACAGTGACACGCGGGAAGGCATACTGGACCTCTTCTCCCAGATCAGCAATCCGGTGGAAGTGGCGGAGCCGTTTTTGCGCATCGCGTCCGACATCGCCAGCTGCGGCCCAGCCTTTGTCAGCTATATCCTGCGCGAGATGATCAATGCCGCCGTCGAAAAAACCGGCATCTCCGAAGAAGCCGCCGCTTATCTGACGTCTCAGATGCTCATTGGCATGGCCGACCTGTTGAAACAGGAGATGTTTACCCTGTCCGCGCTGCAGGAGCGGGTCTGCGTACCGGGCGGCATCACCGGCGAAGGGCTGATCCCCCTGCGCGAAGCCGTGCCTGGCATGTTTCGGCAGGTGTTTGAACGCACGCACGCCAAATTTGCCGAAGATCGCGAGCACATGGCCCGCCATCTTGAGACGCCGCCCGACTGACACCAAATAAAAGGCGCGTTCCCTGCCGGAACGCGCCTCATTTGGTTGATGCAATTGTCTCCTGTATCTTTTACTGCCGATTAAAACGTGCTCAATCGATGCGGATTTGTTACTTGACCACGATGTTGACCAGTTTGCCAGGGACAGCAATCACTTTTACGATCGTTTTGCCGCTGGTCAGCTCCTTGATCGTCTCGTTGCTGACGGCCAATTCTTCCATCTGCTCTTTGGTCGCGTCGGCCGGGATGCGCAGTTTTTCCCTGTTTTTGCCGTTGATCTGCAGCACGATTTCCACTTCGTCTTCCACCAGTTTGGATTCATCGTACTCCGGCCACGGTTCGTACGCAATCGTATCGGTGTGGCCCAGTTTTTCCCACAGTTCTTCGCCGATGTGCGGGCAAATGGGCGACAGCAGCTTGACGAAGCCTTCCATGTATTTCTTCGGCAGCACGTCCGCCCGGTAGGCTTCGTTGATGAAGATCATCAACTGGGAGATGCCCGTGTTGAAGCGGAGCGCCTCGTAATCTTCCGTCACCTTTTTCACGGTTTGGTGGTATACGCGCTCCAGTGCGGCCGACTCGCAGTTATCCTTGATTTTTTCATTCAAGCGGCCGTTGTCGTCAACGAACAAGCGCCATACGCGGTCGAGGAAACGGCGCGCTCCGTCAAGCCCTTTGGTGGACCAGGCGATGGAGGCGTCCAGCGGCCCCATGAACATTTCGTAAAGGCGGAGCGTGTCGGCGCCGTGGCTTTGCACGATCTCGTCCGGATTGACCACGTTTCCTTTGGACTTGCTCATCTTTTCGTTGTTCTCGCCGAGGATCATGCCCTGGTTGAACAGCTTCTGGAACGGTTCTTTCGTCGGCACGACACCGATGTCGTACAGGAACTTGTGCCAGAAGCGGGCGTAGAGCAGGTGGAGAACGGCGTGTTCCGCACCGCCGATGTAAATGTCAACGGGCAGCCATTCCTTCAGCTTTTCCGGGTCGGCCAACTGCTGGTCGTTGTGCGGATCGATATAGCGCAGGTAGTACCAGCAGCTTCCCGCCCACTGCGGCATCGTATTGGTCTCGCGGCGTCCCTTCAATCCTGTTTCCTTGTCGACGACGTTGACCCATTCCGTGATGTTGGCAAGCGGCGATTCGCCCGTGCCGGACGGTTTGATCTCCTTGGTCTTTGGCAGGACGACGGGGAGTTCTTCTTCCGGCACCACTTTCATCGTACCGTCTTCCAGGTGGATAATCGGAATCGGCTCACCCCAGTAGCGCTGACGGCTGAATAGCCAATCGCGCAGGCGATAGGAGACTTTGCGCGCTCCCTTGCCGTTTTCCTCCAGCCATTCGATCATCTTGTTGATCGCCTGCTCCTTGTTCAACCCGTTCAGGAATCCGGAATTGACGTGCTCGCCGTCGCCGGTATAGGGCGCTTTGGTCACGTCTCCGCCGACGATCACTTCCTTGATCGGCAGGCCAAACGCCTGGGCAAACTCGTAGTCGCGCTCATCGTGTGCCGGTACTGCCATGATGGCACCTGTACCGTAGCTGACCAGCACGTAATCGGCGATCCAGATCGGCAGCCGCTCCCCGTTTACCGGATTGATCGCGTACGCGCCGGTAAACACCCCGGTTTTTTCCTTGGCCAGGTCGGTGCGCTCCAGATCGCTCTTCCGTTTGGTCTGCTCCAGGTACGCATCCACCGCCTGCTTCTGTTCCGGCGTCGTGATGGTGTTCACCAGCTTGTGCTCCGGCGCGAGCACCACATAGGTGGCACCAAACAGCGTATCCGGGCGGGTGGTGAAGACGGTGATGGTCTCGTCGTGACCCTCGATTCCAAAGACGACTTCCGCCCCTTCCGAACGGCCGATCCAGTTGCGCTGCATCTCCTTGATGCTTTCCGGCCAATCCAGTTCTTCCAGGTCTTCCAGCAGGCGGTCAGCGTAAGCCGTAATCTTCAGCACCCACTGCTTCATCGGGCGGCGTTCCACCGGGTGGCCGCCGCGCTCGCTCTTCCCGTCGATGACTTCCTCGTTGGCCAGCACAGTTCCCAACGCAGGGCACCAGTTTACCGGCACTTCATCAATGTAGGCCAGTCCATGCTCGTAGAGCTTCGTAAAGATCCACTGGGTCCATTTGTAGTAGGCCGGGTCGGTCGTGTTTACCTCGCGATCCCAGTCGTAGGAAAAGCCCAGGGATTTGATCTGCCGGCGGAAGTTGTCGATGTTGCGCTGCGTAAACTCCGCCGGATCGTTTCCGGTGTCGAGCGCATACTGTTCGGCCGGCAGGCCAAAAGCGTCCCATCCCATCGGATGGAGAACGTTGTAGCCCTGCATCCGTTTCATCCGGGACAGGATGTCAGTAGCCGTATAGCCCTCTGGATGGCCGACGTGCAGTCCTGCGCCGGACGGATACGGAAACATGTCGAGCGCGTAAAACTTCTTCTTGTTCTTGTCTTCCAGGGTTTTAAACGTTTTGTTCTTCTCCCAGTAGTCCTGCCACTTTTTTTCGATCTCCTGATGATTGAAAACCATTGTGTCGCACTCCCATCGTAAAAAGATGACAAAAATAAGAAAACCTCCCGCCCCTGGCGCACTGCCGAAAGGGACGAGAGGATTATGCACTCCCGCGGTACCACCCTACTTGATGAACGTATCGTTCACCCGCTTGTTGTCCCTATCGCGGACGAGACGCTCCTCCTTACGCAGCCGGCGAAACCAGCCGGCCTTCGGGCGGAGTGCTTCGAGGCGAGTTCGGAAAGTCCCAGGTTGACTCGCACCTGCCGTCAACTCTCTGATGCCATGGGAGCCTTTCGTACTACTCCTCTTCAACGCATACTCATGTTTGCGGTTGTATTCCGATTATAGACAATCCGTACCAACCGTGTCAACGCTCGGGTCGACGCGCGGCAAAAAACAGCCGTTCGCTGGTTTCGTGCGGCGGAAGACCGGTAAAATCGGCCGTGATCTCCACGTCGACAAACCCCGCGTCCGCCAGCCAGCGCAACAGCTGAACCGGCTGGTACGCACGCTGCCAGTGCTCCTCCTCCACACGCTGGTACAGCCCGTCCGGTTGGCGCAGGAAAAAGGTGAGCTGGTGCTCCACCTCCAGCCGAATCGGGTCGCAGAAACATTGCCAAATGTACGAAACTTCGTCATCCACCAGCGTAAACGTCTGATTGCCGAACACGTGCAGCATCTTGTAGGGGCTGTGAACGTCAAACAAAAACGTGCCGCCGGGATTCAGATGCTGATAGACACGTTCAAACGTCAGCTTGACGTCTTCCTCTTCCGTCAGATAGCTGAGCGAATCGCACAGGGAAATGACGGCGTCGGCAGCGGGCAGATCCAACTCCCGCATGTCCTGCTCCACCCAGGTGATTTGAACCTGCTCCCGCCTCATTTTGTCATAAGCCACCGCCAGCATCTCCGCCGAGAGATCCACCCCCGTCACCCGGTAACCGCGTTTGGCGAGCGGAATGGCGATGCTGCCCGTTCCGCAGCCAAGGTCGATTACCTGCCGGGGTTTTTCCCGCTTTTCCCAGACCCGCTCCAGCCAATCCAGCCACTGATCGTAGGGGGAATCGGCCATCAGCTTATCGTAGACGGACGCCAAATGCGCGTACGCCATCGCCGTCAGCCCTGCTCTCCAAAGGAGACTGCCGGTGCGTCTCCCCAGAGCCGCTCCAGATTGTAAAACTCCCGTTCTTCGCGGTGAAACACGTGAATGACCACGTCTTCCAGGTCAATCAGCACCCAGCGTCCCTCGTCCGCCCCCTCGATGCCGCGGACGTTGTAGCCGTGTTTGTGCGCCTGGTCGCGAATCTCGTTGACGATTGCCTGAACCTGGCGCTCGTTGTTGCCGTGGCAGATCACGAAATAGTCGGCGATCACGGACTGTTTGCTGATGTCCAAAACGATCAGGTTTTCCGCCTTTTTCTCTTCCGCAGCTTTTACCACCAGGCGTGCCAGATCTTCCACCGTTTTAACCATCAAACTCCTCCTTGTGCATCCCTGCGGGATACGAGATCGTTGTATGCCAAGAGCGTCAACGGATACACCGTTTTCCGCTTTTCGATCAAATGCTGGATCGTGCCCCCGAGCGCGCACGCCAGCGCTTCGTCCAAATCCTGCTCGGCCAGGGCGCGAATCATCTCCACCCCGGGGAAATCCCGGTTTGGTTCTATATAGTCTGCCACACAGACCACCTTTTCTAACAGACTCATCCCCGGACGACCGGTCGTGTGGTACCGGACGGCCTGCAAAATCTCCGGATCGCTCACGCCGAGCTCCGTCTGGATGACGATGGCACCGGCAAATGCGTGCCACAGCTCTTTTTCCCCTTCCAGAAGCTCGCGCGGCATGTCGTGGCGGACGAGGATGTCGCGCATTTTCTCCACCGGCCAGCATTTGCAGTAGTCGTGCAGGTAGCCGGCCAGCTCAGCCTTGTCCGGATCGGCGCCAAAGCGCTCCGCGAGCCGCCTCGCCGACTCCGCCACGCCCAGGGTGTGGCGGTACCGCTTGTCATGCATTTGGGCGCGCACCTTCGCGAGCAGCGCCTCCCGATCAACCAGTCCGTACATATAACCCGTGCTCCTTTATATAACGCTCTACTGCCGGCGGGACGAGGTAGCGGATACTTCTGCCCGCCGCCACTTTTTCCCGAATCAGCGAGGACGAGATGTCCCAGGACGGCATCTCGACGAAGCTGACATACGCTTCGTGCGCCTGTCGGTCCAGCCGTGTCCCCGGCCGCGCCAGCCCGATAAACCGGACCAGCCGGATCAGCTCGGCAAAACGATGCCACTTGGGCAAAAGCTCCACCATGTCGGCCCCGACGATAAACGAAAAGCGGCAGTCTGGATACGCGGTGACCAATTGACGCATCGTGTCGTAGGTGTAGGATGGCCCGTCTCGCCGCAGTTCCACGTCGGTCACGCGAAAGGCCGGATGGTCCGCGACAGCCAGTTCCACCATGCGCAGACGGTGTTCCGCCGGCGTGATGCCCGCCCTCGCCTTGTGCGGCGGGATGCGGGCCGGCATGAACCAGACTTCGTCCAGCCTCATCTGGTCTCTGGCCTGCTCCGCGGCAAGGAGATGACCGCAGTGAATCGGATCAAACGTGCCGCCCATTATCCCGATCTGCTTGTCGCGCTGTTCCATGGCTTACGGCAGCTCGATCGTCTTGTTTTCCCGGGACTCCTTGTACAGCACGACGGTATGGCCGATGAGCTGCACCAGTTCGGCCTCCGCTCCTTCCGCCAGGGCGTTTGCCACCTCGTGTTTGTCATCCAGATTGTTCTGCAGGATGGACACCTTGATCAGTTCCCGCGCTTCCAGCGCCTCTTTGATCTGTGCAATCATGTTGTCGTTGACGCCGCCTTTTCCCACTTGAAAAATCGGAGTGAGATGATGGGCCTGCGCCCGCAAAAAACGCTTCTGCTTGCCGGTGAGCATCGGCATGCCTCCTTCTTTTACGTCTATGGTCATGAACTTGTCTTCGTAAGCTGCTGCAAAACAATGTCCCGCATCGTCCCTGCGGGAGCCGTCTGCCCCGTCCACAGTTCAAATGCGAGCGCGCCCTGGTTGACGAACATGCCTACGCCGGAATGAACGCGCGCACCGCACGCCCGCGCCTCTTTCAGCAGACGGGTCTCGAGCGGGTTGTAAATCAGATCACTGACGATCAGACCGGGGTGCAGCCAGTCCGCCTGCACCGGCATTTCGTCCACCTGCGGGTGCATGCCGATCGACGTGGTGTTGATCAGCAGCGTGGCATCGGCGATCGCCGCTTTCCCGTCCGCCGGATCGATCACCGCAGTGGGCACGATCGTTCCCACGTGTTCTGCCAGGAGCGCGGCGCGTTCACGCGAGCGGTTGATGATTCGGATTTCCCGCACGCCCTGTTCAGCCAGGGTGAACGCGACAGCGCGCGCCGCTCCCCCGGCCCCCATCATCGTGACAACATGCTCGCGCAAGTCGATCCCCGTCTCCTCCACCAGGGAACGGACGTAGCCCGTCCCGTCGGTGTTGTAACCGATCAGGCGGCCGTTCCGGTTGACGACCGTGTTCACCGCGCCGATCCGCTGGGCCAGGGGATCGATTTCGTCCAGCATCGGCATGATCGCCACCTTGTGGGGAATCGTCACGTTGACCCCTTTGATCCCCAGCGCGCGAATGCCGGCCACTGCTTCCCCCAAGCGCTCCGGTTCCACATCAAAAGCGGCATAGGCAAAATCCAGCCCCAATTCGGCAAAGGCGGCGTTGTGCATCAACGGCGATTGGGAATGCGAAACCGGATGGCCCAACAGACCAACCAACTGTGTTTTGCTCGTGATCATGCGGATCTCCTTCCCCTCTGCTGCTCTTTGTGTAGCATATGACAGGGCAGGCGGCAGGCGAAGCAGCACTGCCGCTTTAAATCAGACCTTTTCTTATCCCGACGCTGACGCCCTTGGGCGCGTGCACGACGACGTGCGCCTCTTCCTTGCCCCGCAGGCTGACCCATCCCAATCCGGAGATGACGATGTCCGTCGTGCCGGCAGGCGGGATCTTGAACGTATGCTTGACAAAGGGGGGCAGCGCCTGAGCCGCCTCTGCTCCCGTGGGCGGGCTAAGCAGTTCCCCATGGTGCTTGGCCATGACCTCGTCGGCATTCTCCAGCTTGGTGCGGTGAATGTACAGGTTGTTGGCCACGTAGACGACAAATGGCTGGTGCTGGCCGCGTACAAAATCGATGCGAGCCAGTCCGCCCAAAAACAGCGTCTGTTTGTCGTTTAACTGGTATACCTTGGGATTAATGCGCGCCGTGGGCGTGATCCTGCGCAGATCCTGCGGCGACACCATGTGGCCGATCTGGTCGCGGTTGATGATCCCGGGCGTGTCGTAAATGGAGCGGCCGTCTTCCAGCGGAATTTCGATCTTGTCCAGCGTCGTGCCAGGGAATGGAGACGTGGTGATTTCCAAGTCGGCCGAACCGTAGTCGTGCAAAATCCGGTTGATCAAGGTCGACTTGCCGACGTTGGTAACCCCGACGATGTAAACGTCCCGTCCGCGCCGCAATTGGCCAATGCGCGCCAGAAGCTCGTCGATGTTGACGCCTTTTTGCGCGCTGACCAGGATGACGTCCTCCGGGCGCAGTCCACGCTCTTTGGCTTCGTGCTGCATCCAGTTGCGAACGCGGTTCAGGTTGATGTTTTTGGGCAGCAGATCCACCTTGTTGCCGACCAACAAAATGGGGTTCTTGCCGACAAAACGGGGCAAGCCCTTCAGCCACGACCCCTGGAAGTCGAAGATGTCGACCACCATCACCACGAGGCTGTCGGTCGCTCCAATGCCGTGCAGAATCCGCAAGAAGTCGTCGTCCTCCATGCTGACCGGCGCCACTTCATTGTAGTGTTTGATCCGGAAACAGCGCTGGCAGATGACGGTTTCCCGGGCGAGGGCCGACGCCGGCGCGTACCCCGGCCGTTTCGGGTCCTCCGTCTGAATGGCCACGCCGCAGCCTGCGCACGTCTCCGGTGTTTGTTCGTTCACGATTCTGTCTTCCACGAAATCATTCCTTTCTTGCGCATCCAGTATAACGCCACCCGTTCCATCCGGCGGTTGAACCGCGTCCAAAACCCGTCCGTCTGGGCAACGGGGACGACGAGGATGGTATGAAACCCGAGCCGGTTGCCTCCCAGCACGTCGGTAAACAACTGGTCGCCGATCACAACCGTCTCCGCGATTGTCACGTTCATCTCTCGGACCGCCTGCAAAAAGGCGCGGCTGGACGGCTTTCGCGCTGCGCAGATGAACCGGACCCCCAACGGGGCGCAAAAGCGGTTCACCCGCTCCTGATTGTTGTTGGACACGACCGTCACCTGGATGCCTGCCTCGTTCAGCCGTTTCAGCCAGGCTTCCACCTCGGGAGTGGCGTGTGGCCTGTCCCACTCCACCAGGGTGTTGTCCAGGTCGGTAATGACCGCGCGTATGTTTCTTTTTCGCAGTTGATCTATATCAATATGATGGATAGATTCCACAAATTGATCCGGCATCAGCTTCTCCAGAAACACGGGGCACCTCCAACACGGCCTGAAAAGAACCGCGATTTCGGCACTTACTATACCACACTCCGCCACCGGCTTGCAAAAGTTTCAATCCGCATTCAAATACAATCCGCGAGGCAGCACGGCATCACTGCCCGAGACGATATCCCGTGTCCGCTTCATGAAAACCCTCCCACGAAAACAGCGTCAACTGCTCGTACCGCTGTTCCGTCGGCGGCGCAAAGTTGGAGAAACCAACACCGACGAGGCGCACCCCCGGGGAGTAGTCAAACGCGTCCAACAGCTCTTCCAGCAGGTCAGCCCAGTTTTCGCCGGGGGCGGCCTTGCGCTGTTTGGTCCTGAGGGTGAAGTCGGCGTATTTGATTTTCAGCGTCAGCGTTTGCGGGATGACACCCTCCTGCCTCACATCCTGCTCCGCCTCCTCCAGCAGGGCGGCAGCGATGGGGCTGACCGCCTCACGGTCGTATAGGTCAAACGGCAGCGTCGTCTCGCGGCTGAGCGATTTGGGAGCCCGCTCCGTCACGATTTCCCGGTCGTCCACGCCCCGGGCCCGATGGTAGAGCGCTCGTCCGAACTTGCCGAACAACTGCACCACTTCGTCCAGGGAAAGCTGCCAAAAGTCTTCCACGGTGTGAATGCCCTTTCGCGCCAGCAATTCCTGCGATTTTTTGCCCACGCCATGCAGCGTTCCGACAGGCAGCGGCCGCAGCACCTCCAGCGCCTGTTCCGGTCGGATGACGACGAAGGCGTCCGGCTTTTTCAAATCGCTGGCGATCTTGGCGAGGGACATGTTGTAGGAGAGGCCGATGCTGCAGGTCAGGCCGGTCTCACGCTTTATCCGCCGCTTGATCTCCCGGGCGACGGGAACGGCGTTGTCGTATCCGGAGACATCCAGGTACGCCTCATCCAGTCCCACGGTTTGATAGCGATCCGTATAGGCGGCAAACACCTCGCGGATCTCCGCCGATTTTTCCGCGTAGCGCTCGTAACGAACCGGCAGAAACACGCCGTGCGGACATTTTTTGCGGGCCAACGCCATCGGCATCGCGGACCGCACCCCGTATTTTCGCGCTTCATAGCTGCAGGTGGATACCACGCCGCGGTTTCCCGTGCCGCCGACGATCACCGGCCGGCCGCGCAGTTCCGGGTGATCCAACTGTTCAACACTGGCAAAAAACGCGTCAATATCCAGATGCAGGATCTTCTTCACAGGAGATACCACCAAACATACATTCTCATATGGCTATTATCGTTCTTTTTTTAAACGGATGCAAGATACAGCCGCCTGCTGCGTACGGTCGCCGCCTGCTGCGTACGGTCGCCGCCTGCATCGTGTCAGCCGCCTGGTAACGTCCTCATGGTGACAAAAAACCGCCCTTCCCGAGCGAAGGGCGGCCAGACTAAAACAATCTTAACCATCGTTTCCAGGCCGGAGGCCTGCACATCGATCAAATAACGTTGTAGAAAAGTACGAGGTATGGAGTGATGGGCCAAGCGAGCTCCTTTGACGACCCGCTCAGCGAAAAAACGAAGACGCGGGAAAAACAGGGGGCACAAGTCTCACATCCTCGAAACACCCAGATGTGTGCCCCCTGCCCGCGTCGCGTTTTGAAGCGGACGCATTCCGCTTCTTTGCTGGTCGTCAAGAGAGCGAGCGGGCCCGATCACCCATGCGCTACGGACTTTGACTACAAACTGACCGCCCTTCCTTAAGAGAAGAGCGGCCTGTGCTGTTTTTTCTTTTGCATGACTGTCTTCCTTATTGCATGCTGTGGCCGACGCCTTACCGGGCCAGCGCCTTTACCTGACGCGCCTTGTTGACGAACGCTTCCGCCAGCTTCAGCATCGTGTCGTCGTGCGCCCACATGCGCTCCGGATGCCACTGCACGCCCACGTGCAGCCCGTCGAGGCTTTCGATCGCCTCAATCACCCCATCTGCAGCCACCCCTGTTACCTTGAAGCCAGGGGCCACGTCTTTTACCGCCTGATGATGCGACGTATTGACGAGGATTTCCGTCTTGCCCAATGCCTCCGCCACAAACCCCGGCTGTAGCGTGACCTTGTGCGCCCCGTATTGTCGCGAACCTTTTTGCTCGTGTTGAAAGGCACCTGGCACCTGGCTTGGGATGTCCTGGATCAGCGTGCCGCCGCAGGCTATATTCAGGATTTGCATGCCGCGGCAGATGCCGAGAATCGGTTTCTTCAGCTCCAGAGCCAGCCGAATCACCGCCAGTTCCGCCAGGTCCCGTTCGTGCTCCACGTCCCCCAGCCCCTGCAGCGGCTCTTCTCCGTACAGATGGGGGGCGGGATCGTCTCCGCCGGTGAGAATCAGGCCGTCCAGCGATTCCACCATCGCGCGGAACGGCGCATCCGGGACGGACATCAGCGGCAGGATGAACGGAATCCCGCCGGTGCGGGCCACCCCGTCCACATAGCTGGTACCCACGTAGTAGAACTGGTCGAGATTGTTGTTGGGAAAGTACATTTTGGTACACGCTACACCAATGATCGGACGCACATGCGGTCACTCCTTGTAATCTGTAATTACTTTTCGTTGGATGCGTATTTGAAGTCGATGAAACCGAGCGGATCCACCACGACGTCTTTTACCGTGTCCTGCTTCACCCACGCGTAGGTGAAGTAGTAAATCGGCATCGCCGGCATTTCGTCCATGACGATGGCGTCCGCCTTTTTGAGGATTTCGTTGCGCTTCGTCGGGTCTGCTTCTTTTGCCGACTGTTCCAGCAGGGCGAGGAATTCCTTGTTCTCCCACTTGGACGTGTTCAGCCCGCCCTTGAAGACCTCGAAGAAGTTGATCGGATCGTTGAAGTCGCCGATCCAGCTTGCCCTGCCGATTTGGAAGTTGCCCAACTTCATCTGCTCGCGGTGAACCTTGTTTTCCTTGTTGACCAGTTTGACTTCGATGCCGAACGCCTTTCTCCACTGGTCTTGGATAACGGTTGCGATGCGCTGGTTCACTTCCGTCGTGTTGTAGGACAACGTGATCTCCGGCAGTTTGGAGATGCCCAGCTCCTTCATGCCTTCTGCCAGCAGCTTTTTCGCGGTCTCCACGTCGCCGTCCTTGAAATAGCCGTCCGGATTGAAGGCCATCGTCGGCGGCAGGATGCCGAGCGCCGGCGTGCTCTTGTACGGCACGACATTCTCGGCGATATCCTTGCGGTTCACCGCGTATGCGAAAGCTTGGCGAATTTTCTTGTTGGAGAACGGAGGCTGTGACGTATTAAACACGTACCAGTACGTACCGGCGGTCGCCTGGGTTTGCATCTTGCCCGAGTCCTTCAGCGCATTGAGCGCATCAAGCGGCAAGTCGCCCAGCGGCGAACCCGCCCAGTCCAGTTCCCCTCTTTCGAACATGGACAGCTCGGTATTGGCGTCTTCGATCATGTTGATCGTCAGTTTGGACAGCTTGACTGCATCCTTGTCCCAGTAGGACTCGTTTTTCTCCAGTTCGATGACCGACTTGTGTTCCCACTTCTTCAGTACAAACGGACCGTTCCCCACGTACGTCTCGGGGCTGCCCGCCCAGTTTTCGTTGGCCTCCACCACATTCTTGTTGACAGGGAAGTAGGTGACGGAAGCGACCAACTGCGGGAAGAACGGAGCCGGGTTTTCCAGCGTGACGACCAGCGTCTTGTCGTCCGTTGCCTTTACCCCCACGTCTTCCGCCTTGGCCTTGCCCGCATTGTACGCCTGCCCGTTTTTCAGATAGTAGAGCTGGTACGCGTAACCCGATGCCGTCTCCGGGTTGAGCACCCGTTTCCAGGCGTATTCAAAGTCGTGCGCCGTGACCGGATCGCCGTTGGACCACTTGCTGTCGCGCAGATGGAACGTGTAGGTCAGCCCGTCCGCAGACACTTCGTACTTCTCGGCGACTGCTTCCTTGAGCTGGCCGTTTACGTCGAGGCGCAGCAGACCGTCAAACGCCGCGCGGGCCACTGACATGGACGGAATGTCTTCCGCCAGTCCCGGGTCGATCGTGCTGGGGTCACCCGTATTCAGGTTGACACGCAATTCTTGCGCGGCTGCCTGCTGACCCTGCGCGGTTGGCGTATCCGCAGGTTTCGCCGCGTCCTGCGCACCATTCCCTCCACAGCCGGCAAACGCAAGGCTGGACAGAAGAACCGCGCATAGAGACAGTCTCTGTAATGTTTTCATAACATCCCCCTCATGAAACATTTTTTCTTGATTATGCCAAGTACGAGTACATATTATTATCTTATCTTATGAATATTTTGTCTATTGCCTATATTAATAATGTACGCGAAAGGAGTTGGCTGCGGTGCTCTCTGCCCTCGGGCCTTCACTTGAAAGATTAACGGAAGAAACCGGCGGTCAATGGGGAATTTACCTGGAGGATGTGCGGACAGGGGAACGGCTCGGCATCGCCGAACATCAGCGCTTCTACGCTGCCAGTCTGATCAAGGTGCCGATCATGACGGCAGTGTTTGCCGAGGCGTACGCCGGCAGACTGGCCCTATCGGACAAGCTCCGGCTGCGTCGGGAGGATCAGGTGGGCGGAGCCGGCGTGCTTCAGCACTTCACCCCGGGCACCGAACTGACCGTCTACGACGCCGTGACGCTGATGATCATTCAAAGCGACAATACAGCGACCAACATGCTGATCGATCTGATCGGCACGGACGCCATTCGCACCGCGATGAGCCGTACGGAAATGGTCAACAGTTCGTTTTACAACAAACTGATGATTGTGCCCGCGGAGCCGGAGGGCTACAACGAAGTGACGGCCGCCGACATGGGCAGCCATTTCCGTTTTTTGGCGACGGGAAAAGCGATCTCGTACAACAGCTGTCTGCAGATGATCAACATCCTCAAGCGGCAGCAGCACCGCGACCGGCTGCCGTGTCGCCTGCCCGATCCGGAAGGCGATGTCATCGGCATGCTGCCCAAGTGGGAGCTGGCGAACAAGACCGGAACGGTGACCAACATCACGCACGACGCCGGCATTTTGTACGTGGGCGGCCACGCCGTGATCATCTGCGCCCTGTCGAAGAACGTGGATGCCAAGGCTGCCGGTGAGGTGATGGGACAAATAGGACGGATGGTGTACGACCTGTACGCGGGCCGCTCCTGACCCATGCCGTGCAGGCAGGTGCCGCACAATGAAACGGCGTCCTCCCCGATTGGGAAGGACGCCTCTGTTGTATCGCGTGTCTACTTTTCGAGAATCAGCTTGCTTGCCTCATACGCGCTGGAGAAAGAGAGCTCGGACAGCTGTCCCTGTCCTTCACACCAGTCGCCGGCAAAGAAGAGGTTACGGTAGTCCGGCAGGAAGATCGGCATGGGCTTCTGGTTCATGGTCCACTTGATCTCCTGCACCACGGCGCGCGTCGAAACGCGCGGGACGACCAGATGTTCGCGCCAGCCCGGGAAGTGCTTGTCGTACAGCTGTTCAATTTCCTGTTTGCGCTGTTCGACCGCTTCCTTGTTGCCAACTTCCGATTGGCGCAGGTAGGCTGTCGCCTGCAGCAGTTGGCCTCCCTCCGGCACGCAGGTGGTGTCGTAGTAAGAGATGTCGGTGATGAAAATGTTGTTCTGCTTGTCGTATACATAGGTGTAGGGCACGTCGATCCGCTCTTTCAAGCCGATGTCGTACACCACCACGACCGTCGGTTCGTACAACGCGTACTGTTCGATGGCGTGCTCCAGCTTGGTATCCTTGAACACCTTGACCATTTCCTTGGGCGGAATGCAGCAGACGAACTCGTCGGCCGTATACTCCGCATCCGGGGTGACGGCGGCGATCACGCGGTCGTTTTCCCAGCGGAACGCCTCCACTCTGGTCTTGGTGAGAATCGTGCCGTTGTTGGCCTCGATGACGCGGACAAACTCGTTGATCAACGCCTGCCAACCGCCTCCGATGTAGGCCACCGGCTTGTTGGTCGTAAACAGGCGGCGATAGTAGGTAAAAAACACGTCGGACGGGATTTTTTCCGGCTCCCGGGTAAAGAAGTTGGAAGACGCCAGCGTCAGCATCATTTCTCGCACGTCCTCGCTGACGTTTTTCTTCTCCATCCATTTTTGGATCGACAGGTGCGGATGGCCCGTCTCCATCTTCAGCATCGTTTTCAAGATTTCAAAGGTAAACAGGACCTTGTCAATCCCTTTCAACAACTTGGTGCGGAACAGCCCCTGCACGTTAGCCGGAACGGCGGTCAGGTCGTCTCCCAAGTCGTATTTGGCTTTGTTGGGGTTGAAATCCTGCCAGTCGATCTGCAGGCCCAACTCTTTTTCAAACGTTTTCAAAATGGACGTGTCGCGTCCGTAGATGGCGTGAGCGCCAAAGTTGAAATTAAAGCCCTTGAGTTTCAGCGTGACAGCTCGCCCGCCCAAGGTACCCCGTTCCAAGAGCGCCACTTTCTTGCCCTTGGTCGAAAGATAGGCAGCAGCCGACAATCCGGCCAGTCCGCCGCCGACAATGACGACGTCATAGTGATTGGTAGTCATACAACAAACTCCCTTACGCACTCTCGAAGTTGATTCCTAATCCTCATAGAATAATAAGGGATGGACAAGGTGGAAGTCAACTAAAAATGAACTGTGTCTAATATTATACTCGATATACCATTTATTGGCTGATATCGCCAGTTTTTTACAACCGCACATACCTTTCGCCGACGGGTGATATATCTCGAAGTGATTCACCTAAGCGGGAGCAGCACCTGAACATCGGGCCGTACATCGGAAACGGAAATTGGATGCGTCGACAAGCATCTCAGCCCTGCTCGTTTCGCCGCGTCATCTGCTGCCAGACCGTGCCGCTGGCCGCTTCTCCGCTTTCGATCCGCTCCAGCGCCATCTTGATTTGCAGGCGCACCTCGAATTCCGGTTCGTCCTGGGCCGCTCGCAGCGCCTCCAACGCGGACTCGTCGCCCACTTCGTAAAGGAAGCGGGCCGCCCGCCAGCGGACCAGCTTGTTGGGGTCTTTCAACGCTTCTGCCATCGGGCCGATGGCGCGCGGGTCCCCCAGGTCGGACAGGGTGTCGCCCGCCGTACGCCGGACGGATACGGATTCGTCCCGCAGCGCTTCGAACAGATGAGGCAGCACCGCGTCCCCGCCGACCATCCCCAGGTAGACAACCGCCAGCCGACGGATGGAGGCTTTGGGATCGTGCAGGGCCTTGATCAGCACCGGCAAATCCGCTTCGGTCGGCTCCAGCCCATCCAGGGCGGCATACCGCTTTTGCCAGTCGGGATCGTCCAACATCTCCAGCGTAACCACTTTTGTTTCCCGGCGTTCCGGCTGCAGCGGCGCCTCTCCCGGCTCCTGCTGCATCGCCAGCTTCACCAGCTCGTCCACCCGCTCCTGCGGATATGCGGCGTCGATCTCCTGCGCCACCACCTCGCCGATTTCGCGCAAATCACCGTAGCGGACGCCATGTTCCACCCACTTCCGCTCCATAATCAGGTTGGGCGAAGCTGACCCCGCATGAACGGCTGCCTTGCCGAACCGCTCCGGCAGTGCGGTGCGTACCTGCTCCGTTCCCATCGTCACCTTCACCTGCATCGGAATGCCGCGGAACATCTGAATGTATACCTGCGCTTCCCCCCAGCAGGTATCGCCTGCTTCCTGCGCCACAGCCGGCAGTGCAACTTCTCCATCAGGACCAAACGCTTCCCTGGCCTGCGTCAGAATCCGCTGCCAGTCAGCGGTTGACTTTCGCTCCAAGGCGAAAAAATCGGCCGTGTGGAAAATGGACGTCACACCCTCAATCGCCAGCAACTTGCGGATCAGGTCCGGAAGGGACGCTGTCGTTTCTTTTGTATATACGCGCTGTACACCGTCAGGCAAACGCTCGTCCACGTTCAGCTTCATCACGTTGGGACTGGGCGTCGGCTCGATGGACAACAGTTTCATATGAATCACTCCTCCAGCCACAATCACTCCTGTTTATCGTAGCACGACTGTCCCTTGCTTTCCATGTCAGCGGCCCGCGAAACTGCACCTGGCTGCCTCGACGTGCGTCTCCGTCAGCCGCTTGCGAGACTGCCGACGGCCCGGCCGGCCGCTCGCATCAGCGCAGAAATCTTCCCGTATCGTACGCAAGTTTGCGTCATTCCATTCGTTTGGCGGCCCAAAACAAAAGGCCCCGGACGGCGGCCTTTTTTTATCTCACGATTGTGGCATAGAATGGTAATCAGGAATCCCCGGAAAGGTGTGTTGAGTTCAGATGGAAAAATCGTTTTACTACCCGGTAAGCTGGCGCGACGCCCAGCGGTACAAGACGCTGTTGAACGCCAAGGGGGTCCCCTACCGAATCCAGTCTCCCGTGGACCTGCCTGTGCTGGAAGACGGCGAACTGGCCATCGTCTTTCCGTCCATCCCGCTTCGCCTCTACGCCTGGGTGCGAACGCTGTTTGTCCGGGACGGACTGCGGTATCCTGATTTTCTGTAAATCAAGCGCCCTGCCACCCCTTGATCGGGCAATGGCCATCGTATATGATGAAGACACATCAGACGGAATTTTCGGGCAATAAAATGGCGAGAGCGGCGACGGTTCGCACATTCCGGCAGGGACCGGAGAGCCGCCAGTTGGCTTAGCGAAAACCACCAGGAAAGACGGTGAGAATGTGACGCGGGAACAACACGAGGCATACGGCAGCATCGTGGACGTGCCGGGCGTCAAGGTGGGACAGGTGCAGGACGCGGAGGCGCTGACGGGCTGTACGGTGTTGGTCATGGAAAACGGGGCGGTCTGCGGCGTCGATGTGCGCGGCTCTGCCCCGGGCACACGGGAAACCGATCTGCTCCATCCGACCTGCCTGATCGAACGGGTACACGCCATCTGCCTGTCGGGGGGCAGCGCATACGGATTGGATGCGGCAAGCGGTGTGATGCGCTGGTTGGAGGAGCGGAACATCGGGTTTGACGTCGGCGTGGGTGTCGTACCGATCGTGCCCGCTGCCGTGCTGTTTGACCTGTCCGTCGGCAGCGCCAAGGTGCGGCCCGATCAGCAAATGGGGTACACAGCGGCCCAGCAGGCAAACACCCATCCGGTCAAGCAAGGCAACGTTGGAGCGGGAACCGGTGCGACAGTCGGGAAGCTGGCCGGCGTGCGCCACGCGATGAAAGGCGGCCTCGGCTCCGCCTCCCGCCGCCTGCCGAACGGTTTGGTCGTCGGGGCAATCGTTGCCGTCAATGCCGTAGGCGAAGTGCGTGATCCGGCAACCGGCAAGGTATTGGCCGGAGTGCGGGACGAGCACGGACAGATTCGCGATATCCGCTCCCTGATGATCGAACAGGGCACTTCATCCATCCTGCCCGGAACAAACACGACGATCGCCGTCGTGGCGAGCAACGCCAATTTTACCAAGGCCCAGGCCAACAAGGTGGCGCAGATGGCTCACAACGGCCTGGCCCGGACGATTTTTCCCGTTCACACGATGCACGACGGCGACACCATTTTCGCAGCCGCCACCGGCGGAGTGGACGCCTCCGTCGATCTGGTCGGCACGCTGTCGGCAGACGTGCTTGCCGAAGCGGTCGTCAACGCGATCATTGCCGCCGAGACCGCCGGGGGAATCCCGGCCTATCGCGATCTGCGCCCCCAGGCTTGAAGTCGGTGCAGTTCGCTTGCCGTTTGTGGCAAACCTGCCATGCAGCAATCGAGTAGGAGGGGGTGGTTAACCCCCGTCCTCTCACACCACCGTACGTACCGACCGGTATACGGCGGTTCACCAAGCTTGACGAAGTGTGAAATATCGCTGTATCAAACTCATCAGCCCTTGTTGTTGCCAGTAGGCAATACCAAGGGCTTTGTGCATGTGCGGGGATTTTGTTGTCCGCCACGCCCCCTTTCGGGTGTTTGCGATTTCCAGTGCTCTGTTGTGAGAAAATCCAAGCGAACGAAGTTCGCGGTACCTCGTACGAACTCGTTTCCACTGCGTCCATAGACAGAGCCGGAGCCTTCGGCGAATCCATTCCTCTATTCGCAGAAGATGGGTTTTCGCCTCGGCCAGCGCAAAATACCCGATCCATCCCATGAGGTATTGGTTGAGTTTTTGAATCCTCTCCTGCATGGTCATGCTTCGATGTGGGTTGGTTAATTGGCGAATTCGTCCTTTTAACCGGGTGATCGATTTGGGATGCAGACGTATCCGCGCTTCCTTTCCCGGAATAAAGCTAAAGCCGAGGAACTTCCGGTTGCACGGGCGGTCCACCGCACTTTTCTGTTGATTTACCTTGAGTTTGAGAACCCTGGTCAAGTATCGCTCCACACTTGCCTTTACACGTTCACCCGCACGTTTGGAGCGGACGTAGATGTTGCAGTCGTCCGCATAGCGGCAGAAACGGTGTCCCCTTTTTTCTCCAACTCCTTGTCCAGGTCGTCTAGCAGAATGTTGGCCAACAGCGGACTTAAGGGGCCACCTTGCGGCGTGCCCTCTTCCGTCGTGACACACACTCCGTTGACCATGACTCCGGATTGCAGATAAGCGCGAATTAGTTTAAGAAGGCGCTTGTCCTTCACCTTGCGGGCAACCCGGCTCATTAGGATATCATGGTTGACCCGGTCGAAGAACTTCTCCAAGTCGATGTCGACCACATACCGGAATCCTTCGTTGATGTACTGTTGTGCTTTCCGCACAGCACTGTGAGCACGGCGGCCTGGACGGAACCCGAAGCTGGAGTCGGAGAACTCTGGGTCGAATATGGGAGTCAATACCTGCAGGATGGCCTGCTGGATGAAGCGATCTACCACGGTAGGGATGCCTAGCAATCGTATTCCCCCGTCAGGTTTCGGGATTTCGACCCTGCGGACAGGAGACGGCTTGTAGGTTCCCTTCTCGATTTGCGACCGGATGGTCGCCCAGTGCTGACGAAGGTAGTCGCGCAGTTGTTCGGTTGAAACACCGTCGATTCCCGCAGCACCTCTGTTGGCCTCCACTCGTTTGAGAGCGGCCATGAGGTTGTCCCGTGACAGCACTTTCTCCAGCATGCCCTGACGATACTCCTCTCTTCGCACACATGTTGCTAAGCTTGCCGTACGATGCTCAGCCCTTCTCTGTACCCTCGGGGCTTCACCCCTACTATTCAGAGGAAGTTCCATTTCGGAATTCTGCTTCGACGCACCGTATCGAAAGGGATTAGAACATGTGTTGACTTGATGTTCGGCCCTTCCTCCTTCGAGCGTCCTCTATCGGAGTACTATGGCCTCTGCTGACTTCTGCATGTTCAGCGCCCCCTCGCGGAGACGGTTGCCAACGGTAGTAGGCGTATCATGCAGACCTCCCCGGGTAAGGACGGTAACTTTCGTCCCATGTACCTGCCCAATTTACTGCTGCACTCCTTGGCTGTATGGGGCTTCACCTTGTTCGGCAGGCTCGCCCGAGTACAACAGCCTCAAATTGGGTTCGTGTACCTCAGGTCAGGACTTTGCCGCCGGCTTCCTTCAGATTCCGCCTCACGGCGGACACCCTTGCCTTAAGCTAACGGTTGGTACAGCCAACCCCCGTTCGGGACTTTCACCCTATAGCTACCGCCCATGCCGGGCGCACCGACAAACGCCCTCCGGCTGGACAAACCGCCGGAGGGCGTTTTTTACAGGTTCCGAACAGGGGCTTCTCCATTCCCGTGCCTTTTTTGTTATGAGCCGATACCCGTTTTCACTCGACTTCCACAATCCAGCCGTACGGGTCGGCGATCTCTCCGTACTGAATGCCGGTCAAGGTGCCGTAGAGCTTTGCCGTCAGTTCACCGATCTGTTCGTGGTTGATGACCATGTGGTGATCGTTCCAGCCCAGCACTCCGATCGGGGATACGACCGCCGCCGTCCCAGTGCCGAACGCTTCCTCCAGTTCGCCCCTGGTGTACGCGACGTACAAGTCTTCCATCGACAGCTTCTCCTCGCGCACGGGGATGCCCCAATCGCGCAGAAGGTGGATGACGGAGTCCCGCGTAATGCCGCCCAGGATGCTGCCGTGCAGCGGAGGCGTCCACACTTCCCCGTTTATTTTGAAAAACACGTTCATGCTGCCTACTTCTTCAATGTATTTGTTCTCGATGGCATCCAGCCACAGCACCTGTTCATAGCCTTTTGCATGCGCGTCTTCCTGCGCCTTCAGGCTGGCCGCGTAATTGCCGGATACCTTGGCAAAGCCGGTCCCTCCCCTGACGGCACGGACGTAGCGGCTCTCCACATGGATTTTGACCGGCTTCATTCCCCCTGCGTAGTAGGCGCCGACAGGTGACAGGACGATGACCAGTTTGTACGACTCGGACGCCCGGACCCCCAGGTAAGGCTCTGTGGCGAACATGAACGGACGTATGTAGAGCGACGTTCCCCGTTCCCGCGGCACCCAGTCTTTTTCCAGGCTGATCAGGGTTCGCAGCGCCTCCAGGAACAGTTCTTCGTCAATCGACGGCATGCTGAGTCTGGCGGCAGACAGGTTCAACCGCTGCGCGTTTTTCTCGGGACGAAACAGCAGGATGCGATCGTCACTGGTCCGATACGCTTTCATGCCTTCAAAAATGGCCTGTCCGTAGTGAAGCACCAAGGCCGCCGGGTCGAGTGCGAGCGGCGCGTACGGAACGATTCGCGGATCGTGCCAGCCTATTTCTGCGGAGTAGTCCATGACAAACATATGGTCGGTAAAATACCGGCCAAAGCCCAGACAGCTGCTGTCGGGCTTCTCTTTTTTGCGGTCGGTTTGCGTGATGGTGATCGGGTACGGCATTTCTTTTCATCTCCCTGTCTTTGATACAAATCCTGATTACTCGTAACTATAGCACAACCGTTCCGAAGTGAAAAACTATTCTGAACATTAATATGACGATCATGCTGTTACGGCTGTGTTCAATGGCGGGTGTGAGGTCACTCCCGCAAAAAAGAAGCCCTCCGCAAAATGAAGCCCCTCCCGGAAGCCGAAACATCCGGGAGGTCTCCTGCCATACGAACTAAAGCTGTGCCTAAAGCTGCCGACTATTTGCTGCGTTCAATCTCCTCGATCAACGCGGACAGTTCCGCCCAGCGATCAATTGCCGCTTCCAGCTCGGCTGACACCTGCTGTTCTTCCGCAAACAGCTTCTCCACCTTGGCGTAATCGCTGCCCGCTTCGGCAATGGCTTGTTTCAACGCTGCGCTCCGCTCCTCCAGCGCCGCGATCCGGGACTCGATCTGCTCCCATTCTTTCTGTTCCTTGTAGGAAAGTCGACGCGGACGGTTGGTTCCCCTGCCCGCTCCGCTTCCGTCACGGGAGTCGGCCGCCGCAGACTGCGCCTTGTCCGCGCGCCGTTTGGACAGGGCTTCCGCTTCCTGTTCCCGGCGTCGCGTGTCCAGGTACTCCGAGTAATTGCCCATGAAGTGGCGAATTTTCCCATCCCCTTCGAAGGCAAACAGGTGGTCAACGGTCCGATCAAGAAAGTAGCGGTCGTGAGACACCGTAATGACAGTGCCGGGGAAGTGTTCCAGATAGTCCTCCAGGATGCTCAGTGTCTGAATGTCCAGATCGTTTGTCGGCTCGTCCAGGAAAAGGACGTTCGGCTCGCCCATCAGCGTGCGCAGCAGGTAGAGCCGCCGTTTTTCCCCGCCCGACAGCCGGGAGATGGGGGTCCACTGCAGATGCGGCGGAAACAAAAACCGCTCCAGCATCTGGGATGCGGTGATCGTCTGGCCATCGCTGGTGCGAATCACTTCGGCCGCTTCCTTGACGTATTCGATCACGCGCATGCCTTCGTCCATCTCCACGTTCTCCTGCGTGTAGTAAGCCAGTTTGACCGTCTGCCCCACCACGATGGTGCCCGCGTCCGGCTGGATACGGCCCGCGAGCATGTTCAACAGGGTTGACTTGCCGCTGCCGTTGGAGCCGATGATGCCGACGCGGTCCCCGGGCTGGACGATGTAGCTGAAATCGTCAATCAGCTTGCGCTCCCCATACCCTTTACTGATGTGCTGGATCTCCATCACGGTTTTGCCCAATCGGCTGGCCCCAAGCGACATCTCGATCGTTTGCACCGGTCCATCCACTTTACGGTCGCGCAGTTCCTCCACGCGTTGGACGCGGGCCTTCTGTTTGGTCGTCCGCGCTTTTGCCCCTCGGCGCAGCCAGGCCAGCTCCCGCCTCAGCAGATTTTGCCGTTTGCTTTCCGCAGCTGCTTCGCGCTCTTCCCGTTCCGCTTTCTTTTCCAGGAAGACCGCGTAGTTGCCCTCATAGCTGTACAGCTTGCCGCGATCCAGCTCACAGATGCGGGTGGTGACGCGGTTTAGAAAATAGCGGTCGTGCGTGACGAACAAGAGCGCCCCTTTGTAGCGGGACAGGTAATCTTCCAGCCACTCCACCGTCTCATTGTCCAGGTGGTTGGTCGGCTCATCCAGGATGAGCAGGTCTGCCGGTTGAATCAGGGCGCGGGCCAGCGCCACCCGTTTGCGCTGCCCGCCGGACAGTTCGTGCACCTGTTGGGTAAAATTGTGGATGCCCAGCTTCGTCAAGATCGTTTTGGCCTGAGTGCTGGCCTCCCAGGCATCGGCCGCGTCCATCCTGCTCTGCAGCGAGTACAGCCGTGCCTGTTTTTTCTCGTCATGCGGGTCGGTCTGCAGGTCAGCCACGGCCTGCTCGTACTGGCGCAGCAACTGGATGAGCGGCGTGTCGCCGTAAAACACCTGTTCCAGCACGGTGGAGCGTTCCACGAAAACCGGATGCTGCGGCAAATACTCCACGCGAAAGGATTTGGCGTGAACGATCTGTCCGCTGTCTGCCGTCTCCTGTCCGGCCAGGATTTTCAACAGCGTGGATTTGCCCGTGCCGTTGACGCCGATCAGCCCGATCCGCTGTTGTTCGGCGATATGAAAGGATATGTCGTCAAACAGGACTTTCTCCCCATAGCTCTTGGAGAGATGTTCAACTGATAGGATATGCATTGTCGTCACCCAAATTTGTGAAAGATGGATCAACCCGTGCTCCGGAAGACAGATAGCAAAAAACCAGGGGACTTCTCCCCTGGCACCCGTTTTCTTCCGGTGGGGTTGGTTCTGCTAGACGTCACGAAGAGGAAACCTCGCCGTTTCATCGTAGCAAACCCCAGCTTCTTTCGTCAAAGGGGACGGCCTGTCGGGAGCAGTCAGCTGCACCGGACGATGGCGATATCTTAGAAACAGACCGCAGCCCCCCGCGCTCCAGGCTCCAGGAATTACTGCAGGGAAAACAGCAGTTTTCTGCCTTCCTTCGATACCCGAACGCGATCGGTATGCTTCAATGCCTTTTGCACAATTATGTATGGACTTGGCCATTCAACGCCCTTTTTCTGCTGCAGTTTGTCATACAACTCTGCAAGCGTCAGCGGTCCTGCCGCTTCCTCCAGAATCGCTTCAATATCCTTGGCGATTCCCGGATAATCGTGGTGCTGATACGCCTTTCTGGGTCTCCCTACGTGTTTGTCCAACACTTCTCGCGGCATCGCCTGCCAGCTCGCAAGGTCCTCTTCCTGCTCTTGTGTCTCGGCAGGAAGGCCGTACTGCTCGTCCAGCTCACGGATTCGGTGCAAAACCTGTTTGATCTCGCTCCCCAATTCTTTGTCACGATCAACGTACTCGCGTCTCAAGGATACCCGCAGTTCCAGCAATGACTGCAAGGTCATCTGTAACGCCTTCCGTTCATGAAACGCTGCTGACATATTTTCCTCCTCTGTTTTTGTTTGTTACCATGATAAACCATTTCCTGGAGGCCGAGGAGTAACTGCAGTCCTGAAAGAAAAGCGCGGATTGGAACGATAGTAGGAATCCAGGCGAGTGAACGCGCATTTGCGCAGGGGAAGTCGAGACAAAAGCCCTAGGGAGGCATGGACAGAAATGGTGCAGCGGAAAAAAGCGGTTGCGCGAAAACTCGCCGGGATACGTCGCTTAAACGCCGGCTGTCCCCCGCCCGCGTTTTGTTTGTCTAACCGGCTAGGCGCACATGACTGATTGCAGGATGGCCAGGTTGGTCCGTTCGTTCAACCGAAGCTGGTCGGCGTGCAGCCAGACGTCGACTGGCGTCACCGGCAGTTCGCCGCAGACGTCGATGCCGAGTACGTTTTTCTGCCGAACGAGCGCCTTGAGTGATGCGAGCAGTTCCCGCAGATGCATGTTTCCATGATCCCAGTTGGTTACGGCGAAGGCGCGATTCAGCACGTCCTTGTCGATACTGATGTACACATCTTCGGTCGCGATGGCGGAAAGCAGCTCCTGCGGATCGCCTGCGTTCGGGCGAAGTACAACTTTTCCCTGCGCATCGGACAGGCAGAGCGTTTGCTCCGCAGAAACGCCGACAATCAGCACGCGCCTGAGGTGAGGAAGACGTGCTGCCGCTTCGGCCACCCACGAACCGCACGTCAACACCCCGGCCATGTCGTCCGAACGCTTCGCATCAGTGTGATTGTCAAACAGGACGAGGCTGAACGGCCGATTGATTTCGCTCAGCAGAAGATAGGTGACATAGTGATAATTGCCGTTTCCGATAAACGTGATGCCGCGACCGGTCCGGGCCGACAACCTGCGGCTGATTTCTGTCAGCGCCCTTTCTGCGCAAAACAGGTTGGCTTCCGCAATGTCCGCCAGGTCGATCCATTCGTCGGCAACATCGGACAGCTTGTGCTGCCAGGGGTATGCATCGTCAAAGTTCAGCAACGTCACGTCATGATGAAGGAGTCCCATGATCATCAAATCCTTTCCTTGCGAAAACGAGATTGTGCTCAACGGTGTTCCTTTCATGAGGTGTCGGGTATGAACTTTGTTGATGGCTTTATTATACAACACAAACGCCAGGGAGGGAAAAACGGGAGGCAGATAAAAAAAGAGCCGACCACCATGCAAGTGATCGGAGGAGTAGTACGTGAATACGTTCATTATACAAATGAATGATGCCAATCTCCTTAGGGGAGTGATGGAAAGACAGGAAAAAAGCAGGGGACTGCTCTCCCCTGCCTTGTGTATGGTGCTGGTGAAGGGACTCGAACCCCCGACCTGCTGATTACGAATCAGCTGCACTACCACTGTGCTACACCAGCATTATGTTCTTTTGTGAGTCAGGTCGACCGACCAGTTTTTGTATCGATCGCGCTCACAGGTTTTATTCTAGTAAACATTCCACAAAAAATCAAGAGGAAAATGAAAAAAATCCTCCACTTTTTTCTGTCAGTATCCCGACAGCTCCGCTTCCACTGTTTTCAGCACCGTGCCGATCAATGCGTCGCCGATCACCAGGTCGGCCAGATCGTCCAAAGGGGTGGGCTCTCGGTTGATGATCACCAGTCTGGCCCCGGCTGCTTTTGCCTGCTGCGGAAACCAGTTGGCCGGGCTGACCACGAGCGACGATCCCAACACGAGAAACAGATCGGCTTGTTCCGTCCACTCCGATGCCTTCGCCAGCGCTGCTTGCGGCAGCGCTTCTCCAAACAGCACGACCGTCGGACGCAGAAAACCGCCACAGTCGCATACCGTCCCGTCCGGCTGCAGGTAACGCGCTGCCGGGTAGGTACGCTCGCACGCCAGACAGCACAGCGTGCCCAGGTTTCCGTGCAATTCAGCCACGTTCCGGCTGCCCGCCTGCTGATGGAAGCCGTCCACGTTTTGGGTGATGATTCCGCGAATCCGCCCGCGACGTTCCCATTCGGCCAAAATGGCGTGCCCCTCGTGCGGACGGCAGGCCAGAAGCCCTTCGATGCGCATCCGGTAAAAAGCTGCAAACCCCTCGCGATTGTGCCGCAGCGCCTGAGTGCTGGCCAGTTGGGTCGGGTCCTTGCCCTGCCATATTCCTGACTGCGCCGAACGAAAATCGGGCAGCCCGCTTTCCGTCGACATGCCCGCTCCCGTAAACACGACGGCCTGTCTGGCATCCCGGAGCCATTCCGCTAGCATCTTCATCTGCGTCTCTCCCCTTTTCACGCAAACGTCTCCTCCACATATTGTATAGGAAGAGCGTTGTGTTTGTATACGAGGGGGTGTCGGCATGGCCATTTATTTGGTGTCGGATATTCACGGTCACTATGAGGTGCTGCGGACAGCGTTGGATCGCGTCAGCTTTTCTCCGCAGCAGGGCGATCGCCTGTACGTCCTGGGGGACGTGGTGGACCGTGGACCGCAGTCGAGGGAGGCACTGCAGTACCTGCTGAATTTGAGACAAACCTATCCGGACCGAATCGTTCTCATCAAGGGCAATCACGAGCAGATGCTGCAGGATTGGTTGGAAGGAAAGGGGGACGCCAACCTTTACTTGCGGATCAACGGCGGTGACGCCACCATCCGCTCCTATCTCGGCCGACAGTCCCTGCGGCGCGCCTTCCTGGGCGGCCTTCCCGCTTTGAACGATCAGGAATCGGCACGCAGATACATTCTCTCCCGCTATTCCTATCTGCTGCCTTCGCTCGCCTCCCTGCCGCTGTACGTGGAAATGCCAGCCGATCCGGCATCCGGGGCTCCGGCCGCCCTCTTCGTTCACGCCGGCATCCGTCCCGGCATCCCGCTCGACCAGCAGCGGCCCGAAGACCTCCTCTGGATCCGCCAGCCGTTTTACCAGTCATACAGGGGAGAAACGGTGATCGTATTTGGCCACACGCCTGTTTCCATGCTCCCCGGCTATACCAGGAACGGGGTGTGGCGGCGCGGCAACCTGATCGGCATCGACGGCGGCGCGGCCTCATGGCAGGGCGGTATTTTGCTGGTGGAGTGGCCGTCGCTTCGCTACGTGTACGTACCGGTGCGTGAGGTGTATCCCTCGCCGCGCATCCATCTTCGCTAGCTGCCGCCGTATGATTTCGGCGGCTTTTTTGCGCGTGTCTTTGGAATTTTGATCCGCTGCACAGGGCAGCAACCGGGACAAGCCATCCCGCCGCCGACAACTGCCGGCGTCGCTTTTTTGGGCAATCAATGTCTTTCAAAAAAATTACTTTAAATAAGTTACTTCCCATTCGTAATGTGTGATAAGATGAGGACGAGGTGTTGATATGCGACGAGAACAAATAAAAGAATACGCGCTGTTCGGTTCATGGGTGGTATCACTCATCGCTACAGCTGGAAGCCTGTTTTTTTCGGAGGTGATGAAATACATTCCCTGTGAACTGTGCTGGTTCCAGCGGATTTTCATGTACCCGCTGGTCATTCTGTTGGGAGTCGCCGCCGTAAAAAAAGATTACCGCATGTCATCATACGCCTTGATCCTTTCTGTCATCGGCGGGTGCATCTCCCTGTACCACTATCTGATTCAAAAAGTGCCCGCTCTGAACGATCTGGGTAATGCTTGCGGCATCATTCCCTGCAACACGGACTATATCAACTGGTTTGGCTTTATCACCATACCTTTTCTCGCCCTGGTCGCCTTCATCATGATTGCTGTGCTGCAAATCTACATTCGCAGATACGAAAAGGAGTGCTAAGTCATGAAAAAGGTCATTGTTCTTTCAGTCATTGTGGCCGCCCTGTTGATCGCCGCAATTGTCTACTCCGACATCGCGAACAAAAAGGCAGCGGAAGGCAATCCCTTCGGCAAAGCCAACCTACATCCGGCCACGATCGAACAACTAAACGATCCGCTTTACGACAACCAGATTCTCCCGGATCAACTGAAAGCAAAGCTGGACGAAAAAGAGGAACTGTTCGTCTACTTTTACAGCCCCACCTGCGAGCACTGCCGGGCTACCACGCCCGTCCTGGTGCCGGTGGCCAAAGAGCTGAACGTGGACGTCAAAAAGCACAACCTGCTGGAATTCAGCGCCAGTTGGGACGCGTACGGCATCGAGTATACCCCTACCCTGGTCCACTACAAGGACGGCAAGGAAGTCTCCCGCCTCGTCGGCGGACAAACCGGCGAGCAGCTGAAATCCTGGTTCCAGGAGCAAACGAAATGACATGAGCCTCCCCCCGCGGGAGGTTTTTCCGTGTTGTTGGCCATAAAAATGGCAGTTGTGTGAACGATCCATCCATCTGTCCGGAAATAGCCCGTTCGAGCCATTAGGCTTTTCCCTGTTCTTGCCTATAATTGAGGGAGGTGGGTCATCCTCAATCGAGCCTCGTCTCTGAGTAAAAGCGATCATCCGACGGCGTCTGACAACCCGTCGGGAACAGGAAGAAAGAGGGGTCATTCAGCATGAAGCGATACATAGCCGCGTTGATCGGGGCACTGGCTCTGATGGCCGCTGGCTGCGGCGGCCAGGAAGAAGCCGTGCCGTCCGCCAGTCCGGTGGAGGTGGTGCTGGCGCTCACGCCGAAGGAACCGGTCGCCGGAGAAGCGATCACCTTTGCGGTCACGGTGACACAGGACGGCGCTCCCGTCAACGACGCCAGCAGCGTGGAGTTTGAACTGTGGAAAGACGGGCAGGAACAGCACGCAACGATCCCCGCGACGCTGGCAAAAGACGGCGTCTACACGGCGCAAACATCATTTGCCGAACCCGGCTCCTACTACGTGATGTACCACGTGACCGCGCGTGACTTCCACAACATGCAGAAGCATCCTTTTACGGTCAAGGCAGCCGGCAGCGACCAACCCACGTCTCAACCGGAGAACCATGACGGTCACGGCAACGGACAAGCCGTCAATCACGAGCACGGCGGTGAACACGGCGCGGACCACCAGCACACCAGTGGCATCAACTATCACTTTCAAGCAGCTGACACGCTCACAGCCAACGAAACGGCCGCTTTGACCGTCAGCCTGACAAAAGACAACCAGCCGCTTAGCAAAGCCGCGGTACGTTTTGAATACTGGCGCGCAGGCGAAGAACGCCATCAGTTTGTCGACGCCGCGGAAACGCAGCCGGGCGTATACAGCGCATCCGTCACCCTGCCCGCTTCCGGTGACTACACGGTCAACGTCCACGTGGAAAAAGACGAAACGATCCACGACCACAAGGAGTACACCCTCCACGTCCGATAATCGCAGCGAAAACCCTTGCAGGTGCAAGGGTTTTCGTGTTGCAGGCAAAGTCCTAAGTGTCACTGGAAAGCATGTTGTATTTTTCCTCAAATAAGGTAAAATGGAAGCAAGGTCCCATGCGTTTGAGCAGGGGGCCACATTCTTTTATTCGGAGGAGATTGCAGTATGAAGATGAGGCGAACGCCCTGGCGACTCACAACCTTTGCTGAACGGTGGTCCATTCCAATACGAATAGGAGATGATTACGGTGAACCATAGCACCCTCACCCCCCTGCACCGCCGACTGGTGGAGCAGCTTGTCTATTTTGACGAACAGCGCACTCCATTCCTGGATTTGCATTTTGCCGGAAAACCGGCCGAACGCCAAAAAGCCAGCCAGTGGCTGGATCTGTACGTATCGACAGTGGAATCCCTGCTGCAAGAGACAGCCGGGAACACAACGTCCGATCTGCCCAAAGTGGTGATCGGATCACAAGTAACGCTGCACTATGTTGAAGATGGATACGAGGAGCAGTTGACGATCTGCTTCCCGGAACAGACCGATCCGGATGCGGGACGCATCTCGTTCCTGTCGCCCCTCGGTCGACAGTTGCTGATGCAGGCCGTAGACGACACACTGCGCCTGGAAATGCCCATGGGCACGACAGAGGTGATCGTGCGCGCCGTCCGCTTCGTCGACTGGTAACGTGGAAAACAACGGCACTTCCGCCGTGTATATACAGTTCATAGACTGCGGCCATCGGCAAAGGATGGCCGCTTTTCTTTTCCGTGTGCATTCCGTGTCAACGGCCTGTTTTGATCTGCCCGCGGTTCGCCTTAATGAGCGACAGCAGGTACGCCTTCACGTCCACGATGCGGGCGGGCGGTGCGGGCAGCCTCCCTTTCCCCGCTGCGATGAAGGGAACCAGGGAGTCCTCGCGATGCAGTCCCCCGTGGTTGCCTCCGCCCGGATGGTTGGGCGATCCGTTGGCGTGAAATTCGGCACCTGGAACGGCCGTCACGACCAGGTACTTGCCGGGATGCGAATGCAGCGCGCCATGCAGGCGGCTCAAGCCATCAGGGTATGCCCGTGAATGGATGCGCCCGGTGACGCCATCGCGGGCCAGGCCCAGCACCGCCCAGTCCCCCTCGACGTCCCATGTGCGCCCGTACGGGTCCCGGTGCGTTCCGCCAAGCCGGAAGCGCAGACGGTTGCCGCTGCCGCCGCGTTGGACCTGTACCCACTCTCCTTCCTTCCAAGCGATCAGATCGATCCGCGGTTCGTTGCCCAAGGCGTTGAGCAACCCGGACAGCGTCGCTTGCGGCGACAAGGCGTATACATAACACATCCGGCCGTTGACGGCAATTGCGACATCGTCTTGGGTGTCTGCCTGCCTTCCCAACGGCAGGACGCGATACCCGGCTGCGGTCAACTTCTTGTCCAGCTCGATGACGGCAGCCGTCCTGTCCGCTGCCGTCGCTGCCACACCGCTGTCGCCGATGACGACAAACACATGGTGTTCCAGCGCCCGCCGCCAATCGCCGAACGCATTGAGGATGATCTGCAGCTGCCGGTCCAAGGTTTCTACGCCGGACGTATCATCGGGGCCGTTTTTGTGCAGCCGGCCGTCCATGTCGGGAAAATAGGCAACGGTCACATCCGGAAGCCGGCCCTCACCCACCAGGCTGACGAGGCTCTGCGCGGTGTAGGCATCGTTAAAGCCGAACGCCTGCAGCGGCCCCTCCGGCAGTGGCTGACGCGTTACACTGGACAGCGTCCCGAAGCCGAGCAGATGCGGCCCCCTGACGGAAATCTTCTGTGTGTTCAGGACGAGCTTGGCCAGATTGGCCGGCAGGATCAGTTCGTGCGGAACGTTGCCCCGATAGATCAGACCGTTGATGGAGGCGGAGGTGAGTCCCGCCTGATCCAGCTCTTCATGCAGCGTCTCAACCCGCTTGGAGAGATGCTGCTGATTCAGGTTGTACAAGCTGTCCGTCAGCAGTTGCCGGGGACCGTACTGCCACACGACACGCGAGCCGTCGCCGTAGTTGACGATCCGCTTTTCCGCGGAATGATACCAGAGCAGTCCGGGAATTCCGTGCCCGTCGGCATAGGTTCCGGTCAACAGCGAACTGTCGACGGTGAGTGACATGGTGGGAAAGGAACTGATGACATCCCGCTTGTAGACGCCGTTTTCGATGAGAAACCGGAGCGCCGGTAGCTTGTTGGCGGCGAGCAGCCGGTCGATTGACGAGGACAGCAGGGAATCGACCAGCAGGACGATGACCTTTGGGCGATCGCCAGTCGCTTGGAGACGGGCTGTCCGGGGCTGGGGCGTCTCGTCCGCATGCGGACCGCCGCAGGAGACAATTGAGAGGGACATCAGGGCAGTGACAAGCAGTGCGACACATGTTTTTCGCAACACCATTGATCCTCCATACCGAACGTGAAATAGTCTTGTCGATATGGTTACATTTCCCGCACACCCGCATGATTATCCCCGCAAGGCACCCATCCGACTGAGGTAATGTAACATCGTTCCACACCAAGCTCCACCGATGCGGCGGCATCTGCTTCTGCTATGAGCCTGCTTTGTCAGACTGGCTGTTAAACCTGTTCAGCAGTTTGTTTCGGCGACTCGTCCGGACGATCCCGGCGGATTTCCGCGGCGCGGACGGCTCGTGCCAGCTCGCCCACTCTTCCATTAAAAAACCGGTCCGGATAAACGGTCCGTACTCCGTCCAGCAGCGACTGCTGTGAAACCGGGAAACCCATTGCTGAAGCTCGACAATGGTCATGCTCCTCTTCCTTCCTTTTTCTGCAATCGCTGGTATACTATACGGTGGTGAAAAGAGAGTCAATCAGAGAGACAGGAGGGAGAAATCATGAACAATGTATGTGTCTACGCCGGCTCCAATCCGGGCGTCGATGCAGTGTACGCCGAGACGGCCCGAAAACTTGGCCAAGAGATTGCCCGGCGGAGACTGGGGTTGGTCTACGGCGGCTCCAACATGGGGCTGATGGGCTGCACCGCAAATGCCGTGCTGGAATCTGGAGGCACAGCGATCGGAGTGATGCCGCGCGGATTGTTTCGCGGCGAAATGGCCCACACGGGATTGAGCCAGTTCTACGAAGTGGCTGACATGCACGAGCGGAAAGCGAAAATGGCGGAGCTGTCGGATGCCTTTATCGCCCTCCCCGGCGGCTACGGTACGTGGGAAGAACTGTTTGAAGCCGTCAGTTGGTGCCAGTTGGGCATCCACCAAAAACCGGTGGGCATTCTCAACGTCAACGGGTACTACACGCCGCTCCTGCAGATGATTGGGAACGCCGTAAGCGCCGGGTTCATGCCCTCCTCCCACGCCGACCTGCTCGTCAGCGACAGCGACCCGGCCCGCCTGCTGGACAAACTGGCCGCCTATCAACGGCCGGAACTGTCGAACAAGTGGGGGCAAAAAGACGAATAGGCAAATGAAAGAATAAAAGGAGTCGAGCCATTTTCACGATTCGGACATGGCTCGACTCACGCTCTTGTTCATATGTGGAAGGTATGGTGGAAGTCCTTAAAGTACACAAACGGTCATCAACGTTGATTGCTTTCCATGTAATTCAAGTAGTATGACAATGCCTCAGCCGTTCCGATCGGATAGACAATCACATCAGGCTGGATGTGGGGACTGCTTGCGATCAGGCGAGCCCCTTCGTCCACAAGCGTTTGCAGGGTGGCTCTGCGGAAAACCCCTTTCTTTACCTGCTCTTTCTTCATGGCAATGACCCCGGATACTTCATCTGTTTTCAAGTGTGTGAGTGACGATCTCAATGTTGCCTGATAGATGACCAGGTAATAGATCTCCCCTTCCCTGGGACTACCGCTCGGATGTATCATTTCATAAATGGCCAGCGGTTTGCATTCATCTGTCATGGTAATGGCCCGGATTTCCTTGTCTTTGGAGATGTACACCGGATTTACGGGTGAACACTGTATGTGCACCTCCGCTCCGATTTCTTCCATCGCTTCTCTTTTTCCGCACGACAGCAAATCTTCTCCTGGTTCCAGATGACCGCCAATTCCAGCGTAAAATAATTCATTTGAAGTGAACTTGTGTCTTGTTCCAGCTAGAAAGAACACATAGTCTTCCTGTTCATCCAGCAGCGCAAGTCCAACGCCAATCTCCGCATGATTGGGCACGTAACGGAATACATCACTCATACGAACCTCTCCCTGCATGATTTTCATAAACAAGCCATCCAATTCCATTCTATCGTCTCCGGCATCCTGGCAAATGCGACGCGAACACATAAACCAACGAAATCCTTCTCAACCGGCACTTTCAGAATTTCGTGATTTTACCGATACATGAGGTGTAGGGAAGGAGGCGCGCGGCACCTGAACCAAAGTCCTCGTTCCCGTGAACACCCTGCCTCAGTGGCAAGCTGCGAAAAGGAGACTGGTACAGATGAAGGCGGTAAAAAACATCACCTTTTATTTTTCCGGAGGCGAATCCGTTACCATCCGGTCGAGCGAACCGGAAGAGATCGTCCAGATGATTGCCAACCTCAGCGACGGGTGGCTTCAATACGATGACATCGTGATCAACGTGCAAAACATTTCCTATCTGCGCATTACCGACGCCCAATGATCGGCATGCACCTTTTCCAGCCCCGGCGACGCGTTCCGGGGCGTCACTTTGGCTTAAAGGCTTCAGATCACCCCCTGGCCGATCACGGTTCCCCCAGCCGTTCCGTTCGCGCCGTCCTTTTTCCCGTACAGGCACGCATGGGCAGCCGCCCACATATGGATAGGAGTAAGCATCCAGACGTGGAGGTGGCAGACGTGTCCAGCATCTTAGCGGCGCTTTCCCTGTTGTTCAAGGAACTCATGCTGTTTGTGGCCTACGTCAAGAACAACGCGTTTCCCCAGCCACTGCCCGATACAGAAGAGGAAAAATACCTGAAGCTGATGGCAGAAGGGGACCCGTACGCGCGCAACAAACTGATCGAGCACAATCTGCGGCTTGTGGCCCACATTGTCAACACGTTGTAAACACGATCCTCGGAAACGAGCATTAGGTCGCCAGCCGGCTGCTTCAACCGTTTGCAATCTGCTCCTGTATTCGGTATATGCGTACATATTCCTCCCTGGTCAGCGAAAAGGTCGAGGGCGGCGGCGTTATCACGTGAATGCTGCTTTTTTTTGCTCCCGGCATCTTGATGAATTCGGCCCCTGCGGCAGCATTCATCCGCAGCTGCTTCAGGCTCTCCCACCGGATTTCCTCAGCTGTCTTGTCTGCGTTGTTCTCCCTCTCTCCCCTTTCCCCTCTCCACGGTTGAGTCACATTCATTCGAATGATCAGTTCCTTTGTTACACGCTTGTCCCAGAAATCTCTTTATTGACTCAAGTGTCTTAAGTGATATAATACACTCAGAACGATTGCTTAGAGTAGCTGCAGCCGTTTCGACCGGAAAGGGGGGAGACGTTTGAATGAATTTCGGTACGGTCCGATTCGGTTTGTGCTGGACTACAGCCAGCCTTTATATGAGCAAGTGCTGGAACAGTTCCGCAATTCCATTGCAAGGGGAGAAATCGCTTTGGGAGAAAAAATACCTTCCGTTCGGGAACTGGCGCAGGCGCTGAAAATCAACCCGAATACAGTGTTGCGCGCTTACCAGGAACTGGAGCGTGACGGGTTGACGGAGACGCGGCGGGGACAGGGAACGTTTATAACAAACAATGCGAATCGGGTCGCGGAAGTTCGCCAAATGTTGGCGGAGCAGGCAACGACGGATTTTTTGAACAAAATGAAAAGTCTCGGACTGACAAAGGATGAAATACTGCGTTTGTTGCACGAGAAGGAGGACGATGGGCTTGACAGCTAACGCGATTGTCTTCGACAGGTTGACGAAGTACTACGGCAAACGCCGCGGGCTGAACGAACTGACTCTTGCGATTCCTGAAGGAAGCATCACGGCGATTCTTGGGCCGAACGGGGCCGGGAAGTCGACAATGATGCGCATCATCGCGGGAATGACGGTTCCCGATCAGGGGACAGTGAACGTGTTTGGCCGGCAGCCCGGGTGGGAGCGTAACCATTTGATCGCCTACCTGCCCGACCGGGCGCGATGGTACGGCGGCCACACGGTGGCAGACGCCTTGGAGTGGGGAGAACGGCTGCTTCCGGGATTCAACCGGGATCGCGCCCACCAACTGGTGAGTGATTTCAAACTGGACGTGGAACTGGAAGTCGAAGGCATGTCCAGAGGCCAGGAGGCTCGGCTGATGCTCGTGCTGTGTCTGGCTCGCGACGTGCCGCTGCTTGTGCTGGACGAACCGTTCTCGGGCATCGACATGATCTCGCGGGAGCAGATCGTGCTGTCCCTGATCGATGCCTTCAGCGAACGGAAGCAGACAGTGCTGATCAGCACGCACGAAATCGGAGAAACGGAAAGTCTGTTCGACTATGCGGTGTTCATTCAGGACGGTCGGGCCGTATTGTGCGGCGAAGTGGAGGAGCTTCGGGCGCAGCGGGGCTCGATACGGGACATTTATCGCCAACTGTTCGGTGATTAAGGGGGACGGATATATGAGCGAAAACACGTTTCGTTATTTGCTTCGGCACGAATTCCGCCTGGAATTGCGAAAGTTTTTCCAGAAGAAATGGATGGCGAAGTATGGCGGAGTCATCGTCCTGCTGTTGGCGGCGGCATTGACTGTCTGGAAAGAACGGGGAGGTTTTCGGACGGAGTATTTGTTGTATTTGGCCTATATGCTTCCTTACCTGACCTTCATGATTTCGTTCCGGGTGCTGCTGCGGGAGTGGAAAAACGGGACTGTCGGCTGGTGGATTACGCTGCCCTATTCCCGCTCCACACTGCTGCTGGCCAAATTTGGCGCCGCATTCCTGCACATGCTGCTCGTCTACGTGCTGTTTTTCGGAAGCCTGACGCTTCTTGTCCTTTACAACGCAGCGGTTCACGGGCTTGGAACCGCGCCGCTGCACAACTTGTTCGCTGGTGAAGCAGTCTTCGCGACCGTTCTGTTGGGCTTGGCCCCGTTCATGCTGGCGCTTGGCCTGCTGACGGCGGCAGTCGCCCATTCACGCTGGGTAGTGTTGACGCCGCTTCTGTGGATCCTGTTCGGTCTGTCAGCCAACACGCTGACATGGGTGGCCGGAAACGTGCTCTCCAAGCAACCGGATGCTTGGGTGTCAGCAGTTTTGCCCGGATGGATCTACCCGGCGATTCCGCTCGTCTGGGCGTTGGCAGGGCTGACTTTAACGGGTGCAATTCGCATCGTTTCCCGACATTTACGATTTTAAGGAGGAATTCCTTTGAAACCTGCAATTGAAATACACGGTCTCGGTAAATCATACGGCAGCAAAATGGCGCTCAAAGACATTTCGTTCACCGTCCGGGAAGGAAGCTGCTTCGGTCTCCTCGGTCCAAACGGCGCCGGCAAATCGACGACGATGAAAATTTTGGCTGGTCTGCTCGAATTCGACGCGGGAGGTGTGAAGGTGCTCGGCGAAGACATTCGCCGTTCCGGCGACCGGATCAAGGCAAAGCTCGGATATGTGCCGCAATCGATTACGTTGTACGAGAAGTTGAACTCGCTGGACAACCTGACCTATTTCGGGGAAATGTACGGGGTTCGGGGCGGCGAACTGAAGAAACGGATTCGTGAGGTTCTGGAGCAAGTCGGCCTGGCAGACCGGGCAAAAGATCCGATCGCTTCCTTCTCCGGCGGGATGAAACGCCGGATCAACATCGCCGCCGCACTGCTGCACAAACCGAAGCTGATCATTATGGACGAACCGACCGTAGGCATCGACCCGCAATCACGGAACCACATTTTTGAAATGATTCGCTCTTTGAAGCGGGAGGGCGTAACGGTGCTGTACTCCACTCACTATATGGAAGAAGTTGAAGCATTGTGCGATCGCTTGGCCATCATCGACCACGGCAGCGTCATCGCCCAAGGTGAATTGAACGAGGTGCTCGACCGATTTGGATCACAGGCCGTCTACCTGGAACTGGCGGAAGGCGAACGGCCGCCGGCGCTTCCGGGCTTCGACGAACCGGCGGCGCAAGGGCGCGGCTGGCTGCTGGAAACGGCGGCGCCGCTCGATGCGCTCGCCTGCTGGGCTTCCGCATGCAAAGAGCGATCGCTCAACGTCAAACGGCTGGAAGTCGTCCGTCCATCGTTGGAGACCGTGTTTCTGGCGTTGACCGGAACGACGCTGCGCGATTCCTGAGTGGAACCTGAAAGGAGATCTTACAATGTGGAATGTAGCACGCAAAGAATGGAAGCTGCTGCTTAAAGAGAAAGGGTTGTTTTTCTGGCTGATCGTACTGCCGATTGCCTTTATCGTATTGTTTGGCACCATCTTCAACGGCGCCGGCAATACGTCCCTCAAGATATCCTACATTGACCTTGATCAGACAACCGCCTCCAGGGCGTTCATTCAGGCAATCGAAGACGCCGGCGGCTACAAGATGGTTGAGGCGGTCGAGAGCGAGATGGCGGACAAAATTCAACAAATCCGCGACGGCAAGGAAACGGTGCTGCTCGTCATTCCAAGAAAATTCGGGCAAGGGATCGAGTCCCAAGAAGGAAAGCAGACATCGGTAACGGTCTATCGCGACGCCGCGGCCAAAGCTGCTGCCGGCCCCCTGCTCGCCATTCTTGAAAACCTGGCGAACGGTTATCGGGACAACAAGGTGAAAGCCGCTCTCCAGGCGACGGGGCGGTCCAAGTCGTGGCAGGAGCAGGTCATGGCCGCGCCGTTCCGCATCGACGACAGACCGGAAAACGCTTTGACCAACAGCAGTATTTCGCAATATGTACCCGGCTATACCGTCATGTTCGTCTTCTTCGTCATCATTTCGATGATTCGGCGGTTTATGAGCGACAAGGAATCGGGCATGATCGCGCGTATGCGCAGCACGACGATCAAGCCGATCAGCTACCTGGCGGGCATGTGGCTGGCCTATCTCGCGGTGGCGCTGATCCAATGCACGGTGCTGCTGTTGTTCGGACACTGGGTTTACGGCTTGCAGCTCGGCGACATCACTGCAATCGCCTTGCTGGTGTTCGCGCTTGCGCTGTGCGGAACGGGGCTTGGCCTCGCACTGTCAATGCTGGTCAGGAGCGAAAACCAGGGAATGGCACTCACGCAGTTGTTGACGATGGGCGGGGCTGTGCTCGGCGGTCTCTGGTTCCCGATCGACCTTATGCCGTCCACGATGCGCGCGATCGGTCATTTCACGCCGCAATTCTGGGCGCAGAAGGCGTTCCAGGACATCATCGTTCGCGGCATGCACACCGCAGACATATGGCAATCGCTGCTCGTACTGGCGGCTGTCGCGTTGGCGGGACTTGCGGTAGCGCTGCTGCGATTTAAAGCTTTCCTGAAAACGGCGCTCGGATAATCGGTGCCTTGAAAAAACCGGTGACAACTCGCGAAAAACGAGTGTTACCGGTTTTTTATACCATGAGCGGAGCCAGTCCAATAACGTTGCCCACCTGCCGTTCACCTCTGCCACACTGGCATGTCGTTTGCGCTCTTCTCGAAAAAACCGGCAGCAAACTTCATCCACCAGGCGGATCAGATACGCTTCCGTGATCTTCTCCTGGCGGATGAGATTCTCAACGCGCAGCTTTTTTCCGGCTATCACAACACAGGCACAGGTTTGTGACATTCCGTCCGATAACGCCATCCGCGGCAACTCCGCTCCCCTGACCTATTGAGGAAAGAGCAATGCACCTTTGTCGAAAACATCGATCGGTTGTGTTAGGACAATCGACCGGCGGAATAAGGTGTATTGAGGTGAGGAGCATGGGACGAATGTCGACCATCAAAATCGTATATGTGCCGCAGCCTTTTGCGGTTCCCCCCCCTCGAGCGCCTTATCCGCCAACGAGGCCAAATACGCAGTTATCGACTATATCTTAAAACGATTGATTTTTAAAACCGACTGAATAAGCCGGTTTTTTTGTTGCTTCGGGTGTCATTGGTTGTATTAGCAAAAATTGAAGGGAGCCTGTTTCATTATGTACACCGCAATCTACTCAAGGGTTTCAACGGGCATGCAGGCGTCTGAGGGAACCAGTCTTGATGCGCAAGTTGAGATTTGCATTCGAAAAGCGAGAGACATGGGGCTTTCAGAAAATATGCTGAAGGTATATCGTGAAGAAGGTTTTACGGGCGAGGACATCGACCGACCGGCGATGAATGACTTAAGGCAGGATGTCGCGCAGGGAATCATCAATCGATTGATTGTTACACATCCCGACCGATTGACCAGAGATTTGACCGATAAATTAATCCTCTGCCGAGAATTGGAGAGAAGCGATGTTGAGATCATCTTCGTGGATACGGAGTACCGAAACACTCCGGAGGGACAGCTCTTTTTCAATCTCATGAGCTCCATTGCCCAGTACGAGTTGTCGTTGATTAAAAAACGGACGGTGCGCGGCCGACTCAAAGCGGTGGAGAAAGAGAAAAAAATTATGCCGATGCGGACGGCTCCGTACGGTTATGACCTGAGCGGGCATACGTTGGTGATCAATGAGGAGGAAGCAGAATTTGTCCGCAAAATGTATCACTGGTATGTCTATGATCATTATACGCTGCGGGAGATCGGGGAACGTCTGTATTCGCTCGGAGCCGTGCCGAAACGCGGTGAAAGCCGGAACTGGAGTGCCAGTTCCATTCGGCGCGTGTTAACGTCGGAAGTGTATATCGGCAGGTTTTATTACAATCGGCGGGAAACACGCAAAATCCGCGGAGAAAAAACGAAGAACGGGAACCCCAAAAAAACGGTTACGTTCCGCGATGAAAATGACTGGATTCTGGTCGAGGTTCCTCCCATCATTGACCCGCAGGTTTTCGCCCTGGCGCAGTCGCGGAGAGAGAAAAACAAAAAGAAATCGGGAAACGTCAAATATGATTACTTGTTAAAATCCATGATCCGTTGCGGACATTGCGGCCGGATGTGGCAGGCAACGACGTATAGCGGGCGAACTCATAAAGAGACAGGGGAAAAGATCCGTTACACGTGTTATCGTTGTCCAAACAAAACTCCAAAGCGGTATGGCGAAGGCGTCGAAAAGTGTCCAACCCGAACGCTGCGCGCCGATATGCTCGACGATTTCGTATGGCGGTTAGTCCTGGAAACGCTGTCCAATCCCGCTGATTACATCGAACGGTTGCAAAACCGATCGACAGAGCTTCATATGGAGCTGCAGTCTGCTGCGGAGAATATCAAACGGCAAATCGAGCAGAAAGAAAAGGAAAAAGAAAAGATTAAACTCATGTTCAAGCGAGAAGTCATCGACGAACAAGAGATGCTCAACGAAATGCGGCACATCAACGCCGGGTTAACGTCGCTAAAGCAAGAACTCTCCGGCTATGAAAAGCAACTGTCCGAAGTGTTGGAAAGAAAGCTTTCCGCCACCCAAGCGGCTCAGCTGACGCAAACGATTCGAACGTTTGTAGAGAGCGGCGGCGATCAACTCAGCTTTGCGGATAAGCGCCATATCGTGGAAACGTTGGTTGATGAGATCCTGATCCGCTTTGATGGCGACGAAGTGCAAGTCACGGCCGTCGGCGCCCTTGACGAGTTGAAGCGGCAGCAGTTCCTTTCATCTGGAAATGGCATCGAATTGTGTTCACATCCTCAAAAAGTTTGAAAACACCGGCGAAGACAGCGAAGACCTGATTTCCATCGGGACGATCGGACTGATCAAAGCCATCGAGAGCTACCAGGTAGAAAAAGGGACCAAACTGGCGACGTATGCCGCCCGCTGCATTGAAAATGATCTCCTACTGTCAATCGGGATGCATCTGAATCAGAAGGTGTAGACGGCGATGTGATCCTGAAAGACCTTGACCTCGCGTACGACATGGCGAATCAGTTCCCGTTTATCTTCAAACGTAAGCTCCTCAGGCGCCTTGGACAAGTAGTAGTTGGCCGCTTCCCAAAGGACATTCCGGTTCTCCCCCGTTTCCTCCATGCGTTTCACCCGCTCCTGCCATTCTGCAAGCTGCTGCACCAATCGCTCTTCTTTGTTCTTCAGCTCTTGCAGTTCCTGGCGAAGCTCCTCTTCTCCCAGTGCATCTTCCCCTGACGCAAACAGCTTCAGCAACCGCTTGCGGCCGACTCTGGTTTTGTTCAACTCTTTCGTCAGCCGGTCCATTTCAGCTTGCTCAAACGAGGGTTCGTCGCGCTGCTCAACGGCTGCCGCCATTTCCTCCGGCTGATTCAGCCAGGTTCGGATGGTTTCCCACACTTCCCGGTCCAGCTCGTCGCACTTCACGCGCCGCCCGCAGCCGCGGTGTTTGGCTCCCGCCGTGTTTTTGATGTCCGTGTACTCGTAGACGTCCCTCCCCCAATGCTTTGTCTTTCGCCCGGTCATCGTATTGCCGCAGTCGCCGCAGCGGACCAACCCGCTTAACAAATAGGAATGAAGCCGTCTGCCGGCCCATCGCCTCCGTGCTTCCTTCAGCATTTTTTGTGCCAGCGCAAAGGTGGATTCATCGACAATCGCAGGGCACGGGAGTAAAATCCACTCTTCTTTTGGCCGCTGTCTCATCCGGACTTTCTCCTCGGGCGAACGAAACCTGTTTCCCAGCATCCCCTCCGTATTCCAGCGATTTTGATAAAATTTCCCGATGTACGCTTCGTTCATCAGAATCTGCCGAACCACTTGCCGGTGCCACACTTTCGCTCCCCGTTTTGTCGGCACTCCCTTGTCCGTCAGGTACTTTGCAATTCCATTGATGCCCTGCACCAGGCCGTTGGGCTGTGTGAAAAGATCAAAGATGAGCCGGATCACCACGGCCTCGTCCTCTTTCACCACCAATTGCTCGGTGGCGGGATCATAGCCGTATCCGTAGATTTTAAAATCCCGCAGCACTCGACCTTGCCGCGCCTTTTCCCTCCGTCCCCGGCTCATCCGCTCATTGATCTTGGCTTTTTCAAATTCCGCGATGGCCCCGCGCATGCTGTAAAACAGCTGCCCTTCCGGCGTTTTGGCGTACTCTCCATTGACAAACACCAGCTCAACCCCGCGTTTGTCAAATTCATCCGTGATGATCAGCTGGTTCATCAGCTTGCGCGAAAGCCGGTCCGGGTCCAGGCAGATTACTTTTGTAATCAAGCCTTCTTTTACATCATGCCGCAGTTTGGTGAGGGCAGGCCGGTCGAGAAACTCACCCGATACGTCATCGACGTATTCGACCACCTCGCAGGTCCCCGCTTTCTTCCGGCACTCCCTGATTTGGTCGTTGAGGCTGAATCCGCTTTTCGCTTGTTCCTCCGTACTCACCCTGGCGTAAATCCCGACCATTCAGCTTCTCCCTCCTGTATTTTCCTGACAAGTACTGATAACAGGCGGATCGGAGACTGTGAGCAGAATCTCCAGGTATGAGCTGTACACGCACCGCACATCCCTCCCTGTCAGAAGGTATGCGGCTTGGGCTTGTCAAAAGTAGCGGATTGGCAAACAAAGCGAAATTGGACTGCCAGCCCTCGTCCATTTTCAAAATGTACATGTTGATTTTCTCATTTACGAAATACTATCATAATAGTAACAATTTTGAAATGAATGTTCTGAAATACGGAACACCACTCTGCGGCGGTCTGTGCATGACCAAATCTTCACCCGTAGTCGTTGGGGTCCATCTTTTGATTGGCTGGGGAGGATCAAGGGGCTCATGGTACAACACAAGAACAAGACACTTGTCAAATCGATGGAAGTGCTGAATCTGTTTCTCCAACACGCGAAACTAAGCCTCAATGAGATGGTAGAACTGTCGGGCATGCCCAAAACGTCCATTCACCGCATGACAGGGTCGCTGGAAGAGATGGGATTCTTACAGAAAAACGAAGACGGCAGCTACTCGCTGGGGTTGACATTCCTGCAGTTCGGCCAATTGGTGGCCGAGCGATTGGATATCCGCCAAATCGCGTTGCCATTGATGAAAACCTTGCGGGATCAGGTGGACGAGGCTGTCAATCTGATCGTTCGCGACGGGGACCAGGCCATGTATATTGAGAAGTTGGACACACTGCATCCGGTCCGGCTTTATACGAAAATTGGCAGAAGATCCCCACTCTACGCGGGAGCCTGTTCCCGCATCATCCTCGCCTTTCTGGACGAACAGGAACGTGAACAGTATATAAACGCGACCACGCTGGTTCCATACGCTTCCGGAACCATTACGGACAAGCAGCGGCTCCGGGACGTACTCGCCGAAGCGCGGAAAAACGGCTATACCGTCAGCTATTCGGAACTGGAGGAAAACACCGCGGCGGTGGCGGCGCCCATTTTTGACCATCTCGGCCGCATCTGTGCCGGATTAAGCATTGCCGGTCCGGATGTTCGATTCGGCGACGAGCGGCTGCCTGAATTAATCCAGGTGCTTAAGGAGACTGTCAGACGGATTTCGTACGAGCTCGGCTGGCGAGAGAATGTGACGTTGAGGAGATAAGCACAACACAGACACACCAGTCACGGATTGCACGCCAACAAGCGGCACCCGCCGCTGCCACATACGACGGTCCGCATACGTTTGACAGTAAACTCGAGATTCTGATGCATCTGCGCAGTTTGAAAAAAACCAAAAAGGACGTGTCGCTGCACGACCCCATCGGAACCGACAAGGAAGGGAATGAAATCACCCTGATCGACGTGCTGGGCACGGAGATTGACGAGGTCGTGGACACCGTGCAGCTCAAGCTGGAGTCAAACAAGATCTACCAGCACATCCACATCCTCGATGAGAGGGAAAAAGAAGTGATCATTGGCCGGTTCGGTCTGGACCAGGACAAAGAGAAGACACAGCGGGAAATCGCCCGCGAGCTGGGCATTTCCCGTTCGTACGTGTCGCGGATCGAGAAGCGGGCATTGATGAAGTTGTTTAATGAGTTTTATCGGACGAAGCAGACGCAGGGCAGGTAGGAGAAAAAGGATGTGATTGACAGAAAATCAATCACATCCTTTTTCTGCATTGTAGCAGGTTTCCCGGCTGGCGCCGCAGGATTGGCGCAAGCGGTTCTTGCAGGGGCTGCAACTGTGACTACGCTAGCGGGTATCACTGGAGATGCGTATGCAACCTACTCTCGTCTGCAAGCGAGTGCAGAAGTTGCTGCCAACCTTGCCTCAGCCCAGAAAGTGATGAATTACAAAAATTGGACGAACCCGATGTTTATTTTAGTAAGTGTATATTCAATAATGAGAATAGAGACATTAGTCTGTAATGGACAATGGCTTTTTCGCCTATGGATCGAGGTGCGAAAATGAATAAGAAAATCTTTTTGCAAATCACTTACTTAATCTTGTTTGTCGCGATGCTGATCGAGACGCTTTATTTGGATGTTCCTCCTGCCGTGCGGGGCTTTCTTGGCATAGGGACTCTTTGTAATTTGGTTTGTTTTTATATGATTACAAAACATACTCAATAATGCCTGTATGACTATCGATACCAAATTACCAGCCATGGCTTGAAGAAGTTCTACATAGAGTTTGGAGAGCGGCTTGCCTTTGAACCTCTCTAACGAAAGGCTGCCTGAATACAGGCAGCCTCCGTTTGTTGACAGCGTCTGTGCGGCTCTGATTAAAAATCGTAGTTGCCGGCGTTTTCCTTGGTGAAGTCGCTTGGCGGTCCCATGATGACGGTTTTGCCGTCTTCCTTCACTTCGATCTTGCCGACGTTCGCCACCTCCTGGCCGTCGGTCGGCTTCTTGCCTTCCGCCAGGTCTTTGGCCAGGGTGACGGTCAAATAGCCCAGTTTCACCGGGTCCCACAGCGTCGCCGTATCGAGCGATCCGTCTTCCAGGAACGGTTTCGAGTCCTTGGGCAGCGCCACGCCTACGAGCGACACCTTGTCCTGCAGGCCTTTTTCCTGGATCGCCTGAGCTGCACCGAGCGGCGCCACCGTGGAGTAGGCCAGGATGCCGTTCAGGTCGGGGTTGGCCTTCAGCAGGTCAAGCGTCTTTTGGTACGCCACCTGCTGTTTCTCGTCCGTGCCGATCTTGTCCCCGATGATCTGCAGGTTGGGGTACTTCTCGGCAATCTGCTTTTTCGACCAGTCGATCCAGGTGTTCAGGTTTTGCGCCGACAAGCCGCCCGTCACGATCGCCACTTTACCGCGGTCGGTGCCCATCGCCTGGACAAGCAGGTCAACCATGTGGCGTCCGTACACTTCGTCGTCGATTTGATGGACGGACAGTTCAACCACCGAAGGATCGGCCGGCGTGTCCCAGTCCATCACCTTGATGCCTTGATCCTTCGCCTTTTTCAGCACCGGCGTCAGTGCGGCGGCGTCGTTCGGCGCGACGGCGATCACATCTACCTTTTTGGCGATCAGGTCCTCGATCACCTTCACCTGCTGCGCGGCGTCCGGTTGGGTCGGGCCGGTGTAGATCAGCTCAACGCCCAGTGCGTCTGCTGCCTGCTTTGCCCCTTTTTCCGACGCGTTGAAGTACGGGATACCGACCAGTTTGGGAACGACGGCGATTGTCAGCTTGCCGTCGCTTTTCCCCCTGCCGCGCCATCAGCAGGAGCGGCCGTATTTTTCTGTACGGCACAGCCCGTCATCAAGCCCAGTGTCAGCAAAACGGAGACGGAAACAGACAGCATTTTGTTCATCTTTTTCATCAAAACTCCCCCTGTGTCTCTTGATCAGAGATTTTGTATTGGACAAAAGGTGAAAGAAGCGGATGACTTTATAGGTTCGGCAGCATCCCTCCCTTCACGCGGTCTGACTTTGCTTGCGCTTTGCTGAGACATAGTTGATCAGCAGGACGCCAATCAGGATGGTGCCCATCAGGATGTCGATGACCATGCTGGAGACGCCCAGCAGATTCAGCCCGTTGGAGATGATCTGGAAAATCCCCACGGCCAGCACGACTCCGATCACTTTGCCGTACCCGCCGGAAATGCTGGTGCCGCCCAGGACTGCGACAGCGATGCTTTGCAGCAGGTACGAGCTGCCGATGTCCACCTTGGCAGAATTGTAGCGGCTGGTCATGATGATGGCCGCCACCGCGGTCATTAATGCGGCAAACAGGTAGACCAACAGGACGACCCGGGTCGTGTTAATCCCGGAAAACAGCGTCGCCGTCGGGTTGTTGCCGAACATGTAGACGCTGCGGCCCCACGCTGTCTTGTTCAGCAGAATGGACAGGATCACGGCAATCACCGCAAAGATCAGGATCGGAATCGGAACGACTCCCAAGAGGCCGTTGCCGATCAGTGAGTAGCTCTCCGGAAAGCCGGAAATGCTGTTGCCTTTTGTCAGCAGCAGGACAATCCCCTCAAACAAAGTCATCGTGCCCAGCGTGACCAGAATAGGGGAAACGCCGACGACGGCGATGAAAAATCCGTTGAGAAGCCCCCCGGCCAGCGCAGTGGCGAAGCCGGCCAGGATGGAAACCGGCACGGAATACCCGTTGGTCAGCAGCATTGCCACGATCACGCCAGCCAGCGCCGCCAGGAAGGTGATCGACAAATCGATCCCCGCCGTCAGCAGCACGACCATCATTCCCAGCGACAATATGCCCAGTTCGGGGAGTTGAAACAGCATGTTGATCAGGTTGTACGTGTCAAAAAATCCCGGGACAAACAGCGTCATCAACAGAAACAGTCCCGCAAACACGTAGCCGAGAATCCATTCTTTCGAGAGAAAATTCATGTCCTCACCCCGCTCCTACGCCTCGATCTCGATTTTTGCCCGGTTGGCTTCCTCGCGCTTCCGCTTGATCACGTCATAGGTGACGGCGATCAAGATAATCGCGCCGGTCACGATATCCTGCCAGAATGTATCGACATGGGCGAGGATCAGACCGTTCTGCATCACACCGAGCAGCAGCACACCCAGGATCGTTCCCGGGATGGAACCGTAGCCGCCCATGATGTTGGCCCCGCCCAGGACGACGGCGGCGATAACGGTCAGCTCGAAGCCGTTGAACCCGTTCGGGTCCACCCCTTTGGTGTACGCGGTTTGCACGATCGCGGCAATGCCCGCCAGGCAGCCCATGTAAGCGTATACAAACAACTGTACGGACTGCAGGTGAATCCCCGCCCGCATTGCCGAAACCGGATTGCCGCCCATCGCCACGACCGAGCGGCCGATGACGGTGTGATTCAGCAGAAACCAGGTAAACAGCGCGACCGCAAAAAAGATGAGGATGAGAACCGATACCCCGAAAGGTTTCCATTGGGCGAAGCGGAGAAACGCTTCCGGCAAATCGCTGCTGTTCATGTACGCCCCGTTTGTGACGTACAGCGTGGCACCGGCCAGGATGCTTTTGGTGCCCAGCGTGGCCACGATCGGTGGAATCTTTGTCTTGGCGACGAGCAGCCCATTTACCAGGCCGAACAGCACTCCCGCGAGCGGCGCGGCGAGAAAAATGGCGGCCAGACTCCATCCGCTGTCGTGCAGCGAAACGGCCAATTTGCCGATGATGACGGTGATGGCGGCCGTCACTGCAGCGACGGAGACGTCAATCCCGCCGGTGATGATCACCAGCGTCATCCCAATTGCGAGGATGCCCAGCACGGCATTGCCCTTCAAGATGTCCAGGATGTTGTCCGCCGTCAAAAAGACGGGACTGGTGGCCGCCAGCGCCGCGGACAGCAGCAGCAGGATGACTCCGATTCCAAACTCGCTTGATTTCAGGATTTTGTTCATAATCCGACCGCCTCATTTCCTTTTGCCTTTGGTCGTCCGATCAAAGCCAGGTTCATGATTTTCTCCTGGGTCGCTTCCTTTATGGACAGTTCCCCGCTAATCGTCCCTTTTCGCATGACCAGCACGCGATCGCTGACGGCCAGCACTTCCGGCAAATCGGACGAGATGACAATCACCGCCAGCCCGTTGGCAGCCAGAGAGCGGATCAGTTTGTGAATTTCCGTCTTCGCCCCGATGTCGATCCCGTTGGTCGGTTCATCGACGATCAGGATGCGCGGGTTTGTCGACAGCCATTTGGCAATGACCACTTTTTGCTGGTTTCCGCCTGACATGTTGCCGGTGGCCATCTCCGGGATGGCGGGGCGAATGTCCAGCGAGCGGATGTATCCCTCGGCCAGTTTCGCCTCCTGATTTCCGTCGATCCACCCCAGGCGGTTTTTCAACTGCTTGAGGATCGGCAGGGAGACGTTGCGGACGATCGACTGCTGCAGGATCAGTCCTTCCCGCTGCCTGCTTTCCGGGACATAGGCGATGCCCAGTTTTACCGCCTCCGCTGTGGATGAAATGTTCACCACATTTCCGTTCAACCTGATCTCGCCCGCGTCCGGCCGCTGCAAGCCGAACAACGCATGCGCCAACTCCGTCCTGCCCGAACCGACCAGCCCGGTGATGCCGACCACTTCCCCTTTTCGCAGGGTAAACGAGACGTCCTTGAAATGGCCCCGCTTGGACAGCGAGACGACTTCCAGGACCGGCTCGCCCGGCTGCGTCTCCTGCCTCGACACCGCCTCCACTTTTCGTCCGACCATCAGTGCGATCAGCTTATCTTCGTTTAGCTCTTCCCTGGCGTACGTGCCGACGTACTTCCCGTCCCGCAGCACGGTGAACCGGTCCGACACCTTGAACAACTCCTCCATCTTGTGGCTGACAAACAGGATGGCGATGCCTTTTCGTTTCAAGTCGTCAATCACCTTGTACAGCAGCTCCACTTCGCCGGACGAGAGCGACGAGGTGGGCTCGTCCATGATGATCAGCTTGGCCTCGAAGGCAATCGCTCTGGCAATGGCGACGAGCTGCTGCTTTGCGATGCTCAGCGTGTCCAGGCGGGCGTCAGGATCGATGCCAAAACCCCATTCGTTCAGGATGCGGGCGGCCAGCTCCCTCTTTTCTTTCCGCTTGACCAGGCGAAATGGTCCTTTTCCGGCATCGCGGCCCATGCAGATGTTTTCCGCCACGCTCAGGTTGGGAAAGAGGCTCAAATCCTGATAAATGATGGAGATGCCCTGCAGGGTCGCGTCCAGCGGCTTTTTGATCTCCACTTCCTTGCCGTCAAAGAAAAAGCGGCTTCCGGGGTCGGGGTGATACACGCCTGCCAGGATTTTGATCAGCGTCGACTTGCCCGCCCCGTTCTCTCCGATCAAGGCGTGCACTTCACCTGCACGCACCGCCAACTGCACGTCGTCGAGCGCCTTCACCCCCGGAAACGTCTTGCTGATGTGTTTCATTTCCAACAAATACGGCTGCATCGTCCACACCTCCGTCAGTCATGTGCCGCGGCTGTCCCGTCCAAATATTCGCGCAGTCCGCGTTCGGCGATGAAGGACCGCACTTCCGCCAGTGTGGGGATGCCCACCTGGGCGCCGAAACGGGTTGCCTTCAGCGCACTGACAACGCTTGCAAAACGGGCTGCCTGAAACAAGTCTTTTCCGTCGGCCAGCGCACAGGCCAGCGCGCCGGAAAACGTGTCACCGACGACTGTGTCCACCGCCTGAACCGGAATCGCTTCGATGTACTCCGAGCGTTCCGGGGTGAAGACCAGGCAGCCCCGCTGCCCCATCTTGATGATCGACCGGGAAACGCCGAGCGACTGGAAGTACCGGGCCGCTTGTCGGGCGTCGTCGGGACCATCAATCTCAATGCCGGTCATGTACTTCGTCTCCTGCTCGTTCGGAATGACGATGTCAGCGTACTGCAGCGCCCGCATCGTGATGCCTTCCGCCGGCGCCGGGTCGAGAATCACCAGACTGCCGTTCTCCTTGGCCTTCTGCATCGCGTAGACGACCGCCCGCTCGCCCGTTTCCATCTGCGTCAGCAGGATGCGGCAGGACTGGAGCTCGGGGAGCACCTTGTCGACGTCCTCCGGTGCCAGGTCCGCATTGGCCCCGCGCACCACCAGCATGGTGTTTTCCGCGTAGGCGTCAATCGTGATCATCGCTGTCCCGGTCTTGGCCGCTGCGCTGCGCTTCACCCCCGACACGTCGACGCCGTTGGCCTTGAGCTCCGCCAGCAGCCGATCGCCAAACGAGTCCTGTCCGACCGATCCGACCAGCAGCACCTTTTTGCCCAGCCGGGCGATCGCGGTCGCGGCGTTGCCGCCCTTGCCGCCCGGGAGGATGTCTAACGTCTCGCCAAACAGCGTCTCCCCTCGGCGGGGGTACGTCTTGGTCCTGATTACCATATCCGTGTTCAAACTGCCAACCACGCAAATTTTCATGTCAAACGCTCCGTCCATTTTTTTACCGATTTCAATTCCTTCATCAGGGTTCCCCGTCCAAAGGTGTCGTGAAGCTCCTTGTACAGCCGGTAGAGCCGGTCGTACGTCTGACGCGCCTGATCATCCGGCCGGTAGACGACGGAGTGGCCGTCTTTCATCCGGCTGGCCGCTTCCATGATCGAATCGTAGCCGCCGGCGTTTGCCCCTGCAGCGACCGCGCCGAACATGGCGGCGCCCAGCGCGGAAGCATTGGGGCTCGAAACTGCTTCCACCTGCTTGCCTGTCACGTTGGCGAAAATTTGCATCAGCAGGCGGTTGTTGACGGACAAACCGCCGCAGGCGTACAGCTTGCGGATGGGGAGGCCCCCGTTTTCAAACGCTTCGATGATGGTGCGCGTGCCAAACGCCAGGCTTTCCATCAGGGCAAGGTAAATCTCTTCCGGCTTCGTCTCCAGCCGGATGCCGACGATCAGGCCGGACAGGGAGGCGTCGTTGAGCACGGAGCGATTACCGTTCAGCCAATCCAGCGCGATGAGCCCGCTCTCTCCCGGCTTGATCGCCCTCGCTTTTTCTTCCATGAGGGCGTACAGGGACATGCCCCGCTGTTCCGCTTCCTGGTGATAGGCAGCTGGCACGCCGTGACGGATAAACCAGGCCAACGTGTCGCCTCCGGCAGCCTGCCCAGCTTCGTATCCATACAGTCCGGGGAGAATCCCGTCTTCCACAACGCCGTTTATCCCCGGGATAAACAGTTCCTCTTCCGCCATCACCATGTGGCAGATGGACGTTCCCATCACCATCAGCATCTGACCGGGTTCGACGATCCCCGCCCCAGGCACGCTCGCATGGGCATCTATCGTGGCCACGGCGACAGCCACCTGTTCCGTCAGGCCCAGCCGACGGGCCATCTCTTCCGTCAGATGGCCGGCGTAGGTGCCGACCGGGCAGATCGGGGTGGCAATCTTGTCACGGACAAAATGCTCCATGTCCGGATGAAGGGCTTTCAAAAAATCAGACGGCGGGTAGCCGTTCCGTTTGTTCCAGGTTTCCTTGTACCCCGCCGCGCAGGAGTTGCGCTTCAATTCGCCCGTCAACTGCTGGACGATCCAGTCCCCCGCCTCCACGAAGCGGTCTGCCGCATGGTACACCTCGGGGGCTTCGCGCAGAATCTGCAGCACTTTGGGCAGGAGCCACTCAGACGAGAGGGAGCCGCCGTAATAGCGGAGAAACGCTTCTCCTCGCTCCCGTGCCAACGCGGTGATCTCGTTTGCTTCCGGTTCTGCGGCGTGGTGCTTCCACAGTTTCACCCAACTGTGCGGGTTGCCGCGAAATGCGGGATCGGCGCAGAGCGGTTCTCCGTCAGCGCGGATCGGCAGTATCGTGCAGGCGGTAAAGTCCACCCCTATGCCGATCACCTGCTCCGGTCTGGCCCCGGCCTCTTTCATGCAGGCTCGGATCGTATCCACCAGCGCATCCAGGTAATCCTGAGGGTCCTGCAGCGCCCATTCGCTGTCCAGCCGAACCGACGTACCCGGCAGCGTCTCCACGATTACGCCGTGGGCGTACGGTTTGGTTGCAATCGCTTTCACTTCTCCGTTTGCTGCATCCACTAGAACGGCGCGAGCCGATTCCGTTCCAAAATCAATTCCAAACACCAGCTTGTTCTGCATCTCGGCTCCTCCTGAATCGATTGATGCTTTGTTTGTCCCACATATTATCCGCATTTTTTTGCTTTTTCAATATTCCGAAACCAACAAAAGAGAAGCAATCCCACACGATTTTGCGGAATTGCTTCTCTTTTCCAGGCGAAAATGTTGGGTTGGAAAACAGAAAAGAACCCACCTTTTACGACTGGGCGAGTTGTATATTCAACCCCTCTACTTTGAAAGCGGACAACTGGTTGAGCGGCAATCCGTGATCCGTGATGATCTGGTCCACCTTGTCCAGGGAGAGCAGGTTGGTCAGCGACTTCTGCCCGAACTTCGTGTGGTCGGCCAGCAGGATCAAGCGGTCGGAGATTGAGATGAACTTCTGTTTGACCTGCGCTTCCATCTCGTTGTTCTCGTATATGCCGTGTTCCAGATGAATCCCGTGGCAGGAGAAGTAGAACTTATCCACGTGGTAACCTTCGATGGACTTTTCCGTCATCGTGCCGAAAAACGAGGTGGAGTCCTTGTTCAAATAGCCGCCGACGGTGATCACCTTTACCTTGTCCTGACGGAGAAACTCCAGGGTGACGGCGATGGAATTGGTGATTACGGTGATCTCCCGCTCGCCCAGAAGCCGGGCCAACTGAAAGGAGACGTCGCTGGAGTCGAGGGCGATGATGTCCCCGTCCTGGATGCCTTTGGCCGCTTCCCTGGCGATCTCCCGCTTCGCTTCCAGATGGGCGACTTCGCGCTGGATGAGCGGCGATACTTCTTTTTCCCGCTGGTTCAGCACTGCACCGCCGTGCGTGCGGTGAATCAATCCCTGTTTCTCCAATGCCTCCAGATCGCGGCGTATCGTCTCTTTCGTCACCTGAAACTGCTTGCTCAAGTTGGATACGTAGACGTGTCCCTTCTGTTCCAGCAGTTCGAGAATCTCCTGCTGCCTTTTTGAAACCAACATGACACGCAGTTCCTCCTTTTGTTTGTCTTGTCAACCGGTTGATTTGCAACATATTTCATACGATTTTAATTGCTTTTTCTTGTTATTTTACTCCCACAATTTTGGCATATCAACATCAGATCGTTTCTTCCGCTTCCCATAACGGACAGGAATGCTTTTGTTTTTTTACAAGAACAAACACCTCCCGCCTTGCCCCGGGGCTTGGAAACGGATACCGCGGGCATGCGGAAGGTATCGGTTATTACGGATATTGATGGTCGTACCTTTACCATGACCGTACATGACCGGGACGCGACGATTGGCCTCGTCGGCTTCCGGCAATGGGCATCACGACGACCGGCCAACGGCGGCTATCCCAGCATTTTATCGATGCACAACTGGCGGTGGTTGCGAAGATCGACAAACTCTCCCTGCCGGCGAACCAACGGACGCATCGGCTCATCCCGGTGAATCAGGATCACTTGCACCTCTTCGCCGTTGTTGAGCCGCGCCTTGGCTCCCACGTAAAGCTGGGCGATGTAGTGGACGAACGGGGAGACGATTTCAATGTTGAGCAGACCGTCGCACGCCTCCTTCCACAGCATGCGGGCCGCTTCAAACGGGGACGTCCGCTGCTTGTAGACGCGGTCGGAGCAGATTGCGTCAAACATGTCGGCAACTGCCACCACCTGACACTCCAGCGGGATCTGCTCATCCTTCCGCCCGTCCGGATAGCCGGAGCCGTCCAGCCGCTCGTGGTGCAGCAGGGCACAAATCGCGAGTGTTTCGTGAGCGTCCTCCATCTGCTTGAGAATCTCGTACCCGTACACGGTGTGCCGCTTCATCTCGGCAAATTCCTCGTCCGTCAGCTTGCCGGGTTTGAGCAGGATTTCCCGCGGCACGCGCGTTTTGCCGATATCGTGCAGAAAACCGGCCGCTCCCATCAACGAGATACGCTCCTCGTCCCATTTCAACAAGCGGGCGATCAGCGTACAGAGAATCCCAACGTTGAGGGAGTGGCGGTACGTGTAGCTGTCCGCACCTTCCAGCACGTACAGGGATCGAAACAGCCCGAGCCGCTCCCCCACCTGATCCGCCAGCGTTTGAAACGCCTGGCAGAACTCGTGCAGGCTCGGCATCTGTCCAATGTCCACGCGCTCAAACAGCCGCCTCGTCTGCTCCATCGCTTCCAGGTAGCAGACCACAATCTCCCGGTCCCCACCCTTGTCCAGCAGCTGGGCGGAGATCTTTTCGCCATTCCCCTCAGACAGGTCTTCTGCGATGCTGACGCGCGTGATGCGCTGTTTGCGCAGCGAATTCACGTGAGCGGCTGTCAGTACGGTTCGCCGAGGCAACAGCAGCACACCGGCATCCGAATAGAGATCCTCGGCCAGCACTTTGCCGACCAGTTCAGGATTTACAGAAGCCATTGGCATAGCATCAAACCTTTCCTAGCATTCATATTTTTTCTAAATTATAGAAAACAACCACTTTTTCTGACAACCTTTTTTCGACAATAGTCGCATGACAAAAGTCACAATCACATTGGCATGCTGCAGCATAGGATAAATGGCGGACCTGTGGAGGTTGAGTCAAGGAGGTAACCAGGCCATGACCTCGCTGTATATCACGCCCAAGGCGTGGAAGCAGATCGAACTTTCAGTCAGAAATAATCCCTCCCTGGAAACGGGAGGGATATTGATGGGATACGCGTTAAACGATAAAGAGTGGCTGATTACCTATGCCAGCGATCCCGGTCCCAAAGCCGTTCGTCATCCCAACGCCATCCTGTTTGACGACGACCACCTGCGCAGGCTGGTGCGCAAGTTGAGCCGACGGCAGCGCTGGCAGTACATCGGAGATTGGCACAGCCACACCATCAAAAGGCTGACGCCCAGCAAGGGAGACCGCCGTACGATTTGGACGAAGGCAAATCAGTCCCTCTACATGTCTTCATCGCCGATCATGCTGATTGTCGGACTGAACAGACAAGACAAGCTGCAGGCGCGCGCTTTTATTCTGGAAAACTCCCTGCGCGAAGTGGAGAAGATTGAGCTTGCCACTCGGCGATCGCTTCGACAGCGCGACGGAAAATCTCCATAGCCTTGGTCGACTCCCCGGCTGGCTGGTTTGCCGCGACGACGGCAATGGCGTACCGGGGGGTGTCGACCGGCGTGTAGCCGACAAACCAGAGGTGGTTGCTGCCGTCGCCAGCCCCCGTCTGCGCGGTGCCGCTTTTGCCCGCCACCGGCCACGGCGCCTGCAGCAGCAGCCGGCCCGTTCCTTCGGTTACGACGAGGCGCAGCAGGCGCCTCATTTTTTTGGCTGTCACATAGTCAATCCCCGACTCCGGCAGCCGGTGCTCCGGAAAGCGGTAAAACGTCTGACCGTTTCGATACGCGATCTCACTCACCAACCGCACCTGGCCGGGCTGCCCGCCCCGCAGGATGGTCACCATCAGATTGGCGGCCTGCAGCGGCGTAATCCGCACATCCCGCTGGCCGATCGCTGTCTGGATCAATACACCTTCATCCTGGCGGGATACCGACTCGGCGAACACCCGTCCCTGCTCCTCGCCGTCCATCTGCCGAAAACCGTCCAGTTTGAACAGGTGCGGCGTGACGTGGCCCACCGGAGAAGACAAGCCCAGACGGCGGGCGTAGTCTTCCAGTTTGTCCCCGCCGATCCGTTTGGCAATTTCGGCAAAGGTGATGTTGCAGGACTGGGCAAACGCCTCCTCCATTGTCAGCGCGCCATGACCGTCCCGCTTCCAGCAGGAAAAGCCGTATTTGCCATAACTGCCGCGGCAGACAAACCGCTCGGTGGGGGAAACCAGCCCCTCCGCCAGGGCAGCCGTGGCCACAACCGTCTTGAATACGGAACCGGGAGTGTACTGCTTGACAGCGCGGTTTCGCCACGCCCCCTGCTGCACGTCCACCTTCGTCTGGTCGTACTGCGGCCGGCTGACCATCGCCAGGACGTCTGCGTGTTCGGCATCCAGCACGACGATCGCCCCTTCTTGCATACCGGCGCTGTCCGCCGACCGCTCCAAGCGGCGCTGCAGGTCGGCGTCCAGCGTGGTGACCAGCGACAGCGGGTAGTACTCGTTTTCCTGCCGCGTGTAGCGGATGTCCAGACCCTTGAGCGGCTTTCCCTCGCCGTCCACATAGTAGGAGAGCACGGATGGCTCCACGCCCTGCAAAAACCGGTCAAAGCTGCGTTCCAGGCCGGACGCGCCGACCGTGCTGTCTGCGTTCATTTTCCCTTCCGCCCACTCGTCCGGATAGAGCTTGCGGACCAGATCGGGATTGCGGTGGATGTAGCCGATCACGTGCTTGGCCACCTCGTCCGTCCGATAGCGCTCCGTCACCTTCAGGGCGAGGACGCCGGGAATCCCCAGCGCGTTTACCTGATCCGCCTGCCGCTCGCTCAATGGGACCAGCCTGCCGTCTGTCTGCCTCAGCATGATCGGAGCTTTCGCTTTGGTCATCACGTCTGTCAGCATCGTTTCCGGCACTTGCACGATCTCCGCCAGCCGCTTCCAAACGCCGTTGTCCTGCAGGCTGCTCCTCGCCAAAGGGAACAAAAGCAGGGCGAGTTGTTCCTCTCCGGTAAAGGGGTAGCCGTTTCGGTCGAGGATGTCGCCCCGGCCGCTGTTCAACACGATACTCTGCTGCCGCTGCTTGACCGCATTTTTCACCAAATCGATGCCGTGTTTGGAGAAGCGGTGCGATGCCCACAGTTGTATCCACCAGAGGCGGACCAACAGCCCGGCCCACACCAGCGTCATGAACAACAGCACGAGAAAGTGGCGCCGTTTCACCCGTCGTTCCAGGTCCATGCGCAATCCCCCCGCCTTTTTTTTCCAGTATTGCCGGAGAAGGTGGCGGGAAAACCTGATGGGACCCTTCGTTTTCACAGCTCAGGCATGAAAAAAGCGCGCCGCTAGTTAGCGGTGCGCTCGCGTATCGGTTCAGATATTCACGTGCGGTGATGTCCCTGACTGAGCCGGTCACGCTGCCTGCGGCTTCGATCGGCCCGGCAAGGCAGCGATCTTTTTCCCGGCCTGGCTGACGTCGCTTACGCGTTGGAGAGCTGCTGTTTCTCCAGCAGGATGTTGCGGATCTTGGTCGACAGGAGATCGAGCGCAACCCGGTTGTAGCCGCCTTCCGGGATGATCACGTCGGCGTACCGCTTGGTCGGCTCGATAAACTGCAGGTGCATCGGCCGTACGACGTTGAGGTACTGGTTGACCACCGATTCAAGCGAACGGCCGCGCTCTTCGATGTCGCGCATGATCCGCCGGACGATGCGCACGTCCGCGTCAGTGTCGACAAACACCTTGATGTCCATCAGGTCGCGGATGCGGGGATCTTCCAGGATCAGCATGCCTTCCAGAATAATCACGTCTTTCGGCTCCACCAGCACTGTTTCCTTTTTCCGATTGTGCACCTTGAAATCGTAAATCGGCTTTTGGATCGGTCGGCGCTGCATCAGCTCCTGCAGGTGAAACAGCAGCAGATCGTTGTCAAACGCAAACGGGTGGTCGTAATTGGTCATCGCACGCTCTTCCAGACTGAGGTGGCTCTGGTCCTTGTAGTACGAATCCTGCTCAATCATGGCGACGCTGTCGTTTTGAAACTGGCGAAACAGTTCCCGCGCCACGGTAGTTTTGCCGGAGCCGCTGCCCCCGGCGACCCCAATCAATACGGGGTGACCCATGCTCCATGTCTCCTTCCTCTTGCTACTCCCTGGCCTTACAGCCGGGGACCGTTCTCAGTTGTGTAATCGGCTGTCCGCTTCAGGCTGACCGCCAGGCCGTCGCCCACCGGAACAAACGTCGTTTCCAATTGCGGATGCTGCGCCAGGCAGGTGTTGAACTGCCGCAGCTTGTCCACCAGCGGCCGCTGTCGTTTTCCCGCTTCTTCCGGCGCCGCCACCAGCCCGCGAAACAGGACGTTGTCAGACAGCACCAGCCCTCCTTCGCGCAACAGCGGCAGGTAGAGATCGAGAAACGTGCGGTACTGTCCCTTGGCGGCGTCGATAAACAGACAGTCAAATTGGTACGTGTCCGGCAGACCGAGCGTGGCGTCTCTATTGAGAATCTCGATCCGCTCTGACAACCCGGCTTCGGCGATGTTGGCACGCGCCCGCTCCAGACGCTGTTCGTCGATGTCCATCGTGACGATACGGGCTTCCGGTGCCGCCTCCGCCATCCAGATGGTGGAATAGCCGATGGCGGTCCCCACTTCCAGAATCGACTGCGGCCGGTGAAGCTGGAGCAACATCCGGATCGTCTGCGCTGTCGGCAGTTGGACGATGGGAATGCCCTCTTCCGCCGCTTCCCGCTCCAATCGCGCCAGCAGCGGGGAACGCGGCGGGATCAGCCCCGTCACATAAGCATCAATCGCCGGATTGGTAATCATCACATCACGCTCCCTAACCTAACAACCGGATCATTATAGCATACCCGCGGGCAAAAAACAGAGGAAACCGCGTCAGTTCCCTCTGCTTTTCGCATCGTTGGCCTGGTGCTCGGCCAGCGTGCGGGAAAAGTAATGCTCGGACGAACCGTCCTTTTTGGTCACGTAAAAGAAATAATCGTGTTGGGCCGGATGGACGACGGCTTCCAGCGACGCCCGGCCGGGGTTGGCGATCGGCCCGGGCGGCAGTCCCGGATGCTTGTACGTGTTGTACGGACTGTTTACCTTTAGATCGTCATACGTCAGCCGGTCGCGCTGCTTGCCGAGAACAAACTGGACGGTGGCGTCGGCCTGCAACAGCCACCCTTCACGCAGCCGGTTGTAGTAGACGCCGGCCACGATCGGCCGCTCCTTGTCCACCACGACTTCCCGCTCCACGATGGACGCCAGGCGGACTGCCTCATCCATGGTCATGTTCCTCTGCTTCAACGTTTCCGTCCACTCCGGTTGCCATTCCTTTTGGAACTGGGCGAGCATCTTGGCGATGATCTCGTGCGCGCTGGCCCCCTTTTTCACTTCGTACGTCTCGGGGAACAGGTAACCCTCCAGGCGGTATTTTCGCCCTTCCGTTTTCGGAATGGCCGCGACAAACGGAAACTCCGGAAAGCTTCCCTGCTCCACTTCCCGCAAAAATTCCGCCTTGTCAACAAGTCCTTTTTGGGCCAGATGATCGGCGATCTGCTCCACGTTCCAGCCCTCCGGCACGGTAAAGCGAACGGAGTTCACCACGATCTTGCCCTGCGCCATGGCTAGCAGGATCTCATCGACGGTGGCACCCGTCTGAAACTGGTAGGTCCCGGCCTGCAGGCGGGAGCCGATCCCCTGGTATTTGGCATAGTAGGCAAACAGGTCGGCGTTGCGGATCAGCCCCTGCTCCTCCAGCAGACGGCCGATCTCCCGCACCGACGAACCGGACGGAATGGTTACCGTTTTAACTGTGCGCTCGCCATTTGGCGGCTGCAGCCCTTGATACACGTAAAATGCCGCTCCTCCCGCCGCGATCAGCAGACAGAACAGCGCGACCCCCAACCGAAACAGGCGGCCGCGCCTGCGCCGCTTGGGCGGCGGCCATTCGGCGCTGCGATCTTGTTTCAGTGACAGATGATTCACGACAGAGTCCTCCTTTTTTCGCGGTGCCTCGCTGCCAATCCATTGATTTCGACACGCGGCACCTGGGACCCCAAAGAGGGCTCGTCCCTGCATCTTTTCCATTATACCCAAGGCATGTCCTGCTGTCATCAGCACGTGATCCATGCAGTTTTTGGGCACATCATGCAGGCGACAGGCAGGCGGAGCGCAACGCCACGGGCAAAAAAACGAGAGGGCTGCATCGCCCTCCCGTTATTGCTCTTACAGCTCTTCTTTTTCCAGGTCGGCAATCAGGGTCTCGAACGTCGCCTCCACCTGTTCCCACTCCGCATCGTCCTCGATTGGCTGGAGCATGTCAGTGCCGTCGTAGCGCAGGAAGTGAACCTCGTACTCCTCTTCATCTTCCTGGTCGACGGGAACCAGCACGAGATACGTGCGGTCTTCGATGTCAAAAATGTACATGATGCGGAAATCACGCGGGTTGTCATCGCCTTCTTCGGTCAGTGCGATCACATCCCCGACTTCAAACTCATCAAACAGTTCTTCGCTCATATCTCGGTCACCTCGATTTTGCGTCCAAGTAACCCTGCAGGATTAATGTGGCCGCCATTTTGTCTATCACGTTTTTGCGTTTTTGCCGGCTGACATCGGCAGTAATCAACATTCGCTCCGCGGCCATGGTGGTCAGCCGTTCGTCCCAAAGACGTACAGGCAGCCCCGTCCGTTCCTCGAGCCAACGGGCAAACGCCTGGCAGCTTTCCCCGCGCGCTCCGATGGTGCCGTTCATATTTTTGGGCAGGCCCACGACAATTTCGCCGACCTGATAATATTGTATCCATTCTTTCAAGCGGGCGAGATCCTTCTCCTTTGACTGGCGCCTGATCGTCTCCACCCCTTGGGCGGTCCAGCCCAGCTCATCGCTGACGGCCACGCCGATGGTTTTCTCGCCCACATCCAATCCCAGAATTCGTGCCATTGCCTGCACACACCTACTTGCGTTCTTCCGACAAGTAGACGGTTACCAGCTCTTCAATAATTCTGTCCCTCTCAATTTTGCCGATCAGGCTGCGCGCATTGTTGTGGCGGGGAATGAATGCCGGATCACCGGAAAGCAGGTAGCCGACAATCTGCGTAATCGGGTTGTACCCCTTCTCTTGCAGGGCCTTGTAGACTTCTGTCAGCGTCTCCCGCACTTCCACCGTATTATTTTCCTTGGGCACCGTGAACTTCATGGTTTTATCCATCGAACTCACGATCAACACCTCGATTCCTCTGAGACTCTTCCGCATTCGCTCTTCACATGTGTATTCGCCTCAAAACGGCCGATTCCTTGTCGATCGAACACTTTTCTTGTCAGGCAATACGTGGCGAGGAAAGACGGCGGCGTTACTTCGCCACCGCCTGTCCTTTCACCAGATCGTAGACCAATTCCAGCGCCTCTTGCAGCTTGGCAGGGTCCTTGCCGCCCGCCTGGGCCATGTCAGGACGGCCTCCGCCGCCTCCGCCGCAGCGGGTGGCCACTTCCTTGATCAGTTTGCCTGCATGGAAGCCCTTGTCCATCAGGTCTTTGGTCACGCCGGCCACCAGGTTGACCTTCTCGCCGTCCACCGCACCAAGGACGATGACAGCCGATCCCAGTTTGTTTTTCAGCTCGTCTACCATGCCGCGCAGGTTATCCATATCGGTCGCGGAGACGCGGGCAGCCAGCACCTTGACGCCTTCCACCTCTTTCAGCTTGTCGGTCAGCGACGCTGCTTCGATGTTGCCCAGTTTGGCGCGCAGCGATTCGTTTTCGCGCTGCACGTCCTTCAACTGCTGCTGGAGCGCCTCGATGCGGGCCGGTGTCTCTGCCAGGACCGGTGCCTTGAGTGCGTTGGCCACCTCTTTCAGCGTGCTCAGCTGCTGGTTGAGGTAGTGGTAGGCGCCGCGTCCCGTCACTGCTTCGATCCGGCGCGTGCCCGCCCCGATGCCGCTCTCGCTGACGATCTTGAACAGGCCGATTTCCGCCGTGTTGGACACGTGGCAGCCGCCGCACAGCTCCAGACTGTAGTCACCCACCTTGACCACGCGGACGATCTCGCCGTACTTTTCACCGAACAGCGCCATCGCTCCCATCGCCTTCGCTTCGTCAAGGGACTTGTGGAAGATGTCTACGTTCAGGTTGGCCCACACTTTTTCGTTGACGATCGCTTCGATCCGCTCCAGTTCTTCCGGAGTCACCGCACTGATATGGGTGAAGTCAAACCGCAGGCGATCCGGCGCCACCAGCGAACCGGCCTGGTTGACATGCGTGCCCAGCACGTCTTTGAGCGCCTGGTGCAGCAGGTGTGTGGCCGTGTGGTTTTTGGTAATGTCGAGTCGGGCATTCCGGTTCACTTCGGCGCGGACTTCTTCGCCGACGCGCAGTGTGCCTGCCTCCACAACGACGGTATGCACGTGTTGGCCCATCGGCCCTTTTTGCACGTCGGTGACGCGCGCCTTGACGGAGTCGGAAATGATGAGGCCCTCGTCGTTGATTTGACCGCCGCTTTCCGCGTAAAACGGGGTACGGCTCAAGACGACCTGGACAGTCTGTCCTTCTTCCGCCTCGTCAGCCAGCTGGTTGTTGGCGATGATCGCCTCCACCTTGCCATTCGCTACCAATTCAGTATACCCAACAAATTCGCTCGTAACCGTCAAATCGGCAAGCGGGCCGCCCTGTGTCTGCATGCTGTCCACGTCCTGGCGGGCGGCACGGGCACGCTCGCGCTGTTCCTCCATCGCCCGCTCGAATCCTTCGCGGTCCACCGTCAGCCCTTGTTCGCCGGCAAAGTCTTCGGTCAGGTCAACCGGGAACCCGTAGGTGTCGTACATTTTGAAGACGTCCTGGCCGGACAGTTGGCTCTTGCCTTCCGCCTTTGCCGTTTTCACCATTTCGGCCAGAATGGCGAGGCCGTCGTTCAACGTTTCGTGGAAGCGTTCCTCTTCGGCGCGGATCACTTTTTCGATGAAGGCGCGCTTCTCCACCACTTCCGGATAGAAATCGCCCATCATCCTGCCGACCGTTTCCGTCAGGCGATAGAGGAACGGCTGCTCCACGCCCAGCTTTTTGCCCATCCGCACTGCACGGCGCAGCAGGCGGCGAATGACGTAGCCGCGCCCTTCATTGGAAGGCAGCGCGCCGTCGCTGATGGCAAAGACGACGGTGCGGGCGTGGTCGGCGATCACCTTCAGCGCCACGTCCAGGTCCGGGTCCTGCTTGTAGGCGACGCCGGAGATGGCACTGGTCGCCTCGATCAGCGGGAACAGCAGGTCTGTTTCAAAGTTGTTGTCCACGTCCTGGATGATGGACGCCATCCGCTCCAGCCCCATGCCGGTGTCAATGTTCTTTTTCGGCAGCGGCGTGTAGCTGCCGTCCGGGTTGTGGTTATACTGCGAGAAGACCAGGTTCCACACTTCCAGGAAGCGCTCGTTTTCGCCGCCCGGGTACAGTTCCGGGTCGTTGGGATCGTTGCCAAACCGCTCCCCGCGATCGTAAAAAATCTCGGAGTTGGGACCGCAGGGGCCTTCGCCGATGTCCCAGAAGTTGGCTTCCAGGCGAATGATCCGCTCTTCGGGAATGCCCACTTTTTTGTGCCAGATGTCAAACGCCTCGTCGTCCTCGGGGTGAATCGTAACCCACAGACGCTCCGGTTCAAATCCGATCCACTGCGGGCTGGTGAGGAATTCCCATGCCCAGGTGATCGACTCTTCTTTGAAATAGTCGCCGATGGAGAAGTTCCCCAGCATTTCAAAGAACGTGTGGTGACGAGCCGTGCGTCCCACGTTTTCGATGTCGTTGGTGCGGATCGATTTTTGCGAGTTGACAATTCGGGGGTTGTCCGGCACGACTCGGCCGTCAAAGTACTTTTTCAGCGGTGCCATCCCGCAGTTGATCCACAGAAGCGACGGGTCGTCGTGCGGAATCAGCGGCGCGCTCGGCTCCACGTGGTGTCCCTTGCTTTTGAAGAAATCGAGATACATTTGGCGGATTTGGCTGCCAGTCAGTTTCTTCATCGAAAATCCTCCCAAAAAATGAGTGTGAAACGCGTACATGATCGGAAAAAGGGTCGCTCCCTCCCGGACGAAGCGACGGACCTGCGCGAAAAAAAAGTCCCCATCCCCTCAGGGACGAGAACTTGTCTCGCGGTACCACCCTGCTTACAGGCAGCCTGATCAGACGAATCTGCCTGTCGCTCGCTTGCGGACAGATAACGGTGTCGAACCGCCGGTTTTTGCCCGGTCTTGGGAGTAGCCTTCCGCTGCACTTCTTCTGGCCGCTCTCCCAGCCTGTGGAGCGTCCTCTCTGGAGAAGGGCTGCAGCGTACTCATTCCTTCATCGATCCATCTCTTTTTCATTATTCGTATTATAAAATTGTTTGCCGAAACCTGTCAACTTTCGTGCAGCATCAGGGCAATCCGGCTGATCACCACTTTACATACTGCCAGCACCGGAACAGCGACGATCAGACCGATGATGCCGCCCACCGCCTCTCCGGCCAGCAGGGCCATGATGATCAGGAGCGGATGCAGATGAAGCGAGCGGCCGACGATGTTGGGCGAGAGGATGTTGCCCTCCAAGATCTGAATGACAATGTTGACGGCCAGCACCATGAGCGCCATTTTCATGGAGATCGTCAGCGCGACGATCAGGGCGGGAGCAGCGCCGATGATCGGGCCGATGTAGGGAATGACGTTGGTCAGGCTGACAAACGTGGCCAGCACGAATGGATACGGCATGCCGATCAGCCAGTAACCGACGCATGCGCAGGCGCCCACGATCAGGGCCACGGTCATTTGGCCGTGTATGTAATTGCCGAGCGACTCGTTGACGTCGCGCAGAACGGCCAGCACCTGCTTGCGGTATTTCGCCGGGATGATGGACATGCCTGTGCGGTGCAGGTCTTTCATGTCCTTGAGCAGGTAAAAGGCGATAAACGGAACCACTGCGTAGGCGAGCAGCTTGCCCAGCGTATTGCGCGCATTGTCGACCAAAAGTGTGATCGAATGGGACATCCGTTCCTGGGACTGGATAATGACCCGGTCCACCCCCAGCGAGATGCTGTCCGGCAAAAAGTACTTGTACGCTTCCCACTCCCGCATCCACGTGTGGTACCACTCCGTCAGGCGCGGCAGATCGTCGGACAGCTCCGCGAGCTGGCGGGCAAAGATGGGAATGGCATTGACAATCCCGATGGTGATGATCAGCACGAACCCCGCGTAGATCAGCAGCACGGCCACCATGCGCGGCACTCGCCTGTTTTCCAGCGCCTGCACGATCGGATGCAGCACGTAGGCGATCAGCAGGCCGACGAGAAAGGGCATCACAATCTCCGACAGCAAGTGAAACGTTTTGGCGACCACAGGGCGCAGCAGCCAGAGCAGATTGCCGATGACCAGCAGCACAATCGCCCAGACGGCCGCGGCAAACAGGCGGCTGCGGCGAAGTTCCTCCACCCTGCCCCCTCCTCCCTCTGATTCGTATCTGTTAGCGTGTGCAAGTCGCGGAATTTCATGTACGGTATTGACATGCGTGCGGCACCGGTGTACGATGATACTACAAACGGATATATTCTCCAAAGGGGAGTAGCTTGTCACAGCAAAGTCGTCATTACGGGAGCAATCCCCGGCTTTGTTGGCAACGTAATGTTGTAAGCAAGACCTTTGCCGAGTGATGGGTAAGGGTCTTTTCTGTTCATACGACCTTTACCCGTTGAGGTAAAGGTCGTTTTGTTTTCCTCCCCTTGACGCAGACTACATAGCGCATGTCTGTTCGAAGGAGGACGCCGGCCTTTACGAGAAATGTCCGCATTAAAGGAGGTTGTAGAGACAAATGGACGTGTTGTTTACCCCCGCATTCTGGTCTGGACTGTTAGCGATCATCGTAATTGATCTGGTACTGGCGGGCGACAACGCAATCGTAATCGGGATGGCCGCACGCAACCTGCCGTCCCATCAGCAAAAGAAGGCGATCATCTGGGGAACGATCGGGGCGATTGTGATTCGAGCCACCGCTACGCTGGCGGTTGTCTGGCTGCTGAAAATCCCGGGGCTGCTGTTCGTCGGCGGATTAATGCTGATCTGGATCGCCCTGAAACTGCTGGTGCAGGACGATGGGCACGAGACGGTGAAAGCGGGAACGAGCCTGGTCTCGGCCATCTGGACGATCATCGTCGCAGACGCCGTGATGGGTCTGGACAACGTGATCGCAGTCGCAGGGGCCGCACACGGCAGCTTTCTGCTCGTCGTGGTCGGTCTCTTGATCAGCGTGCCGGTCATGGTGTGGGGCAGCACCCTGGTGTTGAAGCTGATGGAGCGCTTCCCTGCCGTCATCTACATCGGGGCAGCCATCTTGGCCTACACCGCGGGCAGCATGATCACGAGCGAGAAACTGCTGGCCGGTTTCTTTACCGCTCACGTGATCCTGAAATGGATCTTCATCGTGGCCGTGGTCGTCGGCGTACTGCTGATTGGCCGCATCAGGAATCAACAGCAAAAGCGCATGGCGGAACAATCGTAACCGCAAAAAAGCAGCCCGAACGGCAGTGGACCGTTCGGGCTGTCTTCATGGACTTTTCCGCTTGCCATGTGACACCGGCTAACGGGCGACGGCGCGAAGCAGCGAGCGGCTCATGTTGATCACGTTCATCATGTTGCGCAGCGAAACGGGCATGCGGTTGACCCGAATCCCAAACCGCCGTTTGCGCCGCCGCGGTGAGACCATAAACCCGACCGCCGCGATCAGACCGCTGGCGGCAATCACGCCAATCAGATTGCGTCCGGACATGCCGATGACACCTCCTCGGGTAATGGGCCGTCTGTTCACATGTTCAACTGGGCGGAAACATTCTGGTCGTCGATAAACAGGTCGTTGAGCGAATGCAGCGAGCCATCCTCTTCCACCTGGTAGACGGAAGCAATCTGGTCGCCGTCGACGCTCATCTCGATGAAGCAGTTCCAACAGTAATACTGCGTGGTTCCAATCTTGCCGATGTCTTTGGAACCGCAGTTCGGGCATATGACACGCATCACACGCAATTCCTCCCTTTCACGCCTGGCTGCGAACCCAGTCCGGCACGATCAGGTTTTCTTCCCCGACGATGACGGAAGGTGGCGCGGACAGGCGTTTGCGCCCTTCGGTAATGTCCGCAAGCCAACCGTTCGATAGTTCGTACCCTACAAGTTTCTCCCAATCCGCAGAGAAGTAAACATCTTCCAGTATGCCCAAGCGTTCCCCGGAAGCGGTGATGACCGTTTTCCCCTTCAGCTTTGTTCTGCCCGTCAGGATGCCGGTGAGCGGCAGGTCGGCGAGACGGTCAAGGGAGGTGATGGCGTCTTTGCCCGTCACGGTAAGGCAGGATTCCCCTACCGCGTGGATGCGTTCGGAAGGAATGCAGGTGCCAGGGTGGAACCAGCCCTGTTCGCTTAGCAAGACCCCCCTTACACGCCAGGCGGAGTCACAGAGAATGTCACGGACCGTGCCGATCTCTTCCCCCGTTTCCAGGCAGACGATCGGCAAGCCGATTACATCCAATGCCTTGCGCATGTCGGGACATCCCCCTTCCGCTTTCTTTAGTATCAAGCGGTGCGGGACGATCCATGCGGAACAACTTGTTCCAAGGCTCACCCTTGCTTCAATCGCTCTTCCAAATAGCTGTAGCGCACGCCCTCTTCGTCGGTCTCTACCGCGAGGCGAAACGCATCCGGCTCCCCGCACATGATCAAAAACGACTTGCTGCGGGTAATTCCCGTATACACCAGCTTGCGCCGCAGCATGCGGTGGTAGCTGCGGACAAACGGCATGACCACGATGGGAAACTCGCTGCCCTGCGACTTGTGCACGGAGCAGCAGTAGGCCAGTGTGAGCTGGTGATACTCCGAACGCTTGTACACCACTTCCCGGCCGTCAAAGGAAACGACCATCATCTCGGTGTTCTCTGCGTTTTCATTCGGGTAAAAAATGGCGACAATTTCTCCCATGTCGCCGTTGAACACCTGTTCCTCGGCGTTGTTGACCAACTGCAGCACCTTGTCCCCGGTGCGGAAGACGGTGTCGCCAAACGTCACCTCCCGCTTCTGTTCAGTCTTGGGATTGAACAGTTGCTGCAGCTCTTCGTTCAGCCGGTTTACTCCGGCATTTCCCTTGTACATGGGAGCGAGGACTTGTACATCTTTGGCCGTATACCCTTTCTTTACGGCTCCGGCGCAGATTTGTTTCACCGCTTCCACCACATCTTGTGGCGAACTTGTGAAAAATCGACGGTCAGGCGTCGTGGCCAACAAATCGGACGGGACCAATCCCTTGCGGACATCGTGAGCCAGCCGGATGATCGAGGACTCCTGCGCCTGCCGGTAAATCTCGCTGAGCTGTACGCGCGGCAACAGACCCGAGCGGATCATGTCCTGCAGCACGTTGCCGGGGCCGACCGACGGCAGCTGATCCGGGTCGCCCACCATAATCACCTGCATCTCGTCCGGCACGGCGCGAAACAGCTGATTGGCCAGCCAGACGTCCACCATCGACATCTCGTCGACGATCAACAGCCGTCCCCGGATCGGATGCTCCGCGTCGTGCTGAAAGCTGTCCCCTTTCCAACCGAGGAGGCGGTGAATGGTCATCGCTGGCAGACCGGTTGTCTCCGACATGCGTTTGGCTGCCCGACCGGTGGGAGCGACCAGCAGGATGGGGAAGGGATTTTCTTCGTCGTAGGTCTTCAGGTCTAGCGAAATGCCGTGCAGTTGGGCAAACACGCGACAGATCCCGCGAATCACCGTCGTTTTCCCCGTGCCGGGACCGCCGGTCAAGAGCATCAGTCCGGATTTGATCGCCTGCTCGATCGCATCCCGCTGCGTTTGGGCGTACGTGATGCCCAGCTCTTCTTCCACTGCGCCCAGCGCCCGGTAAAACTCCGAAGCGGGAAAGGCGCCGAACTCGTCCCGTTCGGCAAAGTAGCGCAGCCGCTTGGCCAGCCCAATTTCCGCAAAAAACAGCGAAGGCAGATAGACCCGGTCTTCGTCCCAGACCACTTTGCTCTCGACAAAAAGCGATTCCACGGCAAGCGCAATCTCCTCCGGCTGAAAGCGGTGTCCCCCGCACTCGTCCAACAGGCGCAGCGTTTTTTCACACAGCTCGTCCGCCGGCAGAAACACGTGTCCTTCGGAGTAGCAGGCTTCCTGCAAAACGTACAGGGCTGCCGCCTTGACCCTTTCCTCCGAGGAAGCGGCAATTCCCGTAGCCCGGGCGATTTCGTCCGCCCGCTTGAACCCGATGCCCGCGACATCCTCGATCAGCCGATACGGCTGTTCCGTCAGGACAGTCATCGTCTCCAGCTTGTACGTCTGATAAATCCGCAGCGCCAACTGGACGCCGATGCCAAACTCGTAGAGAAACACCATCGCTCTCTCCAGGGAGCGGTGTTCCATCACCGACTCGTAGATCTGCTTGGCGCGCGTCTCCGAGATACCCGGCACCTCCACGAGCCGCTCCGGCTGCTCGGCGATGATTGTGAGCGCCTCTACGCCCAGATGCTGCACGATGCGTTTCGCCATCGTCTTGCCGATGCCTTGAAACAGTCCGCTGGCCAGATAGCGCTCCACTCCTGCCCGGGTCTTGGGCGTTTCCCGTTCATACCTGTTGACTGCGTACTGCTGCCCAAACTTTGGATGCGTCTTCCACTCACCGTAAAACGTGTACAGCTCCTCCGGATGCGGCCGGGGGAAGTTCCCGACGACCACGACCTCGGCATCCTTCACCGGTTCTGTAGTCTCCTCCACTGTTAGACGAATGACACCGTACCACGTTTCTTCATTGTAAAAAATTTCTTGCGCGACATAGCCGCGTATGTAAGGTTCGGCAAACAAGGAAAGTGTCTGCTGTGACACCGCACACGCCTCCCGGATGGGAAAATCCCGCGGGATTCCCCCGAAACTCTTGTTCGATTATAAAATCGTTCTGCCAGCTCTGACAACCGCGCCGACGGCAAACGGGCCGTCCTTCACGTCGATTGGCAAGAAAAAAACCAGCAGCGTTCTCGTGCGCTTGCTGGTTGTTGTGACTTCTGTGAATCGGTCCGGCCCAGGATCATCGGCCGCAACCGTCTGCAGCTGTCAGAAAAGATTACCGCGCCACCCGTTTGACGATGTCCGCCGTCGTTTGCGCCGCCTGCTCCACCTCTTCCACCGTGTTGGTGATGCCAAAGCTGAAGCGAACAGCCGAACGCATGACCGTATCGTCCAGGCACATCGCCTGCAGAACGTGGGACAGTTCCAGCGAACCCGACGTGCAGGCGGAGCCGCTGGCGGCGGCAATGCCGGCCAGATCCAGGTTCATCAGCATCGTCTCGGTATGGACGCCCGGAAAGCTGACGTTGAGGATGTGCGGCAAATGCCGTTCGGGGTGACCGTTTACGTGATACGCGATGCCCGCCTCCCGCCAGACGGCAAGCATCGCTTCGCGCATCTGCCGGTACTTGGCGACGCGCTCCTCCATCTCCCTGGCCGCGATCTCCGCCGCCTCTGCAAAGCCGACGATGCCGGCCAGGTTTTCCGTGCCGCCCCGCCGATTCCGCTCCTGTTTACCTCCGTGCAGATGCGGCTGAATCGGCACCTTCCGTCCCAGGTACAGGGCCCCTACGCCTTTCGGGCCGTTGATCTTGTGGGCGGAGACGGAGAGCATGTCCACCGGCAGTTCGCTGACGTTGAGGGGCATCACGCCGAATGCCTGCACCGCGTCGGTGTGAAACACGATGTTCCGTTCGCGGAGAAACCGGCCAATCTCCTCGATCGGCTGGATCGTCCCCACTTCGTTGTTGCCGTACATGATCGAGACCAGCACGGTATCCGGTCGGACCGCCTGTTTGAGTTCCTCCAGGCTGACCATGCCCGTCTCGTCCACAGGCAGGTACGTCACTTCAAATCCCAACTGCTCCAGGTGCGCGCAAGCATGCAGGACGGCGTGGTGCTCCACGCTGGACGTAATGACGTGCCGCCCTCGATCCTGCTGGGCCATCGCTCCCCCGATGATCGCCATGTTGTCCGCCTCCGTCCCGCCGCTGGTAAAGACGATCGTCTGCGGTTCGGCACCGAGAATGTGAGCGATCCGGTCACGCGCACGTTCCAGGCCCATGCGCGCCTCCCGGCCAAAGCCGTGCAGACTGGAGGGATTGCCGTATACGTTCGTCAGATAGGGGTGCATCGCTTCCGCCACGCGCGGATGGACAGGGGTCGTGGCGGCGTGGTCCAGATAGATCATCTCGCGCTCTCCTTTTTTGCTTCGTACGCTGTTGCGTCAAATGTAGAACATGTAGCCGTCCGTCTGTCCTTCATCCTTGTAGCTGATCAAATCCTGCAGCGTCGTGGAATCGAGGACGGCAGATATGCTGTCGCGGATGCGCAGCCACAGATAGCGCTTGGCCGGGTCTTCCTCCTCGGTGAACTCCACCGGGCTGATCGGCCCTTCCAACACGCGGATAATGTCGCCGGCGGAGATTTCATCCGGCTTTTTTGCCAGGACATACCCGCCGTATGCGCCGCGGATGCTTTTCACCAGTCCGGCATTGCGGAGCGGCGCGATCAACTGCTCCAGGTAATGTTCGGACAAATCGTGCCGCTGGGCAATGCTCCGCAGCGAAATCGGGCCTTCGCCAAAGCGGTTGGCCAATTCCATCATAATGGTCAGGCCGTAACGTCCTTTCGTCGAAATTTTCACGGTACCAACTCTCCTTTTTTCCTCTCGCTCCCTGCCCACCTCCTGCATGACCATTGACCTACATGAGACAGGCGGTTGGGGACACACTACGTTGCAGGGGGTGAATGCACATGGCCACCAATCAAAAAGCGGTAGACGGAAAAAACCATCCCTCTGCGGCGCTGTACGACCATCCAGCCGGCACGATCGCCCACAAGGCGCGATTCGGAGCCAGCGAGCAGAGCAAACAGCCGAACGAAAACGGCGATCTTCCCAACAAACCGGGCGGAACCGCCCGCACATGATCGCTCGTTCCCCCGCCACCCGGGGGAACGTTTACGGTCTGGGCGTCTGTAAGCGCTCTGCCTGTCTGCGGCGAATTTCCTGCTCGTAGCCGATCGGCTTCGGCTGATAAAACGTGTAGTCGGTCCCGTCCGGCAAATACTGCTGCGGGACGTATCCGCCGGGATAGTCGTGCGGATAGAGATACCCTTTGCCGTGGCCAAGCCGGGACGCACCCTTGTAGGCGGCGTCGCGCAGGTGGAGCGGCACCGGTTTGTGCCCGTCTCTCCTGATCGCGGCCAGCGCCTGGTTGATCCCGTTGTAGGCGGCGTTGCTCTTGGGCGCCGTCGCCAGGTACGTGGTCGCCTGGGCCAGGGGAATCCGTCCCTCCGGCATGCCGATCAACTCCACCGCCTGGAAGCAGGAAACAGCGACAGTGATCGCCTGCGGGTCGGCGTTGCCGATGTCTTCCGAGGCGGAGATCACCAGCCGGCGGGCGATAAACCGGGGGTCTTCGCCCGCGTCGATCATCCGCGCCAGCCAGTACAGGGCGGCGTCCGGATCGGAGCCGCGAATCGACTTGATAAACGCGGATATGGTGTCGTAGTGGTTGTCGCCGCTTTTGTCGTAGCGAACAGCGCGCCGCTGGATGGACTCCACCGCTACTTCCAGCGTGACGCGAATCACGCCGAGTTCATCCGGAGGCGTCGTCTTCACGGCCAGTTCCAGTGCGTTCAGCAGTCTGCGCGCATCTCCTTCGGCGTACCGGATCAGATGATCAGCAGCCTCGGGCGTGACCGTGACGTTCAATTCTCCCAGGCCCCGTTCGCGGTCGGTAACGGCTCGCTCCAAAACCTGCCGCAGTTCTTCCTCGTTCAGCGGATGGAGCGAAAATATCTGCGAACGGGAGAGCAGGGCGGCGTTTACTTCAAAAAACGGATTTTCCGTTGTCGCCCCAATCAGGATAATGGTCCCATCCTCCACACAAGGGAGCAGGGCATCCTGCTGCGCCTTGTTGAAGCGGTGTATCTCGTCGATAAACAGCGTCGTGCGCTGACCGTTCATAACCAGACGGTCTTTGGCCTCGTCCACGATGCGGCGGATGTCGGCGACTCCTGCCGTCACCGCGTTTAGTTCGGCGAAATGGGATTTGGTCGTGTTGGCGATGATTTTCGCCAATGTCGTCTTCCCCGCCCCGGGCGGACCGTAAAAGATGAGCGAAGAGACCTGGTCGGCCTCGATCGCTCGCCTGAGCAGCTTGCCAGGTGCCAAAATATGTGATTGTCCGAGCACCTCATCCACGGTCCGCGGCCTCATCCGCGCCGCCAGCGGCTGGAGTTTGCCCGAATCGTGCTGTTCGTATGCGAATGAAAAAAGATCCATTACTACATACCCTTTCATGTTAATGGGGTTGTCTCAATATCATAGCATAATGGAAACAAACGTGCATTGGCAAGCAACCATTCATCGCTCAGGCGAGTCGGCAGGTCATGTGCCTATAGCAGCGAAGTCCCCCTGCCGGATATGCCCCACTACCGCACCGAGATCACACGCTGTTCCCGGCTGCTCTGCTCCGCCCATTCAATCACCCGAATCACGTTCATCGCATCCACAGGTGAAACAGGCGCCGGTGTATCGGACACAATCGCTTCGTACATCTGTTGATAGTACGTCTGATACGCGCCGGGAATGGTTTCCACGCTGCTGCTCACGTTCAGTTCTCCCACGCTCAGCGTGAGCTGTCCATACGTCTCTTTGCGATCCCTGCCCCACTCAGGTCCTCCCGGGATCTGTCCCGCTCGCAACGCGTCTTCCTGCGGGTCCAAACCGTACTTGATGAAACTGCCCTTGTCGCCGTGAATCATAAATCGGGGACCAGGCTGACGGACCAGCGAACCGGCGTGCAAAATCACCCGCAGCGCCCCGTATCCGAGCACGATGTGGAAAAAGTCCGTCGCCCTGGCTCCGGGACGCTGCGCGCCGACATCGGCCATCACCGTCTGCGGCAGACCGAAGAGATGAAGCGCCTGATCGATCAGATGGGAACCCAGGTCGTACAGAATGCCGGAACCGGGCAAATCCCGCTCCCGCCAGCGGTCGGTCACCTCCGGACGGTAACGGTCGTAGTGCGCTTCATACAGGAAAACCTCCCCCAATGCACCGGTTTGCAGCAGGTGTTTCACCGTCAAAAAATCGTTGTCCCATCTGCGGTTGTGGTAGACGCTGAGCACGCGCCCGCGCGACTCGGCCAGCCGGATCAGCTCTTCCGCTTCCGAAGAGCGGATCACAAACGGCTTCTCCACCACGACATGTTTGCCTGCCAAAAGCGCCTGCTTGGCGTACGGGTAGTGGGAGGTGTTTGGCGCGGCAACGACCACCAGTTCAATCTGATCGTCAGACAAAAGATCATCCACGCTGGCGACCACCTCTGCCTCGGGCAGGTCGGCACGCACCTTTTCCGGACGGGATGAGACGACCTTCGCCAGTTTTAATCCCGGCACTGCCCGAATCACCGGCGCATGAAAGACCTGGCCCGATAATCCATATCCAATCAACCCGACGTTTACCTGTTTCACAATGTTCCTCCCCCTTGCTCCGTCAAACGGGAAGCGACCAAGAGCTCCACGCCCGCCTGCTCCAATGCGCCCCGAACCGTTTCCGCCGGCTCCGCGTCGGTGACGACGATGTCGATTTTGTCCAGGCTGCACACCTTGTGAAACAGCCGCTTGCCAAACTTGCTGGAATCGGCCAGCACGATGACCTGATCGGCGCATGCCAGCATTGCCTTTTTCACGTACGCTTCGTCCACCGTTTGGGCGGTCAGTCCTTCCGACGTGATGCCGCACGCGCCGAGCAGCAGTTTGTCTACGCGCATTTCGTGCAGATCGGCGATCGTCTTGGGCCCAAACAAGCCGCGGTGCCAGACGTTTAGCTGACCGCCGAGCAGATGTATTTCCGCCGACCGCTTCCGGCTGAAAATGTCGGCCACGTCAATGGAGTTGGTGACGATTACGCACTGTTCGGCTGACATGCATTCCGCCGCAAACTGCACCGTCGTGGCCGTATCCAACAGAAGATAGTCACCGCTGCGGATCAACGACGCAGCCGCCCTGCCTATCTCCCGTTTGCCAGCGGGGTTGTTCAATCGCTCTTGGTAGCTCTGCACATGCTTGGTCAAGGTGGGCAGCACTGCTCCGCCGCGGACGCGAATGATTTCCCCTCGCTCCTCCAATTTGACCAGGTCGCGGCGGGCCGAGTCGCGGGAAATGCCAAACCAGTCGCACATTTGCTCCACAGTGATCCGCTGGTGTCGCTGCAGATGGCGCAGGACAGCGGCTAGACGTTCTTCTTGCTGCATGGTAACTCCCTCGTTTACGGAAAAGTTATCTCTATGATAAGCATTTTGCTTACGACCGTCAAAAATATTCGTGTATTGCGAGTGGTTTGTAAGCAAAACGCGCAATACCGTTGATCAGGAAAAGGAGATGCGCTATAGTAGACGGAAACGATATCCAAGGAGAGGAGCGAATCAACATGGCCCGGACAGAATCCACGATGTTCCCGCTCGGTCAAAAGGCACCTGACTTCGCACTGCCGGACACGGTAACCGGCAAGGTCATGTCGCTTTCCGAGCTTGCCTCCAAACAGGCGACGGTGATCATGTTCATCTGCAACCACTGCCCGTTTGTCAAACACGTACAAGCGGAACTGGTACGCCTTGCGAACGACTACCTTCCCAAGGGCGTCTCCTTCATCGCGATCAGTTCCAATGACGCTGCCGCCTATCCGGACGATTCGCCCGAGCGGATGAAGCAGGTGGCAGAAGAATGGAAGTATCCCTTCCCGTACCTGTACGACGAAACGCAGGAGGTCGCTCGCGCCTATCAGGCCGCGTGCACACCCGACTTTTACGTGTTCGACGGCAATCTGGCATGCGCCTATCGCGGTCAATTGGACGACTCCCGTCCAGGCAACGACATTCCTGTCACCGGCGCGTCCATCCGCGCTGCTCTGGATCAACTGCTCAAAGGCGAGCCCGTAACCGTCCCGCAAAAACCCAGTCTTGGCTGCAATATCAAGTGGAAACAGCCTGAATGATGAATGAACAAAACCCACTACCGAAAGCTGGTAGTGGGTTTTGTATCATTATGTCTGCAGTCAAAGAAGCTTGCGTCCTTTTCGCAGCAGCTTTTCCTTGGGTTATCCTTTTGCCGGCTGCCAGTCCAGTATGTCGCGGACGACGACGCTGGCCAGAATCAGCCCCGCAACGGAAGGCACAAACGCGTTGCTTGCCGGGGGACGGCGCGCCTTGCTGATCGGCGAATTGGTATCGGCAATCTGGGTACGCACGTCTTCGCGGATCGTTACCGGAATTTCTTTGGAATACACCACTTTGACGCCTTTGTGGATGCCTTTTTTCCGCAGTTCGCGCCGGATCACCTTGGCGATCGGGTCGTAGCTGGTCTGGGAAATGTCAGCCACTTCGAACCGGGTCGGGTCCATCTTGTTCGCCGCCCCCATGCTGGAGACGATCGGAATGCCGCGCCGCTTCGCCTCCTGGATCACGTGAAGCTTGGCCGTCATGAGGTCCATCGCGTCAACGATGTAATCCAGCTTGTGGGCGAAAAGCTGATCGGCCGTCTCCTGGTTGTAAAACATGTTCAGTGTGACCACTTCGCACTCCGGATTGATCGCAGCGATGCGCTCCTTCATCAGCTCGGTCTTTGGCTGGCCGATGGTATGCAGGGTGGCGTGAATCTGCCGGTTGATGTTGGTGATGTCCACCACGTCCTTGTCCACCAGCACCAGCTTGCCGACGCCAGTGCGGGCCAATGCCTCCACCGTAAACGAACCGACGCCGCCGATGCCCAGCACGGCGACGGTGCTGTTTTTCATTTTTTCCAAGCCCTCGGGACCGAAGGCCAGCTCACAACGGGAAAATTGATGAAGCATGTTTCCGTCAACCTCTTCCTCTCACACGATCTGTACGACCCGGCTTCTCCCTCTTGCCCGCTGTAATGATCATCGGAAAAGTAGGAATCCCGGGCAAAAAAGGAGCCCCATAATGCCGTGCAGCTCCTGAAGTTTTGAACCTGCGCCTGGCAGGTGGGTGTCTCGCCCAACCGTTCCGGACGTCCACTCGATGGAGGCGTGTCCTCGCGGGTGGGACGGCAGACTCCCATGAATGTGTTTGTGGCTCAAAACTATTCGGAAGTCACGGGCATCGCAGGGCTATTCTTCAGTATAACCAATGTATCAGAGGCGAATGCGCCTGTGCAAGTACGCTTATTCCTGCTCGTCTTCTTCCTTGACCGTGGTGGTGATGTTCAGTTCGGCAAGCTGCAGCGGCGATACTTGTCCCGGTGCGTCCGTCATCAGGTCGCTGGCGCTTGCCGTTTTCGGGAAGGCGATGACTTCGCGCAGGTTGTTGCGGCCGGCCAGCAGCATGACCAGACGGTCCAGACCGAGGGCAATGCCGCCGTGCGGAGGCGTGCCGTATTCAAAGGCATCCAGCAGGAAGCCGAATTGCTTGCGCGCTTCCTCCTGCGAAAAACCGAGTGCCTTGAACATTTTTTCCTGCACGTCACGCTTGTAAATCCGCATCGAACCGCCGCCCAGCTCGTAGCCGTTGAGCACCATGTCATACGCCTGTGCCCTGATCTGTCCCGGGTCGGTTTCAAACAGATGCAGGTCTTCGTCTTTCGGACGCGTGAACGGATGGTGCAGGGCGACGTAGCGCTGCGCTTCTTCGTCCCATTCCAACAGCGGGAAGTCCACCACCCACAGGAAGGCAAACTTGCTGTGGTCGATCAGGCCAAGCTCTTCACCCAGTTTGGAACGCAGTGCGCCCAGCGCGTCTGCCACCACTTTCGGCTTGTCGGCCACAAACAGAAGCAGGTCGCCTTCTTCCGCTGCCAGCCGCTGTTTCAGCGCGTCAATTTCTTCCGCAGAGAAGAACTTGGCGATCGGCCCTTTCACCTCGCCGTCCTTGAAGCCCATCCAGGCCAACCCTTTCGCCCCGTAGCGGGCCGCGAATTTGCCCAGATCGTCCGCTTCCTTGCGGGAGTAGTGGCCGCATCCTTTGGCATTGATCGCTTTTACCTGGCCACCGGTAGCGACGGCACCGGCGAATACTTTGAAATTGCAGTTGGCCACGAGATCGGACACGTCCGTCAGCTCCATGCCGAAGCGGATGTCCGGCTTGTCGGAACCGTAGCGGGCCATCGCTTCCGCATAGGTAAGGCGCGGGAACGGCGTAGGAACGTCCACGCCAATCGTTTCCTTGAAAACGTGGGCGACCATCTGCTCCATCATCGGCAGCAGCTCTTCCATGGACAAGAACGACGTCTCGATGTCCACCTGGGTAAACTCGGGCTGACGGTCAGCGCGCAGGTCTTCATCGCGGAAGCAGCGGGCGATCTGGTAGTAGCGCTCCAGGCCGGAGATCATCAGCAGCTGCTTAAACAACTGCGGCGATTGCGGCAGCGCGTAAAATTCGCCCGGATGTACGCGGGACGGCACCAGGTAGTCGCGCGCCCCTTCCGGTGTGCTCTTGGTCAGGATCGGCGTCTCCACTTCAACGAAGCCGCGGCTGTCCAAAAAGTCGCGGAATGCCTTGGACGCCTTGCTGCGCAGCAGCAGAGCGCGCTGCATCTCCGGACGGCGCAGGTCCAGATAGCGGTACTTGAGTCGGACCTGCTCATCCACGTCGATTTCGTCTTCGATCACAAACGGCGGTGTCTTCGCATCATTGAGAACCTCGATTTCGGCGACGTGCACTTCCACTTCGCCGGTTTTCAGCTTCGGGTTGACCGCTTCCGGATCGCGCTGGACCACGGTTCCCTTAACGGCCAGCACGTATTCGCTGCGGACCTTGTCGGCGATTTCCCACGCTGTTTTGTTATATTCCGGGTTGAACACGATCTGCACGATGCCGGTCCGGTCGCGGAAGTCGATGAAAATCACTCCGCCCAGGTCGCGCCGTTTCTGCACCCAGCCATTCAGGACGACCTCCTGCCCGATGTGTTCCTTGCTTACTTCTCCACAATGCACGGTACGGTATTGCCACGTCATCTTCGGTATTCCTCCACTCTTCATCTCTGCGAATTATACTGAACCATTTTGTTATGCGCGTGCCGCCAGTCGTTCGGCCAGCACGGCGGCGACCTGGTCGCGCTTTACTTCCTGCTGTTCGCCGGTCGCCATCTCCTTGAGGACGACCGTGCCGTTTGCCAGTTCCGCCTCGCCGATAATCGCCGTATAAGCGGCACCCAGCCGGTCGGCCTGCTTGAACTGCGCCTTCATTTTGCGATCCAGGTAGTCCAGATCGGCGGACACCCCGGCGCGGCGCAGCTCGTCGACGAGGATGAACGCCTCCTGCTTTGCATCAGGGGTCTGGATCGCCACGAAGCAGTCAATCCCCCCGCTCACAGGCAGCTGGACGCCCTGCTTTGCCAGCGCGAGCAGCAGCCGCTCAATGCTGAGCGCAAAGCCAATGCCCGGCATGTCTTCGCCGCCCAGTTCGGCCACAAGCCCGTTGTAACGGCCGCCGCCGCAGAGCGTTTCGACAGCGCCGATTTCCGCCATTTTGATCTCAAATGCCGTCAGGGTGTAGTAATCCAGTCCCCGCACCAGCCGCGGATTGACCGTGTACGGGATGTTGAGCGCGCTCAGATAGCCCTTGACCGCCTCAAAGTGGGCAGCGGACTCGTCGCTCAGGTAGTCGAGAATGGACGGTGCGTCCTTGGTCAGCGTCCGGCATTTTTCGTTTTTGCAGTCCAGCACGCGCAGCGGGTTGCGGTCAATGCGGGATTGACAGTCGGCGCACAGCTCGCTGCGGACGCCGTTCAGGTGGGCGAGCAGGTGCTCGCGGTGGCGGGCGCGGTCCTCAAGGGTGCCGACACTGTTCAGCTCCACGCTCAAGCCCGTCAGTCCCATCTCCTGGTAGAATCGCATCGCCAGCGCGATCACTTCCGCGTCAATAGCCGGATCGCTGGAGCCGATCGCCTCCACCCCAAACTGGACAAACTGGCGGTAGCGTCCGGCCTGGGGACGTTCATGGCGAAACATCGGGCCCAGGTAGTACACTTTCACCGGCTGGTTGGGCTGCCCGTACAGCTTGTGCTCGACATAGGCGCGCACCACGCCGGCCGTCCCTTCCGGCCTGAGTGTCAGCGCGTCGTCGCTGCGCGGATTGGAGACGCTGTACATCTCCTTTTCCACGATGTCCGTGGTTTCGCCCACGCCGCGTTGAAACAGCTCCGTGCTCTCAAACAACGGCGTGCGGATTTCCTGATAATTGTAGCGGCGGCTAAGGTCGCGGGCCCTGGCCTCGACGTACTGCCACAGCTCCACGGTACCGGGCATGATGTCCTGCGTACCGCGGGGAATTTGAATCCTTGTCATCTTGCCTGAAACCTCCATTGTCTGTTCCCGCAGGAACGTTGGTAAGCAAAATAAAAAAATCTCCCGCCGCCCGACATGCCGTCTGGACATGTCAGGGACGAGAGATGGTTTTCCCGTGGTGCCACCCTGATTGGACTCCGACAGGGAGTCCCGCTTGTTGGCCGTTAACGCCGGCGTACGCCTGCCGGTTACTGGGATGGCGGCCGAAATTGCGCCGTTTTTTCCGTTCACCGACGGTCCTCGGGGATGTCATTCGCCAGGCCGTTATAGAGAAACGCTCTCAGCCGCGGCGCTTCCTCTCTGGCTATCCGTCTCCTGGGTACTTGTTCCCGTCATCAGATCAGACAATTGATCTATCGTGAAAGCTTAATGAAAATCATAGCAAACCGCCAATCCGCCGTCAACAGGCGCTCGGTAAAACTTTTTCCACCGGCTACTCCGCCTGCTGCGCAGGTGCGGCTGCGGTCCCAAAGTAGACCTGATCGAGATCACGGAGCTTTTCTTCCGTCAGTTTCCGGTAGGTTTCGTTGTACGTCTTGGGGTCTTTGGGATTGGGCCAGCGCGTCAGCTTGCCGCTGCCGGGCGCCATCAGCTTGGACACGGCGCCGCAACCCAGCCCCAGGATAGTCTGAACTTCTTCCATGATCATGATATTGTAGATGCTCTCCCGGCCGTCAAGGGCGTAGCCGACATTTTCCAGGTTGCCGAGGATGTTTTTCTGCCGGTAGAGGTAGTACGGATGGTAGCCGTGGGCTTTCGTCCACTCCGACGCCAGCTCCATCATCCGGCTGATCTCCTCCCGGCTGGCTACCTTGTAGCGCTCTTTGTTTTGCGTCATCTCGGACGCCCGCTTGAACGAGAGGGTGTGCACCGTCAGCGAGGCGGGCATCAGTTTTTCCACTTCCCGCAGGCTGTGTTCCAGCTCGGCCAGTCCTTCGTTGGGCAGGCCGATGATCAGGTCCATGTTGATGTTGGTCAGCCCCATCTCCATGGCGAGATGGTACTTTTCAATTGTCTCCTCGACCGTGTGGTGGCGGCCAATTGCATGGAGCGTCTCCTGGGTAAACGACTGCGGGTTGATGCTGATCCGGTCCACGTTCCAGCGCTTCATCACCGCCAGCTTTTCCCGCGTGATCGTATCGGGCCGTCCCGCTTCCACGGTCAGCTCGCGCACATCAGCCATGTGCGGAAACGAGCGGTGCATCTTGTCGAACAGCTGATCCAGATCTTCGGCTGTAATGCTGGTCGGCGTGCCGCCTCCAAAGTACACGGAGGTAATCCGCATGTCATGCCGCTTCAGCCACTCGCCCAGCCGTTCCATCTCGTAATGCAATCCTTCCAGAAACGGATTGACGGAGGCGGTGTGGCTGCGGATGGCGTAGGCGGGAAAGGTGCAGTAGGCGCACTTGGTGGGACAAAACGGGATGCCGATGTAGACGGACAGCTCCCGGTCGATCCGGTACAAATCAGGCACCACCTGCAGCTGCCGGTCGACAATCTCCTGCAGCAGGCGGAGCTTGTATGGCCGGACCATGAAGTCCTGCCGCAGCCGGCGGTGTGCTTCTTCCTGACTGGCGCCGGAAGAGAGCAGATGATGCAGCAACTTGGTGGGGCGGATGCCGGTCAGGATGCCCCAGCCCTGCTCCATGCCGGTGAACTCCTCCAGCATGACCAGCAGGACGTAGCTGACCGCCTGCTTGGCGACTTTCCGCTTCCCTATCTCATCCAGGCCGGCAGTCTGTCTCTCAGCGCTGTGGACAAACCGGCGCCCTCCGGCCAACAGCTCGCCCTCCGCCGATACACTGCCGTCCCTGTCTGACAGAGCAATCCGGATGCGTACTCCCTCATCGCCGCTCCATTCGTCCACGTAGGCGATCTCCGGGTCTTCGTAAAACAAAGCGAGAATCAAGGCGATTTCCCGCTCGAATGCATGTCCTTCACATTTGACTTGTATCATCGGTTCCACCTGCTTTTCAGTATGCCACCCTTCATCTTATCCGACCTGAAAAGCCGGGTCAACCGAATCGGCCGGTGCAAAAACATCGCGTCATGGGTGCAGCTTTCGCCTCAATGTCCGTACGTCCCGCACGCTGATGTCGAATTCCCTCGACAATTCCACGTCGGTGAGCGCGGATTCTTTCTCCAGAAAATCGTGGAAATCGACAGAAAACAGGCGACGATTGGCTTCCTGGGCAAATGCTTCCTTGTTGGATTGTCTCACTTTGTTCTCCTCGCTTTCTCGATGCATGCTCCAATCCCTAGTATGGCCGCGTCCGGAGAAAAGCATAAGCGAGGCGGAGCCAGGTGTGCCGTTTTGAGCGCAACGATTCGCAATTGCAAAAGAAGTTTGTCGGATAATGCAGGAAAAAGCAGGGGAAAGGCCGAAGGTATAACTTGGCAAATCATGCATGCGATCGACTTTTACTATCATGGAAAGGATGTCTGACGTGTTTCAGCAACAAAAGATTCTGCGGACCATTATGGCGGCGGTCTGCATCGTATCGCTTCCCGTATCGGCCGCAAAGGCGGAGAGTTCCGTCCAGGTCAGCGTGGACAAGCTGAACGTTCGATCCGGGCCAAGCCTGCAGGATCAGGTGCTTACCACGCTGCCCGTCAACAGCGTCCTGCCGGTCCTTGCCGAGCAAGGCGAGTGGCTGAACGTCCGGCTTCCCGACGGCCGCACCGGCTGGGTGGCCGGCTGGCTGGTCAAACCGACAGCCCAAGCGAACACAGGACTGCTGGCGGAGAGCCAAACGACCAACCTCAACGTGCGTACTGGTCCCGGCCTGACGTATTCCGTCATTCAGACCATTAATCCGGGTACGCGCTATCCGATCGTGCAGCGCAGTGGGGATTGGCTGATGATTGAGCTGCCCTCACAGAAAAAAGGGTGGGTGGCCAGCTGGCTGGTCACTGAGCACCGCGCTGCCGATCAAGGGACGACGGCGCCCGGCGGCGTTAGCGGCGGACAAGCTAACGGCAGCGCACCGGCGACGTCTCCCGCCGGACAGACAAATCAGCAGGGGCGCGAGCTGATCCTGGACTACGCGCCGTACGTCTACCCTGTACCGGACTACGCGCAGCCAGCCATCGGACAGCTCCACAACGGCGAGATCATCACCGTTTTGACGGAACAAAACGGGTGGATCCAGTTTCCCTACAACGGCGTCAACGCCTGGATACCCAAACAGGGAACGGGCCAGACTCCGGCTCCAGCCGGCAGCGGCCAGCCAAATCCGAATCCGCCGCAGCCTGCTCCGAACGCCGGTGCGCCCAGCTCCGGCCAGCCGCAATCTCCCGCAAAGCAGACTGCCACGGTCCAGACAGACGGTCTCAACCTGCGCGGCCAGCCCAGCACGAACAGTCCCATCCTGGGAACGTTAAAGCTGGGGACCACGCTGACCATTCTGGAACAGCAGGGCGATTGGTACCGCGTCCAGACACCGGACGGCAAAACCGGCTGGGTGGCCGGCTGGCTCATCAGCGTGCAGCAACCGGCCATGTCCGGTCCGCACGTCACCATATTGAATCCGGACACCAACATTCGCTCCGGTCCCGGCACCCAGTACGACATCATCAAACGGGTACAGACCGGGGAAAAATACGCGATCGTGAAAAAAGAAGGAGACTGGTTCCAAATCACCTTGAGCGACGGTTCGACAGGCTACGTCGCCGGATGGCTGGTGTCTCCGCAGGGCATGCCTCCCGTCATCAAGGGCAATGAACTGGTCGGCAAGGTGATCGTGGTCGACCCCGGCCACGGCGGCAACGACACGGGAGCGACCGGTTCCAGCTTTTCCACACAGGAAAAGACGGTCAACCTGCAGGTAGGGCTGCTGCTGAAAAACAAGCTGGAAGCAGCCGGAGCCAAGGTGATCATGACCCGCAGTGACGACCGCAAGCTCACGCTGCAGCAGCGCGTGGACATTGCCGTGCAGAACAATGCGGACATTTTCGTCAGCATTCACCACAACACCCATCCCAACTCGCAGACAAACGGCACGATCGTCTTTTATTACAACCAGGGCAATTCGAGCAAGCTCGCCTCGCTGGTGCAAAGCGAAATCGTCAAGGCGACCAACTACAAGGACCTGCAGTCCAGGTTCGGCAACTACTACGTCCTGCGGGAGAATCCGATTCCGTCCATTCTGGCAGAGATCGGTTTCCTCTCCAACTACAACGAAGAGATGCGGCTGCGTTCCGAAAAACAACAGGATTTGGCCGCCGAAGGGCTGTACAAAGGCATTCTGCAGTACTTCGCCTCCCAAAACGTTCAGGGAGGATAAGCGTAAGACCCCTTGTCCGTTTTCCATGGAGAAAACGGCAAGGGGGTTTTTCGTTCGTCCGCGATGCAAGGAAACCATTTCCTTGACATCCATTTCATGCAACAGTTATGCTGAAGACATACTCATCAGTATGGAATGAATACATGGTCGGAGAGATACGATGACGACACGCGAACGAATCATGGAAGCGGCCCGACGGTTGGCCGCCCGCCACCCTTTTGACAGAATCAGTTTCGCCGATGTGGCGAAAGCGGCCGGCGTCCACTGGACAGCGGTGAGACGCCACTTCGGCAGCAAGCAGGAGATGAGAGTCTGGCTGGCCCAACAGCAGGAAGACAACGTGCCGTCACTGGCCGATACGCGGACGCGCATTTTGGATGCTGCCGCCCGCGTATTCGCCCGACTGGGGTATGCCGGAGCATCGTTGGAACAGGTGGCCGCCGACGCCGGGATGACAAAGGGAGCCGTCTACTGGCACTTTTCTAGCAAAAGCGATCTGTTCGCCGCCTTGTGCGAGAAAAACCTCACGCAGCAGCTCAAGATGCTTACCCAACAGGCGGGTTCCGCCCTCAATTCGGCTGTTCCCGCACAGGGGCTCGCCCGTTTGCTGCAGTCGCAATTTGCCTGCGTGGAAGAGGGTCAGGGCAATCCGATGCTGTTTTTCGAATTTGTCACCGCCAGCCGTGATCCGGCGGTCGGCGAAGTTCTGCGGGACGCGTACGGAAAAATCATCGACGGCGTCAGCGGCGTCCTCGCGCAGCTGCAGGAAAGCGGCGTCGTTAAACGCGATGTCGCCCCGGACTCCTTGGCAGTTCTGTTCCAGGCGTTAATCAACGGCCTGATCTTGGGCTGGCTGATTGACCCGGACCGCATCCGCTTTGAGCAGGTGGTGCCCGAGCTGTCGAGAGTCCTCTGGGAAGGCCTGCAGCCCTCGGTGGACGACGCCACTGCACCCGTTTGAAAGGCAAACGGGTTTTTTTCAGCAACCACATACTTATTGGTACGTTATTCTCATACGTTTACGTATGTAAAACGAATAGAAAGGGATGATGGAGATGATGGAGATCTATGCGATCGCGGGGGCGACAGCAGTCATGGTGGCGCTTCATGCGCACAACCACCGGAAGGTACGCCGCGCCCAAATGGCCTTTCCTCCTCGCGGATCATTCGTCACGGTGGAAGGACTGCGCCTGCACTACGTCTGTCAGGGGGCGGGACAACCGGTCGTGCTGCTGCACGGCGGAATGCTCTCCGCCTGCGATTACGCCGGGGTATTGGAATTGGCCGCAGAAGCAGGCTTCCAGGCCATCGCGTTTGACCGGCCAGGCTACGGCTACAGCGAGCGGCCCCGGCGGGACATGTCGACGCCGGCAGTTCAGGCCCGCCTGCTGCGGGAGGCGCTTTCCGTCCTTCAGGTGAAATCCCCCATTCTGGTGGCCCATTCGTGGAGCGGGTCGCTCGCGCTTTCCTATGCTTTGACCTATCCCGACGAGATCGCCGGTCTCGTACTCCTGGCACCGGGGGCCTACGCGGGTGACGCCTATCCGGCCGGAACGGCGGACCTTTTGATTGGCCGACTGCTGCGCGTTCCCTGGCTGGGCGAATTGCTGGCCAACACCGTGCTTCCGCCGTTGGCACGGCTGCTCACCAAACCGATGGTCACGGCGACATTTTCTCCTGACCCAGTGCCGCCGGGCTACCTGGAACAGGCCCGAGCCTTGTGGTCGAGACCGGGTCAGTTGAGGGCCAACCGCGAAGACATTTTGGCCTACGTCCGTACGGTCCCGCAGTGGGAGCCGCAATACGCCGAGATTCGCACGCCGGTCGTGATCGTCGTCGGCGATGCCGATCCGTTCCACCCCGAGCTGCAAGCCGGCCGCCTGCATCGGGAGATCGGCCACTCCCGGTTGGTGGTGCTCCCCGGCACCGGCCACATGATCCCGGATGTGCGTCCGGATGCCGTGGTGGAAGCTGTGCACATGGTATTGAAACACAAACAGTCGAGCTAGGCTCGGCTTCGTTTTCTCAGACCGGCCGCCTGTCCCACGGCTCCACCTGGCCGACGACCGAGAACGGCAAGTCGCCCTGGATCGCCGCACGGACGCCAACGGTGATCTCCTCGTTGGTCAGCCAGCGGGAATCGTCTCCCTGCAGCCGAAACCCGAGCAGAATCCGCCGGTACAAACAGTTGGGCACGTCGGCGACGCGGGGCGGTTCCTTGTAGGCACGGCTGCCGCAGACGTGAAACAGCCGCCATGTCCTGCGTTGCGCCGACAGTTCCTGCTGAACCGCCGGGAGCGCGTGGGGAGCGGTCGAGTGAATCCAGGCTACCACCAGATCGATTCCGCCCCGCTCGCGAACCAATGACGCGACCACTTCCCGAAACCGGTCCGTCTGGTGATAATCGACCGGCAGCAGGGAGAACCCCTCCGGCCTGCCGGATCGCTCCACCAGGGCCTGCAGCTTCTTCCGGTCTCGCCCAATCACGGCCACATGGTATCCCGCTTCCTGCAGCCACAGCGAGACCCCGGCCAGCATGCCGCTTCCGCCGATTACCAACGCTTCACGTCCCATCGCCATCCCCCTCTCCGATTCCCGTACGCTTCGCGATTAACCCGGACCTTCCGCCGTGGAAGTCACGACTCCACGATCAGCGTGACGGGGCCGTCGTTGACCAGCCGCACTTCCATCATCGCACCAAACCGGCCTGTCTCCACATGCAGCCCTTTTTCCCGCAGCTTGTCGTTGAACAGTTCGTACAGCGGTTCCGCCTGTTCGGGGCGGGCCGCCGCCATGAAGTTGGGCCGCCTGCCCTTGCGGCAATCTCCATAGAGGGTAAACTGGGAGACGGACAAAATCTGTCCCTTTTGCTCCAGTACAGAGTGGTTCATTTTTCCCTCGCTGTCTTCAAAAATGCGCAGGTGGGCGATTTTTTCGGCGACAAACTCCACGTCCTGTTCGGTATCCTCATGGGTAATGCCGACCAGGAGCACAAGCCCGTGCTCAATCTGTCCGACGATCTCTCCCCCTACTGTAACGCTTGCTTCCTTGGAGCGCTGTACCACTACGCGCATGCATAATTCTCCCTTCTCTCTCAAATGAAGAGCACCCAATCTCTCGCGATCAGGTGCTTAAAATCCGCCGCACGGAATAAATGTCTTTGATGCTTTTGATTCGCTCCACCACTTTTTGCAGGTGGGCCACATTGCTTATCGTAATCGTCATGTGGATGGTAGCGAGACGGTTTTTGTCCGCTTTGCCGCTGACTGCGGCGATGTTGGTCTTGGTCTCCGCCACGACCTGCAGCACATCATTGAGCAGGCCGCTGCGATCCTGACCGGTGATTTCGATGTCCACGTTGTAGTTGTGCTTGGCGTCGGCATCCCACTCCACGTCGATCAGCCGCTCCAGGCACTCTTCCGTCAATACGTTGGGACAGTCACGCCGATGAACCGAAACGCCCCGGCCGCGAGTGACGAAGCCGATGATCTGATCGCCCGGAATGGGCGTGCAACATCGCGATATCCGCACCAGCAGGTTGTCTACGCCGCGCACTTTTACGCCCGATTCGCTGCGTGCGATCTGCGGGGACGGACTCGGTTTGTACTCCGGTGCGGGCGGGTTCTGTTCCTCCCGCTCCCGCCGCACCTTGTCGATCAGCCGGGTGACGATCTGTGCGGCGGTGATGCCGCCGTAGCCGACCGCAGCGAACATGTCCTCGTGCCCCTGGAAGTTGAAGCGTGCCGCCGCCTCTTTCAGGTTGGCTTCGGTCATCACCTCTTTTACGTCGTAACCGCGTGCCTTGATCTCCGCCTCCACCATCTGCTGCCCTTTGGCGACGTTTTCTTCCCGCTTCTCCTTTTTAAACCACTGCTTGATCTTGTTGCGAGCGTGGGCTGACTTGGCAATTTTCAGCCAATCCTGGCTGGGGCCGTAGGAATGCTTGGAGGTGAGAATTTCGACGATGTCACCCGTTTTCAGCGCGTAGTCCAACGGGACGATCTTGCCGTTGACCTTGGCGCCGATAGTGCGGTTGCCGACCGCCGAGTGAATCCGGTAGGCAAAGTCCAGCGGCACGGACCCTTTGGGCAGTTCCACTACGTCTCCTTTTGGTGTAAAGACGAACACCGTGTCGGAGAACAAGTCCTGCTTCAGCGACTCCATGAATTCCTGAGCGTTGGGCGCCTCCTCGGACCCCCCCTGGATGATCTCGCGCAGATTGCCCAGCTTTTCGGCAAACGAGCCCTGCACGATGCTTTTGCCTTCCTTGTAAGCCCAGTGGGCGGCGATCCCGATCTCCGCCGTCCGGTGCATCTCCCAGGTGCGGATCTGCACTTCCAGCGGTTCCCCTTTTGGCCCAATCACAGTGGTGTGCAGGGATTGGTACATGTTGGCCTTGGGCATCGCGATATAGTCCTTGAAGCGGCCCGGCATCGGCTTCCACAGCGTGTGAACGATGCCCAGCACCGCGTAGCAGTCGCGGATGTCGTTGACGATGATACGCAGCGCAAGCAGGTCGTAAATCTCGTTAAACTGCTTGTTTTTCTTGGTCATCTTCTTGTAGATGCTGTAAATGTGCTTCGGCCGGCCGGAAATCTCCGCCTCGATGTTCAGCTCTTTCAGCTTCTCCTTGATCATCTCGGCGGCCTCGTTGATGTACGCCTCCCGCTCGGCCCGCTTTTTCTGCATCAGGTTGACGATGCGGTAATACTGCTGCGGATTCAGGTAGCGCAGGGCCGTATCCTCCAGCTCCCACTTGACCGAAGCAATCCCCAGCCGGTGAGCCAGCGGTGCAAAGATTTCCAGTGTTTCGTCGGAAATTTCCCGCTGTTTTTCCTCGGACATGTGGCGCAGTGTCCGCATGTTGTGCAGGCGGTCGGCCAGCTTGATCATGATGACCCGGATGTCCTGGGCCATTGCGACCAGCATCTTGCGGTGGTTTTCCGCCAACTGTTCCTCTTTGGACTTGTATTTGATTTTCTCCAACTTGGTCACGCCGTCGACCAACAGCGCTACTTCCGAACCGAACTCTTCACGAATGCGATCCAGCGTAACGTCGGTATCTTCCACGACGTCATGCAAAAAGCCGGCGGCGATCGTCACTGCGTCCATATGCAGGTTGGCGAGAATCCCCGCGACGGCTATCGGATGCATGATGTACGGGACACCCGATTTGCGCACCTGACCTTCATGCGCTTTCTCCGCCAGGCGGTAGGCGCGCGTAATCAGATCCATATCGGTTTGGGACAAATAGCTGCTTGCTTTATTCAGTACTTCTTCCACGCCGGTGCTCATAGTTCCCTTCCCTTATCCTCTCATACAGAAACTTCCCACGAAGCCGGTTCACCTGTTCCATCTCGTTGTAAGGGTGGAATTAATACAACATGTCTATTTCATACTATTATCTTGTATGTCGTTTGCCTTGTAAAGTGATTTCCCCGCAAAGTATGAAGGAACCGTGAAAAGGGTCACAGTCGGACAGCACAGCTGTTGCGCCCTTGTCGCCAAGAAAAAAGCTCTCCGTCCGCTGCGAGGGACAGAGAGCCACGCTTGCTAGTATTGAACCAGTGACTTGACAGGGATGTCGCCCAGTTTTTGGCGTCCGTCCAGATAGGTCAGCTCGATGAAGAAGGCAGCGCCGACAACTTTGCCGCCCAACTGTTCAACCAGGTTGATCGTGGTAGTAATCGTTCCGCCGGTTGCCAGCAGGTCGTCTGCAATCAGCACGCGCTGCCCGGGCTGAATGGCATCGACGTGTACAGCCAGCGCGTCCTTGCCGTACTCCAGGCTGTAGTCCGCCTTGATCGACTTGTACGGCAGCTTGCCGGATTTGCGAATCGGCACAAAGCCCAGGCCCAGCGTATAGGCGAGCGGAGCGCCCACGACAAAACCGCGCGCTTCCGGTCCGGCAATCACGTCTGCCTGCAATTCGCGGGCAAATTGGGCCAATTCGTCAATCGCCGCCTTGTAGGCAGCCCCGTCTTTCAGCAGGGTGGTAATATCCTTGAAGCGGATGCCCGGCTGCGGGAAATCAGGAATCACGCGAATGTATGATCTAAAGTCCATGAAACAATTCCTCCTACCAGGTGACAGTCTCCACCTGTTGTTGAAAATGGTGAATCAAAGAGTCATATGAGGAAAGCAGGAGTTCTGTCGCCAGTTCCGCCTCTTCCTTCCACTCCGCATAGTAGCGGGAGTCATCCAGCGGCCGTTTCGCCGCATCCGGCTGCAGGCGGAAGCTCTCTTCGTCCGAGCGGATAAACTCCAGCTCCGCAAACACGGCCAGCATGCCGTCCAAGACATCCCGCTTCAGCTTCAACCGACGGGCCAGGGCGTCCAGATGTATCCGCTGGACGCAGGGGACCTGCAGCAAAAACTGGTACAGCGCCTTGAACTGCTCACGTCCCGGACAGGACAGCCGCTCCGCCCCCAGATCGGGATCGCCGAACAGACAGTAGATCCGCTCCGCCTGTTCGAGGCGGGCCAGCACTCTGGTCAGATCGTATCGCCGCTTCGGCAGATCGTAGAGCACGACTGTCGGCACGGCCGGCAGATGACCGTCCCACGCCTCATCTGCGACAACGAGGAGCCTTTCCGGCTGCCCCGCCGCGGCCAATCCAGCGGCCAGCTCATCGTAGCTTTCCCGCCGGAACAGAATGGTCAGCATCTCATGCCGGGCGGCCAACTGCCGCCACCGTTCCTGTTTGTCGCGGCACCCCCTCCAGTCAAAAACCTGTCTGTGCGGCACGGCGAGATCGCGAATCGTCAGCTGCGGCTTGCGATGGCCGTTCCACTCGTTGACAGACAGCTCCGCCAATACGTCAAACCGCGCTTTTGGCGTCACTTCGCTGACGACATGGGCCCAGTTGAAGCCAATGGCATCCACGCTGCCGCCATCCTTGCAGAGCGAGCATTTCAAATGGCTGTCGTCTCGGCCGATCGTGCGCATGCCGGACGTCTCCACATCCCGCACCAGCACCAGCGGCGTGGGGTTGCCCATCCCAAACGGCGCCAGCTGTTCCAACTGCTCCGCCGTGTCGAGACTGATTTCCGCGAGGTCCAAGGTGACATCCGCCTTGGTCAGCGGCACGAAGTCTTCGTCCGTCAACCACTCGGCGGCCAGCCGGTTAAGCTGTTGGCGCAGCGGTTCGAGATTCTCGATCGGCAGTGTCATGCCAGCCGCCATTGTGTGACCGCCGTAGTGGGGCAGCCACTCTTTGCACGCCGTCAGCGCTTCGTACATGTCGAAACCGGCAATGCTGCGGGCGGAACCTTTGGCCGTTCCTTTTTCCCGATCAATTCCAAGCACGATTGTCGGCCGGTAAAACATCTCCACCAGCCGGGAAGCGACGATGCCGACCACCCCGACGTTCCAGCCTTCCTTGGCGAGAACGAGCACGCGATTTTCCTCCAGGGGAAACTGCTCGCTCACCATCTGCACGGCCTCGTCGGTGATGGCCTGCACCAGTTCCTGCCGCTCACGGTTAAGGTTATCCAGAATTCGGGCACATTGCTCTGCTTCCTCAGGGTCCTGCGTCGTCAACAATTTCACGGCCGCTTCGGCCGTCTCCAGCCGCCCGCCTGCGTTGAGACGAGGTCCGAGGGCAAAGCCGACGTGGCCCGCGGTCAATTCGCTGTCCGTCAGGCCGCAAACGCGAATCAACGCCTGCAGTCCGATGTTGCGTGTATGATTGAGCCGCTGCAGCCCGATACGGGCGAGAACCCGATTTTCATCCACCAACGGGACGAGGTCGGCGATCGTGCCCAGCGCGGCGAGATCAGCCAGATGCAGCGGCGGCTCTCCCAGCAGTGCATGGGCCAGCTTGAACGCCACCCCAACGCCGGCCAGCATGTCAAACGGATACGGGCAGCCCGGCTTTTTCGGGTTGATCACGGCAAATGCCTCCGGTAACACTGCCGGAGGTTCGTGGTGATCCGTCACGATAACATCCAGACCCAGTTGGTTGGCAAATGCCACCTGCTCCACCGCGCTGATGCCGGTGTCAACGGTGACAATCAACTTGTAACCGCTTTCCTTGAGGTGGGCCAGTGCGTCTTTATGTAAACCGTACCCTTCCGTAAAGCGGTTGGGAATGTAGCAGTCAAACACTGCGCCCAATTGGCGCATGACATGAACCATCAACGACGTGGAACTGACACCGTCTGCGTCGTAGTCGCCGTAAATGCAAATCGGTTCGTTCCGCTCAATTGCCTGGCGAATCCGGTGCACGCTCTCTTCCATCCCGTCAAGCAGAAACGGGGGGTGAAACAACTCCGGCCCTGGCTCGAGAAAGGCACGCGCCCGCTGCGGCGAATCGATACCACGGATGACCAGGAGCCTGGCGATCAGCGGAGACAATCCGCATTCCCGGGCAATTTCGTCCGCCAATATCTCGTCATACGCGGCCAGTTGCCAGCGTGTTTTCGCTTTGAGCATAGGCCTTTCCTCCAATCCTCATTCATTATAGAGGAAAGGACGGGAGACTGACAACTGGCGAACACTTACGCCTGATCGTCCGGTGGCGGCTGATCATTCACCGGTGTTTCCTCGGGGCGGGGATCGTACGGGTTGACGTGCACAAACACGTCGCGTACGTCAGAGAATTGATCCATCAGTTCCCGCTTGACCTGTTTGGCGATCCGGTGGCCCGCTTCCACGGTGATGTGGGGATCGACGCCGATCTTTACGTCGACAATCTGGTAGTGGCCGTGTTCACGCGCGCGAAACGAATCAATCCGCTTCACGCCGGGCACTGCCTCGATGACTCGGCGCAGCTCTACCGTCTCCTCTTCGTGAAGCACGTGATCGAGCGTGCTGTGAATCGATTCCATCAAAATGCGGTAGGCCATCTTCAACACCAGCGCAGAGACGAAAATGCCGGCGATCGGGTCCAGGTACAAAAGCCAGGAGATCTCAAAGCGGCCGCCGAGGATTGCACCGCCAATCCCGATCAACGCGGCGAACGAGGAATAGACGTCGGAACGGTGTTCCCAGGCGTTGGCGATCAGCGACGCGCTGTTCAGCTTTTTGCCCAGATTATACTTGTAGCGAAACATCCACTCCTTGACAATCATCGAGCCGACAGCCGCCCAGGCGGCCGCCATGCCCGGCGGTTCCAACGGAGCGAACAGTGATTTGACCGACGCTGAGCCGATTTCTACGCCGACCAGCGCCAACAGAACGGAGACGATGATCGCCGCCACGGATTCCGCCTTTCCATGTCCGTACGGGTGATCTTCGTCGGGCGGACGCTCCGCGGCCCTTAGTCCAATCAGGACAGCCACCGACCCGACCACATCGGAGGCGGAATGGACTGCATCGGCAATCAGCGCCTGCGATTTGGCCAGCCAGCCGATCAGCAGCTTGACTGCGGCCAGCGCCAGGTTGCCAACAATTCCCACCCAAGCGCCAAACTGCGCCTTGGCCAAACGGTTATCCACAGCCATCGCCCCTTTCGCGGGAAGTATGGTGGAGAGAAAAAAACCGCGGGGAAGCTCCCCCGCGGTTTCGTCACTCAGCCCTCATTCGGAGCCGGAGAAAAACGCTTCTTTTTCATTTCCCGTTCTTTCAGGGCCACCCATACCTGAGCGGCAATGAAGATGGACGAATACGTCCCGCTCACCAGACCAAAAATCAGGGCCAGCGAGAAGTTGCGGATGCTTTCACTGCCCAGAGCGGCAAGCGCCAGGGCGGTGAAGAACACCGTCGCCACCGTAAAGATGGAGCGGCGCATCGTCTGCCACAGGGAGACGTTGACCAGGTGCTCCAGGTCTTCCACGGTTTTGGACTTCATCGTTCTTAGGTTTTCCCGAATCCGGTCAAAAATTACGATCGTGTCGTTGATTGAATAACCAACAATTGTCAAAATCGCCGCAATGAACGTCAAATCAACTTCCAGCCGGAACACGGAGAACAGCGCGATCGGAACCAGCACGTCGTGGATCAGACCGATGATGCAGGCGATGCCAAACAGCAGTTGGAAACGGATCGCGATGTATACGATGATCCCGACGCCGGCAATCGACACGGCAATCGCCGCCTTTCGCACCAGTTCACGGGCGATGCTCGGATCAACCGTCGCTTCCTGCTTGGTTACCTGCGGCCCGTACTTTTCCTTCAGCGCCTTTTCCAACGATTTCAGCTTTTCGGCGTCCACTGTCTGGTCAAAACGGGTCTGTGCCTGATGATCGCCATAGGGCGTCACAGGGGTGAAGACGGTATCCGGCACGTGTTGCTTGATCAGCTGTTCCACGTCGGATGGATTAAACTCCTTCCCAATGTAGATGTCGAGTCGGGTCCCCGCTTTGAAGTCGACACCCAGGTTCAAGCCCATAAACAGTGTGACGAGCAGGCCCAGGACGAGAATGATACCGGAAAAGAGGAAAAATTTCCGCCGGTTTTTGACGATGTCAAACTTGACAATATCTTCGTGTCGTTTAGAGCTCACCGATCTCACTCTCCTTTACCCCGAACCAGAACGGCTTCTTGATCATGTTGGAACGAACGAGCAGCCACAGCAGGAAGCGGGAACCAAACACGTTGGTGATGACGCTGACGATCAGCGTCATGGCCAGCACGATCGCAAACCCTTGGATGGAGCTTGTCCCGAAGTAGAACAGCACCGCTGTCGCGATCAGCGTGGTCACGTGCGCGTCGATGATCGTGATCAACGAACGGCGTTCCCCCGCACGGAATGCAGACAGGATCGTCTTTCCGGAGCGAATTTCTTCCTGAATGCGTTCGTAGGTAATAATGTTGGCGTCTACCGCCATCCCGACGGAGAGGATGAAACCGGCGATCCCCGGCAGGGTGAGCGTCGCGTCCATCCAGTCAAGCACGACGAGACAGAAGTAGGTAAACGCGACAAGTGTGATGTTGGCGATCAGACCGGGCAATCGGTACACCACCAGCATGAACACGATGATCAGCGCGGCACCCACGTAGCCGGCGTAAATCGTTTTTTGCAGCGCCAGCGTACCGAGCGACGCCCCGACCGATGTCACCTGCTTCTCGATCAGTTTTGCCGGCAGGGCACCCGAGTTGAGAATGTCAGCCAGTTCCTGCGCCGACTCCTGGGTGAAGTTGCCGGAAATCTGGGCGTTTCCGCCGGTAATCACGTTTTGAATGACCGGATTGGTCAGCATGTTGTCGTCCAGGTAAATGGCCATCGGTTTGCCCAGATTGGCCCGGGTAATGTCTTCCAGCTTTTTCGGGTCGGAAATTTTCAACGTCACGACGGGACGTTTCAGATCGTCGTATCCGACGCCCGCACCGCCCGAGGCGAGGTCGCTTCCGCGCAGCAGAACGTTGCCGTTTTCGTCGCGGAACTCCAGCACCGCCGGTTTGCCGATCAACTCGCGCAGTTCGTCCTGATTGGCCTTTTCCGACGCAATCTTGACGCGGATGCGGTTGGGCAACTCGGTCTCAATCACGGGTTCCGTCACTCCCCCGATGTTGACCCGCTTTTCGACCATGCCCGCGGTCGCTTTCAACAATTCCATATCCACTTGTTGGTTTGGCTCCAGCGGCTCTACGACGTAGAGAATCTCAAAGCCGCCCTGCAGGTCCAAACCAAGCCGGATGTTGCCTGCCACCTGCTGGGTCGTCGTGGTGATGAGCGTGGCCAACATGCCCACAACGACCAAAAACAGGAGGAATCTTCCCCATTTGATCATGTAGTAATACCCCTCTTTCCTTCCAGGGTTCGGTCAGAAGACGCAAACCAATATGCCCATTATAGCGAAGTGGAAAAAAACGTGTCAATTTTTGCTGGAAAGTAACACCATGGCAACCATCCCCTTTTCTTCGCATCAGCCAACTGTTACGAATGGCAAGGGGAAAAGTTTCACTGGGATTGCTTGTACATTTGCAGCATCAACCAGTTCATGTACTTGGTCGGTTTCAGCGACAGGATGTCGTTGACCAGGCGATGCAGGGGCGGAATGTCCTTGTATGCAGCTGTGACGCACTCCCAGACGTCCTCCGCCGTGACGTTTTCGTAGCCGAGCAGGGCGAATTCCTCTGCCTTGCTTTCGCACAGGCCGGCCACCTGTGCGTACCATTCCCGTTTGCGCTGCTCGTCCATCTGCTCTCCCCCTCAAAGTAGTCATGCCGCAAGCGGCACGTCCATATTCTTATAGTACGAACTGTTCACGAAATTTGGGCGGTAAAGGAGCCTGCCATGAGACAGTCTTTCTTTTATGGAACGGTCATCCTCATCATCGCGGGCGGTGTGACCAAGGTGCTCGGCTTTGCCAACCGCATCGTCCTGTCGCGATTGATCGGCGCGGAAGGGATGGGCTTGTACCAGATGGTGGTTCCCCTGCTGTACTTTCTCATCACAGTGACCACGTTTGGACTGCCCGTCGCCATCGCCAAACAGGTGGCGGAAACGGAGGCGGCTCAGGACAGCCGGCAGAGCCGCCGGTTCCTGCTGCTGGCGCTGGCGGTCGCCGGGGGTATCAGCCTGATCCTGTGCGCGCTGTTGCTTGCGCTGTCCGGGCGCATCTCACAAATGCTGTTTGCCGATGCCCGGGCCGATATCGTCCTCTTGGCCGCGGTGCCGGTCATCCCGATCGCCAGCATTTCGCTGGTGCTGCGCGGCTATTTTCAAGGCAAACACAACATGACGCCGACAGCCGTCTCGCAGTTGGTGGAGCAAGTGGTCCGCATGGGGACAGTGGTCGTTATGACGCTCGCCTTCCTGCCGTTTGGTATTCAATACGCCACCGCAGGCGCCGTCGGCAGCATCGTGTTCGGCGAAGCGGCCGGCCTCATGTACATTCTCTGGCAGTACCGGCGTTCCAGCCGCAACACGGCGGCCCGCATCTGGGAACAGCCGCTGCTGACTGTTTTTTCTCAGAGCCGCGAAAGCCTGCGCCAGTTGTTCAGCGTATCGCTGCCCGTCACCCTGAGCAGGATCGTCGGCTCGATCGCCTATGTGCTGGAGCCGATGATCGTGCCATTTGCCCTGGTGATGTCCGGACTCTCGACGACGGTGGCGACCAGCCAGTACGGTCAATTCGCCGGGATGGCCGTCCCTTTGCTCTTGTTTCCCACGTTTTTAACCTATTCCTTGTCCGTTTCGCTCGTTCCTGCCGTGGCGGAAGCGTCCTATCAAAAAAATGCCCCACTCGTGCATCGGCGCATCTATCAGGCGATGCGGATTACACTCGTCATCGGAGCACCGTGTACCGTCCTGCTGTACATTTTTGCCGAACCGCTCTGCGGGCTGCTTTACAAAAACCCGGACGTGGGACTGCTGTTGAAGGAGATGGCGCCGTTTTCCGTCTTCCTCTTTTTTCAGGCGCCGCTGGCGGCTGCGCTGCAAGGGCTTGATTACGCACAGGTGGTGTTTCGCAACACGCTGATCGGCGCTGTTGTCAAGACGGTTGCGATGTTTGTCTTCACGATTCAGCCCCCGTTCGGCATTCACGGAGCGGTGATCGCGCTTAACATCAACATCACGTTGGTCACGCTCCTGCACCTCGCCAGCCTGGTCAAGGTGATCGGTTTTACCGTGAACGTGCTGGAGCTGTGCAAGATCGGCGCGGCGATGGTGGCGATGGGATACGCCGGTTCGTACATGGCTGCTCACTGGTTTGCCGACACCGCGACGGTCATCTTGCCGCTGCTCGTCTGCTCTGCCGCCAGCACGCTTTTGTACATGGTGCTGCTCGTGGCGATGCGGATTCTCGGCAAACAGGACGTCCAGCGCATTCCCTGGATCGGCGAGCAATTGGCCATCTTTTTCCCGCGGCGCTGATTGCCACGGCGCTGACGCCTTGGTACGTTAACGCTGCCGTTTGTCCTTGGTGTCCAGATAGATGATCCCGCGCTCGTCAATGCTGCAGAACGAGACATCGCGGATGTCCTTGATGCCGTACTTGCGGATTTCCCGTTTCAGCCACAGCTTGTTCTGGCCGATTTTTCGCAGCGCCTCCTCCCGCACCTGTCCGTCCAGGATCAGCGGGATCGGCAGGCCCGAAAACGTCACCTCACCCAGCGGCTTTGGGTCCGGTAGATTCAGGTCTTCCCGGGTCAGCGGCTGCTTCGACTGTTTGAGAAAGACGCTCATCTGCCCGGTCGGTTCCATGAGGGCAAATTCCACGTCCGCCAGGTTCTTGATGTTCTTCTGCCGCAGGTGAACCATCAGGTCGTCAAAAGAGAGCCGGTTGCGCCGCATCGCGTCTTCACGAATCTGGCCATTTTCTATGATTAAGTCGGCCGAACCGCCAACCACGTCGCGAAACTTCTTGTTTTTCATCGACAGATACGCCATGCCGATTTCCAGCAGTCCGATCAGCAGCATCGGGACGTAGAACAGGAACGCCTGCTTGTCGATCTCTTCAATCGCCAATACTGCCATCTCTGCCAACATGATGGAGATGACGATGTCAAATACGGACAGTTTCCCCAATTCCCGCTTGCCCATGAGGCGCAGCAGAACCAAAAGGAAGAAGTAGGAAAACAGTGTGCGCATCAGCGCGATTGTCAGATCTTCCATTTCCGTCGGCCTCCCCACGCAGAGTTTGTGGTTAGTCTCCGCGAGAGGCCGTACGTGTATAAGCGCCAATTTTGACTAAACGCACCCCGGCTGTGCTACAGCCACTTTCGCTTGCGGAAAATGTGCAGCATGGCAAAGGTCATGCCGATCATGACGACGAGGGCGATGATCAACATGTACGGCTCCGCCCCCGGGCCCAGCCAACTGAACGTGTTCATTCCAAACAGGCCGGTGATGAACGTCAGCGGCAGAATGATCGTGGAGATGATCGTCAGCACGCGCATCGTCTCGGTAGTCTTGGCGCTGATGATCGTGTAGTACGTGTCCAGCGCGCCGTTGACCAGGTCGCGGAACGTCTCCGTGGAGTCGGCAATCCGCTCCAGGTGATCCGTCAGGTCGCTGTAGAACGGAACGTTTTCCTCGGATATGTCAAACGAATAGCGTCCATTGACATTGGCGAAAATCCGCTTTTGTGGCAATATCACGCGACGAATCAAAATAATCGTTCGCTTCAGCGCCAGAAACTCTTCCGTGATCTCCTCCATCCTGTGCTCGAAGATCTCGTCTTCCAGCTCGTCGATCCGCACGCTGATCCTGTCCATGATCGGGAAGTACTCGTCGGTGATGCCGTCCACGATCGCGTACAGCAGGTAGTCGGGGCCGCGGTTCAGATAGGAGATGTTCCGGTGGCACATGGCCGCGATTCGGCCGATCGTGTTCATCGGCGATTTGTGAATCGTCACGATGTAGTTGGGACCGAGAAAAACGTTCAGTTCCACCGTGGTGATTTCGTCGTCGCTCTCTTCGTTGTAGCGCAGCGCATGAAACACGAAAAAGTAGTAGTCGTCGTACTTGTCTACCTTGGCACGCGGGCTGACGTGCAGACAGTCTTCAATCGCCAGCGGGTGGAAATCAAAGATCTTGGCAATGTACTGAAGTTCATTGTTCCCCACATCGTACAGGTCAATCCAAAGCAAATCTTCCGGTGACTTCAGCCATTCGTCCTTTTTGCTCAGGTCGACATCGTGGTACATCTTCTGCTCCGAGTGGTTGTAAAAGTAAGTCTTGATCACGCATTCCTCACCCCCCGTCTGGTTCCTCATCCATCATACGAAAATTCCTTCCGATGTTCAACGCGAAGATGAATACGCCGCCCAAGCCCCTCATATAGATGGTACAAACTGACCAGTGAGGAGGGTTATCCGTGCGGAGTGCTACCACCTCGGTATTTACAGGTCTCTTATACACGCTCGGTCTGGTGCTGACGGGCGCTCTCCTGGCCGCCCTGCTGCTGTCCTTTACCAACATACGCGAAAGCACCCTGCCGTATTTCACCTACACCATCAACGCGCTGGGCCTCTTGTTGGGCGGCTATGTGACAGGACGGCGCTGCGGAGGAAAAGGCTGGTACTACGGCGGGCTGACCGGTCTGTCTTACTTCCTGCTCGTGCTGTTGATCGGGTTTTTGGGCTTTGATGCGACCATGCAGTGGAGCACCCTGTTGTACCTGCTGGGCGCGTTTGTGACAGCGGCTGTCGGCGGCATATTCGGCGTCAACTCCGTTTCCAAGCGGTACTAAGCAATTTACGGAAGGGTTTTACGTGACCGAAGCCGCGGGCATCACCCGGTCTTTCCCCCGCATGCGACAGGCAGCCAACGTAAAAAACATCCGGCACCATTGAGGTAGCCGGATGTTTTCGCGTGGATGAAAACTTATTTTGACTCTTCCTTCGATTCCGCAGCCGGTTCGCTGGCGGAGACTACGTTGTTAACGGCACCGCGGTCAAACGTAACGTGGACGTTGTGGGCAATTCGCAGCGTGACGGTATCGTCCGTCAAATCCTGAATCGTGCCGTGGATACCGCCGATGGTTACGACTTTATCACCCTTTTTCAGCGAAGCCAGCATGGCGTTGCGCTGTTTCTGCCGCTTCTGCTGCGGGCGGATCAGCAGAAAATAGAAGATCACAAACATGATGATGATGGGCAAAAAGCCTTGCAGTTGTTGCATGATTGTCCTCCTTTTTTCTTAGAAAGATCTATCTTCACTCAATCCGTATTGAGCGAAAAACTGATCGCGAAAATCGCGCAGCCGGTCTTCGGCAATCGCCTGACGCACCTGTTCCATCAGCTTTACCAGAAAATACAGGTTGTGATACGTGGTGAGCCGGACGCCGAAGATTTCGTCTGCCTTGATCAGATGACGGATGTAAGCGCGCGTGTAGTTTTTGCAGGTGTAGCAGTCGCAGTTCGGGTCCAGCGGGGTGAAGTCGCGGGCGTACTTGGCGTTGCGGATCACCAGCCGCCCCTGGCTTGTCATGCATGTCCCGTTGCGGGCAATGCGGGTGGGCAGCACACAGTCAAACATGTCGATGCCGCGAATCGCTCCCTCAATCAGCGCGTCCGGTGAACCTACGCCCATCAGGTAGCGCGGCTTGTTGGACGGCAGCAGCGGCACCGTATGCTCCAGCACCTCGTACATTAATGAAAACGGTTCACCGACACTCAATCCCCCAACCGCGTACCCGGGGAAATCGAGCGAGACAAGGTCGCGGGCGCTCTGCTCGCGCAAATCCTTGTACATGCCTCCCTGCACGATGCCAAACAGCGCCTGGTCATTCGGCCGGGTGTGGGCTTTCAGACAGCGCTCCGCCCAGCGCGTGGTCCGCTCCATCGACTGCTTCACGTAATCGTATTCAGCCGGGTACGGCGCGCACTCGTCAAACGCCATGAAGATGTCGGCGCCGAGCGCATTTTGTATCTGCGTCGCTTCTTCCGGTCCGATAAACAGCTTTTCTCCGTTCAGATGGGAGCGAAAGAAAACGCCTTCTTCCGTAATCTTGCGCAAATTGCTCAGGCTAAACACCTGAAATCCGCCGGAATCGGTCAAAATCGCCCGATCCCAGTTCATGAAACCGTGCAAACCGCCTGCCTCCCGGACAATTTCATGACCGGGCCGAAGAAACAGGTGATAGGTGTTGCTCAGGATGATGCCGGCACCGATCTCCTTCAGTTCCTCCGGACTCATCGCCTTGACGGTCGCTTGCGTTCCCACCGGCATGAACACAGGGGTGTCAATCGTCCCGTGCGGCGTATGCAGCTTGCCGAGCCGTGCCCCTGTCTGCTTGCAGGTTTTGATCAATTCGTAGCGTACAGCCAATCTGTGTGCACTCCTCAAACTCTGGATGTAATTCTCACCTATTATATAGAAACTGGCAGCTTTTCACAAGGAAAAACCGGGGGACAAGCCCCGGCATTACAAAATCAGCATGGCATCTCCGAAACTGAAAAAGCGGTATTCCTCGGCAATCGCAGTTCGATATGCCCGCAGCACGTTTTCCCTGCCGGCCAGCGCGCTGACCAGCATGACCAGCGTTGACTTGGGCAGGTGGAAGTTGGTCAACAGGCCGTCGATAATCCGGAACTCGTAACCCGGATAGATGAAGATGTCCGTCCAGCCCGATCCGGCCGCCAGCCTGCCGTCATGCATGCCGCCCACCGTCTCCAGCGTCCGGCAGGCGGTGGTGCCGACCGCAATCACACGCCTGCCTTCCGCCTTGGCCCGGTTGACCGTCTCGGCGGTCTCCGGCGGAATCTCGTAATACTCGGCGTGCATCACATGCTCTTCCACGACATCAGCGGTGACCGGGCGGAACGTGCCCAATCCGACGTGCAGCGTGACATACGCAATCTCGACGCCCTTTTCCGCGATCTGCCGCAGGTACTCCTCGGTAAAATGAAGGCCTGCCGTCGGTGCGGCCGCCGACCCCCGTTCACGGGCATACACGGTCTGGTAGCGCTCCTGGTCTTCCAGCTGCTCGTGGATGTACGGCGGCAGCGGCATGGTGCCGAGTTGGTCCAGTATCTCGTAAAAAATCCCGTCGTAGTGAAAACGGACAATGCGCCCGCCGGTCTCCGTCACTTCTTCGCAGACACAGCGCAGCAGTCCATCGCCAAAGACCACTTCCGTCCCCGGCTTTACCCGCTTGCCCGGCTTGACCAGTGTCTCCCAGCGGTCGCCGCCAAGCGACTTGAGCAGGAGCACTTCTATTTTCGCTCCCGTTCCGCTCTTTTCGCCGATCAGGCGCGCGGGCAGCACGCGGCTGTCATTTAGCACCAGCACGTCGCCCGGCCGCAGGTACTCCACCAAATCCGTAAAGCGGCGGTGTGTCAGCTCCCCTGTCCGCTTGTCGAGGACAAGCAGTCGCGACGCCGTGCGATCCTTCAGGGGATGCTGTGCAATCAGCCGCTCTGGCAGTTCAAAATCAAAAAGTTGTACGTCCACAATTCCGACTCCTCATCTGCAGTCCAACGAGCCGTGACGGGATCACCGCTCAATTGTCACATCCTGGTAGTAGTGTTGCAAGATTTGTTTATAGTCATACCCGTTTTCCGCCATCGCTTTCGCCCCGTATTGAGATACGCCGAGGCCGTGGCCAAAGCCGTAGCCGCGGAACAGGAACATCGGCTGCTTGCTGAGCGTGCGCCAATCGCCATCACCGCTGTAAATCAGGAACTGGTCGCTGTAGCCGTTGGTCGAGGGCGACTCCCAACCGTCAGCCCCGAGCACCGCCACGCTGCCGCCACGCGTGTACTCGCGCCGTTTGCCGTCCGCGCCCAACACCGTAAACGTCCCCATTTCCTCCACGTCAAACTTGGTGCTGCGCAAACTGCCGCCGCCCTGTGTGAATATGGAGCGGTGCGCGTCCGGCGACGACACCTTGAGCGTCACGCCGTTCGCCTCCATTTCCAGCACACGACCCGACGGCCCCCGTTCGGTGACGACAAGCGACTCCACTGTTTCGCCGACCCGCTGCGCTTTGTTGCGGTCCTGACTGGCGTTGACCATCGCCGCCACTTCTTGCCCTGTAAACGGTCCGCGCGTCCAAGCGTAGGCATTTTCTTCCGCTTCCTCCCGGATGATCGTCACCTGCGTCCCTGCGGGCAGCGTGGTGAGCACGCGGTGGTAAGTGGTGCTGGGACCGGACCGCAGGTTGGTCCCCTCCGTCGCGATCACGGCCTGCTTCAATCCCACAGGATTGACGCCCCCGTTCAGCCGGATGAGGTCGCTGCGCACATATCCCAGGGTGCCGTCCGTCAGCGCCACGTAGTACCAGCGGTTGGCCGTTTCCAGCGGTCCGCGGTCTTCACTGGGCACGGGACGAAGGTAGGGAACAGGATTGCCCCACGCTTCCGTGCCGTCGGCGGTCATGCCGCCTGCGTTGGAATAGTACAGGGATTCAACCAGTTTTCCTCTGTACCTGATTACTTCGCCTGCCGTCTCGTCGACGGCCTGGCGGATGTCGGCAGACTCGCGCCCGTACCCGTAGTACGCCTGCTCGTACACAGTGTCAGATACGTTGGCCACGCCGTATTTGTTCCCTTGGCTGATCGCCCTCGTACGGGCCAGGACAGCCTGCGTCTTGAGCGCTTCCAGCGGCCAGCCCGCAGCCATTTCTGATCCGACCACGCCGTACAAGTACTGCTCCAGCGGCAGTTCATTCACGACCGTCAGATGCCCGTTGTACTCGGACAGCTCGATTTTTCCCCGATACTTGCGCTGGTCCCGCTCCTCCACGCCGATCAGCGGCAGGGCACCTCCCTTTTTCGGCTCCACGATCAGCCTGGCTTGCGGCGAGAACGCGTATTTCCATATGGTCTCGGAACCGTACACGTCCTTTTTCAGCACCGCATACGCACGGCTCGCCGCTGCCCGGTAGGAATAGCCGGGTCTGGCCGCCGCCGCTTTTTGCGCCAGGCTCTGGACAGCGTCCTGGCTCACTTCGTCTCCGATCCACACGGCGTACTCCAGCTTGCCATTGTCCGCCACCAGCACCGGGTACGCCGGAAGACCTGCGCCAGCCAGCGCCTGCTGTGCATCCAACGCCTGCTGCCAACTGCCGAAGCGGCCCGCTTCCAGTCTCATCGGTCCTTTGACCGCCGACTGCTGCCCGGTTGCCTGAGCGACTGTTTGGGCCTGGGCTGCCGCCGCCTGATACGTGTCATACGTGCCGCTGACCACCTGGTACAGCGTCTGTCCGCCCCGCTGGACCGCCTGAATGGAAGCGTCCCACTTGCGCTGGCTGAGCTGCTGCGCCACTTGCTGAGCCCGGTTGAGGTCACTCGTTTCCGTCACCAGCAGGTGATATTCGTCGGTGCGAAAACGCGCCGCATTTCCCCCCAAGGCAGGCAGTTTTACCGCTCCCTCGCTGCCACTGAGCGTTACCTCCAATCCAGTGCCGCTGGTCAGCGTCACTGCCGGCACCACTCCGCGGTATCCTTGTCCAGTATCAATAAACAGCGCGACCCTGATGTTGGAGTCGGCTGCTTCCACGGGAACCTGTCCCGTCAGAAGCGTCGCCGACAGCAGGCCGGCCGTAAGGATTTTCCCCATCCAACGCTTGCACATGCCGCTCGTCCTTCCTCTCCGATGTTTTGTTGCGCGTCGAAAAATGGCATCAACTCCCATGTTTTTCGACAAAATCGCGATTTTTCCTGCCCCGTTTGCGAATTTGGAACCGGAAGAGGATTTTTACGGGAAACAAGAAGTAAGCCGACGTCGGATAAAGGACGTCGGCTTTTGTTAATCGGAAACCCGTACGGTTGTTCTAGACATTTGCTTCTATAACTATTTAGATTTGAAATAACTGGCATCGCCACCTTATTTTTGGTGGTTATAAAATTAATATCCCGGATCGTCATCATGAATAGTAATGACGGCACCTTGGTGACTATTTGAAACACGTTCTTTCAGGATTGGAAAAGCCGGAGTAAACATACCCACCGTTACAATCGTGATCAGTACTGCCGAGAAGATTTTCTTCATAAGGTCTACCTCCAATCTATATTCCTACTTACAATTACGTTGGCACAATTTCTCCAACATTTCCATAATTCCTTCAGACAATACTTTACCGAATTGACGATGTGCTACAAAAATAGAACCAATGCATTCGTTTACGTAGGCAAAGGCACCTAATTTCTGATAATACGAAGCGCTTTGTATCAAATTTTCAATACCTTCCTCGAACATTTCGTTTGCCAATTGATGCAGGCCTTTTTGTTTATAATACAACGCTAAATGTTCCACTTTTTTTGGTGTATTTATCTGTTGGGGTAAAAATTGCTCCTCTTTTTTTATCAGATCTTCTATCCCCTCATGGTCTCCAATTTGCTGGTACACTTCCAACAAATCAGTGGCAATGGCAATACGTGATTCGCGTTCCGCTTCTACCAGACATTCTTTGAATCCAGCAATTCCTTCAGAAAATTCCCCCTTTTTTACATGAATCTGAGCAAGATAGTATTTAGTTCTATTAGCATTTGCAAATGGGTTATTTACATACTTTTTCAAATACAACTCTGCAAGAATACAGTCCCCCATGTTTATGTAAGAGTTAGTAATTGCAAGCAGGGCAGAGGCCTTCAACTCACTTTCGGTTACGTCTTCCGCAATGCCCTGCCTGCACAGATGGATACAATCGTCGAAGTATTTGAGTGCATATGCTTGAAGTCCCAAACGGTAATACGCGATTATGCGCTCCGATGGCTGCAGATATTCGATGTACACCAACAGCTCTTTCCCTCTACGATATGTCTCCTCCAATCGGGAGAAGTCGTAGCGCTCGATCAAATACCGCTCGAACAACCCCTTCGCCAAATAAAAAGGGATGCCCCGCTTTTTCGTGCATTCGATCATCACGTTGTAAAGAGCCAGCTTGATTTCCTCGTTTTCAGACTCCCGAGCTTGCTGAAGAATGTAATCCAGCGCGAGAAACGTGTTTAGCCTCGGCGTTTCCAACAACTTGTTAGCCGTTTTTCGGACAATGTGTCGATTGGTACGGACGACAGCCTCGGACAACAACATTTTAACGTCTCCGGTCGCTCAGAAACGCCCAAATAAAACGAGATAATCTTATCATATGGGATGTCGAGCGCGGACGCGATTTTGCAACAGGTGGAAAAACTGGGCCTCCTAGTCTCTCCCGATTCAATCCGGGCCAGTACGCTTCTGTTTAAACCTGTCAGCTCGGCCAATTCACTTATCGAGAGGTTCGCCTTATAGCGATACTCCTTTACCATCTCTGCAAACGACATTGGTACGCCCCCCAAACAGTATATAACCATTATCTGTAAATACTGTTGCCAGAGTACCATGAAAAATAATTTTTGTAAATATTTTGTTAATTTTGTTGAATTTTTACTGCTATATCAAACAAAGAGCCTGCTCTTCAATTGAAGGGCAGGCTCCGTCTTTCATGGCTATTTGAACAGGCGGAACAAGTATCCGGCCAACGACAGCAGAATACTGATCACAATGCAGGTGACGATCGGAAAGTAAAACTTGACGTTTTCCTTTTCCACCACGATGTCTCCGGGCAGGCGCCCGAGCGGCAGAAAGCGGCCGCCCACCTGCCACAACAGACCGATTGCGATCAGCACGGCTCCTCCAATAATCAGCAGTTTGGCTACCGGATTCACGCTTTCATCTCCCGACCAAAGTGTTGATAGGCCAACGGCGTCACCACACGGCCGCGGGGGGTCCGCTGCATGAAGCCGATTTGCAGCAGGTACGGCTCGCAGACGTCCTCAATCGTCTGCCCTTCCTCTCCGATGGTAGCGGCGATTGTGTCCAAGCCGACCGGCCCCCCGTCAAACCGGTCGATGATCGCCAGCAACAGTTTGTGGTCAATGTGGTCCAGCCCGCAGGCATCCACCTGCAAGCGCTCCAGCGCTTCCCGGGCTATCTCCGCGGTAATCACGCCCTCACCCTGCACCTGGGCGAAATCGCGGACCCGTTTTAACAGCCGGTTGGCTACGCGGGGTGTTCCGCGCGAGCGTTTGGCAATCTCTTCGGCGCCGCCCTCGGTGATGCCGATCTGCAAAATGTCGGCGGCCCGCGTAACAATAAACGTCAGTTCGGGAACGGTGTAGAACTCCAGCCGGTTGACCACGCCGAAGCGGTCCCGCAGCGGAGACGACAGCATTCCCGCCCGGGTGGTGGCCCCGACCAGCGTGAACGGCGGCAGATCCAACCGGACGCTGCGTGCGCTCGGCCCTTTGCCGATGACGATGTCCAGGGCAAAGTCCTCCATCGCCGGGTACAGCACTTCTTCCACGCTGCGGTTGAGCCGATGGATCTCGTCGATGAAGAGCACATCGCCCTCCTGCAGATTGGTGAGCAGCGCGGCCAGATCGCCGGGCCGTTCGATCGCCGGACCGGAGGTGGTGCGGATGTTTACCCCCAGCTCGTTGGCGATGATTTGCGACAAGGTGGTTTTGCCGAGGCCGGGGGGACCGTACAGCAGGACGTGGTCCAGCGCTTCCTTGCGCATTTTGGCCGCCTCGATGAACACCTTCAGATTATCCTTTACCTGCTGCTGTCCGATGTATTCATTCAGATAGCGGGGACGCAGGCTCAGTTCCGCCGCATCCTCCTCCACATGCATCTGCGTCGTAATGATGCGATGATCCAACTCCTCACCCCCTCATTAACAGCGCAAGCCCCTGCTTGATCAACTGCTCAACCGGCGCGCCACCCTTGGCCGCTTCGGACAGGGCGCCGCGAATCGACTGCAGCTCGGCGTCGGAATAGCCCAACGCCGTCAACGCCTCCTGCGCCTCCTGAAGCGCGGACGCCGCCTTTTCGCCCGCCGCCAGTTCCGTCGCGGCAACAGCCATGACCGCCGACGGCGTGTAGCCGGTCAGCTTGTCTTTCAAGTCAAGGATCATCCGCTGCGCGGTCTTTTTCCCGATTCCGGGGAACTTCGTCAGATAGGAGACATTCTCCTGTTGAACAGCCATCACGATCTGTTCCGGCGTCGCGGCGGCCAGGATGGACAGCGCTCCTTTGGGGCCGATGCCGTTGACGTCCAGCAGCTTGCGGTACAAGTCGCGCTCCTCCCGCGTGGCAAACCCGTAGAGCAGGATCGCGTCTTCCCTGACGTGGTGATGGGTGTACAGCCTGGTTTTCGTCCCTTCGTACCGGACGAACTGGTACGGATTGGGACAAAAGAGGCGATAGCCGATGCCGCCGGCTTCGATGACGATGTACTCGGCATCCAGGTAAGCCAGCGTGCCTTCCACAAAATCAATCATCGTTGTGCTCCTTCCGAAAGGGAAATAAAGGCGCGGAACTGCGCGTGGGTGATGGCGATGCCCAGTGCGTCGGCGACGTCATCCGGCTTGGGCGTCTCCTTCAACCGGAGCAGCATTCGCGTCATCTCCTGAATCTGCCTTTTTTCTGCTCCGCCATAGCCGGTAACCGCCTGCTTCACCTGCATGGGCGTGTATTCGTAAACGGGAATGCCGGCCATCTCGGCGGCCAGCAGGATGACTCCCCTCGCTTGCCCGACCGTAAAAGCGGTCGTGACGTTTTTGTTGAAAAACAGCTTCTCAACGGCCATCTCATCCGGCCGGTATGTATCAAGCAGGCTCTGCATCGCTTCAAAGATCTGTTTCAGCCTTAGCGGCACCGGCAGGCCCGCCTCCGTCTGAATGCTGCCGTACTGTACAGGGCGCAGTTTACTGCCCTGTTTTTCCAAGATGCCAAACCCGACGATGGCAATGCCGGGGTCGATACCGATGATGCGCATGGGCCCACTCTCCGCGTTCAAGTTTCTGTTCCTACTGTACCACAAAGCGGAGAAAAAGCGAACGTGCATTTCCATCGGCAAAAGAAAAAGCCCGACCCTTTCACAGGATCGGACTGCATACGGCGTCACCTAGTGCTTGTTCAATCCCAGTGCATCCGCTTCGTCGTGCAGCATGTGCGCGTATTCGTCCACGCTTTCACGCATCTGTTCGCGGATCTGGTTGATCCGGCGATAGTCGAGCTTGTTGTGCCCCTGGTTCAATTGAACATACAAACGCTGGTGAAACTGGTCTTTGTAGCTTCCTCGAGGCATCGAAGACATGCTGGCAAGACCCCTCCTTAAAGCGCCGTATGAGAACAGTTTGGCGTGAGCATCAGCATGATATGATGGCAAGATTTGCTTCGCAAGCGGGATGCGCCCGGCAGCGCACACTATTACGCGGAGGTGTCCTGACGTGCGTAATGTCCTGATCGTCACATTATTCCTCTGCTCTGCGCTGCTGTGGCAGCCCCTCCAGACCGCAACGGCCGCACCCCCGTCCGAACTGCAGATTGTCGTCAGCGTCGGACCGAATGCCGACTTTTTGTCCACGCTGTCCATCCGTCAAAAAAACGGGCTGGCTCAAATCATCCTGCGCAGCCCGATCGGCCCTGCCAGCCCCCTCCCGAACCCGTCAGGGCAACGGTCTCCATCGGCTCCCGCACGTTTTTGTACGGGTATGACGGCCGCCTGTACGACCAAAACCGGCATGCTGCCGTGCACTTGCCCAACGATGCGGCTGCTGAGCTGGATCGGTACGTGAACCGGCTGGAACAGGTCCACTTCGGCAAACCGCTTGACTGGAGCGAAGTGCGCCGCATGTTCAAACGAATGGGGTACGCCACCGTCATCGACTTGGAGACGGGAAAACAGTTTCGCGTGCAGCGGCGGGCGGGCAGCCGTCACGCCGACGTGCAGCCGCTCACCAAAGAGGACACCCGGATCATGAAAGAGATCTACCAGGGCAAATGGAGCTGGAAGCGTCGGGCGATCCTGGTGAAGGTGAACGGCACGTACCTCGCCGCCTCGATGCACGGCATGCCGCACGGGGCAGGCGCGATCCGCGGCAACCAGTTCCCCGGTCATTTCTGCATCCACTTTACGGGCAGTTCCACGCACCGGCGCAAGGAGCCGGACCCCAGTCACAGCCTGATGATATTGAAGGCGTCGGGAAAACTGCCGGAAACGGTGATGGCCGCCTCGCCGTACCAACTCGTGGACTACTTTCTCACTTCCTTGCACGAACACGATTTGCAGACACTGCGCATGACCACGGACGGCTTTGCGCTGCCCCCTTTTCTACAGGAGATTGACAATGTCAAACGGACTGAGGAGATCCAGACCGGCGATACCGCCGACATCCTCGCCGTGGAGATTCCGGTGCGCCTCGAATACGTCAACAGCGAGGGTAAGAAAAAAGAGGGGCGCTGGGTGTTTCACTTGTGCCGAACCGCCCCCTGGACCCCGTGGAAAATCACGGATATTTGTGCCGACGAGTAAAGGCTGCCCGCAACGGGTCAGCCTCCCATCTCAACTTTCTTCTTCGTCTGTCTGAAACTCACTGTACGTGGACAGCACGCTGTTGTACTCCGCCAGATCGCGGACACGGATGCCCCGTTTCAACGATTCCAGCTTATCCTTGGTCAGTTTTGTTTCCATTTTTGCGGTGTCAATCCGGTAAAACGTCTGCACCACCTGCTGCTCCGCCGGCAGGCCATTGAACAACGTCAGCACGCCATCGGGCGACAAGCCGAAGTATCCGTTTGCCTTGCACGACGGAGCCAGATCGTTCTCCCGCTTGTACAGGATCAGCTTGGCAGGATCGGACGCGATAATCTCCCACCCGCTGTACGCCACCAGGGCTTGGGCCAGTTGCTCGTGCGGAACCTGTTTGATTTCTTCATCCTTTACGCCGCACAGGTAGGTGCGAGCCAGCACCAGCTGGTACGACTTGTTCACGGTCTCCTGTGATCCGCCTGTCTCCACAGCCAGCCAGGATAGTCCGCTCCCGTTTTGGTCCCGGATCAATTCTCCTGCCGCAATGCCGCCGGCCAAACCAACGGCAAACACGGCTGTCCACGACATGAAAAACAACCAATGCCGCCTCATGATACCCATGTACTCCTTTGTACCTGTTTCCAACTAGCATTGCCAATTTTCTAATAGGAAATACCCGGGAATCGCCAAAATTCTTATCTTTGCGACAACTACCCGTGGAAAATATACCCAATCCCCTACAGACGTGATACACTATGATTGCACGTAATCTATCTTTCACGGGAGGAATGCAATCCTATGAAAAAGGCACGCGTACACAGGCTGGCCAGCTGTCTCCTGTCTGCTTCCCTGGTTGTGGCGGCGCTTTCGTTCCCGCTCGTACCGGCAAGCGCCAACGGGGACTCCACACTGAAACTGCGCCTCTTGGAGACGACCGACCTCCATACGCACATCGTCAACTACGATTACTATCAAGACAAGGAAACGGACGAATTCGGCCTGGCCAAGACTGCTTCGCTGATCAAAAAAGCCCGCGAAGAAGTGAAAAACTCAATGCTGTTTGACAACGGCGACCTGATCCAGGGCAATCCGCTGGGCGATTACGTGGCAAGGGTAAAACCGCTCAAGGACGGCGAGATTCATCCCGTTTACAAAGCGATGAACCTGTTGAACTACGATGCCGGCAACATCGGCAACCACGAGTTCAACTTCGGCCTGGAGCATCTGGATCGCAGCCTCAAGGGGGCGAAATTCCCCTACGTCAACGCCAACGTGTACGTGGACGACAAAGACAACAACCCGGACAACGACAAGAACAAGTTCACGCCTTATCTGATCCTGGAGCGCACGTTCAAGGATGAGCGCGGCAAGGACGTCAAGCTGAAAGTGGGTGTGATCGGCTTTGTTCCGCCGCAGATCATGGTGTGGGACAAGTCCAACCTGGAAGGCAAGGTGATCGCCAAGGACATCGTGGAGACGGCGAAAAAATACGTGCCGGAAATGAAGAAAAAGGGAGCCGACATCATTGTCGCCATTCCCCACTCCGGACTTGGCCCCGTCGAAGCGGGCACCACTCTGGAGAACGCCAGCTATCAACTGACCAAAGTGGACGGCATCGACGCCATCTTGTTTGGCCACTCCCACTCTGTCTTCCCGGGCCCCGGCTATGAGAACATCCCGGGCATCGACGCAAAAAAAGGGCTGATCAACGGCAAGCCGGCCGTCATGCCGGGCTACTGGGGCAACCATCTGGGCGTGGTCGACCTGACGCTGAAACAGGAAAACGGCAAATGGAAGGTCGTCGAAGCGGAATCCCGGGCGATCCCGATCTACGATACTGCGAACAAAAAAGCTCTGGCTGACGTGGACACCTCCATCGTCAATGCCGTGAAGGAGGATCACGACAAAACCGTCGAGTGGGTGCGTTCTGCAGTAGGCACAACCACCTCGCCAATCCACAGCTATTTTGCGCTGGTCCAGGACGATCCGTCCATCCAAATCGTCACCAACGCTCAAAAGTGGTACGTGGAGAAAAACATCAAGGGCACGGAATATGAGGGCATTCCGGTGCTGTCTGCAGGCGCTCCGTTCAAGGCGGGCGGCCGCAACGGGGCAAGCTACTACACCAACATTCCGGCCGGCACCATCGCGATCAAGAACGTGTCCGATCTGTACATTTACCCCAACACGTTGAAAGCGGTGCTGGTGAACGGCGCGCAATTGAAAGAGTGGCTGGAACGCTCCGCCGGCCAGTTCAATCAGATCGACGTGAACAAGACGGAGGAGCAGCCGCTGATCAACGAAGCCTTCCCGACTTACAACTTTGACGTCATCGACGGGGTCACTTACCAGATCGACGTCACCCAGCCGTCCAGGTACGACAGGGAGGGTAAGTTGGTCAACCCGAACGCGAACCGGATCAAGAACCTCTCGTACAACGGCAAACCGGTCAAGGCGGAGGACAAGTTCATCGTCGTGACCAACAACTACCGGGCCAGCGGCGGCGGCAACTTCCCGGGTCTGGACGGCAGCAACATCGTCATCGACTCGCCGGACGAAAACCGCCAGGTCGTGATCGATTACATCCTCAGCCAAAAGACAATCAACCCGGCTGCCGACAACAACTGGTCGTTCGCTCCGATCACCAAGAAGGTAAACGTGACCTTCACCACGTCCCCGGACGCCAAACCGTATGCCGAACAGATGCCGCATCTCAAGTACCTGACTACGCTGGAAAACGGCTTTGTCAAATACAGCATCGACCTGTCCAAGGCAGCCTCCAAGTAACGCGAAAAAAGCTGATGGCATCCGTGCCGTCAGCTTTTTTCTTTTACCCGACAAATAGATAGGACCCCCAGGGAGAGCGCTGAAAAATCGCCGGGCCCGCTTCCAGAAACATTCGGCGCGACCGGCGCAGCCGCGCTTCCATCTGTACGAGCTGCAGCACACCGCGCATGGTGTAACCCGGCCGGTTGGCGTACACGCCCGTCACTTCGCGCAGGAAATTGTCCGGGTAGCGCAGAAGCTGGTGGATCATCCAGACTTGGGTGTCGCTGAGCACATTTACCCGGCTGTACGCCTCAATCGCTTCCACAAACGATTCGACGCGGTACCCCTGCATCAGCAGCATGCGCCCCATGAGCTGGACCAGATCGCTGAGCTGCATGTCGTGGCTCACGGTGTCCAGGTCGATCAAATAGCATCTTCCTTGCGGCGTGATCAGAAAATTGTGGCTGGCCACGTCCCGGTGGGCGAGCGTACCCTGTTTGACCACGGCAAACAGCTCCGACGCCAGCGGCAGTTTGTACGCCGTCTGCAAAATCTCGCGGCTGTCACGGATGACTTCATCCGCCATCTCCAGGATGATCTGTTCCAGCCGGTTTTGCGGGCCATGCTGTTCCACGTGCCAGATGATCCGCTCGAAATGCTCCAATCGGCTTTCCCATTTGTCCAGCAAAGCCGGTTTGCCTTCAAATGCATAGGGATAAGGGACGGGGAAGCCGCTGGCCGCCTGGTGAAATCTGGCCAGCGTCGCGGCCGATTTTTTTACGTCGGATAGCGAGGTGTTGTCGGCTTCCCGGCCATCGATCATTTTCATCACGGTGTAGTAACGGTTCTGAAACGGAAAGATTTTCTCTCCGCGCTCATCGGAGACGTACTGAACCGTTTGGTAAAATCCTTTCTCTTGCAGGGTATCGGAGAGTCGGGTCACCCACTCCGCCTTCTCCCGATCTTTGTAGCCCTTGATGATCCAATGGCCCCGATCCGTCTTGAGAAGATGAACATTGCGTCGGGGCTTTATCCCATAGATGCGGCAGCGGAACGCTTTTTCAAGAGAAAGAACAAAGGATCTGCTCATGTCCTGACACTCAGGAAGAAGAAGATTCATCGTGCCCCTGTTCCCAATTTGGCCACACTTCCTGAGCGGGCAGGGCCGGAATGGATTGGGAAGCAGAGTACGTCAACGGGGTCGCGTTCTCCTGTGTGCCGCTGTCACACTGACAATCTTGATAGGGCAAGTCATCATATGGACCATCGTGACCGCTGTCCCGACACGAGCAAGAGCTGGACGTCGAATCGCAGCACTCCCGATGATGCCGCTTCTTCTTGCGGCGGGTACGGCCCGGCGGACGCCGCCATCTCGACGGACTGTCTTCATACAGGTAATCCGGCGGCATCGCGTGTGGCGGCAGCATTTCCGGACCTGTCCACGGCGGCATCATGTTCGGCGAAATCATTTCCGGACCCGCCCACGGCGGCATCATGTTCGGCGAAATCATTTCCGGACCCGCCCACGGCGGCATCACGTTCGGCGGCAGCATTTCCGGGCCTGCCCACGGCGGCATCGCGTGTGGCGGCAGCATTTCCGGGCCTGCCCACGGCGGCATCGCGTGTGGCGGCAGCATCTCCGGGCTTACGCGCGGCGGCATCGCGTTCGGCGGCAGCATTTCCGGGCTTACGCGCGGCGGCATCGCATTCGGCGGCAGCATTTCCGGGCTTACGCGCGGCGGCATCGCGTTCGGCGGCAGCATTTCCGGGCTTACGCGCGGCGGCATCGCGTTCGGCTGCTGCGTCTGCGGGCTTACCCACGGCGGTCTTCCGCAAGGCGGGCAGATCGGCTGCGTCGGACTCACCTTGGCCGGTGGAGCCGTCGGCGGAACCGGCCTCAGTTGAGGCGGCACAGGCGGCCGAATCGGTTGAATCGGCGGCTGTGGAGTGACCGGACGAGTGGGCGAAGGCACAACCTGCGGCGATAACCTGGTAGGCGGTGTCGGCGCAGCGTACGGCACGAACGGACGCACTTGGCCGGGGGGCGCAGGCGGAACATTCGGCCCATATGGTCTTACCTGGCCGGGCGGCATTGGCGGCACTCCTGGTCCGTATGGTCTTACCTGACCGGGCGGCATTGGCGGAACATTCGGCCCATATGGTCTTACCTGGCCGGGCGGCATTGGCGGAACATTCGGCCCATATGGTCTTACCTGGCCGGGCGGTATTGGCGGCACTCCCGGCCCGTATGGTCTTACTAGGCCAGGTGGCATTGGCGGAACATTCGGCCCGTATGGTCTTACTAGGCCGGGCGGCATTGGCGGCACATTCGGTCCATACGGTCCAATATCGCCGAACGGCGCGGGCAGTTCAGACGGCTCGGAAGGCAGGGCCTGCGGCGCTTCTTGTTCTGCTTCGATTTCCACTTCGCGCTCTTGCCCGATGTCTGTGTCCATCTCTGGTTCTGTTCCTGGTTCCGCTCCCGGTTCGGTTCCCAGTTCCGTTTCCGGTTCTGTTTCCGGTTTCAGCTCCTGATCCGTGTCTTCCTCCGGCGGCTCCATCGGCCGCATCTCGATTTGCTGCGGCACCTCCGGCTCCATTTGTTCTTCCTTGATCGGCTTTTCTTTAACCCGGGGAGATTCCTGCGATGATGACGTCCTGTTTTTCTGCGGCCGTACCGGCACGCGCTTGGACGGGATTTTTACCCGCATGCCGGGATAAATCAAGTCAGGGTTTTTTATCTGGCTGTTCAGGCGAAGCAGTTCTTTAAAATCGACGCCGTATTTTTTGGCGATTTTCCACATGGTGTCGCCTCGTTGAACTACGTGGATTTTCACAGTTTCTCCTCCCTCTCGGAAACTCCTTTTCATGGTATGCACCCATGGGCGTTTTGCTCACCCCGGCAAAAAAGGGCGTTCGCCCATCTTGCGGAGCGCACGAAAAAACGGCTGTTTGACGTGTCGTCAAACAACCGTTCCGATGGGAGTTTTCTGCAGCAGTGCAGTGAAACTGCCGCTTTCCTCCACGCACTTGCCACGCTTTCACCTTTTTTCTCCAACGCGGACACCATGCTTGAACCGCTCAGAAGGTCCCCGGCATTTTCCTCTTCTACATATGGCTTACTCCTTGTAAATGGCCTTCAGATAAAACGGATACGTGCCGAGCTGGCGGACCTGGCAGCCAAGTGCCTCAATCTCGGCAAACGCGCCGGGAAGCAGCACATCGTCCATTCTTTGTTCGATGTCAATCACGAACAGGTAGCTGCCCAATCCCTTTTTGGTCGGGCGGGATTCGATGCGGGACAGGTTGATCTTGCGCCAGGCAAACGCGGCCAGCACCTGGTAGAGGGCGCCCGGAAAATCTTCTGGAAGCGTGACCAGGATGGTCGTCTTTTCCCTGTCAGACGGGGGCATCTCCAGCGGTTCGCGACCGACGAGGACAAAACGGGTATAGTTGTTGGAATAGTCTTGAATCTCCTGCTGAGCAAACGACAGCGGGTAGATTTCCGGATTGAGCCGCGTCCCGATCGCCGCCCACGGTTCCTCCGGATGCTCGCTGACGATCTGTGCCGCCTGCGCCGTGCTGTTGGTGTACTCAATTTCAGCGTGGGGCAGGTGCTTGCGGAGAAAATTGTGACACTGGGCGATGGCGTGCGGGTGCGACAAAATCCGGGTAATGGCTTCGAGCGGCAGGATGTCGTCCCGCTTGGCCACCAGCAAGTGCTGTGATATTGGCAGCGCCAGTTCGGCCAAAATCGGCAGGTCCACCTCGTGAATCAACCAGTCCATGGCCGCGTTGACGGTGCCTTCAATCGTGTTTTCCACCGGCACCACGCCGTAGTCTGCCTCTCCTGTGGCAGCGGCGTTCAGAACGTCGATGATGCTCGGACACGCCAAGTAACGAAACGGCCGACGCGCCGTCAACGCGCGGGCCGCTTCTTCTGAAAATGTTCCGCGCGGTCCGAGAAAAGCCAATCGTTTCTCCATGACAATACTCCTATCCGCATTCTCTATCTGGTCGAGATTGTCACCTGTGCGCCATGCTCATCGGGTCTTAACCGCATCGTCCGGTAGGAAACGCCGTGCTTTTGCATCACACTGTCGACAAACGCCTGCAGCTTTTCCCGCTCCGCGTCCGTCGAGTAGAAGCAGAGCATCGTCGGTCCCGCGCCGCTCAGCGCCGCACCCAGTGCGCCGTTGCGAGACGCCCCGTCCAGGATTTCACGCAGGCCGGGGACAAGCGCAGCCCGGTACGGCTGATGCAGCCGATCCCCCATCGCCTGACCCAACAGGTCCAATCTGCCTTGGGCCAAAGCGGCCACCAGCAAACTGCTATGACCAACATTATATATGACATCCGGTTTGCTGTACACATCAGGCAGGACATGGCGCGCCTTTTCCGTCGACAGCGGATAGTCAGGGATGATTACGAGCGTATGCAGCCCCTCCGGGGGAGCAAGGCGGACGTAAGGGATCGGCTCCTCGTCCCGCTCCGGCATCGTCGCCACCACAATGCCGCCGAACAGCGACGCCCCCACGTTGTCCGGATGGCCTTCCAGCCGGGTGGCGATGGCAAACAGCCGCTCCCGGTCAAACGGCTCTCCGGCCAGCTTGTTGGCGGCGACGAGTGCGCCGACGATCGCCGCGGCGCTGCTGCCAAGCCCCCGCGTCAGCGGCGCTTCCGTCGTTGCGCGGATATACAGTTCAGGGACGGGCAGCCCCGCTTCCGCAAACAGTCCTGCGGCCACCTGGTACAGCAGGTTCCCCTTGTCCGCGGGCAGCCCCTCCAGTTCCTCGCCGATCAGCACGATTTCCGTCGTCTCGCTGAGCGCCATCTCCACTGTGGAGTACAATTGAAAGGCCATGCCCACGGCATCGAAGCCCGGTCCCAGGTTGGCGGTGCTGGCGGGGACGGTGACCCGCACGAGAGGACGGTTCATCACGAAACGCCTCCCGCATTTTCGCGAATCAACGCCATCACCGCGTCACGCGTCGCCGGCACGGAGCGCGGTTCTTCCCCTACCAGCTTGAGGGCGGTATTGGGATCTTTCAGTCCGTTGCCCGTCAGCACGCATGCGATCGTCAGGCCCTGCTCCAATCTGCCCGCCTCGCGCAGCTTGATCACGCCGGCCAGGGAAGCGGCCGATGCCGGTTCGCAGAAGATGCCTTCGCTTTTCGCGAGCAAATGGTAGGCGTGCAGAATTTCCTCGTCGGTCACGCTGTCCACCAGACCGTCCGATTCGGCGATGGCCGCCAGCGCTCCATCCTTGCTCGCCGGGTTGCCGATGCGAATCGCCGTGGCAATCGTCTCCGGATTGGGCACGGGATGGCCGAGGACCAGCGGCGCCGCTCCCGCCGCCTGAAAGCCGAACATGCGCGGCAGTTGTGCCGTTTTTCCGGCTGCGTGGTACTCCTTGAAGCCCTTCCAGTATGCCGTGATGTTGCCGGCGTTGCCCACCGGAATGGCGAGAATGTCCGGGGAGGTGCCAAGCGCGTCGCAAATTTCAAACGCGGCGGTTTTTTGCCCCTCGATCCGGTACGGGTTGACCGAGTTGACCAGCGTGATCGGCTCAGCAGCGGTGATGTCGCGGACGATGCGCAGCGCTTCGTCAAAGTTCCCGTCGATGGCGATAACCTCCGCTCCGTAGGCGATCGCCTGCGCCAGTTTGCCCAGCGCGATGTTGCCGCTCGGGATCAGCACGATGCAGCGCAGCCCGGCGCGGGCGGCGTAGGCAGCGGCAGCAGCAGAGGTATTGCCGGTGGAGGCGCACATGATGGTGGTGCTGCCTTCTTCCAGCGCTTTGGCGACGGCCATCACCATGCCGCGGTCTTTAAACGAGCCGGTCGGATTCAGCCCTTCATACTTGAAGTACAGCTCTACACCCAATTGCCGGGAGAGAGACGGAGCGTATATCAGTGGCGTGTTGCCCTCGTGAAGGCTGACATGCGGAGTCTTTTCCGTCACCGGCAGAAACTGGCGGTACCGGGCGATGATGCCGGATTGCCGGTCGGCCTGAACAGACGATTGCCATTGGCTCATGCCTGCTCGCCTCCTTCCACGCGGTAGCAGCTTTTCACTTCGCTCACGATCTCCAGTTCTTCCATGCCCTGCAGCACCTCGTCCATGTCTCCCTTCGACGCCAGATGCGTCACGATGATGATTTCCGCCTGTTCACCGTTGTTGTACGGCTGCTGCAGCACCTGCTCCAGCGAGATGTTCTTGTCCGCCAACAGCTGCGTAATCTGCGCCAGTACACCGCGCTTGTCGGCCACGACGATGCGGAGGAAATATTTTGACAATTTCTGCTTGTCATCCTTGAGAATCTTTTCTTTGTATGGAGCGACCATGCCCCGTCCGTTTACACCCAGCTTCATGTTTTTCACCACCGTCACCAAGTCCGACACGACGGCCGTTGCCGTCGGAAGTTCGCCTGCACCCGGACCGTAAAACATGGTCTCGCCCACTGCTTCCCCGTGCACGTAGACGGCGTTGAACACTCCGTTGACCGATGCCAGCGGGTGACTCTTGGCAACCATTGTCGGCTGTACGCTTACCTCGATTGCTTCGCCGTCCCGGCGGGCCAGACCCAGTAGCTTCACCTCGTAGCCCAGCTTTTTGCCGTAGGCGATATCTTCCTTGGTCACCCCGCTGATGCCTTTGACGTCCACATCCTCCAGCTTCATCGGCACACGGAAGCCCAACGTCGCCAGAATCGCCATCTTGCGGGCAGCGTCATAGCCTTCGACGTCGGAGGTGGGATCTGCTTCGGCGTATCCGAGCGCCTGCGCTTCCTTCAGCACGTCGCTGTAATCGGCACCGTCCTGGCTCATTTTGGTGAGGATGTAGTTGGTCGTGCCGTTGACGATCCCCATCATTTTGGTGATACGGTCAGACGAAAAACCTTCCACCAACGCTCTCAGAATCGGAATACCGCCGGCGACACTGGCTTCGTAATAGACGTCGCAACCTTTCTCCTGCGCTTTTTGCAGGATTTCGCCGCCGTGCAGGGCCATCAGATCCTTGTTGGCGGTGACGACGTGCTTGCCCCGTTCCAGCGCTGCCAGAATATATTCTCTCGCCGGCGAGATGCCGCCGATCACTTCCACGATCACGTCGATCTCCGGGTCGTCCAGCAGATCGGACGCATTAGTCGTAAGCACGCTGTTCATCGACGGGATGCTGCGGGTCTTCTCTGCATCCTGCACCAGAATCCGCTTGATCTCGATGCCCAGCCCCGTCTGTTTTTGCAAATCCTCCTGATGGGCCTGGATGATGCGAACGACGCCAGTGCCTACTGTGCCAAACCCCATCAACCCCAGTTTTACCGTTTGCTTGTCCATGTCTCTCTCCTCCTATCCGGCAGCCGCTATCCGCGACCGACAATCATCGCTTTGCGCACACCGTTTATCTCTTGCAGTCCTTCCAGAAACTCCGTGCTGGACACCTTCAGATGAGCCATGTCCACCGACATGGAAATGTTGGCAATACCCTGGAGCGGGATCGTCTGGTTGATCGTCAGCACGTTGCCCCCTTGCTCCGCTATGTACTGCAGCACCTTGGACAAGTACCCGGAGCGGTGTTCCAGCGAAAACGTGATGGTCATGATCTTCTCACTCATCATCGCGTTGAACGGAAAAATGCCGTCCTTGTACTTGTAAAAAGCACTGCGGCTTAATCCCACCCGTTCCACCGCCTCGTTTACCGTATCCACTTCTCCGGCCTCCAGCAGTTTTTTCGCCTCGATGGTCTTGGCGATCGACTCCGGTAAAATGTCGGAGCGAATCAAGTAAAACTTTTCTTCCCGTTTCACACGTTGTGTCCTCCTGAGAAAAACAGTTGTTTTCGCCTAGAGGACATTATAGCTGATCCCTTTTCCCCTGACAATCCTTCTATGCAATTTTTTTGTGCTCGCCTGCTCGTACATGAGCGAATTTCCCTTGGCACAGACTATAACGGACCCAGAGCAAAGCGAGGTGAGTGACCAATGGCTGGACGCGGCAAGACGGACAAGTCGGAGCGCCGGAACAACCACCCCGCCGCCAAGCCGAGCGATTTGGACCAGTTCGGCGACAACACGCGGGGGAAAAAAATGGCCCAGTCTCCCCACGCAGTGGAAGATCCGAGCGGCAACAAGTAAACGGGCACAGCAAAAAAAGTATGCCTGTGGTCAGGCATACTTTTTGCTCCCAAAATATTCCATTTATTTCCTCCGGACGAACGCTTTCTTCCTGAGACGTTCACGCATTCCTGCTCGTTGCAAGGAATTGCAAGACTTATGCGTTGCGTCCGGATTGTGCCAATTTTTCGTAATAACGCTGCAGCACGTGACGATATCTTTCCTCCAGATCGGTGATGACCAGCTTTAACACCGCCGAACCGTCCCGAAACGTCTTCTCCACCACTTTTGTCATCGCCACCAGTTCCTGCTTGTAATGCGGAAGAAAAAAGGACAAGTGCAAAAAATCGCCGACGGAGACGAATCCGTCCGTGCCGACAATCAGATGCGTCGGGGAAAACCGAAGCAGGACGCCCTCCCCGCTTTCTTCTATGGGTCGGGCTCCCATGATTTTGTACGGAACATTGATGACAAAATCAGGCTGCAGGAGCGGCCGCTCTCCTTTGGCTTCCTGTTCGATGCTGGTCGGCACCAGGCGCGCCAGCTTCACGGGCCACACCGCCTGTTCCTGCACCACCTGCAGACTCAGCCAGGTAATGGCTTCATCCGTTTCCCAGCGCAGATGGACGATGGTTCCCAACAGGGAGGTGTTCGTGTCGCTCTCCACGTACGAAAGGATCAGATAGCCCGAATGAACATGTTCGACGATGGCATGAAGCGGCCGATTTGCTGCCAAGGGCGTCACCAGTTCGACCGCTCCGCCCCGCTGCAACCGCTTGTCCGCAATAAACGGAGAAAGGGAGGGGATATCCGCCATACTGTTATCACTCCACAAATTCAAACTCAAAATCACCAATGCGGACGGTGTCGCCATCCTTGGCCCCGTGTTTGCGCAGGGCTTCGTCCACGCCCATGCTGCGCATCATGCGGGCGAAGCGCTGAACAGAATCGTAGCTGTTCAGATTGGTCATGCGGACCAGCTTTTCAATTTTTTCGCCGCTGACGACATATACCTCGTTGTCGCGGGAAATCTCAAACGGCTCCGGCTCTTTCTCTGCGCGGAAGACGACGCGCTCTTCCGCTTCCGCCACCTCTTCGACAGCCGGCTTGTCCGGCAGCGTTTCCAACAGATCGGCCACGGCGTGCATCAGCTCCTGTACCCCCTGGCGGGTAGCCGCTGAAATTTCGTACACGGTCACACCGGGCACCAGTTCCTGAAAGCGGCGCAAATTCTCCTTTGCCTCGGGCAGGTCCATCTTGTTGGCGGCGACGATCTGCGGCCGCTCTTCCAGCTTCAGGTTGTACAGCTTCAGTTCCCGGTTGATCTGATGGAAATCTTCCACCGGGTCGCGTCCGTCCACGGCTGCCATGTCGATCACGTGGACGATCAGACGGGTCCGCTCTACGTGTCGCAAAAACTGGTGCCCCAGCCCCACACCTTCATGCGCCCCTTCGATCAGCCCCGGCAGGTCCGCCATGACGAAACTGCGTTCGCCCAGATCGACCACGCCCAGGTTGGGCGTCAGCGTGGTAAAGTGGTAGGCGGCAATCTTCGGCTTGGCCGCCGTTACGCTGGCCAAAAGCGTCGATTTGCCGACGCTGGGATAGCCGACCAGACCGACATCGGCAATCAGCTTCAGCTCCAGTCTCACATAGCGCTCCTGTCCCGGTTCACCGTTCTCCGAGATGTGCGGCGCCGGATTGGCCGGTGTGGCAAAGCGGATGTTGCCCCGTCCGCCGCGCCCGCCTTTGGCGATGACGGCCCGCTGTCCGTTCTCGACCAGGTCGGCGATGACCTCCCCGGTATCGTCATCAATCACGGTCGTCCCCGGAGGAACCCGCACGACGAGGTCTTCCGCTCCGGCTCCGTGCTGCCCTTTATTGCGTCCGTTCTCGCCGCGCGGAGCCTTGAAATGCTTCTGGTAGCGAAAATCCACCAGCGTGCGCAGCCCTTCATCCACGACGAAGACCACATCTCCGCCGCGCCCGCCGTCACCGCCGGCCGGCCCGCCCAGCGGCACGTATTTTTCCCGTCGGAAAGAGACGGCTCCATTTCCGCCGTCTCCCCCCTTCACGTAAATCCTTACCTGATCGACAAACATGCTGTCACCTCTCTCATTCCGCCACTGGAACAGCCGTTTCCAGTACCCATTCCTCGTCTGTATGTATGCACGCGGTGATTATCACCGGAATTCGACTCTTGTCACGTACCAGTTTTTCCAGTTCGCACTGCGCGGATGCACGCAGCTTCCCGGCCAGGTCAAAGCGAAAATGGATGCCCTTTTCGCCTCGGTACAAGCTGATTTGCATGCTGGCCGGTTCAAATTCATTCCGGTCCAGGTGCTCTCCGACCGTAAACACAATACCTGCCACCAACTGAAACAGGTCATGCTCGTCTGCTGCTGCCTTGCGCAGGTCCACTTCGCTGCAGACATCCACTTCCAGCAGCAGGTCATTGTTTAGCGCGTTAAACGTCAAAAAGAAGACGGACAGCAGCGAGCTGTTCAGCCTGGCCACCATGCTTTCCTGCATGGCCAGCTCCGCGATGCGTTTCAGGTACTTTTCACCTTCTTCCAAGCGGCCCAGACGCAGGTAGCCGAGCAAAACCTGGACATGGTTGAGCCAGTCGTGCCGCTGCCGGTTCAATACGGCCAGCAGTTGATCAGTTTGCTGCGTGAACAGCGTGCGCTCGTCCCTCATCTTCCCCACCCAAACCGATAAATTTCTTTCTTCTACCATTGTACCATACGTGCGTAACGACTAAAAGAAATCCTCCATGCCGGATAAAAAGAAAACCCAGCGACAAGGCTGGGTTTTCGTCTCCGAACTATTTACGCTTGAGAAGCGACCGGTTCGATCACCACTTGTTTGCGATCGCGGCCCAGACGCTTGAAGCGAACGATGCCGTCAGCCGTTGCAAACAGCGTGTCGTCGCCGCCTCTCATGACGTTAGCACCCGGGTAGATCTTCGTACCGCGTTGGCGTACGAGGATGTTGCCAGCTTTCACGAATTGACCGTCGCCGCGCTTCACACCCAGACGTTTGGAGATGGAGTCGCGACCGTTCTTGGTAGAACCTACCCCTTTTTTGGAGGCGAAGAACTGCAGGTCAACTGGGAACAGGAATTTCATAGTCAGGCACCTCCTTGCCATTTTGAATCGTGAATCGCCACGTATTTTCCGTTCGTTTCAGCTACAACAAACAGGGCAACAACCATGCTCTCAGCCAAGAGCTGTTGTTTCTCATGAAGGCGAGCGTCGTCGAGACGGCCCACTCTCCAGCGGAGAAACCCGCCCTCTTCTGCTGCGTGCTCAACGTCCGGAACAAATCCGAGCAGTGGCTGAATCGAATTGACGATCCCGAGACTGACCGCGGACACGGCTGCACAGACGATGTCCTCGCCATGCCTGCCGGCGTTGGCATGTCCCGAAATCGCAATCTCTTCAATTTCACAGTGCGCATTGCGCTGAACAGTTACGGTAATCATCTCGGTACGTCACCAAAATTACGCATTGATCTTTTCGATCACAACTTTGGTGAACGGTTGACGGTGACCTTGTTTGCGACGGTAGTTTTTCTTGGCTTTGTATTTGTACACGATAATTTTTTGACCTTTACCGTGTTTTTCTACTTTGCCGGTTACCGTTGCGCCTGCTACGGTAGGAGTACCTGCCGTAACTTTGCCGTCTTTGCTTACAAAGAGAACTTTGTCGAAAGTAACTACGTCACCTTCGCCTGCAGCCAGTTTCTCGATGTAGAGAACAGAGCCTTCTTCTACTTTGTATTGCTTGCCGCCGGTTTCGATAATTGCGTACATGTTGTGCACCTCCTATACTCAGACTCGCCTGTGCAGGTGCGCCGCGAACGGCGTCTTGTCCAACCTGATTCGAGCGGTTACAGTATGCGCGAGGCATAGCTGCATGACAGACATTAGGTTACCATACCTGTACTGTACAGTCAAGGCATTTTATGCTTTTTCCCGATACAGCCGGTCCGCTTCCTCTCTGCGGCCGGCGTACAGGATGCGGTATCGCTCGGGCGGAAGATGGTCAGCGCGCAGCACGTACAGATGCAGCGGCCGCCCCTCTGGACTATCAGCCGCCAAGCGTTCGTACATCCGGGCCGGCACCTCGATCAGCGCCGCTTCCGCCTCCTGGCTGCGGACAAGCCCGCCCAGCTCGTCAAACAGTCGGCGCTCCAGTTCGTCGACGGAGAGGACTCGTCCCGTTCCGCCACAGCAGGGGCACGGCTCCGTCATCCGTTCGGCCAGGCTGGCCCGCACCCGCTTGCGAGTCAGCTCAACCAGGCCGAGCGCGGTCATGCCTAACACCGCCACCGGCGCCGTATCCTTGGCCGCTTCGGCGCGCAGGGCAGCCAACACCCGCTCCCGATTGGCCGCTTCCTGCATGTTTACAAAATCGATCAGGACAATCCCACCGATGTCGCGCAGCCGCAGTTGACGGGCAATCTCCCGGGCCGCTTCCAGGTTGGCGGCAGTTATCGCCTGTTCGCGCTGCTGTCCCCCTTTGCCGCTAAAGGCTCCCGTGTTGACGTCGATCACCGTCATCGCTTCCGTGCGGTCAAACACGAGATGGACGCCGCTCGGCAGGGGGATGCGCCGCTGCAGCGCCCGGTCCAGTTGGGCCACCAAGCCGAGCCGCTCAAACAGCGGTTCCCTGCCCTGATAGCGGCGAATCTTGTCCGCCGCGTCGGGATACAGCGCCTCCGTCAGTTCCTTGACGCGCTGAAAGGCGGCCGTCTCTTCGACGATGATCTCCTCCGCGTCCTCCGCTCCAAAGTCGCGCAGTGCCGCCTCAATCAGTCCGACATCGCGGCAGATCAGGCACGGCGTTTTCCGCCCGGCGGCCGAGGCGAGCGCTTCCCGCCAGCGCTTTCGCAAAAAGGTTAGCTCGCGGGCCACTGCTTCATCGTCGACATGTTCGGCTTCCGTCCGCACGATCACTCCTTCGCCGTCCTCCAGCAGTCCGGCGGCCCGCTCCCGCAGCTTCCGCCGTTTTGCCTCGTCCGCAATCTTGCGCGAAACCGAGACGCGGGCAGTCGGCTCGGCCGGCACGCTTGCGACCGGCAGGCCGTTTTCCACCGTCCCGACGGCTCGTCCCTCCGGAGGCAGGTACACCAGCAGTCGGCCGGGGATGCTGACGCGCGTCGTCACTTTTGGCGCCTTCCCTTCCGCCGCTTCCTTGCTCACCTGCACCAGCAGTGTTTCACCTACTCGCACCAGCTCGTTGATCAGGCGCTTTTCCGTTCCATGAAACGGCGGCAGGGCATCGTCCACGTACAAAAAGGCGTTTTTTCCCTGGCCGATGTCGACAAAGGCGGCCTGTATCCCCGGCAGCACATCCGTCACCCTGCCCCGGTAGACACAACCCGCCTGCGGTTCCGTCTCCGCCTGTTCGCTGCGCCATTCGACCAGTCGCCCCTGTTCAAGCAGCGCCGCCCAGAGCCTGCCGCCAGACCCGCTGATAGCCACCTGTTTCACGCCGTTCCTCTCCTTTTTCCCTCTTCCCGCGCATGTAAGACGGACGGGCCGGCTTGACGTCCCGCACGTCCACGCCATGCCCACCATCGCTTGGGCGGGGTCCGCATCATCACTCGCACCACGTACTCTACCACAGCGGTGAAAAAAGAAAAGCGGCGGGGCCGCGCTCACACCAACTGCCCGACGGCGGTATCGTGTTTGTTTTCAAACAGAAGCGCATGCAGCAGCCGCTCCTCAGCCAGCAGACCGCTCCCCTGCACGTAGACCAGGTGGGAACAGCCGCGCCGCAGCAGATGAGACACCTCCATCGCCGTCGACTCGGGCGGAACGGTCAAGGCCCGCACACCGTACTCTTCCGGCTGGCGCGCGTATTTTTCCATCAGAAAGCGGATGAATTGGTAGGGAAAACGCAAAAAGGCCTGAATGTTGACGGCCAGCAGATACACGGCCACCACGGCGACATTCGTCTGCAGAGACAGGACAGACACACCCAGCATCAGTGCAGACAGCATGGCGCTCAGTGTCAGCGACGCGATGGCTGCCCGGCGGTATGGCATGCACCAGCAGAGGACAGCTTGAACGATCCGCCCCCCATCCAGCGGCCAGATCGGCAGCAGGTTGAAGCCGGCGACCGCCACGTTGCCGGCCAGGAAAAAGCGGGCCCACTCATCCGTCCAGATGTCGGCATACCAGCATACCAGGGAGACCGCGATCATGATCACGTTGAGAAACGGGCCGGCCAGGGCCACCACAATCTCGTCAAGCGGATCGACTGCGTAGGCTTCCTCCATCGTCGCCACGCCGCCAAACGGCAGCAATTCCACTTCCGTGACCGTCCAGCCCAGCTCCCTGGCGACCGCGATATGCCCCATCTCGTGAATCAGCACGATCACAAACAGGGTGATAATCTCCCAAAACTTTCCCAACAGGATCGACATGCCGATCACAATCCAAAACAGCAGGTGAATGCGCAGGCGGATGCCAAACGGGCGCCACTCATTCAAAGGAAATCACATCCAGCGGATCGATCGCCTGCTCCTGCGCCCGTGCCCCCAGGTACAGATACCGGGCCGTTTCATTGACGGCTCGCGGGATGCCCACCACCTGTCCCGGCTGGAGAAAGTCGTTTACCGCGACCTGAATTTTCTCCATATTGCCAAACCACATCTCCCGTCCCTGGACCAGACGGACAACCACCGTCGTGCCAAAACCGGGCTTTTCCCCCACAAACGTCACCCACCCGGCCTCGCCCATCGTGACCGCACCGTCTGTCCCGGTGCTCAGCACAACCTTGCCGCTGGCATGGTCAAAGGGCTTCACCACTTTCCACGAAGCCGGCCATTTCCAGACGGTCTGTGTGCTGTGCCCGTCCACCGGAACCGCTTTCTTGCCCGACAGGGACGGCAACAGCGTCGGCAATGCACCGAAGCGCGCTTCGTACCAGTCGGCCACGCCGGCAAAATTAAAATCGCGCGTCATCACTTCGCGCGCCGAATGTTTCCAGTCCAACGGAACGACGGACGTTTGGAAAATCAGATAGGCCAGACCCACCAATAGCGCGGACGCGAAGATCCGGATGCCCCATTGCTCCCGGTCAGGCAGTTGGGGCATGGTGCTGTTCCGGCGGGAAGCGTATGGAAACAGAGCGTCGTCGGGGTCGATCGGATCTTTCCAGTCGTCGACAAACGGGGCCAGACTGTCGCGCGACTGTGAGCGAATCCGCTCCATCCGCGCCCGCCTCCTCTCTTTGACACGATCCACTTCGTCGAACATGTCCCATCCCTCCGATGGCCAAGCTTTTGTACCATCTTATGACCTGTCTGTCCGCATTATAACCGCGCGGCATACAGCCGTAAGGAACGGATGACGGCTGTTGACCTGGGCAGCTGGGGACTGCCCCGACATGCAAAAAAGCAGCCTCTCCATCGAGAGACTGCTTTTGATATGGGCCATTGTTTACAGTTTCACAACGTTCGCAGCTTGCGGTCCGCGGCTGCCTTGAACGATTTCGAACTCAACCTTTTGACCTTCTTCCAGCGTTTTAAAACCCTCTGCCTGGATAGCGCTGTAGTGTACGAATACGTCATCTCCGCCTTCAACCTGGATGAAACCGTATCCTTTCTCCGCGTTGAACCATTTAACAATACCTTGTTGCATGAAACAAAACCTCCTAAACATGCGCCCGCATCGGGGCGAAAGAGTGATCCGTTAACCTGTTTTTACAGAGGAGTTTTTGCCGGTATGGAAAAAGTCGTACCGAGCCGAGATTTGACCACATGGTGGCGTCTCTCAACAAGGTACGACTCCACAACCTATATCAAATCACTACAGCTAGTAAAACGGGTTAACTTAGATTGAGTGTATCACATCCGGATCGGTTTGTCACGCATTTAATCAAAACGCAGTCTGTCCTTGCGCATCCCGATGTTCAGGACGACGCCGATGATCAGAAAATTGGTCAACAGCGAGCTGCCGCCGTAGCTGATAAAGGGCAGTGGAAGCCCGGTGATGGGCATCAACTGGATGGTCATGCCGATGTTCTCAAAAATCTGGAACGTGAACATGCCGACCACCCCTGCCACTACATAGGAACCAAACGGATCTTTAACCTCCATCGCGATGCGGATCATCCGGTAAATCAGGAAGAAGAACAGGATCATCAGCACACCCGCGCCGACGAAACCGAGCTTTTCTGCAATGACGGTAAAGATGAAGTCGCTTTCGCCGACGGGGACCCAGCCGAAACTGGCCTGGGTCGGCGTGTTAATGCCTTTGCCAAACAGTTGGCCGGAGCCGATCGCAATCAGCGATTGCTTCAATTGAAAACCGCGCCCCATCGGTTCCAGATCGGGGTTGAGCCAAAACTTGATCCGATCAAACTGATACGGTTTGAAGATCTTGAAGAAAATCGACTGATGGAAAAAGTACAGATACGTCATAAACCCGAAAAAGCTGCCGACGAGCGTTCCCAGGTAGAGCACGTGTTTCAACCGGATGCCCCCCACAAGCAGCATGGTGGCCAAAATGCTGCAGTACACCAGCGCGCTTCCCAAATCGGGCTGCACCAAAATCAACAGCAAGGGCACGGCGATGATGAGCCCGACGGGAATGAGCTGATAGAAATACCGGAACCGCTCGGGATCGTCAGCCTTGTTGGCCAGGTAACGGGCCACCGTCAAAATCGTAAACAGTTTCATCGGCTCAGACGGCTGAAACAAAACGCCCCCCGGCAGGCGGTACCAACTCGTGGCGTTGTTGATCGGCGTCGTCTGGAATACGCCGATCAAAAGGATGATGCCGATGGCGTACAAGACGTAAGACATGGAGTAATACAGCCGATAGTCGAACAGCAGCGTAGCGAAAAGCACCATAAATCCGATCGCGTACCAGATCATCTGCTGGTTGGCCATGTGGATACCTTTGTCCGATCCGGAAATACCACTGTAGCTGTACACGGCCAAGCCAAACAGGATGATCACAATTGGCCAGTCGATCGATTTCAGATGTCGTTTTTCAAGGTCAAACATAGTAGTTTCTTCGCCCTCCCTGGCTCCCATTCTCACGAGGGACGCGGCTTCCTGGGATCCGCTTGCGCATCTGCGCCGATAAGAATGAAAGAACAGGAAAACTCCTGTTCTTTTGGTTCGGCTAACGTCGCTTTATTTCAATCCGAAAAACCTGCGCACCTTTTGCAGCACGCCCGTCTTTTCCTGCAGCGGCTGAAGCGGCACGGCTTCGCCCAACAGGCGGCGGGCGATGTTGCGGTAGGCGATGGACGCACGGGACTCGTGGTTCATCACCACCGGCTCACCCTGGTTAGCCGATTTGATGACATGATCATCATCCGGCACAACGCCAATCAAGTCAATGGCTAACAAATCCAGAATATCTTCCACATCGAGCATGTCGCCGTTTTTCACCAGGTGCGACCGCACACGATTGATCACCAGCTTGGGCATGCCGACCTGTTCCCGTTCCAACAGACCGATGATCCGGTCCGCGTCACGGACAGCGGCTTTCTCTGGCGTCGTGACTACGATCGCCTGATCCGCGCCTGCCACCGCGTTGCGGAATCCCTGCTCGATCCCGGCCGGGCAGTCGATCAGGACATAGTCAAACTCCCGCTTCAACTGTGTGACGATTTCCTCCATCTGCTCGGGGGAAACCGCCGACTTGTCCTTGGTCTGTGCAGCCGGCAGCAGGGACAGGGTTTCGAACCGCTTGTCTTTGATCAGCGCCTGCTGCAGGCGGCAAGTCCCTTCCGCCACATCCACCAGGTCGTAAATGATGCGGTTCTCCAGTCCCATGACGACATCCAGATTGCGCAGTCCGATATCCGTATCGACCATGCAGACTTTCTGGCCCAGGAGAGCGAGCGCCGTTCCCAAATTGGCGGAAGTGGTCGTCTTGCCCACGCCGCCTTTTCCTGATGTTATGACAATTCCAATACCCACGTCCGTTCCTCCTCTTACCCTAACGCCTCACACTTTTTTCGCGCCCAATTCGGGGCGAATCCGGGGCAGATAATTCATTTTGGCTACCAGCATGGTGCCGTTCTCCAAATAGGCGAATTCCGTGCCGCCGTTTTTCGCCCACTCTTCTCCCGGCCTGCTGATCACTTCCGCGATGCGCAGTTGGGTGGGATTCATGACCGCGGCGGCGATGATCACCTGCGTATCCCCGTTGATCCCGGCGTGGGCGTACCCGCGCAAATGACCCAGCACGTAAATGCTGCCCGTCGTCCGCACGATGCCTCCCGGGTTGACGTCTCCCAGAAGCAGCAAGTCACCGTCGAACTCCAGCACCTGCCCGGCGCGAACCGTGTGTACCTGGATGGAAAACGTCGATTTGAGACGTTCGGCAAACGCTTCTTCCTTGGTGATCACGTCCGCTTCGATCGTGTGGATCACCAGATTGCCTTTTTGCCGGATAATTTGCGTCAACTGCTCCTGTTGTTCAGGAGTGCAGTATCGCTTTCCCAATTTAATCGAAACGCGAATCAACGGACCCGACAAGATCTGTTGATGGCTGTGCTCTATCTTTTCACGCAAATCGGCCAGAAGTTCGTCGAAGGAACAGGCGTCATCCATGAAAAAGACGAGACCATCTTTTGTTCCCTTGATCGTGACCTTGTTTTTCACAGTCGTCACCTGTTTCACCTCGAGCGATACCATTCGCCACGATTACAAAAGATTCCTGCTCCATTGAAAAAAATTGCCGAATGCAGTCGGTCGCAGCTCATTGCTGTTCAGCCTGGGTCGGCTGCTGCTGCGAAGCAGTGTTCGCGGCGGGGGTCAGCACGCCCGGATACATTTCGTTGTACGCCTCCAGCAGTCTGCGGGCAATCGGACCGGTGGCGTCGGAACTGGACGTGCCGCTGCGCAAGCTGTCGGGAGCGAGCACGACAAACACCAATTGCGGGTTTTCGTAGGGGGCAAAGCCGACCAGCAGGGCGTTTTCTGCCTTGCGCCCGGTCTGCGCCGTCCCTGTCTTGGCCCCGACGTTGAACGGCAGGCCCTTGAACGTGCTTGCCGCCGTACCGCCTGGCTTCGTCACGGCCAGCATCCCTTCCTTGACCACCTGAATGTATTTCGGATTGACGTTGACCCGGTTCAGCACTTCCGGTTCGATTACGGTCAACGTCTGTCCAGGCTGTTTCGGGTCCGTCGTGCCGCGGCGGATTTCATTGACCAGATGCGGGCGCACCCGGTAGCCGCCGTTGGCGATTGTCGAGACGTACTGGGCGATCTGAATCGGCGTGAACAAATCATATTGGCCGATCATGGCGTCGGCCAGGTTGCCGTAGTGTGAATTGGGGTTTTCCCATCCCATCTTCTCGCCGGGAAGATCGATACCCGTCTTCACCCCCAGTCCAAACTGCGCATTGTAGTAGTCCAGCACGGAAAACTGTTCGGACCAGTGATTCTTCGCCCGTCCTGCCAGGCGAATCGCCATCTCGTACATGTAGGTGTTGTTGGACACGGCCAGCGCGCGGCGGGCGTTGACCGGACCGTGTCCGCTCGGTTTCCAGTTCCGTTTGTACATGTTTCCCACCTTGAGGCCGCCGCGGTCGATGATGGTTTCGTTGGGAGTGGTCAGCCCCTCATTCAGGGCGATCATCACCGACAGGGGCTTGTAGGTGGACGCCGGAGGAAACTGCGTATAGATGAATCGGTTTGCCTCGTTGGGCAGGATGACCGACGTATACACCTCGTTAAATTTCTTGCGGTCGTAGTACCAGTTCACATCGTAATCCGGATAGCTGGCCATCGCCAGGATTTCCCCCGTGTTCGGATTCATCACCAGAACATGGGCCTCCTTGAATTCCTTTGGCGTGGTCGGCTTGCTCTTGAACTTGAGAAACTCCTCTTTCAAAATGGCTTCCACCTTGCTTTGGAAGCGCCAATCCATCGCCAGCACCAGATCGTTGCCCGGTTCCGGTTCCCGGCTCATCCGCTTTTCAACCGTCTGCGAGTCCTTGTTGACGTGCACTTCCATCACGCCGTCCTTGCCGCGCAGATAACGCTCGTAATACGCCTCCAGACCGGTCACGCCGACGCGGTCAAACGGATTGTATCCCTGTGCCTGGTACTCCTTTAACTGCTCCGGCTTGATGGCGTTGATATAGCCAAGGAAGTTGGTGCCAAACGGCGTTCCGTCCGGGTCCTGAATAATTTGTCGCACCGGTTCCAGCACAACGGAAATACCGGGCAATTCGGACAGACGTTCCTCGATTTGATACCGCTCCGCATCCGAGATGTTCACTTTTACGCGGCGCGGAATGTAGCTCGGCATATGTGAAGAGCGCATTTCCTGCAGCAGGGAAAGCTTGTGCCACTGGAACTGGCGCTGCTGGTCGTTGAGCGGCAGACTTACGTCCAGGTCAAAAATGGCCGCGTAGCCCAGCAGTTCCGTATCCGATTTCCCCTTCAACTCCTCGGGATTGGGAAGCTTGTTGATCCGGTATTTGATCTGGCCGATCAGGTCGTCCCGGTACTCCTTGTCCAGCGTCAACTTCAGTTCCGCGTTGCTGGAGACGGCGTATTTCAACAGCTCCGCATCGGACATTTCATCCAGCTCTGCGCGCTGCCCCGGGTCGTTCAGCTTTGCCTTGAGCAGACTCAGTGCCTGCTTTCGCGAGGTGTCGTCAAACGGGGAGCGCACATACAACCCGACGTACAGCGCCGTCTTGATCAGTTGGTAGTCGGACATGCTGTCGATCTCGCTTACCTTCGGCACCTGCCGCAGCTTGTGCTCGATCCGCTCGATCAATTTGTTCGTCTCCTCGGGGCCAAACGCAACCGGCAGCTTGGATTCCAGTTCGACCGTCTTTTTCAGCAGTTCCTTGTCTGTCCCCATTTTCACGCCATCCATCGACAGGATGCGGGCCAAAAGATCGGCCACCTTATCCTTGTCGATCTCCTGCCCCAGCTCCTCCACGTAGGTAACGGTATAAACCGGCTTGTTGGAGACCAGCACCTCGCCGTTTCGGTCAAGGATGCGGCCGCGGGGAGCCGAAATCGGCAGCTCGCGGATGCTGTATTTCTCCAGTTCATGTCGGTACTGCTCTCCATGCACCAGCTGGACGTAGGCGAGACGCAGGATGATGGCGGCAAAAAACAGGAACACAAGCAAAAACAGGATGTTTAATCGAACCGGTATGTCCGACTTCTGCTCATTCTTTTCGTCCACGACCCCTCTCCTCCTTTCCAGTGCCCCCGCCGGGATGACCCGGCTGCTTGTGCCGCTACTCCAACGGGAGGTCGCGTTTGAACATAACGGATTCGCACAGACGCTTGATCGGGGAGTAAATCACCAGGGCACTCAACATATTTAATACGACCGTTGGCAGAATCTGCCAGTTGAGCATCCACTGCACGTCAACAGGGGCTTTGGTGAGAAGCAGATGGAGGCTGTACAGCAGCCACTCGTGGGCAAACAGGATCAGGCTGCACGTGACAAACACCATCCCGAAGCCCCGCTGAAACAACAAGACGATTAATCCTGCAAAATAGCTGGCCACCATCATCGTTATCATGTACAGACCGATCACCTGTCCGTACAGCACATCTTGCAAAAATCCGAGTGCCAGCCCGTAATAAAGTCCTTCCCGCCGCCCCAAAAACATCGAGACGAGAATGGTGCCGACAAGCGCAAAGCGGGGTACTGTCATCAGAGACAGACCCCATTTGTCAGGCAAAAAGACCTGAACCAGCGTACCTTCCAGAACAAACAGCAAGAGCAGCGTCGCAGCGAGCAGAAACCGTGGCATTACCTTCCACCTCCGCCCGATCCTGCAGACGCTTGCGACTGCGTGTTCTGTCCAGGCTGAGTTGACTGTTGTCCCTGCGGCTGATTGGGTATCAGCTCACCCGTGGGCGAGAAGGTGAAGTTGCGCTCTACCACCATCACTTCGTTCAATTGGGAAAAGTCGGCGCTCGGCTGGATATAGGCGGTCTGCGTCAATCCGTAATCGTCAGGCTGTACCCGAACAACGTATCCAATCGGCAGATTGGGCGGAATCACTCCACCAAATCCGGAGGTGATCACCTGCTGCTTTGGTTCGATTTTCTCTCCCAAAGGGATTTTGCGCATGACAAGCAGGCGTTCTTGCGGATCGTATTCTTCAATGACACCGCTGACGGGATGGTGGGTAACGGTGCCGTTGACGTTGCGCACGGTTTGAATCGAGGCCGAGACGTTATTACGCCGCTCATAGCTGGTCAACAGTTCCACGGTGGCGGAAAAGTTGGCCACGCTCTGCACCCGGCCGATCAATCCCTTGGCGGTCATGACCGCCATGTCTTTCTTGATGCCGTGTTTCAATCCCTTGTCGATCGTGATGACGTTGTTCCACGTGTCCGGATTTCTGGCCACCACTTCTGCGTAGCGAAGCTGGTAGGACTTTTTCAACGATTCCTCTGCTTGCAACAGCTTGCGAAGACGGTCGTTTTCCGCCTGGAGCGAGTGCAGCTCCGCCGTTATCCGGGCGTACTGGTCCAGGCTTGCCTTGAGCGCCCGGTTTTCTTCGTATACGTTGTACGCGTCGCCAATTTCTTGAAAGAAGGTGGAAACAGCCTGGGCAGGGCGGTAAAAGATCCCCTGCACCACGCTGAACACATCCTTGAAAAACATTTCCGGCCAGGTCAGGCGAGCCCGTTCCCGGGACGTAAAGCCCACGATGGAAATCAACAGGACCAGGCCCACAAGCACAATAATCAGCCGCTTGTTCCCGAAAAACGACATGCCGCAACCTCCGATTATTTACCGCGCTTTTGTCTGGAAGAGGTGATTCCGTGTTTCGATTTGAACAGATGGAGGTTTTCCAGCGCGCGGCCGGTTCCGATCGCGACACAATCCAGGGCGTTTTCCGCCACGTGCACCGGCATGCCGGTCTCCTTGCTCAGCAGGCGATCGATATTACGCAGCAGCGCTCCGCCGCCGGTCAGCACGATGCCGCGGTCCATGATGTCAGCTGCCAGCTCCGGCGGACTTTTCTCCAGTGTTACTTTCACGGCTTCGACGATGGCTGCCACCGTTTCCGCCAGCGCTTCGGCAATTTCCTCGCTGCTGACGGACAGAGTTTTCGGCAGCCCGGTCACCAGGTCGCGCCCGCGAATCTCGACGGTCTCCAACTCGTCGGGAGCGATGGCGGAGCCGATCTCCAGTTTCAGCGTTTCCGCGGTGCGCTCGCCGATCATCAGGTTGTACTTACGTTTGATGTATTGAATGATGGCTTCGTCCATTTCGTCGCCCGCGACGCGAATGGAACGGGAGGTCACGATGCCGCCGAGCGAAATGATCGCCACTTCCGTCGTCCCCCCGCCGATGTCCACGACCATGCTGCCGGTCGGTTCCCACACCGGCAGGTCAGCGCCAATCGCTGCGGCAAACGGTTCTTCGATGGTGTACGCTTCCTTCGCGCCGGCCTGTTTGGTGGCGTCTTCCACGGCCCGTTTTTCCACCGCGGTAATGCCGGACGGAACGCAAACCATCACGTTTGGACGGCGGCTGAACAGTCCCTGGTTTTTCTGCGCCTGGTTGATGAAGTAGCGCATCATTGTTGCCGTCGTGTCAAAATCGGCAATCACGCCGTCCTTCATCGGGCGAACGGCGACGATATTGCCGGGGGTACGGCCAATCATGCTCTTGGCAGCATTCCCGACTGCTTCGATCGTATTGGTGTCGGTGCGAATCGCCACGACGGACGGTTCGCGTACGACAATCCCTTTTCCTTTTACATAGACCAGTGTATTGGCAGTGCCAAGGTCAATCCCCATGTCACGAGAAAATCCACCAAACATAAAAAAACTCCTTCCGCTGTTGTCCGGTTACAAATCAATGATGTAATAAACTCTTGTAAAACATGCTCGGTAACACCGGTCCATTATGCGGAGCCAACGCATACCCGTTACAGGTAGCCCTGCTCTTTCAAGCTCACGTACCTGGCGTCACCGATGATAATGTGGTCCAGCAGGGTAATGCCAAGCAGTTCGCCGGCTTCCCGCAAGGTGCGGGTAATGGCGAGGTCTTCCCTGCTGGGTGTTGGGTCGCCGCTGGGATGGTTATGTATGCAAATGACCGATGCGCTGCTGGAGCGAATCGCTTCTTTGAATACTTCCCGCGGATGCACAATGGAGGTGTCCAGACTCCCGACAAAAATCGTTTTTTTGCCGATGACGTGATTTTTGGTGTTGAGAAACAGACAGACAAAATGCTCCTGCGTCAGATGGCCAAGCTCTGGCATCATCAGTTCCGCCACATCGCGCGGCAGACGGATGGACGCGCGGCGCTGCCCCGAACCTCCAAGCAGTCTGCGCCCCAACTCGAATGCAGCATGCAACTCGATCGCTTTCACCTGTCCGATTCCCTTCAAGCTGGTGAGTTCGGTGTGAGAGGCTTGAGCCAGGCTGCGCAAGTCGCCAAACGTAGCCAGCAGGCGCTGGGCAAGTTCAAACGCCGTCTCCTGTTCACTGCCCGTTCGCAGCAGAATCGCGAGAAGCTCGGCATCGGACAGATGGCCCGCTCCTTCGCGCAGCAGTCTTTCTCTTGGGCGGTCATAGTAAGGGACGTTTTTCTTACGCATTTCGTTACAGGTGGTTGCCGACATTTTTACCGCCTCCAGCAAATCGTGATCGGTTTGCGGAAACGGCTGGCATCAGAAGCGTCATGAGCGGGCAGAGGCCGTTGCCGCGGAATGCGCAGCACTGATGCGTTACAGCAGGGTGATTCCGAAGCGGGAAAGCATGCGGGCCGTCAAGCACAGCGGCAGTCCGACCACCGTAAAGTAGTCGCCTTCGATGCTTTCCACAAGGGTGGAGCCAATGCCTTGAATGGCGTACGAACCGGCCTTGTCCATCGGTTCCTTGGTCGCGATGTAGGAGCGAATTTCCCGCTCGGTCAGCGGGCGAATCCGCACCGTGGTATTGCTGTGTGCAACCTCGAAACGGCCGGTAGCGGCATCCGTCAGAGCGACGCCACTGTACACGGTATGCTCACGGCCCTGGAGCTCCGAGAGCATGCGAAAAGCGTCCGGCTCGTCAGCCGGCTTGCCCAAAATGCGTCCGTCCAGGACCACGATGGTATCAGAGCCAAGCACGACGCCGGCATCGAGGCGGGAAGCGACGGCCTGCGCCTTGCGAAGGGCCAATTCTTCCACTACCGCTTCCGGGGACATTCCCGGCTGAGTCGTCTCGTCCACTTCACTGGTCATGACGGTAAACGGCAGACCCAACGTCTGCAAAAGTTCCCGCCTCCTCGGCGACGAGGAAGCCAAAATGAGTGATGTTTCTGCTTTCATGCCACGTTCGACCTACTTCATTCTGCGATATATCCAAAAGGCGAGAGCAAGCCCTCCGATACTGGCCAGATTTAGTTTTACCTGAATGTTTATGTTATACTTCAGGATTTCCAAATCGGCCGCCGGGGTCCATGAAATCTCTTTACTCTTTGCGAGAAACGGGATCCACGGTCCCAAAATCTCTCCCAGGATACTGCCGCATAACATCCCGGAAAGTAAAAGAAGCAGAAGCGTAAGTGTTTCTTTCCCCTTCAAATCCCTCATCTCCCTTTTGTCTCTGCGTCCGAACCACTATTCCCCGCATCCGTCCCGCAGAGGTGCGGTGCAGCCAATGGCGGCTGCCCGACCGGTGCCGTGCGGCAGCCCGGCAATACCGGAACGAAGCCGTTCGAACATCTATATCTCTCAAGGGATTTCTTTTTTGCCAACCATAAGTGTAGCAAATGGGACAAGGTGAAACAATCCCCGATACTTACTGTATGTAAAGAAAAAACTTCCTGCAAGAAAACCTGCATGGAAGTCTTGGTCATGTACCGTTATTCCGCCGCTTTCACCTGCCGGACCCAGTTGGCGTAGTTCTCCCAGAACGTCAGCACGCCGGCCTGCACCTGCCAAGCATACGATTCCGCGCTGGCCGTCTTGCCGCCGACAATTGCCTCCGCCATTTTGTCGCGGGCCTGCACAGCCTGGTTCATGCCGTTGACCATTCCGGCGAACAGAGACTGCCCCGACTCTTGCGCGGAAACGGATCGGCCCTGCTCCAGAAAACGGCGGTGCTGTTCTTTGATCGCGGACGCTTCTTCCTTAGACAGCACCGGCTGGGCCGAACTGATCACGTGACCCGATTGGCTGGCCAGGGTGCGGGCCATCTCCAGCCCGGTTTGGAAAAACGCATTCAAATCCTCCGGTGTTGCCGTCCCCGCCGCTCCTGTAACGGAAACGCTTCCGGAGACACCCGGCAGGACCCATTCCTTGACGTAGACGTCCATTCCCTTTGCCTTCAGATTGCTGGCAAACCCGAGCACGGCGTCGCGGGCAGGCGCCGCAGCAGCAAACAGATACTGTTTGTCCTCTCCTTTGTACAGGAAGTGCGGGATGCCCGCTGCGTCCAACGGCTTGATCGCCTCGGCTGTTGACGTCTCGGGTTGGAACACTCCGATCTGGGCCACGTACAAACGCTCCTCCGGCAGTTGCAGCTCCACCATTTGCTTTGTGCCGTCCGCGTCAGTCCCTGCGGCTTCGGGTGTGACCGGTCCGGCCGCTTTCATCCCGTCTGCCTTATCATCCTTCCCCCCGGCCGAAAACGTCGTCACGGTATCGCTCAATACACTTTGATACGACCGGGACAGTTGTTCTTCGCCGAAAACGCTCAGCACCAGCAGTCCGAACACCAGCCCGATCGCCACCGCGCCGCCGGTGGCAAACAGATTTTTTGTCACGGTGCCTTGACGCACCCATTTCGACAGGACAACCCGGCTGCGTCTGAAACGGCCGCTTTCCTCCTCATCCGGGGAGAACTCCGCCTCCCGCTGCGGCTCAACGCCGCTATCCCGCACTGCCGTCACCTGCGGGTGCTTTTTGTGAAGCTCTTTTAACAGCGACCAGGCATCCTCTTCCCGCGACGTTTTGACGGTCGGGACGAAAGGGATCCCCTCTGCTTTCCGCCACTCGATCGGGGGCTGCCCGCCGTCCGTCTGCCCTGTTTTTTTCTCCGTCCTGCTTCCATCCCACCGCTCGCCGTTCAATTTTACCGTCACCTGCGTTTTTCTCTGTCCGCTCACGACAACGCCCTCCTCAAAAACAGGCTCTGTTTGTACCAGTCTACGTCGTGTGGGGACAGGTTATGACAGCATGTGGACAGCGAGGATGCCCGCACAGAGAAACGGAGCAAACGGCAGCGATGCCCCACGCCTTGCCTGCCCATCCAGCAGCATCAGGACACCTGCCGCCAGCGCCAGCGCACTGCCGACGGTAAGCCCAGCGGCAAACGTCCGCCAGCCGACCGCTGCCGCCAGCACACCCGCCAGTTTGGCGTCCCCCATCCCCACCACATCAGGTCGAACCGCGGAGATCGTCCCGAACAGCAGCAAGCCAAAACCCCCTGCCAACAGCGAGGAAAGCCAGGCGTCCGGATGCTTCAGCCAATGCAGGGCCGACAGGACGGGCAGGGCCGCCAGCAGGACGGCATTGGGGATGCGCCGGAACAAAACATCGGTCAGAGAAACCAGGAGACTGAATACAATGAGTAGGAGAGCGGAAAGCTGCTCTGTGATGTCCCTCCCGTCCTGCATTCGTACGACGGCAAACAGGGTGCCGCAGAGAAGCGACACGACCAGCCTGCAAAAAAGCGCAGGAGCACGGAAAGCAGACGGCCCAAAACGACAGGCCAGTCCGCATACATACCAGCCGGCAGCAGTGCCAAGAACTCCCGCACCGATCGCTCCCCACATCTCCACAGCAATGCTCCCTCCCTGTTTTTCTTCGCTGCAATGATTCTGCCTCTTCACAGCGGGACAAAAACAGGGGAGCCGTATCTGCCTAATCCAGCGGCCTCATTTTTCTGAGGCCATGCTCAAACTGGTGCAGCTGGTCTATGCGCTCGTTGACGAACTGGAAATCCTCCTGCCACCCCTGCTGCTTCGATTCCTGCACGACTTCCGCCTTCTTTTCCAGCGTCTTGATTTCGTTTCGCAGCGCGATGATGATATCCACAAATGTGTCCATATTCATCTGCCGGATTCGCTGAATAAACTGCCATTCCGCTTCCGTCAGCCGATATTGTTTGTTTGCCACGAAGTGATCCCTTCTTTATTGTAAAATGTGTCAAATTTTAATACTTTCGTTTCAAAACATGGACTTTTTGACGTCGCAATTTATATAATTATATTTGAATATGTTTATATAGACGAATTTACAAGGAAGGAATGAATGCATACTAGCATGAAAGAATTCCCTCCCCTTCGTTGAGGTCAGAGTTGACGTCAGTTCATCCAAACAGGAGGCGATCGTTGTGTTCAATATTCGGGAGTGTGACTTGCCTGGTATCGGGCGAAAGTACCAAATCGATACCAGGGGAGGAGACAAGCTTGTAGTCGTCGTTCACGACGACGGCCGAAGAGAGCTGTACCACTTTGACAAGGACGACCAGGATGACAATATCTCCATGGTCACGCTGGATGACGACGAAGCGCGTCAGGTCGCCGGCATCATCGGCGGGATGACCTATAAGCCGAAAGCCCTCGATACCATTGAAATTGCCTTGGATCAGCTGGTCATCGAATGGTACAAGATTGAACCTGGTTTTCGCTGCATCGGAAAAACCATCGGCGAACTGGACATCCGCCAAAAAACAGGGGCAATCGTCATTGCCATCATTGAAAAAGACCACAAACAGATTATCAGTCCCGGGCCGGAGCAGGTCCTTACCGCCGGCTCAACCCTGGTGGTTGCCGGGGAAAGAAAGCAGGTGAAGGCGTTAAAAACCACGCTGAGCACGGGAGGTGAATGATATTGGAGTACATCGTGTTTGAAGTAGGCCTGGCCATCGCGTTGATTGCCATCGCCGGCTTCATTTCCACGAAACTTCGCTTCTCCATTGTCCCCTTTTACATTCTGGTCGGCATGGCGGTGGGGCCCCACGCCCCTGATATCGGCCTGTTTGACCTCCGCTTCATTGAAAGTGCGCCGCTCATCGAATTTATGGGCCGCATCGGCATGCTGTTTCTGCTGTTCTACCTGGGACTTGAATTCTCCGTCGGCCGCCTGATCAAGGCAGGCCGCTCGATCGCCGTAGGCGGTACCATCTACATCGCCATCAATTTCACGCTCGGACTTTTGTTCGGGTTTGCCGCCGGGTTTCCCACAAAGGAAGCGCTGGTGATTGCCGGCATTACCACCAGTTCGTCCAGCGCCATCGTGGCAAAAGTGCTGGTCGACCTGAAACGGACAGCCAACCCGGAAACGGAGATGATCCTCGGCATTATCATGTTTGAGGACATCTTCCTGGCCCTCTACATCTCCATCATGTCCGGCCTGGTGCTGAGCGGGGCCTCATCGATTGCGGGCGTCATTACTTCCGCACTGATCGCGCTCGGCTACATGCTGCTGTTCATCATCATTGGGCGAAAGGCAGTCCCCTTGCTGAACCGCGCGCTCCAGATCAAATCCAATGAAGTGTTCATGCTCGCCGTGTTTTCCGGCCTCTTTCTGGTCGCCGGCTTCTCCGAGAAGATCCACGTCGCCGAGGCGATCGGAGCGCTGCTCGTCGGCCTGGTGCTCGCGGAAACGGAGCATATGAAACGAATCGAGCATCTGATTCTGCCTTTCCGCGACTTTTTTGGCGCCATGTTCTTCTTCAGTTTTGGCCTGACGATCGATCCCTTGGCGCTGAGCGGAGCCGTGTGGCTGTCCATCATCGCCGTACTGCTCACAATGATCGGCAACTTTTCCGCCGGTCTGCTCGCCGGACGAAGCGTCGGCCTGTCCCCCAAGGCTTCGTCCAACATCGGACTCACCATTATGTCACGCGGTGAATTCTCCATCATCATCGCGAATCTGGGGAAATCCGGCGGCCTGCTTGAGATCCTCCAGCCGTTTGCGGCCCTTTACGTGTTAATTCTGGCGATTACGGGCCCGTTACTGACGAAGGAATCAAAGCGGATTTACAACCTGCTGAACCGGGTAATCCCATTAGAGCGGATGGGGCGGAAGAAGCCTGCGGAAAGCTCCGGCCAGCATTGACAACCGGCAAGGCCACAGCCAGAGGCGGCTCGGATGTGTTCCAAGCGGCCTCTGGCGACCATTCACGGCATCCATGTGACCAGGAGACCGGCATGCACCAGCCCGCCGCCAAATCCGTAGAGGAGCAGCGTATCCCCGGGCTTTACCTTTCCGTCGCGGATGCCCAGTGAAAGCGCCAGCGGAATGGTGGCCGCCGACGTATTCCCGTAGTACTCCATGCTGTACAGTGTCTTCTCCAACGGAAATCCGCTTTTTTCGCAGATGGACTCAATCATCCGCAGATTGGCGCTGTGGGGAATGAACCAATCCACGTCCCCAAGCGTAAGTCCGGCCTGCTCCACCACTTTCGCCATGCCTGCGGGAACCGTAGTGACCGCCCATTTGTACACTTCCCGGCCGTTTTGCACGATACAACCGTTTCCTGCCAGTTCTGCCTCACCCATTCGCCGCGACAACCCCGTGCGGTACAGATGAATGCCTCCCTCTCCTTTTGTTCCCAAATGGGCGGCAAGAAATCCCGGGTGCTGCTCATCCCGCTCGACCAGTACCGCCCCGGCGCCGTCGCCAAACAGAATGCAGGTGGTCCGATCCGTGTAGTCGGTCACCTTGGACAAGGTTTCCGCGGCCACGACCAGCACTTTTCGATGCAGCCCCGCACTGATCATGCCGTTGGCCAAGTGCAGGGCGTAGGCAAACCCGGCACAGGTGGCGTTTACATCAAGCGCTCCCGCCTGCCCGATTCCAAAGCGGGCTTGAATGCGGCTGGCGACGCTGGGAAAGGGGTAATCCGGCGTGGTCGTAGAGACGAGAATGAGGTCGACATCCTCCACCGTTTTTCCATACGCCTTGATCATATCCTCAACGGCGGCGATTGCCAAATCGCTGGTGAACTGGTTTTCGTCGGCGATCCGCCGCTCCCGTATGCCGGTGCGCTGCACGATCCACTCATCCGACGTGTCTACCATCTTTTCCAGGTCAAAGTTGGTCAGCACACGCGCCGGCACGCAGGTACCAATGGCCGTGATGCGTGCTTTCGATGCCGTTTTCATACTCATCTTTTCTCACCTCGCTCGTATTGTACCCCTATTATATCACCAAGTATTATTACCTGGTGCTAATTTTCCCGTTTTATTCTATTGCTTTCATCACAAAAAACGCCCGGACCGTCATCCGGACGTTTTTTTGCCGTTTTTCACACGTGCTTGCCGTTACTTGACCAGCTTTTCCACCAGCCAGTAAGCGGACTTCCAAATGTCGCCCGCTCCCATGGTCAGGACCATGTCGCCGGGCCGCAGCGCGTTGACCAGATGCTCCTGTACCTGTTCTTTCGTCGGGATGTACTGCGCGCGCGGGTGGCTGTTGGTGCGAATCTTTTCCACCAGCGCTTCGGCGGTCACCCCTTCGATTTTCTCCTCGCCAGCCGGGGAGTAGATGTCGGTGATGATCACCTCGTCCGCTTCCTTGAACGCCCGGCTGAACTCATCCATGAGAAAATACGTGCGGGTGAATCGCTGCGGCTGAAAGACGGCGATCACGCGTCTGCCCGACGCCCGGGCGCCGTTCAGCGTGGCCATGATTTCCGTCGGATGGTGGGCGTAGTCGTCCACCACGAGGATGTCACGCGCTTCTCCGATAATCTGGAACCGACGTTTTGCTCCTCTGAACGTTCCCAGCGCCTGCGCAACCGCTTCAAAGCTCAGCCCCGCTTCCAGACAGACGATAATCGCTGCCAGTGCGTTGGCCACGTTGTGCTTGCCCGGCACGTGCAGCGTCAGCTCGCCGAGCAGCTCTCCACGTCGGTACACCTCGCATTGGGTGCGGCGGTCGCCGCAGACGATCGACCGTGCGCAAAAATCCGCCTGATCCACAAACGACGGGTGGATGGCGTACGTAATCACTGTTTCGGATACCGCTGTCAACATTTCCCGGACAGTCGGATCGTCGAGACACAGAATCGCTTTTCCGCCCGGTTTCAAGTGACTGAGGAACTGCGCGTACGCCCGCTTGAGATTGTTAAAATCGCCGCCAAAATGTTCCAGGTGGTCCGGTTCAATGTTGGTGACGACTTCGTACACAGGCCGATACTCCAGGAAGGAGCCGTCGCTCTCGTCCGCTTCCGCAACGACGATATCGCTTTTGCCCGCTTTTGCGTTGGTTCCCGCATTCAGCAGTTCTCCACCGATGATAAACGTCGGATCTACTCCGCACTCTTCCAGAACGTGGGCGATCATCGAAGTCGTCGTCGTCTTGCCGTGTGCACCTGCAACGGCCACGCCCGTCCGCTCGTTGAGAATACGGGCCAGCATCTGGGAGCGGTGCAGCACAGGAATGCCGCTTGCCTGGGCCGCGACGACTTCCGGGTTATCCTTTGGAATACTGGTGGAATATACGACCAGATCGCTGCCTGCGACATGCTTGGCATCGTGGCCGATATACACGACAGCTCCCCGTTCCACCAGTTTTTGGGCCAGATCGTTCATTGCGACATCTGAGCCGGTTACCTTGTAGCCAAGGTCGATCAAGACGCGGGCGATGGCACTCATGCCATATCCGCCAATGCCCACAAAGTGGACGCGTTGGGCCTGATCCACCCTATTCACCTGCCTCTTCTACTGTAGTGGGAAAGAACGCGCGTACTTGGGCGATGAAGTAGAGCGAACCGCAGACAACCAACCAATCGTCGCCGTTTACCCTCCGGCTGTCCTTCACCCAAGAAGAAAGAAACGCCTGCCAGTCGGAGACGGACTCAAGACTTTCTGTCTGCCATCCTCCCGAGCAAAACGCATCGTACAATTGCCGGCTCTCGGCGGCGCGAGGAAAGTCAAACGTCGCAAGGTGTATGGTCTTCACACGCTCTTGCAGCGGTTTGAGCGCCTCGGCCATCTGAGCAAGCGGCTTATCCGCCAGTCCGGCAAACAGCAGGTGCAGCCGGGTGTCTGCTGTCACCAACCGCTCCAGACTGCTCACCAGCGCTTCTATTCCCTCCCGGTTGTGTGCCCCGTCCAACACGACCATCGGTCTTGACGAGACGACTTCTAGACGTCCTGGCCAGCGAGTTTGTTGCAGTCCGCGGGCAATTTCCTCGTCTTCCAGCAAAAAGGAGAAGAAGTTTTTCAGCACGTCGATCGTCATCAGGGCAACGGCAGCATTATCCGCCTGATGGGGGCCGTTCATGGCCAGCCGGTAATCCGTCTCGTGCCGGCGGTGCAGGCTGCGGTAGCGGATGAGCTGCTCACCCATCCGCTCCTCCAGCTGCTCCACGTCAAAGTGTTGACCGATTGTGTACAGTGTGCCGCGTGCTTTCTCGACGTGTTCCCGGAAAACGGTGAGCACTTCCGGCCGCCGTTCACCGGTCACGACAGGCACACCCGGTTTGATAATCCCCGCTTTTTCCCGGGCAATCTCCTCCAGGGTGCCTCCCAGGACATCCGTGTGATCCATGCCGATGTTGGTAATGACCGAAACGAGCGGAAAGACGACGTTGGTGGAGTCGTTCCGTCCTCCCAATCCCGCTTCCCACACGACGACGGCGGGTCTGGCAATCTTGGCAAAGTAAAGGATGGCGATCATGGTGATCACCTCAAACTCCGTGGGCGAGCCGTACTCCGTTTCCGCCGCGCAGCGCTCCACGAGCGGCTTCACCTCATTGGCCACCGCTACCAGATCATCCTCGGGGATCATGACGCCATTAAACCGAATCCGCTCGCGAAAATCGAGCAGATACGGAGAGGTGAACGTGCCCACGCTGTAGCCGGCTTCCAGCAGCATCTGCGTCAGATAGGCGCAGGTGGAGCCTTTTCCGTTCGTGCCGGCGACGTGGACAAACGCCAGCCTGCGCTCGGGATGATCCAATTCCTGCAGCATCCACCGCATTCTCTCCAGACCCGGTTTCTGCCCGAATCTCAGCAGCCCGTGCAGCCAGTCAAGCGTTTCACTGTACCCTTCCAAACGGTTTACGTTCATACCGCATTGCTCCATTCTCAAAAGTATGCGAAAGGTCGGCGGTTCATTCGCTTTTCAGTTCCGCCAGGCGGGCAATCACTTTGTCCCGCTTCTCCATGTAATCAGCCAGTTTGGCCTTTTCTTCGTCAATCACTTTTGCCGGGGCTTTTGCCATAAAGCCCGGGTTGTTCAGCTTGTTCTCGATCCGCTCCACTTCCTTGTGCAGCGTCGCCAGTTCTTTTTCCAGGCGTTTGATCTCCTGGTCGAGATCGATCAGCCCGGCCAGCGGCAGGAACAGCTCCGCACCCGTCACCACAGCGGACATCGCCTTGTCCGGCGTCGCCAACTGCTCACTGATCTCCAGGCGTTCAGGATTGCAGAAGCGGACGATGTACTCTTTGCCCCGGTTCAGGCGTTCCAGCGCAACGGCGTCGCCCGGCTTGATCAGCAGCTCGATCTTTTTGGACATCGGCACGTTGACCTCGGCGCGAATGTTGCGCACGCTGCGGATCACTTCCATGAGCAGGTTCATCTCTGCCTCGGCATCCGGGAAGCTCCACTGTTCATTGACAGTCGGCCATGCCGCCACCGTGATGCTCTCGCCCTGGTGAGGCAGCGCCTGCCAGATTTCCTCGGTGATGAACGGCATGAACGGATGCAGGAGGCGCAGCGTTTGATCCAGCACGGTGGCGAGCACGGACTGGGTCGTCTTCTTCGCCGCCTCGTCGCTGCCGTACAGCGGCAGTTTGGCCATCTCGATGTACCAGTCGCAGAGATCGTCCCAGATGAAGTTGTACAGCACACGTCCTGCTTCGCCAAATTCAAACGCGTCCATCAAGCGGGTCACGTCGGCGATGGTAGCCTGCAGACGGGAGAGAATCCACTTGTCCGGCGTGGACAGTTCGCCCGACAGGTCAATGTCCTCGTAGCGGAAGCCGGCCATGTTCATCAGGGCAAAACGGGAGGCGTTCCAGATCTTGTTGGCGAAGTTGCGGTTGGATTCCACCTTCTCCCAGTAGAAGCGCTGGTCGTTCCCCGGCGAGTTGCCCGTCGCCAGCGTGAAGCGGAGCGCGTCTGCCCCGTATTTTTCAATTACTTCCATCGGATCGACGCCATTGCCCAGCGACTTGGACATCTTGCGCCCTTCGGAATCGCGAATAATGCCGTGAATCAACACGGTCTCAAACGGATTTTTCCCGGTAAACTCCAGGCCGCTGAAAATCATCCGGGCGACCCAGAAGAAGATGATGTCGTAGCCGGTGACCAGCACGTTGGTCGGATAAAAGTACTTCAAGTCCTCGGTCTCGTCCGGCCAGCCCAGCGTGGAGAACGGCCAGAGCGCGGACGAGAACCAGGTGTCAAGGACGTCCGGGTCCTGCTCCAGCTTGTGGCTGTGGCAGTGCGGGCACTCGGTCACGTCGTCGCGGGACACAATCGTCTCGCCGCAGTCCTGGCAGTACCATGCCGGAATCCGGTGTCCCCACCAGAGCTGACGGGAAATGCACCAGTCGCGAATGTTTTCAATCCAGCGCAAGTAGTTGTTCTTGAAGCGTTCCGGAACGAATTTGACGCTGTTCTCGCTGTACGCATTGGCGATGGCAGCATCGGCCAGAGGCTGCATTTTGACGAACCACTGCGTCGACAGGTACGGCTCGACGACGGCGTCGCTCCGCTCGCTGTGACCCACCTGGTGGATGTGCTCCTCGATTTTGAACATGACGCCCTGCTCGGTCAGGTCCTTGATGATCTGCTTGCGGCACTCGAAGCGGTCGAGGCCCTGATACTTGCCGGCGTTTTCGTTCATCGTGCCGGTTTCGTCCATGACCACGATCTGCGGCAGGTTGTGTCTTAAGCCGATTTCAAAGTCGTTCGGATCGTGGGCCGGCGTGATTTTCACGGCGCCGGAACCAAACTCGGGGTCGACGTAGTCGTCAGCTACGATCGGAATTTCCCGGCCGACAATCGGCAGGATCACCGTTTTGCCGATCAGGTGCTTGTATCGTTCGTCATCCGGGTGAACAGCGACAGCAGTATCACCCAGCATCGTTTCCGGACGGGTGGTCGCCACTTCGATGTAGCCGCTGCCGTCAGCCAGCGGGTAGCGCATGTGGTGCAGCGCGCCCTTCACCTCTTTGTAGATCACCTCGATGTCGGAGAGCGCCGTGCGTGCGACCGGGTCCCAGTTGATGATGCGGTTGCCGCGGTAGATCAGGCCTTTTTCGTAGAGACGGACGAATACCTCGCGCACCGCCCGGGACAGTCCTTCGTCCATGGTAAAGCGTTCACGCGAATAGTCCAGCGCCAGCCCCAGCTTTTCCCACTGGTCGCGGATGTGTTGGGCGTAGATGTGCTTCCACTCCCAGACTTTTTCCAAAAACTTCTCCCGACCCAGATCGTGGCGGGAAATGCCCTGTTCGCGCAGGTTTGCTTCCACGCGGGCCTGAGTGGCGATTCCGGCGTGGTCCATCCCCGGCAAAAACAGCGTGCTGTAACCCTGCATTCGCTTGGCGCGGGTGATGATGTCCTGCAGGGTGGTGTCCAGAGCGTGCCCCAGGTGCAGCTTGCCCGTCACGTTCGGCGGCGGGATGACGATCGTGAACGGACGTTTGTCCGGATCACGCTCCGCCTTGAAAAACTGCTTTTCGATCCAGTACGGATACCATTTGCTTTCCGCTGCCTTCGGATCGTAGTTCTTCGGCAGCAGTTGATCGATGTCTTGCGTCGGTTGAGTCGACATAGCACATCCTCCTTCGGAAAATAAAAAAACCTTTCATCCAAAGGACGAAAGGATCATTTCGCGGTACCACCTTTGTTAACACACGGCGCGTCGAAAAGACAGACGGGGCGTGCGTTCCCTCAGACACATAACGGCTGTTGACCGGTTTCGGCTAAGCGGCATCGCTTCACCGAAACAACTCCCGGGCGACCTTCAGCCATTCCCTGCCTTAGAGAATCTCGCAGCAAATGATTCTCCCTCTCTGCCAAGGCGTCCTGGCCTACTCTTCCCGTTCATCGCTTGTTCCCTGTTCTGTTGCAGATTCTAGGTTATTATTATATACAAACTGCGCGCAGCCCGTCAAACCCGGCCTGCTACGCTTTTTTGACGCCAATGCCGAGCGCCTCCGCAAACCCCAGCAGTTCCAGGATGTCCAATATCTCTTCCCGCACGTTGACGATTTCCACGTGTTTGCCCGCACTAAGCAAATCCTTGGTGGTGTAAAACAGGCTGCAAATCCCTGAAGAATCGACAAACGTCACGTCGCGAAAGTCAACCGTCACGCGTTGATTCCGCTCCCCGTATTCGCGCAGCAGCCGCCCCACTTCGTCCCCTACGGCCATGTCCAGTTCTCCGGCAAAAAACAGCGCGGCCTGTCCGTCCGCTTCGATTGCCCGGTATTCCATGCACAAACTCCTCTCCCTTGGTTTTCTCATCACGCCACCGGTACTGACAGTTCCCTGCTTTCATGTATTACCCTTTTGTGCATTTCCCAAACATTCACAATGGTTGGACGCGGCACTCCAAGACCAGTTTTGTGCCCGCCGACGAACTGCAAAGCAGGAGCCGGTCGCAGCACCGCAGCATGACGTGAAACCCGACACCCAGCGAGTTTCGGGTGGAATAGCCCTGGATCAGCGTCGCACGCGGCAGTTCTTCCAGATCGATGCCGCCCCCCTGGTCATGGACGACGGCGCGGCACACTTGCTCATTTGCCCGGTAGAGAGTGACCGTACCGCCGCTGCCGTGCTTCAGCGTATTGCTGGCCGCTTCGTTCAGCGCCACGATGTACTGCAATAGACGCTTGTCCGCCATTCCGAGCGGCTCCAGCACCCGTCGGCACTCGCGCCTCAGCCTGCTCAAATCCTCCGGAGCCCGTACGTCAATGGCAGCCAGCATCTCTCCTTCCCTGATCAGTACAAACAGTTCCTCGTCAGTCAACAGGACCAGCTTGTCGCCCGTCACCGACGCCAACACCTGTTTGTACAAATCCCACTCTTTTTTCTGCCGCCGCCGCTCCTCGGCAATCGCCTCCGTAATGTCGATCAGCGCAAGGCCGCACGTCCGGTCCGGCAGGGGAGACGCGTACAGCTCGTAGACACGGCTCCCGTCCGGCGCCACGACCTGTTCCCTGAGCGCGGTGCCCGCGTCCGCCGCCCGTGCCGCCAGACGGCGCATCTCCTGCTCCAGCGGCTCGTCCACCCGAGCTGTCCCGAGCGGACGCAGGCGGCCGTCCTCCACCAGATAAAGGTAGATCGCCCCCACCTGGCGCAGGATGGAGAGCTTCTGCAGCTCCTGCTTGATTATCCGGCTCCACTCGTCGTTCCGCTCCCGCATGTTTTTCAACAGCGAGGCCGGGTCGAGCTCCCCGCTCAGATGCCAGCGGTGAAACTCATCCAGGAGCAGCCGCTCCAGCACCTCGTTCCGGCGCAGCACCTTTTCAATATCCAGCACGTAATACGGCACATTGCGGATTCCCCGGACCAGGCTGCCGATAATCCGAAAGTCGGCGGCCAGCTCCACTTCAATTCGCCCATGCAGCGGCTGCCCGGGACAGTACAGCCCCACTGCGGTCCGGCTGACCGCGCGCAGCTCCGCGACAGCCTCCGCGCCGTCCGCCAAAAGCGTCAGACGAACCTGCCGGGGCGGCAGCACCTTCTGCGCCGAGCGGCCCACCCGCAGTTCGTTCAGGCAGTTGCGGCAGGAGGGCTCGTCGGGACACCGCTCACACAGTATCATGCTCCTTCCCCCTCTTTCTTCGCAGCCGTTTGAAACTGAAGGATCAACAAGGAAATGTCATCCTTCTGCTGCCAGGCGCGGGTCAATTCCCAGACGCGCTGCTCCACCAGGGCAATGCGATCTTCGGCCGATGTCCGGCATTCGTTCCACAATGCGGACAATTCCCGGCGCCATCTGTCGGGGCAGCGGCTCGAATCGCGCCGCTTCAGGTCTGGCAGGCCATCCGTGTAGACGAGCAGCATGCCGTCTTCAGTAATGTCCATTTCCTCCCGGACGTAGCGGCTGTCGGACGACAACCCCAGCCCCAAGCCCCCGGCGCAGGAGAACAGGCCGACCTTGCTGGCCGACAGGTACAGCGGCTGGGGATGGCCCGCCCGGCTGAGAAAGAGCTTGTGGGCAACAGCGTCGTACACCACGATCAACATCGTGATGAACGAGCGCGTTTTGCTCAAATCCGCATACAGCAGGTTGTTCAGCCTGTAGAGTATCTGGTCAGGCTCCCAGCACGTCTGGATCACTGCCCGCAGCGCGCTGCGAATGCTGTTGGCCATCAGGCTGGCCGGCAGGCCGTGTCCCGATGCGTCTGCCACGACAAAGCAGGTGTAGCGCTGGTCAATCCGGACGTAATCCACGTAGTCCCCGCCCACGTAGGCAACCGGCAGATAGACCGCTTTTGCCTGCAGGCGCGGCAGCACCATCCGTTCCTCAGGAATGAGCAGCAGTTGAATTCTCCGCGCAAGCTCCATCTCCTGCTCCATCAGGCGCAGTTCAAGCGACTGGTTTTCGTGCAGACAGCGCAGGATCAGACCACGCACGTTGACCGCGAGCAGTCGGTAAAAGGGGTGCTCCATCTCTTTTTCATCCGCCTCTTCGTCCGCCGTCTTGGCCAACACCACCACGTAGCGGGGCGACAGCGGCGAATCCCGCTGTTCGTCGACGACAATCTGCTCCGTCAGCGTATGCCGAATTTGCGGATGGTCCGGATTGCCCCGGACGCTCTCGTAATAGACGACACCATCCGCTGACTCCAGGGACAGCCGCAGGTATAAAAGCGTGCCCATTTTGGCAAACCAGGCGTCCACCAGCTCCTCGATCACCAGCTGCAGGTTTTCGTAGCTCACTTCCCTCATGCTGTGCTCGTTGCTGACGATCAGGAGCTGTTCATAGCGCTGCTTCAGCTTGAGCAGCTGCGCCATCTGGGCGTTTTTCCGCCCACTCTGCTCCAATTGCTCCGCGAACCTCCGTTCCAGTCTGTCCACATACCCAAAGGCGCGTTTGATCACGCTCCGGTTGGCCCGGATTGTCAGCACCAGCCTCACCAGCGCCACCAGCGCTCCCAGGGCCATGCCGATCAGACTGAGGCGCGGTATGGCGGCAACGGATAAGGCGGCAACCACGGTACCTGTCAGCAGTACCGCCGCCATGGATGCATCATGGAGGGAAAATGTCAGTCTTTCGTACGAATGGGTGCAGTCGTCGATTTCCAGTGAGCGTTCACTGACTCGCTCACGACGCTGATGCGCCCGGCAGAGAAGCCAAAGCGAAGTGGCCCCCGCTCCAAACAGCAGAGCCGGAGACAAAAAGGGCAGCGCCGCCGTCAAAACAATAAACGGCAAAACGGCCGCAAGCAGGCGGCGCCGATCCGGCTGGGCCGCATCCGCCATCCGCCGATTGGCGAGTGCCAGGGTGACGGCGGGAAGCAGCAGCAAAAACCCGCTTTGCAGCGCCATTTGGGCGTGCAGCTGGCGGGACAAATCCGGCATGAGCATCAGGCAGACGGCTGTTGTGCCCAACATGGCGCACAGCGTCAGTGCGTCCAGCAGCGTCTTCCACCGCTCGCGGCCGAGATACGGAGCAAACATCGTGTGCAAGGCCAACAGAAAAAAGAGCGAAAAGCACACACACAAAGACAGGCTGATTATCCGGCCCCAAGCCATCGGGATGAATCCCAGCAGGTGTCCGGCTCCCCAGCTGATCAATCCCCATCCCAGCCAAAACGCATCCCAACGCCTATCGCAAGCTGAACGACGGGACACATGCACCAGATACGCGCCCGCGCCCGTACCCAGCGTGTAAAGAAGAGCTTCCCAGATCATCGTGGATCTCCTTATTTTTGCTATCCTATCAGACTATTTTCATTTTACCTACCCGCTCACTCCTGCGTCCAAACCTGTTTTTGCCCCGATAAGCGCGGCTGGTGCAAGGCACTGGCTGTATTCCTTGCGCATATGCTGGAACGAGGTGATTCCGATGAACTGCCGCTGGAAATTCCACCCCACCTACCTGAGGATCAAGTACGGCTGCAAACAGGTTCTGCTGCCGCTGATCATCTTTCAGTTCATCCGCACGGTGATCGTTCCCACATCGTTTGACGTCGTCCTGCTCGGCATCCTGGGGCTCTTGTACGTGGCCATTTACCTCGGCTGGCTGTAGGGGACTTCAATGAGGACAGCAAAAAAACAACGCCCCACTCTGTGAGACGCTGCTTGTCAAAAGGCCTGCTGAACCCAGCGGTTGAGCCGCATCAACCGGTCTATATCCTTCTCCAGCCGCTTGACGGCGTACAGTTCGTTCCAATCCCGCATGCCGCCGTAGTAGATTTCGATATCCCGCATCACCCTTTCCGGGTAGGTGAGAAAGATTGAAAGCAGGTCGATCTCATCCGGCCGAAGCGGAAAGATGCTGGTGTAGTGATGAAACAGTTGACTCGCCCCCGCCGCGTCGCCCGCCTGGTGAAAATAGGCGCGGTAGAACAGGGTCAGGTCACGGGTGGGCGTGTCAAAGAGGGCGCGGTCAAAGTTCAGCAGCTTTCCCTTCCCCGAGCGGTCGGGCATGATGTGGGCCGGATGGGGGAAACCGTGGATCAGGGACAAGCGGAAGTGGGCGTGGGTCTGGTGCCGTTCCCGCCAATCCCGGAGCCGGGCAATCGCTGTTTGGGCCAGTTCGGACACGTACGCCTGATTGGCGAGGAAGACCACGTCAAACGGCGATGGATACAGGCGCTCACGGGCCAGGTCGGCCGCCTTCTCCGCATGTGCCAACAGATGCTGCCAGCGTTTCAAAAGGGAGTCGATCAGCGGCTCTACCTGGCGAGGATCGTCAAACCGGAAATTTTGCGTCAAATGGTGCAGCTCGGCCAATCGTTCCACGGTCGGCGTCGCCCAGGCCAATGGCTGATTGTCCCACAGTTCGCCCCCGGGCATCCAGACGGTCAGGTAATACGTGGTCTCTCCCTGCTGGACGTAAGGTTCGTCGTATTTCGTGTAACAGTACGGCACGGTTCCGTCCCATCCCCGCTGCTGCAGATGGCGCAAAACGCCGCTGACAAGCAGCAGCTTTTGCGCAGAGACCCGCGTCCGCTTGCAGACAAACGATCCGTAAGGGGTCAACACCTTGTACACGTTGGGGGGTTTTAGTTCATCGACGGTCTGGGCGTACATGTCGTATTCACGAAACAGCGGATAAATATCGTCAAAGCGGCTCATACGCCTACTCACTCCTTGCACCCTCAGCCCGCTCAGCCACACGCCGCAGCAAACCGTCGACGGCTTGCTGACGAACGAGGGCCTGCTCAAACTCCGCTGCCGAGCCCCCGTCCGGCTGACCATCATCCTCCATGTATTTTTCCATTTGTTTCCATAATTCCGTTGGTGCCGCCAGAAACGCCAGCATTAGCGTATAGTCGCCGTAACTGAGCGGTTTTGCCTCCTCGTAGCCGTCGAGAAAGGCATCCACCTGAGCTTGGTCATGATGCGTCAGGTACAGATCCCGCAAAAAGACGGCCACATCCCGCTGCTGAACGGACAGCGTCGGCTGGAAAAAGCCGCGCAGGTAAAGCCTGCCATCGATCATGCCCAAATTGTCCCGGTGCAGTTCGCCGTGCGAGACGGACAGTGCAGCCGGATCAATCCGCGAGCTGGCCAACAGGTCGGCGCTGCGCTGCATACGCTGGAGCACGAAGGGAAACAATTCGGCGACTCGCCGCCGTTCCCCCTCCGCCCGCCTGTACCTGGCCCGTACCGCTTCCCACAATTCCCGTGCCCGCCTTGACTCGGCCACCGCCTGAAGCTGTTCCTGGCGCCAAAAGTCTACGGCGGGAAACAGGCTGCTCTCCCGCTGGGCTGCGTGCATCATGCCGATGATCCTGCCGCATTGGCGGATGGTCTCGTGATCCGTCGGAACCGGTTCGATGTGGCGCAGATGGTCTGTCAGGGTAATGCCGCGGCTGGCCTTCACCAGATACGGTTTGGCATCCCGCGTGCGAATGAACCGTTCCAGTTCGCGAAACCCCTGCCGGGCCATCCTCTCCCGCCAGGCAAACGACCAGCGCATCACGTCCACACGCGGCCAGATACGCAGTTCCTTGGTGCCCCGGTTTGTCTCCAGCAGATAGCAGTCTTCCAGCGGCGTCATGTGGATTACCCTCGCCCGATAGCGCCGACAAATCTCGGAAAGGTCGATTTTCTCCACGGTTCCCCGCTCCTCACTCTGGAATGTACAAAATTTGCCCCTCCACTACCTGGTCCGCGCTCAACTTGTTTACCTCCAGGATCTTGGAGATGGGCAGGGAGTACCGCTGGGAAATGGATTCCAGCGTGTCGTTGCGCTGAATGATGCACAGTTTCAACTTGCTGTACCGCTCTTCTTTGCCGCGGATGAACGAGGTGAGGTTGTGCATCGCTTCCAGCGTCCTACTGTCCGGCTCGTACGCGTCCGCCCTGCGGGAAGAACTGGAGGACGACTCGGCGCTTTCGGCTGCCTGCGCTTCCTGTTGGATGCGACTTGCCTGGGAAAAGATGGACGTGAGGTTCAGTTTCTCCCCTTCTCCCTCGGTCGGCTTGCCGGAGATGGCCACACGCACCTCCCGCTCCTCTTCCGGCTTGGGAGCAGTCTGCACTTCCAAAACGTCCGGCTCCTCCTGCGCTTCGACGGTATCCGCCTCTTTCGCCTCCGCCTTGGCCTCGGCCACTCCCGTTTCTTCCGCTTTTACGCTTGCTTCAGCCGCTTCCGCTGCTTCCGCCTCCACGCTTGCTTCGGCCTTCACGCTTGCTTCCGCTTCGGCCGCTTCCGCTGCTTCCGCCTTCACGCGGGCCTCAACCGCTCCCGCCTCTTTTGCCTTCTTGTTGGCCTCGACAATTCGCGATTCACCCGCTGCAGGCCTGGCGCTTCCCGTTTCTTTACCTTCTGCCTGGGCCTCAACACCGCGTGTATTTTTCAATTCGGCCTCGTACGATGATGCGAATCTGGGAGCAGTGGCATCTGGAGCACTCTCCCACCTGCTTTGCTCCTCCCGAGCAGACGCGCGGTTCACCTCCCAGGGTGGAGCCTGATGAAACGACATCTCTGGATATTCGTCTGCTTCCAAAGCCGGCTGATCCCACGCACCTGTCACCTCACCGTATTCCGCTGAGGCGGTCACATCGCCATAATCCGTCTGGGAAGATGGCAAAGGTGAGGCAGGCCGGTCAAACATCGCCGCGTATTCAGCAAGCTCCTCTGCCTCCGCATGAGGCTCCCGCTCCATCCTCTCCAGCTCAGACAGCCTCTGTTCGAGTTCTTCCAACGAAGCTGGACGTGCCACGCGGTCCCGCTGGTCCGGGCTGATTGCTTCGGCCTGCCACTGTTCTGCTGCGCGGCTCTCCACATCCACGTCCGAATGCATGTCCGAGTCCGTCTGCGGCTGCACGTCTGCACGCACGGACATGTCCGCTTCCGCCGTTTCCACCTCCGACTGCATCGCCTTCTGGTCGGATACCCAGTAAGGCTCTGCCATGTGGGCGGCTTCATCGGCGGGGGACGCTGCCGAGTCGGGCTGCAGGGCGGATTGTTGCCCCTGCTCGGTCAGCTGAATGCCGGCAATTTTCAGTTCTGCTTCGATCAGCAGTTGATGCGGCGTTTCCACCTGGCAATCAAAACCGTCTACGACCGCGTAAATGTCCCCCATTTCGGCAACCCGGCTGACTGGGATCGTGATGTTGACGGGGATCCGATGATTCACTTCCTCCTCAAAACCGAACAGCCCGCCGTTGTTTCCCGCCTGCGGAAACGGAGCGAATGTCACCGCTTCCACCAGGGTTTCCGCTCCGCCTTCGGTGGGCTCCGAGGCGCCCCTGGCCGGCTCGTATGTTCCGTACAACTGCAGGCAGCCTGTTATGGAGATGAAGGACTGGTTTTCCAGCACCTCAATATCGGGGACCAATTCCAGCTCTTTCAATTCGCCAATCCCGGCGCGTTCCGCGGGGAGGAATATGGTTTCCTTGATGGCGAACGACAGCAGCCCATCCTGAATCGCCATTCGTGCTCCTCCTTTCAAGTGCAGGACATTTCCCTATACTATATGGACAGGACGAGCCGTTTAGCACTGCAAAATGAAAGGAGCACAAAAGAAATGATAGCCGTGCTGCAGCGAAAAGACGGAGACGTGCGCCAACCAGCGGTCTGCCGGTGATGTCCAATGCTGCCATCAGCAAATGAGGGCAGCCACAACAGCTTTTTTTACATGGACATGCCGCACGGATACGCAAAAAAACCGGGGCATCAATTCCCCGGTTTTTGTGTCAAGTGGTCAAGCAGTTCGCGCATTGCCCGTTTTCCTTGGTCAATGCAGTCGGGCACCCCGACTCCGCCGTATGAGGCGCCTGCCAGCCGCACTGCAGGAAGCGCTGCACCTACTTTGGCAGTCACGTCGCGCAGCCACTGCTGATGGCCGACCATGTAGGGAAGGCCCCTGTTCCAGCGGGTGACCCGGTAAAAATCAGGCGTATCGCCGATCTTCATGACCCGTTTTAAATCGCGAATGACCACGTCGACGATCTCCTCGTCGGAGCGGTCGACGATTTCCTCGTGGCCCGGCTTGCCGACATAGCAGCGGACGAGCGCTTTTCCCTCGGGTGTCGTATGGGGCCACTTGCGATGCGTCCAGGTGCAGGCGGTGATGGTGTAATTGGCCTTGCGCGGCACGACGAAGCCCGTTCCCTCCACGTCCAGAGGCACCGCCTCCGCCGGGTAGGCCATCGCCACCGTGGCCATGATCGTCGGCTTTGCGCCGCCGAGCGGCGGGATATCGACGTACGGACGCAGCAGTTCCTGCGCCACCGGATGAGGGACGGCCAACAGCACTGCATCCGTCCGCAGCGTCCGACCGTCGCTCAACTGCAGCATATATCCCTCCGGCCGCTTTTCGATCTGCCGCACTCCGGTATTCTTCTGCACCGCCTCTGCCGGCAACAGCTGCTCGATCCGCTCCGCCAGCGACTGCAGTCCGCCTTTCAGCGTCATGAACATGCCCGTCGGCTTTTTCGGCTGTTCCGGCTTTGCCTGCGGCCGTGCGTTTTTCATCGCCAGGATCAGGCTGCGGTACTTTTGTTCCATTTGCGCATACTGCGGAAACGTGGAGAGCAGGCTCAGCTTGTCGATGTCGCCGCCATACACACCGGAGATGAGCGGCTCGATGACGTTTTCGATCACTTCGTCGCCGAGACGGCGGCGGAAAAAGTGACCGACTGATTGGTCCTCGCCCGGTTTTCCGCCCGGCAGCACCAGGTCGGCGGCAGCCCGCAGTTTGCCCAGCGGCGACACCAGCGGCGTCCAGACAAACGGCAGCAGTTTGGTGGGAATGCCCATTACCGCCCCTTCCGGTATGGATACGAGGCGATCCTTATGGACGATGTACGCCTGTCCGGCGTGGTTGTGCACAAGCTGATCGCCCAACCCGACGTCTTTGATCAGTTGGGAGGCGCTTGTTTTACGCTCCAAAAAGGAGTCCGCCCCCAACTCGATGGTAAATCCCTGATGCCGCCACGTCTGGATTTTGCCGCCCAACCGGCTGCTTTCCTCCAGCAGGGTAAAGCTGACCGGTACGCCCTCTTCACGGCTCCATTTTTGCAGGTAGTAGGCGGCGCTCAGTCCCGTGATGCCGCCGCCCACGATCGTCACATGCAGGTGTTTGTCGCTCATACGCTATTTCCCCAAGTCCGCCAACTTCTTTCCGACAACATCCGCCAAACAGGCGATAAACTCCGGTCTGGCGTTGGGCATCGGCGGGCGGTAGTAGTTTGCGCCCAGTTCTTCCGTCACCGCTTTGCACTCGATGTCGTTGTCGTAGAGGACTTCCAAATGTTCGGCGACGAACCCAACCGGACAGTAGACAAACGACGTGTAGCCATGCGCCGCGTGCAGCTCTCTGGTCAAGTCCTGCACGTCCGGCCCCAGCCACGGTTCCGGCGTTCTGCCGGCGCTTTGCCATCCCACCGCGTAGTGGGTGACTCCGGCGGCCTCGGCAATCCGTTTGGCCGTATCCTCCAGCTGTTGCGGGTACGGATCGCCCAGCTGCAGAATCTTCTCCGGCAGGCTGTGAGCCGAGAAGATGACCACCGCTTTCTCCCGCTCCGCTGCCGACATGGCAGCAAACGTGTCGCGAAGCGCATTCGCCCAGTAAGCGATAAAGCCCGGCTCCTCATACCAACTGTCGATGCTGTTGATCACCGGACCGCCAATCTTCTCCGCATGGGCTTTTGCCCGAGCGTTGTACTCCTTGACACTGTAGGTGGAGTAATGGGGAGCAAGCACCAGGCTGATCGCCTCGGTGATGCCGTCGCGGTGCATCGCATCCACCGCGTCCTCGATAAACGGCGCGATGTGCTTCAAGCCGAGGTAACCGACAAATTCCGCATCGGGGTGACGGCGGTTCAACTCCGCTTCCAGCGCTCGCACCTGCTCGTCCGTAATCTCAGCAAAACGGTTGATCCCGCCGACCGCTTCGTAACGCGCCTTCAGGTCGTTCAGCAGGTCTTCCGGCGGTTTGCGACCGCGACGAATATGGGTGTAGTACGGTTCGATTTCGTCCTGGCTGCGCGGCGTTCCGTACGCCATCAGCAAGAGGCCCCATTTACGCTTCGCCATCTGTTCACACCTCCCGTCACGAATCTCGGCGGTAACTGTGGATGAAGCGGGTCAGTTTCTGCAGCGTTTCCACCTTCGCATCCGGGAAGACGCCGTGCCCCAGATTGAAGATGTAGCCAGGCTGTTTGGTCCCCTCGTCCAAAATCGCCTTCGCTTTGGCCTCCAGCATGTCCCACGGCGCCAGCAGGAGCGTCGGGTCGAGATTGCCCTGCAGCACCTTGGTGACCCCCAGTTCCCGCGCGGTACGGATGGAGGTGCGCCAGTCGAGACCGACCACGTCCACCGGCAGGCGGTCCCACTCCTTCAGCAGGTGGCCGGCGCCAACGCCGAAGTAGATCGTCGGCACGCCTGTTTCTTTCAGCGCGCTGAAGATGCGGTGCATCACCGGCGCAATATAGGTGCGGTAGTCCTCGTCGTTGAGTGCGCCCACCCAGGAGTCGAACACCTGCACAGCCTGCGCACCGGCGCCAATCTGCGCTTTCAGGTAGCGAATGGTCATCTCTCCCAGCTTGTCCATCAGCGCCTGCCATGCCTCCGGCTGCGTGTACATGAACGCTTTCGTCTTGTGGTAGTGCTTCGACGGGCCGCCCTCGATGATGTAGCTGGCCAGGGTGAAAGGCGCGCCGGCGAAACCGATCAGCGGTACGGAGAGCTGCTGGCGCAGGATTTTAATCGCTTCCATTATGTACGGCACGTGCGATTCCGGGTCCAGTTCGCCCAGGCGCTGCACATCGGAAAGCGTTTTGACCGGATTGGCAATGACTGGTCCGACGCCCGACTCGATGTTGACGTCCACTCCGATCGGCTTCAGCGGGGTCATGATGTCAGCAAACAAAATGGCGGCATCGACACCCAACTGCTCAACGGGCAGCCGCGTGACTTCCGCACACACTTCCGGTATGTAATTCATCTCAAAAAAGCTGTACTTGGCGCGAATCGCCCGGTACTCCGGCTGATAGCGCCCCGCCTGCCGCATGTACCAGACCGGTACGTGCTCCGTCGGCTCGTGGCGACAGGCTTTCAAAAACGTATCGTTAAACGGTTTTGCACTCATGAACAAACCTCTCTTCGTTCAAAGAATGATCCTCTTTCATGATACCATCCACCATTCGACAAATCCCGCATCTTTTGTGTCAAAATCGTTATCGTTTCATAGTGTTTCCAAAAAGTTCCTACTGAATGCGAATATCCCCGGTCGCGGAGCGGACGAGGATGCGGGGTCCGTCGGAGCCGTTCGATCCGTCCAGCCTGTGATCCGTTCGCTCGCTGTAGGATAGTCCGGGCCACTCGGCGTCCACTTCACCCGTGTCGGATTTCAGGTCGAGCCGGACGGCCGCCGGTTTCTTCTCCACTTTGATCTGCACGTCGCCCGTATCAGTTGTGATGTCAACATTGCCGGTCAGTTCGGCCAGCACCAGATCCTGCACGTTTCCCGTATCGCTGTCGATGTTGACATCGCCGCGGATGCCGACCAGGTCCATGTCACCCGTGCCGGTGCTGACCGCCAGCTGGTCGCCCTCAAAGCCGTTCAGCTTCACGTTACCGGTGCCTGTTTGGATCGTCAGGCGCTTGGCCTGCAAGCTGCCGGTGCGAATGTCTCCCGTCACGGTGGCAAGCTGCACGTCCTGATAGGCAGCAGCAGGAATGGTCACCTGGAGTTCCAGTCGAGTGTTGGGAGAGAAGAAAAAGCCGCCCTGTTTTGGCTCCCCCACAGTGATCCGCAGGATACCGTCAGGGGTTACCTCCGTCTGCAGCGTCGGCTTGAGAGCAGCGGACAGCTCCCCGACCAGCCGGACGCTGATCGACGACTCCTGGGCTGCGGAGAAGACAACATCAGCTGTCTCCGTCTTCAATTCGATATTGTTCACCTGCTGTGTGATCGTACGCTGCTCGTCGATGGACTGCACGTCAAAATGGAAATGCCCCCCCTGATGAAACTGCCAGACGAGCCCTCCCACTCCGACAAGAAAGGCAAGAAAGAAAAAGCCGAATAATCGATTACTGATGCGTTTCATCTCATTTCCCCCTGATCAAGCGCAGATTGAAATGCAGGTAGCGCAGAGATTGCCGGTACAGCCAGCCGGTCACCCGGAACAGCCCGATCGCCATCATGCCGCCCAGTCCAAACGACGCGATGCCGGCAAACACCATGTAGGTGCGGTGATCGGATGCTTCCGGAATGACAAAAGGAAACAGCAGGCCGACCGGTGCGATCAAAAGTGCCAGCGAAGCGGCGTAGAGGCCGATCAACACGCCGATGAGCGCAAGAAACGGTCCCAGGACAAAGACGAGGTTAAAGAAGACAAGCATGACGGTCGCGATCACCGTCCGCGTCATGTTGCCGACGGACGCATCGGAATTCGCCTGGTATATCCGATGGTCGGCCAGGATTTCTTGTGCAATCAGCCGGGGACTGCCCAGTGCTTCGGCAATCTCCTGCTCGCTTTTTCCGCTCTTGACACCGTTCAAAAAGTGCTGCGTGTAACTGGCCAGGATGTCCAACCGCTCCTTGTCCGGAAGCTCGCGCAGCAAGCTGTCCAGCTCACGTATAAATTCACTTCTCGTCATAAACGATCCCCCCTGGTTCATCCGATTGACCCCGCAGGCGAATGCACAACTCCACGTAACAAACGGAGTCGTTCCCGATCGGTTCGCCCTGAATCGGGAAGCTGGCAACGGACAAGCATCGACCCGAGCCAAACGCATTTTCCCATTGCTGACTTGTGAACGGCGCTTTCACTACCATTGTACTAGGATCGCGGCGATTAGCGAATACAGCCCCAAATGTACGTTACGAGCAAGGCCCCCGTTTCATTTCATACGTGTTCTCGATTGGGCGACGGGAGACACACATTTCTTCTCTGCGCCAGTCAAGCGGAGGCGTATTTTCCAGTGATGTCTGTTTCAAAAACAAACGACGCCAGATGGCAGCGCCTATGAAATATGAAAATGTGAATCTGACAATCTGTATTATGTCCGGTTGATATAGTTATAGACATGCTGGCAGCATTATTGTAAAATAAAACCAAATATTCCAAATATTAAATTATTTAAGGAGGAATTTGCGATGAGCCGACGTTTTCTGCCCGCCTTGCTCGCCCCTTCCCTCGCCCTTTTGCTGGCCTGGCCGTCCGCTGCCGCAGCAGCCCCCAGTCCCACTCTGCACGACGACAATCCAAACGGAAAAGCAGGTGATTGGTACACCGGAGCGATACCGCCCAACGCTTCGAATGACAAACCGGTATTGCTGTTCGTGCAGGGGCTTCATTCTGACTACACCACGTGGACTGCCTCCGACGACTTTTACACCGCCGCTTACAACGCCGGATACCGCACCGCGTTCGTCCAGCTGCCGGATGCGGAGGGCACCGGCGGCAGCATGTGGACCAACGGCCGCATATTGGCAGATGTCATCAAGAAAGTGGCCGACTACTACCAAGTCCCCCAGATCAATGTAATCGCCCATTCAAAGGGCGGCATTGACACGCAAGCGGCGCTGGTGTACTACGGAGCGCACCCCTACGTCAACGTCGTACATCAATTGGGCACGCCCAACAAGGGGTCGGAACTGGCCGACCTGGCCTACAGCGATTGGACGTGGTGGCTGGCGGAGATTATTGGCATGCGTGACGATGCCGTCTACTCGCTGCAAACCTCCTACATGGCGCAGTTCCGTGAGCAGACAGACAGCCGGGCGGAAGCCCGCAAGGCCACCACGTACATGGGAGCAGGTACCGGTGACGATGGATGGTTTTCCCCCACCTGGTTCGCCCATGCCATCCTCCCCGGCTCGGATGACGGGGCCGTCTCCCTCGACTCGGCGTTCGGTCTGCCGTACGGTATCCGCTCCTTTACGGACAAAGGCTCGGAAAAGCTCTCCCACTTCCAGCTGCGGGATGCCTCCAAGACTTGGGAGCTTGTCCGGCCCAAGCTGAAACTGGCTTCCGCCGGATGGAGTGAAGCCGGAGCGGCTGAAGCCGAGTGGACTGACGCTGGATCGGCCAAAAAAGCGGATCAGGCCGACCGGGTGCCGGCACGCAGCAAAGACGACGCTACCAGTGCCATCTATCGCGGCGGAGAAGTGGACGGCGAGCAGACGGAGCGCATTCCTCTGGAAGGCGGCCTCAAGAACGTGATGATCGACGTCATGGTGGCTGACGAAGCGACCACGGTGGAACTCATCAGTCCGTCGGGGAAGGTGTACAGGCCGGAAGATGGAGAGGCAGTGTCGGACGAACACGGCATCTTCGGCAAAGCCATGCATCACGTCTTCTCGATTGACAAGCCGGAAAAAGGAGAGTGGACCGCGAAAATCAACGGCAAACGGGACGCGTACTTCCTGCTGGCCGCCGTCAAAGGAGGCGTCGACCTGAATTGGCAGGCGGACAAGCAGGTGTTCAAGAAAAACGACACCGCTTCGCTGCAGCTTGAGACGCGCAAAGGCAAAACAAAGCAGACCTCGCTTCAGCAGGCCACGCTGCGTCGGTCCGGATCCGGCAAGGGAACTGAGCTGAAGCGGCTCCGTGTCAATGCGGTCAGCGACAACGAGATGAACATTCGCTTCCAGGTGCCGTCCGAGCCGGGTGTCTACAATCTGTCGTTTGAGGTGACAGGCGTAGACGAATCAGGGGCAGCGTTTACGCGGTCGGTCAACTACAATTTTGCCGTCACGGACGATGACGGTGAGATTCCTCTTCCCGAATAAAACGAAAGAAAGCCCTCCGTCCGGCAGCTGTTCGGACGGGGGCTTTCGCTGTTGCTTCATGGCGGGTAGCAGCAGTATGGTCCTGCCGATCGCTCGTTTTACTCGTTGACTTCGACGATGCGCCCTTCTACCTTTGGGTTCACCGTCTTTTTGTTTATCAACGCTTCTTCGACGATGGTGTAGAGCGTGAGGCCGGTGTTGAATCCCGGTTTGTTAAACGACTCGTAGCCGTCGCCGCCGGCAGCGATGAAGTCGTTGGTGGCTACCTTGTAGGTTTTCTTCAGATCAAGCGGCTGGCCGCCCACTTTCACTTCCACGACACGCTCGCCGGCCGGCTTTTTCGGATTGTAGGTAAAGGACATGCCGCTGATTTGCGGGAATCGTCCTGCGCCTTCCTCCACCTGGCTGACGCCGTTTTCCAGCGCCTTTTTCAGCTCTTCGCCTGTCACTTCGATCACGGTCAGGGTGTTCGGGAACGGCAGCAGCGTGTACAGGTCCTTTTTCGTGATGTCGCCCGCTTTCAACTGGGTGCGGATGCCGCCTCCGTTGATCAGGGCCACGTCCGCTTCGTGTCCTTTGATTGCCTTCGTGCGCTCCAGCATGATGTCTGCGACCAGGTTGCCGACGTTGGTTTCTTTTTTGCGCACCAGGCTGCGGTCTCCGTCCAGATCCACTTCCGACTTGGCGATCACTACGCCCATGACTTCGTCGATCTTGCTGACAATCTCCTGCACCAGTTTCTCTACTTCCGGGTCAGCCTGTACACTCTCATCGTACTCTTTCAACCCGCCGCTAAACGCGACCAGCTCCTTGCCCAGGTAGTACAGGTCGGCACGGCCCAGAGATTTGCCGTATTCCCAGTCCTGCACGATGTAGGTGCCGTTGACCACTTCCGGTGTCTTCAGCGGCGTGTGGGAGTGGCCGCCGACGATCAGGTCGATGCCCGGCACGTTCTTCGCGATTTCGCGGTCCACCTCAATCCCCACGTGGGAGACCACGATCACGTGATCCGCTTCCTTTTTCAACTGCGGCACGACCACCTTCGCCACTTCCACCGGATTTTTGAACGTCAGCCCTTTCACGTTGTCCGGATGCGTGAGAATGGGCGTATCCTCCGCCACGAAGCCTACGAACGCGAACTTCTTGCCGCCGATCTCCGCCTTGTACGTGGGCACGAGGAACTCCGTGCCGTCAGCCTTAAACACGTTGGCGGAAATGATCGGGTACTTCAGCATATCGCGCAGCTTGAGGAGCTGTTCGTAGCCGAAGTCAAACTCGTGATTGCCCGCGGCCATCACGTCGTAGCCGAGGTGATTGAGAATCGGCACGACGGACTCTCCCTTGAACTGGTTGACGAAGACAGTGCCCTGGAAGGTGTCGCCGGCGTCAATCAGCAGGAAGTTCTCGTTTTCCTGACGCCACTCTTTCAGCAGCGTGGCAATCTTGGCAAAGCCGAATTCCTTGAGGCTTGCATCCTCTTGAATATGTCCGTGCGTGTCATTGGTGTGGGCGATGGTGATGTGCGTGGTGGCCGCGTCCCCGATAGCCTGGAAGAATTCGCCGCGGGTCACCTGTGCCTTGTTTTCCAGCTTGAGCGTATAGCCCAGCTTTTTCGCCATCTCCGTCAGCTTTGCGGCGGACGGCAGTTGTGTCGGAGTGTTGATGTCGTTTGCGCTAATTGCTCCCTGGCTGTTTAGCCAAGTCAGGTACGGTGCGGACCAGTGGGCGCCTTTGCCCGCCGAGGCGGTGACGTGGACTCCTTTCAGTTTGGCAAAGACGACGGCGGCCTCAGCCAGCGTCACGCTGCGCTCCAGCGCCAGATCACCGTTTTGTCCCGGTAAGAGGATGGACTTTTTTACCATCCAGTCCACATGCTTTACCGGATGGAGCGGCGCGGCAAACGCCGATCCGGCCATCAGCGACGAACAGATCGCTGCAGCCACTACGGCCAGGCTGATGCGACGTGCTTTTTTCATGAGTGCTTCTCCCCCCAAAACAATAATTGATAGAATAGGACAGCACTACTGATTATAGCAAAATTTTCTTGCGATTTGTCCACGTTTTGTCAGAAACTTCCCATAAATTCGCCAATCGCCGCCGTCAAGTCATCCGGGACTTCCAGCATGCCCATGTGGCCCGCTTTCGGCAGCAGCACCTGGCGAACGTGCGAACCGTCTGCCGTGAAGGTCTTGGCCGGGGAGACGATCTGGTCCTGTTCGCCCGCGACAAGCAGCACAGGCAGGCTGGTTTTCTGCAGGACGTGCCGTCGATCCGGCCGATCTCTCATCCCCTGCAACGTGCGGATCGCTCCCTGCGGATCAGTCCCAAGACCTATTTCCCTGGCCAGCCGCACATCGTCAGGACGGGAGGTGACGCTGTCTGGGGCAAACAGCCTGGGCACAAGCGCCTTGATAAACGGCTCCATCCCGTTCTGCCTGATGCTCTCCATGCTCTTGTCGCGGTTGGCCTTTCCCTGTTCGTCGTCGGGATACGCGGTGGAGTGGATCAGCCCGAAGCCGGTCAGCCTGTCCGCGTAGCGCTCCGCAAACGCCAGCGTCACGTAACCGCCCAGCGAGTGGCCCAGCAGCGTCGTCTGTTCCACTTCCAGCGCATCCAGCAGATGAACCAGATCCTCTGCCAGCCGTTCCATCGTGTACGGCTCGTCAGGCGCGGAACTGCTGCCGTGTCCCCGCAAGTCCGGCACGATCACGCGGAACCGCTTTGCCAGTGCGGGTATCACCTTTTGCCAATAGGCTGAACTGCCGCAAAAACCATGTACCAGCATGAGCGGTGCGCCGCTGCCCGCATCGGTGTAGGCGAGGCGAACGCCGTTTGGCAACGATACTTGTTTCATCATCGCAAATCCCCCTCGTTTTTCTCCTATTTTCAAAGTGTTGCCCGGCCAGGCGGATTCATACACCTGTCGGCTGAAAGCCGGATCACGTGGAATCCCCGGCCGCCGGAGCGGAACAAGTCCGCTTGCCAGGGCTTGTCCTGCCCCGGTATGATTGGAAAAACACGGTAATGAACTCCCTCAGGCCAATCACGCGCTGGAAATCAATCTGGACGCGGAGGCGTCGCTCGACGTGCTGCGCCGCCTTATGCGGGATATGGCCACGTTCCTCTCCGACCGCCTTTCAATACCCGCACGATTAGGATACGGACTGCGGAGACCGCCCTCTCTGTTCCCGGCACCGCCGGCGGTTTGCCGCAGCCCGTCCCCCTTTCCTCTTCTCAGACTTTAGACTCATTTCTCGTTTGAACGCGCAAAAACACTCACGACGAAAGCCCCTCGTGCCGATATGTGAAAAGGACCTCACGTTTACGACTCTGAGCACACCTGGAGGGAGCGTCATGATACATGCATCTCGTCGGGCACTTATCCTGCTGATCGCGCTGAGTATAGTAAGTCTCATATTTTTGATAGGACTCTCCACCAAGGAGACAACGGCCGAAGTACTGCCAACCCGCGTGAAGCCTGCCGAAGGAAAGCCGCTGAAAGCCACGTGGCTTTGGCACACATACGAGACCGCTTCGGAACCGGATCAAATCCTCACGTTTGCCGCCGAGCAAGGCGTAAACCTGCTGTATCTGAAAATCGATACCTCGCTCTCCCCTGCGTATTACCGGAAGTTCATCGGCAAAGCCCGCGCTGCCGGAATCGACGTGCATGCGTTGGGCGGGAAATCCGATTGGGGGCTGGCACAAAACCGTCAGGACATCCTTGCGCTCGTCGATTGGGTCAACCGGTACAATCGCAAAGCAAAGGCTCAGGAAAAAATCACCGGCATCCATCTGGACATCGAACCGTACCTCCTGCCTCAGTGGAAAACAGATCAGCAAGCAGTCATCCGGCAGTGGATGGGCAACGTGGAGGCGTATGTCAGCAAAATCAAGCAGCAGCCTTCCCTGCAGATTGGGTGTGATCTGCCGTTTTGGCTGGACAATATCCCCGTCCCCGGCAGCCCCGACACCTCGCTGGCCGAATGGATGATCGCCAAGCATGATCACGTGGCCGTGATGGCTTACCGCGACCGGGCGGCAGGATCGAACAGCATCTCCTCGCTCGTGACCCAGGAGCTGGAGATGGCCGACCGTCACGGCAAGAACCTGCTTGTCGCCGTTGAAACGAAACAAAGCAGCGAGGGCAATTTCATCACCTTTTTCGAAGAAGGCAACGCGTTCATGGACCGGGAACTGAACAAGCTGCCCGCGCTCATGGCGAAACACCCTTCCTTTGCCGGCGTGGCTGTCCACTCCTATGAATACTGGAAGGAATTGGCAAGATAATCCTCCAACAAAAAAGTCCCTGCCGCAATCGGACAGGGACTTTTGTTGTCTCAACACTCCCGACAGCGCGGGCAGCTGCTGCTGTTCTTCGCCGTGTGCCGGTTTACAGCTTTTTCATCGCCTGGTAGCTGGCTTCGATGGTGCGCTCAATATCCGCTTCCGTATGGGCCAGTGAGACGAACATGCCCTCAAACTGGGACGGCGGAATCATGACGCCTTCTTCCAGCAGGTAGCGGAAGTAGCGGGAGAAGCGCTCCAGATCGGATGTCTTGGCTGTCTCGTAGTTGACGACCGGCGTCTCCGTAAAGAACAGGCACACCATGGAGCCGACGCGGTTTACCGTATGCGGGATGCCCAGCTTCCGTGCGTTGTCCGCCAGTCCTTCTGCCAGGCGGGAAGAGAGTGCATCCAACCGCTCGTAGACCCCGTCCTCACCCAGTATCTGCAGCGTGGTCAATCCCGCTGCCATCGCCAGCGGGTTGCCGGACAGTGTGCCTGCCTGGTAGATCGGTCCCGCCGGTGCTACGTGCTGCATGATGTCCCGCCGGCCGCCGTATGCGCCGACCGGCAGGCCGCCGCCGATCACCTTGCCCATTGTCGTCAAGTCAGGGGTGATGCCGTACAGCTCCTGCGCGCCGCCGCGGGCAACGCGGAAGCCGGTCATCACTTCGTCAAAGATCAGCAGTGTTCCGTAGCGCTGCGTAATCTCCCGCAAGCCCTCCAAAAAGCCTGGCTGCGGCGGTACGACCCCCATGTTGCCGGCGACGGGTTCCACAATTACCGCAGCCAAATCTTCGCCGTACGCTTCAAACGCCATTTTCACGCTTTCCAGATCGTTGTACGGTACGGTGATCGTATGAATGGCCGTCGCTTCCGGCACACCTGGGCTGTCGGGCAGTCCAAGCGTGGCCACGCCAGAGCCCGCCTTGATCAGCAGGCTGTCGGCATGTCCGTGGTAACAGCCCTCAAACTTCATGATTTTGTTCCGCTTGGTATAGCCGCGCGCCAGCCGGAGTGCGCTCATCGTCGCCTCCGTGCCGGAGTTGACCATCCGCACCACTTCGACCGACGGGACGATCTCGCAGACCAGCTTGGCCATGTCCGTCTCCCGTTCGGTCGGAGCGCCAAAGCTGGTGCCAAGCGCAGCCGCTTCCTGGATCGCGGCAAGTACTTTCGGGTGGGCATGGCCCAGAATCAGCGGCCCCCAGGAACCGATGTAGTCGATGTAGGTGTTGCCGTCCACATCGACGACGCGCGCTCCCTCTCCTTTGGCAATGTAGACGGGATTGCCGCCCACGCTTTTAAACGCCCGTACCGGGCTGTTTACTCCGCCCGGTATGTACTGCTGTGCTTCCGCAAACAGCCGGATCGATTTTTCCATCTTCATCGCCTGCTCACCTCGCCAGCCATTTTGCCACGTCTTTGGCATGATAGGTAATGATCAGGTCGGCACCGGCCCGCTTGAAGCCGACCATCGTTTCCATGACAATCCGCTCTTCGTCGATCCAGCCGTTGGCCGCCGCCGCTTTGACCATGGAGTACTCGGCGCTCACGTTGTAGACGACGATCGGCAGATGAAAGGACTCACGCAGGCGCAGCACCATGTCCATGAACGCCAGCCCCGGTTTGACCATCAGGAAGTCAGCCCCCTCCGCCACGTCGGAAGCTGCTTCGCGCAGCCCTTCACGGGCGTTGGCCGGGTCCATCTGGTACGCCTTGCGGTCGCCCGACTTGGGCGCGGAATGAGCCGCATCCCGGAATGGGCCGTAGAACGACGAGGCGTATTTGACCGCGTAGGACATGATCGGCACGTGGGTAAAGCCGGCTTCGTCCAGCGCCGCACGAATTGCCGCCACAAAGCCGTCCATCATGTTGGACGGTGCGATGATGTCTGCTCCCGCTTTCGCCTGCGAGACTGCCGTCTTTGCCAGCAGCGTCAGCGATTCGTCATTGACTACGTCGCCGTCGCGCAGCACGCCGCAGTGGCCGTGGTCGGTGTATTGGCACAGACAGGTGTCGGCGATCACGACCAGTTCAGGATGTCTTTCCTTGATCTGACGGATGGCTCGCTGCGTCACGGCATCGTCGTTGTAGGCTTCCGAACCGCAGGCGTCCTTGTGCTCCGGCACACCGAAGACCAGCACGGACTGGATGCCCAACGCTGCCACCTCGTCAATTTCCTCGTTCAGGCGGTCCAGCGAGAAGTGATAGACGCCCGGCATGGAGGGAATTTCCTCCTTGATGTTCGAACCTTCCACCACAAAGATCGGGTAGATCAGATCCTCCACACGAACGTGGTTTTCGCGTACCAAGCTGCGCATCGCCGCGCTGGAACGAAGCCGGCGATGACGGTCAAATGTGAGTGCCATGTACATCCCCTCCCAGATTTGCTGTTAACGCTTGCAACAAGCCGTCCACCGTGTACTCCCTGGCCACGGCGTGAACCGGCAGGCCGAGGCGCTTGGCCGTCTCAGCCGTAACCGGCCCGATGCAGGCAATCCGCACGGAGGCCAGCAAGCCGTCCAACCCGTACGGGGCCATCACCTGCGTGAAGTGCTGCACCGTGGATGAACTGGTAAACGCAATCGCGTCGATTTCCCCCCGGCGCAGCCGCTCCGCCGCTTCCGGGGCATTCGCGCCGTCGATAACCGTTTCATAGGCGTCCACCTCGGTCACCTGCAGCCCCATGCGGCGCAGTTCATCCGGCAGCGTCTTGCGGGCGATGTCTGCCCGCGGCAGCAGCACCCGCTGGCCCGGTGTCAGACGCCCCTGGAGCGCGGTGAGCATGCCCTCCGCCACGTAGTCGGACGGAATCACATCCGCCGTCCAGCCGTGTTTTGCCAGTTCGGCAGCTGTCTTGGGTCCGACCGCCGCCACGAGGCCGGTCATCCGATCCGGGCTCACGCCCAACTGCCGCATTCGCTCCAGAAAAAAGCGGACGCCGTTGACGCTGGTGAACATCACCCAGTCAAACGAATCCAGGCGGCCAATTGCGTAGTCAAGCGGTCCCGTGTCGGTCGGCGGCACCATTTTCAGCAGCGGAAACTCGTATGCCTCGCCGCCCAGCGCCTCAATCTTTTCCACCAGCTCGCGGGCCTGGCTGCGGGCCCGCGTCACCATCACCCGGACGCCGGAAAGCGGCAGGCGATCCTCGCCAATCGGCGTCAGCCGGTTCATCCCAGATTCTCCTTCTGCACCTCTGCCAGCACCTCGCCGGCTCCTTCCGCCAGCAGGGTGTCAGCCAGTTCCCGGCCGAGTGCGTCCGGATCGGTGCCGGAGACTGTCCGCTTGAACACCCGTTTTCCGTCAGGCGACGCGACCAGACCGGTCAGTGTCACGGTCGGCGCGGCATCGCCCGGCGCTTCCGCCACGGTGGCGTAAGCCCCGATCGGCACCTGGCAGCCGCCCTGCAAACGGTGCAGGAAGCTGCGCTCTGCCGTCACCGCCAGGCGGGTCGGCGGGTCGTCCAGGCGGCGCAGCAGCGCGAGCGTCTCCTCGTCGTCCGCCCGGCACTCGATGGCCAATGCCCCCTGCCCAACCGCCGGCACGCTGATCTCTACCGGCAGATACTGGCTGATCGTTCCGTCCCACTTGACCCGCTCCAGTCCGGCCGCCGCCAGGATGATGGCGTCGAAATTGCCTTCGTTCAGTTTGCGGATGCGCGTATCGATATTGCCGCGCAGCGATTCGATCTGGATGTCCGGCCGGTAGGCCAACAGTTGTGCGGAGCGGCGCAGGCTGCTCGTGCCCACCAGCGCCCCGTGCGGCAGCTCATCCAGCGTCTTGCCGTCCTTGGACAAGAGCACGTCGCGGGGGTCCACCCGCTTGGGAATTGCCCCGATCACCAGTCCCTCCGGCAGCTCTGCCGGCATGTCCTTCAGACTGTGCACGGCCAGGTCCGTCTCCTTGTCCAGCAGCGACTGCTCGATTTCCTTGACGAACAGTCCCTTGCCGCCCACCTTGGACAGGGTGACGTCCAGGATGCGGTCTCCTTTCGTGACGATTTCGTGCAGTTCAAACGACGCCTCGGGCGCAAGCCGTTTCAATTGGTCCACGACCCAATTGGTCTGGGTGAGCGCCAGCATGCTGCGGCGCGTTCCTACCTTCCAGTTTCTCATGGTAGCCTCCTTGCGTGGCGGTTACAGCCATCTGTGAAATGTGGAGATGTCGGTGGCCAGAAAGTTGACCAAGAGCAGCAGAAACGCCGTCAGGTTAAACTGGGCCAGCCGCCGCATCTGCCAGGTGTCGCTGAAACGCTTGTACAGCCAGTACGAATACGCCCCCAGCACCAGGGTCGACAGCAGCACCTTGGCATCGAGCCAAAACTTCTCGGGCAGGACCACCCTGCCCCAGATGATCCCGAGAATGATTGCCAAGAGCAGCATCGGCACCCCGACCATGTTCATCCGGTACGCGTACGCTTCCAGCATGTCGAGGCTGGGCAGCCGCCGCAGCAGCGGCGTCCAGCGTTTTTCTTTCAGCATCTTGTGCTGCAGCAGGTACATCGCCGAAAAGATCATCGACAGGGAAAACGCCCCGTAGCTGAACAACGCCAGCGTGATGTGGATCAAGAGCAGGTCCGACGTGAGCGTTTCCGATACGGCCGTCAACGGCGTCTCCGGCAAAAACATGGAGAGCACCAGCACGACAAAGCCGATCACATTGGTAAAGAATACCAGCAAATCGATGCGAAAAAAATAATTAATCAGAAGTGACAGGGAGACCAGCACCCAGGAATAAAAAAAGAGCGTCTCAAACAGTGTGATGACGGGAAAGTACGATTTCGCCGCCACCTGTGAGACGAAAAAAGCGGATTGCAAGGCCCAAACGACAGCAAGCAACCCGAAAGCCAGGCGATTGACTTTCCGGTTGCTTTGCAAGAAGTCGTTGAAATAGAAGAGAACACTTGCAGCGTAGAGAAAGATCGTCAGGTCGTAGATCCATCTCGCGTCGGCCATGTACGCTCTCCTCTCTTTCCATTTCGGTCCCTACTCGCGGAAGCCGGACGCAACGACCTGCTCACGAGAGGACAAGTGTTTTTTTCTCTTTTTCCCAGTCGGCTTCCCGCTCAAACCGCTCCAGGGTCTCTTCCAATGCAAAGATGGTAGAGAACATGTCCAACACGTCGTCCCCGTTCGACTTGGCCGCCATCTCTTTCAGACGGACGACCGGATCGTGCAATAACTGATTAATCATGCCCTTGGTCGTCTTGCGAATGATGTGTAGCTCGCGTTCGGTCAGGTTGGACAGCTTGTTCTCCATTTTGCGCATTCCTTCGCTGTGGATCGCCTCCGCCTTTTCACGCAGCGCGGCGATCAGCGGTGAAACGCCCAGCGTCTGGTACCAGGTGGTGAAGGCGACGATTTCATCGGCAATCATCCCCTCCAGCCGCTCCGCCTCGCGGGAACGCTCCGCCAGGTTGCTGGCGACAATACCTTCCAGATCATCAATATCGTAAAGGTAGACGTTATCCAGTTCGTGCAGGCCGGGGTCCAGATCCCGCGGCACAGCGATGTCGATCATAAACAACGGGCGGTGTTTGCGACGCTTCATGATCGGCATGAGCTGTTCCTTGGTGATCACATAGCCTGCAGCTCCTGTGGAGCTGATGACGATGTCGGCGGTGAGCAGTGCCTCAGGCAACTGCTCCATCGTACAGGCGTCCCCTTTGAATTTCTCCGCCAAAATCCGGGCACGCTCCAGCGTCCGATTGGCGACCCGCACGTGCTGTGAACCGTTGGCGTGCAGGTGTTTGGCGGTCAGCTCGCTCATTTTGCCCGCGCCGACGATCAGCACTTCCTTGCCCGCGAAGGAGCCAAAAATCTTTTTCCCCAGTTCCACCGCGGCGTAGCTGACGGAGACAGCGTTTTGGCCGATCCCCGTTTCCGTGTGGGCCCGCTTGGCAAACGTGACCGCCTGCTTGAACAGCATGTTAAACACCGTTCCGGTCGTCTTGAGCTGCTGGGCGAGCAGGAAAGCGTCCCGTACCTGTCCGAGGATTTGCGTCTCGCCCACCACCATGGAGTCAAGGCCGCAAACGACACGGAACAGGTGTTCAATCGCTTCTTCGTTTCCTTTTATATAAAGATGTTGCTTGAACGACTCTTTGTCGACGCCAAACCACTCCGCCAGAAATCTCAGCACGTAGTCCCGCCCCACGTTCAACTGATCGCAGACCACGTAGATTTCCGTGCGGTTGCACGTTCCGAGAATGACGCATTCCGCGATGCTCTTCGTCTGGGAGAGGAGATGAAGAGCGCGTGCTGTCCCGTCATCGCTGAACGTGAATTTTTCCCGAATTTCGACTGGTGCTGTTTTGTAATTAAGACCCAGCAAAAGGATATCCATAATGTCCTCCCGGTATTACATGCCAGTCGGCTCTGTGTAAAATGCACTATTATTATAACATTATGTCCCCAAACGACCACTTGTAAATGTGAAAAGTTTATTAACGGGTGCAGCTGGGTCTTGATCCTACAGGCGAAACCGCTTCGTGATTCGCTGCAGCGACATCGTCTTCTCGGCCAGTGTCTCTGCTTCCTCTGCCAGCAGATGCACGCCGCCTGCCTGCTGCTCTACGGCGCTGGCCGCCGCCGAGACGCTCTCCGCAATCTGGCCTGCGATCGTCTTTACCTGGGTCAGCGTCTGGCCGATCGCCCCGCAGTGCTGGCCAAGCCGCTCGGCCCACGCGGCGTTTTGGGCCGACAGAGCCTGGTTGGCGTCCACCACCACCTGCAGGCTGCGGATCGCCTCACCCGCTTCCCGCACGTGACGGCTGGAGCGTCGCAGGTCGTCCAACTGGCGCTCCACTTCTGCCGCCGTCTCGGTCACGTCCGCATGAATGGCGGCTGCGGTGGACAGGATGCTGTCCGCAAACTGCGCGGTCTCCTCCGCCAGCTCACGAATCTCTGCCGCCACCACGGCAAAGCCCCGGCCGTGTTCCCCGGCTCGAGCCGCCTCAATGGATGCGTTGAGCGCCAGCATATTGGTCTGCCGGGCAATCTTGGTGATTGCCGCCACCTGCTGCCGGATCTGTTCCGCAGCCTGTGCCAGTTGGCGGATCGCTTCCGCCGTTTCGGCCATGCCGGACTCCGCTTGTCCCACCTGGCGGGAAGCTGTCTTCACCGCATGGTTGCCCCGCTCCGTGGTCATCGTGGCGCTCTCGCTCATCTCTCTCGTCTTGTTCAGGGCCGTCTGCATCTCCGTCAGCATGGCTGTCATTTCCTGCAGGTGCTCGACCGCTTCGGCGGCCACGTGGGCCTGTTCCTCGGTCCCCGACTGAAACTGCTGCATCATGCCGCTCAGTTCGTCAAAGGTGTCCCGCAGTTCCCGTGACCGCAGCGCCTGCTTGCTGCTGATCTCCCCCGTGCTGTCCGCCGCACCCGCGATCTCGCTTACGATGTTCTGGATGCCGATCGCCATCTTGTTTAGTTCCAGCCCCGTCTGATGAAATTCATTGCGCGAGCGGGTGACCACTTTCCGGGTCAGATCGCCGGACGAGACGGCCCGGGTCAGCTCGCGCCATTCCTGCAGGCTGGTGCGCATGATCCGGTATATCCACAGGCTGCCTATCAACCCCGCGCCGAGCGAAACGAACGCCCATACCGCCGTTTCGGCAAGCGGCAGCCCCCTCCCAAGCAAGGCCGCCCATCCGCACAGCGGCGGGATACAGCCGAGACCGATCAGCGCCGGTCCCAAAAACGGCCGGTGCAGAATCGTGCCCATCCGGAGGACGTACCGTCTGCCGCCAAATGTGCCGATCGGAGCGGCGGTGTCGATCAGCCGCTCGCCCGTGTTGCGCAGGTAAAGCTGGGAGAGGACTTCGCGCGCCGCGGCTGCACGCCGTCCCACCTCGTCGTCAAACACGATGCCCTCCCGCAGCCGGTTGGTATGGATGTGTCCGTATCCCGTCTCGTCGACAATGACGAAGTATTCGCGATTCCCCAACTGCTCGTCCAGAATCCTTCGGACAGCTTCCCGTTTCTCCTCCAACCCGCTGCTGCCTGCCAACAGCTCGGCCAACCGCTGGGCGGTGCGGGTCACTTTGGTTTCCGCCCGGCGGGCCCGCCGCGACCGAAGTACGGACTGATTCATGTGAATCCCCCTTTGACTTTTCTTTATTTTCCGATATTTACATGCAATTGCCAAGCTGAACTCCACCTGTGCTTGATTTCCCCTCTGGCATGCCGTATCATGCAGGCATGGAACCGAAACGTTTGCAATCGTCTGAATCATTCGGAAGGAGAGAAACAACCGTTGAAAAAACAATGGATGGCTGACGTGACCCTGTTTCTGATCGCGTTTGTCTGGGGAGCCACGTTCCTCGTCGTCCAGCAGGCCATCGCCGCTCTGCCGCCCAACGCCTTCAACGCGGTGCGCTTTTCCATCGCCACTCTCTTTCTGCTCGCCATCCATTGTCTGATCGATCGCGAGCAGCTGGAGGAGCTGGAACTTCCCGCTGATCAAGGCCGGATGTCTGATCGGATTTTGGCTCTGTCTGGGCTACGCCCTGCAGACGGTTGGATTGATGTACACCACACCGTCCAAAGCGGGCTTTATTACCGGTCTGTCGGTAGTGCTGGTCCCGCTGTTTTCCTTTCTGATCCTGCGCGAGAAGATCAAACCGGCCGCCATCACCGGCACGCTGATCGCCGCCTGCGGGCTCTACCTGCTGACGAAAACCTCGTCGCTTGCGTTCAACCTCGGCGACGTGCTGGTCTTCGGCTGCGCCATCTGCTTTGCACTGCAGATCGTCGCCACCGGCAAATACGCTCCGCGATTTCCTGCCCTCCCGCTGGCGATCGTCCAGTTGGGGACAGTGGCCGCGCTGAGCTGGGGGTATGCGCTGTTGTTCGAGGACTGGCGCCTTGCCTTCGACCCGGCGGTGCTGCTGGCGCCGGAAGTGGCGCGCGGTCTGATCGTGACCTCGATCTTTGCCACCGCGCTCGCCTTTTTGGCCCAGACGGCGCTGCAAAAGAAGACGAGTTCCACCCGTGTGGCGCTGATCTTCTCCCTGGAGCCGGTGTTTGCCGCGCTCACTTCGTACCTGTGGATTCACGAAGTGCTGACAGCGCGACAGTTGGCGGGATGCGCCCTGATCTTTACCGGAATGATCCTGGCGGAGCTGCCGATCCAGGAATGGTGGAAAAATCGGCGCATCAGGCTCAATCAGGATGATGGCAGCCGAGAGTCGGCGTAATGAACAGTGACAGATAAAAAAACGGGGCTGGCTTTTGTGCCAGTCCCGTTTTTTCACATTTTCACAGCACACAGACGGGTGCGGTTTGCCCGCTTGCCCCACGCAGATACGCGCTTGGTTACCTCGTCTGTTTCAACTCCAGCAGCACCGCTTCCACAAACAGTTTCATCACGTTGCCGCACACCTTTTGCGGCAACCGTTCGGTCCGCTTCATCCAGCGCTTCAGCCGAAACAGGTGATACGCCGCCGTGAGCGTCCGGCCGCTTGTGCCCGCCTCGATCATGGCGGTAACCGACTGCCCGACCTTGGCCCAATGCCGGTACTTTTCCACCCAGCCGCCAATTTCGGCGGCCAGTTTGCGGTTGCGCATCCGCTCCATTAAGTGCAGCGCCGTCTCTTCCATATCGGCAAACAGACGTCCGAGCATGCGCAGTCCCGCCTGCCTGTCCCCGTACAAAAACTGAAAGCGAAACTGCAGAAACGCCTCCAGCAGCGCCGGCGACTCGGTCTCGTTGAGAAACGAACCCTGCACATTGTCTGCGAAGCGGAGTACGGCGGCGGCGTCTTCCGGACCGGCCACTTCTTCCACGGCCTTGGCCCATGCCAAGGCTGGATCGTACCCTTCCGGATCGCGCAGGTAAGCCGCTGCCGTCAAGAGCGGTATCTTTGAGCTCTCCGCCCGCGCCATCGGATTGGCCACGTATCCGGCTACGTGCCGCCACAGACCGGGATCGCGGTGGCGCAGCGGGCCAATGTGCAGCTCATCGGCCATCGCCAGGTCGTTTACCGGATAATTGTCCCAAATCAGCGGTTTGTGCCCCGTCCGTTCTGCAAAAAAGCGGGCGTCCGCCTCGGGCAAAAACGGCGAGCAGACAAAGCGGCCGGTCCAAAACAGGTCGATTGACTCCGGCAGGCGCTGTCCCAGTTCCGTGATGTACGGTTCGTCGCCCATGCCGTGATACTGGGTGGGACAAACGGTCAGCTCCACTCGCTCCTCCCAGCCATCGATCACCTCGTGCAGCTTCAGCACTACTTCCGCGTGCGCTTGCGCCAGCGTGCGGTAGCGGCTTACGTCCGCCGGATGCATCAAGGCCAGCGGGATGTCGTCAAACAGCAGGGCGAAGTGACGCACGCCCCGTTCGTACATGGACCGGTATTTTGCCAACAGGCGGGAAACATGGCTGTCATCGGCGTACTCCATATTCAAGCCGGGGCTCAGGCAGTAGACAAACCGCACCCCGGCCTCCCGGGCGCACGCCATCCAGCCCTCCATCTGCTCCAAAGCCTCGGGCGGATGCGGCTCCTGCCAGCGTTCCCGCAAATAGGGATCGTCCTTGGGCGAGTAATAGTACGTATTAAACCCATGCCGCCCCAAAAAGCGAATCATGTCCAGCCGCTCCGCATTCGTCCACGGAGTGCCGTAGTAACCTTCGATTACACCGCGTACGGGAAAAAACTCACGGTTGTGCATGGACCCCCCTCTTTTCCCGCAGGTGTTACGACGGGGCGTTGCCCGATTCCGCCGTTTCCGGCGTCCCGCCTGCGGGATCCTGCTCAACTTCAGGGGCAGTTTCTTCCTGACGCTGCAAGCGGCGAACGATTTCACCCCACAGTTCGTCCCGTCCCTGGCCCGTTTCCGAAGAAAAGATTATGAGTGCATCGTCACCGCGCATCTTGAGTTGTTCGCGGATTACTTTCGTATGCTGAAGCCAGCGGCCGCGAGCGATCTTGTCCCCCTTGGTGGCCACGACCACGGTGGGAATGCCGATTTCCTTGCACCAGTCGTACATCGCCACATCATCCTTGCTGGGCGCGTGGCGGATGTCCACCAACTGAATCACAAACCGCAGCTCCTTGCGCTGCTTCAGATAATTTTCAATCATTTTGCCCCATTGCTGTTTCAGCGATTTTGCCACTTTGGCGTAGCCGTAACCGGGGAAGTCGACAAAATAGAGCAGGTTGTTGACACGAAAGTAGTTCAGCGTCTGTGTTTTTCCCGGCTTGGAACTGGTGCGGGCCAGCCCCTTGCGATTCATCATTTTGTTTAACAGCGAGGACTTGCCTACGTTGGAGCGGCCCACCAGGGCGATCTCCGGCAAGCCATCTGTCGGGTACTGTTTGGGTCCGACGGCGCTGATGACAAACTCAGCCGATGTGATCTTCATCGCGTTTCACCAACCGCTTGCCGGGTAAGCGCGTGGCGCAGGACCTCGTCCATGTGTTCCACCGTGATCAGTTTCAATTCCTTGCGCACGCTTTCCGGGATGTCTTCGATGTCTTTCTCGTTTTCCTTGGGCAGGATCACCGTCGTCAGTCCGGCCCGATGAGCGGACAGCGCCTTTTCTTTCAGTCCGCCGATCGGCAGCACGCGGCCGCGCAGGGTGATCTCACCGGTCATGCCCACCTCTTTGCGCACCGGGATGCCGGTCAGGGCAGAGACGAGCGCCGTGGCGATGGTGATGCCGGCAGACGGACCGTCTTTGGGGATCGCTCCTTCCGGCACGTGAATGTGGATGTCGTTTTTCTCGTGGAACTCGGGGTCGATGTTCCACGCGGCGGCGCGGGAACGGATGTAGCTGAATGCCGCCTGAGCCGACTCCTTCATGACGTCACCGAGCTGACCGGTCAGCGTCAGTTTGCCCTTGCCAGGCAGAATGCTCACTTCTACGTTCAGCGTGTCGCCGCCCGCCTGCGTCCAGGCCAGGCCGGTTACGGCACCCACCTGGTCTTCCCGCTCAGCCAGGCCGTAGCGATAGCGCGGTTTGCCCAGCAGGCTCTCCACCGTTTTGGGCGTCACCACGACCCGCTTTTTCTCGCCGCTGACGATCAGCCTGGCTGCTTTTCGGCAGATGTTGGCCGCTTCCCGATTCAGGTTGCGCACGCCCGCTTCTCTGGTGTACTGACGAATTACCTTCAGCATCGCCTCTTCGTTCATCTGCAGCTTATCCCTGCCCAGCCCGTGCTCTTCCATCTGCTTGGGCAGCAGGTAGTCGCGCATGATGTGCAGCTTTTCCAGCTCGGTGTAGCCGGCGATGGAGATGACCTCCATCCGGTCCAACAGCGGGCGGGGAATCGTATGCGTGCTGTTGGCCGTCGTGATAAACATCACGTTGGTCAAATCGTAGGTCTCCTCGATGTAATGGTCGCTGAACTTGTCATTCTGGTTGGGGTCCAGCACTTCCAGCAGCGCGGAAGCGGGATCGCCGCGAAAGTCGGAGGCCAGCTTGTCGATTTCATCCAGGAGAAAGACGGGGTTGATCGTGCCTGCCTGTTTCATCCCCTGGATGATCCGGCCCGGCAGCGCACCCACATAGGTGCGGCGGTGGCCGCGAATCTCCGCCTCGTCACGCACCCCGCCCAGCGAGATGCGGACAAACTCCCGCTCCAGGGCACGCGCAATGGAACGGGCGAGCGACGTTTTCCCCACGCCGGGAGGCCCGACCAGGCAGAGGATGGGACCGCGCATGGAATTGACCAGCTTTTGCACCGCCAGATACTCCAATACCCGTTCCTTCGGTTTTTCCAGCCCGTAGTGGTCTTCGTTCAGCACCTGTTCCGCGTGATGGATGTCCAGATTGTCGACGGTCCTGCGCGTCCACGGCAGGGACAGCAGCGTGTCGATGTAGGTCCGGATCACCGCTCCTTCGGCGGACGTGGTCGGCATTTTCTCCAGGCGCTCCAGTTCTTTCTCGATCTTGTTCTTGATCCGCTCGGGAGCGTCGGATTTCTCCAGCTGGGCGCGCAGTTCATCCACTTCACTCTGCCGCCCGTCTTTTTCGCCCAGCTCTTTTTGGATCGCTTTCATTTGCTCACGCAGGTAGTATTCCTTCTGCGTCCGCTCCATCTGCTTCTTGACGCGGTTGCTGATCTTGCGCTCCAGTTCCAGCACCTCGCGCTCGTTGTTGAGGATGTCGAGGAGAATGTTGAGCCGCTCCTTGATGTTGGTCGTCTCCAAAATCTCCTGTTTGTCCTTCATTTTCAGCGGCAGATGGGAGGCGATCACGTCGGCCAGCCGACCCGGTTCCTCGATGTCGCTTACGGATGTAAGCGCCTCCGGTGAAATCTTTTTGGACAGCTTGATGTACTGTTCAAAATGGCTAAGCACGGCGCGCATCAGCGCTTCCACTTCGTTCTCGTCAGCCTTTTCCTCTTCCAGGTACGTGATCGAGACCTGGAAGAAATCATCCTGCCGTATATATTCATCGATTCGGGCCCGCTGCAGGCCTTCCACGAGGACGCGAATCGTGCCGTTCGGCAGCTTCAGCATCTGTTTGACCCGTGCGACAGTGCCGACGCTGAAGATTTGCTCGGCGCTGGGTTCTTCTATGTGGACTTCTTCCTGCGTCGCCAACAGGATCTGGTTGTCATCCACCATGGCCTGCTCCAGGGCGCGGACTGATTTTTCCCGTCCCACATCCAAATGGAGTACCATGGATGGATACACAAGCAGTCCGCGCAACGGGAGAAGCGGTATCTCTCGTTTACCGGAACGTTCGCCCAAGCTTATGCACCTCTCCTTGATCTGTACGAATTGCCTGCTTAACATGCAAAAACGGCTCAGACAGCCGTTTTTGAACATCGCGTAAGCTTCGGAGTGAAGCTTTTTATCATTGTAGCGCAAACGGAATCCGATGTCTAATTTCCGGGCGCACCGCCGTTACAGCGCGCCATTACAACGACAGAGACGAAGAGGCGAGATCTTCCGCCGGAAGCTGCAGGGTGAAACCGGCGCTCTCCGTCTCCGGTTCTGCCAGAAGGGCCAGATCGATTGCCTGCTGCACGGTGGAGACGGGTATCACTTCGATGTCCTGCATGTCGGCAAACAGCGACTGCCAGTTCTCCTCGGGAATCAGCACGCGTTTTGCCCCTGCCTGTCGGGCGGCTTCCACCTTGGCCACTACGCCGCCGACCGGTTTTACCTTGCCGTGGATGCTCACTTCCCCTGTCATGGCAACCAGGTTGTCTACCGGCCTCTCCTTGATCGCCGAATAAATGGCGACGGCAATCGTGATGCCTGCCGAGGGACCGTCTACCGGCACACCGCCGGGAAAGTTGATGTGCAGGTCGTAATCGTACGGCTGGACCCCCAGCCGATTCAGCACGGTCAACACGTTTTCGATCGAGCCTTTGGCCATCGACTTGCGCCGGACCGTGCGGCTGCGACCGCCTATTTCCTCTTCTTCGACCAGGCCGGTCATGGTGACGCGGCCGGCCCCGGGTGTCGACGCCCGGCTGGCGGTCACCTCCAGCTCCATCACGCTGCCCATGTTGGGGCCGTACACAGCCAGGCCGTTGACCAGCCCCACCTGCGGCGTGTCATGCACCTGCTTTTCCTGGCGCGGCGATTTTTGGCTGCTGTGCACGACCCATTCCACATCGGCGGCGCGGATCGTCGAGCGCCCCTCGGTCATTGCGATCCCTGCCGCGATCTGCAGCGTGTTGATCGCCTCCCGGCCGTTGGTGGCGTACCGTTCGATGACGCCGACCGCGTCGTCCTCCATCGACATGTCCATTTTGGAGACGGCGGTGCGGACGATGCTCCCGATCTCCGCCGGCTTGAGCGGCCGGAAAAAAATCTCCAGGCACCGGGAGCGGAGCGCTGCCGGCAGTTCTTCCGGCATCCTCGTCGTCGCACCCACGAGGCGAAAATCGGCCGGCAGTCCGTACTTGAATATCTCGTGGATGTGTGACGGTATTTGCGTGTTCTCTTCGCTGTAGTAGGCGCTCTCCAGCATCACTTTGCGGTCTTCCAGCACTTTCAGGAGCTTGTTCATCTGGATCGGATGCAGCTCGCCGATTTCATCCAAAAACAGGATTCCGCCGTGGGCCTTGGTCACCGCCCCCGGCTTCGGCTGCGGAACGCCCGACTGTCCCAAGGCGCCGGCACCCTGGTAAATCGGATCGTGCACGGAACCGATCAGCGGATCGGCGATGCCCCGTTCGTCAAAGCGGGCAATGGTCGCGTCCACCTCCACAAACTTGGCGTCGCTGGAAAACGGCGACAGCGGATTCTGCTTCGCTTCTTCCAGCACGACGCGGGCGGCAGCCGTCTTGCCCACGCCCGGCGGACCGTAGATGATGACATGCTGTGGGTTTGGCCCGCACAAGGCGGCACGCAGCGCGCGCAGCCCATCCTCCTGTCCGACGATCTCTTCCAGTTTGGTCGGCCTGGTCTTCTCCGAGAGCGGTTCCGTCAAGGCGATCATCCGCATCCGCCGCAGTTGGTCCAGGTCTTTGCGCGACTCCCGGTCACTCGATGTTTTCGCTGACCGCTGGGTGCGGAGCAGATTCCAGAAATAGGTTCCTATGATGATCCCGACGACTACTTCGATGCAGGCAATCACCAATGTCGTATAGTCCATCCGTTAACCCTCCCACGCTCACTTCGCACCACATCGAGAAGAAAACGCGTCTGTTGCGGACACATGCGCAAAAGCCGGTTCTTCCTCTCGGGGATGCTTGTTTTTTGTATCAGCCCGTGTATCAGCCCGCGATCGCGAGAAGTCCTTCCTGATACAGTCGTGATCCAATCAAAAAGCGTCTCGTGAACTATATTGAGTAGTATTGCCTCGCAATCACGGGCGTAAACAAACCGCTCCGGCATTCCCTTGCACTTTGGCGGGCACTGCCGGCCGGGCGAACAAACGGGAGAGCCATGGAAAAACCACCCCGACAATCGGGGTGGTTGGGATGGCGTTTCCGGCGGTGCCGGTTACGCGCTTTCGTTTTTCAGTTCGCGGCCTTCCTTGGTCAGCAGCTGCGGCTTCACCTTGTCACGCACAGCTTCCTCGGTGATCACGCACTTGCTGATGTCTTCGCGGGACGGCAGTTCGTACATCATGTCGAGCATGATCTGCTCGATGATGGCACGCAGTCCCCGGGCGCCGGTGTTCCGCTTGATCGCTTCCTTGGCGATCTGCGTCAGCGCTCCCGGTTCGAACTCCAGTTCTACGCCGTCTAAGCTCAGCAGTTTTTGGTACTGCTTCACCAGCGAGTTTTTCGGTTCGGTAAGGATGCGGACCAGCGTCTCCTCATCCAGCGGTTCCAGCGTGGCCAGTACGGGGAGACGGCCGACAAATTCCGGAATCAGGCCGAATTTCAGCAGGTCTTCCGGCAGCACGTACTTCAGGTACTCGCCCGGCTTCAGGTCGCCTTTGATACCGTCGCTCAGGTCGGTGCCGAAGCCGATCACCTTTTTGCCCAGACGACGCTTGATGATCTGCTCGATGCCGTCAAACGCACCGCCGCAGATGAACAGAATGTTGGACGTGTCGATCTGGATGAACTCCTGGTGCGGATGCTTCCGGCCGCCCTGCGGCGGCACGCTGGCAACCGTCCCCTCGAGAATTTTCAGCAGCGCCTGCTGTACACCTTCGCCGGATACGTCGCGGGTGATCGACGGATTTTCCGACTTGCGGGCCACCTTGTCGATCTCGTCGATGTAGATGATGCCCTTCTCCGCCTTTTCCACGTCGTAATCGGCTGCCTGGATCAGCTTGAGCAGGATGTTTTCCACGTCTTCGCCCACGTACCCCGCTTCCGTGAGGGAAGTGGCGTCGGCGATGGCAAACGGCACGTTGAGAATCCGTGCCAACGTCTGGGCCAAGAGCGTCTTCCCGCTTCCGGTCGGGCCGATCAGCAGGATGTTTGACTTTTGCAGTTCCACATCCTCGATCTTGGCGCCGGAGTTGATCCGCTTGTAGTGGTTGTACACCGCCACCGAGAGGGATTTTTTCGCCAGATCCTGGCCGATCACGTAATCGTCCAGGATTTTGCGAATCTCCATCGGTTTGGGAATTTCCTTCATGTCGATTTCTTCTTCCGTTCCCAGCTCTTCCTGGACGATTTCGTTGCACAGTTCGATGCACTCGTCGCAGATGTACACGCCGGGCCCGGCCACCAGCTTGCGCACCTGCTCCTGCGACTTGCCGCAGAAGGAGCATTTCAGCTGGCCTTTATCGTCGTTAAACTTAAACATGCGCTTCACCTCACAACGGGTCAGTTTTTCCGTTCAATAATGGCGTCAATCAAACCGTACGCTTTGGCTTCTTCTGCGCTCATGAAGTGATCACGATCGGTGTCCTTTTCCACACGTTCGTATGGCTGACCCGTCCGTTCCGCCAGGATTTGGTTGAGCTGGCGCTTCGTTTTCAAAATCCAGTCCGCGTGGATGCGGATATCCTCTGCCTGGCCGCGTACGCCGCCGAGCGGCTGGTGAATCATCACTTCACTGTTCGGCAGGGCAAACCGCTTCCCTTTTGCTCCCGCAGCCAGCAGAACGGCTGCCATGCTGGCCGCCATGCCGATGCAGATGGTAGACACGTCCGGCTTGATGTGCTGCATCGTGTCGAAGATGGCCATGCCAGCCGTTACGGAACCGCCCGGAGAGTTTATGTAGAGTTGAATGTCCTTGTCCGGGTCTTCCGCTTGCAGGAACAGCAGTTGGGCGACCACCAGGTTGGCCACTTCATCGTCGATCTCGCTGCCGAGAAAGACAATCCGGTCCTTCAGCAGGCGCGAATAAATGTCATACGCGCGCTCGCCGCGGTTCGTCTGTTCAATGACCATGGGGATTAGCATATGTATCTCCTCCTCTGCCGTCAAAGAGGTAGCGTGCAGCCGCCGGTCCGACGGCTGTGTCGGAAAAAACGCAAGATGGTGAAAAACAAGGCACGAACATTATCGTGCCTTGTATCGCTTGGCAGTCGGGTCAATCGGGAACCTGTCTGCCGGTCGTTTCATGCGTTCTTCCTAAGCTTATGCACTGACTTTGTTTTCTGCAACCAGGAAATCGACCGTTTTCCGCGTTTGCACGTCGCGGTACAGGGCAGCCATACCGTCTTGAGCGGTGAAGATTTTGCGCAGTTCGTCGGCAGGACGACCGTATACGCCCGCCAGTCTGTTCAGCTCTTCGTTTACATCTTCTTCGGTCGCAGTGATGTTCTCGGCTTTAGCGATCGCTTCCAGGGTCAGCGCGGTGCGCACGCGGGTGGTCGCGTCAGGACGAAGCTGTTCGCGCAGCTGGCTTTCATCGGTGCCGGAGAACTGGTAGTACAGGTCCAGGTTCATGCCTTGGAACTGCAGGCGCTGAGCAAATTCGTTCACCATTTGGTCCAGTTCGTGTTCGATCATGACGTCCGGAATGTCGATTTCGGCGTTTTCAGCCGCCTTCAGCACGAGCTGCTCGCGGGTGTACTGTTCTTTCTCCTGAGCCGCTTTTTCTTCCAGCTTTTTCTTGGTGTCAGCCTTCAGCTCTTCCAGTGTGTCGAACTCGCTCACGTCTTTGGCAAATTCGTCGTCCAGCGCCGGGAGGTTTTTGCGCTTGAGGCCGTTCAGTTTCACCTTGAAGACTGCGTCTTTGCCTGCCAGGCTCGGAGAGTGGTACTGTTCCGGGAAGGTGACGTTGATCTCCTTCTCCTCGCCTACCTTCATGCCCACGATCTGCTCTTCAAAGCCGGCGATGAACGTGCCGGAACCCAGCTCGAGCGTGTAGTTTTCCGCTTTTCCGCCCTCAAAGGCAACGCCGTCCTGGAAGCCTTCGAAGTCAATCACAGCCAGATCGCCGTTTTGTGCCGGGCCTTCTTCCACGACAACCAGCTCGGCGTGGCGCTCTTGCATGCGCTTCAGTTCGGCTTCCACGTCCTCGTCAGTAACGTTGAACTCTTTCGACTCGATCGTCAGGTTTTTGTAGTCGCCCAGTTTCACTTCCGGCTTCACCGTTACGGTCGCCTTGAAGATGAGCGGCTTGCCCTTTTCCATCTGCTCAACATCCACTTCGGGGCGATCAACCGGTTCGATGCCGGTTTCGCGCACAGCTTGTCCGTAAGCGGCAGGGAGCAGGATGTCCAGAGCATCCTGGTAGAGCGCTTCCACGCCAAAACGCGCTTCGAACAGCTTGCGCGGCACTTTTCCTTTGCGGAAGCCCGGAACGCTTACTTTCTTTACGACCTTTTTAAACGCTTGGTCCAATGCCGCATCTACTTGCGCAGCATCTACTTCAACCGTCAGGACCCCCTGGTTATTCTCTAACTTTTCCCATTTTGCTGCCACGTAAACTTCCCCTCCTAGATTGAATCCACAGAACACCGCCCGCAACATGCAGTCGGTACGGGCGATGCAATTCTAGCCATTATAACCATTTAAGTATAGCACATATTCACCATTTTTCAAGAAGTCAGCGCCGCAGGGAAAACTTCCCCCCAGCCGCTCCACCGGATTGCCGTGGTGGTCGAAATAGGTAACCTGGACGCGCACTTCCCGCTTTCTCGTCTCAATCTGTTCCAGGTATGCGTAGGTGGGAACGTCAAAGCTGCGGGGCAGCTGGAGACTGCCCGGGTTGAGAAACAGGATGCCCCGCTCGACACCGCAGACCGGAACGTGGGAATGGCCGAACAGCACGACGTTGGCCCCCGTCTCCTCCGCCCGGTAGTGCAGCCGCATCAGCGAGCTTTTCACCCCGAACAGGTGGCCGTGTGTCTGCAGGATTTTCAGGTCCTTCCACTCGGTAAGCTGTTCCTCGGGAACGTCCCTGTCCACATCGCAGTTGCCCCTGACCAAAATCATGTCGGCGAAGGGGTCCCGCTTCCGGTCGACGCAAAAATCGCCGCAGTGAAAGACCTTCTCCGCCGCGTGGCGTTCCACCGTCTCTTTCACTTCGCGTACCAAGCCGTGCGTGTCGCTGAGGATCAGGATGCCCACTGTACCGCACTCCCTTCTGCCTGTAGTCTGCCGCAAGCCGCTAACCCTGCCGCTTGATTGCCGCCAGCAGATTGCCCATCGCCATGGCCCGGTGGCTGATGCGGTTTTTCTCTTCCGGCGGCAACTGCGCCATGGTCACGCCCTTGTCCGGCAGGTAAAAAACCGGGTCGTATCCGAACCCGTTGGTGCCCTCTGGGGCTTCGGCGATGACGCCCTCACATGTGCCTTGGGCCACCATAGGCTCTTTGCCCGGTTCCGCCAGGACGAGCACGCAGCGGAAACGTGCCGTCCGCTGCTGTGCCGGCACGCCGCGCAGTTCATCCAGCAGCTTTCGCCAATTTTGCTCATCGCTGGCGTGTTCACCGGCGTAGCGGGCGGAATAGACGCCGGGACGTCCCCCCAGAGCGTCCACCTCCAGGCCGGAGTCGTCGCCCACAGCCGGCATGTTCAGGTATGTAGCAATGGTCGTCGCTTTTTTCAAGGCGTTGGCTTCAAACGTATCGCCGTCCTCCACCACTTCCGGCACGCCTTCAAACGCGTCCAGGCTGATGCCTTCCCAGCCCAATTCGGCAAACAGGCTGTTGAATTCCTTTACCTTTCCCTTGTTTCGCGTTGCCAGCACCACTTTTTTTCGCTCAGACATGACTCTTCTCCGCCACCGTTTCCTGATCGTTTTCGTTGTCGTCTGCAAACGTCAGCGGTACGTCGGCCAACGCTTCCTTCTGCGCGGCAATCAGGCCGTCGATGCCTTTTTTTGCCAGGTCAAGCAGTTCATGAAGCTGTTCGCCGGTAAACGGCGCTTCTTCGCCCGTGCCCTGCAGTTCGACAAATTTGCCCTGACCGGTCATGACGATGTTCATGTCCACCGTCGCCGTCGAATCTTCCTTGTAATTGAGGTCGAGCATCGGTTCGCCGTCGATGATACCGACCGAGGTCGCCGCCAGAAAATCGCGCAGCGGCAGCTGCTTCAAGGTGCCGGCTTCCACCAGCTTCTGCATCGCATCCACCATCGCCACAAACGCGCCAGTGATTGCTGCCGTCCGGGTACCGCCGTCGGCCTGGATCACGTCGCAATCCAGCCAGATGGTGCGCTCCCCCATCGCTTCCAACTGAACGACCGAGCGCAGCGCACGTCCGATCAGCCGCTGAATTTCCATGGTTCGTCCGCCCACTTTGCCTTTGGACGATTCCCGTGGATTGCGTGACTCCGTGGCCCGAGGAAGCATGGAGTATTCGGCTGTAATCCACCCTTTTCCGCCTCCGCGCATGAACGGCGGCACGCGATCCTCCAATGTCGCCGTACAAATTACCTTGGTGTCTCCTACTTCGATTAGACAAGAACCTTCCGCGTGTTTGATGTAATTGCGCGTAATCTTGACTGGGCGCAATTGGTCACGGTCACGGCCATCAAGTCTCATTCCATGTTTCCTCCTAGCTTGCTATCGTCAACTCCGCTCATTATACCAGACTGAAGAAACCCTCTGCCACTCCGCAAACCCCTGCAACGCATTTCCGAAGCTGCGGAAAAATCCGCTGCCGAAAGCCCAAAGAAAAATCCATCCGTTCGGCGGGAACGAAACTCCGGCAAAGAGGGGTCTTGCGCACACACACAAATTTGACTAACATCTAATTAGACAGTTAACTAATTAATGGTGATTCTTATGACGTCCTCCCTGCTTTTGCGTCAAGCCAATTTTCGCAGGCTGCTGCTTGCCAACTTTCTCAGCGGAGTCGGGGATTGGTTCAACAGCGTCGCCGTCCTGAGCCTGCTGTTGGAGATCACCGGCACGGCCATGGCCGTAGGCATTACACTGGCGCTCCGCACCTTGCCCTACCTGGTGTTCGGGCCGCTCGGCGGGTTGCTGGCCGACCGCTTCAACCGCAAAGCCGTCATGATCGCCTGCGACCTGGTGCGGGCGGTGATCGCCCTCTGCTTCCTGTTCGTCTCCTCTGCTGACGACGTCTGGATCGTCTACGCCGGAACGTTTGCCCTCGTCGCCTTCTCCGCGCTGTACAACCCGGCGAGGATCTCCCTGATCCCGGACGTCGTCGAACGCGATCAGCTCCTCTCGGCCAATGCGCTGGAGGAAAGCGTGTTCGGGATCGTGATGGCGGCCGGATCGCTGGTCGGCGGCGTCTTTGCCGCCTATTGGGGGACGGATGCAGCGTTCGTCTGCAACTCGCTTTCCTTTGTGCTGTCCGCGGCGCTGATTCTGTGGATTTCCCTCCCCCGCGATCAAGCGGTGTCCGACGCGAAGCGGACAAGGAGGAGCGCAAAGCGAACGAACCGTCCGACCTGTTTTCGCTGATCCGCCAAACTCCCCTGGTCCTGTACACCCTGCTGATGACGACCTTGTGGCCGGTCGGGGGAGGCATTCTCAACGTGCTGATCAGCGTCTACGCCTACCAGGTGTTTGCGGCCGGCAAAAGCGGAGTCGGTCTCCTCTACGGCGCGATCGGACTCGGTTTCATCGTCGGCGGGGTTGCGGCCGATCTGCTGAAACGGCGGCCTTACCACATGGCTTCCTGCAGTTTCGCCGTCGAAGGCTTCGCCCACGTGCTGACCAGCTTCGCTCCCACCATTTACCTGGTGGCTGCCTGCTACGCCCTCTCCACCGTCGCCGGGGGGATGGGCAACGCCAGTCTGCGCACGCTCCTGATGCGGCATCTCGACAACGCGTACCACGGCCGTGTGTTCGCTCTCGAATCGACCATCTCCAGCGTGCTCATCGGCCTCTCGATGCTCGTCGGCGGATGGCTGCTCACCGTCTTTGAACCGCGGCTGCTCGGTTTTGCCGCCGGGCTGCTGATCACCCTCTGCTCGCTGATCCTCGGCGTCTTGATCTTGCAGGCCTCCCGGGCAGCCGATAGCGCCGCCCCGGCTCAACCGGACTGACAGAACCGCCGCAAGCAAAAAACCACGCCTGCCGATTCGGGCGTGGATTCGTGCGCGCTGTCAAAACTGCATCGTGTTGATGTGGACGGGGCGGGCGACCGGCTTGGTGAAATCGTACGTTCCGCTGGTGAGCGGCTTGCCTTCCACCAGCAGTTGAACCTGTTTGGCCCCTGTGCTCTCGGTCAGCGAGAGAACCAGCGACTCCAGCGCATCCGGATTGGCTTCCCTGCCGCTGTCGTATCTGAGGATGTCGCTGCTCAGATCGACGGTAACGAGGTCATTCTCCTGCTTTACATCCAGCACCCGGGTGGTGCGCAGGAGCGAACTGAACAGCGGCGAATTGTCACTCGGTCCTTTGATCAGCTCCTCTACCGCCGCTTTGGCCACGTTCTGCGTCTCCGGTATCAGCCGGGTGACCGGTACGAAATAGGAGCGCTTGTCATCCAATTGTCCCTGGAAATAGACCGTAACCGCCGTGGTTCGACCGGGAACGGCCCCTTCCGCCAGCTCCAGGTTGATCCCGAGGTTGCGGTCCAGGGCGGACGAGATCGGTGTGCTGCCCACCGGCATTTCGGTAAGCGGCGTGCCGTTTACCCAGATCTGCACCCTTTTGACGTTGGGAAACTCGGTCAGCGCCCGGGTCACTGCGTCCAGAATCTGCTTTTCGTTCTTGCTGTCGTACTTTTTGAACTCCGGGGAAAAGTCCACTGTCGCCAAACCGTCCTTGATAACCAGTCCTTTTACCTCCGTCCCTTCAGGAAGCACCGCGGAAAAGCCGTTGGGGAGCATGTTTTCCACCGGCCCGCCTTTGACCATGTAGGTCAGCACCTGTTTCGCCACCCCTTCTGTTTTTGGCAGGGTCAGCGTAAACGGCACTACATACCCGTTGGCATCCAGCAAGTAGACGGTGCGGTCGACTGACTCTGTGACCGCGGCCTCCGTCCCATCGGCTGAGCCTTCCGCCGCCGGCAGACCGTTGGGTGTATTCTGGGCGGCTTCCGACTGCGGCGGAGGTGCATCAATGCTGGTGGCTTTCTTTTCCGGTCCGAACAGTCCGCACCCCGACAGCAGCAGTGCGCTGACCCCAAGCACGGCGGTGATTGTGCCGATGCGATGTATCTTCATCATTACCCAGCCTCCTCCAGACACTTTGTACTATCATGTATACGAGCAGGGCTTGTGTTTATGCGTTGAATTGTCCGAAACAGAACCAAAGCGAAAAGCGGCGCCATGATTGGCGCCGCTTTCTTATGGTTGATACGACTCCTCCAGCGATCTATGCTCCACCTTCACCCGACGGCCCAGCCACTCCTCCGCGATGGAGCGGAAATTGTCGGCGCCGCCGCTGGTGAAGAACAGATGGTCGGGAGCCGCAGACGTTTTGTCCGCTCTCGCAATCGAGGCATGCCGGGTCAATTCCCGCGCGGTTTCTTCCGCAGAACTGATCAAGGTGACGGACGGCCCCATCACGTCCTGAATGACAGGGGCCAGCAGCGGGTAATGGGTGCAGCCCAGAATCAGTGTGTCCAATTCTTCCCGGATCAATGGCTCCAGCGTACGGGCCACTACCTGGCGCGCTTCCGCTGTATGCTGCTGATGGTGTTCCACCAGCGGAACAAACGCTGGACAGGCGAGCCCAGCCACATACGTCTCCGGCCGCAGCCGCAGCAGGGCTTGCTCGTACGCGCGGGTGCGGATCGTCGTCTCTGTCCCAATCACACCAATCCGGCCGTTTTTCGTGGCCCGCACCGCCGCTCGCGCTCCCGGCTCAATCACACCGATGACCGGCAGCGGCAGGAGCTGCTGCGCCTCCTTGAGGACGACTGCTGTCGCGGTGTTGCAGGCCACAACCAGAGCCTTTACGGGATATCGGGTGACAAACTCAATCAGTTGAAAACTGCAGGCGCGTATCTCTTCCGGCGACTTGGAGCCGTACGGGCATCGGGCATTGTCGCCGAAGTACAGAATCCGTTCGTCGGGCAGCTGCCGCATTACTTCTTTCGCTACCGTCAGGCCTCCCACTCCTGAGTCGATAATGGCAATTGCTCGTTGGTCGCTCATCTGTGTGTCTCCCCTGTTGTAATGTCCATCTCCCAGCATACCACTTTTTGCGTTCGTGGTATAACCATATGCGATCCGCCGGTGCCACGTACTCCGCACATGCCGCACCATCCCTGGGCGCTTTTCATACGCTGAAATAGATAAGCGAGAAAAGGAGGAATCGCGTTGGAAGAACAGATCAAACACCTCGTCCACTGGAGCCAGTGGGGCACTCAGTGGATTGAGCACCTGCGAAAATCAATGCAGCTCGGCCGGGAGCTTGAGCGCCACCTGCACAAGTTTGACGAAGCGTTTACGCTGATCGGCCGCAAAGCGGCACAGATAAAGAAATCCTCTCACCACGAGGCCGTTCCCGCGCTCGTTGCCAAGGCGGAAGAGGTGCAAAAGCAGTTTCACCAGTTCCTCCGCCTGATCCAATACAACGAACAGGAACAGCCGGAGACCATGAAAGCAGCCTTTTCCTCATCCCGTCAACCGGTTCCCGTCGCCCGCCCCGTACCCGTCGGACGCCATACGCTGCCTCCCCTGCCGTACGCCTACGACGCCCTGGAGCCGTACATTGACGAGACGACCATGCGCATCCACCATGACAAACTGCACCGCAAATACGTGGAAGACCTGAACAAGGCCGAACTGAAGCTGGCGGAGGCGCGAGCCAAAAACGACTTTGCCCTGATCCGCCACTGGGAGCGGGAACTGGCCTTTAACGGCGCCGGCCACTACCTGCACACGATCTTCTGGCAGGTCATGCACCCGGATGGCGGCGGTGAACCGCAAGGCGATCTGGCCGAGTACATCCAGCGCTACTTCGGCTCGTTTGACGCCTTCAAGGCCCAGTTCACGCAAGCCGCCATACAAGTGGAGGGGCCAGGCTGGGCAATCCTCGTCTGGTCGCCGCGAGCACAGCACCTGGAAATCCTCCAGGCGGAAAAGCACCAGAACCTCTCTCAGTGGGACGTCGTACCCCTGCTGGTGCTGGACGTCTGGGAACACAGCTACTTCCTGCAATACCAAAATCAACGGGACAAGTATGTCAACAACTGGTGGAATGTCGTCAACTGGCGGGCTGTCGAGGAGCGCTTTCAGCAGGCGAGACGTCTGCGCTGGCAACCGTATTGAGGCACAAACCGTACCGAGACACAACAATCCATCCCTCCTCTGCCGGAAGGGGCGGCGTGTTTTATGAGCGAATTAACTCAATCGTAAATGAGTTGCTCATCTTCCGGCAAAAGGACGTGAATGTAATGCTCGCAGTCGTCATCCTTTTCCTGATCATTGTGTCAGCAGCCGCTCTGGCAGCAGGTCTGTCCCCAGCCGGCGAAGCGCTTCTGACGATCATTAACCGGAGTTTCCTGGCCGGACTCTCCCTGCTTGTCCTCGGCTGTATCTCCTTGGTTGTCCGCTCTGGATTCTTTACCGTGTTTGGCGCCGGCTTTAAACGGTTGAAAACGTTTTTCTTCCGCCGTCCTCGCGTGCTGGAGAGCGACTGGCACAACATGGTTGACACCGTTTTTGCCCAAAAAAAAGAGACGTTCTTCCGAATCGGAACGTCTCTTCTGCTTTGGAGCGGAGCCGCCCTGATTGTCTTTTCCGTCGCGATGCTCGTTTGGCACTTCCGCTAGTCCGCGCACAGATGGCAGGTCGCCCCATGGCCTGTCCGCACTTGCCTCCACGCAGTCTCCTCGATGGAAAGCGCCGCCGAGCATCTTTGCTCCCGGAAAGCGCCCTGTCACTCTGTCTGCCTCCCGGCCGCGACCAGTTCCTCGATGCGCGGGGCGCGCGGGTCATGCAGCCAGCAGGCAGCCTGATGACTTCCACCAAACACGGCAGGCTCCGGCATCTGCCGGTCGCAGATTTCCATGGCAAATTCGCAGCGGGGCGCAAACGGGCAGCCTTTGGGCGGATGCAGCAGATCAGGCGGCGCCCCCTCGATCGGCACCAGCCGCTGCTTTTCCCCGTCCAGCCGGGGCAGGGAGCGCATTAGTCCCCAGGTATAGGGATGGCGGGGATGGGAGAAGACGTCCTGCACGCTGCCGGTCTCCACGACCACGCCGGCATACATGACCACCATCCGGTGGGCGATTGCCGCCACCACACCCAGGTCGTGGGTGATAATCAGCACGGACAACCTTTGTTCCTTCTGCAGCCGCTTTAGCAGATCGAGAATCTGGGCCTGAATCGTCACGTCCAATGCGGTGGTCGGTTCGTCGGCGATCACCAGCTTCGGCTGGCATGCCAGGGCGATGGCGATGACCACACGCTGCCGCATCCCGCCGCTGAATTGGTGTGGAAAGTGGTCGACCCGCTTCTCCGGGTCGGGGATCCCCACCATGCGCAGCAGCTCAATCGCCCGCTTATGCGCCTCTTCCCGCGAGACCCGATGATGCCGGACGATTCCCTCCGCGATCTGTCTTCCCACTTTCATTGTCGGATTGAGCGCCGTCATCGGGTCCTGAAAGACCATGCTGATCTGCGCGCCGCGAATCTCCAACTGCTCTTTTTTGCTCATCGCCGTAATCTCTTTTCCTTCAAAGACGATCTGGCCATCGACAATCCGGCCGTGCGGGGCGGGGACCAGGCCCATGATCGCCTGGGCCGTGACGCTTTTGCCGCAGCCGCTCTCACCGACGACCGCCACTGTCTCTCCCTTGTCCACATGGAAGGAGACACCGCGTACCGCCTGTACTTCCCCTTCATACGTCTTGAAGTGTACTTTCAAATTGTCGATGGTCAGCAAATGTTGTTCGGCCATCGCAGTTCCCCCTTTTTCTTACTCGCGCAGACGCGGATCAAGCGCATCCTGCAGACCATCGCCAAACACGTTGAAGGCAAACATCGTCAGCGAGATCATCAGTGCCGGGAAAAAGAGCCGCCACCAGTCGCCGGTGAGGATGACCCCAAGCGCGTCGTTGGTCATCGTTCCCCAACTGGCTACCGGTGCCTGTACGCCCAGGCCGAGAAAGCTGAGGAATGACTCGGCAAAGATCGCCGACGGGATGGTAAACGTCAGGTTGACAATGATCACGCCAAACGTGTTGGGGATCAGATGTTTGAACAAAATGCGGGGAAAATTTGCCCCGAGCACCTGAGCGGCGAGGATGAACTCCTGGTTTTTCAACTGCAGGATTTGCCCCCGCACCAGACGGGCCATTCCCACCCACCCCGTCGCAGACAATGCGATGATGATCGTCAACATGCCCGGCTCCATCACGACCATCAGCAGGATGACGACCAAAAGGTAAGGGAGTCCGTACAGTACTTCGATCAACCGCATGATCACGTTGTCAATCCGATCCCCCCGCTTGCCCCTGCCTGCCATGTACCCGGCGATGCCGCCGACGGTCACGCCAATGATCAGGTCGATCAGCGCCGCCACCACCCCGATCGTCAGTGAGATTCGGGCGCCGTACCAGGTGCGGGCAAACATGTCCCGGCCCAAATCGTCTGTCCCGAACCAGTGCTCATCGGAAATCGGCTTGTTTTTCATTAACAGATTTTGGTCGGAATAGCTGTACGGGACGAGATGCGGCCCGATGATCGACATCGCGACCAGCGCGACGATGATGACGAAGCCCAGCATCGCCAGCTTGTTTTTCACGAGCTTGCGAATCACCAGTTGGGCGTTGCTCAGGCTCGGGCGGGCAGATGCTGCGTCAGCCTGCTTACGTTTGACCAGCGGGCGAAACAGGGGATCGACTTTTTGTTCCATCGCCACTTCCTATCCCTCCTTGTTGCTCAATTTGATCCGCGGGTCGATCAGGGTGTACGCCACGTCGATCAGAAAGATGGTCACTATCAGAATGGAGCTGTAAAAAACAGTCGTTCCCAAAATGACTGGATAATCGCGGTTGAAGATGCCGTCGACAAAGTATTTGCCAATCCCGGGAATGGCAAAGATTTTTTCCACGACGAACGTACCGGTGATCAGCGATGCAATCAGCGGCCCCAGGAACGTAACTACCGGCAGGATCGCATTGCGGATTCCGTGTTTGACCACGACTGCCCAGGTGGGAATCCCTTTCGCCTCTGCGGTGCGGATGTAGTTTTGGTTCATCACTTCAATCATGCTGGCGCGCATGTAGCGGGTAATGATCGCCAACGGACCGAACGCCAGCGCCAGCGACGGCAGCACCGTATGCAGCCAGGTCCCCCAGGTGGCGACGGGAAAGATTGGCCACTTGATTGCAAAATAGTTGATCAGCAGCGGGGCCATGATGAAGCTGGGGATTGCCACGCCGAGGACAGCCAGGGCCATCGCCCCGTAATCGATCCAATTGCCGCGGTTGAGTGCGGCAACAATGCCGAAGAAAATGCCGAACACCAGCGCAATCGCGACCGCCTGCACGCCCAGCAAGGCCGATGCGCCAAATCCGTCCGCGATCATATCGTTGACACCACGTGTATCAGATTTGATGGAAGGACCCAAATCGAACATCATCAGATTTTTCAGATAAATAACGTATTGAATCGGCAGCGGCTCGTCCAAATGGTATTTGGCTCGCAGATTAGCGCGGATCTGCTCCGGCAGTTGATCCGAATCGGAAGCGAACGGATCGCCGGGAATCGCATGCATCAGCAAAAAGGTCAGCGTCACGATGATCCACAGCGTCAAGAGCATCATCAGGACGCGCTTTGCCAAGTAATGGAACATGCGTGCTCCTCCTTCTCTATTTGGCCAACTCGTACATCGCCTGGGCGTAGATCGCCATCGCCTGAAGCAGATCGTCAATCTCTGCATACTCGTCCGCGAGGTGGGCCGTCGACTCTTTCCCGGGGAACACTGGGCCAAATGCAACGCCGGCTTTCAGCGTCTTGGCATAAGTGGCGCCGCCGGAAGCGAGCAGGCGAGCGGGGGCGCCGGTATGCTGCTCATACACGCGGGAGAGCGTCCGGATGACGGGATGGTCCGCTGGCACGTAGTGGGACTTGGAGGTGCGCACGCTTGACAACATCCAGCCTAGCTCCTGGATGCGCGCCATCAGCCGCTCCACGTACGGCTCCGGTGCCAAGGTGGCGGGATAGCGGATGTTCAGCCGGACAAGCCCTCCCTCGCTCCTGGTGTAGCGAAGGATGCCTGCGTTGACGGTCAGCGCTCCGCTCACCTCGTCCTGACATGCTACGTTCAGCCGTTCACCGTAGTGGTCTTCGTGCAAAACCTCTGCGAGGAAGCGGAGAAACAGGCGATCGGTACCGGCAAACGGGTAGTCGTACAAAAAACGTGCCAGCAGCGTTCCGGCGTTGACTCCATTGAATGGCTCCATGCCGTGAGCCGGCTTGCCGTCAAGTTGAAACGCCAACACGTCAGGCGCTCTTGGCTCCAGCCGTCCCGTCACACCACTGGCAAGGAGAAACGCGTTCCAGCGTTCGGTCACAGCAGCCGCGGCTGATTTCGCCTCCGCTCCCGCCGGTACCATCACCGAGGCTGTCGCTTTATCCGGCACGCTGTTGCCTTGATCACCGGAGGCAAACGACAGCAGCTGCCAACCTTCGTCCGCCGCGGCCCCTGGCTGTGCAGCCAGCATCAGTGTCGGATTGATCTGCCCCTTTTCGGCGTGGATGATCGGAAACGATGCGTCCGGTGAAAAGCCGATCTCCGGAAGCACCTCCCGTTCGGCGTAGTGCTTCATGCACAACCAGCCGCTCTCCTCGTCAGTGCCGATAATCAGGCGCACGCGTTTGGTGAGCGGCAGACCCGACTGCTTGAGCAGCCTCAGCGCGAAAAAGGCGGCCAGCGCCGGCCCCTTGTTGTCGATGGCGCCGCGGGCGTAGATTTTACCGTCGCGGATGTGCGGCTCGAACGGCGGTGTCGTCCATCCTTCACCAACAGTGACTACGTCGACGTGGACGAGCACTCCCACTTCCTCTTCGCCCTCTCCGTGTTCCACGTATCCGGCGTAACCCTCCAGGTTTTTCACCGCAAAGCCGTCTGATCGCCCCAACTCCAGCATGAAGTTCAGGGCCTGCGCCACTCCGTCGCCGAACGGTTTGCCCGGACCGGCGGTCGACATATCCTCGATGCTGTTAATCCTCAGAAAAGACTGCAGCGTTTCCAAATAGGCTTCGCGCTGTGCCAAAGCCTGCTGCTTCCAATATTCGGAGTGACCGCTCATCTTACTCCCTCCTCCGTTTATCCCCGGCTTTTCTCACAGCAGGCGAGAAACACCGCCCCTTTAGTGGACAGGCGGCTGCCCTGCCGTCCTTTGCCGACGTGTATCAGCCCGTCCTGCTGCAGCAGCTTTAAACGGTACCGCACTTGTTGGCCGCTCAGCTCGATTCCCTGCCGGCTGAGCTGCTCGCCCAACGCGTACCTCCCGCTCCCCTGCTGTTTCAAAACATGCAGGATCGCGACGACATCGTCCAAAAAGCCGCGCTGTTCGTATGCCTCGCACAGCGTCCGGCATTCGTCCGCAAGCACATCATCGGCCGGAACGGCAAAAGACTCCTGCATAAACGGCAGGTGGATGGCATACACTTCCTCCTCTACTACGTGGGCCAGGTATTCCATCACGTTTTCCAATTCCCGGATGTTACCGGGCCAATCGTACTCCTGCATCGCCTTCAGTGCCTCCTGCGTAAGTGTAAACGGTGGGCGGCGCATCTCTTGGCAGTATTTGCGAATAAATTCCTCCGCCAACAAGGGGATGTCTTCCGGCCGCTGTCTGAGGGGCGGCAGGTGGATGGGCAGGATGTTTAACCGATAGTACAAATCAGCGCGGAAGCGTCCTTCACGCACCATGCACTGCAAATCCTGGTTGGTCGCGGCGATGACGCGAATGTCGATCGGGATGACTTTGTTGCCTCCCACCCGCATGATTTGCCGCTCCTGCAGCACCCGCAGCAGCCGGTTTTGGATCGCACCGCTGGCATCGCCGATCTCGTCGAGAAAAATCGTTCCCTTGTGGGCCAGTTCAAACCAGCCGATGTGTCCTCCCTTGCGCGCACCGGTGAACGCCCCCTCCTCGTAGCCGAACAGCTCACTCTCCAACAGTGATTCGGAGATGGCGGCAAAATTCACACCGACGAACGGCTCCCGCCTGCGGGGAGAGGCGTTGTGAATGGCCTGCGCGAACAGTTCTTTACCCGTTCCCGTTTCACCCAGCAAGAGCACTGTTGAGTTGCTGCGGGCAATCTTGCGGGCGATTCGCAGCACCTGTTGAAAAGAGAGACTTTTTCCACAGATGTCGTCAAAGTGGTACTTGGCCACCAGCCCTTTGCTGTACAGGCGCATACGGTAGTCGTGTTCCATCTGTTCGATTTCCGCAGCCTTGCGGAACAAGAGCAGGCTGCCGAAAAACCGCCCCTCCATGACGATGTGCATTTTGCGGAAAAAATACGTCCGGCCGCCCCAATCCATCAGTACGTCGTCGTTCTCGTCGCACTGCCGAATCATTTCGTAAAAGTCTGGCGGCAGACAATGGACCGCTTTTTCCCCCTGAATCGGCACACCCTGCAGGTGAAGGGTGTCCACCGCCTTCTGGTTGATAAACCGGATGGTATCCTTTTCGTCCATGGCAATCACAGCATCCTCGATTCGGTTGACGATTGCCTCCAGGTATTTGTGCAGCAGGTGGGCGTGATGAATCTCGTTGCTCAACTGTTTCGTGATATCGATCAGCGACTGCATCGCGCGGGCGGTCACCCGCTGAAAATTATCGCTGTCGAAATGGGCGTAAATCTCCAGCCAAGTGGACAGGTCGATAAGCCGGAAGCCGATGTCCACCACTTTGCGGATGGTGCCCGGCACGTGTTCGGCCTCACCCGGCGTGACGGCAATCTCAATGTCGCGCGGATAATCGGCCCCCGGATAGTACGGGTAGAGCTCAAAATCCATGCCGGAGTCAATCAGCAGCCTGACCGACTCCTTCGCCGTCTCCTCCGTATCGCTCACAAGCAGCACCTTTACCCCTTTGGGCACTTCCAACATTTCCCGCAAATTGTGATACGGCAGCATCCGCTTGGCAATGATCACCTTCGCTCCCGGCGGCAGATACGCCGCCACCTGCGGATAGATGCTTTTGGAGGACAGGACAACGAGCGAACCATCTGCAATCGGCCAGTAAGGCAGTTGATCCACGCGCCTGCCTTCGATGTGAAAATCCTCGGAGATGCCCAAATCACGGCATTGGCTGACCACAGACTGCAAAAATTCGTCCATTTTGGCGACAAATGTTACCGTTTTTTTCTTCATCACAACCCGCTCCATGCTGTAAAGTGAAGACAAGGGCGCGCAGCTTCAGCCCTTGTCTTCATTGTATTATTTCTTTAAAATCACCGCCCACTTGTAATCAATCGTGCCAACAGCATGGCGAACGATCCCATTCACGTTCGGCTGTTCCATGTACGCCACCGTTCTGAAATAGATGGGCACAATCGGCATGTCCTCCATGAAGATCTTCTCCGCTTCGTGCATCAGCTTGAAGCGCTCGGTTTCGTCAGCCGTGCTGCGGATCTTCTGCACAAGTGCGTCGTATTCCTTATTGCTGTAGTTGATGCGGTTGCCGGGATGATCGGTGGTATAGAGTTCCAGAAAGTTGTAGGGATCAGCATAGTCAGCCGGAATGGTGGAACGGGAGAACTGAAGCTTGCGTGCGCGCTGCTCCGCCAAAAACACGTTCCATTCCTTGTTTTCCAGTTTCACGTCAACACCGAGGTTTTTCTTGTACATCTCCTGCAGCACTTGGGCTATCGCCTTGTGCGCGTCACTGGTGTTGTAGGTCATGGTAACGGGCGGCAGGGTCGTCCAGCCTTCCTCTTCCATGCCTTTTTTCAGCAGCGCTTTTGCCTGTTCGACATCATTGTCCTTAAAATAGTCCCCTCCCACTTCACGAAAGTCGCGTCCGTCCGGTTCCAGCAAGCCGGTTGGCACGTGAGCCAAAGCGGGGAGTTCGTTGCCCTGCGTGACGTTTTCGATTAACGCCTTCCGGTCAATCGCCAGAGCAAACGCCTTGCGGATATTCTTGTTCGTAAACGGCGGCATGGACGTGTTCATCCGGTAGTAGTAGACGGATGCTTCCGACATCACTTTGGCTTCCCCTGAATCGATCAACCGCTTTTTCAAGTCGTTGGGCACAGATTGGACCATGTCAAGCTGTCCGGTTTTGTACATTTGGTACTGGGTATTTTCGTCGTTTACCATCACCCAGTCGATGCCGGCAATCTTGACCGAATCCTTGTCCCAGTAGCCTTCGTTCTTTTCCACTTTCACCGTCTGGTCATGCACCCACTCCGTCAGTTTAAACGGTCCGTTGGTAATGAGTGTGGACGCTTCGGCAGCGAAGTTCGGATTGCTTTCCACCGACTTTTTGTGAACCGGGAAGAACGTCGGCTGCGTGATGATGTTGAGGAAAAAGCCGGTCGGCGCTGTTAGCTTCACTTCCAACGTCCTGTCGTCGAGCGCTTTCACTTTTACGTCGTCTGCGCTTCCCTCCCCCTTGTTGAACTTCTCGGCTCCCTCAATAAAATAGGCAAGGAAAGCGGACGGGAAAGCGTTTTGGGGATCGACGATACGTTTCCATGCGTACTCGAAGTCGTGAGCTGTCACCGGGTCCCCGTTTGACCACTTACTGTCGCGCAGCGTAAACGTGTACGTTTTTCCATCATCGCTGATCGTCCACTGCTCCGCCATGGCCGGCTGCGGCTTGTGATCCTTGTCCAGTCGGACAAGCCCTTCCATGATTGCATTCAGCACTTCATTGGAGACGCTGTCGAAGCCCTTTGGCGGATCGAGCGACGGCGGCTCCGTCCGCAGATTGAGACGGAGTTTGGCTGTTGTGTCTGCCTCTCCACCCGCTTCCGCCGTCTGCCCTTTGCCTGGCTGATTCGGTGCAGCCGATTGGTTGCAGCCGGTGACCATCAGTGCCAGCAAGAGGGCGGACGTGCTCAAGACTTTCCATCCTTTGCGCAACTTCATCGGAACATTCCCCCTTTTCGCGGTAAATTGTATGGATCAAACCGCAGGTGCGGCCAGGCGGCCATCCGCTATTACGCGCGCAAGTCGATGCTGTCTCGGTTTAGCGCAAATCTGGTTGCGATGCGCCCGACAGCCACCCCACTCATGGTGGTCACGGCTGGCTCCGTGTACGCCGCCAATTCCTCCAACGGGCCGTCCGTCCCGATCCCCAACTGCCGCAGGACTTCGTTGACGACGGCGTAAAGGGCGCGTGCTCCTCCGTCTTCGATCTTGACTGCGATGCCCAGCCCGGTCTGCCGGTCTCCCAGGCAGTAAACCGCTTCCGCCCCCGCCTTGCCGATGACACGGCCGCGAAACGCGCGCATCAGATCGGTGCAGTAGCGGTGATTGCCGCCGACCATCTCCGGATGGGCAGTCATCGCATCAGTGATGCGGCGGACTGCCTGCCGCCGCTGCGGGGCGGCAATTACGTCCGGTTTGGCCAGCTTCGCGTACGCCCAGGCGCAATGGGACAGCGGCAGACAGTGGACCGGCACGCCGCAGCCGTCCACAGCCAGCGCAATCTTCTCTCGCGGATAGCTGGTCAGGTCGCTGACCGCATCGAGGATGCGCTGCTGGACCGGATGATCCGGGTGATGGTAGGTGGCCACATCTTCGCCCAAATGAACGGCGGTGGCAATCATCCCGGCGTGCTTGCCAGAGCAGTTGCTGTAAACCGGCGTCAGCGGCTTGTCCTCCCGAAGCAGCTGCTTGTAGCTCTCCTCGTCCCGCGGCACGTGGGCTCCGCATTGGAGCGCTGCTTCCGTATGTCCGCAGCGGACCAGCATTGCCAGCGCCCGTTCGCGGTGGCGGAGCTCCCCGCTGTGCGACGCGCAGCACAACGACAGATCGGCTGGCTCCAGCCCGAATCGGTCCGCCGCTCCCGTCTCCACCACCGGGATCGCCTGGATCGGCTTCATGCTGGAACGGGCAAACGTGAGACGGTGAGGATCGCCGTACCAGTACAACAGGGTTCCTTGTGCATCGACGACAGCTACATGGCCGAGGTGAGAGCTTTCCACGATTTCCCCTCGGTATACCTTTGCTACTACGTTCATGATTTGTCTCCTTTTGTGTTGAAGTGTTAGAATATGACTCTTCGACATGAGATAGAAGCAACTTTCATGCCACATAACGAATACGTAAAGAAGATTGGAAAAATTCCATACATTATTGCTGTTTGCGCGACTGCGCTCATTGTTTGATGTTTTTTAGGATGTCCTCTTAACCTTAACAGGTTGTCCTAAAGTTTTAACAGGTCATGCTCGAGCACAATCAGGTGAACACCTCTGAGTCAGACACCCCATTGTTTTGAAACCGGAACGAAAAAAAACAGCCTTTGGCAAGACTGTTTCCCGGCACATGCCGATGCGCTGATTCACGTTTTTTGCCTGCTGCTTGATGCTCCCTTTATCCTTCGATCAATCCCCTACGCCTGTTTGACTCTCTGCAGATCGGCCTCCACCATCATGTGAATCAGTTCCTGCAATCCCGTCTTGGGCATCCAGCCCAGTTCCCGTTTCGCTTTGGCGGGATTCCCCAGCAGAACGTCCACCTCAGCCGGACGGAACAACTGCGGATCGATCACGAGGTAATCCTGATAATTCAGCCCCACGTAGTCAAAGGCGATCTTGCACATCTCCTCTACCGTCGTGGTGGTTCCCGTGGCGATCACATAATCGTCCGGTTTTTCCTGCTGCAGCATCAGCCACATCGCTTCCACGTAATCACCCGCAAACCCCCAATCCCGCTTGGCGTGAATGTTTCCCAGCCGAAGTTCCTTTTTCCGGCCGGCCACGATTTGCGCAACGGTGTAGGTCACCTTCCGCGTAACGAATTCAAGCCCTCTCAGCGGCGACTCGTGGTTAAACAGGATGCCGTTGCTGGCAAACATGCCAAAGCTCTCCCTGTAGTTTTTCGTCATCCAGTACCCAAACAGCTTCGAAACCGCATACGGGCTGCGCGGGTAGAACGGGGTTTGCTCCGACTGCATCGGTTCCTGGATCAGCCCGTACAGTTCGCTGGACGACGCCTGATACATTTTGATCCCCGGGTCCACCTCGCGAATGGCTTCCAGCATGTGCAGCACACCCATACCGGTCACCTCGGCGGTCAAGATGGGCTGCTCCCAAGAGGAGCCGACAAAGCTCTGTGCCGCCAGGTGGTATACCTCATCCGGTTTGACCGCCTTGACAGCCCGGATCAGCGACGAGAGATCCAACACGTCTCCGTCCCTGTATTCCACCTCGTCCGCGATGTTCAGGTATTCCAGTCTCCACAGGTTGCTGGTGCTTCGCCGCGGAAGCAATCCAGCCACCCGATATCCTTTTTCCAGCAGAAACTTGGCCAGATAAGCCCCATCCTGGCCGGTGATGCCTGTGATGAAGGCTGTTTTCGTCACGGTCTCGCTACTCCTTTTCCACAAGTGATTGCAGTCTGCGGAGGACGGCCTTTGCGCTGTGTTTCCACGTAAAGGCGGATCGCACCCGCTCGCTGGCCGCGCGCCCCATTTGCTTGACGAGCAAGCGGTTTTCGCTGGCCGCGCGCATGGTTTTTTGCAGGACGTGCTTGTCGACGGACAGCCACCAGGGCGGCGCCACCGTCTCCGGAAGACCTGTACCCTGCGCGGGGAGCTCAACCTCCCTGGCCGGGAGCAAAAAAGCCGTCCGCCCGTCACAAAGATCGCGGCTGGGGCCCTGGTCCGGCGCGATGACGGGAAGGCCGCATGCCATCGCCTCCGCAAGCGGCAGCCCAAATCCCTCTCCCCTGTACGGGTGAACCAGGCAGTCGCATCCCGCATACAAACCCGCCATTTCCTCATCGGAGAGGTGCCGGTCCAGATAGACAATGCGCGGGCTGCGCGGCCGGGAAGCTGCTTGACGGATTGCTTCGTGAAACGTCTGTCCTTTGTAAAAGCTGCCTGCCCCGTTGTCCTTGATCACCAGACATACATCGTCATCCGCCGTAAATTCGTCCACATATGCCTCTAGCAAGAGGTCGATCCCCTTGCGAGTGATGGTGCCGCCGACGAACAAAAAGCAAAAACTTGCCGTCCCCACGCGGAGCGGCGCAGCCTCCGGGCGGAAGACCGTTTCGTCGACGCCCAGCGGAATCACCTGGATTTTTTCTTCCGGAATGCCGCAGCGCACGTAGCATTCCTTGTTGTAGGTGCTGTACACCCAAATTTCATCGACGTCTTCCTGTAACGGGATGAACCAGTCGCGCGGAATGGCTCCGTACTCCCAGGCCTGCATGCAGATCCGGCGCTTCCCGGCCGGCTTCACCCACCTGGGCGTCCACTCGTGGACAACCGCAGCGTCTGCATCGGAAAATGGTACAAACGAAGCGGCGCGGCTGGACGGCACCCGTACGATTTCGTCCGGCGGCACTTCCATTCTCAGGAGAAGGCGAGGATCTCGCTCCAGTTGCCTGCAGAGATTCCGGTTGACAACAGCGATGCTGTGGCCGGCAAATTGCGGCCCGACCCAGTTGACCCTGATTCGCTCGTTCAACGGCTCACCCCCGGACTGCCAAAATGACATTCTTCCTCAATATATGGCGCCGGGGCAAGGCCGGTTCCGGTTTTCCTTTGACTGCATCGTTCACCAGGACCGACACCCGGTAATACCCTAACAACAACTGGTACTATCAAGCGGGAGTGAAAACAACGATGACCCAACATTGGCAGGACCACTATCAGCGCTGGATGACGTTCGCCCACCTTGATCCTGAACTGCGCGCCCAGTTGGACAGCCTGCGGGATGACCCCCACACACTGGAAGACTGTTTTGCCAGACCGATCGCATTCGGAACCGGCGGCATGCGCGGGGAGCTCGGTCCCGGGATCAACCGGATCAATCTGTACACCGTGCGCAAAGCGGCGGCGGGACTGGCCCGCTATGTGACCGCACACGGGAAAGCAGCGATGGAAGCGGGCGTGGCGATCGCCTACGACAGCCGGCACAAATCCCGGACGTTTGCCGTGGAGTCGGCCAACGTGCTGGGATGGTACGGCATTCGCGTCCATTTGTTTGACCGCTTGTGCCCGACGCCTCTGCTGTCGTTTGCCGTTCGCCATCTGGGAGCGTTTGCCGGCATTGTCATCACGGCGAGCCACAATCCGCCGGAATACAACGGGTTCAAGGTATACGGCGCGGACGGCGGACAGATTACGCCGGCGACTGCCGACATGCTGCTTAGACACATGGAAGAGGCAGGCGACGAGCTGCGGATTGAGACGGCTGAAGAATCGTCGCTTCGGGCGAGCGGCTTGTTGCGTTCGCTTGGCGACGAGCTGCTTAAGGCGTATCTGGAACAATTGCACCGCCGCCGCATCCCGCCCGCCGTCCAACCGGCAGGCGATCCCGTCCGCATCGTGTTCACGCCGCTCCACGGCACCACGTACGAAGCGATCACAAAAGGACTTGACGCCTTTGGCTACCGCCACGTCACAGTCGTGAGGGAGCAGGCCGATCCGGACCCCTCCTTTTCCACCGTCTCCTCCCCCAACCCGGAGGAACATCACGCGTTTGACCTGGCCATTCAGTATGCGAAAACAGTCGGGGCCGACCTGGTTCTGGCAACCGACCCGGACGGTGACCGCCTCGGGGTGGCCGTGAAGCACCCCCAGGGAGACTACGTCGTGCTGACCGGCAACCAGACCGGAGCGCTCCTGCTGCATTACCTGTTGTCGCAAAAACAGCGAAGCGGCGCTCTTCCGGCAAACGGCGTCGTGTTGAAAACGATTGTCACGTCAGAGATGGGACGGGCGATCGCGTCTGATTTCGGGCTGACCACCGTCGACACGCTGACCGGATTCAAATACATCGGCGAGAAACTGGGCGAGTTTGAAAAAACAGGCGCGTACACCTTCCAGTTTGGCTATGAGGAGAGCTGCGGCTACCTGATGGCTGACATCGTCCGTGACAAAGACGCCGTGCAGGCGGCCTTGTTCATCGCCGACGCCTGCGCCTGCCACAAGGCTGAAGGGCGAAGCTTGTACGACGCATTGCTCCAGTTGTACGACAGGTACGGCTACTACAGGGAAGACCTGCATGCGATCACCTGCAGGGGCAAAGACACCATGGCCGCAATGGTATCCACTCTGTCCCGCCTGCGCAGCCGGCCGCTGACGGAGATCGCCGGAAAAAAGGTGGCTGTCGTGGAAGACTACTTGACGGGCGAACGCCACAATATCGCCCTGGGCATAACCGATCTCTTGACCCTGCCGAAAACCGACGCGCTCAAATACGTGCTGGATGACGCATCCTGGTTCTGCGTCCGGCCGTCGGGCACAGAGCCAAAAATCAAGCTGTATGTCGGCGTCAAGGGTGACTCTCTGAAAGAGGCAGACACCAAACTGGCGACGCTCAAGCAAGCGGTCGGACACCTGTTTCAGACCCCATAGCCCGCTTTGTGCGGATCAAAACGACAACGCCTCTAAAGCGGTAACCCACCTTTAGAGGCGTTGCATTATCCGTCTGTGCAACGGGGGCACAACCTAGGATTCCTGCCATTTTTGAAACACGATCAAGCCGTTCCAGTATGTCGGGTGACCGTTGCCGGCCGTCTGGACATCCATCAGGATTCGGTAACGACCGGGCCTGGATGCGATGAAGTCGAGGGTGGCTCGGCGCGGATCGGCCCAGTTTGTATCGTCGACGAGGATGACGCAGCCATCGGCGAAATAAGGTTCGGCGAGCTGCAGCGCCAGCAGCTGATTGTGGTAGTCGTGCGGCCCGTCAAACATGTAGCAGCCGATCTGCTCCTTGTGCACGCGTTGGAAATACTCGACGTAATCCATCTCGTAAAACTTGTGGTTCCCGCTTTTATGCCGTTGAAAGTAATAGTGGAAACGGTCACGCGGTCCGCCGAATGCCGAAAAGTTGTCAATCCCGATGCAGATTTTGTCGGGGTGGTTGACCAGTCCCGCCAAAAACGTGTATCCGTGCCACACGCCGACATTCACGTATGCGTGTCCGGGAGCCATCTGCGAAACGAGGCGGTTCAGGATGGCTCCGATCGCAAAGGTGGACATTTTGGGAATGTCCCACACGCTGCGGATGTTTTCCGTCAACCTTAATCCGTCTGCCGGCAGCACGGTATTGGTTGACTGCAGCGCGAAATCGTCGGCAAAATACATGTTCTCCGGCAGTTGGTCGGTCGGCCGAATCCTGCGAAACGAGATTCCGGCCAAAAAATCGGCAGGGTTCATGCGGACGATTCCCTCCCTTCTCCAGTAACAGCTCAGCCTTGCATCTTCTGAAAGACGCAAATGTTCCATCCCATGTAGATCCGCCTGTACGAGGCAGGCAGTTCCGAAGCGAGGCGGGTGGGTCCCGGCCAGGACGGAACGTCGTCAAACACGACATAGCCTCCGGCCGGCACCATCGGACTCCACGACCAAAAGTCGCGCTTCACCGCCTCGTAATTGTGGTCAGCATCGATAAACAACAGACCGATCGGATTATTCCTGGGAAAATGCCAGGAAGTAGCCCCCGTATCTCCTCGCAGCGGCTGCACACAATCGGCCACGCCGGCGTTGGTGAGATTTTGCAAAAACTCTTCGAACAGCTGGTTTTCCTTATACCCTTTCAATAACGTCTTGCACGTCTGTTCATCAGGTCCCCCGTTTTTCGTGCCCTCCCAGGTGTCAACCGCAAATACGCGGCCTGCGCCCCGGTCTTTGACAGCATGGGCCAGCCAAACGGTAGACCGTCCTTTCCACGATCCCAATTCCACGACCGTGCCGGTAGGCGCATAAAACCGCACGAGCTGGTATAGCACCATGCCCGCTTGATCGCACACCCATCCCTGGATGGGCGCCACTTTTGCCTGTATTTCCAGAAACCGGGCATGCAGTGTGGGCGATTGCATGAAGTGTCCGCTCATTGCCCGCCACCCCCTCACGCAAGTTTTGGCACGTGCTGCCTTGTTTTCCGATGCTGCTATGATATGCATGCATGTTCAATGCGGCGTGTTCGTTGGCGGACGGGCGTGAAAAATAGGTGAGCGGGATCAGAGTCGGGGAACAGGCTGCCTGTTTTCGCGAATCCACTCTCTCAGCCTGTGCTGCTCTTTTGTAAACACACGGTAAAACGCCGCTTCTTCCCGGGACAGGGGCATAATCTCGTAGGCCATAAAACTGCACACTCGCCTGTTTGCCTGACTGTCAGGAAGAATGACATGCCACGAAGAATAGATTTCTACCCGGTTCTCCGCTTGATCGGAATGAAGCGGAATCTCCAGCTCAAACAGGTTTGCGGGTATGCGAACGCTGCCGGCATGCTGACCGTTGAGCATTACGGTCAACTGCTGAATGTTCTGCGGCTGGGCGGGAATATGATGGGGAATTTGTCCCTTGATCAAGAGCGTGTCAAGCGGATGCTCGGGATTGACCTCGATGGACAGGACGAGCTGAATCGGCACCATCCTGTCCGGGTATCGGTTCATGTCCACCAGCTTCGGAGTATTGCCGAACATCTGGTATGCTTTCACATCGCGCAGGATCCGGTAGATTCCGTATTTTCGGTAATGGGGGACGTAATGGTCGGCAAGCCACGTGTTGGAAATGGCCCCGAAGTGTTTCAGACTGGTTTTTAGCACCTCCGGTATTCCGATGGATTCCCACTGCGTGCCCGATTTGCTGGAGCCGTGATATCTGGCGTTGGCCAAAAAGTCATCAATGGTGCCGATGCGATGCGTTTTGGCAATCCGAATCCACAGGTCGTAATCCATGCAGAAATTCAGCTTCTCATCCACTCCGCCTACCTCTTCTATCACCTCTTTCCGGATGAAAGCGGACGGCTGGCAGATGTGACAGCATTCAAACAGTTCGCGGGCGTCGACCGGCAGTTTTGGGGGAAACGGAAAGACGGTAACTTTTTGATTGTATTCGTTGATGACATAGGCTTTGCCGTGAACCATCCCCCATTCGGGATGCGCTAATAGCGCCTTCACGGCTTTCATGACCGCCCCCGCCTCATACGTATCGTCCGAATTCAGCCAGCCGATGATCGCTCCCCTGGCCAACGCCAGTCCCTTGTTGATCGCGTGGGACTGACCCCGGTCAGGCTCGGACACGAAACGAAAGCGCGTGTCAACCTGGCTGAAATGCTCCAATATCGCCAGCGTTTCATCTGTCGATCCGCCGTCAATCACGATGTGCTCCAGATTGGGATAATCCTGCTGCAGCACACTCTCAATCGTTTGGCGGATAAAATGCCCCTGATTGAACGACGGCGTAATGATGCTCACCAAGGGTAGATCTTCCACAGCCACCACATATCCCTCCTTCGTTGTAAGAAGTTATGTTTCCCGGCACGATACGATAACTTATGCAAAGCGAATCCGCGGCGAGACCGGGCGATGTTTCCGGAAAGCAGGACGTGAGGCGGCCTTCATCTGCGGCTGACCGACCGCGGGAGAACGCACAGCGTTTTGAAAAAAAACTGAAACACGAAGACACTGCTGTCCAAACCATTCGGGTGAAGCGATCATATCCTACTCTATAAGGCAAAATCCGGATGCCAGCCATTTACGATGAGGGGAGAACCTGTAATGGACAATCGTCAATTCCTGAAACACGCCGTCCGCACTGCCTTGGATACGCGCAATTTTGACTGGGTCTTCCGCCAGTTTCCCAACAGATCACAATTGATTGCTCATAAACGAATTGCCCTTGTGCTGGATGTCGGTGCCAATACCGGACAATTCGCCAGCAAATTGAGACAGCAAGGGTATCGCGGCAGAATCGTCTCCTTTGAACCATTGTCCAAGGAATTTGCCCAATTGCAGCAATTGGCCTCCAGCGATCCCCACTGGGACTGCAAGCAGGTGGCGCTCGGCAGTACGGAAGGCCAGGCCATCATCAACATCGCCGGCAACTCCTACAGCAGTTCCCTTTTGCCGATGCTGGACCGGCACGTGATCGGCGCTCCCGATTCGCGCTACGTCGGCAGGGAAACCATCGTCATCACACGTTTGGATACGCTGCTGCCGTCACTGATACACGCGCACGAACGCGTCTACCTCAAGCTGGACGTCCAGGGATACGAATTGGAGGTTCTCAAGGGGGCCCAACGGACGCTGCCCCACGTAGACATCTTGGAAATGGAACTGTCGCTTGTCCCTTTGTACCAGCACCAATTGCTGTATCCGGCCATGATTGACTACGTGGATCGCCTGGGTTTTGATCTGCTCTATCTGGAAAGGGATTTTGCAGACTACACCACAGGGGAAGTGCTTCAGGTTAATGGCATCTTTGTACGGAGGTAGACAGTCATGCACCCTTTTACTCATTCGGAAGTATCACTGAATGACGTCACCATGACGCTTGTGACAAACCTGGAAGATCTGATTTCCGGCGCCGAATTACGGAGCGGGAAGAAGCTGTGGTCGGACGCCCTGGATCACGCGCGAAAAAATCTCAAACCCCATGGCCGGATTCTCTACGCCGGCGGCCATGTCGGCTCAGCGGTGATTTTTCTGGCCAAGGTGGAGCCAACCGCGCTGATCTACTGTTTTGAACCTGACCCGATCAATTTCGCGCTGTTGACGGTGAACCTGGAGATCAATCAGGTGCGCAACGTCCATGCGTTTCCGTTTGCAGCAGGAAAAACACAAGGATTTATTCCTTTTTACAAAAGCGATTGGGATTCATCCGACCACCGCTGCGCCATGCCCCGAATGGACGATCCGGACGTTACCATTTTTCACGGCCTCCCCTACCGCATCCCGATCGTGCAGCCCCCGGAATTTCTCAAAGCGTGCTATCGCAGCAAGGCTCCTCGCTCGTTTGACTTGATCGTGACCGACACCCAGGGGGCCGATTTTGACATTTTGGAAGCGTGTTTGCCGATGATTGGCCCGCATACCGGCGTGATTGCGGAGTATTCGCCCTATCACCTGTACCGCCACGGCACTTCCAGGCAGGATGTAGAACGCCTGCTTCGCCTCTTTTCCCGGGCGGAAATCGTAAACTCGCGGGTGGAAAATGTCATGCCCGCCCCCGTTACCGTTGACCAACTGCTTTCGTTTTATGACGAACACTGCGAACAGTACAAAGGCTATGTGGACATCTGGTTGACTGCACGCCAGGACCCAACACACAAATAGGAGAGTGAGGCCCATGGACACCCAATCGCTTCCTCTTGTGAGCGTCATCACCCCCTCCTATAACCACGGAAAGTATATCCAAGAAACGATCGAAAGCGTGCTGAAGCAGGATTACCCGCATGTGGAACACATCGTGATTGACGGCGGATCCACGGACAACACGTTTGCGATCCTGTCCCAATACAACCAGCTAAGCGAAAAATTCACCTTCGTATCCGAACCGGACCGCGGTCAGTCCCACGCGATCAACAAAGGCCTGTCTGTCGCGCGGGGAGAGATAATCGGATGGTTGAACTCGGACGACACGTATATGCCCGGCGCCATCCGCCGAGCGGTTCAAGCCCTGATGGCAAACCCTCACTGGGGGATGGTACACGGAAACGGCTACGTTGCCAACGAGCGAAACCTGCCGGTCAGGCCGTTTCCCGTCAAGCCGCAGGATCGGCTGAAACTGTTTGAACGGTGCAACATCCTGCAGCCTGCCGCCTTCGTCCGCAAACAGGTCTTGTACGATGTGGGAGGGTTGGATGAAACCCTCAGCTTCTGTATGGACTACGATTTGTGGATCCGCATCGCAAAGCGCCACCGCATCGGCTATGTGCCCGAATTCTGGGCAAAAGCCAGGTATCATTCCGCATCCAAATCGGTCACCCAGTGGCCGACGGTAGGACTTCAGGAAGTGTTCCGGACGAGCGCTAAACACTACGGTACCGTGTCAAACGACTGGGTGATGGAATACCTGTACTTCCACCACAACAAAGGCGTGTTTCCGCTGCTGAACTTTTTTCGGGCGCACGCGGTTTTTGGCAACGCACCGCGGATCACAGCGATGAACCGCCACCCGGACATGTGGGTCCCGCCCAATTTTCACGTCTCGATTCAATCCGATCCGCAATCTCCCGCACACACGCTGCTGATCAGGGGCGCAAGACCGGCCGGGCCGTCCGCGTCCCAATCAGCTTTCCTGCATTACGTCATAAACGGCAGCATGACGGGAACAATCGCCGTGAACGGGACGTCATTTACCGTGGAATTTCCGCTCCCGCCGGATCGGACGAACCATGAACTGGACATTTTCGCATCGTGGAACATAAAGCTTGGCTCCCCGGCGCAGCCGCGCGTCGTCAGCTTTTTGGCCGATCAGGTGCTTCCTCTCTCGTATCAGGAGCTGCAGTTTTACCGTGCATATCTGACAAATCCCGCCGGCATCGCGCAGTGGATCAGGGATCATCGCCGCCCGGTTCCCCGGCTGTAAGCTGCAGTCGGCCGCATGCGGCAAGCGGCGCGACTCGCGCATGCCGCGTCATTCAAACCGTTTTGGAAGGAATAATAGACACGGGGTGCTTGGCCCAATGGCAAGCACCCCGTTTTTTCCTTTTCCGCCCCTGTTGCTATGCGCAGCCGGCCAGTTTCAGCAGTCCGGCCAGTCTCTTCAGATCGACGACGATATCGTCTTCGATGTGGTAGCGAATGGACCACACATCGTAGACCAGCTTCCGCTTCCTGCCGATCAGGTAATAGTAATCCAGATCGCAGTGGCAGCTGATCATCCAGTATGTTTGGCGAACCCAGTGAGGAGAGAAGAATTCGATTACTTTTGTTCCCGGCCGGCAGAAGACAATATTGGCAAGGCCCGCCCCATGCGGTGCGACAATCACCTGTGCTGACGCAAACAGGCGCACCTGCTCGGCGACCGAATACTCCTCACAATGGATGCGGGTAAATCCGTGCCGTTCCAGTAGAGCAACCACTTCCTCTTCATTGCGCACATGTCGGTAACGGGCCCCTGAGCGGCTGATGTAGAGGCGTTCCCCTTTCCCGCCGGACGCGGCTGCACGCCACCCGGCGAACCGTTCGCGCAGAAAGTCGCACACCCATTTTTGCACGTGGCCGGAGTATGCCACCGGCGGAGTAATGACCAGATTGGATGCGCAGATGTGGGTATCGCTCTTGCATTCAATCAGCCGATCGGGTGTTACCCCGAGTGCGGCAAGCGTCTCATCCTGAAACGGCTGGCGCTTTTGATTGATCAGGTATTTGTCGACGGCGATCCCCTCTCGCCGCAAAAGTTCCATCCGCGCCAATACGTCGAACATCCAAAAAAAATAGTTGGAATTGCCCACATATGTCAACAGCGCAGCGGTCCCGGGCAGACGTGTGACGGGCGGCAGATATTCCTGTTCAAAGACGGAATGCTCCTGCGGCAGCCGGTACATCTCATGGGAGACATCCCATACCAGTTTGTTGTCCGGACTGATTACCGCGCCGTTCTCCCCCCACACTCTTCCGTTCGGCATGAAGGCAATGTAGTAGGGCAGCGGTTCGCCATACATCGTCCACATCGAAGGGTCAATCGGCTGCTGGAAACGGCCGGGATCATAGCGAAACGGTTCGACCGGACATTTCCGATACATGCCCGCCGCACTTTTCTGATCCGGATACGCTGCGGCCGCCCAATCCTCCGTGGAGTTGTAAAAATCACGGGGAGGAGCGATACCTTCATCCCATCGTTCCATATGTTCCCCTCCGATCAGTCGCAAACGTGCAGAGCTGCTAGCCTCTTTGCGCCCGCTGCGCGACGTACCACGCAATCGTCCTGCGCAATCCCTCGCGCAGCGACACCCGGGCCTGAAATCCGAAGTACTCCCTGGCCTTCCGGACATCGAGACATCTGCGCGGCTGTCCGTCCGGCTTTCCGGTATCCCAGCGTATCTCGCCCGTAAAACCCGTTTCCCTGGCGATCAGCTCTGCCAAATCTTTGATGGAGATTTCCTCCCCCGTGCCGATGTTGACCGGCTGATCGCCGTCGTAATGCTCCGCTGCCAGCACGATGGCTTCCGCAGCATCCTCGACATAGAGAAATTCGCGCGTGACCTGTCCTGTCCCCCAGACCACGATGTGATTCTCGTTACGCTCTTTGGCCTCCACGCATTTGCGGATCAACGCCGGAATCACATGAGACGTCTCCAGATCAAAGTTGTCGCGCGGCCCGTACAGGTTGACGGGAAGCAAAAAAATCGAATTGAACCCGTATTGCTGCCGGTAGGCTTGACTTTGCACCAGGAGCATCTTTTTGGCCAACCCGTAGGGAGCGTTTGTTTCTTCCGGATAGCCGTCCCACAATGTTTCCTCCCGAAACGGTACAGGAGCGTGCTTGGGATAGGAACAGATCGTTCCGCAGGCCACGAATTTTTCCACACCGCCGCGCCTGGCCGCTTCCATCAGATGAATGCCCATGGACAAGTTGTCGTAAAAAAAGCCCCCGGATTTTTGCGGTTTGCTTCTATTCCTCCAACCGAAGCCGCCAGGTGAATGATCAAATCAGGCTTTGTCTGCTCAATAAGCGACATGGCTGTTTGCTGATTGCGCAAATCGTAATCGCGGCTTCGCGGTACAATGATCCGGCTGCAGCCTGCCGCCCTCAGCCGTTCCACCACATGGGAACCGAGAAAGCCCGAGCCTCCGGTCACCATGATGGTCTTGTCAATCCAGCGTTTCATGCTCCTCCCTCCAGCTGGTCACGGTTTACCCGCTCCATGATCTCTTCCCACGAGAGACACAGGCGGACGATGTCGTCTTCCACCAGGCTGTCTCCCATCTGCACCTCGATGATATCCAGATCGGCAGTGGCCTTGATCGCGTGCTTGGCCCCGACCGGAATTTCCAGTACATCCCCGGCCTGAACATGCCGCAGACGATCGTCCAACACAAATTCACCCTCGCCGGCGACAATTACCCACACTTCTGAGCGATGACGGTGATACTGGTAGCTCAAATTCCGCTCAGCATGGATGTGAAGCCGCTTTGTCAATACCTCGGCCCCGCTGTCCGTGGTCTGGTAACCGATCGCTTGATACCACCCCCAGCGCCGTTCTTCAAACATCGGACGGTGGTTCCACTCTTTCGCAATATCTTTGATGCGGTGACTTTTCGCTTTATCCGATACCAGGATGCCGTCAGGACTGGCCGCCACCACCACGTCGGACGTTCCAATGACGACAATCGGCAGGTCCAATTCATTGATCACGTGGGTATTGGTACATCCGTTGTCCAGGTGCCCTTTTCCGACGAGATTCACGGTCATTTCCTCCGTGATCGTGTTCCAGGTGCCCAGATCCTTCCACTCTCCGTCGTAGGGAACGACGACGACTCGTTCCGCTTTCTCCACCACTTCGTAGTCAAAACTGATCGCGGGCAGCCGGTCGTACTGCTGAATCAGCGCGTCGTACTCAACGGGGTATCCTCTTTTCTCCAATTCCTTGATCATCGTTTCCAGGCGAAACGCAAACACGCCGCAGTTCCAGAGCGCGCGCCGCTTCAGCAGCCACTTTGCCTGCTCCTCAGACGGTTTTTCCGTAAACGAAAGGACGCGGTACATCTGCGGCTGTATCTTGTCTGCTTTTGATTCAGCAGGGACGATGTAGCCGTATTTGCTGGACGGATAAGTTGGCGTAACCCCGATCAGCGCAAGATCGGCTCCCGATTGGTCGAGCACGTGCTCCAGCTGCTTGATCAGCGCGAAAAAATCTTCCCCGACGTAGGGATCGACGGGCATGACCGCAACCGTTTCCTGAAGGTCCACGCCCTCTCTGGAATACAAAAAGCTGGCGGCCAGTGCGATCGCAGGAAACGTGTCCCGCTGCTTGGGTTCAAGGATGAGCGGCACCTCCGTCCCCAACTGGTTCACGATCATGTCCGCCTGCGTTTTGCTGGTGGAAACGTACAGAGAATCGAGCAAGCCGTTGGCAGCCAACTGCCTCCACAGCCGTTGCACCATGGATTCCAACTCGCCGTTCGGATTGCGCAGCATTTTCAAAAACTGTTTGGACCGTACATCGTTTGATAACGGCCACAGTCGCTTTCCGGACCCTCCTGATAGCAATATGAGTTTCATCCACTGCACCTCTGTCCGATTTTTGTCTTGGCCTGCACTATTTTATGAACAAGGAAAGAGGGGTGATATTGAAACGGACAAAAATAGGTATTCTCTCTTCCGCCGGGATGAACGGCCGCATGATGAAGCTGTCCCGTTTCAAAACGACTGTGTTGCACATATCATATTCAATGGCACAGTGACACGAGTCTCTTCCACCAAACTCTGCATGACCTGACGGGGTCATGAAAGGAGAGGAACGGGTTTGTATCCTTTTTCGATCGCACACGTGACGTTGAACAATCTCACCATGCAGCTGATCACCCATCTCGACGACAAAGTGGCGGGAGCCGGTTTTCGCAGCGGAAACCGCCTCTGGAGCGATTCGCTGGAGCATGCGCGGAGCCTGTTAAAGCCGAAATGCCGTGTTCTCTATGCCGGGGGCCATCTTGGCTCGGCGGCCATCTATCTGGCAAAGGCTGAGCCGTCGGCGACCATCTACTGCTTTGAGCCTGACCCGCTCAATTTCGCCCTGTTGACGGTGAACCTTCACCTCAACCAGGTTCAGAACATTCATGCGTTTCCCTACGCGCTGGGAAAAAGCGGGCAGTACATCTCGTTTTTCAAGAGCGCCTGGGACTCGTCCGATCACCGCTGTGCGATGCCGAAAAGCAGCGACATGGAAGTATCGATCTTCCGCAGCCTGCCGTACAAAATCCAGATGGTGAACCCCGTGGAGATGTTCAGCAAGTGTTACGGCTTCACCGTTCCCCCGCTGATGGATCTGATCGTGATTGACACGCAAGGGGCCGACTTCGCCATTATCGAAGCGTGCCTGCCGCTGGTGAGCAAGGACACGACGATCATCGCGGAGTACTCCCCGTATCACCTGTACCGGTACGGCACCACCAGGGAAGACGCCGCGCGGGTGCTCAAGCATTTTTCGCGGATCTCGCTGAGCCGGGAGCAGCCTGCTACCGTCCAGCAGCTGTTGGCGATTTACGACGACTACTACGCCCAGTACAAAGGCTTCTACGACATCTGTCTGAGAAAGTGAAAGGAGGCTTTCTTACATGGGAGGAACATGGACCGAGTCGTTCATGCTCTTTAACGTCCCGCTGGAAGCCAAATTTCCGCAATCCCGGATTGGTGCCGGATTATTTGTAACCGCACCGCATGACGATGGGAAATAGCGCAAAAAGGGAGGCCGAGTGCATTGACCCGGGCCCCCTTTTTTCCGCATTTCATTTTGGAAGGGAGTGAGACGTATGTCCCAACAGGATCTTCCTCTCGTCAGCATCATCACCCCCTCCTACAATCAGGCCGGCTTTATCGCGGAAACGATCCAGAGCGTTTTATCCCAGGACTACCCGAACATCGAGCACATCGTGGTGGACGGAGGATCAACGGACGGCACAGTTGCCCTCCTGCAGCAGTACAGCAGCACTCTGGGGGAGCGGTTTCGCTTCGTGTCCGAGCCTGACCGGGGCCAGTCCCACGCGGTCAACAAAGGAGTAGCCATGGCAAAAGGGGAGATTATCGGTTGGCTGAACTCCGACGATACGTACGTGGCGGGAGCAGTCAGGAAAGCCGTGCAGGCATTGCGGCAGCATCCGGAATGGGCGATGGTGCATGGCAATTGCTTCGTCATCAACAAAAACAGTCGTGCCTCTTCTTCGCTCACGGTCAGCACCGCCACGCTCCAACGCCTGTATGAGAGCTGCTGTGTCTGCCAGCCTGCCGCGTTTTTCCGCAAGCACGTGTTTCAACAGCTGGGGGGTGTGGACGAATCCCTTCATTTTTGCATGGATTACGACTTGTGGATTCGCATAGCCAAACACTACACCATCGGCTACATCCCCGAGCATCTGGCAAATACCCGCGTTCACGAAAGCTCCAAAACTGCAACCCAATGGCACTCGGTCGGGATTCCGGAAGTCCTGCAAACCGTCGTCAAGCACTTCGGATCGATCTCAAATACGTGGATGAGGTACGCGGCTCCCTATCTGCGCATGGGCACCTACTCCCTGCTGCGCCAAATCAAGGCCAACGCCGCCCGCAAACAGACTCCCAAGGTCACGCACATGAACCGGTACAAGGATTTGTGGGTCCCCCCCATGTTCACGGCAACGGTGGAAGCAGATCCGAGCAGTCCGGCCCACCTCTTGCTGGTCAAGGGAAGATCATCCCAGCACATCCCGTCCCCATACGAGCAGGGGGTCCATTTCCAGTGTTCCGTCGTGGTCAACGGACGGCTGATGGCTGTGCACCAGATCACAAAACCATCGTTTTCATTGGAGATACCGCTTGACAAAAGCCGGTTGAAAAACGACGTGGCCATCTTTTCGTCGCGGTTTATCTCTCTTGAAAATCAGGTGTACCCGATGAAGCGGCAGGTCAGCTTCATCGCGGAGGATGTGCTTCCTCTATCCCAGGACGAAGCACGGCTCTATCAAACAATTCAGCATGCGTCCCGCACGCCATAGCCGCAACCGTCAACCCGTGTACAACTTGGTCTCGATTACGGCCGCTGCACCTGCGACAGCGAGAAGCAGCAGCAGAGGAAAGGCGGCCGGTACATAGACGTAAAGCGCGACGACTGCCGCTGCCGCCCAAATGCCTACGCACCAATGGCAGCTGAGCAGCATGCCGAGCCAGCGGCGCAAGCCTTCCCCGTGAAATTCGATATGCCGGATCAGTTGACCGGCAGCGTCGGTCTCATACTTCTCCGTAAAGAAAGGCGCTCTCAGAAACGCAGTGATTTCGTCAAACACGATCAAGTGGGTCAGGCGAAAACTGGCCAGCACCAGAATCGCCAAATCCAGCCACGAGACGCCTTCCATACATCCCACTCCTTTTCCTGATACGTTCTTGGTTCTTTACCTCTTACGCTTACAAGGAAAGGGCGATCCGGTTATTGGCCGCAAACTGCAGCCCCTGTTCCTGAAAGAATACATAGCCCTCGACCGTCACGGTGTTTCCGGTTTCCGGTTTGGTGACGGAGAACTGGAAATTCTGAAACATCTCGGTTGTGTTCGGCTCAATCCTCACGGGATGAATCGGTGCCATCCAGTACTCCCCTCGTTCTTTCGCCTGCGTAAACCAGTCATTCTCCAGATACCGCCACCCTTTGATCCCTGCAGAACTTTGCACGGCGAGCGTTTCCACCAAATTGGGCGGCAGGATTTGTCCCCCCATCTTGATGCTGTCAGGCGGATCGGCGCGAAGGCAGACAACCGGATTGTACAGCGCTTCTGTTCCCGTATTTTTTACGCAAATATTGCCGATGAGCAAAAACGGCCGGTTTTCTACATCGGACCGCAGCACGGTGTAGTCGAAAAACACCTCTGCTTCCAGCCGCCTTGCTTCCGCCTGCCGGAACGTTTCCGCCAAAGGGACTGCTTCCTGCACAGTAACTTGCGGCTCCGCCTCGTCCGTCCTGGCTTCAGCCGTGTCAGGATCAGGCTGCACATCGATTGTCTGTGCGCCCAAGGCCGCCTCTGTCTCCAGAGGTTCCGTTGGAGCCGCTTCCTGCTGTTCGTTCACCCCGGCGGCGCTGTATGCGTCCGCTTCCTCCCCCGCATTCTTTGCTGCATCTGCCGAATCCGCCTCTTCCGCAGCAGCTCTGCCCCCAAACGCTTTCAGCAGATGGCGCGACAGGTATGACAGCGGTGAGATACGCAGACCGGTGAGAAAGTAATGAAGGATTCCGGAAGCGAGAAAAAAGGCGATGCATTCTGCGTACGCCTTGCGCTGCTGTTCATCCGTTCCCTGAGGGAGTTGAAATTGAACCGCGATACCGGAGGAAGCAGAGCGGGCTTCCCGCAGCAGTTTTACCACGCAGTTGATCCCTGTTTGCTTCAGTTCATGGTGGAGGCAGTCAACCAGCGTCCTGCGTGACTCGTTTTCGCTGCGAAACACGATCAACTTGGGGGAGACGGATGCGCGGATCTCCTTGACGCTAAAGCGGATCGCCACATCCTTTTTGAGAATCTTCGCCGGTTCTCCGATCACGACCTCTGCCCCGTACTCGGACAGAAACGCCTGCACCCTGTTCAAAATCTCACATTCGTAGGAGGCGTCTTTTCCGGCTTTTCCCACCGCCAGGACACAGACTCTCCCCTTTAGCCCGGAATCGAGCTCAATCCGCTTCTGTTCGGCATCCCATCTGAGCTGAAAGCCATTCTGTTTGCAGAACAGGCGAAAGGCGGGCACCGACATGTACGGTATGGTCCCGCTGCGCTGTCCCGCGTAATATACCTCGACGTCCATGCGATTCACTCCTCCAATGGGTATTTCCCCATCCGCTGTCTAGTGTATGAACAGCCGGCACCATGCGTGAGACGTGAAGCGGTCATTTTCCGAGAAGACGGGTACCCCCTTCTTCGTTCTGCCATACCATGTCAGGAGAAAGGAGTGATCCCATGTCGGACGAACACCTGCCGTTGGTTTCCGTCATTTTTCCGGCCAAAAATGAGGGAAACAACGTGCGCACCACGCTTGAATCGCTTCGCGCCGCGAAAACGCGCTATCCGTATGAGATCATCGTGGTGGATGACGGTTCTTCAGACAACTGCTGCGCCTTTTTGCAAACAGAAGAACAGAATGGCCGGGTCAAGCTGATCACCACGCCTGGAATCGGCGCAGCTGCTGCGAGAAATCTGGGAGCGGAACACGCCAAAGGCACCTATCTGATTTTCTGTGACGCCCATCTGACGTTTCCGAATTACTGGATCGACGGTCTCGTCGATCTGATCAAGTCCGGGCGCACCGATGCGGTATCTCCCGCCATCGCGTCGATGCAGGAGCCCCACAAGGTCGGCTACGGCCAGACGCTTGACCAGCGATTGGGCGTAGTCTGGACCCGGCATGTTAACCGACCGGAACCATCCGCCATCCTCCCCGGCGGCTGTCTGGCCATGCCGAAACACGTCTTTATGGACATCGGCGGTTTTGACAGAGGGTTTCGCGTCTGGGGCTTTGAAGACATCGAAATTTCCATAAAATTATGGTTGTTTGGTTACCGCTGCCATGTACAACCCTCGGTCAAAATCCTCCACCTGTTCCGAAAAGCCCATCCGTACAAAGTGGAGTTTGAGCATGTGTACTACAACATGCTGCGTATGGCGTACAGCCACTTTAACGAATCGCGGATTGCAGCTTGCAAGAAACTGATCATCCACGCCGATCCCAACCGGATTGAGCGCGAGGTGCTGCAATGCGGGGCCGTGGCCCAGCGTCTGCGGTATTTCGCCCGCCGCAAATACGACGACGACTGGTTCATGCGCCAGTTCGCCATTCCTTTCTAAACAGAAGGGCACGAAGCGAAGACTGCGCGAAAAATGGGCATTCGTTGACAAGCAAATCTCCCGCTGCCTCCATAGTATGTAATGCAAAATCAAATACCCTATAGAAAGGAAGGGTTGTACTGGTGCATAAAGTGAAGCCCATCAGGGGTTACCAAGTGCCGACACCTACACCGACGCCAACCGCACCTCCGCCGATTCCCAACAATCTGCAGGAAGAGTGCATCCGCGTTCAAAAGGTGTACGACTGGGTTGTATTTGCCAACAGGGACCGCAACAAGGTTCCCATTCCAGACGACTGCCGGCCGTTGGTTGACGAAGCCATCCGTGCGGGACAGGACATTACGATTCAGTGCGTGGAACCGATCGTACCGCCGCCGTTCCCGCTGATTCCGAAACCGCAACCCACGATTTCGCCCGAATTTTCCTGCCGTGTCATCGGCATTCGCCGTGAGACGATCACGGTTGGCGGTGCTACCGTCCGCGTAGGCGTTGTCCGGTTCCTGTTCGGTGCTACTGTGTTGCTTCGCATTTTTGCTGATGGTACGTTCCTGTGCGAATTCCCGGCGACCATCCAGTTTGATGACGAAGTGGTGCTCTGCCTGCCGGAGCCGCTGGACGAAAACAACATTCTCTGCCGGATTACCGCAATCGAGTGCACGCCGATCGGCAGCGTTCTGCTCGGCGGCATGGTAGAATTGGAGATCACGATCTGCAAGGAAATCCAGGTGGAAGCGGAAGTAAAACTGGAGGTACTGGCCAAGTTCTGCGCACCGCGTCCGAACGACATCCCGGTACCGACACCGTCCCCCGGTCCTGGTTTCCGCTGCCCGCCGATCGTCTTCCCGCCGCAGTGCCCGACGATCTTCCCGCGTGCGAACTGCGACTGCCAGGCTACAGTCAATACGCTGCTTACCGGCGTAACAGTAAGCCTCGGCCTGCCGCCGCTGGCACCGGTAGAAATCGGTACCGTACAGTTGATCGCCGACATCTGCCCGAGCTGCAATCCGTCGGCCAGCACGTTCACTTTCAACTTCTTCGATACGCCTGGTCCGACACCGCTGCCTGACGTCATCCCCGGCGACCAAAGCTTCAGCCTCACGCCAACGACGATCAGCTCGCCGACGTGCATCACGGTTCTGCCGGACCTTGGTCTGGGAATCGTTCTGCCGACCATCCTCCTCGGTCTTGTCGTTACCGGTACCGGCGTGAGAACGTTCACGGCAACAGGCACGCAAGAAACGGTGAACTACACGCTCGTCTTGGCCGAAACCGGTCTGGGGCTGCCGGACGTCGTGCTCCTGCTGCTGACCAACGGAGCCGGACTCCCCATCTTCTCCGCAGCACTTACGATTGTCCCCGACGAGCAGCTGCTGGTCCAAGACTGCGTAACGTTCCCGGATGTAATCCCGACGCCGTCCATTCCGTAATTCGCCAGAATCGATACAAAACGGGAGAAGAGTTGCTCTTCTCCCGTTTGTGTGTAGACAAAGTGGCCGTTGCAAGGAGAACACGTTTCCGTCATCCGCTCCGTGCTCGCCCAGCAAGGAAGCACAAACTGCTCGCTCCGCATCGATTTGCGGGGGATCGCCAAAGCCGCATAGCTACGCAGCCTGTTCAACGGTGGCGATCCTTTTACCCGCAAATCGCAGCTCCGCTCGGTAGGGCTCACAAGTCGCTCTGCCTGGAAACGTGCTTCTCCTCGGTACAACCGGTTTGTCTTCAGTACGACGGGAGAAGAGTTGCTCTTCTCCCGTTTCTGTTTTAAGTGAAACATATACTCACCCGTAACAGCCTAACTCTTCTCCGCTTTTTCACACTTCCCGCTCCCTTACATATGTCTATAGGGGAACACACACTGCAAAGGAGGAACGTACGGTGCTGAAAAAAAAGACCTCCAGCAAAGCGAAGCCGGAGAAGGAAAAGCTTCTCCTGCTGAAGCGGCAAGCGCAGTTTTTTGAAGCGAAAGCGAACCAGTACTACGAAGAACTACAGCTTGCCAGCAAAAAACTGAAGGAACTGCGGGACCGGGAAGAATGGCACAACCAGCACCTGGAACAGGTAAAACGATCACTGACAGAGCAACAGCGCAGGGCAGACGAATTGAACCGCGTGGTGGCCGAACTGAAAGACCGGGTGCACGAGCTTGAACAACTCGAGGCAAGTCAGCTTGCCCTGCTTGAACAACGGGACCAAACCATCGCCTATTACAAGGAAAAGGAGGCGGAATGGCAGAAAACCCTGGAAGAGTGGAGGGAAATCGTAAGGGAAGCCCAGGGGGCGATGCTTTCAGAGGACGTTGCGCAGCTGCTGCAGCAAAAAGACGACATCATCGCCTACTATCAGGCCAAAGAGGCGGAGTGGAGCGAAAAATGGGAGTTGTTGAACCAAGAAGTCAAGGCGCACCAGCAGCAAACAGCCGACGATGCCCAGCGCATCAAGCAGCTGGAAGAAACCATCGCCAGCTACCAAACAAAAGAAGCCGAATGGCAGGGAGCGCTTGAAGAACTGACGCAGCAGCTTCACCATCGAGACGACATCATCGCCCGCTATCAGGCCAAAGAGGCGGAGTGGAGCGAAAAATGGGAGTTGCTGAACCAAGAGCTCAAGGAGTACCACCAACAAACAACCGACGATGCCCAGCGCATCAAGCAGCTGGAAGAGACCATCGCCAGCTATCAGACAAAAGAAGCCGAATGGCGGGGAGCGCTTGAAGAACTGACGCAGCAGCTTGAATCTTCCCGGCAAAACGAGGAAGCGCTGACGCAGTTGCTTCACCAGCGGGACGACATCATCGCCCGCCATCAGGCCGAGAAATCAGAATGGCAGCAGCAGATTGATGAATTACAGCAAAAATTGATACACGCATCGACTCAATCGGAGCGGGAAGAAACCTATCAGCAGCAGCTGAAGGAGAAGGAAGAAGTGATCGCCCGCTTGCAGGCGCAGGAAGCGGAATGGCAGCGGGAACGCCAGGAGTTGAAGAAGACGATCAAAGACTTGCAGAAAAAAGAAGAAAAGTACCGGCAGGCCATCCACGATTACCAGTCACGCGAATCGCGAAGCAAAAAAGGGATGGAATCCCCTGCTGCTGCCCAGCAACAGCAACTGGCAGCGGGAGGCACGCCCGTGTTGAGACTGCCGTCCAACAGCGCTCACGCCTCTTTTCTCAAACCGCACAACACGTCTGCAGTCACTGCCTTTAATCCCTTTAAAAACGCGTAACCATGCACCCAGACCGCCCGTCCTTTCCCCGACTGCACTCCGATGTGCAACCGCCGTTCCCTTCCTTTCCGCCGACGAATACATCATAGTATACGCCGAAGGAAAGGAAGGGATTTTCATGACACCGGATCAGATCCGCGCACTCTACAGACAACGGCAAATGAGGCCTGTCCACACGCACCCCCATCTTCCGAGCAACAGTCAGCAGCACGTATCCCCTCCAGGACATACCGGATGGGGCAAGTCGCACGTGGTCAAATCGTTGCCGCAACGAAGATCGGGCGGTTGCTGCGGGAGGCGTTTCAAGCCGTAGTCCCATAGGCATCGTCCTGCCGCTGGCTTATCATGTGTGGCGAGAGATGGTTGTCCACTGCACTGCTGAACAGCCCTATGAAGCATGTGGACTGCTGTCGGGGAGATGCGGACGGGCGGAGACCATTTGGAAGATGGAGAACGCCGATAAAAGCCCCTTCTCGTTTTCCATGAGAGAGGAACAGATTCGCCAGGTCTTTGCCCAAATGGAACAGAGAGGGGAACGTCTTGTCGCCATCTACCACTCTCATCCGGCCGCTCCCGCTTATCCATCGCCGTACGATATCGAGCACGCCTGTTATCCGGAGACTGCCTATCTGGTCCTGTCCCTTGCCGGACAACAGCCGGTTCTGGGATGTTTTCGCATCCACGGCAAACAGGTGACGCCGCTCAGATGTATCCTTTATTGAGTGACGTTGGTCTTGATTGACCGGGCATGTCCCATCTCTTCACAGTCTCGAAACAGTATATGGAAAAGTTGGGAAGCGGGAGCCGTGGCTCCCGCTTTTTTGTCGTCAGGAAAGCTGCTCCGCTTTCGTCAGCACCTCCGCTTTTTCCCAACTGACAAAGGTGTCCTCCCAGAATATTTGATACCATTCCCCGTTCACCGCGATGACGATTCCTCTGGCTCCGTCACGGGTGTAGACAACGCATTCCCCCGGCTTAAACATGTTCCACCGTCCATTACCCCAGTCTGAAAATAATCCCGTGACCGCCTTTCGGGTATTCCCACTTGATGTTTTCGTACGGACAGCCAATCCGGCAGCTTCCGCATTCGTGACATCCCTCGTACCCCACATGCATGCGCACACCTTCCCACTTGTAAACTTCGGCCGGACAAAAAATCGTGCACAGCTTGTCAGGACACTTGGTGGCACAGATGTCCGCATCCAGCACGTGCAGGTGTGACTTGGTGTCTGCCTTGAAGCGGACGAGGTACTGCTTTTCCTCGATCGATTGGCCTGCGGGCAGCTCTTTCCTCATTTCATCACCCTCCATGCCTGCATCAGATCGCGGGCCATCTTCCATTTCTCCCTGGCCGTGCCCAGATCACGCCAGATTTTCTTTTGCTTCTCCCACTTGGAACTGCCGTCCACGGTAAACATCTGGCTGGCCGCCCGGTTCATCATGGGAATATATCGCTCGAAATACTGGGGAGAACGTTCAAAGTGATGCGTGGCGTCCTGATACTTTTTCAGGTCCTGGCCAATGAAGCTGTCCAACAGTCTTTTGCGGTACGTATCCAGCGTCTTTTCGGAAAAGTCTCCCGCCGCTTTGGCCTCCAGGATTGCTTCCGCCGCCAGCACACCCGAGGTCATCGCCATGTTGGAGCCCTCGCGGTGGATCGCATTGACCAGTTGGGCTGCGTCCCCTACCACCAGTACGCCGTTACCGACGATCTTGGGCATGGAGCGGTAGCCGCCCTCCGGGATGAGATGGGCCAGGTACTCCTGCTGTTCGCTGCCCTGGATGTAGGGGCGGATCATCGGGTGATTCTTGACGTAGTCCAGCAGTGCATAGGGTTTGATCTTATGCTTGATCAGACCGGACAGCATTGCTCCCACGCCGATGTTGAGGCTGTCCTTGTTGGTGTACAGCCAGGCGGTGCCGAGAATGCCTTTGGTCGAGTCGCCGAAGATTTCGATCGTACAGCCCTGATCCCCTTCCAGATTAAAGCGGTCCTCGATGATCTTGCGGTCCAGCTTGAGCACTTCCATGACAGCGAGGGCCACTTCGTCAGGCCGAAACTCCTTGTGGAAGCCGAGCGACTTGGCCAAGAGCGAGTTCACCCCGTCGGCCAACACTACCACGTCAGCGAACACCTCTCCGTCCGGCCGGTCGGTGCGTACTCCCACCACCTTGCCGTCTTCCACGATGCACTCCCGCACGACCGTTTCGTTTACCAGCAGGGCCCCCTGCTGCACTGCCTTGTCGGCAAACCACTGGTCAAACTTGGCGCGCAGCACGGTGAAGTTGTTGTACGGCTCCTTCGCCCACTCCAACCCCTTGTAGCTGAATGTCAGCGCCGATTGTTCATCCAGCATCATGAAGCGCTGCTCCACGATCGGCCGCTCCACCGGCGCTTCCTTGTAAAAGCCGGGGATGATGTCCTCCATCATTTTGCGGTAGAGCACTCCACCCATGACGTTTTTGGAGCCGGGATATTCGCCCCGCTCCAGAAGCAGGACGTTGACACCGGCCTTCGCCAGCGTGTAGGCGCACGCCGTGCCCGCCGGTCCGGCCCCGACGACGATTGCATCAAACTTTTCCGCCATACTGCACCTCCTTGTCCGATTCCGCCTGAAGCGCCTCGATCAAGAGCGGGACGATTTCAAACGCGTCACCGACGAGGCCGTAGTGGCACGCCTGAAAGATCGGCGCGTCCGGGTCCTTGTTGATCGCGATGATCAATCCGGAGTTCTGCATCCCGACCAGGTGCTGAATCGCTCCGGAAATGCCAATGGCAAAGTAGATTTTCGGCGTCACCGTCACCCCGGTCTGCCCCACCTGATGCTGGTGGTCGATCCATCCCGCCTCGACGGCATCCCGGCTGGCCCCGACCGTCGCGCCGATTGCCTCGGCGAAGCGGTGGATCAGTTGGAAGCCCTCCTTGCTGCCCATCCCCTTGCCGCCGGCGACGATGATGTCCGCCTCGTCCAGCCGCACTCTCCTGCTGGTTTCGCGGACGATCTTCAGCACTTTGGTGCGGATCTCTTCCTCTCGCAGGGGAATCCGCTCCTCCACAATCTGGCCTGTACGATTGGGATCGGGCGGCAGTGCCTTCATCACCTTGGGCCGGACGGTGGCCATCTGCGGCCGATGCTTTTTGCACAGGATAGTCGCCATGATGTTGCCGCCGAACGCCGGACGGCTGGCTTCCAGCAGGCCCGTTTCTTGATCCACGTCAAGCATCGTGGTATCGGCGGTCAGCCCCGTCTCCAGATCGGTCGCCACGGCGCTGGCCAAATCCTTGCCGGTCGACGTGGCTCCGTAGAGCAGGATTTCCGGTTTGTGCTTCTGCACGCATGCGATCACGGCACGCATGTAGGACTCGGTCCGGTAGTAGTGAAAAATCGGGTCATCGTAGAGATAGACGACGTCCGCTCCGTACTGGAAGGCGACCGTCGCCAGTTCACGCACCTGGTCGCCGATCAGCAAGCCGGAAAGCGGCACACCCCGCTTGTCAGCCAGCTTTCGCCCCGCCCCCAGCAGCTCCAGCGACACCGGTGCGATCCGGCCGTCCTGCTGTTCCAAAAACACCCAGACCCCGCGGTACTCCTCCAGGTTCATGCCCGTCCCTCCTTTGCGCGAAACAAATCCTTCTTCTCCGCCAGGATTTCCATCAGCCGGTTCACCTGCTCGCGCGGGCTGCCCTGCAGCTTTTCGCCCCCCTTGGGTTTCTCCGGCGGCCACACCTTGGCGACGATCGTGGGTGAACCTTTCAGCCCCAGCAGGCTCCGATCCACGTCCTCCAGGTCGTTGACGGACCAGATGACGGGCTGGTAGCGGGCGGCGCGTAGCATGTTGGGAAGCGGAGAGTACGGCACCTCGTTGATCTCCTTTTCCACGGAGAACAGACAAGGCAGCGTGGACTGGACCACTTCGTACCCGTCCTCCAGCTTGCGGTGGACGATGGCGTATCCCTTCTCCTTGTTGATCTCCACCACCTTTTTCACATTGGTCAGCGGCGGTATGTCGAGCCGTCTGGCGATGCCCGGCCCCACCTGCCCGGTGTCGCCGTCGATCGTCATCTTGCCGCAGATGATCAGATCGATCGGCTTCTGCTTGGCGATTTTCTCCAGCGCCTTGGTCAGCGCATAGCTGGTGGCCAGCGTGTCCGCCCCGGCGAATGCCCGGTCGGTAATCATGTAGCCCTCGTCCGCACCGATCTCGATGCACTTGCGGATCGCCTTGACGGCCGGCGGCGGTCCCATTGTCAGCACGGAGACAGTGCCGCCGTAGCGCTGCTTCAGCCGGACCGCCTCTTCCACGGCGTGGGCGTCATACGGGTTGAGAATGGCTGGAGCGCTGGATCGGTCCATCGTGTTCGTCTTCGGGTTCATCTTGATAACCTTCGTGTCCGGCACCTGTTTGATACAGGCGACGATATGCAGCATGCACAAATCCCTCCTCGCTGCCAGCTGCGGTCTTCAGCGAAGTCCCGCACGGGTTGTCTCTTTTTTAGGCGCATCTTGGGCAGCGTGTTGTTCATTGTTATAACGTATTGCGGGGAGCTGTCACTTAGACCTGGAATATGGGACACGTTCGAAACATTTCACAAGATTGACAGAAGTTTAATTTAGCTATATATTTTTTCTGTCAAATTGCATATGAGATCGGATGAACCATTCAGGAAAAGATCGGAAACGATCTACCGACGGGGCAAGGGAGCACATCCCGAAACTCTCAGGTCTTGGCAACAAGTGAAACTGAATGGGGACGAACCTCTGGAGAGACCCCCTACCCGCATCGGCGAGGGGCACGGGCACCGAAGGAGCAAATTCGCAGCAATGCGAATGAATCTCTCAGGTAAAAGGACAGAGCGAACGACAGCTGCAAAACGACCGGAATGGCGCTAGGGGCTTATTGCTCCCCTGATTCCCCATGAACGGGCCGTTTTGCGTGTCCATGCCCGCTCCAGAAACATTTCATCCGCGATGAAATGTTTTTTCTTTTGTACGCAGATTTGTACGACAAACAAGGAGGAAACGACATGGACAAGCTGCTGCATTGGCTGGATGTAATCAACGGTTACGTATGGGGACTGCCCACGCTGGTGCTGTTGGTGGGCACGGGCGTAATGCTGACAGTGAGGTTGAGAGGATTGCAGTTCCGCAAACTGTGGTATGCCTTGAGGCTGGCCTTTGGCCGGCAGGAGAGCGGCTCGCCTGGGGATATCAACCACTTTCAGGCGCTGATGACAGCGCTGGCCGCCACCATCGGGATGGGCAACATCGCAGGTGTCGCCACTGCCGTCGCCACGGGTGGTCCCGGCGCCATCTTCTGGATGTGGGTTACTGCCCTGTTCGGCATGGCCACCAAGTATGCCGAAGCCATTTTGGCGGTCACCTACCGGATTCGCGAAGCGGACGGCCGCTATTCCGGCGGCCCGATGTACTACCTCGAACGGGGATTGAAGCAAAAATGGCTGGCTGTGCTCTTTGCCTTGTTTGGCACGCTGGCTTCGTTTGGGATCGGCAACATGGTGCAGGCCCACTCGGTGGCGGACGCGCTGCATTTGAACTTCGCCGTTCCCCCGCTCGCGTCCGGCGTGGCCCTGGCGCTGTTCACCGCGTTCGTGGTGCTGGGCGGCGTGCGCAAGATCGGCCAGGTGACCAGTGTTCTCGTGCCGTTCATGGCCCTGTTTTACATCGCCGCCGGCATTTGCGTCGTCCTGTTCCACCTGGACCGGGTGCCGCAGGCGGTATCCATCATTCTCGAAGGGGCCTTCAACGGGACGGCGGCCACGGGCGGCTTTTTGGGGGCCACGGTGGCGATGGCGATTCAAAAAGGAGTGGCCCGCGGCGTCTTTTCCAATGAGGCGGGGCTGGGCAGCGCTCCGATCGCGGCCGCTGCCGCCAAGACCGACACGCCGGCCAAGCAGGCGCTGGTCTCGATGACAGGCACCTTTCTCGACACCATCATCGTCTGTACGATTACCGGACTGGCCCTGGTGACGACCGGCGCATGGGAAACGGGCAAATCAGGAGTGGAGGCGACGACCTACGCATTCCAGACCGTATTTGGCCCGGCCGGCAGCTACGTGCTGGCCGTTGCCGTGATCCTGTTTGCCTACTCCACCATTCTCGGATGGGCCTACTACGGCGAAAAGTGCTTCGAATACCTGGCGGGCAAGGATTCCGGCCGTTACTTCCGCCTCGTCTTTGTGGCGATGGTGAGCGTCGGTGCAACGCTGAAGCTGGACCTCGTCTGGACGCTGTCTGACATTATGAACGGGCTGATGGCTGTGCCCAATTTGATCGGCCTGATCGGTCTCTCCGGCGTCGTCGTGGCGGAAACGAGGCGCTTTTGGGAACAGGAAGCAGCCTGCACCGCGAAACGAAAGCTGGCTGGCTGACACGCTTTGCCTGTTACCTGATCTCGTTTACGAATGAGCGCCTGGCTGCTGCTCGACCGCCATCGTCAGCAGCTTTTCCAACGCCTCCAGCGCCCGCTGCTCGTCAGGCCCGTCAGCGGTCAGGGACACCTGCTCACCCTGGGCAACGGTCAGCGACATGATGCTGATGATGCTTTTTCCGTTTGCCGTCTTCCCGCCTTTGCGCAGACCGATGTCACTGGCAAAAACGGAAGCCGTTTGCACAAATGCGGACGCCGGTCGGGCATGCAGCCCTTGGGGAAGGGTGACAATCACTTGTTTTTCCAACATGAAACATTCCACTCCCAATCTCTCTTTGCAAGTGTTACACCTGCGGCAGGGCGGCGATCAGTTCTTTCACCTGGTCCGTCCTGGTCAGCCCGGTCGCCTTGTCGACGATGGAGGTATAGATGTGCGGAATCACGTGTTGGACCCCCTCCTCCAGGCAGGTTTCCACCACACGCCGGATGGAGGATGCGTCGATGCCTCCAGTCGGTTCGAATACGGACAGACCGCAGCGCACTGCCGCGCGAGCCATCGCCCGCAGTTCGTCGAGGCGTTGGCATCCGTTCACCGGGTAAAATTTGACTGAATGCACGCCGATCTCCGCCAGCATCGCCGCAGCCGCCTCGCAGGAGACGGTCTCCTGCCAGGTCCCACTTACGGGGCCGGTCGATATGATGACCCGCCCCGGTGTGCCGCTGGGGGCGATCAGCGCGTTAACAATTGTATCGCTGCTCCCTGCCTGCTGCAGGCAGCCCAGTGTGTAGCCGGCGGCGGGAAACACCTGGTTGACATGGGCCGGTTTTGTCCGTGCGGCCACCTCAGCCACCTTGTTCCACTGGGTCGGGTCGCCGGCCCCCAAACCCACGGAAACGGGCACGCCGGCGCGCTGGAACGACTCTACGGCGGCAGCGGCGGCATCAACGTCAGGGTACGCTTTTACCATCACGCCGATAAGCACCCGGCCCTCGGTCGCTTCCAAAATCCCCCTGGCGTTTTCCACGTGTTTGGCAAGAACATTGAGTCGGATGGTTGGCTTGTTCGTTGACATGGGTGCTCCCTCACTTTCTGTTGCTCCAAATCTCCCGGAGGCGGGCTGCAATGATCGCTTCCTGTCCGGGGCGCAGCGGTCTCGGGTCAAAGGCAATCACGCCCGTGTTGGCGTAGTGATTGCGGGTGAAAATGGCCGGGTCGCCCGCTTCCAGGAGGCGAATCAGCTCATGGGCTGTCATCCCTGCCGTCCGCTCGTCCACTTTTACCTGCGCACGGTAGATGGCGCGCCCCGCTTCGTCCTGCACCACGGCGGCATGGAGTCCCGGCAGTTCGTTGATTGCCGCGACGAGCCGTTCGACCAGCTGAAGCTGCTCTCCGGCGTCCTTGCTGGCCAATTCGTACCGCTCAAGAGCTGCCAGCAGGCCAACGATCGCCTCCTTACCTACCTTCATCGCCCGGCCGATGCCTTTGTACTGGGCGCGGCAGGCTTCCATCAGTTCGGCTTTGCCGCAGACAAACCCGGAGGTGGGCCCACCGATTGCCTTTCCGCCGCTGTAAATGACCGCATCCGCTCCCTTGGCGATGTACAGCCGGAGGTCTTCCTCCGCGGCGGCGTCCACGATAACGGGAAGTCCGTACTCCCTGCCAAGGGCGATCATCGTCTCCAGCGGCTGCATCCCTTTCTGCACGGCGTGGTGGGACTTGACGTACAGCAGCGCCCCCGTGCGTTCGCCGATCGCTTCGCGCAGGTGCGCTTCCTCCACGTGGTTGGCGTGACCCGCTTCCACCACCTTCCCGCCGCCGAGGGCAATCATCTGCCGTACCGATGCCCCGAAGTGGACGGCATGCCCTTTTTGAATCACGATCTCGTTGCGCAGCCCCTCCGAGTCCGGCAGCTGTTCGATCAGACGCAAATTGCGGCCGGCGATGACGGCGGCGACGGCAATGGCGATGCCCGCAGCCGCACCGGATGTCGGACACCCGTCTTCTGCTCCCGTCACATCGGCGATTTTTTTGCCGGCCGCTTTCAACAGCTCGGCGATCTCCGCGTAGTCCATGGCTGCCTCGCCCATCGCCTGGGCGACAGCGGGATGGACGGCGCTGGCTCCGAGCGCCGTCATTTTGCCGCTGGCGTTGATTACCTGTCTAAGACCGTATGATTGGTAGATGCCCATTTGGTTGCAGCATCCTCCTTCCCGGTGTGTTGGGCCAAAGGCGTCACTGCGGCGGGATGGGGAACATCGCTCCCAAAATCATCGCGCCGATGATCGCCCCGCCGGCAATCGGTTTTTTGAAGTAGTAGAAAACGGCTGCCCCGATGGTGGCACCGATGCCAACCGGTATGGACGCCATGATCGCAGAAATGACGATCAGCGGACCGAGATAGCGTCCGGCTGCGTTGCCCGCTCCCATCATCACGTCAGCGCCAAACGTGGACTTGGCCACGTTGATCGTAAACGTGCGGATCAGGACGATCACCGCGCCGATGATCAGTCCCAGCAGCGCTCCCGTTACCAGTGCCAGCGGGAACGAAAGCAGCGGGGCCGTCATGCCCGCGCTGAGCATCAGCGCCGGAACGCCGATGCCAATGCCCGTCTGCAGCGAACCGCCGATGTCCAGGATGCCGACCAGCGGCCCTTCCAGGACGCGGGCAAACAGGAAGCTGGCGCCAAACGCAGCTGCCGCTCCATACCCGCCGCCTTTTATCCCCGCTTCCAGCATGGCGACGATGGCGATGTCGTTGAAAGCTCCAATGTGATACACATAATACAGATGAGTCCCGGCAAAAATCCCGGAAGACAGGCACGCGACGAAGAGCGGAAACGCCCACTCGGAATACCAGAAACCTTTTGCCTGACCTTCATTCATCACTTGTTCACCACCGATCCAAACATCTCATGCAGATCAATCAGCCACTGCGGAACGTCCACCTGGATGCTCTTTAACAGCGCCACGTCAAATGCGCGGAAGAACCCGCTCAGGATAAACAGCAGCACCACGGCCGTCACCAGGGTTTTGGTAATCCGGTTCCATCCGCTGTCGTCCAAGCCTTTGCCGATCAGGATGCCGAGCACAATGCCCGGTACGGCGTTGCCCATGACCAGGTGGGAAAACCCGCCGAGAACGGTGCCCCAGACGCCGGTTCGTTTTCCCGCATCCATCGCAGCCATCCAGAAGACGATCGGCATGATTGGATTGATCAGCCAGTTGGCGGCCGGAACCAGGACTTTCGTCGCCACCAGCTGCATCGACTGGGGAATGGCCGTCGCTGTCGAATTGAGCAGCGTCACGACGACTGCACCGACGACTGCCCCGACGATCGCCATTTTTTTCGGGTCGTGCAAAGTCTCCTCCACGTTTTTGTTTTTCCACAGCAGAAGGGCTGCCGTCCAGTTGGGCAAAATCCGGTGGTCCACATCCTGGGTCAGCGCGCCGGCCCCGACCACGGACGCCCAGGAATTGAAGAAGAAGCCCAATCCGAACGAAAAGTGGGAGATCGGGTCACCGGCGCAGGCGTTCAGTTCGCCAAAAGTGCGAAACGCCCCCATTCCCTGCACGTTCGGTGCGTGAAACATCCGGGCCGCCCCCGCTCCCACGCCGAAGCCGACCAGTGCGCCGATTACCATCGATTTCAACGCAATCATCCATGTCACCATGAACGTTCCCCCTGTTTCTTTCTATCGCTGGCCGAGCAGCTGCTTCACGCCGGTCGGCTGCTCGCTTTGCTGCCGGAACGGAATCTCCTGCAGCCGAACAAGTCCCAGCCGGACGCTTACGTCTGCGGTAATCTCGTATCGCGTGCGGGTGCGCGGAAAAAAGAGGCCAAACAGCCGCTCCCGGTACGACGTCTCCGTCGCGGACACCACCTCGACCGCGAGCGGTTCAATCCGCACCACCAGATCGGACGTCTCCCGCGCGATCGCGTGCTTGATCTGGGCGAAAATCCTGTTGAACGCCCCTTCTTTGGTCTCCGCGCTCCCCGTCAGTCTCAGCGTGCGAGTCACTTCCGTGTACATAGGCTACCTCCCCGCCAGTTTGATGAATGCTTCGGTCAACCGTCTGCCCAGCTCTTCCGTGTCCATAAACCCGAATCCGATCACCTTGCTGCCGTTTTGAAGCGCGGTAATGCCCGCTTCCACAGACCTGAGACCGTATTCGACCGGGTAGCCGTACTTCGTCTTCGCGGTCAGCGCCCCTGCGCCTCCGCTGCCGCAAAACGACAGGCCGAAATCAGCGTTTTCCCGGTACATCACGTCCCCCACTTTCATGTCCGCGCCGACGCCGGGTATCAGGATCGCCAAGCCCCCCGCCGCTTCCACGCCTTTTGCCACATTGTGGCCCTTGCCCAACCGGTCGCCAATCACCACTTTTACCTTTGCCATTCGCATACCCTCCTCCATTGCTACGGTTGTTCCTGCTGCAGCGCCCGTGCCGCTTCAAAATGGACGGCCATTAAAAACACTTCCGCATCCCCGGCTTCCCGTGCTGATCCGGCGGCGGCGAGCACGCGTCCGGCGAGATGCAGCATCTCGGGCGGGATCTCCGCATACAGCTCCTTCTCCACGGGCGGAAGCGTCTCTCCGCTTCGCATCCGCCGCAAAAATCCCAGCATGTGCACGCCCATCGCCAGCCATCTGTCACGGGAGACTGTTAATCCCAGACGGGTCGTCTCGTCAAGAGCTGCTGCCATCAGGTTGTTTAATTCAGAAATTTCAGATAAGTTAGCTTCCAACTGTTCCGCCACTTCCTGCACTATTGCCTTGATCATCTGCATGTCAGTACCTTTCCTGCTTTAATCGTCAGCCTTGCTGTAACCGACTCCTCCGCCGTGAGCTGCTCTCGTTCCGAGTCTGTCAGGACGACGGGGACGTTTGTCAGCTCCAGCACACTCAGATCGGCCACTGCACCCGGCCGCAGCGTCCCGATTTCATCCGTCATTCGCAAAACGGCGGCAGGCGCTGCCGTACAAGCGGCAATCACCTCCTCCAGCGAATAGCCGAGCGCCACAAACTTCGTCATCGTGGTCGTCAGGCTGTGTACCGGTCCCGCCGCGTTCTGCCGGTAAATGTCGGTGCTGATCGTATGCGGCGCCAGGCCGAGCGCCCGCGCCTGCCGCATGGTGCGGAAGCTGAAACTGGACGTGCCGTGCCCCACGTCAAACAGCACGCCGCGCGCCAGTGCCTTTTCCGCTTCCGGAATCAGCCGGCCCCGTTCGTCCAGGATGCCGCCCGCTTTTCCGTGAAACGCGTGGGTCACCACGTCGCCGGCATCCAGCACGCGCAAAATCTCCGACAGTGCCGGCGGTGCGTTTCCGATGTGCACCATAAGCGGACAGCCCGCTTCCCGGGCCGCTTCCTTAGCGACGAGCAGAGGCTTGATGCCGTTTTCCCTGACGACCGACGCACTCATTCTCGCCTTGATACCGCGGATCAGCGGCTGCTCCCGGATGAGCGCCACCGCTTCCCGCGGCGTGAGCCGGTCCATGTCCGCCAGCTCGGACAGCCCGCCGCACAATCCTTCGCCGGCAATGTTGAGAAACGCAAGCACGCGGGTCCCGGCCGGTTTGACAGCTTCGTCCAGGAAGGTTGCGAACGTGCGGGCTCCGGCGCTGCCCGCGTCCACCAGCGTGGTAACGCTCTGTTCGATCCCTACGCGGTCGGCCTCGATGCCGAGCGGCGTCCGCCCCGGAAATACATGGGCATGCAGGTCGATCAGTCCTGGCGTCACGATGGTCCCCGAGGCATCCAGCGTCTTCCTGGCGCCGCCCAATTGCGCCGGCAGCCGTCCCGGCTCCGCCAGCGCCGCGATCCTCCCGCCGCTGATGGCAATGTCATACCGTCCGTTGATCGACTGGGAGGGATCGATCACCCGCCCTCCCTGGATGAGCAAATCAATTGTCACTCTCTGTCACCCCTTTCCCTGAAAAATATCGCATGATTGCCGTTATCTCGCTCTCCGGCACCGCAAGCCCGGCGTTTTCCACGAGCGTTTTCAGCGTTTTGCGCCATGCGGCATAGTCTTCTCCCTCCGGCTCCGCTTCCGTCTGCCACTCCACGTAGGAGGAGCCAAACGTCAAGCGGTTGACCATTAGCATGATGTGGAGCATCAGACCGCTTGCCGCCTGTTCGGTCAAGTGTTCGCGAAACGCCGCGGTAATCGCTTGGCTCAGCTCGAATCCCTTGTAGATCACGTCCTGCGACAGCCGCTCCACCACCGGCAGGTCACGCTCGTGAAGGTCGGCGCAGAGATCGCTTCGCCGCGGCCCTCCGCCACTTCCGGACGCAGCCGAATCGGCCGACGGTTGTGCGGAGATCGTTTGCAGACAGTCGTGAATTTTTTCGAGATCGTGCCGGGTGGGCAGAGCGTTGACGACGACAACCGGCACGTCCGCCTTGACCGGCAAAACGCTGACGATCAGGTCCACTTTGCGGCTGGCCAGGTATTTCTCCACCTCCAGACTGCCGCACAGGCCGACGACGCGCAGCCCTTTCAGTTCCGCCTCCAACTGGGTTTTCAGGAACCGGGCCGTGCCCCGTCCAGTACCGCACACGACCAGCACATTCACCTTTTTCTGCTCCATCCAGCGGTCCCAGGCGGCCTGAAAGTGCAGCACGATATAAGCGATGTCCGCGTCGAGCAGACAGATGCCGCTCGGCCAGAGCACGTCCTGGCATGCCCGCTTGACCGCGGCGAACATCCGCGGATACGAGCGGCAGATTTCGCTGGTTAGGGGATTGGGGTACAGCACCCCCTGCAGGTAGCGCATGATCCTGTCAGTCAGGTGGGCAAACAGGTGCTCGTGCAGCTCGGGATCGTCGTCAAACGGCACCTGCATCGCCTGGCTGACCGCTTCCGTCAGCCGGATGGTGACGTCGTAGATGTCGGGAGCCGGGCTGCTGCCGCGCACAGCCGTCAAGGGGTAATCCACCCCCAGCAGGGGGAGGCAGCCGTACGCCAGCTCGTCGGGTGTGACCATCAGTCGCAAGGCAGCAAACAGCCGGTTGGCCGTCTGCGCGAACAAGGGGTAGCCGCTCCATCCTTGCGCGGTTTGAATGGTTGTTTCATCGGCAGTCAGGACTTTCCCCTTTTGTACCCTGTGCACGAGTATGCACAGCCGGATGTGCAGGCTGATCAGCGTCCGGTCCGTCACGGCAAACGACAACTGCGCCATCAGCTCCCGCACCGCCTGATCGATCAGGCGAATCTCCTCTTCGCCGAGCAGCCGCTGTTCCACGAGGGGGCCTGCTTCATCGGCAGCAGCAGCGATGTCCGCCGCGCCTCCCTGTACCCGCTGCACCAGCCGGAACATCTCGTCGCCTTCCAGGAGATCGTGCAGGAGACACTCCAGGGCAAAGCGCACCGACCGCTCTTCTCCGAATATTCTGACTCCATAGCGCGGCCTGCTGATCAACTCCAGCCCCCACCCTGCGAGAAAGCTCTCCGCTTCTCTGAGGTCGGATATCACCGTATTGCGGCTGACCGCCATCCGGTCCGCCAGATCGTTCAGCCGCACGTACCCGTCGGCGAGCAGCAGCATGAGCGCCAGGTGCTTGGCCCGTTCCTTCTGATGCAGGACCCAATCGCTCCGACCCCATCCCTCCAGGTGCCGGCGCAGGCGGGCCCGCTTTTCCTCGTTTTCGCTGATCCAGATGCCCTTGTTCGGCTGGGAGTGCAGGGTGACGTGGCGCTCCTTCAACCACGTGCGGATCGCTTCCAGATCGTACTTGATCGTCCGCTCGCTGACGCGAAAATCGCGCGCCGCTTCCCGGATTTTCATCGGCCGTGTGCTGTCCAGCAGCACTTTCAGGAGCGCGCGGGAACGCGAGGTCAACTGCACCTTACCTCCCCCTTCCCGTCGAATCTTGTCAGCGTTGGTTGAGTCTCATTATAAGTAACCGTTTTCTTGGGGTAAAGCACGATTCTTTTCCCCATCAGATCGTGCAACTTTTGCAAGATTCCGTCGAAACTCTCTAACATGTTAATGAGCCGTCCCCTACAGGACGGCCTCATTAACATGCCCCTTATTCAAAAAAGTTCATGCTCAGATACCGTTCGCCCGTATCCGGCGCGATGCAGACGACCCTCTTGCCTGCTCCAAGCCGTTTGGCAATCGTGATGGCGGCGTACACCGATGCTCCCGACGACGGGCCTACCAAAATCCCCTCCAGCGCGGCGAGCTTGCGCATGCAGTCCAGCGCGTCCTCGTCTGCAATCTGGATGATCTCATTGTAGATGTCCGTATTCAAAATGCGCGGGATGAAGCCCGGACTGGTCCCCACCAGCTTGTGCGGTCCAGGCTTGCCGCCGGACAGGACGGGGGAGCCTTTTGGCTCGACGACAGCGATGTACAGCTCCGGCAGCTGCTCGCGCAAGGCTTCGCCCGTCCCCGTGATCGTTCCGCCTGTGCCCGCGGTTGCGACAAAGGCATCGAGCTGTCCGTTCGTCTGCTCTAAAATTTCGCGGGCAGTCGTGACCCGGTGGATATCGGGGTTCGCCTTGTTTTCAAACTGCTGCGGGATGAAGCTGCCCGGAATCTCCTTTTGCAGCTCCAGCGCCTTGGCGATCGCCCCCGGCATGCGCTGCTCGCTCGGCGTCAGCACCACCTCGGCGCCATACGCCTTCAACAGGTTGATCCGCTCCTTGGACATGTTGTCCGGCATGACCAGTATCGCCCGGTATCCTTTGGCCGCAGCGTTCATCGCCAGGCCGATCCCCGTGTTGCCGCTGGTCGGCTCGATGATCGTGTCCCCCGGCCGAATCAGTCCTTCCGCCTCCGCGGCCGCGATCATATTGTACGCCGCGCGGTCCTTGACGCTTCCGGACGGATTAAATTTTTCCAGCTTCACCCAAACCTCTGCCGCTCCTTCCGGGACGATCCGGTTCAGGCGAACGAGAGGCGTATTTCCGATCAGCTCTGTAATACTTTCATAGACTCTCATAAAAAACCTCCCGATCAAGCTACAAAGGCGAATGTATACGTTTAAGGATAATACAACAAAACCGATCTGAAAATAACAAAATCACAGTTTGCTTTTTACCGGATCACCGTCTGGTTGACTCTAGTTTGCAAAAAAGCCCAGCCTTCCGCTGCATCGAGCCGTCGGAAAGCTGAGCTTTTTTCCATTCGACTATCTGTACTAGAAGCCGTACTTGGCCCTCGTCTGTTCGAGCACGGCTGCCGCCTGCCGGTAGAGCTTGTCTGCGGAGGCTTTGACGCCAGCCTGCTCATTTCCCAGTGCATTGATCCGCTCATTTGCCTGCGCGATCGCGTCGGAGCCTGCCTTGACCGCTTCCGTCAACGCTTTCTCCCGCTTCTCTATATCTGTCACGCTCGCCTTGATTTCCTCCCACACCGCCTGCGCGTCTTTCATATCCGTCTCCAGCACGGCAATTATGTCTTGCATGCGCTTTTTCTTTTGCTCGATCGTGCCGTCCATGGCATTGATCCCGTCGACCAGCACCTTCATGTTGTTAAGCGTCCCGGCCATCACGTCGTAGTCCGTTTTGCTCAGACCAGGCTGTTTCGCATATGCAGTCAGCTCGTCCAAAAGTCCTTGCAGCTCGACGACCTGATCTTTGGAAAACTGCAGCTCCTCTGCGAACTGGATCTCCTGCAAATATTGGGCGCTCTCCAGCATATCGGCCGTAAGCCTCTCCGTCCGCTCGACCTTTTTGGCGAACTCGACGCGCGCTGCTTCCTTGGCCCGCTGCTCCTCCACTTCTTTTTTCTTCTGTGCAGCTTCCTGCTCGACGTTCTTCGTCCACACCGCCAGCTTGTCGTCGTACACCTGCTTGTTGCTGGCCGCGAGCAAGATTTCTGCCGGCTCGCCTTGCGCAAGCGGCCCCTGGAACAGCAGTCCGTCTCTTCTCAGCTTGGCCTGGAGCTTTTGGCTCGTCGTCTTTTCTTGAAGCGTAAGCGTATTGTTTTCCATCGTGCCCGTCCAGACGCTTGTCTCAGTCTGCAAGCGCGGAATCGTATCCTCGACGAGCAGCTTGGTCAAGGTTACTTCAACGCTGACCTGGTCATTTTCCGCTGTTGCCTTCGCGTACACCATCCGGCTGTTGTCTTCGTACATGTATCCTTCGGCCAGTGCAATAGGCCCCAGCAACCGATAGCTCCAAAAGCCCAACACAATGACAACCAGCAGTGCGATTCCAAGGTATAGACGTTTGTTTTTCCCCTGCATGTGGCGACCCCTCATCCGTTTTCTGTTTCTTTTGACCTGCTTTTTTCCAAAACACGCCATAACTTCATCATACATGAACTGCAATCCAAAACCATATGAGTCGAAAGGCCAATTCCTGTGCAGTATGGCGGGGTCGTATTCTTACTTTTTTGCAGAGGGGGGATCAATTGTTAACATGCTTCTCCTCATTTCCCTGCCATTTTTCACGGGACAGCCCCTTTCATTCAGCTCTTTTTCTCAATATCACTCCGATAGATCAGATAGCAATCGCTAGGTTCATCGCTAATTTCTTCGTGCGCAAAAACAATCGTCCAGTCCAGCGTAGAGTCAAACAGGTACATATCAAAAGTGAAGCGCGTGTACGATTTCATCAATTTTTCGGCATCCATCGTAAACACTTTGCCGGATGTGAACTTTTTCCCTAACGGGCTTGATGTATCCCAGAAAAACAGCACCTCTTGTTTGCTTTTCAAATAATTGGTCGCTTCTTCCCGGCTCATCCCCTGCATGTTGTCAAGAGCCTCTTCACTCAGAAACTCCCAAAGGTATCCATGGTGCAACGATACATATCTATTGTAGAGAAACCTGCGAAATTGGGTGCTGTCCACATCGAAATATGTTTCGATGTACTGTTTGCGAAGCTGTTTGGCCCTCGCTTCGGGCAAGATGGGGATCTGCCGCACATTCACAACATCTGGCGAGTATTCGACTAAATTATAAGTGTACGAATGATACTTGCCGCCTGCTCCCAATACAAACTTTCGATACTCGCTGCAATCGTCCTCATTACCGAGTATGTAATTCGTCATCGAAAACATATCGCGTACATAGACCGCTTGATAATCAGGCACTTTGGCATAAAGACCCGCGGGTACTTTTACAGCTACACACCTCTCCGGCAGATTCTCTATCGAACTGACTTGCTTGCCGATAATCTCTTTTTCTCCGATGGAAAAGTAATAAAAGACATGAGGATTAATCACATGGTCAATCTCTGACAGGACAGGGTCGGGGGCTTCAAAATATTCATCCCAGTCAACCCCTGTCAACGCCGACTTTATTTTGACCCACCATCGCCGGTTTAGAATTGACCCACCCGGCGATTTTTTGTTGGTTAGGTGGTAGAGGGGGAGCCGTAGGCTCCAGTCCTCATCTTCTCACGAAGGCGGTAACTATTCCCCCTAATGTTGACGATGTGGGAATGGTGTAAGAGTCGATCCAGAATAGCTGTAGCAAGGATCGGATCGCCCATCAGTTCCCCCCATTCACCGAAACTCTTGTTGCTGGTCAACAGAATACTCCCTTTCTCGTATCTTGCACTTACTACCTGGAAAAAGAGGTTAGCTGCCAAACTGTCAAACGGTAAGTAGCCAATCTCGTCAATAACGAGGAGCTTTGGTCGAATATAGATACGGATGCGTTTATCCAGCCTGTTTTCCGTGTAAGCTTTTCGCAGATCTTCGATGAGTTGCGAGAGACTGACAAAGTAAACGGATATCCCTTGCGAGATGGCTTCTACAGCCAACGCCACCGCCAGATGACTTTTTCCTACTCCGGGAGGCCCTAAGAACAAGACATTCTCGTGTCGGGTTACAAAAGTCATCGTGGCCAGCTCTCGAATCAACCGTTCGTCAATGCTGGGTTGGAAAGCAAAATCAAAATCCTCCAGCGTTTTTCGGTAAGGCAAGTGTGCAAGTTTGGTGCGTACCTCCATATTCCGTTTTTGACGTTCCGCTATCTCGGCATCAAGGAGCGTGTTGAGAAAGGACAGATAGGTGGGCTGTCCATGACTTGCCGCTTCCAAGTGAGCATCCAAGAGTAGAGCCGCTTGCTGAAGTCCAAGTTCCTCGAGACGTAGCCGTGCCTGTTCCAGTTCGATCATGCTCCCACCCCTGTTAGCTGCTCATAGACATCCAGCGAACGCACTTCCACTTGCTGCGATGAAATCTGTCGGGCTTGCGGACGCGGATAGGCATATCCTTGAGCGGTCGAAAGACCTGCATACTGGTTTTCACAAAAAACAGTTGCGCGGGATCGATAGGCCTTTTGGTGTCGAGCAATACATGTGCCGTCGGCCCAGATTTCCACCCACCCATTCACTTCTCGAACGGTTACCTCACGTCCACTGTACCTCCATGGAACTCCATATCGCACACCATCGTAGCTAACAAATCCGTCTCGGCTGACCTGTCTTGGTTCATGCAAGTATTTTTCCCATCGTTCAGCTGAAGGGATAGGCGACAGATTTTCCTCACGGAGTCGGTCGATGGGACGTTCGCCGGTTGTTCCATGAATACGGCGGTTAATCCGCTCGCACCAGTGTAGGGCTTGTTGATTGAGATCCTGTAAATCAACGAAGCGTTTGCCAGGAAGAAAGTTGTTTTTTACGTATTGAACGCCTCGTTCCACTTTTCCCTTTGTTTCGGGGCGTCGAACTTTGCATACTTTTGGAACAAGCCCAATCGCTGCAGCAAAGTCGGCAAAAAGCGGATGCCAGCGAGGTTTTCGATCGTCTCCCATACCAAGTACGACGGTTTTCATCTGATCAGTCAGCATTACCTTTGGGATGCCTCCAAAATATTCAAAAGCATGAATCAAGCAACGAAGAAAGCTGTAGATGTCACAACGTTTTGTAAACTCGATATACGTAGCACGAGAGTACCCCAATACCATGACAAATACCGGCACTTTCCGGACGTTGCCGTCCAAATCTACGTAATCACACAGTCCCCAGTCGACCTGTGCATATTCACCAGGTTTCGTCTCGTAACGAAGAACAGCGGGAATGTGTTTGGGAGGACGGAAGTTCTTCACATAGTCTTTCAAGATGGTGCGTCCACCGGTGTATCCCTTTTCTTGTAGAAGATCGAATAAAACCTCGCAGTTATAGATACCTTCTTGAAGACGTTCCTGCAGGAACGGTTTATACGGATCAAGCTTGGAACCACGAGATTTACGGGTTCCCTTTTCGGGGGAGGATTCACCCCGGAGATATCGGCGAACTGTATTTCGAGAATGTCCAGTTAGACGGGCAATTTCACGAATACTCTTGCCTTCTGCCCTCATGGTATGTAACGATATCACTATCCCACTCCTTAGCATGTGTCTCCCTCCGAAATTAACTTGCCGGTTAAATCCGAAGGGGATATATTCGCTAAGGGTGGGTCATTTTCATTCCGGCGAACCTGGGTCAATTATATCCCGGCGGTGACAACCCCCAATCCAATCTCAATCCCTGCGATATAAAATTCGTCCATTTCTACAATGGTTAAGCGCATGTTATCCTCCTTAATTTTTGCCAAAAACATGGCAGGAAAGGGCGTAACTGTATATGTTACGCCCTACCATTACTTTAACCCACTCACGAGAAGGAATGATAATCTCCCAATCCATCGCTTTACTTTCAGTATTCAGACTTGTTGAGGCTGCTAATCTAGCAACTCAAGATTACAGATTGCAATACCTTCACTATTAAAATCTGGATTTTGTTACCACTTGCACTTATAACATATTTTTACTTTTTCTGTAAACAAATTTTTCCCTCCATCTCAACACTGTCATTCAAAAATGAAAGATAATCATTCAAAAATGAATGAATCTTTGCAATCAGATTCTATTTTTCCAAAAATACAAATTGGTATAATGTTTGCATACTTGAATATAAGCGCGGCACAAATAAAGGAGGATATGTCGATGCAGCATGATTGAATCAGGTTACGAGGTGTTTGACACATACCAACAAGGGGGGAACCACATGTCCCAACAGCAAAGCAACACCTTGCAAAAGAAGTTGAAACCGCGTCATTTGACGATGATCTCGATTGGCGGAGTAATCGGTGCGGGATTGTTTGTCGGCAGCGGTTCCGTGATCAATTCCACAGGTCCAGGCGCCATTCTCTCGTATGCCTTGGCCGGGCTGCTCGTGGTAATGGTCATGCGCATGCTGGGAGAAATGGCTGTCGTCAATCCGGACAGCGGCTCCTTCTCCACCTATGCCCATCAGGCGCTGGGGCCCTGGGCAAGCTATACGATCGGCTGGCTGTACTGGTTTTACTGGGCCATTGTGATTGCCATTGAGGCGACGGCAGGCGGCGCCATCGTTCACGGCTGGATTCCGTCCGTACCGGTCTGGTTGTTGAGTCTCATTCTGACCGTGTTGTTGACCATTACCAACGTGCTGTCCGTGAAGTCGTTCGGCGAATTTGAATACTGGTTCGCCATGATCAAAGTGGTGGCGATCAGCCTGTTCATGTGCATCGGGGCTGCCATTCTGTTCAATCTGATCCCTGCCATCCCCTCGCCGGGATTGACCAACCTCCTGGGACAGGGCGGATTTTTGCCCAATGGCGCTTCGTCCGTATTCGTCGGGATCGTCGTCTGCGTCTTCTCCTTTTTCGGAGCGGAAATCGCCGCCATCGCGGCAGGCGAAACACCCAACCCGGAAAAATCCGTCGTCATCGCCATCAAAAGCGTGATCTGGCGCATTCTGCTCTTCTACATCGGCTCTGTCGCCATTCTGGTGATGCTTCTGCCCTGGAACGCCGCCGACCTGCTGAAGAGCCCGTACGTCACGATGCTGGACATGCTCGGCATCCCGGCAGCCGCGCAAATCATGAACGTGGTCGTGCTCGTCTCCGTTCTGTCCTGCTTGAATTCCGCGCTGTACACCAACTCGCGGATGCTGTATTCCCTGGCGCGCAAAGGAAACGCACCGCGCTCGCTCCTGCAGGTAAACAAAAACGGGGTTCCCGTTCGCGCCGTCCTGGCGAGCACCTTTTTCTCCTATCTCTGCGCGATTTTTCACTTTGTGTCTCCGGACAAGATCTTCCTCTTTCTGGTCAACGCGTCCGGTGCCATCGCCATTCTGGTGTACCTGGTCATCGCCGTGTCGCACGTGCGGCTTAGAAGAAAACTGGAGCGGGAAAATCCGCAGGCCCTCACGCTGAAAATGTGGGCGTTTCCCTATCTCACCTACCTGACCATCGCCGCCATGGTGCTCATTCTGGTGTCGATGCTCTTCATGGAATCCATGCGATCCCAGCTCTACCTGACGATGCTGATCACCGCTCTCGTCGTCGCCTCCTACTTCCTGTTCAAGCGAAAGTCCGCCGCGCTTGCTCATGAAGCTGGCGAAACCGAAGTGGAACACCAAAACCAGAACGCCTCGTAATCCCCCAAAAAATCCGTTAGCGCCCGGAGCGTTAACGGATTTTTTCGCCAGACCGTCGCAGAAGAAAGACAGCTCTTCCCCCACAGAACAAAACAGCCGATACCTGCATGCAGGCATCGGCTCAACCTCTGCTATGAAATTGGCTTGTCGATTGCTACAGGCGATTGAAAATCACCAGTTTGCTTTCCGTCATCTCTTCCACCGCGTACCTGACCCCTTCACGGCCCAACCCGCTTTCCTTGACACCGCCGTACGGCATGTGGTCGACGCGGAAGGTAGGCGTATCGTTGATGAGGACACCGCCCACCTGGAGCTTTTCGGCAGCCTCAAACGCCGTGTGCAGATTCTCCGTGTAGATGCCCGCCTGCAGCCCGTACTTTGAATGATTGACCAGCTCGATGGCTTCCTCGACGGATGCGACCTTGTTGATCAACACCACGGGGGCAAACACTTCCTCGCATGACACTTTCAACGTCGGCGCCGCATCCAGAAGCACCGTAGGCAGCAGGCAGTTGCCCTCTGCCGTACCGCCAGTCGCCACCCTGGCGCCGTGCTGCACCGCTTCGTCAATCCAGCCGAGGACCCGCTGTACTTCGCGCGGGGCGATCAAGGCGGAGATGTCCGTCTCGGGCAGAAGCGGATCGCCCACCTTCAACGTCTGGACCGCCGCGATGAATTTTTCCACAAACTCCTCATACGCCTCCTCGTGGACATAGATGCGCTGCAGCGAGATGCACACCTGCCCCTGGTAGGAAAACGCGCTGGTCACGCATCGATTGATGATCTTGTCTATGGTGACGCCCTTGTCGACGATCACGGCCGCGTTGGAGCCCAGTTCAAGCACCACGCGTTTTAACCCGGCCTGGTTGCGAATGGCCTTGCCGACTGCGGCACTGCCGGTGAAGCTGATCATGCTGACGCGCTCGTCGGCGACGATCTGTTGGCCCACTTCGCCGCTGCCCGTAACGATGTTCAGCGCGCCGTCCGGCAGTCCTGCTTCCTGCAGCAGCTCGGCCAGGAAAAACGCCGACAGCGGCGTCTGCGGCGCCGGTTTCAACACCACGGTATTGCCTGCTGCAATAGCGGGCCCCACCTTGTGGGCGACCAGATTCATCGGAAAGTTGAAGGGGGTGATCGCTCCGATTACGCCCAACGGCTCCCGCGTGGTATACGCCACGCGCCCTTCGCCGCCCGGGGCCGCGTCCAGGGGAATTGTCTCCCCGTGGATGCGCTTGGCTTCCTCTGCGGCAAACTTGTACGTCGTGATGGTGCGCTGTATCTCTGCTCTGGCTGTCGTAATCGGTTTGGCCGCTTCCCGCGCGATGATGACCGCCGCTTCTTCCTTGCGCTTCTCCAGCAGGGTCACCAGCTTCTCCAAAATGGCGGCACGCTGGTGCGCCGGCATTTTCGCCATGGTGTCTCGGGCCTGGTACGCCGCCTCAATCGCCCGATCCACTTCAGCTGCGGTCGCCATCGGAATTTCTGCGATCTTCTCTCCGGTATACGGGGAAAAAGGGGGGTGTAAGCCGCGGCTTCCACCCATGCTCCGTTGATAAACAATTTTTGCTTGATCATTTGTGCTCCACTCCCTTATGATGCGAACTTACGGCGTGACGAGTTCCCCCAGGACTTCTTCAATGATGTCAAGACCTTCATCCAACTGCTCATCCGTAATCACCAGCGGCGAGAGAAAACGCAGAACATTGCCGTACAGACCTGCGCTTAACAGTACCAGCCCGCGCTGAATGCACTCCTGCACGATCCGGCCAGTCAGGTCCTTGTCCGGCTCCTTGGTGACCGGATCCTTGACCAGTTCCACCGCACACATCGCTCCCAGACCGCGCACGTCGCCGATCACCGGATACTTCTGCTGCAGGCTGCGGAAGCGCGACATGATGCGTTCCCCGATCGCGTTTGCCCATTCCGGAATGTTTTCTTGTTCAAACATCTCAATCACTTTCAAGGCCGCCACGCAACCAAGCGGGCTGCCGGCGTAGGTGCCTCCCACCTCGCCGGGGTTGGGGGCGTCCATGATTTCCGCCCGGCCGGTCACGGCGCTGATCGGAATCCCGGCAGCGATCGACTTCGACATCGTCATCAGATCCGGCACGACGTCAAAATGCTCCATGGCAAACATCTTTCCGGTACGGCCGAAGCCGGTTTGCACCTCGTCGGCGATGAACAGAATCCCGTGCGCTTCGCAGATGCGTTTTACCCCTTGGACGAAGGTTTTGGAGGGAACCACGAATCCCCCTTCCCCCTGCACCGGCTCCATGATAATCGCAGCCACGTCTTCGGCAGGCACTTCGGTCAAAAAGAAGGTCTCCAGCCGCTGCAGAAGTTGTCGGTCCAGTTCGTCGGGAGTCAACCCGTCGGCGCGGTAGTAGTACGGATAGCTTATCTTGTAGGTGTCGGGGGCAAACGGACCGAAGCCGTACTTGTACGGTTTTACCTTGCTGGTGAGCGACATGCCCAGCAGCGTGCGGCCGTGGAAACCCCGTTCAAAAGAGATGATCGCTTTGCGGCCGGTGTACTTCCGGGCGATCTTCACGGCGTTTTCCACCGCTTCCGCCCCGCTGTTCAAAAACATCGTTTTCTTTTCATGCGTACCCGGGGTGATCTGGTTCAGCTTCTCGGCCAACTGGACATACGATTCGTACATAAACACATTAAAGCCCGTGTGAATGAACCGGTCCAACTGCTCCTTGAGCGCAGCCACAACGGTCGGGGGACAGTGGCCGGCGTTCAACGTCCCGATCGCCCCCGCAAAATCAATGAAGGTATTGCCGTCAACATCCGTGATCAGCGCACCTTCCGCCCGATCAGCGAACGAAAACACCGTATGGGATAGGCCGCGCGTCACGTGCTTGTCCCGTTTTTCCAGGATTTCCTGCGCTTTCGGACCAGGGATGGCCGTGTTCAGCTTGACAAAGGTACGAGTGGTGGTCTTCATCGTAAACCCTCCTCGGAAGTTCGTTTCGGTCACGATTTTACCTTTGCAAGGAACGTGCCAACCCTGAAAACACGCAGAGAGTAGGGCCGATGAAACTGTGTATTCCTGACAGTTATTCAAAAATGAATGACCGTTATTCAATGCTGCCGGTGTTCTCGATTCTGCTTGCAAGACAAAAAACCTTAGCCGGTGATACCGGGCTAAGGTTTTGTCTCCTGCTTTCTGTTCCGGCTGATTTTCTGAAATCGCCTGCTGAGCGTGGGCTGGCTCACTTCCAACACTTCGGCCACCTTCGTAATCGTCTTGTACTTGGCCAGGGCCAACTGGATGAGCTGCGATTCCGTCAGCTCCACCGCTTCCTTCAGCGGAATAATGCGGTTGACCTGGACGGGAGACTGGTCCTTCTCCCCACGACGGCTCAAAATGCTCGTCAGTTCATTTGCGGTAATCAGGTTTCCGGGAGAGATCACCATCGCCCGCTCAATCACGTTTTGCAGTTGCCTTACGTTACCCGGCCAGTGGTACGCGTTCAACATCTCGATGGCGTCCTCGGAAAAAAACTTGCGGGTTGAAAACTTTTTGTTGAATTTCTCCAGAAACGCATAGACGAGCGGTTCCACATCCTCGATCCGCTCCCGCAGTGCCGGGATGTACAGGGGAATCACGTGCAGGCGGTAGTACAGGTCTTCCCGGAACTGCCCGCGCTGCACCATCTCCTCCAGGTTTTTGTTGGTGGCGGCGATAATCCTCACATCGACAGGAATCGGACGGGTGCCGCCCACCTTCAGGATTTCTCTCTCCTGCAGAGCGCGAAGCAGTTTCACCTGCAAGTTGATCGGCATTTCGGCGATCTCATCCAAAAACAGGGTGCCTTCGTGCGCCAGCTCAAACAATCCCTTTTTCCCCTGCAGGCTGGCACCGGAAAAGGCTCCCTTTTCATACCCGAACAATTCGCTCTCCAGGAGATTTTCCGGAATGGCCCCGCAGTTGATTTTGACAAACGGCTTCTCCCGTCTGGCGCTGCTGTTGTGAATGGCGTTGGCGATCAGCTCTTTCCCGACACCCGATTCACCGTACAGGATCACGGTCGATTCCACCAGCGCGATCCGCTTCACCTGCTCCATCACCTGAGCCATCGCCTCCGACCGGTAAATCACCTCGTTTACGGCGACAACCTGGTGATTTCGCAGTTCATCAATTTCTTCCTTGTATTTTTGCGTCAGGCTCTTGGCGCGCTGCAGTTCGCTTTTCAACTCGCTCACTTCGGTAATGTCCCGCGACGCGATGACAATTCTCTCCAACTGCCGTTTCTTGTTGAAAATCGGATTGCCGACCGCCAGAATTTTGCGTCCGAAGCGATTTTGCTGCACGATGGAAATTTTGCGCTTCTCCTCCAACACCTTGCGCGTGACGGACGGCTTGAACCAGCCTTTTTCCTCCAGGTCGAGGATGTTCTTGCCCACCACCGTGGACAGGTTTACCCCCATAAATTGTTCGCGCTGCGATTGGACACGCGCAGGATCGTTCCCGTCGCGTCCACGACCAGGATTTCATCGTAGATGGAATCCACAATCGCTTCCAGGTCTTTCGTCAATTCCGTCACATCCTGAGACAGCTTTCGTTTCATCAGGATGTTTTCCATTGTCACCGCATCAAGCCAGCCCGCAATCTCTCCCCGGTCGTTTTGGACAAGCCAGTAGGACGCCTGATCGGGCCGCTGCTGAAACAGCGCCTCTTCGTCCACCACGGCAAAGGGCTCGCTATAGGTCAGCTCCGCGGTTCCCTTCTCCAGCTGCCGTAGCAGTCCGTGCGCGTCGCACACGCCTACGATTTCCCCGCGGCGGCGCACGACCAGGAGACGCGCTCCGCTGATTTGTTTCAGGGCTTGTTCGATGGTAACGGGATGTTCTACGATCACAAAATCGTCGTATATTGCTGCCATACGCTCCACAGTCATCTTCCTTGTGATCCAGAATGAACGTGCTCGTTTCGTTTGCCGCCAGATCACGGCTCGATCGCGTGCGACAGAAAGGAGCACCTTGTAGATGAAGTCTACCACAAAGCGTTCAAAAGGCCAAAGCGTTGCGTTCCAAAAAAAAATCCTCCCTTCCATTCGCAAGGGAAGAAAAGGGAGGCCGGGTGGACTGGGTTCAAATCTCTAACTCACCAAGTCGAACGAGTTCGACTACTGCTTGAGATCGACCTTTGACACCTAATTTCTGCATGACATTGCTGATGTGATTGCGTACGGTCTTTTCGCTGATGAAGAGTTGTCCGGCAATCTCTTTCGTCGTCTTATCCTGGACCAAGAGTTCAAATACTTCTCTTTCTCGATTTGTCAACAACGGCTTGGTTTGATCGCTACCCTTCAATCGTGCCACCCCTCCTTGTGGGCTCTACAGGAACAAGGTTGAGGGATTACAGAGTCACCTTATCCTATGTAGGGGGGTGGGTGGTGGTGCCGGAATTACAGGGATTTTAGGCTTTTGTCTTACATCCTATTCAGAAAATGGGCGATGGGTTCCAGAGGTTGCAGCGAAGAGAATTTTCCTTACAGATAAACCAGTTAATCGAGCCCACATGCTGCTCAGATATACGATGTGCGCTTGTACGTCTCCTGGAAGTGATCGCGCAGCCCCTTGGCGAGCAGGGAAAACGACCCGACGGCAAACACGAAGCAGATCAGCGGGATGAGGAAAAGCCAGGCGTTTTTGCTGTAGACAAAGGTGCGATAGGAGCCGAGCAAGCCGGCCCACTCATGCGTGATGGATTGGTAGAGGACCGGATCGTACGACATTTTCGTGCCGCCGATGAACAGGTTGAACATGCCCATCAGCCCCATCAGCGTCATCACGGCCACCGTCTCCGTCGCCATGATGACGACCACCTGTTCCTTGATGTGCGGCAGGACGTGGCGAAACATGATCTGCCCCCGACCCGCTCCCATGGAAACAGCCGCCAGCACAAACTGCGTCTCTTTGATCTGCTCCGTCTTCTGCCGTATGGACGAAGCGACACTGGGCACGCCCAAGACGGACGCTGCGCCGATAAACAGCGCGACCAAGGTGGAGACGGACAGCTCCGAATTAATGCTGACCCCGCGGAGGAAAAAGTAGACCGGGATGAACAGCGGAATGTAGCTCCAGGCGTTTTCCACTGACAGCCACCAGCGCTGCGGCTTGTCCTGAATGCCGATGTACAAGCCAACCAGCGTGCCGAGCAGCACCCGGAGCAGCGCGACGGCCAGCGTGACGAAAATCGTGTACGGCGCCCCGTGGAGCAGCAATGTCAGCAGGTCGTAGCCCCAGTTGTCCGTCCCCAGCCAGTGCTCTGCGGACGGTGGAATCGGCGGGGAGAGGTATACTGATTTGCCGTTCACCGTCTCGCTGCGAAACACTTCCTGAAAATTCAGTTCATACGGAGCGATGTACGGCCCTATGAAACCCAGCACCACGAGAAATGCCACCAGGATTGCACCGATCCGCAATGACCAGTTGGTTCGACGTAACTGCATGACAAAACCTCACTCAAGTGGATCTAATCGTTCATTTGTAGACGAACACCCGCTCAAACAGGTACAGGATGGCCCGGATCAGCACATAGACGAGAATGGAGAGCAATATGATGCCCATCAGTCCCATGACGGCCGCGTTGAACTGCAGGTCGGCATTTTTGCTGAAAATGAACCGGGTCAAACCGACGACGTTCAGCAGGTATTCCACGACAAACAGGTTGGTTACCGTGATCGCGATCGTCTTTTTCAGATCGGCCAAAAGAAACGGTTTGACGTTCTTGTAGACGTGGTGAATGAGAATGTGCCAGATGCCCATGCCTTTGGCCAACACCGTGCGGATGTAGTCTTCGCCTCCGATCTGGGCGTACTTCAGGCTGACCCCCTTCATCAGGAAAATGGTAGGCCCGATGGACAGGATGGTCAGGGGAAGCCAGTTGTTGGTCGAGTCGTTGAAAGGCGAGAGCGAGATGATTTGGATGCCGGTCGCCTTGTAAAACTGGATGCAGCCCAGAATTGCCAGCAAGATCAGGATGAAGTCGGGCACGGTGGTGATGACGTCCAGCACCCGCTGCAGCTGGCGCACGACGCCGAACCGCTGCAGAAACAATCCAAACAATAGACTGGCGGTGACCGCGATCAGGACGCTGAAAAACAGCAGTCGAAACGAGCTCAGCGCAAACGGCCCGATGTCCTGGGCGATGCTTCGCTCCGTATTCCCCACCCAGTACGTGCCGAGTGAACCGTCGGCGATCTGCTCCAGCAAGTACACCGTGAGAATGACCATTCTTTCCGGCTCTACATGCACCTCGTCCTCGTCGGCGTACAGCATGAACGGCGCACTGCAGACGACGACCACGAGCAGAAACATCGCGATCAGCTGCTTGACGTAGGTCAAGCGAATCAGCCCTCCTTCCTACTACCAACAATACACGATTTGACAGAATTCAACCAGACAATAAAGAGTATTTTCTGTTTTCTTGCAATTCCTGCTGCTGCTGAAGAGCGCCTGCCCGAGCGCCGTAAAAATGGCGTGCCGCCTCCTGCCGCACGCCTTCTGCCTATTTCACCACGATGACCTGTATCTCCATGCGCCCCATGTCACTCAGATCCAGAGGAGCCGACAGCGCCGGGCCGCTCACTGTCAGCATGTCACTGTGCTGTATCAACTGCGGCGGCGTGATGTCAATTTCGACGCCCTGGCTGTACAGAATCGTACTGGCGTTGCCGGAGATCATGTTGCCCAGTTCGGAAATCGCGCTTTTTCCCAGCTCGTCCAGTTCACTGACGGGAAAACCGCCCATCATGGCCGAGACAATTCGCAGTGCGAGATCATTGTGCAGGCCGAACAAGACGTCACCTTCCAGATGACCGGTCATGCCGATGCGAATCCAGGTATGGTCGTCTCGGCAGTCCCACTCAGTCACAGCCAGCTCTCCCCGCGTGACGGTCACGTTGCAAAACTGTTGAATGACCATGGAGGCCGACTCCAGAAACGGATTGAGGTAATGGACGTTCATGATGGTTCCATTCCTTTCCCGGTCAAAATCTTCCTGTTTGTGCCCATTATAATGTCGAAATATGACAGTTACAAGAGATTTGCATAAAAAATCCTAATACTTTAGTCCTGGATTACAGGAACATCTGGAAAAAGCCCCCTGATTTCGGCAGCCGCATCCGCCCGCTTGGTGTAGATCCGCACGCATGTACGCAAATCCAGCACCTCCACTCCCACCTCGTGACGGCTGAGCTGCCACAGCGGCCCCTCCAGCCGTTCAAAGGCAAACACCGTATCCCCAAAGCAGAAACACTCCCGGACGCATCGCTCCGGCGGATAGTCCGCTCCCTCCTCCAGCAGGTGGACCGGTTCGAGGCCGAACTGCTGCAGCAGATGAAGCCGGTCTGCCAGCTGGTCACCCCGCTTGCGCGAAACGCTGCGGCGCGGTGAGAGCAGCGGATACGCTTCCCGTACATATTCCCACTTGATGCCGTGGAAAAACACAGAAATCCCCTCCTGACCCGTAAAACGCTGTCGCGGCAATCCCCACGCTGCCGACATGGGCATAAAAACGGTGCCCTTTCAGCGAAAAAAGGATGTCACCCGGACATCCTTTATCCGCCTTTCCCGATGACGATGATCTCGCCGTGAACCTCCCGTCCCAGTGCGTCGGTGGCGATCACCGTCAGTTTCTGCTTGCCTTCCCGGACGCCGTCCAGCAGTACGCGAAACTCGCCCCGGTCGTTTACATCCGCCGGCAGCCGGCGATCGCCGTAGACGATCTGCAGCCGCGCGACGCCCGTAGCCGTCACCTTTCCGGAGACGGGAACCGATGACCCGACGCGGGCCTCCAGGCTGTTCTGTTCCAGTTTCAGCGTCGGAGCGGGCAGCGCTCTGGCCGTGTAGGTGAGCCGCTGCTCCCCGTGGTGCAGCACCAGTGAACCGGCATGGGCATCGACGTACGCGTAAACCACCAGCGAGGATTGGTTGCCGGCCCCGTCCTTGCCTTCCAACAGGATGCGGTTTTCCCCGTGCTTAAGGGACAGCGTGTGCGTGAATTGCTTCCAGACCGGCTTTTCCAACTGGTCTTCTTCCCAACTGCCGACGATCTGCCCGTTGACGCTGACCTGCCCCTTGTACGTCTGGTCGCGGTAATGGAAGCGGATCGGGACGAGCATGCGCTTGGTGGCCCCATCGTAGAGAATGTCTTCGGAGCCGTCGTTTGCCAACTGCAGGACCGGCGGCGTCGTGTCCACGATGACCCGCTGCGTGAACTGCCGGGTGTTGCCGTACATGTCGCTGGCGCTGTACGAGACGTAGTTCAACCCCTCCGGCAGGCGCAGGACGGTCTGAAACGCTCCGTCCACCTCCACCTGCACCGGTTTGTTATTGATCAAGAGGCGCACGCGGTCCAGCATGTCTTCCCCGCTGATCCGTCCGCTGATCGCCACTTCCGGCTGACGGGAAATCAGCACGTAGCGGAACAGGTCGTTGGGGAATTGCACGTACGGCGGAACGACGTCGCTCTTTCCGTTGAGGTGGACGATGCTGACATTGCCGGCGTAATCGTAGGCGACCAGCGAGACCTTTTTGTCCGGCTGGCTGACCACCGCGCTCGTGACGTTGGCCGAGTACGGTCCGCCCGTCTTCTTTCCGCCTACGTACAAGAGATAGCCCTGCACATCCTTGTCCTTGCAGCTCCATTGGACGCGGTTGCCCGCCAGCGACGCGGTGACGACGGGTGCTTTGGTGTCCACCCGGACCGGCAGGGTCAACGTCTGCCAGTTGGCGTTTGGCCCGTCGATTTTGGCACGGATGACAAACTGGTAGACGCCGTCTGGCACCGGCTCGTACGTGCCTTTTTCCGGGGAGTACCCCCTGCCGTCCCAGCTCCACTCCTCCCGCTCGGTGTAGTAATAGGGAATGCCCCGTTTGGACTGATCGTACTTCCTCACCTTTTCGTCGCGAGCCAGGGAGCGAATCAATTTGCCCGTGCGGTCCGTCACGTCCACCATGACCTGCTTCGCGTTGCGCAAAAAGGTGATCGACGGAGCGGCCGTGTCGTAGTGACCGTCGCCGTTGGGAGAGAACGCAATCTTCGCCGGGTCCACCTGCACTGTCCCGTCTTCACTCACCCCGACGACTCCCAGGTAGTCACGGTATTTCCACTTGTCGTTTTCCTTGTCGTGATACCAGGTAGTCTTCACGCCGGTCCGGTTTTCCTGGCTTTCCTCCTCCCACATGGGGGCGTCCATCACCCGCGGCTCGTCCCAATCGCCGTAAAAGCCGTAGTACGGCACGCGCAGCACGGGCTCATCGCCATTCACCGGCTCAAAGGCGATATAACCTTCGGCAAAAATGTTGCGCTCCGTCTCCGCCGGAATGTGCAGCGTTACCTTGACCTCCGCACGCTCACCCGGCCGAACGGTCACCTGCTGGCTGGAGAATTGCAGCCGTGCCCCTTTCAGCGGGGTTTCCGTCAGCAGGTTCAACCCGTTTTGACGCAGGTCGGTCAGCACGCCGAACTCGTCCTTGATTTTGTAGGTGAGCGGTTTTTTCCCGAATTTGTTGTCCACGAAGAGGGAAAACGTCGTGCGGTTGCCGATTTCCCCGAGCGAGACACCTGCCTTGCCTTTGGCATCGGTGACAATCGCCGGCGTCTTGATCGCCTTGGCGATCTGCATGAGCCCCGCACCCTGGACGCGCGGGCTGTACGGCAGTTTTCCCGGCCGGCTGCCCTCAGAAGCGGCAGCAGTCTCCCGCGGGTCGAGGACGGGATTGGCCGTATTCATTGCGGCCGCCTTTAGCGTCTCCACCAGTGCCCGCCCTTGCAGGTTGCGCCCTTGCTTCAGATACGCCTGCTTGATGAGCGCCATCCCTCCCGCGACGTGCGGCGTTGCCATTGACGTGCCGCTTTTGACCGCGTAGTCTGACTCCCGCACTATCGACAAGATCCCTCCGCCCGGTGCGGCGATTTCCGGTTTGAACTGCAAATCGGGCGTCGGCCCCCAGGAGGAAAAGGCAGAGATGGTGCCCCCATCCGGATACGGCATTGGATTTTGCGCATACTGGCCGTCAAAGGTGACCGTAACCTTTTTGCCCTTTTTCAGCGCCTGGGCCAGCCGCTCGCCCGTCTGTTTCAAAATGGAGACGGCGGGAATCTGTTTGGCATTCTCCGCGCTGATGATCAGCGGCCCCGACTGGTTGTTGTAGATGATTACGCCTGCCGCTCCCGCTTCCTTGGCCAACCGCAGCTTCTCGTCAAACGGGATGTCACCCCGCTCCAGGAGCACCACTTTTCCCTTGACGGAGACGTTGTAATCTTCCTTTTTCCCCTTGCCCATATAGATCAGCGGATACGGTTTGAACAAGGACTGGACAGGATTCATCACGCTGCCGCTGCTGGCGTGGCCGTGCAGGTAGACCACCCGCTCCAGCCCGTCAACCCCCTGTACGGCAAAGCTGTAGCCGGCCAGGGCGGTCGCATTGACCGACGCGACGGAAAAAGCGTCCGGTGCCAGACCGGGAGAGCCGATCATGGAGACATCGGGATTTTGCGCTTTTACCTTGTCGCTGCCAAAGTAAGCGTCGTTGCCCGCTGCCGCCACCACAATCACACCGTTGTCCACCGCCCGCTTGATGGCATACTGCTCCGTGTTGGTCTCGTCCACATATCCGGCCGCTGAGCCGAGGCTCAGGTTGATCACATCCGCTTTTTTCGCAATCGAATCGTTGATCGCAAACAGGATCGATTCGCTCAATCCCGGCACTTCCCCTTGGTAATTGCTGAACACTTTCTGGCTCAGCAGTTGAGCTTCAGGCGCCACGCCCTTCAGCTTCCCGTTGGCCGCCACAATCCCGGCGACGTGCACGCCGTGCTGCGATTCGCCCACGTCCTCGGTCGTCTGGTTGCGGTCTGCCCAGTTGTAGCCGGGGATCACTTTTTGCGTCGAACCGGACTTTTGCTGGGCAAGCCGCTTGTCGCGCGGCGCAGGCAGATCGGGGTGCCTGCTGTTGATACCGGTGTCGATCACCGCCACCAGCATGCCTTCCCCTTTGACGCCGGCTTCCTGCCACGCTTTCGGCGCCTCAATCATCTCCAGTCCGGAGGCAGGGGCTGCGCCACCATTTCGCCCTTTAGCACGTGCTCTGCCGCATTCCACTCGTCTGCGCCGGAAGCAGTAATTCCGCTGCGCTCCGGTTCAGACGCAGCCGCCTTCGCCTGCCAGTGGGCATCGCGAAGATCCTGAAGCACTTGTTTGGCAAAAGCGGCATCCTGCCCGCGTTGATTGGCCTCTGCCGTCCACATGTCCGCCATCTGCGCCGGAAGCAGGGATAGTGCCATCCCGATGCACAAGATCCGTTTTTTCATCGTCTGCCCCCCAAAAAAACATCCATTTCTTTCAGTTTTCCTTTGAAGGGAGATTCGTATTCCCAGAAATCGGATGGGCGAACAGATTGACAAATGCGTTGGCGCGCTATATATTTAAATACGTTAAATATTAGACACGATAAATTTTAACGATAGAAATTGAAGTGTCGTTGATAATGGAAGGTGAGTGACATGGATCAACTGGACTTGGATCAAGCGACTGAGCGGCTTCAGATCGCCTTTACCACGACGATGAGAAAAATAGGACAGGAACTGGCGGAATCGTCAACGGATATGACCGGTCCGCAGTTTTACATCCTAAATATGCTCGCCAAAAAGGGGCCGGATTCCGTGAGCGACTTGGCGGACGCCATGTGCGTCAAACCGAGTGCGATCACAGCAATGGTAGACCGGCTGCTGAAACACGGTTACGTCCAGCGAGATCGGCACGAGCACGACCGGCGTGTCGTGACCATCCGCTTGACCGAACAAGGTGCAACCATCTTGAAGCAGGCCAAACAAAAGCGAAAAGCGGTCATTGAACGCTATCTGCGCCATCTGAGTCCGGATGAGCTGGAGGCGCTCGTCCAGCTTTTCGAGAAGCTGGCCCGTATCGCAACACATGAGAAGGAGTGACATCATATGCAAGAACAGCAAGAACAACAGGAAAAACGCGGACTTCTCATTGTCGGACTGTTAGTGGCGATGTTCTTTGCGTCGCTGGACAATACGATTGTGGGAACCGCCATGCCGCGCATCGTCGGCGAACTGGGCGGCTTGGGGGTCATGACCTGGCTGACTACAGCCTACATGCTGACGTCCACCGCTGTCGTGCCGATCACCGGCAAATTGGCGGACTTGATCGGCCGAAAAGTGATCTATGTGACCGGTTTGATTCTATTCATGGTCGGTTCTGTCCTCTGCGGAGCTGCCCAGTCGATGAACCAGCTCATCATCTTCCGCGCGATCCAGGGCATCGGCGGCGGCATCATGATGCCGATGGCGATGATCATCGTCGGCGATTTGTTTACCGGCGAGCAGCGGGCCAAATGGCAGGGGGTCTTTGGCGCAGTCTTCGGCCTCTCCTCCATTCTGGGGCCGCAGGTTGGCGGCTGGATCGTCGACTCGTTGAACTGGCGATGGGTCTTTTACATCAATCTGCCTGTCGGCATTCTCGCCGTGATCCTGATTGCATCGGCACTTAAATCGCAGCGGCTGAACGGACCGGTCAACATTGACATCTGGGGCATGTTTACCATGACCGGCGGCGTCGTCAGCCTGCTTCTCGCTCTGACGTTTGGCGGAAAAGACTTCCCCTGGGCGTCGTGGCAGATTCTCTCGCTGTTTGCTCTCTCAGCCGCGTTTCTGATCGCGTTCGTGATCGTGGAGTCGAAAACAGCTGAGCCGATTTTGCCGCTGCATCTGTTTCGCAACAAAACCTTTTCGCTGTTGAACGGCATCGGGTTTCTCATGTCGGTCGGGATGTTTGGCGCCATCATGTTCGTGCCGTTATTCATGCAGGGCATCGTCGGCATCAGCCCGTCCGAGTCCGGGACCATCATGGTGCCGATGATGCTGGCCATGATGCTGACCAGTATCATCGGGGGCCGGATCGTGAAAAAAATCGGCGTCCGCACGCAAATGCTGGTCGGGATGATCACGATGGCTGTGAGCTTCTGGCTCTTGTCCACGATGGTCGTAACCACTTCCCAATGGGAAGCCATGGCATACATGATCGTGCTGGGATTGGGAATCGGGCTGGTGATGCCGCTGATTACCATCGCGCTGCAGGAAGCCTTCCCCAAATCGCAGCGGGGGGTCGTCACATCCTCCAGCCAGTTTTTCCGACAAATCGGCGGAACGTTTGGCATGACCGTTTTGGGAGCGGTCATGAACCATCGCTCGACCGCCCTGCTGACGCACGACCTCATGCCGCGTCTGGAAAAACTGCCGCAGGAGGCTCACGGCATGGCGGAGCAGTTCTCCAATATGATTCAGACGAACCCGCAGGGCCTATACTCCATGCTGCTGAGCCCGGAGGCGCTGGCCGCCATTCCGGAGAACATTCGGCAGTTTCTGCTGCCAATCCTCAAGACGGACATGGTCGCCTCGCTCCATGAGGTGTATCTCGTCGGACTTGTCTTTATCCTGGCAGGCGCCGTGCTCGCCATGTTCCTCGGCAAGATCAAGCTGTCTCCACGGGAGCAAAAGGCAGCCGAACAGAAAGCCGCGTAACCATCGCACGGCGCTCACTCGGGAAAACGGCTCGAACATGATTCCAGGCAGATACCGACATGCAAACAGGCGTGCAAACCACAGTAACGGTTTGCACGCCTGTTGTCTGTCATCCCCTGAAAAAATCAGGAGAAGAAGAATTTCTTCAGCGCGTGTTTGGTCGTCTCTTTGTTCATGTGAGCGATGGAAGTCGTCAGCGGAATGCCTTTCGGACAAGCCTGCACGCAGTTTTGCGAGTTTCCGCAGTCGGCGATGCCGCCGTCTTCCATCAGCGCTTCCAGACGCTCATGTTTGTGCATCGCACCAGTAGGATGCTGGTTGAACAGACGCACCTGGGAGATGGCAAACGGACCGATAAACGCCGATTTTTGGTTGACGTTCGGGCACGCTTCCAGGCAGACACCGCAGGTCATGCACTTGGACAGTTCGTACGCCCATTGACGTTCCACTTCCGGCATGCGCGGACCCGGTCCCAGGTCGTGGGTACCGTCGATCGGAATCCATGCCTTGACGCGTTTCAGCGCGTCGAACATGCGGCTGCGGTCTACGGACAGGTCGCGCTGTACCGGGAAGGTGCTCATCGGTTCCAGACGGATCGGCTGCTCCAGCTTGTCGATCAGAGCGGAACACGCCTGGCGCGGTCTGCCGTTAATCACCATGGAGCACGCGCCGCACACCTCTTCCAGACAGTTGGATTCCCAGTTGACCGGTGTCGTTTTTTGACCTTGCGCGTTCACCGGATTGCGCTGTATTTCCATCAACGCCGAAATCACGTTCATGTTCGGACGGTACGGAATCTTGAATTCTTCCTTGTACGGAGTGCTGTCAGGGCTGTCTTGACGAGTGATAATCAAGTGGACAAACTTTTCGGCCATGATCAGTTCCCTCCCCTCTTACTTCTTCTTGTCGGACGTGTAGTCGCGCTTACGCGGCGGAATCAGCGAAATATCCACGTCTTCGTAGTAGATCTCCGGTGCGGTGGTCTCCGGATTGAATTTGGCCATCGTCGTTTTCAGGAACTTCTCGTCGTCGCGTTCCGGGAACTCCGGTTTGTAGTGAGCGCCGCGGCTTTCGTCGCGCATCAGTGCGCTGATCGTGATAACGCGGGCAAGCACCAGCATGTTCCACAGGTGACGAGTGAAGGTTGCGCCGGAGTTGCTCCATTTGCTCGTGTCATTGATGTTGATCCGTTTGTAGCGCTCCATCAGTTCCTGAATTTTTTCGTCCGTCTTTCTCAGGCGGTCGTTGTAGCGCACGACGGTCACGTTGTCGGTCATCCACTCGCCCAGTTCCTTGTGCAGGAGGTACGCGTTTTCGGTGCCGTCCATCTTGAGGATGTTGTCGTATTTCTCCTGCTCTTTCTTCGTGTAGCTGTCGTACAGCGTGGAGGGAAGAACGTCGCAGGACTGTTCCAGACCGTTCATGTATTCGATTGCCTTCGGACCTGCCACCATGCCGCCGTAGATCGCGGAGAGCAGGGAGTTGGCACCGAGGCGGTTCGCACCGTGCTGGGAGTAGTCGCACTCACCCGCAGCGAACAGACCCGGGATGTTGGTCATTTGGTTGTAGTCTACCCACATGCCGCCCATCGAGTAGTGCACGGCCGGGAAGATTTTCATCGGTACCTTGCGCGGGTCATCGCCCACGAACTTCTCGTAGATCTCGATAATACCGCCAAGTTTGACGTCCAGTTCTTTCGGATCTTTGTGGGACAGGTCGAGATACACCATGTTTTCGCCGTTGATGCCCAGCTTCAGATCCACGCAGACGTGGAAGATTTCGCGGGTGGCGATGTCGCGCGGCACCAGGTTGCCGTAGGCCGGGTACTTTTCTTCGAGGAAGTACCACGGTTTGCCGTCCTTGTAAGTCCAGACGCGTCCGCCTTCACCGCGGGCCGACTCGGACATCAGGCGCAGCTTGTCGTCGCCCGGGATGGCGGTCGGGTGAATCTGAATCATTTCGCCGTTCGCGTAAATGACGCCCTGCTGGTACGCCGCAGATGCCGCCGTACCGGTGTTGATGATCGAGTTGGTCGATTTGCCGAAGATGATGCCAGGTCCCCCGGTTGCCAGGATGACGGCGTCGGCACGGAAGGATTGAATCTCGCCGGTACGCAGGTTTTGCGCCGTGATCCCACGACAGGTGCCGGCATCGTCCAGAACAACCCCGAGGAAATCCCAGTATTCGTACTTGGTCACGAGACCTTCCGTTTCAAAGCGGCGCACTTGCTCGTCCAGCGCGTAGAGGAGCTGCTGTCCGGTCGTTGCACCGGCAAACGCGGTACGGTGATGCTTGGTCCCCCCGAAACGGCGGAAGTCCAGCAGACCTTCCGGTGTACGGTTGAACATGACACCCATCCGGTCGAGCATGTAGATGATGCCCGGTGCGGCGTCACACATTGCTTTAACAGGCGGTTGGTTGGCCAGGAAGTCGCCGCCGTAAATGGTATCGTCGAAGTGCTCCCAGGTGGAGTCGCCTTCCCCTTTGGTGTTCACCGCACCGTTGATACCACCCTGGGCACAGACGGAGTGAGAACGCTTTACCGGAACCAGGGAGAACAACTGTACGGGAACGCCCTTTTCTGCTGCTTTGATCGTAGCCATTAATCCGGCAAGGCCGCCGCCGACAATGATCAGTTTACCTTTTGCCATGAATGAGTCCCCCAATCCCTACAGAATGAATGCAGACATCGCCCGCAAGCCAATGAGCGAAACGATTACAAAAATGCCCATGGTCAGATAAGTGGCGAAACGCTGGGAACGTGGACCGACGGTGATGCCCCAGTGTACGAGGAACGACCAGAGCCCGTTGGAAAAGTGAAACACGGTGCTGAGAATCCCGATCGTGTAGAAGACAACCATCAGCGGACTGCTGAGAATGTTGGTCATCATGTCAAAGTTCACTTCGGCACCCAGCGCTTTTTGAATGCGCGTTTCGTACACGTGCCAAGCGACAAAGATGAGTGTGATGATTCCCGTAAGGCGCTGCCAGAGGAACATGTGGTTGCGGAAATGTCCGAAGCTGCCCACATTGTGTTTCGCCTGGAAGGCAATGTAGATCCCGTACACAGCATGGAACAGGATGGGAATGTAGATGAAGATGAATTCCACGGCGAGCAGGAATGGAACGTTTTCAATCATTCCTACTACCTGGTTGAAAGCTTCCGGTCCCCGGGTTGCCTGATAGTTCGCTGTCAAGTGGAACAAGAGGAACAGCCCGATTGGGAACAAACCGAGAAGAGAATGCAGCTTGTGGTTCAGAAAGCTATGGCCTTTTGCCATACAATGGTCCCCCTTTCAATTGTAAGTAGCGTTCTTTGGTTAATCTTTTCCCCACTATCCTAACCCATTGCCCAGCCGGTTAGACATGACGGCAGCTGCCTGCCCCCCTGCTACACAGCCAGACAAATTGTGTCGGAAAACGGAAAAAAGTTGGGCAAAACGTTGAACCACAACCAATTGTACTCCTGTCTACAGAGAGCGTCAAGACAGTGAATAGACTAATTCCATTGTTGGATTACACGTATTAATCGTCCGATTTTTCTATGAATCTGTCATAGATTCGGCCGCTCTCTCATAATCTGTTACCAAACAGGTAGAGCAAACCGGCTGTAATAGACCTGGCGGCCGCAGGAGGGTCCGACAGGGGACAAGCCTCGCGCGGCCTGCAGCCGGGAAGGAGGGTCGTGACGTGAAAGAACCGGATCAACTGGAAGCCTTGCTGCCTTCCCGCATCATCGCAGATATTGAGCGCATCCACATGCCCTATCTGGGCTATCACTTACTGCGCGAGCACCTCACCCGCTCGCTTTTGGGCGAAAGCGAACCGCCCATTCTCCACTGGTTGGGAAAGGAAATGGGGCGGCAGATTCCCATCCGCTCCGCCAACGGTCTGGTGTTTCCCTTTATCCGTCTGGGGCTGGGCAAACTGGACCTGTTGGAAGACGGGGAGCGGCAGATTCGTTATCGGCTGACCCATACCATCTATCGCTACATGTCGCCCGAACGCATCAACCGTTCCCTCTCTCTGGAGTGCGGGATCATCGCCGGTGCTGTCGGCCGTTGGAAGCAGCGGGAGATGAAAACCCGGATGGAGACGGAGGAGACGGGCAGCGTCCTGATTACCGTTCACTGGTAAGGTCTGGCCGGGACGAAAGTGAGCCGACCGGGCAGGAGCGGGGAGGCGAGGCATCGCGCTGCCGCTGCCACGCGATTTCCCGCAAACATCCCACCAGAAGAAAATCCCCCTTTTTCCGCGGCGAAAAAAGGGGGACAGCATGTGTGTTCCGTATTGGGCTGTCAGCGGGTCATACTCCGTGTACGACAGCTGTTTCCGCCACGTCGAGGCCGTATGCGGTGTGCAGGCAGCGCACGGCCCGCTCGGTGTGTTCCGCCGGGATGACGCAGGACACCTTGATGTCAGACGTGGAAACCATTTTGATCGTGATCTCCTGCTCGGCCAGCACGCGGAACATCTCGGCGGCCACGCCCGGATTGTTCACCATGCCGGCTCCGACAATCGAGACCTTGGACAAGCCCTCTTCGCATTCCACTTTTTCAAAACCGAGCTGCTCGCGGTGGGCGTTCAGCGTATCGAGCGTCTTTTTCAAGTCGCTTCCTGCCACCGTGAAGGAAATGTTGGTCACGGCCGCGTCGTACGAGCTTTGGATGATGATATCCACGTTTACCTGGTGATCCGCCAGCGTGTTGAACAGCCGGGACAGCGTGCCTACGCGTGCAGGCATCCCCACAACCGTCACCTTTGCGACGTCTTCGTCGTGGGCGACGCCGCTAACTACTCTTCCTGTTTCCATATGCGCACCCTCCTCTACGTACGTGCCTTCTTCTGTCGTAAAGCTGGAGCGGACGACCAGCCGGACCTTGTGGGTCTTGGCTGCCTCCACCGAGCGCGGATGCAGCACGCCCGCCCCCAGGTTGGCCAGTTCGAGCATTTCATCATACGAGATGCTGTCCAGTTTGCTCGCCGTCGGAACCACACGCGGGTCGGCAGTGTAGACGCCGGCCACATCTGTGAAAATTTCGCATTTGTCCGCGTTGAGACTGGCTGCCAGCGCCACCGCGGACGTGTCCGAACCGCCGCGGCCCAGCGTGGTGATCTCGCCTGCTTCGCTGACGCCCTGAAATCCAGCCACGATGACGACCCGGCCGCGCGCCAGTTCCCTTCGGATTCGTTCCGTCTCAATATGGGTGATCCGGGCCTTGCCGTGGATCGACTCGGTCGTCACTCCCGCCTGCCAGCCCGTCAGGGAAATGGCGTCATACCCCTTTTGGTGCAGCGCCATCGCCAACAGCGCAATCGACACCTGCTCGCCAGTCGCCAGCAGCATGTCCATCTCCCGCTCCGACGGGTAGGGGGAAATCTGTTTGGCCATATCCACCAGCACGTCTGTGGACTTGCCCATTGCCGACACGACGACGACCATGTCGTGTCCAGCTTCCTTATATTGAATAATCCGGTCCGCTACTTTCATAATCCGTTCAATGGTACCTACGGAGGTGCCTCCGTATTTATGCACGATCAACCCCATGCGGCTTCTCTCCCTTTTCCTATTCAACATGTTCACATATCTCTTTGGATTCTTCTTTCATCAGGCCATCTTCTCAGGCCATCTTCGTTTCACTATTGTTATTTCTCACTCTTGCAAAAAAGGCAGCGACGAGGATACACCTGTCACTGCCTGCCAGTTCGACATACCGGTTCCTCCTTCCCTTGGCCACGTGAACAGTTGAGCATGACAGAACATCCCCTGTTCCATTCTCAACCGACATCGTGAGATAGCTCTCCATCCGGCAACGGGAATTGCACGGATGACAGTCCTGCGCTTATTCAACGCAGACCCAGCACGGAGGAAGCGGGCCTTTCTCCGTACTTCGGCGAATTCCCCTTTCCCGTACCCGTCACAGATGCCCGATCTCAGGGAGGTACTCATGGTTTTCGCGCCTCTACCTCACTCCTAACGGGAAGTGAGGCTTGTTATGCTGTTTGTATGGGATTATACCACGTGTACGAAGGCGGTTCAATCAGAAATTTCATTAAAGTTTGCAGCATCATGGTAAAGTCCGTGCCTGTACGAGCCGTAACTTCTGTCATAGCCCTTATTGCCAGATGATACCGAAAATTGTATATTATTTCTCAATTTCATAGATTTCATGTTGGGGGTATGCGAATGAAGACGATCGGCCTGATTGGAGGAATGAGTTGGGAATCGTCGCTCGAATACTATCGGTTGATCAACCAGCTCGTCAAAGAGCGCCTGGGCGGCCTGCACTCCGCCTGCTGCATCATGTACAGCGTCGACTTTGCACAGATCGAGGCGTTTCAGCGTGAGGGGCGCTGGGACGACGCCGGTGCAGCGCTTGCACATGCGGCAAAGGCGCTGGAACGGGCGGGAGCCGACTTCATCGTGCTCTGCACCAACACCATGCACAACAACGCGGAGGCGATTGAACAAGCGGTGGCAATTCCCCTGCTGCACATCGTCGACGCCACGGCAGAGCGGATTGTTCAGCGCGGAATTCGGCGCGTTGGCCTGCTGGGCACCCGTTACACCATGGAATTTCCCTTCTACCGCGAACGGATGCGCCGATACGGAGTAGAAGTGCTGGTGCCGGACGAGCCTGACCGCGCCATCGTCAACCGCATTATTTTTGAAGAGTTGTGCCTGGGAAACGTATTGCCAAAGTCCAAGCAGGAGTACCTGCGGGTAATGGACGGCCTCGTTCGCCGCGGAGCGGAGGGCGTCATCCTCGGCTGCACGGAAATCACTCTGCTGATCAAACCGGAGGATATGCTTGTGCCGCTGTTTGACTCCACACGCATCCACGCGGAGGAAGCCGTGACGCGGGCTCTTGGATGACACACGTAAAAAAGGCTGATGCCCGCACTCGTCAGGCGTCAGCCTTTTTGTCTGTTTCGCCGGATGCTCCGTTTGCATCCCCGTCCGCCTGTTGTCGCAGGTGGCGCAGGATCTCTCGGGCCAGCTTGTCGCCGATGCCGATCTGCCGGAAGTCTTCCACGGTCGCTTCACGCATTTTTTTCAGCGAGCCAAAATGCTGGAACAACAGCTTGCGCCGCTTTTCGCCAACACCGGGAATCTCGTCCAGCCGTGACGATAGCATCGTCTTGCTGCGCGCCTGCCGGTGAAATGTGATGGCAAAGCGGTGCACCTCGTCCTGAATTCGCTGCAGCAGGTAAAACTCGTAGCTGTCCCGGCGAAGCTCCACCGGCTCCGGCGGATCGCCGTAGAGCAACTGCGCGGTCCGGTGCTTTTCGTCCTTGGCCAGGCCGCAGACGGGGATGTAGAGACCCAGCTCGTTTTCCAGCACGTCCATCGCCGCGCTGATCTGCCCCTTGCCGCCGTCGATGACGATGAGATCGGGCAGCGGCTGGCTTTCCTTCAGCAGGCGGGTGTAGCGGCGGCGAATCACTTCCCGCATCGCCCCGTAGTCGTCCGGCCCCTCGACGCTTTTGATCTTGAATTTGCGGTACTCTTTCTTGTCCGGCCGGCCATCGGTAAAGACCACCATCGCTGACACCGGTGTCGTGCCCTGAATGTTGGAGTTGTCAAATGCCTCGATGCGGTGCGGCGTGCCAATCCCAAGGATGTGCCCCAGATTGTGCACCGCCTGGATCGTCCGCGCATCGTCCTTGGACATCAGCGCAAATTTTTCCTGCAGGGCAATCCGCGCGTTTTCGGACGCCATCTGCACCAGTTCCCGCTTTTTCCCTCGCTTGGGCGCGTACACCTTGACGCCCAGCCACCCCGCCAGCAACTCCGGCTCGCTTCGTTCCGGCAGCAAAATCTCCTTGGGCAGCGCGTTTTGCTTGTCGTAGTAAAACTGGGTGACGTAGGACATGAAATCTTCCGTCTCGTCGCCGTAATACGGGAACGACGTCGTCTCCCGTTCGATCATCTTGCCCTGCCGCATGTAAAAGATCTGGATGCACATCCAGCCCTTGTCGACAGCAAAGCCGATGATGTCCCGGTCCACCGTGTCGGTAAACGTCACCTTCTGTTTTTCCATCACGGCTTCGATGCTGCGGATTTGGTCGCGAAGCTCCTTGGCGCGTTCAAACTCCATGTTTTCCGCTGCCTGCAGCATCTTTTCCGTCAGCTCCTGCTTGACCGCCTCGTGGCCGCCGTCGAGAAAACGGCAGATCTCTTCCACCAGCCGCTGATTCTCTTCCGCAGGCACCTCGTGAACACAGGGAGCCAAACACTGCCCCAGGTGGTAGTACAGACACACCTGCTTCGGCAGCGTTTTGCACTTCCGCAACGGGTAGAGGCGATCCAGCAGCTTTTTCACTTCGGATGCCGCTCCCGCATTGGCGTAGGGACCAAAATAGCGCGCCTTGTCCTTGACCACCTTGCGGGTGATTTCCAGGCGCGGATGTTTTTCATTGGTGACCTTGATGTACGGATAGGTTTTGTCGTCCTTCAGCATTACATTGTAGCGCGGATTGTGCTGCTTGATCAGGTTGCACTCCAAAATCAGCGCTTCGATCCCCGAAGAAACGACGATGTATTCAAAATCGGCAATTTCGCTGACCAGTAATTGCGTCTTGCCGTCGTGACTGCCTACAAAGTAGGAACGGACGCGGTTTTTCAGCACTTTGGCCTTGCCCACGTAGATGATGTCTCCGTCCTTGTTTTTCATCAGGTAGCAGCCCGGCTTCTCCGGCAGGACGGCCAGCTTGTCTTTCAAGGAGCTGTTCACGGCTGCCCCTCCTTTCTTCATATCCGGACCAACGGCCTTCCCGCGCGGGCGGGAATATACGTTCCGTCCCCATGTTACCACGTTTTGCGGCGAAACACGAGTGTTTGCGCTGGCATAAAAAAATCAGCATCCGCGCAGTGCAGATGCTGATGACGGCCCCCGCCCGGCGCAAGCGGCCAGGCAGGTGCAGATCCGTTTTCCTTACAGGTGTTTGTTCAACGTGCCCATCAGCGCATCCTTCGGTTGGAAACCGATTACCTTGTCAACCGGTTGACCGTCCTTAAACACGATCAGGGTCGGAATGGACATTACGCCGAAACGGCCGGCAGATTCCGGATTCTCATCCACGTTTACCTTTACGATTTTCAGTTTGGTCCCTACTTCACTGTCGATCTGCTCGAGTACCGGCGCGATCATTTTGCAGGGACCGCACCACGGAGCCCAGAAATCAACCAGGACAGTGCCGCCTTGCTCCACTTCCTGGGAAAAGGTCTGGTCGGTTGCATTCACAATTGCCATGGTATCGTTACCTCCTTTCTATACGGTACGCCAAAAGGTTCCATACGCCCTACAGTATATCATTCTCCACCGGAAATGACTACAACGGACGACACTTTGCCGCGCTTTCCCCGTTAGTCTGTCCGAAATCGCCGCTCTCTATTGTCCCAAGTGCTTCAGGCGGTTGATTTCCCGCTCGTGGTCGCACACTTTGCGGTGCAGCAGGTCAAAATCGGATTCCAGCAGTTGATAATGCCGTTCCAGGCGGTCAAAGCGGCGGTTGGTTTCGTCGCGAAACGCGTACATGTCGTCGCGAAACGCGTACATTTCACGTTTGAACTCGCGGAGCTCCTCGACCGATTCCTTGACGATGCGGTTGTTTTCCGCCACCATGTGGATCAACTGATGCAGCAGTTCCTCACTCATTCCGACCACTCTCCCTTTCCTAGTTATTATAGCGGACAGGAGAAGCATACGACAGCGGGGGCGGACAAAAAAACGACCGCAGACAGAGAGCGCTTCATGATGACTGATGCCCGCCGCATGACTTCCCGTACAAAAAAGGCGCCCCGTCCAGGGCGCCGTTCCGTACCGCTCGCTTATACGAGCACTTTTTTGAATTCAGCCGTGAGCAGGGGAACCACCTCAAACAGATCGCCGACGATGCCGTAGTCCGCCACCTGGAAAATGGGGGCTTCCGGGTCCTTGTTGATGGCGACGATCACTTTGGAGTTGGACATACCTGCCAGATGCTGGATTGCTCCAGAGATGCCGCACGCGATATACAGGTCGGGTGTAACCACTTTCCCCGTCTGGCCGATCTGCATGGAGTAGTCGCAGTAATCGGCATCGCACGCGCCGCGGGACGCGCCTACTGCGGCGCCAAGCACCTCAGCCAGTTCGTAGAGCGGTTTGAAGCCGTCCGCGCTTTTCACGCCGCGACCGCCGGAGACGATGATCTTGGCCTCGGAGAGATCCACCTTTCCGCTCGTTTTGCGAACCACTTCCTTGACGATGGAGCGCAGATCCTTGATCTCCACGTCAAACGGCACCACCGTCGCCGTTTTCCCGGTGTCGGCCGCAGCCGCCGGGATGTTGTTGGGCCGAATCGTAATCATGATCATGCCGTCGCTGAACTTCCGTTTTTGGAAAGCCTTGCCCGCATAGATCGGCCGCGTAAAGACCGGACCGGGCTCCAGAGCCGTCACGTCAGAGATCAGACCGTACCCGAGACGGGCGGCAACACGCGGCGCCACGTCACGGCCGATCGCCGTGTGCCCCAGCACCACCGCGTCAGGAGAGACATGGTCAATCAACTGTTTCAGCGCTTGGACGTACGCGTCCGGCGTATACTGGGCCAGCGCGGCGTGATCCGCCACGTAGACCGTACCGGCGCCGTGATGTCCCAGTGTCGCCGCATGCGCGCCGCTGTCCGGTCCGAACAGGGCAGCCACCACTTCGCCGCCTTCTGCCAACACCTGCGCGGCGGCCAGTGCTTCCAGGGACACGTTGCGCAGTTGACCGTCACGCGTTTCTGCCAATACCAGTACCTTTTTCATCTGGATCCTCTCCCTCTCGCTTAGATCACTTTTGCTTCGTTACGCAACAATTGGACCAATTCGGACACCTGTGCCGCCAATTCGCCGGAGAGAATGCGGCCCGCCTGCTTTTTCGGAGGCAGGGTCTGGTCGACGATGACGGTCTTCGCCTGGACGTCCTGGGCGGACAGGCCAAGATCGTCCGCAGAGAGGCGATCCAACGGTTTTTTCTTGGCTTTCATGATCCCCGGGAGGGACGGGTAACGCGGTTCGTTCAGCCCCTGCTGGGCGGTGATCAGCACCGGCAGGCTGGTTTCCACCACTTCCAGGTCCCCTTCGACGTCGCGTTCCACCCGCACCTGGGTGCCGTTGATCTCCAGTTTGACAGCCGTGGAAACGTGGTTGATGCCCAGCTCTTCAGCCAGACGGGGACCGCCTTGTCCAGCGCCGGTGTCAACGGCCATCTGTCCGGCGAGGATGATGTCGTACCCCACTTTGCGGGCGACGGCAGCCAGCACTTTGGCAGTCGTGTACTCGTCGCCGAACAGGCTTTCGTCGTCAACCAGAATTGCCTTGTCCGCTCCCATCGCCAGTGCCGTTCTAAGCTCTTGTTCCACGCTGTCCGTACCGATGGAGACGACGGTCACCTCGCCGCCGTGCTCTTCCTTCAGTTTGATCGCCTCTTCCAGGGCGTACTCGTCGTACGGGTTAATGATGGTTTTCGCGCCGTCATCCAGGATTTTTCCATCCTCGATGACGATTTTTTCTTCCGTGTCAAAGGTTTGCTTCATGACAACCAAAATGTTCATGGGATTCCCTCCTTACTAGGTGGCGCAATTCCAATAGAAGCTAGCGGTCGGCAAACTGCGGCTTGCGCTTTTCCAAAAACGCGGCAACGCCTTCCTTGACGTCTTCCGAAGCGAACGCTTCAGCGAACAGTTCCGCTTCGCGCTGCATGCCATCTGCCTTGCCGAGCACCGTCCCGGCATGCACCGACTGCAGTGCCAGCCGCAGGGCGACAGCGCTTTTTTGGGCAATGGCTGCAGCCAGTTTTTTCGCTTCGTCCAGGAGCTGGTCCAGCGGATGGACCGCTTCCACCAGTCCGATGCGCAGCGCCTCTTCGCCGTCGATCATTTCGGAGGTGAGGATCATCTGCGTCGCCTTGCCCCGGCCGACCAGACGCGGCAGCCGCTGCGTGCCCCCGTAACCGGGGATGAGGCCCAGGTTGAGCTCGGGCAGGCCCAGCTTGGCTTCGGGCGCCGCCAGCCGAATATGGCAGGCCATCGCCAGTTCCAGACCGCCGCCCAGGCACGCCCCGTTGATCGCGGCAATGATCGGTTTCGGGAAGGTTTCCAGACGGTCAAACAATTGCTGTCCGGCTTTCGCCATCGCTTGGGCATCTGCGGGCACCAGTTGGGTAAACTCCTTGATATCCGCCCCGGCGATGAAAAAACGGCCTTCGCCGGTCAAGACGATCGCCTTTACCTGACCGTCCCGTTCCAGATCGTCCAGAAGCGCTGCCAGCTCCGTCAGCGCCGCCTGGCTCAGCGCGTTGGCCGGCGGACGGCTGATGGTGACGACGGCAACGCGATCTTCCTTGTGCACTTGCCAATACGAATACATCCCTCTCCCCCCTGCTTGCGTCAAGTCATGAAGCATCCGCCATCTGAGCGAACGCTCAGTCTTCACGTTTTTATTGTAACAAACGAAATCTTGCAAAAAAAGCGTTTTCTTTTGTCATTTTCCCTTCATACCGTACAGGAAGAGGTTATGAATGGGGTCAACATGGGAGACAAGATCGTACTTGCATTGTTTCATGACCCAGGATGTCGTCACTTCATCCAGCGTTCCGAAAATCATTTTCCGCGCCACGCGGACGTCGATGTCCGGGCGGAACACGCCTACCTGCATGCCTTCGTGGATCACTTCGTCAATCAGGTTAAAGTACTGCTTCATCACGGCACCAATGCCCTCACTGATTTCCGGATTGGACTGGCGCAGTTCAATCTGCGTCACTTTTGCCAGATCCGGGTCTTGGGCCAACTGGCTTAAATGGGCGTGAACCAGGACGTACAGTTTTTGCTCGACCGACTCTGCTTCAGCGATTCGTTCCCGGCAGGTTTCGATAAAGGCCCCCATCTTTTCGTTGAACAGGGAAATGAGAATGTCATCCTTGTTCTCAAAGTAGAGGTAGATGGTGCCGTCCGCTACCTTCGCTTCTTTCGCAATTTTGGAAACCTGAGCGCTGTGATAGCCATGACGAGCGATGACGCGAACAGCCGCATCAATAATGGCTTGATATTTTTCCCCCGTTTTTTTCGCCATACGTACCTCCACGTTTGCTTCGAATCAATGCAAAATGAATGATTATTCATTCATGTTTACAGTGTAATATAGGGCTCCATCCGCTGTCAATCCCTCGTCCGCCTGGCCAAAAACAAGCGGCAAGTGGACTGTCCGGGAAGTCCTCTGCTGAAATAGCCTGTCCCCCGGTCTGTCAAGAAAAAGGCCGCTCCCGATCAGGAGGGCGTTACGGGACAGCATTCACGGTCGATGCGATTGTGCGGCGGTTTCCGCCTGTCTTTCCGTTCGCTTCTGGCGGGCTTCAGCTCGTCTTGACCTGGTCTTGGTCGGCGCTCCGTTTCTTTTCTTCCTCCTGCAATTGGCGGCGCAGCACTTTGCCCACCATCGTCTTGGGCAGCTCTTTTCGGAACTCGTATAACCGCGGAATCTTGTAGGCAGCCAGGCGCTTGCGGCAGTGGTTCTCCAGCTCTTCCTCGCTTACCTGCGCTCCTTCCTTCAGCACGATAAACGCCTTGACCGTCTCGCCCCGGTAGGGGTCCGGCACGCCGATGACGGCTGCTTCCTGGACGGCGGGATGCTCGAACAGCACTTCTTCCACCTCACGCGGGTAGATGTTGTATCCGCCGGCGATTATCATGTCCTTCTTGCGGTCGACGATGTAAAAGTATCCGGCTGCGTCCATGTAGCCCATATCTCCGGTCAACAGCCACCCGTCCCGCAGGACAGCCGCTGTGTCTTCCGGACGGTTCCAGTATCCGAGCATCACCTGCGGCCCTTTGACCGCCAACTCGCCGATCTCTCCCTGGGGCAGTTCTTCCCCGGTTGCCGGGTCGACGATGCGGCAGTCGGTGTCCGGCCAGGGCAGGCCGATGCTGCCGTTGACCCGCTTCCCCCAGATCGGATTGGAGTGGGTGACGGGGGACGCTTCCGTCAGGCCGTACCCTTCCACCAGCCTGCCGCCGGTCAGCTCTTCAAATCTGCGCTGCACCTCCACGGGCAGCGGTGCGGAACCGCTGACACAGGCGGTAATGGAGGACAAATCGTATTTGGGCAAATCAGGGTGATTGATCAGTCCGATGTACATCGTAGGTGCGCCGGGAAACAAGGTGGGTTTTGTCTTGTCGATCAGTTTGAGGATTTGCTTGGCGTTGAATTTGGGGACGAGAATAATTTCCGCCGCAATGGAAATGCCCTTGTTCATCACCGTGGTCATTCCGTAGACGTGGAACAGTGGCAGGGCGGCGAGAATTCGTTCCCGCCCTCTGACGAACTTATACATGACTGCCTGGCACTGCAGCGTGTTGGCGACGAGGTTGCGGTGTGTCAGCATGACTCCCTTGGCCAGGCCGGTGGTGCCGCCGGTATACTGCAGAAGCGCGATGTCCTTTTCCGGGTCAACCTCAGGCCTGACCGGATTGGTAGCGCTTTCTTTCAGTACGGAAAGAAAAGGCTCAACATCACCGCCGTAGGTTATCTGCGGATGGTCGCCCTGTTTCTTCTGCACCAGCGGATACAGTATCTTTTTGAAGAAGGGTAGAAAATCACCCACACTTGTAACGATCAGGCGTTTCAGTGGGGTGGAGGCCTTCACGGCCGCGACGCGGCTGTACAGCAGGTCCAATGTGATAATCGTCTCGGCTCCCGAGTCGTTCAACTGGTGAATCAGTTCCCGTTCCGTGTAAAGCGGGTTCGTCATGACCACCGTCCCGCCGGCCATCAGAGTGCCGTAGTAGCAAATGACTGCCTGAGGCGTGTTGGGCAGCATGACGGCGACACGGTCCCCTTTTTTCACGCCGCGCTTGATCAGCGCGTTGGCGAACTGATACGACATCGCCAGGAGCTCCCGGTAGGTGATCCGCCTGCCCATGAAGTACAGCGCAGGACGATCGGGAAACTCCGCGGCCGACTGTTCCAGAAAGTGAGTCAGCGGAACACGGGGGTATTCCAATGACGGTGCGGTCTCGGGCGGGTAATTGGCAATCCAAGGCTTGGCGTTTGACATGGGCAAATTCCCTCCAGTCCCTTATTGGCCTTACCTCTCCCGTACGATCCACATTCATAACCTCTTCCTGCTTCCATTCTAGTCGAAAGATAGGTAATTTTCCAACGAAAAAAATCGAATTGGATGTGATTTTTGCAAAAAAGGGCGGGCGCTTTCCTGCTCCGATCAATGCCGGGCAGGAAACCAGTGCCCGTGTTCACGGGATCAGCGCCTCCATCAGCAGTTGGCGAACGCGGGACCGCTCCTCTTTTGGCACCAGATGATACCAGCCGAGGACGCCGTTGTGCCAGATCCGCTCGTCCGCTCCCGTAAGCGTGTCCGTCGTCAGCGCATTCGGCTCGGTGTCGCCGTAGGCCAGCAGGAGGGAGGCGATCTCCCGGTCGGTCAGATCGGTTTTGATATGGCTGCCGAGAATGTCCATCAGCGAAAACGCCTTGACCAGCGCCTGCGCCGACGTGCCCTTGTCAATCAGGGCCTGGACGATTTCCTGCTGCCGGGCGATGCGTTGGTAGTCGCTGTCTTCCCGCCCGATGTCACTTTTGCGGTAGCGGACGTAGTCGAGCGCCTGTTGACCGTTCAGTGTCTGCAGTCCCGGCTTCAGGTCAATGTAGGTGTCGTCGCTCGGATCAGTGTACTTCATCCGTTTTTTCACCTCGATCTGCACCCCGCCCAACGTGTCCACCACCTGCCGGAAGCCTTCGAAGTCGATCGTCACGTAGCGGTCGATCTTGAGGTTGAAAAAGCGCTCCAGCGACTGTTTGACCAGCTTGGGGCCGCCGTAGGCCATGGCGTGGTTCAACTTGTCGTAGCCTTTTCCGGGAAGTTCCATGTAGCTGTCCCGGGGGATGGAGACGAGATGCACCTGCTGCTTGGAGGGATGCACAGCCGCCAGCATCATCGTGTCTGAGCGGGCCTGCTCCCCGTCCCGGCTGTCTGTCCCAATGACGAGCAGAAGAAACGGCTTCAGCGTTTTGGCTTGGGCCAACAGCGCACCGGGCAGCTGGTCCCCCTTCGCTTGCAAAGACGCTTCCGTTCCCGCCTCGAGCGGGGCGTACCATTCCCGCGTCATCCGTTTGAACTGGAAGGCGGCAAAGGAGACCGCCGCCAATACGCCGATCGCCACAACGACTGCTCCGTACCGGGCGATTCTCTTTCCGTATCTGCGCCAAAACATATGCATGAACGAGACCTCCCTTTGACAAACAGGACCCCATCTGTGCTAAGAGATTGATGGGGTCCTGCTTCCATTGTTGACCGGGGAGATCTTGTTTAAACCTGAGCGTTGGCGCTTCAGTCCCTTTCCACAACCATCGCCATGCCCATTCCGCCACCTACGCAGAGCGTGGCCAACCCGCGCTTGACCTGGCGGCGCTTCATTTCGTGCAGCAGCGTGACGACGATGCGGCAGCCCGTGGAGCCGACCGGATGGCCGAGTGAGATGCCGCTGCCGTTGACGTTCGTGATCTCGCGCGGCAGCTCCAGCAGCTTTTCCACCGCCAGATACTGGGCGGCAAACGCTTCGTTTACCTCGATCAGATCAATGTCGGCCAGAGTCAGGCCCGCTTTGGCCAACGCCTTTTTCACCGCCGGCACCGGTCCGTATCCCATCAGATCAGGCTCCACCCCGGCCCAGGCATACGAGACGATCCTGCCCAGCGGAGCGACGCCCAGCTCCCGTGCCCGGCTCTCCTTCATCAGCACGACCGCAGATGCCCCGTCGTTCAGCCCGGAGGAGTTGCCCGCCGTCACGGTCCCGTTTTCGCGAAAGCTGGGCTTCAGCTTGGACAGGCCCTCCAGCGTGACGTCCCGACGGGGATGTTCGTCTGTCTCCACCATCGTCACCGCTCCCCGCTTCGTTACTGCAACGGGAATGATTTCCTCACGAAACAGGCCGCTGTCGATCGCCCGCACCGCGTTTTGCTGGCTGCGCAGGGCGATTTCATCCTGTTCGGCGCGGCTGATGCTGTAGCGCTCCGCCAGCCGTTCCGCCGTCTCCCCCATCAGGATGCCAAAATGGGGATCGGTCAAAAGTTCCCACATCGCGTCGGTCATCTCCCCGTGCGTGAGGCGTTTGCCCCAACGGGCGTTTTTCAACACGTACGGCGCATTGCTCATGCTCTCCACGCCGCCGGCGATTACCACCTCACAGTCCCCCAGCAGAATTTGTGCGGCACCGCTGACGATCGCCTGCATGCCGGAGGCGCACTGGCGCTGTACGGTAAAACCGGTCACCCGGTTGCCGAGCCCGGCGTCAAGGGCTGCCACGCGTGCAATGTTGGCTTCATCGGTCCGCTGGATGCAGTTGCCAAGGATCACTTCATCAATCAGCGACGGATCTACTGACGATTTGGCAATGACGCCGCGAATCACCGTTTCCGCCAGTTTGCGAGCGCTTACATCTTTCAGCGCGCCGCCGAACGTGCCGATCGGCGTGCGTCCGGCTGCGACAATGACGATTTGTTCCATCGCAATTTCCTCCCCCGCGTTCGATTTTCCCATTTCTCCCATTGTGACACAGGTACGAATCGGGCGTAAATCGTTCCCGTACCATCTCTACTCCCGGGCGTCTTTCATCATGACCGTCACCCACTCGTCACTGTGCCGCTCCGCCACCAACGAAAATCCGGCCTGTTCGTAAGCAGCCAGCACCTTGTCGCGATTCCACTGCACAATCCCGGAAAGGATCACCGTCCCTCCCTGCGTAATTCGCTTCCGCACCAGCGGCAGCATGGCCACGTCTTCGTCACCGCCGATATTGATCAGGATCAGATCCGCCTCCCGGGGCAGCCGCTCCTGTACGTCCGGTTCCAGCGCGTCACCCAATACGATTTCCACCGCATCCTCCGCCAGGTCGTTGTTGGCCAGGTTTACCCGGATCTGGTATTCGCTCTGCGGGTTGAGATCCACCGCAAAGACCGGCTGCCGGGCGCCGTTTTTGACGCAGAACAGCGACAGGATGCCGGAACCGGCGCCGATATCCAGCACTCGTTTGCCGGCGGGAGACCACTCCTGCAGCAGCAGCAGGATGTCCTGGGTAGTGCCGTGGTAGCCGGTGCCAAACGCCGCGCCGGGATCGATCCAGAGCACGTGTCTGGCTTGGGCCAGCGCCTCCGGCGGGGTCCACGTGGGTGCAATCCACCAGTCGCCCACCTGCACCTCGTGAAATGTCTCCTTCCACGACTCATTCTCCGCGGTCACCGTCTCTACTTCCTTAAGGCGGACCTGCTCCCCCCAGCGGCTGAGATAGTTCCGAAGCTGCTCCACATGCTCGGCTTCGCTCTCCCTGAGCGGCTCAAACAGGTAGGCGATCACCGGCCCGTCCGTCTTTTCCGCATAATCGTAGCCGTTTTCCGTCGTCAGCACCTCGATCTGCGGCTCCACCCAACCGAGTGTGTAGGCGCTGGCCAGCACCTCGCTGACAAACGCGTCTTCCGCATCCCGATCGACCAACAGGATGTACTTTAGCCATGTTTCTTCCATCGTCTGCCTGCCCCTTTCTCCCATCTGATCCTCTGAATGGATGGCGAGGATATGCGCTTGCATGGTATGATTATAGAATGGATGAAAACTTGTTTGGAGGCTTGCCATGTTTGACGAATTTTTTTACCGGCGCCGCAAGAACAAGGGGATGCTGATCCTGATGATCGCCCTGCTCATTATGGGGGCCGGTCTGTTCGCCCTGGGCTTCCTCTATTTGTTCTAGAGTTGCTTTACTTCCCCGTATTTACTCGATTATACTTGAGAATGTGTTTTTCCTGTACGTTTGATATAGAAAGAAGGTTCACTCCATGTCGCGTATTCTCATCTCCGGGTACTACGGCTTTAACAATGCCGGAGACGATGTGGTCCTGTATGGCATCATCAGCGCGCTGCGTCGGGAACAACCGAATATTTCCCTGGCCGTGTTGTCCAACCAACCGGAGCGAACGACGGCCCTGTTTGGCATTCCGGCGTACAACCGCTGGAGCCTGCCGACCATCGTGCGCGAGTTGATGCGAAGCGACATGCTGGTGATGGGCGGCGGAACGCTGATGCAGGACGTGACCAGTCCGCGCAGCGTGCTTTACTACCTGGGGATCGTCTCGATCGCCAAGCTGCTGGGCAAACCGGTCGTGTTTTACGCTCAGGGGTTTGGTCCGGTCCAGAAGCGTATCAGCCGCCTGTTGATCAAGCAGGTGGTGAACCGGGTAGATGTGATCACCGTACGTGACTTTGAATCAGGCGAAGATTTCAAGGCGTGCGGAGTGAGCAAGGCGCCCGTCTACGTGACCGCCGATCCGGCACTGACCATTTCGCCGGACGACGTGTCTGACGAGCGGGGGCGCCAGCTGTTGGCGGACAAGTTTGTCGACCTGTCCAAGCCGCTGGTTGCCATCTCGGTCCGCGACTGGAAGCAGGAGCAGCGCTTCAAGCAGTCGATCGCCCGGGCAGCCGACCTGTTTGCAGAGCGTGGATGGAACGTGCTGTTTGTGCCGATGCACTATCCCAGCGATCTGGCTCCCTCCCGCGACATCATCGCGATGATGCGCCAGCCGGGGGCAAAGCTGTTGGACGAGCCGGTCACCTTTCACGACATCATGTCCGTGCTGAAACAGTGCGAGTACGTGCTCGGCATGCGGCTGCACTCCCTGATTCTTGCCTGCATGCTCCAAACGCCGTTTACCGGCATCTCCTATGATCCCAAAATTGACCGGTTTGTCGAGCGGGCCGGCATGCCCAGCGCCGGCCATATCACCCGTTTGGACGAATCGGCGCTCCTCGCCCTTTTGGACGAGCGGCTGGCCGACCTGGAGCGGGAAAAACGCGTGATTGCCGAACGCTCGCAACTGCTCGCCCAGGAAGCGGCCAAAAGCAGTGAACTGGTGCTTCAGGCACTGCGCCGCAAAGCGTAAGTCTGACCACGTGGCTTAAAACGCCGACAGGGGCAGGTCTCCCCACAACGCGGACGAAAGGAGGACGTGCAGATGTCCGTTTCTTCCCAGTTGCTGATACGTTTGAACAAGCTGTTTCCGCTCCCCGTTCACCCGTTCAATCTGGCGAACGACGGGACGATGAGCTACACCGAATGGCAGTTCCAAAAAGGGGACCAGACGATCCAGTTTTTCCTCCCCTATCATTCGCAGGAGCAGATGTTCGTCGACAAGACAGTCCTGGACATCGGCTGCGGCGGCGGAGGCAAAACCTGCTATTACGCCACATTTGGTCCCAAGCAGATGATCGGCATCGACATTGTGCCCCATTACGCCGAGGAAGGAAACGCCTTTGCCCGCGAAAAAGGGCTGGCGGACCGGGTCTCGTTCATGACCGCCGACTCTGCCGATCTGCCGTTTGATGACAACACGTTCGACACGATTATCATGAACGACGCGATGGAACACGTCGACCGTCCGGAACAGACGCTGGACGAATGTTTCCGCGTTTTGAAACCGGGCGGTCATCTGTATATCAACTTTCCACCGTACTACCACCCGTACGGGGCCCATCTCTCCGACGCCATCGGGATTCCCTGGGTGCACGCGTTTTTCTCCGAGCAGACGCTGATCGACGCCTACAAGCAGTTGGTTCGCCACCTGCCTGACGGCGAGGAGCGGATCTCCTTCCGCTTCGGTCAGGGGCCGGATGGCAAGGAGACCATTTCCTACATCAACCGGATGACGATCAAGCGGTTCCGCCGCATCCAGCAGGGGGTCCACCATCCAGTGGTTTACCAGCAGGAAGTACCGCTGCGCCCGGTCGTCTCCGGCCTGGCCAAACTGCCGTTTTTGCGTGAGTTTTTTGTCAAAATGGTAGTCTGCATCTATCAAAAGCAGGCATAGCAGACCGATATGCGTGAAGCCGTCCCAAACAAGCGGGGCGGCTTTTTGCCGGGGGCTGGGCCGCACCGGTCCTTGACAGACAGAGAAAAGGGCTGTGCCGTAATCGGAGGTGTTCCGTTTACGGTACAGCCCTTGTTTTCATGCCGCCAGGCCGAGGTCAGCGGATATCGGTCGGCGACTCTTTCCGGCGCAGCAGGTTCACCAGGCCGCGCAGCCGGTTGCCTCCGGGCAGCCACTCCAGCTCTTTTTCTTCGATCAGCGGTATGACCAGCAGCATGCCCAGGTAGACGAGCATCCCCGTTCCGACCCCGACCACCGTTTCCACCGCCCCCACCAGGCGGGCTTTTCCATGCAGCAGGAAACCGACCGTCTCCGTTGCCCCCCAGGCCAATACCAGCATCAGGTTGGCGACGAGCAGCGGATACAGCGTGTCAAAGCGCCACTGAATGTCCACCTTCACAAGACGGTTGATCACCCGCATGTTCAGGGCACAGACCAGGGCAGTGGCGCACAGCCAGGATACGGACAGCCCGTCCATCCCCAGCAGGGAAGTAAACAGGATCGTCGTCCCGATCTTGGCCAGCACGCCCCACAAGAGGTGCAGTGCCGGCACTTTTTCCCGGCCCAGCCCCTGCAGGATGCCGTTGGTGGCCAGCAGCAGGGAAAGCGGAATGGCGCTGACGCCCAAAATCGCCATCGCCCGTGTCCCCTCCACGTCTCCGTACAGTGCCAGGTTGGCCCCTTCAGCCACGGCCGTCAAGCCCAGACCCGCCGGCAGGCCGATCAGCCAGGCAAAGCGCAGGGAGAGCTTGGTCAGCGTGCTCACCCGTTCTTCGTCACGCTGCTGCCGTGCTTCGGCGATGGCGGGAACGATCGACAGCGCAATGGACGAGCCGAACAGGCTGGCCAGCTGCAGCAGCGGTCCTCCACGGCTGTAGATGCCGAACCAGGTGTCGGCGGTCAGTCCGTCCACATGCCAGACGTAGCGAAAGATGTTGATCGCCAAAAACGAGTCGACCAGGCTGAAGATCGGAATGACCAGCGCGCTGATACAGATCGGCCAGGCGATGCGCCACATCGACAGGAAAAAGGTGCGGTCGAACCACCAGTCAAGCCGCTTCCACCCGTCCGCAGACGCGAACGGCTGCTTGCGGTTGTGCCGCCACAACAGGAACGCAAGGAAGCCAAGGCTCAACATCGTGCTGATCATCGTCCCAAAGTTGACGCCCGTGATCACCTGATCCGTATCTTCGCCCAGCGAGACGAGATAGAGCGAGGCGATCAGGATAAAGGCCACCCTCAGCGTCTGCTCCACGATCTGGGAGAGGCCGACGTAGAGCATTTTCTGATGTCCGTAAAAGAAGCCCCGGATCACCGCGATCAAGGGAACGAACAACAGCGACAGCGAAATGGCCCGAATCGGTTCGATCAGATGAGGGTTGCCCATCAACCGGGCGATCAGGGGAGAACCCAGGTAGAGCAGGGCAAACAAGACGATCCCGATCCCGCCCATCATCACCATGCTGCGGGCGAGAATCTGGCTGACCGCATCCTGCTTTCCTTCCGCCAGCGCTTCGGCGATCACCCGGGAGAGAGCCACGGGGACGCCCGCTGTGGCCAGAATCAGGAATGTGAGGTAGAGCGGATATACCTCCTGGTAGAGACCCAATCCGTTGTCACCCACGATTTCCTGCAGGGGGATGCGGTAAAACATCCCGATTACCTTGGACAAAATCCCGGCCACAGCGAGAATCAACGCCCCGGCGAGGAATTGACTTTTTTTGGTCATGGGAAACTCCTTTGCAACAATGTCAAATCAAATCGTGTACCGCACAGCCGGGTTGCTTTGCAAGTCGGCGGCAGTTTGCTTCACGCACAGACAAACATAAACCGTCCGGGCAAACCGCTGCCGTCCCTCGTGCACACACCTGCTGTAAATTCTCTCTCTATCCTACTAGGAAATCTCCCATCCGGCAAACAGGTATAGGGGCCCGATCCGGCAGTCATACTAATGGGAAAAGATTCCAAACATTGTATCGGCAGCCGGAAAGGAGCAACCCCCCAATGCAACTGACAGGCACACTCATCCGCCGCGTGCACTGGCCGTTGATGGAACGGCTGAAACAGAACCGCACGCGTCAGTATTTGCACGAACTGCGAGAGGCGCAGCAGTTGTCGCCGCAGGCGCTGCGGAAACGCCAGGCGGACAAGCTGAGGCGCTTATTGGACCACGCCGTCCGCCGTGTCCCCGCCTACAGCGAATACGCATCCGACTGGGAAGCGGCTGATGACGACCCGATTCGCTTCCTGGAGCGCCTTCCCGTGCTCAGCAAGGCCCGTTTCCGCGCGTCGTTTGACCAGTTCCTCAGCAACGATGCAGACCCCTCCCGGCTCATTGCCAACCGGACTGGCGGCTCCACGGGAGAGCCGACCCGTTTTTACCTGAGCCGGCCGGCTGTGGAACGCTACGAAGCAGCCCGCTGGCTGGGGCTCTCCTGGCACGGTATTCGCATCGGCGACCCGTCCGTCATGGTCTGGGGCTCGCCGCTTGAACTCAACCAGCAGCAGGCCCGCCGCTATCGCCTGAAAGAGCGATGGTTGAAAAATCGGCTGATGATACCCGCCTACGACCTGGACGAGCGGCGGCTGGACGAACACCTGCAGCTAATCCGCCGGTTTCGCCCAGTCTACCTGTACGGGTATGCGTCTGCCCTCCACCTGTTGGCTGAGATGATGCTGGCGCGCGGCGCCAGTCCAGGTGTGAAGCTGAAAGCGGTGGTGTCTACGGCAGAGACGCTTCATGACTACCAGCGGCAAGCAATCGCCAAAGCGTTCCAGGCGCCTGTCGTCAACGAATACGGCGCCCGCGACGGAGGCATCATCGCCTACCAGTGTCCGGTTGGACGCATGCACGCCTTCAGCGAAAACTGCGTGCTGGAAGTGGTCGATCCCGCCAGCGGCCGCCCCCTTCCCCCGGGGGAAAGAGGGACGCTTCTGGTCACTGACCTGCACAACACAGTCATGCCCCGGCTGCGCTACCAGTTGGGCGACGTCATCGCCCTCTCGTCGGACACCTGCACCTGCGGCATCAGCTATCCGCTGCTGGCCGCCATTGACGGCCGGGAAGACGACATGTTTGTCACCGCTCACGGTACGTATGTGCACGGCCACTACTTCAACCACATCATGCGCAATCTGGACAGCTTCCGCACCTTTCAAATCATCCAGCACAGGCCGGACCAGGTGACGCTCAAACTGGTAAAAGAGCCGGATCGGTACGATCCGGCTGACGAAGCCCGGCTGTTGGAGGCCGTTCGAGACAAACTGGGGGAAGTCAGCATCGAGGTATGCCACGTCGACCGGATTCCACCGAGTGCTTCCGGCAAGACCCGCTACGCCATTCGCGAATGTCCGCTTACCGGTTTGCTGCGGGAGTAGACCGTCTGCGCAGCTTTTGCACCAATTCGGCGACCAGCGGTTCACGCAGCGCGAACAGTGCCGCAAAGTACAGCAGCGCCCCGCCCGTTACCCCAAGCAGCAGGTAACACCACAACGGCAGAGCGGACAGCCAGGCATCAGCCAGCAAAATCCCGCCGCTCATGACAGCGCAGGCGGCCAGCGTCCGCAGCGCTGTCCACACAAAGCTCCGGTTGATGGGCGCACCCACTTTGCGCCAGAGCAGGGCGAACAGCAGCACCGACTGGAAGAGTACGGAGACGGCCATCCCCAGGGCGATCCCCCCGTGTCCCATCCAGGGGATCAGCAGCCAGTTGGCAACAGCGTAGACGGCGATCCCGATTACGCCGACCACGACCGGCGTCCGCGTGTTGTCCAGTGCGTAAAACGCCCGGGTGATCAGGTCGCGGGCGGCCATCCCGTACAGCCCCAAGCCGTAAAATGGCAGCGCCCAGGCGGTCAGCGCGACGGACAGCTCGCCGAACTCGCCGCGCTGGAACGCCAGCCGCACGATCGGTTCGGCGTAGAGGATCAGTCCCGCCGTCACCGGCAGGAGCAGAATCAGCAGATACGCCAGCCCTTTTTGCAGAATCTGCTTCATCTGGTCCATCTCTCCCCGCTTCACGTGGCTGGCCAGCAGCGGAAACAGCGGCAGAGTAAACGCCCCAACGAAGATCGCCATCGGCATCTGCACGATCTGGTTGGCGTTGGCCAGAGCGGATACGTTGCCTGCTCCCAAGCCGTTGGCAAACCCCCGCTCCAAAAACGTGGTCGCCTGGGACACGACTGCTCCGATCAGGATGGGCACCACCCGCTCGCCCATGCTGCGCAGTGCTTCATCCTCTTTCCATGCAAACGACAAGCGGTGGCGGTAGCCAAATCGGCGCAGCGTTGGCAGCATCGTCAGCATCGCCGCCAAGTAGCCGAGAGTGGTCGCCATGGCCAGTCCGTCAGGTCCGTAGAGCGGCACCAGGAGATACATGCTGACAATCACCAACGCGCCGTTGGCCACCGTTCCCAGCGTCGGAGTGAAGAAGTGCTGGTGGGCGTTGCAAACACTGGACCACAGACCGGCAAGCCCGATGAAAACAGCGGACGGCCACATCCACCGCAGCATGTCGACCGTCATCTCCAGCGTGTTTTCCTGTGCTCCCATCAACCAGGCGATCTCCCGGGCAAAGACGACGCCCAGCACCGCCATCGCCAGAAACGCCGCGAACACGACGGTCAGCACCTTGTTGTACAGCACCCCGGTCCGCTCCTCTTTTTCCATCAGCCCGCGCATGGTGGGAATCAGCACGGCATTGATCGCTCCCGGCACGACCAGAAACAGCGTCTGCGGAATCGTCACCGCTGTGTAAAAGGCGTCGGACGCTGCACTGGTGCCGTAGAGGTTGCTTACGTAGACGTTGCGAAAAAAACCGAGAAGCCTTCCGATCAACGTGAGTGCGACGATCATCGAGGCAGTCTTGAATATGCTCATCGTTCGAATCTCCCATCTTTGCAATACGCGCCCATCCTCTTAAAAAGCACACCTGTTATCATAGCGCATTTCTCGTAATCCTACCAACCTCTATCCCCCTTCGCCTTGCGACAGCATTCGCCCATTCATTATAATAGTGGGGTTAATCCCTGTGTAGGAGGATCAAAAACGAAATGAAAGAGAACGTATGGAAGTGGGGGAGGCAGTCAGACACCTGGGTCTACCTCCTGCTGGCCTACCCCGTTATCGATTACGTCTTGCGAAAGATTTTGCCGATTCCAGTCGTCTCGTCGCTGTGGGATGACGGCCTGCTGCTCGTCCTCCTGCTGTTTACTTTTCTCGCCTACTGGAAAGGTTCGCGGGACATGCCCGCCATCAAGCATACGTTTGCGGCGTTCATCGTCTACGGACTGGCGCTGACGGTGGCCGACATGGCCAACTGGGACGCCAGCGTGGAGGGCTTCCGCGCCGTCTACCAGTACATGATTGCCTTTTTCATCGGCTTTTACCTGCTGCGCGACACAAAGCAGCTGGTCGTGTTCCTGAAAGTGCTCACCGCGTTCGGGTTTCTCGCCGCGGTCGTCGGCATCATGCAGGTAGTGCTGGGCGTACAGACGCCGCAGTCGTGGGTGCAGGAAGGGGAAGCCGTCACGACGCGGGCGTTTTCGATTGTCACCAGCCCCAACGTGCTGGGCAGCTACATGGCCCTGATCGCTCCTGTCGCAGTCGGGTTGGCCGTCACAACAGCCAATCGGAAAGAGCGCATCATCTGGTGGATCGTCGCGCTGACGACGCTGCTCACCTTGCTGCTGACCAGTTCGCGCGGAGCCTGGATCGCGCTGGCTGTGGCGCTGTTCGTCTGCTGCTATCTGTGGAACAAGCGGCTGGCCGGCTTTCTCGTGATCGCCGGCATCGTCGGCCTGATCGGCCTGTACTTCGTGCCGGAGTCGACGCCCCTGATCGGGAAGATTTCCAACCGCATCTTCACCCTGTTTACCCCCGAGTACCTCCAATCCAGCATGCAGGCCGGACGTCTCGACCGCTGGGGGGAGGCGTACGACAAGATGCGGCTGGAACCGCTGTTCGGGGTGGGGCTCGGCCATCACGGCGGCGCCGTCGGTTCCCGCCACTTCGGCACAATCTACACCGACAGCTACCTGTTTAAAAGCATCGCGGAGCTGGGCCTCATCGGCGTCATCATGCTGATTGCGCTGATTGCCATGACGTTTGCCTACGCGGTCCGGCTCATCCGGGCACAGGCAGGAAAGCCGCCGTTCTTTTTGATGCTGGGTCTGTTTGGCGGCCTGTTTGCCGTCGCCATGCACAACCTGGTGGAAAACATTTTTGAGGTGCCGTTCATGTCCCTCTACTTCTGGTTGTTTGGCGGCTTCCTGTGCGCACTGTACGCCGACCAAGCGAAAGAGAAAAGGTGGTGAGTCCATGCGCCGCAATGGTGTATTGTCAGCCGTGAACTGGGCGCTGTACGCAATCGCCCTGTTCCTCATCTATCACATTCTGGTCAAACCGGCGTTCCTGGACCTCTCCTGGATCGCCCTGATCGTCTTTTTGCCGCTGCTCGGTTTCCTATATGTCCTGGTACATCCGGACGAACGGCGGCAGGTAGTCGTTTTTACGCTCGGCTTTTTGCTGCTGGACCGTGCCCTCGCCCACGTAGACGTGAAATCGCTCGCCGCCGTGCTGATCGGCGGAGCGGTGGCGAGCGGAGTCATCGCCATGATTGCCAAATGGTACGGCCGTCTGAGCTGGTCGGCTGTCATCGCGCTGGTGCTCGTCGCCGTGCTGACCAACGTCAGCTTCCACCGGGACAACCTGGCCGCGCTCAGCCACTTCACGCTGAAGTATGAATCGGAACGCCTTTACAACGGAGCCTGGGTGGATTACTTCCCCGTCATCCTCTACGACGTGGACGGAGACGGCAAGCAGGAGATCATCACGTACGGCAACGCCGAGGAGTTGCCCCTGCCGGAAGAAAAGCCGAAAAAGCCGGAGACGGAAGCAGAGCGGAAGGAGCTCGCCGACAAACTTTTGCATCTGCAGGCCGAACCCATCTCCCTGTACGTGCTCACCTGGAAAGACGGCAAGCTGGTGCGCATGCCCAACGACCAAATCGCGGCGGAGACGATGGCTAAAATCAAGGAGCAAATGCCGACAGACTACCCGGGCTTCCCGTACTACACGATGAAAGACGGCCAACTGCTGCCAAACGTGCAGCGCCAATCCTACGCGGAAGCGATGCTGCAGGTGGGAACCGCTCCGAATCGCGCCCTGCTGTTGGACATGCAAATCATCGGGGACAAGCTGGCGGAAAACGACGGCGGCCTGGACGTGCGCAGCGCGATCGGCGAGAAGTACCGCGATGTCTCGATCAAAGAGGGGCTGCTGAGCGGCACGTATGAAGGCAGGCCGTTTGTCGCCACGACCAAGGCGACCAAGCTGATTGGCACGATGAAGCTGCCGGACGGTCGCGAGGGGCTTATCATCATGGGCGAACACCTCAGCGTCATGGCTGTGGAACCGGACGGCACCGCCGTGGAGGCGTACTCCCTGACGCGCAAGGAAATGCCGCTGGCAACCGCGGAATTCATCCCGGCCGATTTGGACAAGGACGGAGCCGATGAACTGCTGGTGGCCAACAGTCCGTCCTACATCCTGAAAGCGAAGCAAAACGGCACCTGGGAAATCCTCTGGGCAAGCGAGGAAGGCGATCGCAGCTTCCGCTTCACCAACTACGCTCCGATCGGATCTAGCACAGAGCCGGAAATCGTCGCCATGGCGAAAAGCTGGGTGAGCACCACCGACTCCCGTTACCTGTCCGGGTACCGCTACACCCCGGACGGACTGAAGCAGACCTGGCGCATCTACCTGCCGCTTTTAAACGTGCAGGTGGGTGACATCGACGGCGACAAGGAAAATGAAATCGTCGCCACCATCTACGACAAGCACCGCCTCATCGTGTTCAAGCAGCACAACGTGCCCGTCGTGCCGCTCGTCATCCTCCTGTTTGCCGGATTGATCGGCTACGGGATCGCAAGGAGGGTTCGCCATGCGTAAACGAACCGTAGGAATGCTTTCCCTGTCTGCGCTCGCTGCCACCCTGCTATTGACCGGATGCACCTACGAGTCGGGGCCCAAGTCGTTCGCCTCCACCAATTACGGCACGAGCTCGGCAAAGACGGCCCCGCAGCAGACCGAGTCGGCGAGCGAGTGGCTGAAGACAGCGCTGGAACGTGCGAAAACGGACAAGGACGCACAGAAGTTCTGGTACAAAGGCCACGTCAAAACCATTATGAACCGCACCACAACCAGCATGTTTAACGGGGCCGTCGTACAGCCAAACGGATACAATGTGGATGCGCGGATTGCCCGCCAGGACTATCAGTATTACCGTATCGGTGACAAGCGGTACATCCGGGTCGGCGATGCCTGGATGACTGCTCGGGAAACCCCGCTTCCGTTTGACGTGCTGGCCGGTTTTGACGACTGGCTGCCGTTTATGGAACAGGCGGTACAGTTAAAAGAAGAAAAAGTGTACGGTACGGTTTGCGTCCCGTTTGAAGTGAAAATGACCGGCGCAGACTGGCTGGCGGCGAGCAAGAGTCCGCTGTTTGAGCCGCTGCGCCAGCAGGTGGCCGACCGCCCGGACATGGCGGCCGTTCTAAAGGATTCCACGATCAAGACCACTTTCTGGTTCGGCAAGGACGACCGGCTGATCCATCAGTTCGAGACCTGGATCATCCTGCCGATGCCGGAAGGAGGCACGATGGACCAGCAGGTGTTCTTCCAGTTTTACAAGTACAACGACCCGGGAATCCAGATCAAGGACCCGGAAGAAGTGGAAAAGTATCTGCTGTACTAAACAAGCGCACATAAAAAAGAGGCGAATCTATCGCCTCTTTCTGTTTGTAGGCAAAATGGCCGTTGCGAGGAGAACACGCTTCCGTCATCCACTCCGTTCTTTACCCACTGAACACAAGCTAATGCTCGCGTCCGGCGGGGCCCAGTCAATGCCCAGCAGGGAAGCACAAACTACACACTCCGCATCGATTTGCGGGGGATCGCCAAAGCCGCATCGCTACGCAACCGATGCAAAGGTGACGCTCCTTTTTCCCGCAAATCGCTGCTTTGCTCGGTAGGGCTCTCAAGTCGCTCTGCCTGGAAACGTGATTCTCCTTCGGTACCATCCGTTTGTCTTCATTCTGAAAGAGTCAAATTCATCGCCTCTCAGACTGAAGACAACCTGTTTTTTATTGAGTGTCCGCAAGGAAACGATCTTCCATCGTTTCCAGGCCGGAAGGCCTGCACATTCATCAACCGAAGGTGGAGACAAAGTACATGGCATGGAGTGATGGGCCAAGCGAGCTCCTTTGACGACCTGCTCAGCGGAAAAACGAAAGACGCGGGAAAAAACAGGGGGCACAAGTCTCACTTCATCAAACTACCCAGATGTTTGCCCCCTGCCCGCGTCGCGTTTTGAAGCGGACATCATTCACTTCTTTGCTGGTCGTCAAGAGAGCGAGCGAGCCCGATCACCCATGCGCCACGGACTTTGTCTACACACTGAGAGGTTCATGCCTCATTTTCATTGTCCGACCAGTTCGTTCATCAATTCAGCCAGTTGGCGGGCCTGCTCACGCCGTTCGTACGGCTTGACCCGTTCGGCAAAGTCGTCGTCACGTTCCGCCGCGCCGGCCGCTCCCCGCTCCTTCCACTCGCGGTACAGCTTCAGAAACGCCTGCTTGACGGCTTCCTTGTCTTCCGGGTCGGCCACTTGGCCCAGGCGGAATGCCTCAATAATCTGCGTCGCCTCCCCCGCTTTGTTCAGGGCGAGGATCGGCTTGCCAATGCCCATGTACTCGTACAGCTTGCCGGGGATGTACGCTCCGGCGTCCGGCGAAACGTCCCCGATCAGCAGAAGCGCATCTGCTCCTTTCATCAGGCCGAGCGCCTGTTTGTGCGGCAGGTTGCCGAGCACGCGGACGACGTCGCCCAATTGCAACGCCTCCACACAGTCCCGGTTTTCCGAATAACCCGGATAGTCAAACACGCCGGCAAAACTGAGCTGCAGGTCCTCGCGCTCCACCTCTCCCGCGTCGATCAGCTCACGGATCGCCCGCAGCAGCAGGCGCGGGTTGCGCTTCTGATACAAAATGCCGGCGTAGACGGCGTGAAACTTGCCGGGCGCGGTATACTCAGGCGTGAGGCCGACGAAATCTGCCTGGTCAAAGCCGTTGTAGATCAGCTCCAGACGGCGAATGCGGCTGCCGTGTTTTTTGCGGAAGTTCTCGGCAAATGTGGCCGTCACCGTGGTGATGGCGTCAGCCTCTGCCATCACACCCGCTTCCATGCGCTCCTCCAGCCGCTCCCGCCAGGCGATCCCCGACGAATGCATGTTTTGCGTCCAGGGATCGCGGAAATCAGCCACCCATTTTACCCCGAACTCGCGGGCGAGCCGGCGGGCGACGAGGTGATTGGTCACGGGGCCGGAGGTGGAAAAGATTACATCGATTTTTTCCCGGCGGATGATCTCCCGCCCCAGCTTCAGCGCGTTGGGCAGCCAAAGGATCTGGTCGTCGGGGATCAGCAGGTACGGTTTCACTTTTTTCAACAAACCGACCGCCTGCTGCTTGAGCGTCGCTGTCAGGGAACGTCGGGCCAAAGCAGCCTCTCCTCCGGCAGCAGGGGCAGCACCCCCGCCCCGTCGCGGCAGCAAGGGCCACTCCTTGGCGCGGTGTATCGTCACGTCGGCCGGCACCTGCGCCAAAAGGGACGGGTCCAATGTAGCGTGGTAGACAGGGTCAACAGTCAGTACGTGCACCTTCCACCCAAACTCGCCCAGGTATTTGGCCATTTTTAACGGCCGCGGCACGCCTCCTCCGCCGATCGGCGGGAATATGTAACAGATGATCAATACACTGCGGGTCTTCATTGGGATACCTTCCTCGTTTTTGTCCATTCTCGTAATGCTCCTTCACCAAGATACCACAAGTCCAGTCTTATTGCGAATCCACCAGTCATCTGCTATAGTGAGAATGGCTTTGTTTTCAAATCAGGAAGAGATGATCTTTCACGTCGCGACGGCAGTGTTGCACGATTGGTTGGAGAGCCCCGCCCGGCGAAGCAAGGGACCCTGCTCGACACAGCGTCAACCATTGAGTGGGGGAAGCGTATGCTATGGCCGGGTGGGTTTTCTTACAGGATCAGCATGCAGGTAACTTCCCGGTGCTGCTGGCTGATCCGGCAGAAATCTACCTCTACCGAAGAACGGACTGATGTGAATGCTTTCGATAGAGGGTTTGTCATAAAGGTTTGGGTGGATTGTCATGAGCAAATTACGAGTCCTCCACGTCATTGGCGGGGGGGAATTTGGCGGAGCGGAACAGCATATTCTCAACCTGGTCACCTCCCTGCCGCAGGAAGCAGTGGACGTGGCGGTCGTTTGCTTTTACAACTCCCTGTTCGCCGACGAGCTGCGCAAGGTCGGCGTCTCCGTCATCCCGCTGGACAGGTTCGGCCGCTTCGACGTGCGCCTGCTGCAGGCGCTGCGCGACACGTTTCGCCGCTATCAACCGGACATTGTACATACCCACGGCGTAAAAGCAAACTTTTTTTCCCGGTTGGCCGTGCGTGGAACCGGCCCTGTACTGGTCACGACCGTACACAGCCACCTCCGCTACGACTACGTCCATCCGCTGGCGTACGCCGCCGTCACGATGATGGAACGGTCCACCCGCCGATGGAACCGACACTTTGTGGCGATCAGCGGCGCACTTGCAGACATTTTGCGGCAAGAGGGAGTTCCTAAAGACCGCATCAGCATCATCTACAACGGCATGGACCTGGCCCCCTACCGGCAGACGCATCGGCGCGTCGAGGACCGGAAGCGGCTGCGCGCGGAGTGGAACATCCCCGAAGAGGCGTTTTTGTTCTCCACAGTCGCCCGGTTCGTCCCGGTAAAAGGGCTGCCACACCTGATCGACGCGTTTGCCCAGCTGACGCGGAATCCCGGCACAGAGGACGTCCGCCTCGTCATGGTGGGGGACGGTCCGGAGCGAGCGCTGCTGGAAACGAAGGTGCGCGAACACCGCCTGGAGGACAAGGTCCGGTTCGCCGGTTTCCGCCAGGACATCCCCGCCTGCCTGCATGCTTGTGACGCGTTTGTCCACTCTTCTCTCTACGAGGGACTGGGTTACACGCTCATCGAAGCGATGGCCTCGGAAGTGCCGGTCATCGCCAGCAACGTCGGGGGCGTCAAGGAGTTTGTCAAGGACAGGGTAACCGGTCTGACGGTGGAACCGGGCGACGTCGAGCGGCTGAGCCGGGCCATGCAGGAGCTGCATCAATCGCCCGAGCTGCGCGAAACACTCGTCGAAAACGCCCTGCGAACGGCAGAAGACACCTTTACCATCAAGCGCATGGCGGAATGCACCCTGGCGCTGTACCAGCGGCTGGTGTAAAGAAACTGGAAACACGGCAACAAACGCCCGAATGCAGACGTTCGGGCGTTTGTTATACTTATTACCGGGACTTGCTGAATTGACTCTATCAAAAGAATCTCCCCTCGTCTCGAAGACTCGGAGGTCTGCTGGCATACTTTGTTGCCTTTGGCAAGACAATCTGCTTTCATAGAAGTGAAATAATTCGGAATCATGCGAGAAAGGATGGGCCCGATGAAACTGTTTCTCTCCGTCGACATGGAAGGCATCTCCGGCATTGTCGACACCAGCTACATCAATCCGAACGCCGGGGTCAACTACCAGCGCGGCCGCCAGTTCATGACGGACGACGCCAATGCTGTCATCGAAGCCGCTCTGGAGTGGGGCGCAACGGAAATCGTGGTGGCGGACAGCCACAATACCATGAACAACATCCTGTGGGAGTCGCTGCATCCCCAGGCAAGACTGTTGGCCGGCTCCCCCCGCAACTTTTCGATGATGCAGGGGTTGGACGATAGCTATGACGCCGCCTTCTTCATCGGCTATCACACGCGGCAGGGGGTACCCGGCGTCCTCAGCCACACGATGTCAGGCTGTGTTCGCAACATGTACATCAACGGCATGGTGGTGGGAGAATTCGGCTTCAACGCCGTCTACGCCGGCTTGTACGGCGTGCCTGTCTGTCTCGTGTCGGGGGACAACCTGATCGCTGAAGAGGCGAAGGCGCTCATCCCCGACATCTGTACCGCCGTGGTCAAACAGGCGGTATCCCGCACAGCCGCCCTTTGCCTGTCCCGCGAGGAGGCGACTGCCGAACTGAAGCGGCAGACCAGGCTGGCCCTGTCCAAAGTCGAGCAGATTGCGCCGCTCACCGTCACGACGCCGCTGGAACTGGCCATCGAGTTCACCCTTGCCGGTCAGGCAGAGATGGCCGCGATCGTTCCCGGCACCCGGTACGAAATGGAAAGCTGCACGGTATATTACACTGCCGCCGATCAGCACGACCTGTACAAAACCATGCGGGCGATGATCAATCTGGCGGGAACCGCGGAATTTTTCTAAAGGCCGCTGCCCTATTCCCCCAACAGCAAGGCAGGCACGCTTCCTCAGCGCGCCTGCCTGTTTGCCGTTTCACACAATCCGCGCCGTTTCAGAAACCAGCGGATGGAAAACGAGAAGACGGTGACGATAAACAATACGCGAAAGAGCTGAAAGGCCGTCACCAGCAGCGGGTCGGCACCGATCGCCAGGGCAGTCAGACTCATTTCTGCTGCGCCGCCGGCCGCTGTCGCCAGCATGCCGGTAAGCAGGTCGATGCTCGTGGCATACGACAGCAGGAAGGCCAGCGCGAACGTCAGGGTGGTCAGCAGCAAAGACGCGGCCAGCGAAGGCACCAGCAGCCTGCGGTAGGTACGAATCTCCTCCCGCCTGAATTCAATGCCGATCCCCGCCCCGATCAAAAGCTGGGCGCCTTTCACGACGAGGCCGGACAGGGCCGGCGTGCCCGCACCAGCAGTGCCGCCTGTCACCGAAAGCGCAAAGGACACCAGTGACGCCGTCAAAAGCGGACCCAGGAAATACGGCGCCGGGAACTTCAAACGGGCGGCTGCCACCGCTCCCAGCGCTCCGGCGGCCAAAAACACCGCCGCCTGCATCCAGCCGACCGTCTGACTTGCGGGTTGTACCGGCAGCAGGTTGGCCTTGTGGGACAGCGTCATCACGACGAACGGCGTCAAGAACACAACCGTGACGATGCGAATGGAGTGGAACAGGGAAATAATCTGCAGGTTACCGCCCTGCTCCCTGCCGATCGTGGACATTTCCGAGAGCCCGCCGGGGATGTTGCTGAAAATGGACGTTATCGCGTCCACCTGGTACAGTTTGTGGATCGCCCAGGCCTGCATCAGGCCGAACAGGATCGTCACGAGCGTGGCTGCCAGCATCATCCCGATGTGATCCGCCATGGTCCCCCAAATGTCCCGGGTTATCCGCATGCCCAGCGCGACGCCGACGATCACGAGGCCGATCCGGCGAAACCAGGAAGGCAGCCACAGTCTGTCACACCCCAGCATGACCGAAACGACTGTTGCTGCCAGCGGTCCCAGCAGCCAGGGCAGCGGCAGACGAAGCAGGGTGAAAACGGCGCCACCTGCCGCCGCGATCAGGATGGTGAGAACCGGCCGCAGCGCGATCATCGTTCCGCCATTCCTTTCGCCTTTTTCACGCTTTTGTAGACCCTCTCCGGCCGTCCCACCGCCCCGTAGGAGAGGTCTGCGACCGCCTCCCCAGTGACGACCAGGTATTCCAGGTAGCGGCGTGCCGTCGAACGGCTCGTCCCCGTTGCCCTTCGCACCTGTTCGGTGGTGACTTCCCCCGCCTCGCTGAGACAGGCAGCCACTTTCTCCAGCGTGATCCTGTCGATTCCCTTGACCAGACCGCTATCCCTTCCGCCGTTGGGTCCCGCCGCGCGTATGAGCTCGTCAATTTCTTCCTGATTGATGTGCCCCCGCTCTGTTTTCAAGGCGCGCACCCTCTGCCGGAACTCCCGGTAGTTGGCAAGCGTTTGCTGCAAGCGCTCGAAAATCAACGGCTTTGTGATGAAATCAAACACGCCGCAGCGGATCGCCTCCACCACCGTGTCCACTTCCTTGGAGGCGGTCAGCATGATCACATCCGTCTCCGAACGCCGCTCCTTGATGACCGACAAAAAGTCCAAACCGTTCATGTCGGGAAAGTAGATGTCCAACAGCACCAGATCGGGCTGGAGAATGTCCAGTTGGTCCACGGCCTCCTGTTGGTTCGTGGCGATGCCGATGACCTGATACCCGCTCACCTTTTCCACGAAGCGCCGGTTCACTTCGGCAATCCGTACGTCGTCCTCGATGATCAACACCTGAATCATGGGCTCATCACTCCTCGCTTTCATGGCGTTCCCTTCACCCTCTTTGCTGTGTCGGCTTCCTTTGGAATGACGACGGTAAAAATCGTTCCCCCGTCCGGATTGGGCGTGTGACTGACGTGTCCGTTCAACTGCTCGACAGCCTGTTTGACCAGGGCGAGGCCAAATCCGTGATTTTTCTGCGCTTTTGTGGAAAACCCCAATTCGAACAAGCGGTCTGCGTGTTCGTCGGGAATGCCCGGTCCCCGGTCTTCCACCTCGAACAGCAGCACTTCCCCGATGTCGGTCAGAAAGACGTTGACTTCCCTGGCGAAAGCCCCCGGTGCCAAAACCGCCTCCAGGGCGTTATCGACAAGGTTTCCCATGATGGTAATCAGATGGTGGCGGTCAATCCACGCCGGAATGTCGCGGAAGCTGCTTTCCCGGTCAATCTCCAGCTTCACCTTCAGTTCGTTGGCCCGATTCAGCTTGCCGAGCAGCAGACCGCCGATGATCGGGTCCGGGATCTCCCGCATGATAAACCGGGTGTGATTCACATGGACATCGGTTTCCCGGGTAATAAACTCAATCGCTTCCCGGTACGACTCCAACTGGATCAGGCCGGAAATCAGGTATAGCTTGTTGGAATACTCATGGGTTTGCGCACGGAGCGCTTCCGCGTATTCCTTGACGCGGGACAGCTCTTCGATAACCCGGTACAGTTCTGATTTGTCGCGAAAACTGGCCACAGCGCCGACAATCTGGTCGTGCGTGTCCAAAATGGGCACGCAGTTGACGACCAGCACATGACCGGCCATCCAAGTCTCCTGGTCGACGACCGCCCGGCCTGCCTTCAGGACTTCCAGCAGCCGGAAGCTGTCCAGAATCTCGTCCGCCGGTTTGCCCGTGATTTCCTTCGAGCTGTCCAATCCCAACAGCTGCAGCGCCGTCTGGTTCGCCATGGTAATCGTCCCGTTTGCGTTGACAGCCACGATCCCTTCCCGGATGGATTCCAGGATGGCCTGCTTCTCCTGGTAGAGCTGACCGATCTGGGACGGCTCCAGGCCGAAAATCGCCTGTTTCACGCTGCGGGCGATCCAAAAGGTGCCGATCACGCCCAACGCGAGGGCAATCAACCCGATCGCAACGATCTTATCCCGATAGGAATGGATGGTTTTTTGAACATCTTCCAGCAAAAATCCGACCGAGACTACCCCGATGACCTGTCCTGCCTCGTTGAAAATGGGCGCCTTGCCTCGCAGAGCGGGCCCCAGGGAACCGGTCGTCTCCGAAACGATCGACTGGCCTGCAAAGACGGGCTGATTGTCGCCGCCCTGCATTTTCTGTCCGATCCGCTCCGGGATGGGGTGAGAGTAGCGAATTCCTTCCCGGTTTCCCACTGTCACAAAATCGGCATGGGTTTCCCGGCGAACTTTCTCCGCCAACGGGGCGATCGTCCTGGACGGATCAGAGTCGGAAAAAGCCCGTTTGATCTCCTGCATCGCTGCAACGGTTTCCGCGACATGGAGGGCGCGTGTGCCGATCTCCTTTTTCAGCGCGTTCGCCAGCATGTACTCATAGGAACATCCCAGGATCGCGATCACGCACAACAGCAGCGTGCAGATCACCAGGATCAGTTTGCTTTGAAACCGCACGAAACCACCTCTCTCCTCAGTGTAGCAGATTCCGGCGCAATCTCAGCCGCAAAAACAGTGAAAATAGAGGCCAAGGGGGCCTCTATCCGTTCGTGCGATTCTGTTTTCCCCAAGGGATGAGCTAGAACGACATCACTCCCGTAAGAACAGCGGTCACTATCATCACAAGCGATGTGCCGCAGGCCCACTTCAGGATAAACCGGTGATTTTCTCCGTAATCGACCCCCACCATTCCGAGGAGCAGATACTGGGCCGCATACAGCGGGCTCAAAACGTGCAGCGGCTGGCCCAGGATGGAGGCCCGGCCGATCTCTACAGGATCGACGCCATAGCTGGCTGCCGCTTCGGCCAGGATCGGCACCACGCCGAAGTAGTAGGCATCGTTTGACATGAAATAGGTAAAGGGCAGACTGGTAATTGCCACCAAAATCGGCATGTGTGTTCCCAGCGACTCGGGAATCAGGGAAACCAGCGTGTTGGACATTGCATCCACCATCTTGGTGCCGGTCAGGATGCCGGTAAAAATTCCGGCGGCAAAGACCATGGAAACGACGGTCAGCGCATTTCCGGCGTGGGCGGTGATCCGTTCCTTCTGCTCCTGCAGGTTGGGGTAGTTGATCAGAAGAGCGGCTGCGGTCGCGACCATGAACAGGACCGGAAGCGGCATCCAGTTCATCACCAGGCCGGTCATCAGGGCGCAGGTCAGCAGCAGGTTGATCCACAGCCGTTTTGGACGATTGAGCTGGTCAGCGGCCGCCGCCTGTTCGGACATCGCCATCCGTTCGTCAGCGGTGTACTGAATCTCCGCCACGCCCAAACGCTTGCGTTCCCGCATGCCCAGTATACAGGCCACCGCGATCACCCAGATCAGCCCGCCGACCATCGTGGGAATGAGCGGCGTAAACAGTTCCGACGCATCCAGGTGCAGCACGCTCATCGCCCGTGCCGTCGGTCCGCCCCACGGCGTCATGTTCATGACCCCCATCGAGAGCATGGGCGTGACCGCCAGAATCAGCGGGTTCATGCCCAACCGTTTGTACAGCGGCAGCATCGCGGATACCGTAATCATGTAGGTCGTGGTCCCGTCACCGTCCAGTGCCACCAGCATCGACAGGACGGCGGTACCCACTACAATCTTCAGCGGGTCTCCTTTGGCCAGTTTCAGAATTTTCGCGATCAAAGGATCAAACAGACCCGCATCCATCATGATCCCAAAGTACAGGATGGCAAACAGCAGCATGATCCCCGTGGGAGCGATCTTGGCAATGCCCTCCAGCATCATCGCTCCCATCTCCGCCCCGAATCCTCCGATCAGGGCAAAGAATATGGGCACGACGATCAGGGCAACGAGCGCGGACAAGCGCTTTGTCATGATCAGGTACAGGAAGACGGCCATCATCAGGAAGCCGAGCAAAGACAGCATGTTTGTTTCCCCCCAAAAAGAATGCGCTTTCAAGAAAGTGTTTTCATTATAACAACAATATTTTGACGAGAATAGAAAACGGAAATAAACGATATAAGCCGTATAATCCTCATTTTGTTCATTAAATTAACCGACGCGAAACCCGCGTGATCATGCAGTTCACTACAGCAAGAAGGCTCCCGGACCAAACACGTCCCGGGAGCCTCCTTCACTAAGGATCGCCAGCCCAAAACAAAAGTCCCCAGGTTTTGGGGACTTTGTCGTTCGTCAGATGCGCACCACGGTCAGCCGGCTGTCCGTGTCCAGTGTGCGCGGAATGCGGTTTTTCGTGTCAAACAGGATCGGCGTCGGCGCCATCAGTTCGGCGGCGTGCTGCCAATCCAATTCGGCAAACTCCTTCTGAACGGCGGTCAACAACAGCGCGTCCGCGCCGCGCAGCGCCTCTTCCAGGCTGTCCGTCTTGTGCCCGTAGCGGCTGGGCACTGCCGGGTCGTAGGAGCGTACCTCCGCGCCTTTGGCCTGCAGCAGCGCGATCAGGTCGTGTACCGGGCTCACCCGGTCGTCGTTGGAGAAGTCCTTCATCGCCAGACCCAGCACGGCGACGCGGCTGCCCGCCAGCGTCTTGCCTTTTTGCCGCAGGGCCTGTTCCAGCATCCCGACCAGGACGGCCGGCACGCCGTCATTCGTGTTGCGGGCCAACTGCAGCAAGGGCAGCGAGACGCCCAGCTCCTTGGCCTTGGGCTGCAGGTAGTACAGCGCGTTGGGCAGACAGAAGCCGCCTACGCCCGGCCCCGGAGTCAACAGGTTGACGCGCTTGTGGGTGTTTGCCACTTTGATCAGCTCAAAGGTATCGATCCCGAATGCCTCGGCGAAACGGGCAAATTCCTGCACCATCGCGATGTTCACGTCGCGCTGGATGTTTTCGATCACTTTGGCGGTCTCAATCACGCGAATGTCGGAGACGATGATCTCCGTTTCACTGATGAAGGAGAGCAGTTCCTTGCCTTTGGCGGCGCTCTCCGCGTCAATACCGCCGAGCACGAGCGGCATGTGGATGAACTCTTCAAACGCCCGCCCTTCGGCAATTCGCTCGGAGCAGTAGGTCAGGTAAAAGTCGCTGCCCGCCTTCAACCCGCTGGCTTCCTCCAGGATCGGCAGAATCACTTCTTCCGTCGTGCCGGGAATCACGGTGCTGCGAATCATCACCATGTCTCCCTTTTTCAGCACGCGTCCCAAGGTGTGGGCACAGCTTTTCAGCGGTCCCAGGTCCGGGTCCCCGTTGTGGACAGGCAGACCGACCGTCACGATGTAGTTGTTCACTTCCGCTGCTGCTTCTTCGTAGGATGTCGTCGCTCGGAAGCGGCCCGCAGCGATTTGCTCGCGCAGGATTTCCGGCAGCGTCTTGCCTTGATAGGATTCAAGATGGTGGGAGATGCCGGCGTTGATCTCCTCGACGACGTTCGGCATGACGTCCACACCGACCACGCGGGCTCCTTTCATGGCGTACGTGAGTGCCAGCGGCAATCCGACGAATCCTAATCCGACAACAGCAACGCGTACAGGCTGAGTCATTGCAGATCTCCTCTTTCCCATTATCTGGTAAAGGTCCGCGCGGTCAGCGTGGCCTTTTTGCGTCAATTCGACAGGTACCATACTCCTGCCGCAAGAAACACTACACATAAGACGATGAGGACCTTGTACAAGGTTTCCAAGGTGAAGCCTCCTCATGCAGTGGCACCGTATGCCAAAGCCTTATTATACTCCTCAATGGGCAATGGTTCAACGAACGTTCACGGCCGGGCAGGGGCGGACGCATCCAAATAAACGGTCAAAGGACCGGTCACGTACACCTGACAGCTCAACCGCATCCCTGCCGCCACCGCCGCCTCTCCCAGGCGGTACCGCTCCGTGGAAGAAGGGGGTGCAGCCGAGCCGACCGGAATGTCCATGCGGAGACGACAAGTGGTACATTTTCCTGTCGTGCAGAAAAAGTCAATCGGCAGCCCTGCCTCAACCAGCGCCATGAGCAGGTTCGCTCCCTGCTTCAGGAACAGCTGCTTGCTTTCCCCATCGTGCAGCACCGTCACGACAACAACATCCGTCTGGCTCATCCTGCATCCCCCATATCCTTTAACTTCACATACGCTGGCGGACTACCGGTACGCTGTCAGACCACCGGTCCCATTACCGCATGCCCCCAGGCGATGATGAGCGTGCCTCCCTTCACTGCCCCGGCTTCGTCCGGCAGGGAGCCTGCTCTGTTCACCTGATCAGGCTGGCCCCGATCACGTAGGAAAACCCGACCGACAGCACCATGGCAATAAAGCCGATCGCCCGGTTGTCCGCGGCGATTTCCTCATCAATTTTATAGCTGGGCGTCATGAATTCAAAGATGAAATAGCTGGACAGCAACAGGAAAAATCCCAGCGTTCCCCAGATCAACGCCTGTCCGATTGAGTCGTGATGCTGGATGGAGTAGCGAAAAATGTTGGCAATGCCAAAGATTTTTCCGCCCGTTGCCATCGCGACGGAGACGTTTCCCCGCTTCAGCTCCTGCCACACACGGTAGCGCGTGACCAGTTCAAACACGGATAAAAACACGATCATCGCCAATCCGGTGACAGTAAAGTATGCAACGGCGGCAAAGTATTTGTTGTGAAGCAAGTGTTCCATGCGGCACCTCCCGCTCTCCTACTTGAGCTCGACGATAGTAGCGCCCACTCCGCCTTCACCCTGGCCGCCCAACCGAAACGACTTGACGTTCCGGTGCTGGCGCAGATACTCGTGAACGCCTTTGCGGAGCACGCCGGTGCCGTGGCCGTGAATAATCGAGACGGAATGCAGGCCGGCCAACAGCGCCTCGTCCAGGTACCGGTCGATCTCCCTGATGCCTTCTTCCACGTTGTAGCCGCGCAGGTCCAACTCCATCTTGACCGTGTTTTTGGCCCGTTTGACCGACGTGTATGCGGCGATGGTCTGCTCCTGTTTGGAAGGCTTCACCACGTGCATGTCGTTTCGCTTTACCTTCATCTTCATGATGCCGATCTGGACCAGGAATTCGTCATCGCCTGCTTTTTCCAGGACGGTTCCCTTTTGGCCGAAGCTGGTCACCATTACTTCGTCACCCGGCTTGACCTGGGTGGCGCGCACGGCTTTGACCGGCTTTTTCACCTTTTCCTTCTCCAGCTCCAGCACAGCGTCACCCAGGCGCTTCTTGGCCTCAATCAGCCGATGTTCCTTGATTTCCGCGCCTTCCGCCATCATGCGCCTGAGCTCGCGAATGACCGCGTCCGCCTCTTCCTTGGCAAGCTGCACAGCGATCCGCGCTTCTTCTTCTGCCCGTTCCAGCAGCTTGTTTTTCTCTTCGGCGAAGCGGGTCCGCTCTTCTTCAAGCTGCGCTCGCAGCGCTTCCGCTTCGCGCCGCAGCGCCTCGGCCGTCTGCCGCTCTTCTTCCGCCGTCCTGCGGTTTCGCTCCAGCGAGGCGATCATGCTCTCCACCTGATTGTCTTCCTCACTGATCGAAGCGCGCGCCTTTTCAATAATCTCCTCGGGCAGTCCCAGCCGCTTGGCGATGGCGAACGCATTGGAACGGCCGGGGACGCCAATCAGCAGACGGTAGGTCGGGCGGAGCGTTTCCACGTCAAACTCCACGCTGGCATTGATGACCTCCGGTCGGTCGTAGGCGTAGGCTTTCAGCTCGCTGTAGTGGGTCGTGGCAACCAGCCGGGCCCCGCGCCTGATCACGTCGTCGATGATCGCCATTGCCAGCGCCGCCCCTTCGGTGGGGTCGGTTCCCGCTCCCAATTCGTCAAACAGCACGAGGCTGTTCTCATCCATCGCACCGAGGATGTGAATGATATTGGTGAGGTGGCTGGAGAAGGTGGACAGGTTTTGCTCGATGGACTGCTCGTCGCCGATATCGGCAAACACGGAGGAAAAGACGGCTGCTTCACTCTCTTCCTCTGCCGGGATGTGCAGACCGGCCATCGCCATCAACGAAAGCAACCCGATCGTCTTCAGCGAAACGGTTTTTCCCCCGGTGTTGGGGCCAGTCACCACGATTGCCCGGTAGCTGCCCCCCAGCTCCACGTCCACCGGCACGACCTTGTCATGCGGGATCAGCGGATGACGCGCCTTTTTCAGCCGCAGGTAGCCCCGGTCGTTCAGCCGCGGACAGACAGCTTTCATGCTGGCGCCCAACTGAGCCTTGGCGAACATGAAATCCAGCTCCGCCAGCGCGTCGACATTTTCCTTCAGCGCTTCCACCGCGCCGGATACCATCTCCGTCAGGACGAACAGGATCCGCTCCACTTCCTTTTCTTCGCGCAGACGCAGTTCGCGCAGCTTGTTGTTCATCGACACGACTACTTCCGGCTCGATGAACAACGTTGCGCCCGACGCCGACTGGTCGTGCACGATCCCGCCGAAGACGTGACGGTACTCCTGCTTGACGGGAATGACAAAACGGTCGCCGCGAATGGTCACGATGCTGTCCATCAGCATTTTCTGGTACGCCGAAGACCGTGTCATCTGATCCAGCTTTTCCCGGATGCGCGCCTCCAGTTGGCGAATCTCCTGCCGCACCTGACGCAGTTCCGCGCTGGCGCTGTCCAGGATGTCGCCGTTTTCGTCCACACAGCGGCGAATTTCCGCCTCCAGCTCGCGCAGCCCCTCAATCCGCTCGGCCTGAAAGCGCAGCAGCGGCAGTTCCTGCTCCTCGCACAGGTCAAGCAAAAAATTGCGCAGCCGACGTCCCGCCATTACGGTGTCGGCGATATCCAACAGTTCCCTGGGCGCCAGCATTGCATTCAGCCGGGCACGCTGCACGGCGGCGCGGATATCGCGGATGCCGCCCAACGGCACGCTTCCCTTCAACCGCAGCACGGTTGCCGCCTCTGCCGTTCCCTGTTGGGCCGTCTGCACTTCGTCCAAGCGGACAAAGGGCGTCAAGGCGGATGCTTTTTCTTTGCCGTATGCAGATGTCGCTTTCTCCATCAGGAGGGCGACGATCTTGTCGTATTCCAAGGTTTTTAACACCCGTTGTTCCAAAATGGTGCCTCCTTAACGTGGTCAACGCTAACATTCCCCATTATAACATGCAGTCCGCCGCAAGCATAAATTTACACACCCGGTGCGGCATATTTTGTCGAAAAACAAGCCAGAATGAGTAGTGAAACAAACTCCAAAGGAGGATTCTTCATGACGATTTTGCGCCATGTCATTCGTTTCGTGGTCGCGGCAGTCGTGCTTATGTTCGTCGGGTTTCTCGTTCCCGGCTTTTCTGTAAACGGTTTTTGGCCCGCACTAATGGCCGCGGTGGTCATCGCCGTAATTGGTTGGCTTATTGAATTGATGTTCGGCGACCGGATCTCCCCGTACAATCGCGGGATTGTCGGTTTTCTGGTGAGCGCCGTGGTAATCTGGCTGACTCAGTTTGTCGTCTCCGGGTTCCGGGTGACCATCCTGGGTGCCCTGCTCGCCGCGCTGGTGATCGGGATCATTGACCTGTTCATCCCGATCAAGACGCATATGGACCTGCGCAACGGCGACGCCGGCAACAAACAGGAAACCTAATTTCACGTCCGTGAGCGAAGAGCCAACCCCTTGTCGGGTTGGCTCTTTTTATTACGGTTGCAGCGAGGCAGCGGCGATCTGCCGGTGAATCATGCCGGCCAGGTAGCCTGCGCCAAATCCGTTGTCGATGTTTACCACAGCCACGCCGTTGGCGCAAGAGTTGAGCATCGACAGCAGCGGGGCCAGGCCGTTGAAGTGAGCACCGTACCCGACGCTGGTGGGCACGGCGATGACCGGCTTGTCCACCAGTCCGGCAATAACGCTGGCCAGCGCTCCTTCCATGCCGGCGATGCAGATGATCACCGCCGCCTCCCTGATCTCATCCAAGCGCTGGAACAGCCGGTTGATGCCGGCCACCCCCACATCGGCGATCACTCTCGCTTCGCTGCCAAAACAGCGCACCGTCCAGGCCGCCTCCTGAGCGACCGGCCAGTCGGACGTGCCGGCGGTCACCACCGCCACGTATCCGTCCCGCACAGGCGTAAGCGGGCTGCTGGTGCCGATCAACAGTCCCGCTTCTCTCACATACTGCACGTCGGGCCACCGGGTCAGCACGGCCTCCGCCTGCTCGGCCGTCACCCGCGTGGCCAGCACGATTGTTTGATGTTCCCGCAGCCTGCTGAAAATCCCGACCAACTGTTCCGCTGTTTTGCCAGCCGCGTACACCACTTCGGGAAAACCGGTTCGCCGCGCCCGGTCGAGATCAAGCGTGGCATACTCCAGACGGCTCGTGCCCGCAAGCAGCTCTTCCGCCTCTTCCACGCTCAATCTTCCTGCCTGCACCTGACGCAAAATCGCCGCTACATCAACCATGCGCCGCTTTCACATCCTTGTCCAGAACGGCGTTCATGCTGCCCGTCTGGTAGCCGGACAAATCCAGGGTGACATACTGAAAACCAATCTGCCGCAGCGTTCGGGAAATCTCGTCGCTATGCTCCAGCAGACGCGGAAAGTCGGCCGGGTCTACCTCAATGCGGGCGATTGCATCGTGATGGCGCACGCGCACCTGATGAAAGCCGAGACTTATCAGATACCCCTCTGCTCTGTCAATCTGGTCGATCTTTTCCAGGGTGATTGGCGAGCCGTACGGGATGCGCGACGACAGGCAGGCAAACGACGGCTTGTTCCAGGTGGGCAGCCCCATGGCCCGGGACAATTGGCGTATCTCCTCCTTGAACAAGCCGGCTTCCTGCAGCGGGCTGCGGACACCGCGCTGGACGGCGGCCAATCGTCCGGGACGATAGTCGCCCAGGTCATCCATGTTGGCCCCGTCGCAGATGACGGCATTCCATTGATTTTCTTCCGCCAATCGGCCGAGATGCTCGTACAATCCGTCTTTGCAGTAAAAACAGCGGTTGACCGGATTGGCCACGAACTGCGGATTTTCCATTTCGCGGATCTCGGTGGTCACAAAACGGGCACCCAGGCGTTTGGCCAACTGCCTGGCCGCTTCAAACTCCCGCGTCGGGAACGTCTCCGACGCCGCGGTCACGGCGATCGCCTCATCGCCCAGTTCCTGGACGGCGCATGCCAGCAAAAAGGTGCTGTCAACGCCTCCGGAAAACGCGATCAGCACGCGCCCCATATCGCGCAGCAGCCCGCGCAGTTTTTCCTCTTTTTCTGCGAGAGACAGCCGGCGGGCCGCCTCCCGCAGCGCTTCTCTGTCCATCTCCTGACCCATCTTTTGCCCACGCCCCTCTTATTGACAAGCTTTTTCGCGACAATGGGAAAAGAGAGGCATACACTGCCCCTCTTTTTATGTGATTCGTCTATGCTTGGTTCGCGTCGTCATGCAGGATCTTCAACAGTGCCTCGTACTCCTGTCGCAGGCGGAAGTACTCGTCCGCAATGTTGACCGCGGTGAGCACGGCGATTTTGGCCGTGTCCAGGCGATGGTTGCCCTTGGCGATTTCATTCATCTTGTCATCGACGAAACCGGCCACCATGCGGATATGGTTTACGCTTGCCTTTCCGCTCAGCCGGTATTGCTGGCCAAATATATCAACCGTCAACCGATTTTTCCCATCACCTTGCACGAAGGCTTCCTCCTTCAACACTACTCTGCGACTTTTGTACTCCTGTATCTTTTTTAGGTTACTGAAAATGTCAGAATCCGTCAAGGTCCCTTACATGCGCAGTTCCGCGCCCGTTTGCGCCTTCAGTGCGTCCACGACGGCGGCAGTCACCTGCTGGATTTCGTCGTCCTGCAGCGTCCGTTCCGGATGGCGGAAGACGAGGGAGAAGGCGACGCTCTTCTTGTCGGCGGCGATGCGCTCCCCGGTGTAGACGTCAAACAGCGTGAGCGATTCCAGGAGCTCTCCTGCCGCCTGGCGAATCGCCGTTTCGAGAGCGGCCGCCGGCACACTGCGGTCCACTACCAGTGCGAGGTCGCGGGTCACGGCCGGGAACTTGGGCAGCGGCTTGTAATAGCCTGCATCCTCGACTGCTGCTGCCAGCTCCGTCAGGTCGAACTGAAACACGTACGTTTCCGACACGTCGTAGGTTTTTTCCAGTGCCGGGTGAATCTGTCCGAGATAGCCGAGACGCCGCTCGCCGACCCATACCTCCGCCGTGCGGCCGGGGTGCATGCCAGCCAGATCGGATGCAGGCTTGTAGGTCGCACCGACAATTCCCAAGCGGCTCAGGAGTGAGTCAACCAGTCCCTTGACGAGGTAAAAATCAACCGGCTGGTTTGCGCCCATCCAATTCTGCGGCAGCCACTGCCCGGTCAAAGCTGCCGCCACGTAGAGGCGTTCCTCGGGAAGCTGTGTCAGCTTTTCTTCTGTGGTCAGAAAGACACTGCCCAGTTCAAACACGGCCACATCGTGGTTTTGCCTGTTTTTGTTGTAGGCGATCGTCTGCAGAAGGCCAGGGATCAGGCTGGTGCGCAGCACGCTGTGCTCTTCGCTCATCGGCATGGCCAGCGAAATCGGCTTGGCGTCAATGCGGTGCAGACCGGCTACATCCCCCACCCGCTCCGCGTGAACCAGGGAGTAGGTAATCGCCTCGTGCAGTCCCGCGCCAATCAGGTGGTGGCGAATTGTCCGGCGCAGACGCTGGTCGGGGGTAAGCTGCCCCTGTGTGGCCTGGCCGCTCGGCAAGCTGGTCGGAATGTTGTCGTAGCCGTACAGGCGGGCCACTTCCTCCACCAAATCCTCCGGCAGGGTGATGTCACCGCGGCGGGTCGGTACGGTGACCGTCCAGGTGCTGCCGTTCTGCTCATACGAAAAGCCCAGGCGGTCGAAAATTGCGGAGACGTCCGCTGCGGTCAGCGACGTGCCCAGATGCTGGTTGATCTTCTCCAGCGCAACCGTTACGACGGCCGGCTTCACTTCACGGACAACAGCCGACGCCACTCCTTTGGAGACGGCCGCGCCCGACAACTGCTGGATCAGCGCAGCAGCCCGCTCGCCTGCTTCCTGGACGCGCGCCTGATCGACGCCTTTTTCCCAGCGGACGCATCCTTCCGTGCGCATGCCCTGGGTCCGAGCCGTGCGGCGAACCGTCTGCGGCGTAAACCAGGCGGCTTCCAAAATAATTTCCGTCGTCTCGTCGGTGATCTCCGAGTTGGCGCCGCCCATCACGCCGGCGATGGCCAGCCCTTTTTCCCCGTCGGCGATCAGCAGGGTCTGGCTGTCCAGCGTTCGCTCCTGATCGTCCAGCGTGACCAGCTTCTCCCCGTCTTGTGCCAGGCGCACGACGATGGCGCGGTCTTTTACCTTGGTCGCGTCAAACGCGTGCAGGGGTTGGCCGTATTCCAGCATGACGTAGTTGGTCACGTCCACGACGTTGTTAATCGGCCGGATCCCCGCCGCCATCAGGCGGTTTTTCATCCACTGCGGCGAACTGGTGATTTTCGCTCCGGTAAAGTGGCGTCCCACGTAGCGGTAGCAGTGATCGTCCGCTTCGATGCGCACGCTTACCGGATTGTCGCCGCCGTTTTCCGTGACGGCAATCTCCGGCAGCTTGACCTCCCGGCCGAGAATGGCTGCCACTTCGTAAGCGACCCCGATCATGCTGAGGCAATCGGAACGGTTTGGCGTCAAGCCCAGCTCCAGCACGTAGTCGTCAAGCCCCAGGTAAGAGACCGCATCCATGCCCACTTCGGCGTCCTCGGGCAGGACCATAATCCCTTCCTGCTGGTCTTTGGCCAGCAGCTTGTCATTGAGGCCCAGTTCCTTGGCCGAACAGATCATGCCGTGCGACTCCACGCCGCGCAGCTTGGACTTCTTGATGTGCAGGCCGCCCGGCAGTTTCGCTCCGATCAATGCTACGGGCACTTTTTGTCCCTGCGCCACGTTGGGCGCACCGCAGACGATCTGCAGGTCCTCGCCTTGTCCTGCATCCACGATGCAGACGCTCAGGCGGTCGGCGTCCGGATGCTTGCTGCGCTCCTTGACGTACCCGACCACTACGTTGGAGACGCCGGCGTTGCGCGGCTCTACAGTCTCCACTTCAATCCCGCTTCTGGTCAGCTTTTCCGCCAGTTCGTACGGGGTGATATCGTGTAAATCCACGTATTCCGACAACCATTGGTACGATACCTTCATCTCTGAAACGACTCTCCTTTCTAGCCTCGGTTGAACTGCCGCAGGAAGCGCACGTCATTGGTGTAGAAATGGCGAATGTCCTCTACCCCGTACTTCAGCATGGCGATGCGCTCCACGCCCATTCCGAAGGCAAACCCGCTCACTTCCTGCGGATCATAGCCGGCCATTTCCAATACGCGCGGGTGCACCATGCCGGAGCCGAGAATCTCGATCCAGCCCGTCTGCTTGCAGACGCGGCAGCCGTCTCCGCCGCAGCTGAAGCACTGCAGGTCCACTTCCGCGCTCGGTTCGGTGAACGGGAAAAAGCTGGGGCGCAGGCGGATTTGCTGGTTGGCCCCGAACATCTGGCGGGCAAACGTGAGCAGAATCCCTTTCAAGTCGCTCATGCCAATGCCTTTGTCGACGACCAGCCCTTCGATCTGCGTAAACTGGTGGGAGTGGGTGGCATCGTCGTCGTCGCGCCGGTACACCTTGCCCGGAGAGATGATTTTTACCGGCGTCTGGCCGGCCTTTTTCAGCATGGTGCGCGCCTGCACCGGAGACGTCTGGGTGCGGAGCAAAATGTCCTCCGTCAGATAGAACGAATCCTGCATGTCGCGCGCGGGATGATCCTTGGGCAGGTTGAGCATCTCGAAGTTGAAATGATCCGTCTCCACCTCGGGCCCTTCGGCAATTTCAAAGCCCAGACCGATGAAAATGTCCTCGATCTCTTCGATAATGCGGGAAAGCGGGTGCATCGTTCCGGTCGGAACCGGACGGCCGGGCAGTGTAACGTCCAGCGTTTGCGACGCCAGTTTGGCTTCCAGCGCTGCTTGTTCCAGTGCGGCCTGCTTGTCGGCAAACGCCGCTTCCAGCGCCGCGCGCACCTCGTTGACGAGCTGGCCGACGACAGGCCTCTCTTCCGGCGAAAGGCTGCCCATTCCGCGCAGAAGCTCGGTCAGTTCACCTTTTTTCCCCAGATATTTGACGCGCAGGTCTTGCAGCTGACCCGCGTCTGCGGCCTGGCTGATCTGGTCCAGCGCCGCCTGTTTCATCTCCTGTAACCGCGTTTGCACGTTGTATCGCTCCTTTGCTCAAGATTTGCAACCTTCCTGCGGTCCCGTCCGGCTGCGGCTGCCGCGTAAACCGGGAGGGCCCCGAAAAATAGAAAAACCCGCCCCGAAAAGGGACGAGCTGTTACTCGCGGTACCACCCTTGTTAAGCAGAAGGCTTTTCCCCCAACGATGCCTGGGGAACCCAGTCTTCCGCCTCACTTTGACCATGATAACGGGAATGTCCCGGCTGCTCCTACTGGGCTCGTCTCGAGCGGTTCAGAGTGCGGCTCCAGAGTGAATTCGGCAGACATGGCGTTGGGATGCTTTCAGTCTGCGGCATCTCCTCCCTGCAAACGCATGGGGCCTGCGTACTACTCTCTGTCATCGCTTTCCGTTATATTACACACATTCAGGAAAATTATAGCGCAACCCTGGCGAACTTTCAATGATGCAAATCCTGCATGCGGTCAAGCGATTTTCCAACAGGCGCTGTGGCCATGGCTTGGGACGAACGCAAGCGGCTGGCGAAGCGTGTGCAGCGGACAGCAGCCGCTACCTATGCCTGCGTCTGCGCTGCGCCTCGTAGATGAGGATGCCGGCGGCGACCGCCGCATTGAGCGATTCCGCCCGTCCGTACAGCGGGATGTGCACGAACCCGTCAGCCGCTTCGCTCACGGCACGGGAGACCCCCCGCCCCTCATTGCCGATCACGATTGCCGTTTTGCCTGTGTAATCAGCCTCGTCATACCTGAGGCTGTTTTCATGGAGGGAGGACACGATAACCCGCGCGCCTTGCCGTTTCAATTCGGCGGCGGCCTCCAGCAGCGGCCGGGAAAAAACGGGCAGCCGGTACAGCGCCCCCATCGTGGCCCGCACCACTTTGCCGTTGTACGGATCGACGCTGCCTTTGCCGAGAATCACTGCGTCGACACCAGCCGCTTCCGCCGTGCGCAGCATGGTGCCGAGGTTGCCCGGGTCCTGAATCTCGTCCAGCATCAGCAGCAGGTAATCACGTTCTTCCGCCGCCTGCAGCCATGCGTTCCAGTCGTGCTCTGTCTTTTTCACTTCGGCGACAATTCCCTGCGGTGTCTTGGTCTCCGACAGCTTGGCCAATACCGCCGCGGAAGCGGGAACTACTTCGACTTCCCCCGCGCGCCTGTCAATCGCCCGCCGGCAGGCCGGGTCCATCTCCCGGCTGCTGTCGTACAGGACGGTGATCACCTCCGCGCCGCTGTTCAGGGCTTCTTCCACCAAATGGGCCCCTTCGACGAGAAACCGCCCCTGCTCGTCCCGTCCTTTTCGCTCCAGCAGGCGGAACAACCGCTTCACCAAGGGGTTATGCACCGATTGTATGACGTCGTGCTTCATTGTCTACGCCTGCTCCTCAAATGCATTCAGATGTTTGTTGTTGCCGATGACGACCAGCACGTCCCCGTACTGGATCACCTCGTCCGGACTGGGGGCGATGTTGAACTTCTCGCCGCTTTTGATGGCGATGACGTTCACTCCGTATCGGGCGCGGATGTCCAGCTGACGCAGCGTCTTGCCCACCATCCCGGATGAGACCACCACTTCGGCCACGCTGTAATCCTCCGCCAGTTCAATAAAGTCAAGCACATTGGCGGAGATCAGATTGTGGGCGACGCGCACCCCCATGTCCCGCTCGGGAAACACCACCCGATCCGCCCCCACCTTGTACAGCACCTGACCATGCCGCTCGTTCTGCGCTTTGGCGACGATCTTTTTCACGCCCAGTTCCTTGAGGATCAGCACGGTCAAAATGCTGGCCTGAATGTCAGCCCCGATCGCGACGACGACCACGTCGAAGTTGCGAATGCCGATCTCCTTCAGCGCCCGCTCGTCGGTCGAATCGGCGGCGACAGCGTGGGTGACGTACTGGATGTTCTCGTTGATGCGCTCTTCGTTTTCGTCAATGCCCATTACTTCATAATCCATCTCATACAGGGTCCGGGCCACGCTGGAACCAAACCGGCCCATCCCGATGACGGCAAACTGCTTTGACATGCTTTTCCACTCCTTGTGCTGTGGCCACATGACCAAAACGTCCTGCCTGGGCTGCCCCATCCGGAGCACCGGCAGGGCACTTTTAATACCAAGCATTATACCACAACGCTTCCATCGGCTACAAAACGGGTATGAGCCGACGATGCGGGACGAATACTATAGGCGCAGCCATCACGACAAAAGGAGTGGATGTCCGCCATGAACATTGCCGCACTCAATCTGCGCCAGGCGATCATGTACAAAATGCAGGGCTCCAGTGCCAACGACGTGCAGGAGACGATCACGGACGCGATCGCAAGCGGTCAGGAAAAAACCCTGCCCGGTCTGGGCGTGCTGTTTGAAGTCCTGTGGCAAAACAGTGATCAGGCGACTCGGCAGAGCATGGTGCAAACAATCGCCGACCATCTGCCAAAACAGGCACAATCGCCGGTGTAAGGACGCTTGGACCAGCGGGAGAGGCGCTGTCGTCTCTCCCGTTTTACGTGCGTCACAATTCCGATTTTGCATCCACCTGTTGGACGAAAAACCCCCCCTGCTTAGCAGGAGCGGCTTCTCTCACCAGTTGCCTATTGGTTGAACAGACAAACCCATATCAGAACGATCTGAACTGCGCAAATGAGCGGCACCCCCGTCATGAACAGCGCATGCCGGGTCTTGTGGCGCCAGGCCAGCATGCCCAACAGCGCGCCCGCTCCGCCGCCCACCAACGCGCTCAACAGCAGGCTCGCCTCCGGAACGCGCGGTCCGCCCCGCCGCGCAGCACGCTTGTCAGCGGCCATCAGACCGGCGGCGTACACGTTCAGCACCAACAGTCCCGCTGCGACAAACGGCAGACGCGACAGCCACCAGCCGCACAAAACGAGCAGCCAGCCCGCCACCCATACCGCGTTGCGGCGCTGCCTGTGCCTTGTTACCCATTTATGATGACGCATCTCTTTATTCTCCTTTTGCCCGAAAGGAGCGGCCGGCCAGAAACAAGCGGTGAACCGCCCAGCCCGCAACGAGCAGCGCGATCACGATAAACAGGGCGAAGAAGCCGTAGGTGCGGATCATCGCCACGACCACATCCACGTTTTTTCCGAACACGTAGCCAATCAGATAAAAAAGGATCGTCCACAACAACCCGATCGGATAGGACAGGACCGCGTAGCGCCGATACGTCATCCCGCCCATGGCGACGATGTAGGGAACGACGTGGCGAACGACAGGAAACAGATAGCTGAAGCAGAGGGCATAGGTCCCGTACTTTTCCACGAGACCGGTGGAGCGCTCCACCGTATGCCTCATCTTCTCACTCTTTGACAACCATGCAAGGATCGGCCGGCCGAAGAACTTCCCCAGTAAAAACCCAATCGTCAATCCCGAGGCCACGCCCAGGTAGCCGGCAAGAAACGCGCAAACAGGGTCCAGCAGCGCCAAGGACGCCAGAAACCCGCCGGTAGCGACGACCAGTTCGTCGGGGATCGGCAAACCGACAATGCCCAGCCAGAGCAAAAAGAAGATGGCCGCATATCCATATTGCTCGATAATTGACATCAGCATGTTCATTTCCATGACGCAAAATCCCCTACCCTCGCCACTCAGCGGCATTGTTTCCTGTCCATTTCCGGCATAGTTCCTTTTTCACAACCTGTAAGTAATACGGTTCGGGGCAAAAAAAGTTACGTGTGCACCGTCATTCCGTCCGCAGGCTGCCGCGGCTGCGCCTTCTTTCATCCAGCGATCCGTATCACGTTCTCCAAATTTGTATTCTGCCCCGTTTTTGTCCACTTACGCCAATCCGCTCGCGGCAGCTTCCCGTCTCACCACGACAAAGTCGTTCTCCCGTCCGTCTTCATACGGAAAATATACCACCAGAACATAGTCCCCTTCCACCAGCTCACCCGTCTTGATCCACGTCGCAATGTCAAAGCTGATGTTAGCCAACAGTGTGTGCTTGAAGAAGTCCTTTTGCTGCGCCGCCCGCCGGGCAAAGTCAGGCGGGAGATCATCCAGCCGCTGTTGCACTGCTTCAAAGGCTGCCTGCATCTCCCGTTTGTCCAGCAGATCATCCCACCACAGCTTGCGCGGACGGTGCTTCTGCTTGCGCAGGTAGTCAAATTTCATCAGGCTGATCACGTGGTCGAGGTGCTCCACCTGCCGCGTCTCCAGGAAGCGGCGCAGCCGCACAAACAGGTCTTCCAACTGGTGGCCGATCCGGCTCCAGCCCTGTTCTTCCCAAAAATCGCCGAATGCCTGGAAGAAATCAAATGGCGTCTCAAAACAGCGGGTCACCAGCCATTCCAGTGTGGTATCCATGCGGTGGGCGTTCCAGTATTTTTCCAATACGTCCTCCACCCGCTTGATCCGCTGGATGTCGGCAAACGACAGGACGTTGTTGCCGAGAATCTCATACGGCGCCTCGTCCATGAAAATGTACCCGTGGTTGGCCGCACGCGCGCGGACGCCGGTGCCGCGCAGCATTTTCAAAAAGCCGAGCTGCAGTTCCTCCGGCCGCAGCGCAAAGACGTCGTTGAATGTCTTGCGGAAAGAGTGGTAATCCTCCTCCGGCAGACCGGCGATCAGATCCAGGTGCTGGGCAATTTTTCCCGACTGCTTGATCCGGGTGACGGTGTGGGCCAGACGATCGAAACGCTGAATCCGCTGGACCAGCCGGTTGGTCTCGTCGTTGGTGGACTGGACGCCGATCTCAAAACGGAAAATGCCGGGCGGCGCGTTTTCCGTCAAAAAGTCGAGTACGTCGGCGCGCAGGATGTCGGCGGTAATTTCAAACTGAAAGATCGTGCCGTTGTGGTTGTCGATCAAAAACTGAAAGATTTCCAGCGCGTATTTTTTGTTGATGTTAAACGTGCGATCGACGAACTTGATCGTCTTGACACCGTGCTGAATCAGCCGCAGCAGGTCGGCCTTCACCCGCTCCAGACCGAAATAGCGCACGCCGTCCTCAATCGACGACAGGCAGTACTGGCATTTGAACGGACAGCCGCGGGACGCCTCAAAGTAGACGACGCGGTTGTTCAGTTCGTCCAGGTTGTCGGCATACGGAGACGGAATCGTGTCCAGGTTTTCGATCTGCGCCCGGGGAGCGGTGAAGCGCACGTGCCCCCCCTCGCGATAGGCAATCCCGGCTACATCCCGCAGGCGGGGCGGCTCTCCTGTCCGGCGGGATTCGTCGTAGACCTGCAGCAGTTCCAAAAACGTCTGTTCTCCCTCACCGATGACGATCACGTCAATCTCCGGATGCTTCTTCAACCACTCGTCGGCGTCGTAGGTCACTTCCGGCCCGCCCAGCACCACCGGCAGGTCGGGCCGCACCTTTTTCAGGTTGCGGATCACATCGAGCGTCTCGCGGATGTTCCAGATGTAACAGGAAAAGGCGGCAACGTCGGGTTGCCGCTTGTAGACGTCGGCGACAATGTTGAGCGTCACGTCGTTGATCGTGTATTCAACCAGCTCGATGTCGGGAAACGTCGGCCGGGCGTAGCTTCGCAAGTAACGCAGCGCCAGGGATGAGTGAATGTACTTGGCGTTCAGCGTAGACAGTAAAATCTTCATGTGTCTGTCGACTCTCCTTGAAATACGTGCTTGTTCTATCCGTAACCGTAACACAAGCCGCCGGCAGCGGCAAATGAAGATCCTGGCTCCGGCGGCCCTGCCCGCCTACTTGTTCAGTTCCCGGACGACGTGCCCCAGTTCTGGCACGATCAGCCGAGTCATCGCCAGCCGCACTGCACCGGTGGAGCCTGGGGTGGAAAAAATCGCTTTTCCCTTCCGGGTGCCGGCAATGGCCCGGCTCAACATTGCCGCCGAACCGATGTCCTCGGTGTAGCTGAGCATGCGAAACAGTTCGCCAAACCCGGGCATTTCCTTCTCCAGCAGTCTGGAGACCGCCTCATACGTGTTGTCGCGCTGAGACATGCCGGTGCCGCCGTTCAGAAGGATCACCTGTACTTCCGGATGGGCAATCCCGGCTTCGATCGCCGCTTCCACCTCCGCCGGCTCATCCTTGACGATCCGGTACAAGATCGCGGCATGGCCGGCCTCCGCCAAGAGCTCTTTCATCAGCTGTCCGCTCTTGTCCGTCTCCTCGGTGCGCGTGTCGGAAACGGTAATCACCATGCAGCCCACCCGTTTGGGGGCCCCCGCTTTGTGTTCCTGTGTGCTCATTGCCACTCTCTCTCCTGTCTTGGCAGGCTGCTGCCCTCCCCATGGGGAACAACACACCCGCCGCTTTATCGCAAACGACCCTGTCTTGTCTGAAGCCATGATACCATGGAGCGAAAAGTCTATCCAGTCGGCTGCTTGAAGCGGTGGTGATCGACGGCCATCAGGCCCGGGGCACAATGAAAGGCACCGTCCAACCAGTGACGTTGTACGGTGCCCCTGCTGTGTTATTAAAAGCCCCACCAGTACCGGTGCATCCCGTTCGCGTATTGGGTGGCAAGCGTTTGACGGAACGAGCTCTGCGCCAGTTTGGACGCATCGGAGGCGTTGGAAATGAAGCCGGTCTCGCCAAGCGTCGCCGGCATATTGGTATAGGTCAGCACGTAGTACGCATATTCCTTCACCCCTCGGTGACTGGAGAAGGAACTTTTCAATTGATTGTACGTTTCGGTAGCCAATCGCTTGCCGTTTACCGATCCCGGGTACGCGTACGTCTCGATTCCGTTGGCCGAAGTGTTTGTCGCGGAGTTGATGTGCATGGAGACAAAGAAATCGGCATTCCTGGCGTTGGCAAATGAGGTCCGGCTGGACAGGGAAACGGTAGTGTCAGAGCTTCGCGTCATGTACACCGTAGCCGGATAATTGGCCACAATGTAGTTTCTGGTCCGCAGCGCGATGTCCAGCGTCAAGTCCTTCTCTTTCAACCCGTTGCCCGTGGCGCCCGGGTCGTCCCCGCCATGTCCGGGGTCGATGACGATGATTGGATTGGCGGCCATTCGAATCGATTCCTTGTCAAAGACGCGTTTGTCCGCTTCCTCCCGCTTTTTCGGGTCGAAGTTGCGCGGGGCGGGTTCACTGTCCCACGCTGGTTCGTTGGCGATTTCCCTCTCCGCAAACGCGGGAGCGGCAGCCGCCAAGCTGCTCACAATCAGTGTGACAGCCAACATTTTTGACCATTTCATACCCATCTCTCCTTTTTCCTGGTTTTTTTCTATTCGAAACGACGAATCGTCTCGGATAGACTACGCATGCGATTGGAACAACAACTGCAACCGCACAGGCAGGTCACTCCAGAACGCCCAAAAGCGATTGTTTTTTAAATTTTCTGTAAACAAGCAGTACAGATTTGCCCTCTTCTGCTCCTCCAGCCATTTTCCGTACACAATTGATTCTTTCTCCAGATAGAGCGTCCGGTAAATCTTTTCCCTCACTTCCGCAAGGCTTTGCGTTTTGGCCGGCATTATCTCATCCGGCAAAAACCAATACGTCCACTGTTCAGAGACGATCGGACCGACGACCTGCTTTATGGGCGAGCGAAACACGGCCTCAGCAGCCTCCTCGCCGACAGTGGCGGACAGTTCGGCTTGTGAAATCCATTCGTGGAATCCGGCTCGTCCCTCCAGATCGTACTCTTTGAGGAGGGAGGGAAAACGTTCTGCACGGATGGTTTTCAGCTTGTCCATCAACGGCTTGTCAGCTTGTCCAGCCCGGACATAATAGATGGTGCGCAGTTCGGGAATGCGAAACGACTCGAGATGCTCCCGGTAGTAGCTGTTTATTTCTTCCTCGGACACGGTGATCTCCCCGGTTACCCTACGCTTCACTTCAAAACCGATCAGGGCCCGCCGTATGTTCGTGACGCTGTCCGCTTCCGTCATGTTCATCTGCCGCAGCACCTGTTCGCGCTCCTCTTTCGTGCTCCCCAACTGCTTCATGTGCTCGTCGATGATTCGCTCGTCAATCCGGACGCCCATTTGTCTCCCCATGTAGAGAACCAGTTCTTCCAAACTGCGCTGTTCCAGCAGCCTTTCCTCTTCTTCTGGCGTATGCGGCCTCCCGTGAAAATAGATGGGTTTGATTCTCTCCCAGTCATCTTTGCGAAAGATGTGGTCGCCGGCAACAAAGAGAATCGGCTGGTACACCGCCATAGCGTAGATCAGCATCGCTGTCAGCGACAGGCATGCCGCGCACAAAAAGAGCCATTTCTTGCGCGTTTTCATCCAATCACCTGCGTCTCGGTATGGATAATTTTAATAAATATGCAAAAATATACCTATTCCTATAGTAACAGGAATTTACATTTTTGGGTATATATTTTTGAATATTTTTTATTTTCCTTCTTTTGTTTTGACAATAGGGAAACGCACCTTCAAAAGCAGAACATGCAGCCTTTTGCTCATGAAAAGGCTGCATGTTTCAAGAAAAGGTATGGCCCTCCTGCTCAGCCCATCGGCCGAAGCGACGGGGTGTTGCGTGCGATCATGCGGCCGGCCAGCAATGCAGCCGCGCTCCACAGACCGCTCACGTACAGCGGATCGATGCCGGTGAGGGGCAACAGCCACCACGCCCAGACGAGCGCGAGCAACGGTGCTCCCCAGACTGCCACGACCGCCCAATGCCGCTCCACCGGTGATATGTGAAAGAGGTAGAACAGCACCGGAAAGAAGATCGTCACTCCCCTGAGCGTCATGGCCAAAAATGCCCAGTGCAGGATCAACGCGTTTTCGTCCAGGCATACCACCGCATAGGCAACTGCGATGACGACCAGTATGAGCGCCCGGGACAGGCGCAGCTTGCTCTCCTCTGAACGGAACCGGGCGGTGTAGCGCTGGATCACGTCCCGGTTGAGGATCGTGGCGATGCTCAGCGCCAGAGCCGCTCCGGTCATCACGACGGACAGGAGTATGACGGCATAAGCGGCTCCCGCCAGCCAGGACGGTGCATGGATCAGGAAAAACATCGGGACAGCCTCGCGCGGCGCCAGCTCGGGGTGGGTGTCGTGCATGAACATGCCGATCCAGGCGCTGACCAGCCCGATGAGGATGATGATCAGACCGGCTGCAATCGAACCGCTGCGCGCTTCTCGTTCACTGCGGCTCGCAAAGATAGGCTGCAGATAGGCCTGCGTGGAAAAAATCCCCACAATCATCGACGCTCCCTGCACCCATCCCAGTCCCGCTTCGGGAACCACCAGGGAAAGACGCCCCTGCTGCCACCAGCTGACAATCGTCTCACCGCCCAACGCTCCCCACAGCCAGACACCCGTTCCCAGCAGCAGGAGGATGAGCATAACCGTTTTCAGCGTGCCGACGATACTCGCCCCCATAAATCCCCCGGCCAGCACGTAGGCGAAGATCAGAACAGCGGGAATCAGCGCCAGCAGCGGCAGCGGAGCCTTCCAGAAGACGGAGACAAAGGGCAGGGCGGCCAACAACTGCGCGATCACCTGGATAAACATCCCCAGCGACAGAAACAGGCTGGCTCCAAGCTGGGCTCGTCCGCCGTACTGCGTGCCGATCAGCTCGGGCAGTGTTTCCACCTGCAGCCGGAGGAAGCGAGCGGCACACAATCCGAGCAGGATAACAGCCACCCCGCCTCCCAGCGTAAACCACACTGCGGCCAGTCCATGCCGGAAAGCAAGTTCGCCCGTGCCGACAATCGACGTGCCGCCGACAAATCCGCCGACAAGCGCACCGGCCACCATTCCCGCCGACAGCGAACCGCTGGCGTTGCTAAAGTCACTGCTGCGGCGAACGGATCGCTTGGCGATCAGGCCGGCAGCGATCGTACACGCCAAAATGGCAACAAAACTGAGCAGAAAGCCAAGCGAAGACACGATGACACCTCTTTCGCACGAATCAGGAAATTGCGACTCATTCTATGAATGTTATTAGTATATGACGAGAACCGGTACAGTGACAAGTAAAAAACCACCGTGAAGACGGACCAGCGTGTAGGCTAAGTCCATGGCACGCAGTGGCTCCTGATGAAACGGCTATGTCGCCGGCCCGGTATGCTGGAAAACGTTTTTGCCAATCGGAAAAACCCTGAGTCTCCGTCCAATCCGTCGGACGAAGACTCAGGGTCTTTTTGCGGTACTCTGCTCTTATCGGGAAATGGCCTGGCTTTGGAGAGCTTCGCGGACCAGTCTGCCCATCTCCGCCGTACCGATCGCCCGGCTGCGGTCGGCAGCGATGTCACCGGTCCGGTGCCCCGCCTCCAACACCGACCAGACCGCACGCTCCACTGCGTCCGCTGCCGCGTCCATCCCGAATGAGTGGCGCAGCATCATCGCCGCAGAGAGAATCGTTGCCAGCGGATTGGCGATGCCTTGGCCGGCGATGTCAGGTGCCGAGCCGTGAACCGGTTCGTACAGCCCAAAGCTGCCTTCCGCCAGGCTGGCCGACGCCAGCATACCGATCGAGCCGGTCAGCATCGCTGCCTGATCGCTCAGGATGTCGCCAAACATGTTTTCCGTAACGATCACATCAAACTGCTTGGGCGCGCGAACGAGCTGCATCGCGCAGGCGTCCACCAGCATGTGGGACAGTTCCACATCAGGGTAGTCGGCTGCCACTCGTTCGGTCACCTTGCGCCACAGGCGGGAGCTTTCCAGGACGTTGGCCTTGTCGACCGAGACGAGGCGCTTCTGCCGCTTGCGGGCAATGTCGAAGGCAACGCGCACGATGCGCTCGATTTCCGCTTCGTGGTAGATGCACTGGTCTTCCGCCACTTCGCCATTGGGCCCGTCATAGCGCTTTTTCTCGCCGAAGTAAATGCCGCCGGTCAGCTCCCGGACAACGATCAGATCGACTCCGGAGACTACTTCCGGTTTGAGCGAGGAGGCCTCCACCAGCGAAGGGTGCATCGTCGCCGGACGGATGTTGGCGAACAGCCCCAACGCCTTGCGGATGCCGAGCAGCCCCGCCTCCGGACGGAGATGGCCCGGATTCTGATCCCACTTGGGACCTCCCACGGCGCCGAGCATCACCGCGTCCGCCTCCTTGGCGATCCTCAACGTCTCTTCCGGCAGCGGCGTGCCGTCCGTGTCGATGGCGATTCCGCCGATCCGTCCGTGCTTGAATTCAAATGTAACTCCTTCCCGTTCCGCCACGAGGGAGAGAACCTTTACTGCTTCCTCCATGATCTCCGGTCCGATTCCATCCCCGGGCAGAACGGCAATGCGAAAGGTTTTCTTCATCGTTTCATCCCGCTTTTCCGTGTATAGTTGTTTCTATTATATAGTGGTTCTGTACGTACTCTTTTCCGAACGTTCCTGGTTTCTCTTCCATCCTATCCTGCCGTCCTCGTCAGTTGGCGGCCACTGTCAGCGTGTTCTTGCGCTCCAGGATCTTGTTGACGGCCCGCACATACGCGATCGCGCTCGCCTCCAGCACGTCGGTGCTGACCCCGCGACCGGTAACGGTAAGGTCTCCCTGCTGCAGGCGGACAAACACTTCCCCGAGCGCGTCCTTGCCGTGCGTGACAGAAAGAATCTTGTAGTCCGTCAGCGTGACTTCCTCGCCTGTCGCCCGGTCAATCGCCTTGTAGATCGAGTCGACGGAACCGTTGCCGCACGCCGCTTCCTCGCACACTGTACCGTCGGCACGCACCAGTCTGACACTTGCCGTCGGCAGGGAGATGTTGCCGTAGGAGAGCTGCACCGACTCCAGCCGGTACATTTCTGTTCCGCGAACCATCTTGGCGTCAACCAGCGCGAGGATGTCGTCGTCGCTGACTTCTTTCTTCTTGTCGCACAAGTCCTTAAAGGCAGCAAACGCTGCGTCGATTTCCTCCTGTTCCAGATGGTAGCCCAGTTCCATCAGTTTCTCCTTGAAGGCGTGACGGCCGGAGTGTTTGCCCAGCACCAGTTTGTTCGACTTGAAGCCGACCGTCTCGGGACGGATGATTTCGTAGGTGGATGCCTCTTTCAGCACGCCGTCCTGGTGAATGCCGGACTCGTGGGCAAACGCGTTGGCCCCTACCACCGCCTTGTTGCCCGGTACGATCATCCCGGTCAGACGGCTGACCAGCTGGCTGGTGCGGGCAATCTCTTTCAGGTTGAGCTTGGTCGTGGCCTGGTAGTAGTCCTTGCGGGTCTCCAACGCCAGTGCCACTTCTTCCAACGCCGCGTTGCCCGCCCGTTCGCCGATGCCGTTGATCGTGCCTTCCACCTGGGTCGCGCCCGCTTCGATCGCCGCCAGGCTGTTGGCCACGGCCATGCCGAGGTCGTCATGACAGTGACAGCTCAAGCGGACTCCTTCGATACCGGGAACGCGCCGGCGCAGTTCGCGGAAGATGTTGCCGTACTCGTACGGCGTCATGTAGCCGACCGTGTCGGGGATGTTGACAGTGGTGGCGCCCGCCTTGATGACTGCCTCCACCACTTCCGCCAAAAAGTCAATTTCGGTGCGGGCTGCGTCCTCCGCGGAGAACTGGACCTGCGAGAAGTACTTCTTTGCGTAGGTAACCGCCTCCACCGCCCGCGCCAGCACCTGCTCCTTGCTCATCCGCAGTTTGTACTGGCGATGGATCGGCGAAGTTGCGATAAAGACGTGGAGGCAGGCATCCTGCGCGTGGCGCAGCGCCTCGTACGCCTTATCCATGTCGTCCTTGACGGCACGGGCGAGGCTGACGATGGTGGAATTCTTCACCCGCTTTGCCACGTCGGCCACGGACTTTTGATCGCCCGGGGAAGCAGCGGCAAACCCCGCCTCGATTCTCGTTACGCCCAGCTTCTCCAGCTGCAGGGCGATCTCCACCTTTTCGTTCGTGCTGATGTTGACACCGGGAGTCTGCTCCCCGTCGCGCAATGTTGTATCAAAAATCTCTATGGTCCGCATGAACTCTCCACCTCCACTGGGTTCCCATTTCAATCTTTTGTCAGCCATTTTTCAGGCTGTTACTGACCAACCTTTGCTTCTTCTTTTTTTGTCTCGTTGTTCAGCCAGGACATCATGCTGCGCAGCTTCGCCCCTACTTGTTCGATACCATGCTCCGCTTCCAGACGGCGGCGTGCGTTGAATGCCGGACGGTTTGCCTGGTTCTCCAGGATCCAGTTGCGGGCAAAGGTGCCATCCTGGATTTCGGCGAGCACTTTTTTCATTTCCTGACGTGTCTGTTCCGTGATGATGCGGCGTCCGGTGCTGTAATCGCCGTATTCGGCGGTATCACTGATGGAGTAACGCATGCGGGCGAGGCCGCCTTCGTACATCAGGTCGACGATCAGCTTCAGCTCGTGCAGACATTCAAAGTAGGCGATCTCCGGCTTGTAGCCTGCTTCCACCAGGGTGTCAAAACCAGCTTTCACCAGCTCGCTCACGCCACCGCAGAGTACTGCCTGCTCCCCGAACAGGTCGGTTTCGGTCTCTTCGCGGAAAGTCGTTTCGATGACGCCCGCTTTGGTGCAGCCGATGCCGCTCGCGTAGGCCAGCGCCGTCTCTTTTGCCCTGCCCGACGCATCCTGATAGACAGCGATCAGGCCCGGCACGCCAAAGCCTTCCTGGAAGACGCGGCGCACGAGGTGACCCGGGCTCTTCGGCGCCACCATGATTACGTCAACATCGGCCGGCGGCACGATCTGGCCAAAGTGGATGTTAAAGCCATGGGAGAAGCAGAGCGTAGCTCCAGCTTTCAGGTTGGGTGCGATTTCGTCGCGATACACCTGAGCCTGGCGTTCGTCCGGCATGAGGATTTGCACCACGTCGGCGCGGCTGGCTGCTTCAGCAACGGTTACCACCTGGAAGCCGTCCTTAACCGCCTGTTCCCAGGACTTGCCCGGACGCAGGCCGACGATTACCTGATAGCCGCTGTCACGCAGGTTCTGCGCCTGTGCGTGCCCTTGGCTGCCGTAGCCGATGATGGCGATGGTCTTGCCTCGCAATGCCTCTTTATTTACGTCTGCTTCGTAGTACATGTTTACCATTTTTTAGCCTCCTTAAAAATTTTTAGATGGAATCACTATTCTGAATTTGACTGCTGCTGCTTACACGGTGGCCGGCACCACGCTGCGCGCCATCGCGAGCGTGCCGGTTCGCGTCAGTTCGACGACCCCGTAGTTCTGCAGGAGCACCAGCAGTGCATCGATTTTCTCGGTATCTCCGGTCACCTGCACAATCAGCGAGGTGGGGCCGACATCGACGATCGTCGCCCGGAACGGTTCGACGATCCCGTTCAGCTCCGCAAGCTGGCTCGGCGTGGCGCTCACCTTGATCAGCGCCAGTTCCCGCGACACGAACGGATTCTCGCTCAGGTTGGTCACCGAGATCACGTCGATCAGTTTGGACAACTGTTTCATCAACTGCTCAATTTTCTGTTCGTCACCCCCGGTGGTGATGATCATCCGGGAGAGACCCGGCTCTTCGCTGGCGCCCACCGTAATGCTGTCGATGTTGAAGCCGCGCTGACCAAACAGATTGGCGACACGCATTAACACGCCGGGGTAATCGTTGACGAGTACCGCAATCGTATGTCGCTGCATCTATTCGTCCCCCAATACCATTTGATCTAATGTGTTGCCCGCTGCCACCATCGGGTAGACGTTTTCCTCCTGGGCCACCCGGAAGTCCACGACCACCGGACCGTCATGCCGGAGCGCCTCCGCCCAGACATCTTCCGCCTCTTGCGGCGTGGTTGCCCTCAGTCCTTTGACGCCGTACGCTTCCGCCAGCTTGACGAAGTCGGGGCTGTGGGTCAGGTCAATCTGGCTGTAGCGGTTGTCGTAGAACAGCTGCTGCCACTGACGCACCATGCCGAGGCACTGGTTGTTGATGATTGCCACCTTGACCGGCGTGTTGTACTGGGCGAGAATCGCCAGCTCCTGACTGGTCATCTGGAAACCGCCGTCTCCCACCACCGCGATCACAGTGCGGTCCGGATGGGCGATTTGCGCCCCGATCGCCGCCGGGAAACCGAATCCCATCGTGCCAAGGCCGCCGGAGGAGATGAGCGAACGGGCGTGCTTGAACTTGTAGTACTGCGCGACCCACATCTGGTGCTGACCGACGTCTGTGGTGACGATCGCTTCCCCGTTGGTGGTGCGGTACAAGAGCTCGATGACTGCCTGCGGCTTCAGCACCTGCTCGTCGCGCTTGTAGCGGTACGGATGCTGCTCCTGCCACTGTTTCAACTGGGCGATCCAGGCTTCCGAGTCGCACGCGGTGACGAGCGGCAGCGCCTTTTGCAGCGTGCTCTTCACGTCGCCTGCCACCTTGACGGCGGTGGCTACGTTTTTGCCCAATTCCGCCGGGTCGATGTCGACGTGGACGATCCGGGCCTTGGGGGCAAACTCTCTGGTGCGTCCCATCGTGATCCGGTCGTCAAAGCGGGCGCCGAGGCCAATCACACAGTCTGCGTTGAGCAGCGCCTGGTTGGCGGTGTAACTGCCGTGCATCCCCGGCATGCCCAGCGCCAATTCGTGTACGCCAGGGAAACCGCCCAGTCCCATGAAGGTGTTGATCACCGGAATCCGCGTCTTTTCCGCGAAAGCGAGCAGTTCCCGGTCGGCCCCCGCCGATATGATCCCGCCGCCGGCGAGAATGACCGGACGCTTCGCTTCCCGGATCGCCGCGACGAACGCCTGCACGTCCTCATCGCTCGGCACCTGAGATGCCTGGTAGCCGCGAATTTCCACAGTTTCCGGATAGCTGAACGGCGCCTTGGCGTTGCTCACATCCTTGGGGATGTCGATCAGGACCGGTCCGGGCCGCCCCGTCGTGGCGATGTGGAACGCCTCTTTGACGATGCGCGGCAGGTCGCGGACGTCGCGAACGAAGTAGCTGTGCTTGGTAATCGGAATCGTGATCCCCGTGATGTTGGCCTCCTGGAAGGCGTCGGTGCCGATCAGGTTCTGGGCCACGTTGCCGGTGATGCAGACCAGCGGCACGGAATCCATCTGCGCGGTGGCGATGCCGGTCACCAGGTTGGTCGCCCCCGGGCCAGAGGTGGCGATGACGACGCCCGGCTTTCCGGTCGCCCGCGCATACCCGTCGGCGGCGTGAATCGCGCCCTGCTCGTGACGGGTCAGGATGTGCTTAAAGTAGCTGCCGTACAGGGAGTCGTAAATCGGCAGCACCGCACCGCCCGGATAGCCAAAGATGTACTCCACCTGCTCCAGGATGAGACATCGCAGAAGCGTCTCCGCTCCCGTCAACTCCTCACCGAACCGGACCGGCGGCATGCCGCTTTTTCCCTGCAATTCGGCGATCTGAACACTCATTTTCTCTCCTCCTCCACTCCCATATTGAAAAAACCTATTGGCTAATAGAAAAACCCTTTCGCCCCGACACGGTTCTGGTTCCATGTCTGCTTGGGGCGAAAGGGTTCGCGGTACCACCCAACTTCATCGGCGCCTCACGGTCAGCCGATCTCAGCCAGTCATTTCGTCGACTGCAACACGCTAACGGGTGTCATCCGGTCTTGCCTACTGATTGACGGACAGGAGCAACGTTCGGCAAGACGGCTCGGAGGTGAGCAGTGCGATCGCATTCTTTACCCATTCTCAGCTCCCTGGGCTCTCTGTAAAAGAAGAGGCGGGCACCATCCTCGTCACAGCCTGTGATTATACCAATATTGCCAATTTTGAAGTTGTCAGAAAATAAAGTGTTATGTCTGATTATAGTCACGCGCCCAAGGGGTGTCAACGAGATCAAAAACATTTTTCCAGACTTTTGTCCGAACGAATGTTCAGTCAAAAACCGCGAAACGGCGCGGTTTTTACGTGTAAGCGGATACATGAAAATCGCTTTCTGTCCCCGCTTTTCTGCCCGGCATAGACCTAAAGCAGGACGAAGAAAAAAGCCCGGGAAAATCCCCGGACCCGCTGCCTCAGAAGATTGGTTTTCTCCTCCGTCACGATTTGGCGCAGCCTGCTTCAGCCAGCCCGGCGATCAGCACCTGGGCCACCTCGGGCCGGGTAATCTCGGGCGGCGGCGTCTGCCCGCTCTTCAGCATTTGCCGCACCTTGGTCCCGGACAGCGCCACGTGCCATTCCGCTCCGTGCGGGCAGGTCTTGGCTGTGGCCATCCCCTGGCAGGCCGTGCAGTAAAAGCTGTGTTCAAAAAAGAGCGGCTGGATGCCCAACTCACCCGGCGAAAATGCGGAGAAAATGCGCTGGGCGTCGTAGGTTCCGTAAAAGTTGCCCACGCCGGCATGATCGCGGCCGACGATAAAATGGGTGCAGCCGTAATTTTTGCGCACGAGCGCGTGGAACACCGCTTCCCGCGGACCGGCGTAGCGCATCGCGGCGGGAAAGGCAGCGAGGAAGACGCGTTCCGGGGGGTAATAATGGCGGAGCAGCACCAGATAACTTTCCATGCGTACGGCGGCCGGCACGTCGTCCGCCTTCGTTTCGCCCATGAGCGGATTGAGGAACAACCCGTCGACGATTTCCAGCGCCGTTTTCTGAATGTACTCATGCGCCCGGTGGATCGGATTGCGCGTCTGAAACCCAACGACCGTCTTCCAGCCCCTTTCCTTGAACGCAGCCCGCGTCTCTGCCGGCGTGCAGTAATAGGCGGCAAACTGCCGGGGGATCGGCCGCTGCATTAGCTCGATGGGACCGCCCAGATAGAGGGCGGGCTTGGCAAAGAGCTTGCTCACGCCGGGATGGGACGGGTCTTCGGTGCCAAAGACGAGCCTCGCCTCCCGCCGTTTGTCTGGACGATACCGGCTTTCGACGGTGAGCACGGCGTATGCCTTTCCGTCTTCTCCGCGCAAGAGCAGGCGCTCACCCTCCCGCACATCCGCGTATTCCTTCTCATCAACGGCAAGCGTAACCGGCAGCGGCCAAACCGTCCCGTCGGCCAATCTCATCGTCTCCACGACGGCGTCGTAATCGCGCTCCCCCAGAAACCCGGTCAGCGGAGAAAACGCCCCGATCGCCAGACAATCGAGATCGGACAACGTCCAGCGGTCGACCGTCACGCTTCGCAGCCGCTCGTCAACGCCATCCTGACAGGCATTTTCCGCGAGCCGATTGACCAGCGTACCGCCGTGCGGCAGGATCGTATGGCTCATGCTCATTCCTCCCTTGACATTCATTTGTGCAGCCCGCACTCAGTCTTGGCGAAGCCCGACCAGCGGCCGGCACGCAGGTCTTCTCCCGGACGAACAGGCCGCGTGCAGACACGGCAGCCGATGCTGGGATAATTCCGGTCGTGCAGCGGGTTGTACGGCACGTCGTGCTCCCGGATGTACTGCCAAACCTGTTCGTGGCTCCAATCGGCGAGGGGATTGACCTTGACCAACTGAAACTTTTCGTCCCACTCTGCCTTTTTCGCACCGGCCCGCGTCGGCGCCTGCTGCCGGCGAATCCCGGTGATCCAGGCGTCATACCCGGCGAGAAACTCACCCAGCGGTTCCACCTTGCGCAGTTGGCAGCAGAGATTGGGCTCCCTCTCCCACAGGTTGTCGCCGTATTGTTCCGCCTGTTCAGCCAGCGTCAGCTTGGGCAGCACGCGGATAAACTCGATCCCGTACCGTTCCCGGAGACGGTCGCGGACACCGTAGGTTTCTGCAAAGTGAAGTCCGGTATCCAGGTAAAACACGGGAGTGGCGGGTGCCAGCTTGTGCAGCATGTCGATCAACACCACGTCCTCCGCGCCGAAGCTGGAAGCCAGCGCCAAGCGGTCGCCAAACTGTTCGACCGCCCACGCCAGTGCGTCCTCAGGCCGCATGTTCTCCAACCTGCTGGCTGTCAGATTCAACTCGTCATCCGTTATCCTGCGGCGATGGTTCATGCTGATTCTCCCTTCTTGCTAGGCGTTACCCCAACATCATATGAGCCGCCGAGGCAAGTGGAGATTCGTCCACGGTGGCGATTGTCGTTACTTTGACGCAAAAAAGAAGTAGACCTCCCTTGAGCCTGCCAGCCAGGAGGTTCACTGGTTGTACTGAGCCGTCCCTCTGCAGCGATCAAGTCCGTATTTGTGTGTAAAATTCCCTTGATCCCCACCGTTGGCTGAAAAAATCGCTTGTATGGTTTTTGGGAATATAGGCCCAATCACGACCAATGCCCCCAGACTCCGGGCCCCAGGTCGCAGGCCGCATCTCCAGCGCGATCAGCGCATAAAAAAAGCACCCGATTGCTCGGATGCTTTGTCGTGCGCAGCAAAACAGCTTACGCGTTCAGTTTGCTTTTAGCCAGTGCTGCCAGGTCGTTGAATGCAGCCTTGTCGTTAACCGCCAGGTCAGCCAGCATTTTGCGGTTTACTTCCACGCCGGCTACCTTCAGCCCGTGCATCAGACGGCTGTAGGACAGACCGTTCAGGCGAGCTTGCGCGTTGATACGGGTGATCCACAGTTTGCGGAAGTCGCGCTTTTTCTGACGGCGGTCACGATATGCATACAGCAGGGATTTCATTACCTGCGCATTTGCAGTCTTAAACAGGCGGTGTTTGGAACCGAAGTATCCTTTCGCCAGTTTCAGGATTTTCTTGTGACGACGGCGTGTAACAATGCCACCTTTTACTCTTGGCATACGTAATTCCTCCTGGTCATTCCAGCATGGCGGCCCCGCTTACGAGGCGCTTAGGGAGCGCATGCTGCGTAATAGTGTATGGTAGTGCGAAACAATCTTACAGGTACGTAACGAGTTGTTCGATACGTTTTTGGTCGCCTTTGGACACCAGAGAGCTTTTGCGCAGATGGCGTTTTGCCTTGGTGGATTTGTTGGCGAACAAGTGGCTGGTGTAGGCGTGGTCACGCTTCAGTTTTCCGCTACCGGTTTTTTTGAAGCGCTTCGCTGCGCCTTTATGGGTTTTCATTTTCGGCATGGTAGAAATCCTCCTGTCCTAAACGCTGATTACTTATCCGATTTCGGCGCCAGAATCATGATCATGCTGCGTCCTTCGATCTTCGGCTTACGCTCTGCGACAGCGATGTCCTCGCAAAGGGATGCGACACGCTCCAGGACCTGTTGACCGATTTCGGCGTGGGTGATTTCACGTCCGCGGAAACGAATGGAGCACTTCACCTTGTGATGGTCCTCCAAAAACTTGCGGACGTTGCGAAGCTTCGTCTGAAAATCGTGTTCCTCAATGTTGGAAGAGAAGCGCACTTCCTTCAGTTCGATGATCTTCTGGTTGCGGCGCGCTTCCTTTTCCTTTTTCGCCTGTTCGTACTTGTACTTGCCGTAGTCCATGATCCGGCAAACAGGCGGCTTGGCTGTAGGAGCGACGTTCACCAGATCCAAATCAGCTTCTTGCGCAATGCGCAGCGCTTCCCTGAGGGGCACGACACCCAACTGGTTTCCGTCCGGTCCGATCAAGCGGACTTCACGGGCACGAATCGCTTCGTTGACTAACAGTTGATCCTTGCTAATACTTGCCACCTCCGTCAATTTCGAGAAGGAACAAAAATGTGCGAACGCTGACGCGCCCGCACATATCTCACCTAGCAAATTCAACAGATCCACAGTTTGCTATTGCGTAAGAGTGACCTGTCAACAGTCAGGATGACGTCGAACCAGGTGAGAAGCTGGGCGCTTCTGCTTGTTTCTCGAAGAATGAAGTTTTGCACTGAACATTATGATACCGTGCAGATTTTGTCCTGTCAAGGATTTCATGACTTTGGGCCTCCAAAGTCACCCGCCGATGTGCGACATCTCCACCTTGGACCGATGGGACAGGCCCGGCGTCTGCTTCAGCCGCTGCTCCGAGTAACGGTCGTCGCGGCGGACCCAGATCGATTGAATGAGCTCCCGAATCTCTTCGTCGCTTTTTCCCTCCCGCAGCGGGCCGCGCAAATCTTCCCCGGACGAGGCGAACAGGCAGTTGTACATTTTCCCTTCCGCCGACAGCCGGGCACGCGTGCAGGTGGAACAGAAGGCCTGCGTAACGGAGGAGATGAAGCCGATCTCTTGATTCGTCCCTGCATACCGGTAGCGCGAAGCCACTTCTCCAAAGTAATTGGGCTCAATTGGCATAAGCGGCATCTCCTTGTGGATCATCTGCACAATTTCGCTGGAGGGTACTACCTGATCTAGTTTCCAGCCGTTGCTGTTGCCCACATCCATGAACTCAATGAAGCGCAGGATGTGCCCTTTTTCGCGGAAATAACGAGCCATCGGCAGGATGTCCTGGTCGTTGACGCCGCGCTGCACGACCATGTTGATCTTGACCAGCATGCCGGTTTCAGCCGCCGCATCAATGCCGCGCAGGATGTCCTGCACCCGATATCCTCTGTCGTTGATCCGGCCGAACCGCTCGTCATCCAGGCTGTCCAGGCTGACGGTCACTCTGTCCAATCCCGCCTGCTTCAGCGCCTTGGCATGTTTGGCCAAAAGCGAACCATTGGTGGTCATGGCGATGTCGCGCACGCCTTCCACCTGGCGAATCATCCGTATCAGTTCGGGCAGGTCTCTTCGCATCAGCGGTTCCCCGCCGGTGATGCGGATTTTTTCCACTCCAAGCGATGTGAAAATTCCGACGAGGCGCGTAATTTCTTCGAACGTCAACAGCTTGTGCCGCGGCAAAAACGGGTAATCCGTGCCGAAAATTTCGGCTGGCATGCAGTATCGACAGCGAAAATTGCACCTGTCCGTCACAGAAATTCGCAAGTCTCGGAGAGGACGTTTGCGTGCATCCAATACTTGTTCAGGCATATCGGATCACTCTCCTGATTCCATACTAGACCTGCAGCCTGCCAAGATCAAGCCGGAACAATGGCAGAAGTGTGACGCGGATATTGAGTGTCCGCAAAGAAACGGTCTTTCATCGTTTCCAGGCAAAAAGGCCTGCGCATTGATCAACCGAAGGTGGAGAAAACGTACGAGGCATGGATCAAGAGAGCGAGCGGGTGCTATCACCCATGCGCAACGGACTTTATCTACACGCTGAGGGCCGTCCCAATCGGGAACGGCCCTTTTGCAGCAGCTTACTTCATCTCGCTGATTTCCTGTTTGATTTTGGCGATGAACTCATCCACCGGAAGCGCCCCTTCGTCGCCTACGCCGCGTTTGCGGACGGACAGGGTGCCCTCCGCCACTTCTTTTTCCCCGATGACCAGCATGTACGGAATCTTTTGCACCTGGGCCTCGCGGATTTTGTAGCCGATTTTTTCGTTGCGGGCGTCCAGTTCCACGCGGATGCCGGCCTGTTCCATTTTCGCGAGCACCTCTTCGGCGTACGGCACGTGCGCGTCACTGATCGTCATCAACCGCACCTGTACCGGCGACAGCCAGGTCGGGAACGCACCCGCGTAGTGCTCGATCAGGATGCCGATGAAGCGCTCCATGGAACCGTACATGGCGCGGTGCAGCACGACCGGACGGTGCTTCTCGTTGTCCTGGCCGATGTAAGACAGGTCAAACTTCTCCGGCATCTGGAAGTCAAGCTGGATGGTGCCGCACTGATGGCGACGTTTCAGCGCGTCGGTGATCTGGAAGTCGATCTTCGGTCCGTAGAACGCGCCGTCCCCTTCCTTGATCTCGTACGGCATGCCGGACTCCTCCAGCACTTTTTTCAGCGAGCTTTCCGCGATCTCCCACAGTTCGTCGGAGCCCATCGAATCCTCCGGACGGGTGGAGAGCGCCACGCTGTACTCGAAGCCGAACACCTTGTAGATGCGGTCGATCAGCTGGATCATGCTTTTGATCTCGCTCTCGATCTGATCCGGACGAACGAAGACGTGCGCGTCGTCCTGGCAGAACGTCCGCACCCGCAGCATCCCGTTCAGCGCACCGGAAAACTCGTGGCGATGCACCTGACCGAATTCGGAGTAGCGGATCGGCAGATCGCGGTAGGAGTGAATCTTGTTTTTGTAAATCAGCATGTGGCCTGGACAGTTCATCGGCTTCAGGGCGTAGGTGGTGTTGTCCACCTCAGAGAAGTACATGTTCTCGTGGTAGTGGTCCCAGTGGCCGGATTGCAGCCAGAGGCGCTGGTTCATGATAAACGGCGTGCGCACCTCGGTGTAATGGGCCAACTGCTGCAAACGACGGGAGAACTGTTCCAGCTCGTTGCGGACAGTAAAGCCCTTCGGCAGGTAGAACGGCATGCCCGGCGCCTCTTCGGAGAACATGAACAGCTCAAGCTCTTTGCCCAGTTTGCGGTGGTCGCGCTTTTTCGCCTCTTCGATGAAATGCAGGTATTCGTCCAGCTCCGCCTTTTTCGGCCACGCGGTACCGTAGACGCGCTGCAGCACCTGGTTTTCCGCTTTGCCGCGCCAGTACGCGCCAGCCACGCTCATCAGTTTGAACGCCTTGATGTAGCCGGTGGACGGCAGGTGCGGCCCGCGGCACAGGTCGAAGAACTCGCCCTGCTCGTAGATGGTGATCACAGCGTCTTCCGGCAGGTCGCGGATCAGCTCCAGTTTCAGATGGTCGTTGATTCCCTGAAAGATCTGAATCGCTTCTTCGCGGCTGACCACCTTGCGGCGAATCGGCAGGTCTTCCTTGATGATCTTTTCCATCTCGGCTTCAATTTTGCCCAGATCGTCAGGGGTGAGCGTTACCGGAATGTCCATGTCGTAATAGAAGCCGTCTTCAATGACGGGACCGATCCCCAGCTTCACCTCTTTTCCGTAGAGGCGCTTGACGGCCTGTGCCAGCAGGTGGGCGGTGCTGTGGCGGTACACTTCCAAACCTTCCGGGCTGTCCAGCGTCACGATCTCGATCGCCGCGTCGTCTTGCACCGGCGTGTACAAATCCACCACCTTGCCGTTCAGCTTGCCGGCGACGGCCTTTTTCTTCAGGCTCGTGCTAATGGAGCCCGCGATGTCCTCGATGGTGATGCCGGATTCGTATTGGCGTACGGCCCCATCCGGGAACGTAATGTTGACTTGTGCCACGATCCATACGTCCTTTCTGCGTAAAATAATAAATAATGGATTTGGAAAAAATAAAAACACCCATCCCAAAGGGACGAGTGTTTCTTACCCGTGGTACCACCCTCATTTGATTCGGCTTGACAATTGCCGTCGGGACATCCTCCCGACCAATCGGACGAAAGCCGAATCCTTCCTTGCCATAACGGTATGCCCGGCGTGCCGATACTGAAAGCGCGTAGCTTTGTTCCCGGCCGCTACTCGAAGGGGGTAGAGCGATACGCGTTCGCAGCGGGCTTCCAGCCAGCGGCCCGCCTCTCTGCAGCGACGTGGATATCGTCCATGTCCTTCTCATCGTATTTCAACACATCTGCAGTTGTTGTCTGTCATTATAGAGGAGTCGGCTTGTGTCCGTCAAGTGCACGTCTGCCCGCCAGGCAGAGCGGACAGGAATGGCACGACATCACCTTGCCGTCAAAGATGCTGCGGACGGTCTGGAGCAGTGCGGGCCTGTCCTGCGCCAGATGCATCACGATGCGCTCTGGAGCGAGCGTTACCAGCGCGCTCACCAGGTAGTCTTCTTCGCGGCTGTTCTGCTCGCCAATGCTGAATATGGCATCGAGCTGGTCCAGCCGCAGCCGTGTGCCGTGTTTGTCATAGAGCAGGAACGGTTTGTCTACACTAGGAACGACGTGAACCACTTCCTGTTTGGTCTCCTGCGCGGCGATATAGTACCGCAGCAGCTCGACAAATTCCTGGTACTGCTTGTCTTCCAGATAATCGTCCAGGCCGGTTTCCACCAGTTCAAACAGTTCGTTCCAATGATCTTGCAGACGGAAACGGACGAAGCCGAGTACATTCAGCTCCCGCTCCTCTTCCAAATAAGCGAATACTTTGCGGTAGACGGCTGCCTTGCGGGCGGTGGCATGGAGCAGGTCCGTGTCGCCTTCTTGCTGGTCTTGACAAATCCGCTGCACATACGGAAGGATCAACGGCCACTCCTCTTCCAGAGCTTCCGCTGCGAGCAAGTCGGCGGCGATTTCCTCCAGCACTTCCGGTTCCTTGACCCGGAGAATCCATTCAGCCACTGCCAGGGAAACAAACGCACGGGCCCACTCAATCGTCTCCGCGTTGTACTCCTCGGTAGACGTGCTCTGAAAGAGGAACAAACGGTAGTCGCCCTGCTCCTGTTCCCTGTATGTAATGCGCACCGGCTCCATGTTGACCCGCTTCTTCAGCTCGGACACGATGGAGCGAAACGCGTCACAATGTGCAGGGACATTTTCCAGCCAGACGGCAAAACGCTGCATATCCATCCCCCCCATCCGCAGTGTAGTTACAGTATATGTCCCACCTGGGGCGATATACTTTTAAACGGTTGGAAACAGGGGAAGCCGCTTGCATAAAACAAACACGAAGCCGTCACGGCTCCGTGTTTGTTTGTGTCGGATCGGTCAATTCTGCATGACAAAGTCGTGTTCCGCCATCTCGCCTTCGCGGAAGATGCGCAGGATTTCATAGCGGGTATTGCGCTGCGCGGGGATTTTGCCCGCTTCGCGGATGAGTTTCAGGATCAGGTTGGTGTTCACCTTGTAGGTGCATGCGGCAGCGGAGACGACGTTCTCCTCCATCATCGTCGAGCCGAAGTCGTTGCAGCCGTAAGAGAGCGACAGCTTGCCGATCTCCGGTCCCATTGTCACCCAGGACGACTGAAAGTTTGCGATGTTGTCCAGCATCAGGCGGCTGATCGCCAGTGTTTTCAGGTATTCCTCCGGGGTGTTGTTGACCGCCTTCATGTTGGTGTTCTCCGGCTGGAACGTCCAGACGATAAAGGCCGTGAAGCCCTTGGTCTCGTCCTGCGCCTCGCGGATGCGCATCAGCGACAGCACGCGTTCTTCCATCTCCTCGCCAAAGCCGATCACCATCGTCGCCGTCCCCGGCAGGCCGACGCGGTGAGCCGCCTTTTGCGTCTCGATCCAGTCTTTCCAGGAACCCTTGAGGCGGGAAATCTTGCGCCGCGTGCGGTCGTCCAGGATCTCCCCGCCCGCGCCCGGCAGCGAATCGAGCCCGGCTTCCTTCAACTGCTTCAGCACTTCCTCCACAGGCAGACCGGACACCTGCGCCATTTTTTGCACTTCCGCAGTGGAAAACGAGTGCATCGTGATTTGCGGGAAGCGCTGCTTGATGTTTCGCAGCAGATCCAGGTAGTACTCAAACGGCAGGTCCGGGTTGGTGCCGCCCTGCATCAGGATTTCCGTGCCGCCTACATCCACCGTCTCCTGAATTTTTTGGTAGATGACTTCGTTGGGCAGCACGTATCCTTCCGGGGAACCCGGAGGGCGGTAAAAGGCGCAGAACCGGCAGTAGGTGTCGCACACATTGCTGTAGTTGATATTGCGCCCGATGACAAACGTGGTGATCGGCTCCGGATGCCACTTCTTCATGACCAGGTCGGCGTAGTGGCCCATTTTCTCGATCTCGTCACTCGCAAACAGGGTGAGGCCGTCTTCCAGACCGAGGCGTTCACCGGCGAGCGCCCGCTCCAAAATCTTATCGATCAAAAGGATCACTCCTTCTATACTGCGTCCACGATTCATCGTAACACAAAAAAACAACCCTGCCTATTGGCAAGGTTGCGCCAACACTATTCAAAACCGATTTCCTCGTACACTTCCGGCTCCCAGTAAATGACAGTCTGGACGAGCGGCAGATTCGTTTCCCGCGCGCCGTTTGGCCTTCCGTTGAAATAGATAATCTCCGTGACGGCCACACGGTCCCCGCGAACGTCGATTTCCCCTTTCAGCTCCAGGGTTGTCCCGTCCGGTGCATAGAAGATGACTTTCCCCGATCCCAGCGTTTTCATCCGGTACCTCCCGTTGTATGGACTGCACCTCTATAGTAGTGGACAATCTTTCCTACCGTCAACGCCCAAATTGGAACTTAATGACCAATTGTCGGATCGGATGGTGCATCCTTTTTGCGCCTTTTTACCTGGCGACCCTCCGTATCACGGGACATTTCTCCCATCAGATCTGCCGTCATCGAAGCGTCCTGACCGGCGATCATCGTCGTTTCTCCTGCCGGTACGCCGGCATGTGCCTGTCGATAGGCGGGGGAGGAAAAAATCTGGCTGGCATTGACCGGCTGGCCCGCTGCTCCGCCTGCTTGCAGGGACGACGACAGCGGCGTCTGCTGGACCGCCCCTCCGGGATTGACCGCATTCGTCAGCGTGCTGTCATTGGACGGCGGCGTCTGCAGTTGACCGGACGCGGCGGGCGGGACCTGTGCGGACATGGCCGTCTGTCCGTTCACGGCAATCGGCTGATAGCCGCGCAGCAGTTGAGCGCTCGTCTCCTGCGGCAGCGTCGCCAGCGGATAGTAGCCTTTCCGCTGCATGTAGCTCCACATGTCGTAGGCCTGTTGGGCACAGTTGACCGCCCCTTGCAGGAGCATGCCGCGCAGATGAGGATGGGCCGACTCCAGCGCTGCGGCCATTTTTGCTTTGGCCCCCGCCTTGTGCAGGCCGAGCACCGCTGACGCTACGTCGTGATCGTCCATCTGATCCGGGCGAGCATTGGGCTGGTGAGATGCAGCCTGCTGTGGAGCTGCCGGCGGTTGGGCAGCGGCGGTAGTAGGCAGGGCGCGCGTCTGCCACACCTGCGTGCTGGGCCGGTACGGCAGGCATTCCCCCACTCCCAGCCCGTGCACGGTATGTACCATGCTGTTGTATTCGTTTTGCATAAACTGCATCTGGTAACCGACCAGCTGGACCAGTTCCGGGTCGCGGATATAGGGGGTGTACAACTGCATCGTATTCAGCGCGTCAATCGTGCAGGTGAGCGCCTCGTGCAGTTCCATCACTTCATGAGCTGTGTACGAATGAGCTTGCAACATGATGGTTTCCTCCTTTTTTCCAAATCCCTAACAGTATGTCCGAAACGGCCGACAGATAGAAGCGCACAGGAAAAAACCCTTGCTTCGTACAAAAAATGGGGGAGAAACCTTTTGACATGTGACGCGTATTACCTTGTCAGAAAAACATCGCTCCACTCCACCAATAATCATTCTGTTTGGCAAGAGCCTGTCATAGGATATCACTACAGAAACCTTTTTGTTTCCGGTATAATGAAGAAAAACGCCGGATGAAGTCCTTTCGCAGAAGCTGGCTCTGCTCAAAGCGACAGACGAGGAAAACCCTCCTGAAGGAGACGCTCATGTTCGATCAAATTACACAAATCTTTATGCAGTACGGTATATGGGGATTGTTTGGCCTCGCCTTTCTGGACTCATTTATTGTCCCTGTCCCGCCCTTTTTTCTGCAAATCGGGATGAGCCTGATCGATCCCACGTCCGCCATGCGGTACGCCACCGTCGCGTTTACCGGTTCCATCCTCGGTGCACCGGTGGGCTACATGCTGGGCAAATGGCTGGGCAAACCGCTCTTGCAAAAGCTGCTTCCTGAGAAGTGGACGGCGATGGCGACAGAGCAATTTGCCAAAAATGGCGATGCCGCCGTACTGATTGGTTCATTTACCCCCATTCCGTTCAAAGTCTTTACCATTTTGAGCGGCGTGTTCAACTACTCGCTGACCAAGCTGATGCTGTTTGCCATCCTGGGACGCGGCATCAAGTTTTACCTCATCGGGTTGTTGTTCCACCTCTACGGCAAACACGCCAAGGAGCTACTGGACAGCTACCTGGAAGTGACCGTACTCGGAATTGGCGCCCTAGTCGCCATCGTCTGGCTGATCTGGAAAAAGCGAAAAAAATCGGCGTAACGCCGCTATTTCTCATGTAATGAAAGACGCGCCTCGCAGAGCTGCTGCGAGGCGTGTTTTTTTGCTGCCGGAGATGACGGCGCCGACAAAAAATTGGCGGGACATTCACCTACCGGCGTGCCGTCCGTATATTGTAAGTGTGAGTTTTCGGAGGAGGTGAAGCAATGGCCGTTATAAAAGCGAACAGCAGGGATGTAGACATGCTGGCGAGACTGATGCGTGCCGAAGCGGAAGGCGAAGGGGACTTGGGCATGCTGATGGTCGGCAACGTCGGCGTCAACCGCATCCTCGCCAACTGCCTGGACTTTCGCGGCATTCGCACGATGAGACAAATGGTCTTCCAATCGCCGGGCGGCTTTGAAGCGGTGCAAAAGCCGTATTTCTATCAACGCGCCCGCGACAAGGAAAGGCGCTTGGCCAGACGCGTCGTTAACGGCGAACGCCAACACCCTGCTTCAAACGCGCTGTGGTTCTTTCGGCCAGCCGGAAACTGTCCGCCTCAGTGGTATAACCAACGAAATGTAGGTCGCTATAAAGCGCACTGCTTTTTTGTACCCAACCCACAAGATTGTCCACGAGTTTACTAAAGGAGAGAGTTCATCATGAGCCAGCAATTTCCTTATCCGCCTTATGTGAATCCGTACGTCGATCCGTATGCGTCGTCGTCTTATCCGTATCCGGCGGCACAGCAGCCGACGATGCCAATGCCAACGCAAATGCCGATGCCGCCCAGCGGGTCCTTCATCCCCGGAACGCCGTTGGCACCGGGGCAAATAGTGGAGGAGTCCTACATCGAAAACATCCTCCGCTTAAATCTGGGCAAAGTGATCACCGTCTACCAAACGTTTGAGAACAACACCCAATGGAACGCCAAAATCTTCCGGGGCCGCCTGGAAGCAGCGGGACGGGATCACATCATCCTCAGCGATCCGCAAACGGGCCGACGCTATCTGCTGCTGATGGTCAACACGGACTACATCACCACTGACGAAGAGCTGAACTACGTGCCGCCGGCGCTTCCGCCCATGCCTCGGTGACAGCACGACTGCTCCACCGCACAACCTCATCCGCCAGGGATGAGGTTGTGTTCTGTTTACAACTGCTCCTCCCTTAAGCGGACCGCAGCCAAAAACTCTCTTCTGTCCCCCTGCAAAAACGAGCCGGCGGGCAATGCCCCTTTCTGCCTCAGGCGAATGGCCAGGCGATTGACCACCCGGTTGATCTCCCGGTGCATCGCCTCTTCCATCGTCAATTTGACCGCGTACTCGTTGATCCCGACGTCCCACTGCGCACTGCGCACGATATGTCCGTACATTTTCAGGGATTGGGAAAATACGTTCGTCTCAAACTGCAGGACGAGCTGATCGTGGACAGGCAGCTTCAAGTGGGTCAGAAAGCGAAGTCCGCCTCCGCTGATGTCTTCAATCAGCACACTGGTGCTGCCCACTTCCATCGTCTTTCCCTTGATCATGACGATAGTCATGTCCGCGCACAAAGGCGGGGCCAGTTTCAGGCGAAAATATTCCCGTTGGTGCATAGTGACCAAACGATCCACGAAGTTCACTCCTGTATAACGGTATGAAAGCGATCATGTGAGACTTCCTTTGCCGACGTGCAGGAAAAGAGCGCCGCAAAACCGGCGCTTCAGCGTGTAGACAAAGTCCGTGGCGCATGGGTGATCGGGCCCGCTCGCTCTCTTGACGACCAGCAAAGAAGTTGGCGGCCTCCGCTTCAAAACGCGACGCGGGCAGGGGGCAAACATCTGGGTATTTCAATGAAGTGAGACTTGTGCCCCCTGTATACCCCGCGTCTAGCGTTTTTCCGCTGAGCAGGTCGTCAAAGGAGCTCGCTTGGCCCATCACTCCATGCCATGTCCTTTTTCTCCACCTTCGTTGATCAATGTGCAGGCCTTTCGGCCTGGAAACGATGAAAGATCGTTTCCATGTGGACACTCGATAAACAAACAGTTTGTCTTCAGTCTGGAGGGCCGAAAAACCGGCGCTTCCTTATTTTTTCTTTGTCGGATAGTGCATGTCCTGCAATGTAACCGAAAACTTATCCCACAGCTGGTCTGTGTCATAGCTGATCGAATCGCTGCGGATAAACCAAAAGAGGAGCTCCACCACACCCCACACGATGAGCATGAAAAAGAAAAACACGTACAACGAAGCCCACACGCTACATTCCCCCTCCCATTTTGTACCACTATATGGGAGAGCGGCAGTAATGATGCCCGGCAGCGCGTGTGCACCAAAAAAGCCTCCCGCAGCATCGATTCCTGCGGGAGGCTTGTAAGGTGTTACGCCACTTTTGTCGTAGCTTCACGGATATACGCTTTTGCTTTGTTTTGGTCAAACTGCCCTTCCCAGCGAGAGATGACGACAGCCGCCAGCGAGTTGCCGATGACATTGACCACCGTGCGGGCCATGTCGAGCAGACGGTCAATACCGGCGATAAAGGCGAGCCCTTCAAGCGGGATGCCCACCGAACCGAGGGTGGCGAGCAGGACCACGAAGGAGACCCCGGGAACACCGGCAATGCCTTTGGAGGTAACCATCAAGACTAGCACCAGGGTAATCTGCGCGCTGATCGGCATGTCGATCCCGTACATCTGGGCGATGAACAGGGCCGCCAGCGCCTGGTACAGCGTGGAGCCGTCCAGGTTGAACGAGTACCCCGTCGGAATCACGAAAGAGGTGATAGCCTTCGGACAGCCGAGGCGCTCCATTTTTTCCATGATTTTCGGGAGAACCGTCTCGGAGCTGGCCGTGGAGTATGCCAGCAGCAGCTCGTCCTTCAAGATTTTGATCAGGTTGAAGATGGAGATGCCGCTCATGCGGGCGATTACGCCCAGCACCACGATCACGAAGAAGAGCATCGTGAAGTGTACGAGAATCATCAGTTTCCCCAGCGGAACAAGCGACGAGAGACCGAATTTGGAAACGGTTACGCCAATCAGGGCAAATACACCAAACGGTGCAAATTTCATAATCGCGTTAACCACCCAGAACATGGCGTCGGCCACACCCTGGAAGAAATTCAGCACCGGTTTGCCTCTCTCTCCGGCTGCCGCTACCCCGAGCCCAAACAGGACGGAGAAGAAGATAATGGCCAGCATGTCCCCTTTGACGATAGCCTCGAAGACGTTTTTCGGCACGATGTTGACAAAGGTCTCAATAAATCCGTGGCTTTGGGAGGTTTCAGCCGTTTCCACGTACTTGTTGATATCGGTCTTGGTCAATTGCGTCATGTCCACCCCGACACCGGGCTGGAACAGGTTTGCCGAGAGCAGACCGACAATAATGGCAATCGTGGTAACGATTTCAAAATACAGAATTGTTTTCCCGCCGATTTTCCCCAACTTCTTCACATCGCCCACACCGGCTACACCCACAATCAGGGTGGCAATAACAATGGGCACGACGATCATTTTGATCAGGCGGATAAACACGTCACCAATCGGCTGCAGGAAAGTCTCCACTGCAGGATTCCCGTAGAACAGAGCACCCACGAGAATACCGAGTACAAGACCAATCACAATTTGAATGGCCAGTCCAAAACGTTTCATCCTGACACCTCGCTATCCTTTCTTCATAATCTATCTGGCACAAAAATTCGACTAAATGTCGAGTTTTGCCGATTAACCATTCCTGATCGTAAGGCACATCTCGACTGCGCAGTGAAATTGGAGCGCTTCATTAAAGCGGTTACGTAGCGCAGTAAGATGTGAACCGTGGATTTTATAGTAACATGAAATTTTTTAAGTGCCCCAAATTTCTATTCTTTTTTATTTTGATACTATTTTTGATTTTGGGGATTGTGTTGAACATTGTCGAATGATCGTGTGTGGACTGACCGTTAGACCCGCCTTGCCGGACATGCAAAAGCGGTCTGTTCGGCGCGTGCCGATCAGACCGCTTTGTTCTGGTTTTCTGCCGTGTCCGGCTGTCTATCATTGTAGCCTCACAGCCTCGATGGAAGGGGGCTACCCTTCCGTTTCCGCGTCACGCCGAACGCGCGACAACAAATCGACGAGATGGACTGCCTCCATCCGGTCCTCCAGTCCCGCCTGCTTGATGCCCGCTTTCATCTGCAGGAGGCAGCCGGGATTGGACGTGACCAAAATGTCCGCTCGCGTCTCAGCCACGTGGCCCATTTTTTCCTCCAGAATCCGTCCTGCCATGTCCGGCTGCACCAGGTTGTAGATGCCGGCAGATCCGCAGCAGCGATCCGCTTCAAACAGCGGAACAAACGTTGCCTCCGGTATGGATTGCAGCAGCTTCACCGGCTCTTCGGTCACCTTCATGCCATTGCGCAGATGACAGGAGGACTGGTAAGTAATGCGTTTGGGCAGCGGCTGCAAAGGGAGTGTCTCCGAAAGCCCGGCCAGCACTTCGCTGATGTCCCGCACGCGCCGGACAAACCACTCCGCATCTGCCTGCCAATGGGGATCATCCTGCAGCAAATGGTGGTACTCCTGCAGCATGGCTCCGCACCCGCCCGCGTTGGAGACAATCAGCTCCACGTCTGCCTGTTTGAATGCAGCGATGTTTTGCCTGGCGAGCTGACGCGCCTGCTCCCGCTCCCCGCTGTGGGCGTGAAGGGCACCGCAGCACGCCTGGCCGGGCGGAATCACCACTTCACATCCGGCGTCCGCCAGCAGAGCGACCGTGTTCACATTGGTCTCGTGAAACAATACGTCCATGATGCAGCCGCGAAACATGCCGACCCGCAGCTTCTTCTCCCCTCTGGCGGGCACGACAGTTCCCACTGCCTCTGTCAATCCCTTTCCTGCCGCTTTGGGGAGAACTGCTTCCATCGTCCGCATCTGCTCGGGCAGGAGGCGAAGCAGGCCCAGCCTGCGAGCCAGCCGCTGCAGGCCTGATCGCTGGTAGAAGCGGAGCAGCCTGCCGGCAAGGTAGAGGCGTTCCTGCCGCGGAAGGAGCTGGCGAAACGCCAGCCAGCGAAGCAGCCGCACCGGCCACGGATGGACGCGCTTCCGCTCGATCGCTTCCCGCGCCTGCTCGATCAGCCTCCCGTACTTCACCCCGGCCGGACAGACCGGCTCACAGGCGCGGCAGCCCAGGCAGAGACTCATCTGGTCGACGACGTCTTGATCCGGCTCCAGGATGCCGTCGGCCACCGCCTTCATCAAGGCGATCCGGCCGCGCGGCGAGGCTGCTTCGTAGCCGGTCTGCCGAAACGTGGGACAGGCCGGCTGGCAAAAGCCGCAGCGCATGCAGTTGGACAGTTCCTCGTAATCAAGTGCCGCTTTCCAGTCAGCGCTGTGCATGGTTGACCACCACTCTGTTCCGGCGCTCCCGGGCAAACATTTTGCCCGGATTCAGCAGGTTGTTCGGATCAAACGCCCGTTTGATCGCCTTCATCACCTCGACGCCCGCTTCCCCCAACTTCCATTCCAGATAAGGAGCCTTGACAATGCCTACGCCGTGCTCTCCCGTGATGGTGCCGCCCAGTTCAATGGCGACGGCGAAAATCTCTTCAAACGCCCGTTCCACCCGTTCGATCTCGTCGGGATTGCGGGCGTCCGTCATGCAGGTGGGATGCAGGTTGCCGTCCCCGGCATGGCCAAACGTGCAGATGTGTACATTGTGTGCGGCGGCAATCCGCTGAATCGCTTCCACCATCGGCGTGATAGCGGCGCGGGGGACAGTAGCGTCTTCGAGAATCGTCGTCGGCCTGAGCCGGGAGAGTGCGGCCAGCGCACTGCGCCGCGCTGTCATCACCTCGTCCGCCTCCTCGGCATTCGTCGCCACTTTTACCTGAACCGCCCCGTTTTGCCGGCAGATGGAGGCAATCCGCTCCACGTCCCGGTGCACCGTTTCCGGATCTCCGTCCTGGCCGATCAGCAGCATGGCGGCCGCGTCCGTGGGCAGGCCAATCTGCTTGAAGTCCTCCACTACCCGCAGCGTCCCCTGATCCATAAACTCCAGCGTCGCCGGAATGATCCGGCTGGCGATGATGTCGGAGACCGTTCGGGCTGCGTCCGTCAGGTTGGCAAACGTCGCCAGCATGACGCGCTGCATGGCCGGTTTGGGAATCAGCTTGAGAATGGCTTCGGTAATCACTGCCAGCGTGCCCTCGCTGCCGACCAGCAGCTTGGTCAGGTCGTATCCGGCCACGTCTTTCATCAGTTTCCCGCCGGTGCGGATCACCTCGCCGTTTGGCAGCACCGCCTCCAGGCCGAGCACGTAATCCTTGGTCGTCCCGTACTTGAGTCCCCGCAATCCTCCGGAGTTGAGCGCGATGTTCCCCCCGATGGTGGAGACGACCATGCTCCCCGGGTCCGGAGGGTAAAACAGACCGCGTGCTTCCACCGCCTGATGGATGTCGGACGTGCGCACGCCCGGCTGCACGGTTATCGTCAGGTTTTGTTCGTCAATCTCCAAAATGCGGTTCATCCGGTTGAGCACCAGCACGATTCCTCCACCGACCGGAACCGTCGCCGCGCACAAATTGGAACCGGCTCCCCGCGTGACAACGGGGATGCCCGCTTCCGCCGCCAACTTGATCACCTGCTGCACTTCTGCCGTGTCTTTGGGCATCACGACCGCGTCCGGCAGTGCCTGGTGCATCGGCGTGGCGTCATAGGAATAGGCGACGAGCGCTTCCGGTCTGTCGAGGCAGTAGGCCTCCCCGACGATCGCCCGCAGCCGCTCGCGCACATGTTGAGGCAGCATGGCCATCCTCCCTCCCGCTTTTCATCATTGTGAAATCATTGTGCCAACCCGCCGGGAATGGCCCAGCCCATCCAGCACATCCCTGGGCACAATTTCCCGCACCGAGAGTCGATCCAACTACTGCGTTTCTTCATTCGGCAATTGAGTGGTCAATCCCTCCAGTTCTTCCATCATCTTCTCTGTTCCTCATCAAACGGCTTCCTCTCCTGCTGTCATTTACCCCAGATGGCAGGCGACCAAATGCCCGGGCTCTGCTTCCTTGAGCGGCGGCACGGTCGTCCGGCACACCTCCATGCAGTGGCGGCAGCGCGGATGAAACTGGCAGCCTGCGGGAGGATTGGCCGGACTGGGCAGGTCCCCTTCCAGGAGAATCCGCTTTACCTCCCGGGTGGGATCGGGAACGGGGACGGCGGAGAGCAGCGCCTGCGTGTAGGGATGGATCGGCCGTTCGTACAGAACCGTCTTGTCCGCCACCTCCACCACTTTTCCCAGGTACATGACGGCCACCCGGTCGGAGATGTGGCGCACCACGCTCAGGTCGTGGGAGATAAACAGATAGGTCAGCTGAAACTCCCGCTGCAGGTCTTTCAGCAGATTGAGAATCTGCGCCTGGATGGAAACGTCCAGTGCGGAAACGGGCTCGTCGGCGACGACCAGCTTGGGCCGCAGAATCAGCGCCCGGGCGATGCCGATTCGCTGTCGCTGTCCGCCGGAAAACTCGTGCGGAAAGCGGTGCAGATGCTGTCTGGTCAGCCCGACAATCTCGATCATCTCCTCCACCCGCTTGCGCCGCTCGGCTGGCGTGCCGATGCCGTGAACGATCAGCGGGTCCAGCAGGATTTGGCCGACGGTCTTGCGCGGATTCAACGAGGCGAACGGGTCCTGAAAGACGAGCTGCATGTCGCGCCGGGCTGCGCGCAGCTCGGCGGCGTTCAGCGCGCGGATGTCCCGACCCTGAAACAGAATCTCCCCTTCCGTCGGTTCAATCAGCCGCAGAATGCAGCGGCCGGTCGTCGACTTGCCGCAGCCGGACTCGCCGACGATGCTGAGCGTCTCTCCCGGATAGACGGTCAGATGCACGCCGTCTACGGCACGCACGACCTTTTCCTTGCCCCAGAAACCTGATTTTACCGAAAAATACTTTTTCAGCCCCTTCACTTCCAGCAGCGGCTGACTCACGCTTCTCCCCCCTCCCGGTACAGCCAGCAGCGGCATTTCTGCGTCGCGGAGACGGGGAACAGCTCCGGCACCTGCTCACGGCAGATCGCCATCGCCTTGGGACAGCGCGGCGCAAACCGACAGCCGGCGGGCATTTCGTGCAGCTGCGGCACTGCTCCCGGTATCGCCTGCAGACGTTCCTGTCCGCCGCTGATGCTCGGCATGGAGGCCAACAGGCCAATCGTGTAAGGGTGCCGGGGGTCGGCAAACAGCCGCCGTACGTCCGCTTCCTCCACGATCTGACCGGCGTACATGACGACGACGCGGTGGCACATCTCGGCGACCACCCCCAGGTCGTGGGTAATCAGCAGGATGGCGGTACCGTGCTCGCGGCGCAGCTTTTTCATCAGCTCCAAAATCTGCGCCTGAATCGTCACGTCCAGCGCCGTGGTCGGCTCGTCAGCGATCAGCAGTTGAGGCTGACAGGCCATCGCCATCGCGATCATCACCCGCTGCCGCATGCCGCCCGAGAGCTGGTGCGGATACTCTGCGGCGATCTCCTCCGCCCGCGGGATGCCCACTTCCTTTAACAGATGGACGGCCCGCATTGCCCCCTCCCGCCGCGACAATCCGAGGTGGCGGCGCAGCGGCTCGGCGATTTGTCTGCCGATCGGATGCAGCGGATTAAGCGCGGTCATCGGCTCCTGAAAAATCATCGCAATCCGGTTGCCGCGGATCGACTGCATCTCCTTTTCCGACAGCCGCAGCACGTCCGTTCCGGCAAACCGGACGCTGCCGTCCAGCTTGGCGTTTTTGCCCAACAGGCGCATGATGGACAGGCTGGTGACGCTTTTGCCGCAGCCGGATTCGCCGACGATGCCCAGCGTCTCCCCTGCTTCAACGGAAAAGCTGACATCCTCGACAACCGTCAGCGTGCGGCCGGATTGGGCAAACGTGGTGCGCAGGTGTTCCACTTCCAATATAGGTGGCATGGCGTCTCCCCCTTTCTCCTCAGGATGTTCGGGCCGGTCCGCTGACGAGCGACATGACCCGGTTGTGAAACGTTTTTCGCCAGCGCGGCATCAGCGGACTGACTGCGGGATGAACGCGGTTGGTGAGCACGATCAGCGTGGCTCCCCGGATTGGATCACACCAGATCGACGTGCCGGTAAACCCGGTGTGGCCAAAGGCGTCGGGAGACAGCAGATCCCCTCCCGTGCAGCCGGCGGACGCCGCCTCCAAGGGCCCCGCCGCGGCGGACGCCTCCCAGCCCAGTGCGCGCGCCGGAGCCAGCCGGCCGGTCCGGCAGCCAGCCGCAAACGTGCGCAATACCGGGTCCAGGCGCACCGGGGTGTCAGCAGACGTCCACATCCGCATGTAGCGCTCTACGTCGCGCGCGGTGGAAAAGAGGCCGGCGTGGCCGCTCACGCCGTCCAGGCCGTAGTGGCAGTTGCCGTCATGGACCGTTCCGCGGATCATCCCCTCCCGCCAGGCGAAAGAGTCCAGACGCTCCTGCAGCTGCCCGGCGTGCGGATGGCCGGCCGCCATCATCTGCTCCGCCTGCTGGCGGGACTGTTCCCGCTCGTACGCGTTGCCGTCCTCCGTCGGGGCGATCTTCCGGATGTCGACCCCGCGCGCCAGCGGACGGTACCCTGTCGCCGTCATGCCCATCGGCTGAAAGATCAGCCGCTCGGCCAACAATTCCAGCGGTTCGTCCCAGACGCGCTCCAGGAGAAAGCCCAGCAGCATGAAGCCCGGATCGCTGTAGATCACCTGTTTACCCGGCTCGCCGATCAGCGGTTCGGCGGCGATCAGGGAGAGGTAGTCATCCCTCCCGTGCCCCAACAGATAGTACGGACGCCATGCCGGCAGGCCGGAGGTGTGGGTCAGCAGGTGCAGGAGGGTGATCCGCCGTTTGCGGGCGTCTGCTGTCCGCTCCCACTCCGGCAGGTGAATCTCCAGCGGATCGCTGAGCGACAGCTTCCCCGTCTGCATGCTCAACAGCACGAGCGGCAGAGTGACGATCACCTTGGTCAGCGAAGCCAGATCGTAGATGGTATCCGCTGACGGGAGCGACGTATGTTCTCCTCTCCCGATACTTCCGCGCGCGACCACCACCGGCGGCTCGCCTCCGATCGTCAAGCTGGCGACGCCTCCGGGGAAAATCCCCCGGTCAATGCCTTCGTCCAAACTTTCCGTCAACTCACACCGGATGCGTTCCGCGTCCATCCGCGCTCCCTCCTTATCTGTTGCGATGCTTCGGATCGAGTATGTCGCGCACCGCGTCGCCAAACATGTTGAAGGCGAGAATCGTAACCGTCATGGTGACGCACGGCCAGACGATCATTCCTGGCGCCAGCTCCATGTAGCGGCGCGCTTCGGAAATCATCCCGCCCCATGACGGGTCGGGCGGCTGAATGCCCAATCCGAGAAAGCTGAGAGCCGATTCCGTCAGGATGGCGCCGGAGATGGCCAAGGTCGCCTGCACCAACAGCGGCGCTGTGACGTTCGGAAAAATCTCCAGAAACAGGATGCGCGGCGTTCCTGCCCCGATCGCCCGGGCGCTTTCCACAAACTCCAGGTTTTTCACGGACAGGACGGCGCTGCGCACCGTCCGGGTAAACACCGGAATGTTGACGATTCCGATCGCCAAAATCGTATTGCTCGTGCCCGGTCCCAGCGCCGCCACGATCGCCAGCGCCAGCAGGATTTCCGGAAAAGCGAACAACACATCCATCACCCGCATGATCAGTCCGTCCATCCAGCGGCCAAAATACCCCGCGATCAGCCCGAACAAGGTGCCAAACCCGGCGCTGAGCAGCACGGACAGCAAGCCCACCGTCAGCGATACCCGCGCGCCGTAAATGATTCGGCTGAACAGGTCGCGGCCAAACTGATCCGTCCCCAGCCAGAACTGCCCGGAGCTGCCCTCCATGCGGTGGTCCGGAAACATCTGCGTCGGATCGTGCGGGGCGATGACCGGCGCCAGCACTGCCGCGGCAGTCAACACGGCAAGAACGGCGAGACAGACGACAGCCGTTTTGTTTTCCCAAAAGCGTCGGCGGTATGTGCTCATGAACGATTTCTCCTCGCTAGTACTTGATGCGCGGGTCAATCCAGGTGTAGATGATGTCGATCAGCAGGTTGACCAGGACAAACACCAGCGCCACAAACAGCACGCCTCCCTGCACCACCGGATAGTCGCGCTGATAAATGCCCTCCAGCACGTACTGCCCCAGGCCGGGTATGGAAAACAACTGCTCCACGATCACGGAACCGCCGAGCAGGTAGCCGATCTGCATGCCGGCGATCGTCACGATCGGAATGGACGAGTTGCGCAAGGCGTGGCCGAAGACGACCGTCCAGATGCTGTTTCCCTTGGCCCACGCGGTGCGAATGAAATCCTTTTCCATCGTCTCCAGAAAGGCAGAGCGCGTCATCCTGAGCACTCCGGCGGCAATGACGATGCCCATTGTGATCGCCGGCAGCAAAAACACCTGCAGCGCCTCCCCCGGGTCTTCCCAAAAGCTGACGACGTCAATCGGCGGAAACCAGCCGAAATACAGCGACAGCACGAGCAGCAACAGCGTCCCGACAGCGAAGTTGGGAACGGAGATGCCAAGCAGGGCGGCGATGCGCACGACGATGTCCGTTTTCGAGTGGACGCGGATCGCTGACAGAATGCCCAGCGGGATCGCGATCGACCAGCCGATCAGCACGGCGAACAGCGTGAGCTGCAACGTGATCGAAAAACGCTTCAAGATCTGCGGCAGAATCGCCTCGCCGGTGTGGACGGAAACGCCAAAATCCCCTTTTACCAGGCCGCCCAGCCAGGACAGGTACTGGGTGATCAGCGGCTGATCCAGCCCCATGCTTGCGCGCAGGGCGGCAATCGCTTCCGGCGTGGCATTGGTCCCCAGCATGATGGAAGCAGGGTCGCCCGGCACGAGATGCAAAATGGTAAAGACGAGCACGGAGATGCCGAACAGGATGGGAACAAGGCCGACGAGGCGTTTGATGACATAGCTTCCCACGTATTACTCCTCCTTAAGAGACGAAGAAGCGGGGAGACGGCTGCTCCCCGGCTTCCCAGGCGTTTCCTGTGCTATTGGACGGTCGCTTGCAGCAGCGCGATGGATTCGCCCGCCGCCGTCGGCTGGAACGACACGTTGTCGCGGACCGCGTAAAAGTTTTTCGGGGAAGCGAGGAACAGATTGGGCGCGTCCTCCACCAGCAGCTTCTGCGCCTCGTCGTACAGCTTTTTCCGCTCGGTCTGGTCGACAGTCTGCAGCGCTGTGACGACCAGCTCATCAAACCGCGGATTGGAGTAGTTCCAGACGTTGGCGGAGCCCTCCGTATGGAAAAAGAAGCGCAGGGAGCGGTCGGAATCTGTCCCGGACGTGTTGCGGCCGACCAGAAGCGACATCTCCTTGGACTTCCAGGTCTCGATGTAGTTGCCCCACTCCAGTTGGTTGATCCGCGCATTGATGCCGATGGCCTTTAACTGCTGCTGCAGCACCTGCGCCGTCTCCACCATGTCCGGATAGGTGGAAGCCGTCTCGATCACAGTGTCAAAACCGTTGGGGTAGCCGGCTTCCGCCAGCAGCTGCTTTGCTTTGTCCAGGTTTTGCTTGTAGCTGTCGTAGGCGGCAGGATCAAGCGCCCAGTTTGCTGCGGCCGGCGAGATAGGACCGGTCAGCGACGCCTGTCCCTTCCACACCGTCTGCACGATCTGGTTGCGGTCCACCGCATAGCTGATCGCCTGACGCACGCGCGGGTCGTCAAACGGCTTTTTCTTTACGTTGATGCCGAGGTAGCTGTACTCCAGCGACTGGTAGCTTTTCACCTGCACGCCCGGCTTGCCTTCCAACAGCGTGGCCGAGTCGGCGGAGATGCTCGCGATGTCCACCTTGCCGGAGCGGATCGCGGCCAGCCGCTCCGCTTCGTCCTTCATGATCTGGAACTTGATCGCGTCCACTTTCGGCAGCCCGGTTTTGAAATAGTCGGGATTTTTCTTCAACAGCACGTACTGCCCCGGTTCGTTTTTCTCCAGGATGAACGGTCCTGTCCCCACCGCTTCCTTGTTGAGGTCGGCCACTTCCTTCGGCACGATCGCGGCAAACGAGCTGGCCATGTTCGTCAGCAAAGCGGCGTCCGGGTGTTTTAGCTTGAACACGACCGTGTGCGGATCTTTCGCTTCGATCACGTCCACGCTGGCGAAGTACGACTTGGCGATGGAACCCGTCTCGGGATTGAGAATCCGCTCAAAGCTGTACTTGACATCGTCCGCCGTCATCTCCCGCCCGTTGTGAAACGTCACGCCCTTGTGCAGCGTGAAGGTAACCGTCTTGCCGTCCGGGGAAATCTCCCATTTCTCGGCCAGGCTGGGGGTGACGTTCAGGTTCTCGTCCAGCCGGGTCAAGCCATCATACACCAGTGCGTAGATGCGGGCGCTGGACGCCGCCGGCACCTTGTGCGGATCCAAGCCGACAGGGTCCTGATCCGCCGCGACGACCAGTTCGGTTTTGCCGCTTCCGCCCTGCTGCCCCGGTTGTGGATTCGCCGTATCGCTTGCAGAACCACCTCCGCCGCTGCAGGCGGAAAGCAGCAAGGAAAATGACAGGAAAATCGCTGCCCATGCCCGTTTTTTCACATTGATTCCCCCCTGTATCTGTTTAATAACAAATGGTCCCCAAGACGACCGCCCGTTTGGCCCCGGTGACAGACGGCACGTTGCTCGGCCGTCCCATCAGTGTTTCGTGGCCCAGAATGGCAAAGGCGATCGCCTCCTTGGCTTCGTCCGGGATGCCGTACGCGTCCGTCGTCATCAGCTGGATGCCTGCCGGCAGACGGTCCCGGAGCATCTGTAGCAGCGTCTTGTTGCGGGCGCCGCCGCCGGAGACGATCACTTCATGCACCGGCGTGGACGGCAGCACAAACGATTCGTACGCTTCCACAATCGTGGCCGCCGTCAGCGCCGTCGCCGTCGCCACCAGGTCGGCAGCGGAGAGGCCGCGCACATCCTTTTCGGCCCACAGCTTCTCGGCAAACGCCCGGCCGAACATCTCCCGCCCCGTGCTTTTCGGCGGCACCAGCCGGTAGTACGGATCAGCCAGCAGCTCCTGCAGCAGTTCGGCGCAGACCGTCCCTTCGGCTGCCATCCGGCCGCCCTCGTCAAAGCGCTGCCGGCCGTTCGTCGCCATCTGCACGATCTGGTCGATCACCATGTTGCCCGGACCCGTGTCAAAGGCAACCAGATCGTCGATGGAGGCGCCCGGCGGCAGTACCGTCACATTGGCAATCCCGCCGATGTTTTGCAGCAGCCGCCCTTTTTCGCCGTGCCGAAACAGGACGTAATCGGCGTACGGAACGAGCGGCGCCCCTTCGCCGTCCGCCGCCAGGTCGCGCGAGCGGAAATTGCCGACGACGGGAATCCCGGTCCGCTCCGCCAGCGTCGACAGCTCGCCGATCTGCAGGGAAGCCCGGATATTTGCCGTGCCCGCCGGACAGGGAAACGGCGCCCGGCCGGCGACATGCCAGACAGTCTGCCCATGCGTGCAGATCGCATCTACTTCGCCGGGAGCGACAGCGGCCGCTTCCAGCAGTTCGCCGACCGCGTGGGCGTACCATTCCGCCAGTCCAAAATGGGCCAGGGTCAGCCGGTCAATTCGGGCCGTTTGCGGACTGCACAGCTCGGCCAACCACTCCCGCAACTCATCCGAGTACGGCAGATAGTAAAAATGTTGGAGACGGACGGCGGCAATGTCGCCCGCCTGGTCCGTTTCAATCGCCACCAGTGCGGCATCCACTCCGTCGAGCGACGTCCCCGACATCAACCCGATGACCAAATGTTCCCGTTTCTCCCGGTAGCGCCGCTGTACCTGAACGTTCAAGGGGCCACCTCCTTGCAAGCATTCTTCAATCAGAATGTTGAAAAGATACTGACGATAATCGTTACCACCATTATATGTAACAAAATTTCTTGGGTCAATTAATGATTACTAAATTTTATTACTACAATGTAAACAAAAAAGGGCCGCCAGTCAGGCATGTCCGCCGCCGCCCTTGGGCATCACAGGACACGTGTATGAAATGAGCTCCGACAGCAGTTGGGTGTACAGCGGATTGCTCGCAGGCCGACAGGTGATGGAAGACGTGTCGAACGTTCTCGTGAAATAAACGCGCAAAAAAAGCCGGACACCCACCATAAGGTATCCGGCTTTTTTCGTTGGGCACACTGCAGCTTGGACGACCTTTGGAACAGCCGTGAACGCCCGCAGAGCTGAGGATGCGCCTTTTTTGTACACGCTTGCGTCCCTGTCAATCGTGACTTACACTGATGCGTAGAAGTGATTGGCCGGCAATGCCGACAGCAGGACATTGCCCGCCGGGGACGCCTGTCCCCAAGCGCACCGACAAAGGAGTGGCAGCCCTTTATGCTAATCGTGGAAGACCAAAACCGGGAGCTGCTGGACAGCCTGCGTGTCCATCTCGTAGATGCGCTTAGGCGGCACAAGCGCAAACCGTATCTGCCCGTCTGGGGTGAACTGTTTTGGGCGTTGCGGGAGATTGCCAAAACCGGACAACGGCTTGGCCAAGACATCCTCATCTACCCGATCCAGCCGATCGGAACCCTTCTGTACCGCTATCAATCCGACAAGTTCCAGGTCGACATCCCCGATCCCGGCATCACGATTTCGCTGACCGCCGAGCAGTTGATTGACGCACTGATCAACGGCAGCTTTGCGCCGATCGAATCCTTTCCCGTTCACAAACCGCCCTCCCTCGGCTAGACACCTGTCTGCCAGCTTTTGGAGGGGTTTTGACAACGAAACATAAAAAAGAGGCGGTCCCTCCTGCACAGTTTTGGACCGCCGTCACGAACTCCCCAAGTTCGTACATACTAGGAATTGTACTATGCTTTTCGCTTATCGAAAAGTGTCGTCTTTTGTTTTCTTCGTAATTTGTAAAAAACTGCACCATGGCAGGACGCGATTTTCAGGCGCGTGCTAACGTTTATCTTGCTTCTGCTCTGCTCCCGGCAGGATGTACAGGGTTTGATTTCCATTTATTTACTTTTTCTGTATACTATTTTTTCCTATCTGTCCGTACACCGCGGATGGGAAGACTGCCCTCTCCGCCAGCATGAAGATAAAAAAAAGCTGCCTGTATGGTACAGGCAGTCCCTAGAAAGGGAGGGGTAATACGTGATGAATCAACTTTACAGACGGCAATACGGTCAAAAGGTTGCTGGAACTGGCTTTTTTACGAGCCTGGACCTATGCAAATGGTACAATCATCACAGCACAGTTTGTCCACAATATCAACAAGGGGGAAGTCATTCGTGAATCGTTTGTCGGAGGAAGAAAAACGTGGCGTGTACAAGGCCATCGTAAATCGCAGGGACATCCGCACTTTTCTGGACAAACCGGTTCCAGACGAAAAGCTGTTTGCCATCCTGCAGGCCGGCCACCACGCTCCGTCTGTCGGCTTCATGCAGCCGTGGAATTTTGTCATCATCCGCGACGCGGCGACGAAACAGCAGCTGGCAGAGATCGTGCAAAAAGAGCGGCGGGCGCTGGCCATCCACTACGAGGGGACGGACAGGGAACTCGCCTTTTTGGACCTAAAAATCGAGGGGATCAAGGAAGCGCCGATTACTCTCTGCGTCACCTGCGATCCCACCCGAGGCGGGGACCACGTGCTGGGGCGCAACTCCATACCGGAAACGGACATCATGTCCGTAAGCTGCGCCATCCAAAACATGTGGCTGGCCGCTTATGCGGAAGGCCTGGCCATGGGCTGGGTCAGTTTCTACAAAAAGCCGGATGTGCGCCGCATCCTCGGCATCCCGCCGCATGTGGAACCAGTTGCCCTGCTGTCCATCGGCTACACCGACCACTATCCGGAACGGCCGCTGCTGGAAATCTTCCAATGGGAGCGCAGGCTTGACCTGGAGAAGCTCATTTTCGAGGAAAAATGGGGTCAGGTGCCGGACAGCGTGAAGATTGGTCAGAAGTAAGTACCGCACAAACACAAAAGACAGGGCTGTCCCGTCCAGCAGCATCTGCCACCGACGGGTACAGCCCTGTTTTTCGTAGATACACATTTGTCATACGCGATGCTTTGGCTTCACGAACGAGGCCGTGTCCGGTTCGTCGGGAGCGCCTCCAGCGGATTGTCAGGCCAGTAGTGTTTGGGGTAACGCCCTTTCAGATCCTTCTTCACTTCAAAATAGGCGCTGCGCCAAAAGCTGGCCAGATCGCGCGTCACCTGCACGGGGCGATGTGCCGGCGACAGCAGGTGGAGCGTCAGCGGCACCCTCCCCCGGGCAATCCGGGGGTTTCCTTCAACCCGAACAGCTCCTGCAGCCGCACAGCCAGCACCGGAGCCTCGTGATCGCTATAGTCGACGGGGATGCGCGAGCCGCTGGGCACGACGATATGCGTCGGGGCGTATTCATCCAGTTCGCGCCGCTGCTCCCAGGAGAGCATCCCGGCGAAGATGTCGGTCAAGGAAAGGCGCTGCAAATCGTCGCGGCTTTTCAAACCGTACAGGTGCGGCCCGAGCCAGTCAGGCAGCGAAGCCGACAGCGCCTCCTCCGACACGTCCGGCCAGCCCTCCTCGTGCCGGCTCATGAACAACAGCCGCTGCCAAAACTGGCGGGCCTGCTTGGTCCACGGCAGGATGTCCAGCCCTTCTTCGGCGATCCCGCGAAGCAGCGCAGCCGCGGTCGCTTCCGGATCGGGGTCGGCCAGCGGTACGTCTTTCAGCACCAGGGCCCCCAGCCGTTTCCGTTGTCTCGCCCGCACGGCCTGCGCCTCGCGATCCCAGTATACGGCCGTCTCCGCCTCGATCTGGTCGGCGAAGTGCCGCTCCAGATCGGATATGTCGACCGGAGCAGCAAGATGCACACGTCCTTCCGTTCCCAGATCGTCCAGTTCGGCTGCCACCAGCCAGGGAGCCTGGGCCAACGTCTGCTGCCCGGCCAGTGCTGCCCCGCGGCCGTTGCGCAACAGAAACCGCCCGCTGTCGCGCCTCCGCGCGATTCGATCGGGGTAGGCGAAAGCGAGCAAAAGTCCGCACGCGTCTACGTCGTCGCCGCTGTTTTCAGCAATTCCCGCCTCACGCTTCCAGTGGTTCGCCTCAGCGAGAATCCGTCGGCAGGCAGCCGCATCCACCGTGTACCCTGGCGGTGCGGCATCGCCGGGCCGCCCTCCCGCCGCTGCCTGTCGCAGCGTCTCCACCCGCAGGCGCAGATCGGCGTCGGCCGGATGATGACCGCTGCGCAAAATATCCCGTTCGCTCAGAAGTGCCGCCAGTTCGCAGGCCAATCCGCCCAGACCGAGGGGAATGGCCTTTAGGATCATGTGCGCAAGACGGGGATGCAGACCAAGCTCTGCCATTCGCCGTCCGTGCGTGGTAATCGCCCCGCTTTTCTCCAGCGCGCCGAGCTGCACGAGCAGGTCACGCGCCTGCGCAAGGGCGGCAGCCGGAGGCGAGTCGAGCCAGCGCAGCTCAGCCGGGTCCGCGACGCCCCAGGCAGCCAGTTCGAGCGCCAGCGGAGCCAGATCCGATTCCAGAATCTCGGGCGTGTTTCGCAATGCCAGGTGCCGATGCTCCTGCTCTGTCCACAGCCGGTAGCATACGCCGGGGCCGAGACGGCCTGCCCGGCCCCGCCGCTGCTCGGCCGACGCCTGCGACACCCGGATCGTTTCCAGCCGGGCCATGCCTGTGCGCGGCGAAAAGCGCGGCACCCGCGCCAGGCCGCTGTCAATCACCACCCGGACCCCTTCCACCGTCAGGCTGGTCTCGGCGATGGAAGTGGCGAGGACAATTTTGCGCTCACCCGGCCGCCCCGGAGCAATCGCCCGGTCCTGTACCTCCTGCGGCAGATTTCCGTAGAGGGGGGCCACCCGGACGGAGGCGCCCAACTCCAGCTCGGCGAGCCTTTCTTCCACCCTGCGAATCTCTCCCGCTCCCGGCAAAAAGACCAGGATATCTCCCGGTTCCGACGCGAGCGCTTCCTGAATCCGGCGGACGACGACCGGCTCGATCGCCCCCTCCACCCGGCGATCCAGATAGCGCGTCTCCACCGGATAGGCTCGTCCTTCGCTCGTCAGCACCGGCGCATCGCCCAACAGCGCAGCCACCGGCTCGGCATCCAACGTGGCCGACATGACCAGGATGCGCAGATCGTCGCGCAGTACGGACTGAGCCTCCAGGCACAGGGCCAATCCCAGGTCGGCATGAAGGCTGCGCTCGTGAAATTCGTCAAAAATGACCAATCCCGTGTCCTCAAGTGCCGGGTCGGCCTGCAGCATCCGCGTCAGCACGCCCTCGGTAACCACTTCGATGCGCGTGGCAGGCCCGACCCGGGTATCCAGGCGCACCCGGTATCCCACGGTGTCTCCCACCTGTTCCCCCAGCGAGGCGGCCATGTAGCGCGCCGCCGCTCGCGCAGCCAGACGGCGCGGTTCCAACATCAAAATGCGTCGTCCGGACAGCCACGGCTCGTCGAGCAGGGCAAGCGGCACCCGGGTCGTTTTCCCCGCCCCGGGCGCAGCCACCAGCACCGCGCTGCTGCGGGTGCGAAGCGCCTCTTTCAACGCCGGGATGATCGAATCGACGGGCAATGTATTCATGCGATCACCTCATGTTTGTTTCAGCCGCGAACATCCTGTTCCACCTCTGCTATTATAGCCGCTTCGCCGGCGGTCGGCACGCGTTTTGACGCACACTGGGGATGCGGGTGGGCCAGGCGGCCTTATGCTGTCAGCGCTCCGTAACGTAAGTATCGGAAGACAGCGCGGTCACAAACGGGCTCACCTCGCCGACAGCATACAGGTGCAGTTCATGCATCGCCCGCGTACAGGCAGTGTAAAACAGCCTGCGTTCCGCCTCCCGCCCGTACGTCACCCGAGACGCATCGTAGATGATGACCGCGTCGAATTCGACGCCTTTGGCCAGATAGGACGGGATGACGAGCACGCCCGGCTCAAAGGAGACCGTCTCCTTGCTGATCAGGCGCACCGGCAGCCGGCTGCTGAGTGCTGCGTACGCGTCCCGACTTTCCCGGGCGGTTTTGCAGATGACCGCAATCGTCCGGTGTCCCGCGTCTTGAAGCGCGCGGATGCGGGCGACAATCTTTTCCGCCAGATCGCTCGGATCGGCAGCTTGTGTCAAGGTTGGCTTTACGCCGTCCCGGTTAAACGGCTGAATCACTTCGCCCCCGGCGATCAGCCCGCGGGTAAACTCGACGATCTGCCGCGTGGACCGGTAGCTCCGCGTCAGCACGATCATCTCGGTCTGTCCGTCTTCGTACAGCGATGCGAGCGGGGAAAAGTCGGTTTGCGCATCGACGTGGGCGTAAATCGCCTGGTTCAGGTCGCCGAGCACGGTCATGCTGCTGTGCGGAAACAGCCGCCGGAGAAAAGCAAACTGAAACGGCGAGTAGTCCTGTGCCTCATCGATGAACACGTGCCGGACCGACGTGTTGGTGTGAAAGCCTTCGATCAACTCTTTTGCATACAAATACGGCGTGGCGTCCTCCCAGAACAGCTCGGACCGATCCAGCATCTCCACGGTCCTGGCGCATATCTCCGCCCACTGCTGCGGCCAGGGGAGATCGTTTGCTAAACGCATCGCGTACTGCGGATCGGCAAACAACTGCCGGTACACGGCCTTCATGTTGACAAATCCAAACTGCTTCACCCACCGGCGCAGCGGCTCGAAGTGCTCGTTGACGACCGTGGCGGCAAGCAATTCCCGTTCGCGCTCAAAGTCGTCAAACGACTCGGCGGTAAAGCGCTTTTCCCGCCGAAGCTGTTGATAGGCGCGGTAATACTCCTCCCGATCAAGCAGGTCGATCTCGTCTTCCACCCACGGCTGCGTCCGCTCCTGGCGCTCCTGCTTTCGCAGTTCTTCCAGCAGCCACTCTGCCGTCAGCCTCAAGCGGTTGGGGAGGCGCAGCGAGGGATCGAGCGAGTAAAAATGCTCCCGGATTTGCTCGGCGTCAATCAGGGTCCTGCCGCGGAAGGTCACATCCGCAAAGAGCAACCCCGCTTGCCGGAGCGATTCCACGTAGCGCTCGATCACCTGCTTGAAGGCGGCAGACGCCTTGAAGCGAATGCCTTCCATGCGGGCGTCATACCCCGGCTCGTCCATGGCGGTGTAGGCGTATTCCATCTGCGCAAACGGATCTTCGATGCGAAACGTCTCCCCCAGCCTGTGCTCCACGTACTCCTGAAACGTCGTCTGCTGCATGTTTTCCTCACCCAATTCGGGCAGGACGGTGGACACGTAGCTGTTAAACAGCGGATTGGGGGAAAACAGCACGATCTGCTCCGCCCGCAGCGTGTTCCGGTACCGGTAGAGAAGATAGGCCACCCGCTGCAGAGCGGCAGACGTCTTGCCGCTTCCCGCTGCTCCCTGTACGACGAGCAGCCGGCTTCGCTCGTTGCGGATAATGCGGTTTTGTTCTTTTTGAATCGTGGCCACGATGCTTTTCATCTGCCCGTCCGCCTGTCTGCCGAGCACTTCCTGCAGCAGTTCGTCGCCGATGGTGACCCCCGTGTCAAACATGCTCTGAATCCGGCCGTCACGGATGATGTACTGCCGCTTCAACTCCATCGTGCCGGTAATCGTACCGCCAGGAGTCTCGTACTGCGCTGGTCCGGGCGGGTAGTCGTAATACAGGCTGGACACCGGCGCGCGCCAATCGTAGATCAGAAACTGTTCGTCCTGTTCGTCGAGCAGGGAGGCGATTCCCAGGTAGATGCGCTCCGGAGTTTGCTCCCCGTCTTCGACAAAGTCGATTCGCCCGAAATACGGCGACTGTTTCAGTTTCTTCAGCGTGGCAAGCTGCCTGCTCGCATGGCGGTGGCTGCGTTCCCGCTCCGACAACACCTCAGCCTGCTGCTTGATGCTCGCGTACGTCTCTATCGCTTCCATCATATCGTCAACGTTGACCGTCACATCGTCCCAAAATTTTTTTCGTATCTCCACGATGTCCGCCCGCACGTTGCTGACATGCTCCTCAAGACTGTTGATTTTCCGGTCAATCACGCCGATGACACGTTCAACACGTTCATTTTCTTCCCGCCACTCTCTCTCCGTCACGCTCATCGTATCGCTCCTCTTCAGCAAAATTTTGGACCACAGTGTTTGACAATCCACATCATTTGTGATAAGATTATATTGGGATATATTATTCAGTTTTTGCTGGTAGGTAGTGGCCACTCCTCATTCTAACACAGACGGATGCAAAACACAATGCGGGCGGCGCCAGAGGAACTTGTCCCATTCCCACGGCGATGAAATGAACGGAATATCAGATAGAAAGCGATAGAGCAAACGGAGACGCGTGAATCGTCTCCGTTTTTCGTAGATGCTGCCAATACTAATACCATAAATTTCCATGATAGAGCAAGCAACTTTCTCGTGAACTTTTGGAGGATGGACGAGGATCATACAAAATCGGTGAACGCATCCAATTTACCAGAGCAATTGAAACAGCCGGCGGTCCATGAGATTGGTGTCGATCGGACATTCCCTCGCGTTTTCGCCGTACTGCCATGCCCACACCTGTGCCGGGCAGGGGGGACGGACGGGTGCATACGCCGGTGCTTGACGCGAAGATGACGGGCCCGGCGTAGGCTCCTGGCTCCACAGTACGGTTCGCGTTCGCACCCTTTCGCTCCTTTCCTGCGCGAGACAATACGCTCGGGAAAAGGCGGGTTGACTCGGATCACAGTAAATCCCCGGACGATATCCTCCCTGATCGATTGCATCCACCCACCCGCGAATCCACGCTTCATCGACCTGAAACCGTTTCTCGATGTTGGCAAACAGGATGGTTCCCTTGGGAATCCCGAGCAGTTGAGCGTAGTACATGCTGTTTCTCGCAATGATTCGCCCCTGGTCATAGCCGACCGCTCGGGTGAATTTACTGTAAATCGGCAGGATTTTCACGCCGTTGCGATGCAGAAAAGACGCTTCCGCCTTCGTCAGTCCGTCGGCTGCATTGGGAACCGTTGCCAAATACCTTCCCCAGTAGGCAGGTTTGCCGAAGTTGCGCACTACACATTGATACAACTCATTTCCCACTCGGGAAGCTGAATCTACTCCCCACAGCATTGGTTCCGGCATGTGCGCTGTCCTCCCTCACACGTTGTTACCTTCATGTATATGGAGACAGCAGGAGAAACGCCAGCCCTGCAATCATTGCAAGCCCTCTGCCCACGTTGCATTTTGAGCGGACGCGATCCGCTGCTTTACCGGTCGTCAAAAGAGCGAGCGGGAACCAACACCCATTCCACCACGGACTTTGTCTGCACACTGAAAAATATCACTGACTTTCCCCTCGAGCAGTTTACAATATATGTAACAGACTGCCTGGTTTTCCTGTTCGTTTTATAGGAGTGCGCTCCCTACATAAACAACATCATGCAAGGGGGGGAGAGAAATCTTGCGAAAACCGATCCTTCTAACCTTTCTGTTCATTTTGGTTGTATGCGGCGTTTATTTGATCGTTGACAGAATGACATACACGTCGTTTGCAGACATCGTAGAGGATCAAATACAACCAAATGACGAGGTTACAATCAGAATGGAGAGATATTCGGACGACGCAACCACAAAGATCGTTGATCAGGACAAGGTCAAAAACATACTTGCAGCGCTCTCAACCTTGAGGTTGCAAAAGGTTAACGACTTCACGTCTCGTGGGGCTTATGCCATAAGGTTATATGTGAACGGTTCATATCGGTTTGGCATGGAACTTCTTGAAGATCACAACTACATACGGATCAGTCATGACAAGCGTGTAAATGTTTATAAAATCGTCAACGATGTCGATCCATTGACCGTACTTAAAATGCATCAGCTTGAGTTTCATACACTCGATCAAAAAACAAGTCAGCCATAAGCACGTGCGCCTGTCAGAAGCGTACTTTTGGCTGACTGCAAATGTCGTGGGCACAGCCCGTAAAAGAGTTGTGCTTGTTTATTGGCCCAAAAAAGTTATCTAACGGCGTAATGACTTTCACCTGACATAATGATTTTCCCCCGAAGCCATTTACAATTTTTTGAAACAAAACGTGTTTTCTGCCGTCTCCTATATGTGAGTAGCGAATCGTATTGGCGGTGAATTGGGTGTTTAATAAAATCGCAGTTGTGTCTTGTGCAGCAGTCAGTCTTGTAATCGGCATTTCCGTTTTCACATCTCAAACATTGTTTTCGTCAGATGTGGCACATAGTCAAAGTAATTCTTCAATTGGAAAAGACCAGATAAAGCAATGGATACAAGCGCAAAGCAAAGAGAAGAATCACTACTTTGAGCATCTTGCTTTCCAAGAAGTGAACATCGACCATGACGTTGATGTGGAAATTGCAGCAACCTTGACTGGCGGCACCAACATTGGCTCGTTTTTCATTTTTGACAAACAGAAAAATGAGGAATACAAGCTGATTACCGAACGGAAATGGAAAATTGATAATCTTACGGTACAGGAACCTGTTACGGTGATGCAAGATAAGAAGATATACCAAACTGTCTATCGTTCTGGCGGGACAGGTGCTCATACCGAAACCGTTGTGCTCTGGCATTTGGATGATAACGGGAATTTTGTTGAAGCTTGGGAACATCCGATGAAAGAGATATCTACTTTTCAAGATGAATACTACGCCAAAATAAGCACCTTTCACATCGATGGCGATTATCTCTATGACTTTTCCACCGAATATAAGCGCCCGCTTGACAGCACAATTACACCTCAGTTTAAACACACAACCACAATGTATAAATTTAATGGCACATTGTTTGAGTCTGCTGAATAAAGAAACAATGAAAAAAGCCCAAGAATGCGGAAATACCAACATTCTTGGGTTTATTAAATTCAACTTTTTCTCGGAAATTCGCAGTTTTCGGGGATGGCCACGTGTAATCGCACTCTTTTGTACGTTTTCATAGAGTTGTTAATTTCGAAATTCAAGTTTGCTATGATTCCTGGTTAAGATTCTAAGCCCACCATATATAAGATATCCAATTATATAACCTGTCATATTCAACATGATATCATCAACATCAAAAAAACCCAACATTGTAACAAATTGAAAAACCTCAATTCCAATTACACTGATGAAACAGATCAACAACGTCTTGGAAACTTTCCGGAACTTTGTAAAAATAGCAGGGATTAAGAACCCTAATGGACAGAACGCAATAATATTCCCCAAAATATTTCTGTAGGCAAAGTGTTCCCTCCGGTGTCATTTTTGCTTTCCATGCTTGCGAGACTTGGAGCGACATTGATCTTTTTCCTGTTTCCTAATACCAAAAACAATAAGGAAAGGTAAACATGGTATCCACCTTTCCTTATTTATTAAATAATCAAATACATTTTGTAAATTATCAGCTAACCCCACCAGTCGCACTGCAATAAAATTCTACAGTTATATTGTGATTTGAAGTAATGCCATTCAGGGTTAATTTTCCCCCAACAGTAATCTCATAAGTACGACCGCCATCGATTAGTCTCGGCACATACCCTGTTTGTGTCCAAGTTCCTTTTGATGCTTTCGAGGTGATAGAATTAATTCCAGCAAACACTTGTCTATTCGCATAAGGATTATATTCTGTTTCAAACGAACCCGTAATGCTTATCGTTACAGCCGTACCGTTAGCATCAATCGTTGCTGATTTCGTTTTTGAAACAACTTGAACACCAAGGGATGGTCCTTCAGCGGGCACAGATTCAGTTATCGTTACAGTTGGATTTGCCCTCGCAATTGCTAATTTTCGAAATTCATCGGGTTCAACCCAATCTTCCTCAGAAAACTTATGCAAAGGTACAACTTCCAAATTTGCATTAGGATACTCCGCATTTACCTCTTTGACGATTTCAACATATTGCTTGTGATACGCTTCTTTTTGTTTTTGTGTCAATTCTGAAGAATAAGCGGATACCCCTCCGCCTGCCCCAAATACGAGTATTAATGCAAGTAGAGATGATACGAAGTTTGACACCTTACCAAACGATTTCATATTATCCCTCCTTTGTTAACACACTTCCAAATCATAGCGGAAATTGTAATATACTTCAAGTGCTTACAGAAAATTATTTGCATATTTCTATTCATGCACGCTGAAAGGTGTCTGTTGATGCCAGAAAGATATTGCCATTCGACTAGGGATTGCAAAGAATTTTGAGCAAATATGCATTCAAAGGGGTGCTTCCTGGTCCATTGCAGCTTCGTAACTGCTTGACATTCCTTTGAGGACTGTCTGTTTCGCTTCTTTTGCTCGATCTAATACGAATTATTGACATCCTCAATCCCCCAACTCCCGCGGAAATAACAAAAACCCTTGATTTCTCAAGGGTTCTGGCGTTCGTTGTATGGTGGAGCATAGCGGGTTCGAACCGCTGACCTCTACACTGCCAGTGTAGCGCTCTCCCAGCTGAGCTAATGCCCCGTATCTCGTTGTTTTCTTTGGAACATCTCGTTCCTTACCACGAGATTGATTATAGCACATGCTGTCTTCAAAGATCAATAGGATTTTAAAAAATTTTTCACCCTGACGAAACGCACTGCCCTGCATGCACCCACCAAGCGTAACGGACGGGCCATCTCTTCCGTATATGTACATAGGAACACACTCGGCTGACTGCTGCACGGCATACGCACACCGACCGAGAACACGATGGACAAGCGGATTGCGAACAGATCATCCGAAACGCTCACAAATCCTTGGCAACCGGAGGATACTCATGATACCGACATCATCCATCCCAATCGTACACCCCTGGAAAAAACACCTGCGCATCTGGGCAGCCGTCTGCCTGGCGGCGGCCGCGCTGTGGGCGGGTTACGTTTTGTGGCGGATCGATCAGACGAGCCGCAGCGCTGCACCGCAAAAAGCGGACGTGGCCATCGTGCTGGGAGCGGCCGTGTGGGGAGACCAGCCCAGTCCGGGGCTGCGGGAGCGGCTGGATTTGGCACTGCAGTTATACCGGGAAGGATACGTGCCCACCCTGATCGTCTCGGGCGGACTGGGTGACGGCAAAGGCGTGACAGAGGCTCAGGTCATGCGCAATTACCTGGTGGAGCAGGGCGTGCCGGCCGACCGCATCCTGATGGAGTCCGAGGCGACCAACACGTATGAAAACCTGCTGTTCAGCCGGCAGATCATGCAGCAAAACGGCCTGCACAGCGCGCTCGTCGTCAGCCACGACTATCACCTCGCCCGGGCGATGGACATGACGCGAGCGCTGGGCATATCCGCCCACCCCGTCGGGACGAAGTCCAACGTGATGTACAGGCCGTATCACTTGGTGCGAGAGGTGCTGGCGTACACCAAATGGCGGCTTACGTATCTGGGGAGTCAGCTTTCGATGCGCTGATTCTTGCGCATGATCAAATACACGTCCACGTAATGGCGGATCCGCTCCATGATGCGGGCCGCCTTTGTTCGTTCAATCCGGTTGCCGTTGGAGATGGAAAGATGCTCCTCCAATTCCTCCAGCGAGTAGTTGGAGGTGAACAGCGTCGGCAGGTGGTTGTTGACACGCTGGTTGAGGATGACGCCCAGCACTTCATCGCGCACCCAGGGGGTGAGGTTTTCGGCGCCGATGTCGTCCAGGATGAGCACGGGCACCTCCTTTAAAAGCTCCAGCTTGCCGGCGTATGACTGATCGGACAGCGAATCCTTCATCTCACGGACAAAATCGGGCACGTACACCATGAGCGAAGCGATGTTGCGCTCCGACAGCTCGCGGGCGATCGCCCCCATGATGTAGCTTTTGCCCACGCCAAACGGCCCGTGCAGATACAGTCCCTTTACCCGTTCGCCGCTGCCGACCGTCTGGCAAAACCGGATGGCCGCTGCCACAGCCGCCCTGTTTGCCTGGTCCAGTTCCAGCCGGTCAAAGCTGGCGGCCATCGTCTCCTCGGAGACGTAGTAGCTGCGCATCAAGCGGCGGCGGCGCATGTCTTCCTCATACGCCTGCTGCTTGTCGCAGGGAGAGATGGCGCTGACGATGGCCCCGTTTCTCACGCTGAGCTGGCTCCGGTGGCCCTTGACCAGGTTGGGGCACTGTTCCAGTCCCGGACAGTGCTCACACCAGTACTGCTCCTTTACCGCCGTGTAGACGCCGGACAGGGCCCGCAGGTAGTCGTCGCGGGACAAGTCTGGGTGTGCCTGTTGAAACGACTGCAAATAGGCGGAGGAGCGAAACATCTTGTCCAACTGCTGCTCCGGCGTCAGCAGGTGGCGCGGCGTCCGCTTGGCCAGTTCCTGCATGAATTGGCTGATCGATTCCATCCCTCATCACACTCCTCTCTGCCGTCTGCGCAGCGATTCCAACATGGTTTTCAACTCGGGATCGTCCTGGATGGACTGTCCTTTGACCGTCTCCTGGGGCTCGCGCTCCTGCGAAAGCTGCCATTCCACCGAAGCAGGCAGCTTGTCCTGCAGGATGGGGCGGCCGCCACGGCGAACGGCGGTGTCCGTTTCCCGCTTCGGCCGCTTCGCCTTCTCCGCGTGCTGCGCCCGCTGGTCGGCGCGCTCCAGGATCTGCCGCACGGCTTCGTCCACGGTCGTGATCCGCTTCGCCTTCCAACTGTCGCGGATCGTCTCCATGTAGGCTTTGGGCAGTTCCATCTGCATGCTCTGCAGCGTGTGAAGCAGCAGCGCATTGGCCACCTCGACGGTCAGGCCGTCGCCAAACACCAGGTTTTCCGCCCGTTCCAAAAAGACCCGGCTCACCCGGCCGCCAACCACCCGCTCCAGCAGGGAGAGGGGCGAGAGCTGCCGGCAGGCGCGGGCAAACGCTTCGCTGCCCGGTTCCGGCAGGCGGCCCGGCCCCCACTCGTCGTCGCCTGGGGCAGGGGCCGCCGGCGTGCGGTGCAGCTTGTCGTCCGTGTAGCGCTGCACCAGCCGCTTGCGCAGGACGTCCATGTCCAGGCTGCCGTCCGGCTTGTACAGGGTCCAGTCGCGCAGTTCCTGCCCCAATCCCCAACTGTCCAGTTGGTAGAAGTGGTGCAGCTTGTACAAAAACTCCACGCTTTCCCCGGAGAAGACCTTGTCCGGGGAGGCGTTGTCCGGCAGGTAGTGGCGCAGGGACGAAGCCCCGAGCGGGTGATGGACCGCCGCTTCAAAGCCCGACTGCATCGGAGACGCCGGATAGCGGGTCTCCATCTGCGCGAGAAACTGTTCCCGCTCCGATCCTTTGTGCACTTCCAACTCGGACGGTTTCAACGATTGGAACACTTCGTAAAAATCCTTGGTCACCGTCTCCGCCACCGGGTACTCCTGTTCCAAAGCTGCCCCCAGCGGGTCGGCGTACCGCTGCCGCAACTGCTGGTAGCGGACGTTTTCGATTTTGTTCAGCAGCATCACGGACAGCACGTAGTCGGCAAAAAACTCGTTTGGCGTCAGCGGCGGTTTTACCAGGTATTCGTAAAAGTAGTCCCGCTGCCGATTCTCCCGTCTGCGGACGGCCAAAAGGCCCAGTGCCTCCAGCCGCTCCCGCGCCGCCAGCAGGCGGTCCAGCGAGAGATCGGTCATCAGCATCAGGCTGCGGTGCGTGCTTTCCACCGCCGCTCCGTTCGCCTCCTGCACCTCGTGCACCAGCAGTTGGTAGAGGGAAAACGACTCCACACCGATGATCGGCAGGTAGAGCTGGGTGACGAAGCCCATTTCGGCAAAGCTGAGCGGACGCGCCAGCCGCACCAGATATCGATCTTTCGGCAGTAATTCGTTCCACACGAGACGAGGCATTGATCCTTTTCCTTCCTGACTAGTCTGGTTTCCCTATTATATCATGTCCGGCCGGCGATAGATACGACAGTGGCTGGAAGAGCACGCGCCGCCGCCGTACCCGAAACGGCGGGACGCGCGTAGGGGGGTGAAGCAGTTCGTCCCCGCTCCAGAAGAACGGAGCGCGTTGGCCGGACACGACGACCTCCGGCTCGCCAACGCGGAGCCAAAAAAGATCGCCTCCTCCGCCGTCCGGCCCTCCGCGGATGAAAGCAGGACGTGCTCGCGGCTATCGGGAAAGGGGCTCTCTGAAACCCGAACGAATGGGGTTTGAAGACAGCAGGAAAGACGCTCTTGCACATCGCAAGGGCGTCTTCTTGGCCTGATGACAACCCAATTGTATCAAAGGAGAAGCATGTTTCCAGACAGAGCGACTGGCGAATCCCTACCAAGCGACGCAGCGATTTGCGGGAAAGGCTTGTCCTCCCCTTCCCCGCTGCCTTACTCCGCCTGACCCGAGCCGCGCGCCTGGGCCAGCAGTTCTTCCAGTTCCTTCATGAACACGTTGATGTCCTTGAACTGGCGGTAGACGGAAGCGAACCGGACATAGGCCACTTCGTCGACGTGGTACAGCCGCTCCATCACTTTTTCCCCGACGTCCTTGCTGGGGATTTCTGACTGGCCGCTGCTGCGCAGTTCCTTCTCAATCTCGTTGACGACGTTCTCCAGCACCTCCAGCGGCACCGGCCGCTTTTCACAGGCCCGCACCAGGCCGCGGAGCACCTTTTCCCGACTGAATTCTTCGCGGGTTCCGTCTTTTTTAATGATCAAGAGCGGTGTCTCCTCCACCACCTCAAACGTGGTAAAGCGGCGTTCGCACTTTTCGCATTCGCGCCGGCGGCGAATCGACTTGTTATTGTTAAAGGGGCGGGAATCTAGTACCCTGGTCCCATTGTAATCGCAAAACGGACAGCGCATCGCGGAATCAACTCCAATTATGACGGTACTTTCATTCAGTGTCCCTCAATTTCCCGCCGGAAGTCAAGTCAATCCTTGTACCTATTTCACGTCTAAGCCAAATGGAGTACAATTTGGGTACAGGTTGGAGGGATTCCTATGCGGTTAGTTTCAATAAAACAAGCCCGCCCCGGGATGAAGGTGGGCCGCACGATCTTTACCGAAGACGGGAAAACGTTACTGGGGGTAGGCGTCACCCTTACCGAACGGCTGATTCAGGGGTTGACCCGCTCCGGCATCGACTCGCTCTACATTGAAGACGAGCGTACGGAAGACATCGTCGTGGAGGACGTCATCCGGCCGGAAACCCGCCAGACAGCCGTCGAAGCGATTGTCAAAACAGTCAAGCAGATCACCAACTCGAACAAGCTGGCCCGGAAGGTTTCGCTCAACGAAATGGGGCTTCTCTTTCAGCAGGCCTGTAATTCCATCTTGGACGACATGATGGGCAACCAGCAGCTCTTGCTCCATCTGACCAGCATCTCCACCCATTCGCCCTCGCTCTACCATCACTCGGTCAACGTGGCGGTACTGGCGGCCGCGGTCGGCATGTCGCTCGGCTACAGCCGCAGCCAACTGATGGAGTTGAGCATCGGGGCGATGCTGCACGACATCGGCAAGGTGCAGCTTCCGCCGGAGCTGTTGCAAAAGCAGGAGCGCTGGAACGAGGAAGAGCAGGAGATCGCCAAGCAGCACACGATGCTGGGCTTCAACCTCCTGCGCAAGCAGCACGACATCTCGCTGTTGTCCGCCCACGTCTGCCTGCAGCACCACGAGCGGCTGGACGGCAGCGGTTACCCGCAGGGGTTGAAAGGAAAGAACATTCACGAGTACGCGCAGATCGTCGGCATCTGCGACGTCTACGATTCGCTCACGTCTCCCCGCCCCTGGCGAAAGCGGTACATGCCGCAGGACGCGCTGGAATACCTGTTCGGGGCGGGCGGACACCTGTTTGAGCACCATCTGATCAAAGCCTTCAGCAAACACATCGCCGTCTTCCCGATCGGCAGCAGCGTCGTGCTGAACACCGGCGAGGTGGGCGTCGTCTGCCGGGTCGACCCGGACTACTGCCACCGCCCCACCGTCCGTGTCTTGAAGGACGGCCGCGGCAACGACGTGCGCGTGCCGTACGAACTGGATCTGAAGTCGCAGATCAACCTGTTCATCGTCGGCTTTGAAGACGAAGAATTGTTCTCGCTGGAAGGGCTTGTGCAGCCCAGTGCGAATTGAGTCACATAATAACCCCGCCTGGCTGTGTAGAGTGCACCCCTTAAAGTAGACATTGGAAAAACCCCTTGGGATAACCGATGTTACTTTAAGGGGTGAATTTTTTATGGCTATCAAAGGTCAAAAGTTCAAGCATTATCCTTTGTCGTTGAAAATGGAGGCAATACGATTGCATGTAGAGGAGAAGTGGACATACAGACGTATCACTGAGCATTTAGGAATCCAGGATAAGGATCGAGTAAAAAAATGGATGCGGAAATACAAACAACTTGGGGAGTTCGGTCTTTTGGATCAGCGTGGACGACGTCCAGAGTACATCGATCAAGATCGACATGTGAAAAAATTGAAACGGGAGAACGAAATTCTAAAAAAGTGTTTGGAAATCTGGATGCGGGAGGTGTAAGAAAAAAGTATCGTGTGATGGAGAATGTGGCAGCATTGTACCCGATTACCGAACTCTCCAAACTTCTTGGTGTATCGAGGAGTGGGTATTATCGATATCTTGCACAGAAGGAGTGGGATAGAGACGGAGAACTGAAACAGCAGATTCAAACCATCTATGATGAACGAAAAGGAATATATGGGTATCGAAGAATTCAAGCGGAACTCCTTCGTCAATACGGCAAGGTTGTGAATCATAAGAAGGTGTTACGGCTCATGCAAATTCTTGGGCTGAAAGCCATTATTCGTGGCAAACGAGCGTATCGGAGCACGTATCGAGCGGCTGAATCAGATGGTCGTGTTGCCGAAAATTTGTTGAAGCGTGACTTCACAGCCGAGAAACCGAACCAGAAGTGGGTCACCGATGTTACCCAGTTTCGTGTAGGAGATCAACGTATCTTCTTATCTACGATTAAAGACTTGTTTCACAACGAAATCGTGGCGCACCATGTGAGCTTACACAATGACAATGTCCTTGTCCTAGAGACGTTTCGGAAAGCATTTGAAAAGCATAAGGACGTGACTGGACTGATCGTACACAGCGATCAAGGCTTCCAGTACACGTCCCATGCATACCACGACATGCTGCAAAAGGTTGGCGCCCGAATCAGCATGTCCCGAAGGGGCAATTGTTTAGACAATTCCCCTATGGAGAGTTTCTTCTCGCACTTAAAGGCAGAAGCTCTCTATCCTTATGATATTCGAAGTTTGGATGAGGCGCAAAGACGAATTGAGGAGTACATTCGTTTTTACAATGAGGAGCGTTTGCAAATCAAATTAAATAAGCTGACGCCAGTCGAGTACAGGCGTCAGCATGCGGCCTAACGGCCGGGGGTTTTTTAAGTGTCTACAAAATGGGGTCTTGACCAGTGCCTGACACTGCGCCGGGCGGGGTCTTCTTCTTTCTTCCGACTTCGAAAGACAGGGCGTTTCACGCTACTTGGCTTCCTTGTCACTCTAATCCGCTCGTACCTCCCTCTTCTTGCTCAAATCAGGACTGATATCCTTCCATCCCTTCGGCTCAATGATCTGAAACTTGGAAGTGTCAATCTCTTTGTCAATGGCCAGCCGAAGCACTTCGATCTGATTTGAGACGGTACCTTTATCATCGGTCTCAAGCAGTTTCAACAACACGCCCGTTTCCTGATCAACCCACATCTTGAATCTGCTGGCCTGGTGTTTTTCGGCCAGTATACCGGATAACGTACCTACCAGGACGACTGCCGTTCGATCCAGATAAGGTTCCGTTCCCACCACTTTGTGCGGATGCCGATAAAGCCAAAAGCCGTAAGCCTGCGGAAAAATGACATCGTGAGCCTCATGTGCATAGGAGGGATCTTTTCTGTATTCATAGACAGGGATTCCCTCTTCATCGATATAGTAACGGGGGCCTTTCTGGATTTTGCTTTCCTTCGTCACCGTTTTTATTTTCTGCTGTTTGACAAATGCCTTTTCCTGTTCGTATAAATGGATCATGGTCTCGCCGTTTGAGATGTGCTCACTTTGCTTCCCTGTCACGTTGCTTTTTACCTTTACATAGCTTCCAGGTGTATCGCCCACAGATACGTCAAATTCCACCACATCATCGACGCCAAGCGGCTTTTGCATGATCCGGTACGTCCCTTGAATGGTCGTGTAATAATCAATGGCATTGAGCATTTTATCCCGAATCGCTTCAGCAGTGATCTGTTGGCGTGCCGATTGCATTTCTGCATGTTGCTGAACTGCCGCTTCATTTGAAGTCTGCGGCAAAACCTTTCCTGCATCTCCACCAGCGCCATGGGCGACTGACGTGAGGAGTAAACAAATACCTGTGCAGCCTGCTATCATCATTTTTTTTGACATGATCTGCCCTCCTTGTCCCATACCTTCCACCTTTCACTCGCGGTGTATTGATTGACAGTCTCCACATATTCAGACGTGTATGGAGCCGCAGCGCTTCACTTTCATCCATAATTTTTGCTTATTATGGCAAAAATTTCTTACACACAGGATGTCAGTTCCCATTTGTTGTTCACCAGCGGCGGTTTGCATCCGGCCTGCGAATGCTTGCTGGTTGGCCGATATGCGCGGCACGCGAAATCGCAAAAAACCCCCTGGACCACCGCAAGGGTCCCAGGGGGGTTGTTGTCTGTTTACGGGTAGGTTAGTTTGCGGCTACGGCTGCCGCCTCTTTTGTCCGGGCGCGGTTGGCATCCTCGGACACGTGACGCACCAGATCGACCACGCGGCAGGAGTAGCCCCACTCGTTGTCGTACCAGGCGATCACTTTTACCTGGTTGGTGCCCATTACCATCGTGGAGAGGCCGTCGATGATGGACGAGTGATCGTTGCCATTGAAGTCGCTGGAGACCAGCGGTTCATCGCAAAATTCGATGTAGCCCTTCATGCTGCCCTCGCTCGCTTCACGCAGCACGCGGTTTACCTCTTCCACGGTTACCGGCTTCTTGGTGTTGATGACCAGGTCGACGACGGAGACGTTCGGCGTCGGGACGCGCAGGGCGAAACCGTTCAACTTGCCGTTCAGCTCCGGCAGCACCTTGCCCACGGCACGGGCGGCACCGGTCGTGGTCGGAATGATCGACTCACCAGCAGCGCGTGCGCGGCGCAGGTCCTTGTGCGGGTTGTCGATGTTTACCTGGTCGTTGGTGATGGAGTGAACCGTCGTCATCAGGCCCTGTTCGATGCCAAACGCTTCATGCAGCACCTTGGCCACCGGCGCCAGGCAGTTGGTGGTGCAGGAGGCGTTGGAGATGATGTGATGCTTCTCGTGGTCGTAAATGTCTTCGTTGACGCCCATGACAATGGTCACATCTTCTTCCTTCGCCGGTGCAGTGATGACCACCTTTTTCGCGCCGCTTTTCAGGTGCTTGCCGGCGCCTTCGCGGTCCTTGAACTTGCCGGTGGCCTCCACGACGATCTCCACGCCCAGTTCGCCCCACGGCAGATTGAGCGGATCGCGGTCGGACAGCACGACAGTCGGCTTGCCGTCTACGATAATCTTGTTGTCCTGTACTTCTACTTTATGAGGAAAACGCCCGTGAATGGTGTCGTATTTCAACAGATGAGCGAGTGTTTCAGGGGGATAACTGGCATTGATCGCAACGATCTCAATGTTGGGGTCTTGAACGGCGCGGCGAAAAACCATTCGTCCGATACGTCCGAAACCATTAATACCGATTTTGATTGTCATAATAAGAAACCCCTTCCTGCATTAAGTTACGCTATTCCTTACTTTCATTATAATAAGTATGACACAATTATCAATGTGTTTTACTCAAAAAATAAATATTTGGACGATTTGTCATCCTGTTTTTGGCTCGGTTATGGAGGACGAGCAGCGGCGTGATCGCTGCAAGCAATCGAGTAGGAGGGGGTGGTTAACCCCCGTCCTCTCACACCACCGTACGTACCGACCGGTATACGGCGGTTCACCAAGCTTGACGAAGTGTGAAATATCGCTGTATCAAACTCATCAGCCCTTGTTGTTGCCAGTAGGCAATACCAAGGGCTTTGTGCATGTGCGGGGATTTTGTTGTCCGCCACGCCCCCTTTCGGGTGTTTGCGATTTCCAGTGCTCTGTTGTGAGAAAATCCAAGCGAACGAAGTTCGCGGTACCTCGTACGAACTCGTTTCCACTGCGTCCATAGACAGAGCCGGAGCCTTCGGCGAATCCATTCCTCTATTCGCAGAAGATGGGTTTTCGCCTCGGCCAGCGCAAAATACCCGATCCATCCCATGAGGTATTGGTTGAGTTTTTGAATCCTCTCCTGCATGGCCATGCTTCGATGTGGGTTGGTTAATTGGCGAATTCGTCCTTTTAACCGGGTGATCGATTTGGGATGCAGACGTATCCGCGCTTCCTTTCCCGGAATAAAGCTAAAGCCGAGGAACTTCCGGTTGCACGGGCGGTCCACCGCACTTTTCTGTTGATTTACCTTGAGTTTGAGAACCCTGGTCAAGTATCGCTCCACACTTGCCTTTACACGTTCACCCGCACGTTTGGAGCGGACGTAGATGTTGCAGTCGTCCGCATAGCGGCAGAAACGGTGTCCCCTTTTCTCCAACTCCTTGTCCAGGTCGTCTAGCAGAATGTTGGCCAACAGCGGACTTAAGGGGCCACCTTGCGGCGTGCCCTCTTCCGTCGTGACACACACTCCGTTGACCATGACTCCGGATTGCAGATAAGCGCGAATTAGTTTAAGAAGGCGCTTGTCCTTCACCTTGCGGGCAACCCGGCTCATTAGGATATCATGGTTGACCCGGTCGAAGAACTTCTCCAAGTCGATGTCGACCACATACCGGAATCCTTCGTTGATGTACTGTTGTGCTTTCCGCACAGCACTGTGAGCACGGCGGCCTGGACGGAACCCGAAGCTGGAGTCGGAGAACTCTGGGTCGAATATGGGAGTCAATACCTGCAGGATGGCCTGCTGGATGAAGCGATCTACCACGGTAGGGATGCCTAGCAATCGTATTCCCCCGTCAGGTTTCGGGATTTCGACCCTGCGGACAGGAGACGGCTTGTAGGTTCCCTTCTCGATTTGCGACCGGATGGTCGCCCAGTGCTGACGAAGGTAGTCGCGCAGTTGTTCGGTTGAAACACCGTCGATTCCCGCAGCACCTCTGTTGGCCTCCACTCGTTTGAGAGCGGCCATGAGGTTGTCCCGTGACAGCACTTTCTCCAGCATGCCCCTGACGATACTCCTCTCTTCGCACACATGTTGCTAAGCTTGCCGTACGATGCTCAGCCCTTCTCTGTACCCTCGGGGCTTCACCCCTACTATTCAGAGGAAGTTCCATTTCGGAATTCTGCTTCGACGCACCGTATCGAAAGGGATTAGAACATGTGTTGACTTGATGTTCGGCCCTTCCTCCTTCGAGCGTCCTCTATCGGAGTACTATGGCCTCTGCTGACTTCTGCATGTTCAGCGCCCCCTCGCGGAGACGGTTGCCAACGGTAGTAGGCGTATCATGCAGACCTCCCCGGGTAAGGGCGGTAACTTTCGTCCCATGTACCTGCCCAATTTACTGCTGCACTCCTTGGCTGTATGGGGCTTCACCTTGTTCGGCAGGCTCGCCCGAGTACAACAGCCTCAAATTGGGTTCGTGTACCTCAGGTCAGGACTTTGCCGCCGACTTCCTTCAGATTCCGCCTCACGGCGGACACCCTTGCCTTAAGCTAACGGTTGGTACAGCCAACCCCCGTTCGGGACTTTCACCCTATAGCTACCGCCCATGCCGGGCGCACCGACAAAAGCCGCTTTCCCCCAAAGGAGAAAGCGGCTCTGACTGAAGACAATATGTACTTCGTGATCAATGAGATTCCGCAAGGAAACCTTTCCATCATTGTCAGGCCGAAAGGCCTGCATATTAATCAACCGAAGGTGGAGATAAAGTTCGGGCATGGAGTGATGGGCCAAGCGAGCTCCTTTGACGACCGGCTCAGCGGAAAAGCGCAGACGCGGGGAAAAACAGGGGGCACAAGTCTCACTTCATTGAAATACCCAGATGTTTGCCCCCTGCCCGCGTCTCGTTTTGGAGCGGAAGCAATCAGCTTCTTTGCTGGTCGTCAAGAGAGCGAGCGGGCCGATCACCCATGCGCCATGGGCTTTGTCTACACGCTGAGCCGCTTTCCCCCAAAGGAGAAAGCAGCTCTGACTGAAGACAATATGTACTTCGTGATCAATGAGATTCCGCAAGGAAACCTTTCCATCATTGTCAGGCCGAAAGGCCTGCATATTAATCAACCGAAGGTGGAGATAAAGTTCGGGCATGGAGTGATGGGCCAAGCGAGCTCCTTTGACGACCTGCTCAGCGGAAAAGCGCAGACGCGGGGAAAAACAGGGGGCACAAGTCTCACTTCATTGAAATACCCAGATGTTTGCCCCCTGCCCGCGTCGCGTTTTGGAGCGGAAGCAATCAGCTTCTTTGCTGGTCGTCAAGAGAGCGAGCGGGCCCGATCACCCATGCGCCACGGACTTTGTCTACACGCTGAGCCGCTTTCCCCCAAAGGAGAAAGCGGCTTTACTGCATTTCTTTGGAATAGATGTTGCGGTATCGGTCGTGGTAGTAGAGCACCCGCTGTACGTACAGGCGCGTTTCGCTGAACGGGATGTCTCCGAGCGTATCTCGCTCTCCGTTCCACTGCTCGCGCGTGAGCCATGCGTTTACCTTGCCGGGACCGGCGTTATAGGCGGCAATGGTTTTGACCACGTCGCCCTGAAACCTCTGCTGCAAGTAGGACAGGTACCAGGTCCCGATGTGGATATTCATCTTGGGATCGTACAGGTAATCCTTTTGCTTTGGCTGAAAGCCCGCCTGTTCCACAATCCATTTGGCCGTGTCGGGCATGATCTGCATCAGCCCGATCGCTCCCTTTTTCGAGACGTTGTCCGGCTTGAAGCCGCTCTCCGAACGGATGATGGCCAAAATCAGGAAGGGGTCTACCTGGTAGCGACGGGACGCCTCCAGAATCTCGTTTTGATACTTGATCGGATACATCCACTTCCAGACCAAGGGGGAGTTGATCAGCAAAAAGACGCCCATCAGCACGATCAGGACGCCTGCGGCTCGCCTGCCTCGCTTCATCCCGACAGCTCCGTCTTCAATTCTGCCAGCAGGCGCTCCACCTGCCGTTCCGTCTCTTCCCGCGTCCCGGTGTTGTCGATCAGAAAATCGGCGAGCTGTTTTTTCTGCTCAATGGGCCACTGCGCCCTCAGCCGCTTGTGCGCCTGTTCCTCATCCAGCTCGTCCCGCTCCAACATCCGCGCCAACTGTACAGAGGCCGGCGCGTACACCACGACAATTTTATCCACCAGATGCTGCAACTTGCTCTCAAACAACAAGGGAATATCCATAAACACGATGTCAGCGCCGTTCCGTTCCGCTGCTTCCGCCTCTTCCCGCATCACCCGGCGGACTTCCGGGTGGACGATGGCGTTCAGCTTCTGCCGCTCCGCTTCGTCGGAAAAGACGATTTCCCCCAGCTTCTTGCGGTTGATCTGGCCGTCAGCCAGCAGGATGTCCCTGCCGAAGTGACGAACGATCGCCTCGTAGGCAGGTTTGCCTTTCTCCACAACTTCGCGGGCGATCTGGTCAGCGTCAATGACAGGAATGCCGCGCTCCCGCAGCATGGCCGTCACCGTACTTTTTCCCGTGGCGATGCCTCCTGTCAACCCTAGAATCATGCCCGTTTTCCTCCTCGTCTGATGGGCTTGCCAACTTTTTGACAGGCGGGACAGATGTGCGTCCCCCTGCCGCCGACCACGAACCGGACGATCTCCGTTCCACAGCGGGTACACGGCTGCCCTTTGCGTCCGTATACCAACAGCGACTGCTGAAACATGCCCATCTCGCCCTGGCCGTTGACGTACGACTTGATCGAACTGCCGCCCTGTGCCACCGCCTCTTTCAGCGTGGTAACGATGCTTTCGTGCAGCTTGGCCACCTGTTTGGCGGTCAGGCTGCCTGCCGGCAGTTCCGGGTGGATGCCTGCCCGAAAGAGGGATTCGTCCACATAAATATTCCCCAACCCGACAATACATTCCTGATTCAACAGCAGCGGCTTGATCTTGGTCGTCCGCCCCTTGAGCAGACGGCCCAGCACGTCCGGCGTAAAGCTGTCCTCCAGCGGTTCGACGCCCAGTTTGGCCAGCGGCCCTTCACTCGTTTCCATCCCAATCGGAAACAGATCCATCGTCCCGAACTGGCGAACATCCCGGTAGCGCAGTTCGGTGCCGTCGGTAAAATGGAAAATCACGTGCGTGTGCTTCTCCACCGGGTCCTCAGCCTGGTACAGGCCGTAGCGCCCCTCCATGCGCAGATGGGAGACAAGCACGTCCTTGTCCAGAAAAAACTGGATGAACTTGGCCCGCCGCTTGATCTCACGAATGGTCTGGCCGGCCAGCTGCGCCTTGAACGCTTCCACGTCGTCCGGGCGGCGCACAATCCGCGGCAGCGTCACGCTGACGCGTTCGATCGTCTTGCCCAACACGAGGGTGCGCAGGGTGCGGACGACCGTTTCCACCTCTGGCAGTTCCGGCATGGGTCTCCTCCTCTCGTTTCTCTCTTGATGCTGTTCCGGTTACTTCGCGTCGTACCAGGTGCGTCCGTAATGCACGTCCACTTTCAGCGGCACGTCCAACTTGAGCGCGTTTTCCATCACGTCCGGCACCAGCTTCTGCATGACGGCCAATTCCGCTTCCGGCACTTCGAAGACCAGTTCGTCGTGCACCTGCAGAAGCATCCGGCTCTTCAGGCCTTTTTCGCGGATGCTCTCTTGCATCCGGATCATCGCCAGTTTGATGATGTCGGCGGCCGTTCCCTGGATCGGGGTGTTCATGGCCGTCCGCTCCGCAAACGAGCGCAAATTGAAATTGCTGCTCTTGATGTCCGGCAGGTAGCGGCGTCGGTGCAGGAGCGTGGTGACGTAGCCGTCCTGCTTCGCTTGCTTCACGATCTCTTCCATGTACCGTTTCACGCCGGAAAAGACGGCGAAGTAGCGTTCGATGAAGTCCGCTGCTTCCTTGCGCGTGATGTTCAGGTTTTGCGACAAGCCGTAGTCGCTGATCCCGTAGACGATGCCGAAGTTGACCGCCTTGGCCTGACGGCGCATCAGCGGCGTGACCTCCGCCTCGCTCACCCCAAACACGTCCATCGCCGTCCGCGTGTGAATGTCCATCCCCTTGCGGAAGGCGTCAATCAGGTTTTCATCCCCGGAGATGTGGGCGAGAACGCGCAGTTCGATCTGCGAGTAGTCGGCAGCCAGCATGTACCAGCCTGCTTCGGAAGGAATGAACGCCTCGCGGATTTTCCGGCCTTCCTCCAGACGGATGGGAATGTTTTGCAGGTTGGGCTCGGTGCTGGACAGGCGGCCGGTCGCCGTGGTGGCCTGGTTGAACCGCGTGTGAATCTTGCCCGTCTTGGCGTGAATCTCCTTGGTCAGCCCCTCGATGTACGTGGAGCGCAACTTGCCCAACTGGCGGAAGTGGAGAATTTCCCCGATGATCGGATGATACGGCGCCAGCTTTTCCAATACGTCGGCACTGGTGGACGGGCCGGTCTTCGTCTTCTTCAGCACCGGCAGATCCAGTTTGTCGTACAGGATCTCCCCCAACTGCTTTGGCGAATTGATGTTGAACGGCGTCCCGGCCAGCTCGTGAATCTTTGCCGTCAACGTCTCCAACTGGCTGTCCAGCTCTTCGCCCATCTCCAACAGCCGCTCGCGGTTGATTTTGACTCCCTGCTTTTCCATCGCGGCCAGGACCAGACTGAGCGGCGCTTCCAGATCGGTGAGCAGTTCGTTCAGCTTGTGCTGCGCCAGCTCATCCCGCAGTTTTGGCACGCTCTGCCAGATCGCAGCCGCTTTGCGCGCCACGTGTTCGCTGAGGACGCTCGTCTCCGGCACCTGCCGCTTGGCTCCTTTGCCAAACACCTCATCGTCCGGCAGCACGCCTACCTCGGCGTACTGGGCCGCGACACCGTCGAGGGTGGGATTGCTCTCCGTCGCATTCAGCAGGTAGGAGGCCAGGTAGACGTCAAAGCCGATGCCGGCTGCCTCCATGCCGTGCCAGGACAGTCCCACCGTGTCCCGCTTGCCGTCAAACACCCATTTTTCCTTGGTGTCGTCGGCCAGCCATTCGCGAAATGCCTGCCATTCCACGGCCACGTCGTACGGCACGTAGAACGAGATGCCGTCTGCGGCCAGACCGAAGCCGAGGATCGGCGCATGGTGGTAGTTGTCTCCGTCCATCTCCACGTACAGCGCCATGGGCGACGTCAGTTTTTCGGCATAGCTGTCTGTTCTGCCGCCCTCCACTACCTCGAAGGAAAACGGCGCGCGCTCTTGTCCCGACTGGCCCCCATCTTTCGGGGCGGCCGTCTTTACCTTGGACAGCAGCGACTTGAACTCCATTTTTTTGAAAAACTCGGTGACAGCCGCCGCATCGTAGCCGGAATACACCGTCTGTTCCACGTCCAGATCGACGGGGGCGTCCCGCATGATGGTCGCCAGCGCCTTGCTCATCCTGGCCTGCTCCACGTTTTCACGCAGGTTTTCCTGCAGCTTTTTGCCGGAGATCCGGTCGATGTTCTCCAGCACCGCTTCCACCGATCCGTATTCGCGCAAAAGCTTCAGCGCAGTCTTTTCCCCCACGCCGGGCACGCCCGGGATGTTGTCCGAGGCATCGCCCATCAGCCCCTTCAGGTCGATGATCTGAAGCGGCTGCAACCCGTACTTGTCCGCGATCTCCTTGGGCGTATACAGCTCCATCTCACTTACGCCCTTGCGCGTCAACGCTACGGATACATTGTCGGAGACCAGCTGGAGCATGTCCTTGTCCCCGGTAATCACCGTCGTCTTCCAGCCCGATTCGTCCGCCTGCCGGGTGAGCGTCCCGATGATGTCATCTGCTTCGTATCCTTCCAGTTCAAAGCGCCGGATGGAAAATGCGTCCAGCAGCTCGCGAATCAGCGGAAACTGCTCCGACAGCTCCGGCGGCGTCTTGGCCCTGCCGCCCTTGTATTCGGCAAACTCGCTGTGGCGAAACACGACTTTGCCCGCGTCAAACGCGACCAGCATGTGCGTCGGCTGCATCTCTTCCAGCACCTTGAGCAGCATGGTGGTGAAGCCAAGCACAGCGTTGGTATGCAGTCCCGCCGACGTGGACAGCAGCGGGAGCGCGTAAAACGCCCGGTTGGCGATGCTGTTCCCGTCAATCAACACAAAGTGGCTCAACTCGTACGACTCCTCTCGTTCCATCACTATTCCTTCAGTTTACCACAGGGGCACACCCCTGGCAAAACAAGTCTCCATCAGCGGCAGGGCCTGCGGGTAAGCATTCCTCTGCTTGAACAAACTAGGAAAAAACAGCGGAAAGAAGGCGATCACATGCGCAAACGAACCTGGGGGGCAGCCCTGCTCGCCGCTTGTCTGTTCTCCTGCACGGCAGGGGCGCACGCCCTCGCTCCCGGTGCTACCCCGGCGAAAACGGCCGCCAAGAAAGTGGCAGTAGTCATTGACGACTTGGGAAACAACATGGCGGGCACGGACGACATTCTCAACCTGCCCGTTCCCCTGACGGTCGCGGTGATGCCGTTTTTGCCCAGCACCAAACGGGACGCGGAGCTGGCCCATCGAAAGGGACACGACGTGTTTGTCCACCTGCCGATGGAGCCGGTAAACGGAAAGCGTTCCTGGCTGGGACCCGGAGCGATCACCACTGACCTGAGCGACGAGGAGATTCGCGACCGCGTCCGCAAGGCGATTGACGATGTTCCGCACGCGATCGGTTTGAACAACCACATGGGCTCCAAGGCAACAGCCGACGAGCGCGTCATGCGGGCGGTGCTGAGCGTGTGCAAGGAACGCGGCATGATCTACCTGGACAGCAAAACGACCCATCGCAGTGTCGCAGCCAAAATTGCCAAGGAGCTGGGCGTGCCGTTTTTGGAAAACGAACTGTTTCTGGACTCCGTCTACACCGTCTCGCACATTACCCGCCAAATGGAAACGCTGTGCCAGCGCATGAAAGACCGCCCCGTCAATATCGCCATCGGCCATGTCGGGCCGCCCGGCAAGAAAACGGCCTCTGTTCTGCGCCAGTACATTCCGCGCATACAACAGGAGGCCTCGATTGTCACCGTCTCTGGGCTGTTGAACAGCGTTACGCCTTAGCCGTTTCCAACCGGCTGATCTCGTCGCTTGCGGCTGTTGGCCTCCGCTCATCGCCTTGCACCTCGCCGGTGAGCGGACGGTCTTCATCGCTTCCGGCGTTCTCCCAGGAGTTTGTTGGAGCGGCCAGGCGATCGGCAGGCCCCACGCTTTGTTCGTGGCCTCCCAATGTCTAGCGATTGTGAATGTTTCGATAGACCTGTAAAATAGAGAGCATGCGATCTCCTTAGGACAAGAAGGTGTAGGCATGAACACTCCAAACGAAAAACCCTGGATACCGCCCTATCTCGCCCTCTTTTTCGGCGTGGCGGCCGTCTCCACCTCGGCCATCTTCGTCAAGCTGGCCAGTGCGCCGGCGCCTGTAATCGCCACGTACCGGCTGGTATTTTCCGTGCTGCTGACGCTGCCGCTGCTGTTCTGGAACCGCGGTGCCATCGGCGAAATGGTGCGGATGCCGAGAAGGCAGTGGCTGCTCTGTCTCCTGTCGGGGGCCTTTTTGGCCAGCCACTTCCTGCTCTGGTTTGAATCGCTCAACTTTACGTCCGTCGCCAGCTCTACCGTGCTGGTCACGTTGCAGCCGCTGTTTGCCTTCGTCGGCGGGTATTTCTTCTTTGGCGAGCGAATCCGCCCCCTGGCCCTGACGGGAGGGTTGCTGGCCATCGCCGGCAGCTTCGTCATCGGCTGGGGAGACTTTCGCGTCGGCGGCATGGCGCTGTGGGGAGACTTTCTGGCGCTGATGGGCGCCGCCACCGTCACCGGCTACTGGCTGGTTGGCCAGTACGTGCGGCAGCACCTGTCCTCGTTTTCCTACACACTCGTCGTCTACACGATCACCAGCGTGCTGCTGGTGGCGTACGATCTGGTGCTGGGGTACCCGCTGGCCGGTTACCGGGCCGAGGACTGGGGCTGGTTTTTCTGCCTCGCCTTGTTTCCGACGCTGCTCGGCCACTCGATTTTCAACTGGGTGATCAAATGGCTGAACACCACGACGATCTCCATGGGGATTTTGGGGGAACCGGTCGGAACGGCGATTCTGGCGTACCTCATCCTGGGGGAAGGGGTTACCCTTTCGCAATGGGTCGGCGGCCTGATCATTCTCACCGGCATCTACCTGTTCATCCGCTGCAATACAGCCAAAGGAGTGGAGTCTGATGAAGCAACCGCCGCATCGTCGGAAAAGCTTGCGTGAATTCGTGAGCGGTCTTGGCATCTGGGCCAAAATCGGCTGGACCATCCTGCTCGGCTACATCGTCGGCCGGATCATCTACTGGCTCAGCAAACTGTTCTAAAGTGCGTCGAAAATCCAGCAAAAACAGCAGCCGCTCAGGCTGCTGCTTTTTGCTGCTCTTGTGCCGCCTCTTTCTTGGGCGGCTTTTTGTGCATAAAGAAAATAAACGGGATGGACAAAAAGATTGGAATGGCCGACACGAGCAGGGCGTCGGCAATCCCCCGAACGACTGCCTCCTTGGCAATCATCCCGGCCAAAACGGATGCGGCTCCTCCCTGGGCGGTCGCGGCGTCCACCCCCGCCTGCATGAACAGCCCGGTCAGACCCTGGAGCGCCTCGCTCGCCGTGGTGGACGTCACAGACACGCTGTCCGAAATCGCCGCGGCGTGAAAGGACTGGCGCGAGCTCATGATCGTCGTCAGGATGGCAATGCCAAACGAGCTCATCACCTGCCGGATCACGTTGGACAGGGAGGATGCCTTCCCGACGCTGGCGCGGGGAATGGCGTTCATCCCCGCCGTGGACAGCGTCTGCATGCACAGCCCGATGCCGATCCCGCGAATCGTCAGCACCGTATTCAACCAACCGTGCGGCGTGTCGGCGGTCAAGGTGTGCAGTTCATAAGTGGTCACCCCCATGACCAGCATGCCCACCAGGCCGACGGGACCGATCCCGTACTTGTCAAACAGCTTGCCGCTGATCGGCATCATCAACGCCATGGCAATCGACTGCGGCATCAGCAGAAGCCCGGAGTCCACCGCCGACATGCCCTGAATGTTTTGCAGAAAGATCGGCATCAGGAATATCCCGCCCATCATCCCCATCATGACAAAACTGGAGCTGATGACGCTTAACGTAAACACCGGGATTTTCAGCAGGCTGAAGTCTAGCAGGGGAGACTCCCTGCCCGTCTCCACCCAAACGAACAGCACCAGGCTGCTAATTGCGACAAACAGCAAGCTGACGATGAAAAATGAGTCCCATCCTTCCGACTGGCCCTTGCTCAGCGCGAGCAGCAGCGTCCCGAAGCCGATGATGGAAAGAATCGCTCCTGGAAAGTCAAACTTCAACTCCGGCTTTTTCGGCGTTTCCTTCAACAGGGCACTGCTCATCACCACGGCGAACACGCCAAAGGGAACGCCCAGCAGGAACAGGAACTGCCAGTTGAGGTATTCGACAATGTACCCGCCCAGCGTCGGCCCGACCGCCGGCGCCACCATCGCGGCGATGCCAAACAGCCCCAGAGCCAGTCCCATCTTCTCCCGCGGGACAATCATGTAGATCATCGACATCCCGATCGGCATAATCATCCCGCCGCTCAAACCCTGGATGACGCGGAAGGCGATCAGGCTGGTGTCGTTCCATGCCAGCGCGCAGAGGACGGACGAAGCTGTAAATGCGATCAGTGAGAGCAAAAAGATCCGCTTGTACCCGTATTTGTCGCCCAGCAGGCCGCTCATCGGGATCATGACGGCGTTGGCCAGCATGTAACCGGTCAACACCCATTGGATCGTGTCCGTCGTGGAGCCAAACACGTTTACCAGCGTAGGCAGGGCGACGTTGATCAAACTGTTGTTCAAAATGGCGACGAAGGTGCCCATGAGAATGGCCAAAAGCGAAATCCACATCTCGCTTCCGCTGTTCCCATGGCGCTGTGCCGCTGCTTCCGCCATGATTCTCCCTCCCGTCAGTTGACGATCACTTTGCTGCCCTCGGCCAAATCGTCACCAGGATTCAGCACGAGCTGGTCGCCAGCGGCTACCCCTTTGGTCACTGCAACCCAATCGCCCTTGATTTCCCCGACAGTTACCTCTACCTGATGCACGATGTCGCGGTCCACTTTGTACACGAATTGCTTGTTCTCCTTGGTCACGACGGCCGAGGAGGGGATTTTCACTTCGCTGTCGGTCGCCTGGTTTGGCAGGTACACCTCCGCCAGCATCCCTGCCCGCAGCGCGCCATCCTTGTTGTCCAAACGCACCTTGATCGGGAAAGAGCTGCTGTTGGTATCGGAGATCGGGCTGACGAACTCCACCGTACCCTTGAGCGTACGATTGTCCACTTTCACATCAACTGCCGAACCGACTTTCACCTGGTTGATCTGCTCCTGGGGCACGCTGGCCTCTACTTTGACCTGATCCATCTGGACCAGCACCAGCAGCGGAACGCCCGGCTGGGCCATCTCGCCGGGATCGATGCTGCGGCGAGCCACGATGCCGGAGATCGGGGCGACAATCTTGGTATTTTCATAAGTGCTTTTGGCCAGTTGCAAACCGGATTGCAGACGTTTCACTTCTGCCTCCAGCGCGGCCACGGAATTGGCTGTCGGTCCCGCCTTGGCCAAATCGTATTGAGCCTTGGCCTGATCGTACCCCGTCCGCGCTTTTTCCAGCTCCAGCGTCACCTTTTCCAGATCGGCCTGGGAGATCGCGCCGGAATCGTACAACGCCTTCATCCGATTGTAGCTGCTCTCGGCTACCTCCAGCGCCGCTTTTGCCTGCTCCACGCCGCTCTCCAGACGCTGCAGCTCCTGGCTGCGCGCGCCGGCCTGGGTGTCGAGCAGACGCGCCTGGGCGCTGGCGATGGCGGCTTCCGCCTGTCTGATTTGCTCCAGGTAATCGTTCGCTTCCAACGAGACGAGCACGTCGCCCTTCTTCACGACCGAGCCTTCCTTCACATGCACCTGCTCCACTTTCCCTGCCAGTTTGGAGACCACCTGAATTTCTTCTGCCGGTGCGATCTTTCCGCTTGCGATCGAGCCGGCCTGATTCGATTCCAGCTTCCACACTTTCACGACCGGCTGGCTTTCTTCCGGCCCGGCTGTCGTTTCACTGCAACCTGCGGCGAGCAGCGAACAGGCCGCCACGATTATCCCCACTTGTTTCCATTTCATTGTCTTCATCACTTACATCCCCTTTACGTGCACTTTGATTTCCGCATTCAGACCAGGGGTCAGTTGGATTCCGGCGGCATTGTCAATCGCCACCTTTATCGGAATCCGCTGCGTCACTTTGGTAAAGTTGCCGCTGGTGTTAACAGACGGCAGCAGCGCAAAGGTGGAGTTGGTGGCTTGGCCGATTTCGGACAGGTGACCGGTCAGCTGTTTGCCCGGGTAAGCGTCCAGCGTGATGTCCACTTTCTGCCCCAGCTTGAGGCGGCCAAGCTCCGTCTCTTCCACATTGGCGGAAATGTACAGGTTATTCTCGTCCACCACCATGGCTACTGCCTGACCGGGAGAGACAACCTCTCCTTCCTTTGCCAGCGTCTTGATCACCGTGCCGGTAATGGGTGCCCGCAGCACCGCGTTTTCCAACAGGTTGGTCGTCAGATTGGTCGTATCCTGCTGTCCGACGATCTGATCCGCCACGACGACATCCCCCTCGTGAACCTTCAGCGACGTCAGCTTGCCGGAAATCCGCGGCATCACGCGGTAAATGTCACCGGCGACGCGGGCGTCCTGTGTGGTGACGTAGTGGCTCCCCTGATACCAGTAGTAGTAACCGATGCCGCCCCCTCCTGCTACCATCAGGAGCAGGATGATGTACAAGACAAGTTTTCGCTTCATGGTTTCTCCTCAACTTTCTCTTTCCAGTTTTTCGATCAGCGTCTCGAGTACATGGACGATTTGATCCATCTCCTCATCGGAAATGTCTTTGAACAACTTGTTGAAATACTCTTCGGAAAAGATCGGGATCTGATCGACCTTTTCCTTCACCTTGCCCGTGCCGCGAATCCAGACTACCCGCCTGTCCTTTTTGTCGCGGACGCGTTCAACCATTTGTTCCCGCTCCAGCCGGTCGATAATGCCCGAGACCGTGCTGTAGGACAGGTCGACCGCCTTGCTGATCTGACCGATCGTCTTGGGCTCGCATTGGATTTGCTTGAGCACCATCAATTGCGGCACAGTCAATCCGAATTTCGCCAATTCTTTGGTCGCGATAGTAGTCAGCGTTTTGTTAAGCCGCTTTAACAGATCTCTCACCAAGATCGGCTTGCTCATCATGCGCCTCCTTTCGTTCAGAATTATTTCGTACCCGAAATTTTAAACACGAAATATATATTACGCCTTTTTCAAATCCTTGACAATACGTTTTTCGTGCGCACAGCACATCCGACAAGCCGCCTCGGGCGCAGCGGCCCAAACAAAAACAGCACCTCGCAACGGGTGCTGTCCGGACTGAAGCCAATCGTTGAAGTTCCGCGAGGAAACGCTCCTCCATCGTTTCCAGGCCGGAAGGCCTGCACATTGATCAACCGAAGGTGCAGAAAAAGGACATGGCATGGAGTGATGGGCCAAGCGAGCTCCTTTGACGACCTGCCCAGCTTTGAAAAACGAAAGACGTGGGGGATACAGGGGGCACAAGTCTCACTTCCTCGAACTACCCAGATGTTTGCCCCCTGCCCGCGTCGCGTTTTGAAGCGGACGCTGCCAACTTCTCTGCTGGTCGTCAAGAGAGCGAGCGGGCCCGATCACCCATGCGCCACGGACTTGTCTACACGCTGACAGCATCTCACAACGGGTGCTGTCTAGTCCGGAAGCTGCGGATCTGCCGGCGTTTCTTCCGGCATGTGATTGCGCACACTGGGCACATGCCTGGGTTCGTATTCGATTTCCGGGAATGAATGGATGGTAACCGTGATCTGTCCGTTTCCGGAATAGGCGCGAATCAGGATGGGATACGCGTACTTGTTCTGAAACACAAAATCAGGCCCGTTCCAGCTCACTGTGGCGTCCCGCCCGGGCGGGACGTACGCGACGTGGCGGCTGTGGGAGTATCGCTGCAAAATGTGCATGCCGGCGCGATCGACAGCGTTGTACAGGGTAGACGACACCTGACAGATGCCCCCGCCGATCCCCTCGGACAGTTCTCCCCTGACAATGATCGGCGCTTCCAGATACCCCTTTTGCCGAGTGCGTGGGCCAACCACCTTGTTAAAGGAAAAGATTTCTCCGGGCAGGACGACGTAATTGTTAATCGCCTTGGCAGCCAGCATGATGTTATGAGAACGGTTTTTGTTCCGGGGATTGTAATAGGTGGAGTAGCCTCCGATGAACTTTTGCCGCACCTGGTTCAGCAGTTCGCGGTCCACCTTGGGCATCACCTCGCGGATGGCGGGCGTGATGCTTTTCGAACCGCTTCCGTAAAAGTAGTCGTAGACCTGTTCGGTAAACGCTTTTTCATGCAGCGCCCGTCCCCGCTTTTCGGGAACGATCCTGCCTGCTCCGTCAATCGTGGCGTTCACCGGTGCCTGGTACACCTGTTCCGCCACGCTTTTGATAACCCTCTCCAGCTTTGCTTCGTCCACCAGGGGAACTCCTGAAAACGGCAGCGTATAGTCGGCGCGGTCGAGTATGGCAATCGTCTCTTCTCCCCATTCGACCCGCAAAAAATCAGTCGCATCCAGCGGATTGGCCATCAAGAGCAGTGCCAACACAACAGGGAAACCCATCCGGACTGCTCACCTCCTCCGCATAGTATGAGCAGCCGAACGGGTTTCATGCGCACGGGCGGCAGCCGAACGTCAGGCCAGCCGCGCGGTCAGTTCACGCACAATGGACTGATGAACAGCCTCCACTTTATAACGGTCGGCCGCCTGTCCGTAGATGTCAGCCAGGCGATGGCGGCATATCTGCGCTTCGGCCAGGCTGGCGGTTCCCTTTTTCATCGCGGCGGCGTAGCGCCCCCTGATCTCGGCAAGTTGGTCGGCAAACACCTCGTCAGTGCCCGGCTCGATGGCCCGGGCGTACATGTCGATCACTTCGTCACTGCTTCGGTCGGGGAAGTACTCATGCGGCGCCGTGCTGTCAAAAATGGCGATGCTTTTTTCGGGCAGGATCACCATGTCCAGGCTGTTCGGGTCCAGTCCGCAGTGGTACACTTCGGCGTCGAAACCGCGCCGCTTTGCTTCCGCCACCAGTTTGTTCAGCATCGTCGACTTGCCGGAACCGGGTCGCCCTTTGATAAAGTAGCGTTTGCCGATGTCGGCGGTCAGATTGGCGATGTGATCAACCGGTCCGGACGGTGTGGCTGCGCCCAGATACATGTGCCGGATGCGGGCGTTCTTTGGCAGGGTTTCCTCTCCAAAAAACAGCTCCGTCACTTCTTCTGCGACGCGGTTGGCTTTTTCCCGATTCAGGCGAGAGATGTAGATTTCCTCCCACTCGTCGTGGATGGCAAGCGCCTGGGCAAAGGCTTCGTACGCTTCCTGCGTCTTTTGGTACAGCGCTTCGAACCAGGTCGCAATCAGATTCCTGCGGGGAGCCAGGCGATTTGTGTCAATCACAGCCTGCAAGTTGACATAGGACTCAATCAGCCCCGGCGCCCTCGGCTGAAGCACACGCGGATAGCTCCCATCCACCACGGCGGCCCGCAGATCAGAAAAAATCACTCCGTCAAAGGCGCCGTTGACAAACGGGGAATGAATCCACTCCACGCTGCCGGCGCGGGGGGCAAGTTCGTCACCAATCTGTTTGATCAATGTTGAAGCCAGGCCTTCCACTCCGCCAGTCAGGACAAACAGGCAGTCCATCTCCGCCAGGACGGAATCAAAAAAACAACGGTATCCTCTGGCCGTATTGCCGCCCGCGAATATATGTCGCTCCTTTGTATTCATTGACAACCCCTCCTGGATGTTGTGTGTCATGTCGGATCGGTTTATCCTATGCGATCATGAACCGATAGGCTTCTGCCCACGGCAAGAAAATGTGCGCCTTGCAGCCGTAAAAAAACCGGACAGCCCGCGGACTGCCCGGTATGATGGGCGTTACTTGTTCAGATCGGTCATCTTGCCGGTGTTGAGGTAAAAGATCCACTCGCAGATGTTGGTGACGTGGTCGGCGATCCGCTCCAGGTACTGGGCCACAAACAGCAGGTGAGTGCCCTGGTTGATGGACTGCTTGTTGCTGCTCATCACGTCGATCAGATCGCGGAAAATCGTCGAAAACAGCTTGTCGACGGCGTCGTCGCGAAGGGCAACTTCTCTGGCCGCTTCCTTGTCGCGGGTGATGTAGGCGTTCAGGCAGTCTCGCACCATGGCCTTGACGTGGTCTGCCATCAGCGGAATGTCGATCAGCGGCTTGACGTACGGCTCCACCATCAGCCGGCGCGTCGTCCTGGCGATGGCAACAGCGTGGTCGCCCATCCGCTCCAAATCGGTCACCAGCTTCAGCATCGTGCCCAAACGGCGCAGGTCGCTGCCCACCGGCTGCTGCAGCGCGATCAGGCGAAAGCAGCCGATTTCGATCTGATGCTCCAGTTCGTTGATCATCGTGTCATGCTCAATAACCTGTTGGGCCAAATCCGCGTCCCGTTCGACCAGACTTTTGATCGCCTTGTGGATGGCTTCCTCCACCAGCGTGCCCATGGACATCAGGCTGCGGTGCAGGACATCCAGTTGTTCCTCAAATGCGTGCCGTGCCATACCTTCCCCTCCATTCTGTACACCCAATGCTACAAGGGGATTGTATACAGGGAGTGAAGAGATTGTTAGCGTAGTGTAAAGTTGTAAAATATCAGCAAACAGCATGGCGGCCAAAAGAAAAAGCGAGAGCCCTTCGACTCTCGCGTTACGTTGATCCTTCTGACGGCAGCGTCACCGTAAACGTGGTTCCCTTTCCTTCCACGCTTTCCACGCTGATCTGGCCATGCAGGTTTTCCACCAGGTGCTTGACGATGGCAAGCCCCAGGCCGGTGCCGCCGGAATCCCGGCTGCGCGCCTTGTCCACGCGATAAAACCGTTCAAAGATGCGCGGGATGTCCTGCTCCGGGATGCCGATGCCGGTGTCCTCCACCTGAATCTGCACCTGCGCCCCCAGCTGTTTGACGCGCAGCGTGATAGAGCCGCCTTCCGGAGTATAGGCCAAGGCGTTGGACATGAGGTTGAGCACGATCTGCTGCAGGCAGTCCTTGTCCGTCGTCAGCCAGACCGCCGGCTCCGGGTCCGGCAGGGTGAGCGACAACCGCTTGCGGTTCACCTGCTCCTGCACGATTGCGGCCGTCGAGGCGATCAGCTCCTGCACATGGACCGGGGTCATCTGCAGTTGGATGCGCTTCTGCTCGATCTTGGAGAGGTCGAGAACATCGCGGATCATGCGGTACAGCCGCTCACTTTCGTCGTAGATGATTTGCAGGAAATTGCGGCAGGTTTCCTTATCCTGCATCGCGCCATCCAGGAGCGTCTCGGTAAACCCCTTGATGGACGTGATCGGCGTCCTGAGCTCGTGCGAGACATTGGCGACAAATTCACTGCGCATCTTCTCCAGGCGGCGAATCTCGGTGATGTCGTGCAGGACGACAACCACACCTTTTGCCTCTCCCTTGAAGTTGATGTACGGCGCAAAGCTCACGTCCAGGATGCGTTCCTGCGGGTAGTAGATGTGCACCTCCTGGCGGAACTTTTCCCCCGTGTCCAGGCAGCGGTCGATGTACTGGCTAAGCCCAAAACTTTTGCTCGCCTCAATGTGCAGCCGGCCGACGAGATCGTGTCCGGACGTGCCGAGCAGCTTCTCAACGGCCGGATTGACCAGCATGATCCGCCGCTCTTCGGAGATGAAGATCACCCCGCTGGTCATGTTGGTAAGCACGCCGGTGAGGCGTTGCTGATTTTCGGAGATTTCGTACATCTGCTGTTCCAGGCTGGAGGCCATGAAGTTGATGGCACCCGCCAATTGGCCGATCTCGTCATTGGACTTGATCCGCACCCGGCTTTCGTAGTGGCGCTGGGTAATATTGCGGGCCACCCGGGTAATTTCCTCAATCGGGCGAATGATGCTGTAGGAGATGCGCGAGACGACAATCGCCCCGACTACCAGCGTCACCAGTAGTCCCGTAAGCAGGCTGTACCACATGTTGTGGACGGTGTCGGTGATGTCTTTCATCGACATGGAGGAACGGACGGCCCCGATGGTCTTGTCTCCCTCTTTGACAGGCACGGCCACGTACATCATGTCGTAGCCCATCGTTTCGCTGTAGCGGCGGGAAATGCCAATGTCCCCGTTCAGCGCCGCGACATATTCCGGCCGGTCGGCGTGATTTTCCATCTCCTCCTTATGTGTGCTGTTGTCATAGAGCACCCTCCCCGTCCGGTCGATAATCGTAAGGCGCACCTCTTCCGGGGCTACCTGGCTCACACGGTCAGCCAGCATCTTCACGTCGGAAAAGACCTCGGGAGAGCGAACTACCTGGGCCACCAGTTTGGACTCCCGGGAAAGCAGTTCATGCAGCGTCTGCAGGTAGGATTGCTCCAACACCTTCGCAAAATAGGTTCCCATCAGCACAAGGACCAGCGAGATGAGTCCGAGAATGGTCATGGTCAGTTTGATGCGAAAGCGCGTCAAGGAAATGGCCTCCCGTCATCCTTCCAGTTTGTAACCCAACCCGCGCACCGTTTTGATGTAGCGGGGATTTTTCGTGTCGTCCTCCAACTTCTCGCGCAGATGGCTGACATGGACGTCGACAATGCGCGAGTCCCCGATGAAATCGTAGTTCCAGACCGCGTTCAGCAGTTGATCGCGGGTCAGCACGCGGCCGGGATGGCTGGCCAGGTAGTGGAGCAGTTCAAACTCCTTGGGCGTCAACTCCACCTTGTCGTCCCGCCGGTACACCTCGAATTTTTCCGGATAGATGCGGATCTCGCCAAACTGCAGCATCACTTCGTCCAGCGCCGCCGCCGATTCGTTCCCCGTCTGGACGCGTCGCATGATCGCCTTGACGCGGGCGATCACTTCCCGCGGGCTGAACGGCTTGGTCAGGTAATCGTCCGCTCCCAGTTCCAGGCCGAGAATTTTGTCCAGTTCGTCGTCCTTGGCGGTCAGCATCAGAATCGGCGTGTTGTTCCGCTCCTGCCTAAGCGTCTTGCACACATCCATGCCGTCCATTTTCGGCAGCATCAAGTCCAGTATGATAAAATCGGGCTGTTCACTTCTGATCACGTCCAACGCCTGTTTGCCGTCGTACGCGGTCACTACCTGAAACCCCGCTTTTTCCAGATTAAACTGCAGCAGCTTCACAATCGACACTTCGTCGTCTACAACCAAAATTTTGGTCACAAGCCAGTACCCCCCAGGTTTTTGCGTCCTTCTCTCGCTAGCTAGCTTTACCAAAACAACGAAAAAACTCAATTTTAGTCTGCCAGATGCCCAAACAGCTTTACAAGTTAATTTTCAGTAAAGAATAACCGCCTGGAGTTTGTCTGCAAAAAATAACCTGAGCCCGGTACAATACCGAGCTCAGGCATCTTGAGGGCTTGTTTACCTTCTGTCACTTGACAGGGGAATACCGGTTTGCCGGACGTACTGCTCACTTAGTTAGTTGAGCACGTTCATCACGTTGCGAACCGATTGGACAGATTTGTCGAGCGCCGCTTTTTCTTCTGGCGTCAGATCCAGCTCGATCACTTTTTCCAGGCCGTTTCCGCCCAGCAGGGTCGGTACGCCCAGATAGAGGTCGCTGTATCCGTATTCGCCTTCCAGGTAGGCGATCGCCGGCAGAATGCGCTTCTTGTCTTTCAGGATCGCTTCCGCCATTTGCACCAGGGAAGCGGCCGGCGCATAGTAAGCGGAGCCATTACCCAGCAGATTGACGATCTCGCCGCCGCCTTTGCGGGTGCGTTCCACGATGGCATCCAGACGATCTTTCGGGATCAGTTTTTCCAACGGTATGCCGCCTGCGTAGGAGTAGCGCACCAGCGGCACCATGTCATCCCCGTGACCGCCCAGCACAAATCCGGTTACGTCTTCTACGGAGACGTTCAGTTCCATCGCCACGAAAGTGCGGAAACGGGCGGTGTCCAGCACTCCGGATTGGCCGATGACCCGCTCCTTCGGGAACCCGGACGTTTTGAAGAAGGTGTAGGTCATCGCGTCTACCGGGTTGGACAGCACGATCACGATGGAGTTGGGCGCATAGGTTTTCACCTGTTCAGCCACGGAGCGCATGATGCCCGCGTTGGTGTTCACCAGGTCGTCGCGGGACATGCCCGGTTTACGCGCAATGCCTGCAGTGATGATCACGAGGTCGGCATCTTTGATGTCAGCGTAGTTGGCCGTACCGGTGATGTTGGCGTCAAAGCCCAGCACCGGCGAGGATTCCATCATGTCCAGCGCTTTCCCCTTGGTCGGGTTTTCCAGTTGCGGAATGTCAACCAGCACGATGTCTCCCAGTTCTTTTTGCGCCAGGATGAATGCCGTGGTAGCACCGGTAAAGCCGCTGCCGATGACAGCGATTTTTTTGCGTTGGAATGCCATATTGGTTCGCCTCCAATTATTTTGAAGTGCAAAAGCCGGTGATCGTCTCGCTTACATCTCTGTTGGATTGATTACATGTTTTTGATCAGGGCATCGGCAAACTCGGAGCATTTCAGCTCAGTTGCGCCTTCCATCAGACGAGCGAAGTCGTAGGTTACGGTCTTCGCGGAGATGGTTTTTTCCATGGAGGAAATGATCAGGTCTGCCGCTTCGTTCCAGCCCAGGTGACGCAGCATCATTTCGCCGGACAGGATGACGGAAGACGGGTTTACCTTGTCCAGACCTGCGTATTTCGGAGCAGTACCGTGGGTTGCCTCAAATACGGCATGGCCGGTCAGGTAGTTGATGTTGGCGCCAGGTGCGATACCGATGCCGCCCACTTGCGCTGCCAGTGCGTCGGAGATGTAGTCGCCGTTCAGGTTGAGTGTAGCCACGACATCGTACTCAGCCGGACGGGTCAGGATTTGCTGCAGGAACGCGTCGGCAATCACGTCTTTTACGATGATTTTGCCTGCTGCTTCTGCTTCTTTTTGCGCCTTGTCAGCGTCGCCGCCTTCCGCTTTGATGCGGTCGTATTGTGCCCAGGTGAACACTTTGTCGCCAAATTCGCGCTCAGCCAGTTCGTAGCCCCAGTTTTTGAACGCGCCTTCGGTGAACTTCATGATGTTGCCTTTGTGCACCAGCGTGACGGATTTGCGCTTGTTGGCCAGCGCGTAGTTGATTGCCGCGCGCACCAGACGTTCGGTCCCCTCTTTGGAAACCGGCTTGATGCCGATACCGGAGGTTTCCGGGAAGCGGATTTTTTTCACGCCCATTTCCTTTTGCAGGAATTCGATAACCTTTTTCACTTCCGGGGTGCCTTCCGCCCACTCGACACCGGCATAGATATCCTCGGTGTTTTCGCGGAAAATGACCATATCAGTCAATTCAGGATGTTTCACCGGAGACGGAACGCCTTGGAAGTAGCGAACCGGACGCACGCACGCGTACAGGTCCAGCTCCTGGCGCAGTGCCACGTTGATGGAGCGGATGCCGCCGCCGACCGGCGTGGTGAGCGGACCCTTGATTGCGATCAGGTATTCGCGAACAGCAGTCAGGGTATCCTCCGGCAACCACTCGCCGAATTGGTTGAACGCTTTTTCTCCTGCATATACCTCAAACCAGGCGATTTTCTTTTCGCCTTTGTACGCCTTTTCCACGGCCGCATCCAGTACGCGGACAGCCGCTTTCCAGATGTCGGGACCGGTACCGTCACCTTCGATGAACGGGATGATCGGGTTGTTGGGAACCACCAGTTTTCCGTTGTCTACCGTGATTTTTTCACCGGCAGCAGGCTGCGACAGGGTTTTAAACACAAGAATCCCTCCAGTGTGAAAAAGTAGTGAAAGATATTTCCAGACGTAGGAGAACTACCACGCGACGTGGTAGTTCTCAAGCTTGCGCTCAGGAGTGTCGCACCGCTTTGGCGGCCGCCTCCTCCACGCTCGGAAAAGCAAAGGTCTTAGCGCTGGTCGATCGGCACGTAATGCCGGTTGACCGGTCCGGTGTAGTCAGCGCGCGGACGGATCAGGCGGTTGTTTTCATACTGCTCCATGATGTGCGCGGTCCAACCGGACATGCGGCTGATGGCAAAGATCGGCGTGAACAGGTCGCTTTCCAGTCCGAGCGAGGTGTAAACAGACGCGGAGTAGAAATCGACGTTCGGCTTCAGGCCTTTTTCGCCGGTTACCATTTCTTCGATTTTGACGGACATCTCGTAGAGGTCGGAACGGCCCACTTGTGCCGTCAGCTCTTTGGACATTTGTTTCAGCCACTTGGCACGCGGGTCGCCGTCCTTGTACACGCGGTGTCCGAAGCCCATGATCTTTTCCTTGTTGTCCAGTTTTTTGCGGATGTAGGATTCCACGTTGTCGATGGTGCCAATTTCCGCCAGCATGGCTGCCACCGCTTCGTTTGCGCCGCCGTGGAGCGGCCCTTTCAGCGTGCCGATGGCAGAGACGATGCCGGAGTAGATGTCAGTCAGAGTTGCGACAGTGACGCGCGCGGAGAACGTAGACGCGTTGAACTCGTGATCTGCGTGCAGAATCAGCGCAACGTCAAATGCCTTCACGGCCGTCTCCGACGGTTCTTCCCCCGTCAACATGTACAGGAAGTTTTTCGCGATGCTGTAAGACGGATTGGGGGCAACCGGCTCCAGTCCCTTGCGGATTCGCGCAAACGCTGCCACCAGGGTAGGAGTTTGTGCCACCAGTCGAATCGACTTGCGGTAGTTGGCCTCCGGAGACATGTCCTGCGCCTCTTGGTCGTAGAGCGCTAGCGAAGAGACAGCTGTGCGCAACGCCGCCATGGGGTGTACGCCTTTCGGATAAGTGCGGATGCTGTCGATGACTTCTTTCGGCACCGCAGCATTTTCACCCAACTGCTTTTTCAAAGCCTCCAGCTGATCGCGCTTCGGTAGGGCTCCATGCCAGAGCAGGTATACGACTTCTTCAAAGGTAGCGTTTTCAGCGAGTTCGTCGATGTTGATGCCTCCGTAGCTGAGCACACCGTCGACGATGGAACAGATCGAAGATTGAGCGGCAACAACGCCTTCCAGTCCACGAGTAGCTGTCATGTAACTCTCTCCTTTTCCACTCTAAGCTATTATGAAGTTGTCAGGATGAAGTAGGGGCGGTTCTTTTTACTACCCCCTCCGCTGTGAATGAAGTGCTGAGGTTCATCATTCGCTTTCTCGTCGGGCCGAAAGAGGAGGAGAGACCGGATGGCCTTGCAACTGCATGGCAATAAAAAGAATCCAACCGTAATTCGACACAATTATAAAAGATTATAGCGATTTTGTGAATGAAAAAAGTACAACTTGCCCGGAAAGCGCAAGGTCCAGCCAAAACTTGTCAGCCCCGGAAAGCATGCTGCATAATAGGTACATGGAAGTTCGCCGTCCCCTTGGGGCCAGAAAGGAGAACGCGTTTGAATCGGGAAAACTGGGTGGAACGCCTCTTTCAACTGCTTCGATTAATCTGGGTCTGTCTGCTCGTGTACGCGGGCTTCAAGCTGACCCAATTTGCATTACCCTTACTTTACCCATTTCTCATCTCGTTAGTCATCGCGCTGATCATCCACCGACCGGTCACCTATCTGACGAAAAAGGCTCGGATCCCCCGTTGGCTGTCGGTGACCGTCGCGCTGCTTCTGCTGATGGTGCTTACCGCCGGCGTCGTCACCCTGGTCGTCACCGAGACGGTCGTCGAGATCGGGGAACTGGCCAGACAGCTGCCCGGGTTTGCCAACGAGCTGGGCACGTACCTGCAGCGGACGATCTCCCAAGACTTCCTGATGGGGTTGTACAACCAGGTGCAATGGTTCTACGAGCAGCTAGACCCCAGTTACAAGGAAAAGATCGACAGCACCGTGGGCAAAGGGATCACCTCGATCACCCAGGCCGGTCAGCACCTGATCGTGCAGTTCCTGGAAGGGCTGAAAAACCTGCTCCTCTCGCTGCCGAACCTGGCGACTGTGCTGGTGATTTCGATCTTGGGCGCCTTCTTCATTGCCAAGGACTTCTTCCTCTGGGAAGCGCGCTTCCGCCGCCTTATGCCAAAGGGCGTAAACAAACGGCTGAATCAGATTTTCAAAGACCTGAAAGCCGCGCTGTTCGGCTTTGGCAAGGCGCAGCTGACGCTGATTTCGCTCACCGCCGCGATCGTGATTGTCGGCCTGTTGATCCTGCGCGTCGAATACGCCATCACCATCGGGCTGATCACCGGTCTGGTGGATCTGCTTCCGTATCTGGGCACAGGGACGGTCTTTATCCCCTGGATTGTCTATCTCTTTTTCAAAGGCAACTACAGCCTGGTGATCGGCTTGTCGATCCTCTACGCGATTGTGTTGATTTTCCGTCAGATCATCGAACCCAAGGTGGTGGCGGAAAACGTCGGTCTCGACCCACTGCTGACGCTGGTCGCCCTGTTCGTGGGCCTGAAACTGTTCGGCTTTCTCGGGCTGATCATCGGTCCCGTCTCACTTGTGCTGATCAATGCACTGGTGAAGGCGGACGTCTTTTCCGACATCTGGCGATACATCAAGGGCACGTAAAAAGGAGGCGCCATTCCTCCTTTTTTTCGTGTCTTGGCGCCGATTTACCTGCGGAAAAGGATGTGCACGCGGCCGCTGGAGATGAGCGACCAGAGCCAGCGCTTCAAGAGATGGCGCACGATTAACCGCGTGTAGGGGATGAGAAACAACAGCCCGAACAGGTCGGTGAAAAAGCCCGGCGCCAACAGCAGCACTCCACCCGCGAGAATGAGCGCGCCGTCGATCAGCGCTTCCGTCGGCATCTGGCCGCGCGAGAGCTGGAGCTGCAGCAGCCGAAGCACCTGCATGCCCTGCCGTTTGGCCAGCCAGGCGCCAACCAGTCCGGTCAGGATCACCAGCGCCACCGTGTTCCAGCCGCCAATCACTTTGCCTACCGCGATCAGACCCCACAGCTCAATCGCCGGCACGACGACAAACAAGACCACAAGGATGCGAAACAGCATGCTACGCTCCTCCTTCGTACTGAGCCAGGAGCCAGGCATAGACGTCCGGTTCCGCACGGGAGAGACGAATCGGTTTCATCGTCGGCGTCGTGAAGGCGTGCATCGTTTTGCCGGACACCAGCAGCGTCTCGTCCGGGATGCGGTACACCTCGTAGGCAAATGTCAGCCGCACCGGCGTCAGCTCTTCGATCCGCGTGCGTATTTCCACCCAGTCATCGTACCGCGCCGGCAGCTTGTACCGAAGCGTCGCCTCCGCGACCGGCAGCAGCACCCCTTTTTCCTCCAACTCGCGATAGGTTAGCCCCGAGTGGCGAAGAAACTCCGTCCGCCCCACTTCAAACCAGGTCAGATAGTTGGCGTGATAGACCACGCCCATCTGATCCGTTTCGCCGTACCTCACCTGCAGTCGGTGAGTATGTACAACCGCACTCAATGCAACCGCCCCTTTCTCCTGTTATTGTACCACAGTCCTGCGATAAAACCTGCTTTCCGCCGCCTCCTTTCCCTTGCGGACGGACAAAAAAACCGGCGAAGAACGAAGCAGTTCGTTTCTTCTCCGGTTTTGGTTGCTGTAATACGGGGGCGTTAGCGGATCGGGCACGCGCCGCCTTCGCACGATTCCGCCGTCACCAGGTCGGAATCGCCGCCGTTCTCAAACTGCTGCAGGATGGCCGGGTCAAACGGCTTCATCGACGCTTTCAGCGCTTCGTACTCCTCTTTGGTGCAGGCTTCGTACGGAGCAAGCTGGTACGTGCCCCCGTCGAGCTGCAGGAACGACACACCGACGAAGTTGTCCCAGTTGGAGTAGACGATCTCTTCCACCTCGCCCCACTCTTCCGGCCGAACCGTAATCGTGTTGGAGGAGTTGTGCTCCGTATACTCTTTCTGGAAGCGGAAATAGGTCTCAAACTGCCGTCTGGCGCTGACCTGTTCCTTGGTCTCCTTGGCTCCGGAAGCCACCGGAAAGTCGATCACCAGCGTACGGGCGTTGGCCATGCGCTCCTCGTGGGTGTCGCCCGGCGTGCCCACTTCCGGATGGACTCTCCAGCCCAACGCCTGAACCGCTTTTGCCAGCGGATCTTCGGCGTTGATCCGAATGCGGCGGATGTAGTACGGCGAGTGGGACCAGTGCAGACCGCTGGATACACCGCCGGCCACCTGGGAGAGCGTGCCCTCCGGCTTCACCGTGGTCACCAACAGCGGCGCGTTGACGCGCAGCTCGTATGCGTAGCGATTTGCTTCCTCACGCGCAGCTTTACCGAGCAGACGAAGCAGTTCCACCTCCTGCTCCTCGGTGTATCCGAGCGAAGCGATGGCGTCCTTTACTCCGGTCAGCGACGTGCCGAGCAGACGGTCACGCTGCTGCACCCTGTCCCAGTGAGGCAGTTCCAGCGTCACCAGCGTCATGCGCAGTCCGGCGCGGGCCGATCTGCGCTGCGCGTCCAACAGGCCGTCCAGATCCAGGTATTTGGAGCCATCCGGGCTTTCCTTGACGAACTGCACCAGATTGACGGTGGTCAGGTTGCACACGCCGTAGGAGTCGAGCAGAATTTCCGCACACGGGTTGAGCCCCTCCGCGTTGGGACGGCGCCGGTTGGCCTCTTCCAGGTTGATGAAGCCCGGCTCGCCTTCCATCTGCATCATCGTAAAGACGAGGTGCAAAAATTCCCGGCTCGGCTGTTTCGTGAAGGCAATGGAGTTGTTGGACATGCGGCGATGATCCAGTCCAAAGCGGCCGTCTCCCACCTTTTGAATCGTGTCAAACCAGGACGGCTTCCGATCGCCCAACAGTTCGCCCACCATGCGGTGATGAGCGAGCTGCTCTTCTGTCCAAAATCCGTTGATGCCGTATTTGGCAAACAGGCACTCATAGTCGTCATGGTCAAACAGGAAGATCTCCGCCGTACGGCGTACGCCCCCCACCACGACGTTGGCTCCGATCAAGTTGCCGATGTCGAGAATGTGGATCGGACGCACCTTTCCGTAGCCCTTCTCGTCGCTTTCAATTGGCTCCAGATACGGATCGATTTTGTTTTTCAGCACCTTGTCGATGCCCTCAAACATTTCGCGAAGCGGTTCGTGGCCGCTGGCCGTACCGCCGAAGCGCTTCAGCCGCTCCCCTTTGGGGCGGACGCTGTTGTAGGAGATTTTCACAGTATGGATGTGCTCATATTCCTTTTTCGTCAGGATGTCCAGGTAGAGGCGCAGCGACTCGACCCAGCCTTCCTTGCTGTCACCGACGTAGATTTTGGCAAAGCCGTTTTCCAGCACTTTCAGTTCGGAGCGCTCCAGCCGCTGGTGTTTGGGCAGGGGCTTGTACTCCGAGGAAAGCAGGGTAACATTGGTGCGGATCGGCGAGAGTCCTGCCGCCATCTCCTTCGTGCACTTGAAGCCGACGCCTGTTCCCACCAACAGCAGGTAGAACAGGTCGCACAGATCCTCCCAGGATTTGATGTTCAGGAATGAACAGTTGAAATTGGCCAGCGGATACAAATCAGCTACGCCGTTTTCCGCTCCGCCCACCCAGAGGGTGCGGCCGGACAGGAACTGTCTGAGATTGAACATGTTGTCAAACAGTCCTTCCGCTTCCTTCTCCAGTTCCTGCAGATCAGGGGTCAGCCCGATCTTTTGCAGATGCTGATAGGCCAGCTTGATATTGTAATCCACCGAACGGCGACAGGTTTCTTTCCAAGTCTCCCGTCTGCCTTTTTCCGGAAGAAAACGGGAATACGTCCGATAATAAACGAATTGTCCCAGTGCATTCATGTGCGGCGGGAAATCGGGGTAACGGTCCAGAAATTCATCCCGCAAAAAACGGGTTCTCGTCTCTGTAGCCAACATGTCGGTTCCTCCTTCAATACTATCATCTCTAGTTAACCCCTTTTCCCGCAAAAACTCAATAGTTTTTTCTATATGTTGTGTGCAATATTTTTCGACAACACAATATGTAGTGTTTTTGTGAAAAAAGGGACTTGACAAGGCTGTTCGCCTGCCGGGAGAAAACACGCTCACGAAGTCCTCATTTTAGCAGATTTTTTGTCGTTTTTCAGCCCCCCTCCTGCACTTAGCGTGCCCGAAAAGAAAACCGCCCTGTCCACCGTGCAGTATGGACAGGGCAGAACGATAAGGCATATCGAAAAAGCGGCATGACAAAACGAGGGGGACGCGTTCCATCCCCCTCCCAGATTCAGGGTATTTATAGCAATTCTTTACAGCACCCTGGCATGTCCAGTGTAAATGTGGCCGCGTTCGGAGTCGACTGTGACGATTTGACCGTCTTTCAGCAGTTCCGTAGCACGCGTGACGCCGACGATGACCGGGACGTTGAGGTTGAGCCCGACAATGGCGGCGTGAGAGGTGAGTCCGCCCTCTTCGGTAATGACCGCGCCCGCCTTTTCAAATGCGCCGATCATGTCCGATTCCGTTCCAATCGTCACGAGGATGCTGCCTTCCTGCATCTTCTCCAGCGCTTCCTTCGCCGAGCGTGCAACCACGACCCGGCCGGTCACCACCTTGCGCCCGATGCCTTGTCCCTTCGCCACAATGTCGCCGATGACGTGAATTTTCATCAGGTTGGTGGTGCCTACTTCACGCACCGGCACGCCCGCCGTGATGACCACGAGATCACCGTGGCGGACATACCCCGCCTCCAGCGACTGCTGCACGGACAGCTCCAGCATTTCGTCAGTCGTATTGGCCATTGGTCCAAGCACCGGGTAGACCCCGTTGACGAGCGCGAGACGGCGCACCACTTCAGCGTGCGGCGTAACTGCGACGATCGGCGCTTTGGGACGGTACTTGGAGACCATGCGCGCGGTATGACCGCTCTCCGTCGCCGTGATGATGGCCGCCGCATCCAGGTCGAGCGCGGCGTTGGCCACGGCCTGGCTGATCGCGTCTGTAATGGTCATCTGCTTTTGCACAGCCTGGTTGTACAAAATCTCCCGGTAATTCAGTTCCTGCTCCGCTCTGAGCGCAATCCGGTTCATCGTCTCCACCGACTCTACCGGATATTTGCCGGCTGCCGTTTCGCCGGAGAGCATGATCGCGTCCGTGCCGTCAAAGATGGCGTTGGCCACGTCGCTTGCCTCCGCCCGGGTGGGGCGAGGATTGCGCTGCATCGAGTCGAGCATCTGCGTCGCGGTGATGACCGGTTTGCCTAATTCGTTGCACTTCTTGATCAGTTTTTTCTGCACCAGCGGCACTTCCTCCGCCGGAATTTCCACGCCCAGGTCGCCGCGGGCCACCATCAGTCCGTCGGAAACGGCGAGAATTTCGTCTACGTTGTCCACGCCTTCCTCGTTCTCAATCTTGGCGATGATGTCAATGTGAACGCCGTGGCGTTCCAGAATTTCGCGAATCTCCAGGATGTCGGCGGCCTTGCGCACAAACGAGGCGGCGATAAAATCGACGCCCTGCCGGATGCCGAATTCGATATCCTGTGCATCCTTTTCCGTAATCCCCGGCAGGTTGATCTTGACGCCCGGCACGTTGACGCCCTTTTTGCTTTTCAGCGTGCCGCCGTTCTTGATGCGGCAGATGATCTCATGCCCCTCTACCGCTTCCACGGTCAGACCGATCAGCCCGTCGTCGATCAGGATCGTGTCGCCCTTCTTCACGTCGCGCGGCAGATCGGCATAGGTGATCGAGATGCGTTCCGCCGTGCCGGGCACGTCCTCTGTGGTCAGCACGATCGTCTGGCCCTCCTGCAGTTCCACTGCATCCACGGCCAGCGTGCCGGTGCGGATTTCCGGTCCCTTGGTATCCAGCAGGATGGCCACCTGCTTGCCCGTCTCCCGGGCCGCCTGCCGGATGTTGGCGATCCGGGCGGCATGCTCCTCGTGGGAACCGTGGGAAAAGTTGAGCCGGGCCACGTTCATGCCGGCGTGGATCAGTTTTTTCAGAGTCTCGACCGACTCGCTCGCCGGTCCGATGGTACATACGATTTTCGCCTTACGCAGCACTGTGCGTCCCTCCTATGAAACAAGCTGTCAATATACGCCGTACTAAATGGACAGCGTGCGCGCCAACTGATAGATGGACAAGTCGAGCTGGTGCTTTTGCGCCAACGCATCCTTGAAATCGACGTCGACGATCTGGTTGTTGCGGATGCCGACCATTCGGTCCCGCTTTCCTTCCAACAGCAGGTCAACGGCCGCCGCCCCCATGCGGCTGGCCAGCATGCGGTCAAACGCAGTCGGCGAACCGCCCCGCTGGATGTGGCCGAGCACGGTCACCCTGGTCTCCCAGCCGGTCCGCTGCTTGATTTCCTCTGCGTAGGTGGCAGCGCTGCCGACGCCTTCCGCCACGATGATGATCGAGTGCTTCTTGCCGCGGCGGTTTCCGGCGTGCAGCCGTTCGATGATGTCGTTCATGTCATGGTCTGCTTCCGGAATGATAATCGATTCCGCACCTGCCGCCAGACCGGCCCACAGCGCCAAATCTCCGGCGTCGCGCCCCATTACTTCGATGATGTAGGTGCGCTCGTGCGAAGTGGCGGTGTCGCGGATTTTGTCGATCGCTTCCACAATCGTATTGAGCGCGGTGTCAAATCCGATGGTGAAATCGGTACACGGAATGTCGTTGTCGATGGTGCCGGGCACGCCGATGGTGGGAATGCCTTTCTCCGTCAGCTTCTGCGCGCCGCGGAAGGAACCGTCGCCACCGATCACGATCAAACCTTCGATGCCGTGCTCGTGCAGTTGGCGTACCGCCTTCTCCTGTCCTGCCTCTGTTTTAAACTCTTCACTGCGGGCCGAAAAGAGGATGGTTCCTCCCCGATGGATAATGTCCCCGACTGACCCCAGCGTCATCTCCTGGATATGGCCGCGCATCAGCCCTTCGTACCCGTGGTACACTCCGTACATCTGCACGCCGTGATAGGCGGCACGTCGAACGGCGGCGCGAATCGCCGCGTTCATCCCCGGAGAATCTCCGCCACTGGTCAATACTGCGATTTTCTGCATGGAAACCACCTCTCCTGTCCTAAACAAAGGCCCAACGACCCTTCTTATCGTCATTAGCATGTCTTGAAACAGAAACAGTATGTGCCAAAGAGCCTTTGATACATGCTGTATCAGTTCCGGATTTATATCTGTTACACTCATTGCGGAATATGTGCCATACTTTTTGAATGATCTGACAAATTCCGCGTCCGAATACGATTTTAGCAGATTTTTCGCGCAGAAAAAAGCAAAAAACGCCTCCTCTGGATCAGAAGGAGGCGTAGGCACCAATCTGTTTAAACTTCTCGTAGCGATCCTGTATCAGTTGTTCCGGACTCAACCGGTCGAGCTGTTCCAGTCCTTCCAGCAGCTTCGCCTTGACCCGGCTGGCCTGCTGGACCACATCGCGGTGTGCCCCACCAAACGGCTCCTCGATGATCCCGTCGATCACACTCAGCTCCAGCAGGTCGGGCGCGGTAATCTTCATCGTTTCCGCCGCACGCATCGCCAGGCTGGCGTCCTTCCAGAGAATGGCCGCCGCCCCTTCTGGCGAAATGACCGAGTAGGTGGAGTTTTCCAGCATGTAGACGCGGTTGCCGACGCCGATCGCCAAGGCGCCGCCGCTGCCGCCCTCGCCGATCACGACGCAGATGATCGGTACGCGGAAGCCGGCCATCTCCCGCAGGTTGCGGGCAATCGCTTCACTCTGGCCGCGCTCCTCAGCCGCTTTGCCGGGATATGCCCCCGAGGTGTTGATAAAGCAGATGATCGGGCGGCCGAATTTGTCCGCCTGCTGCATGATCCGCAGCGCCTTGCGGTAGCCTTCGGGATGGGCCATGCCAAAGTTTCGGCTGATGTTTTCCTTGGTGTCTTTTCCTTTCTGGTGGCCGACCACTGTGACCGGACGGCCGTCCAGTTTGGCAATGCCGCCGACAATCGCCAGATCGTCGCCAAAACAGCGGTCACCGTGCACTTCCAGAAAATCTGTGAAAATATGATGAATGTAGTCCAAAGTCGTGGGCCGCTCGGGGTGGCGGGCGATCTGCACGCGCTGCCAAGGCGTCAGATTGCCGTAAATCTGCTCGGCCAGGTCCTTGGCCTTTTTCTCCAAACGAACAACTTCATCGGAAAAATCAATTCCTTTTTCCTCGGTAAACCTGCGCAGTTCCTTGATCTTTTCCTGCAGTTCCACCAGCGGCTTCTCAAAGGGAAGTTCGCCTGCCATTTCTACACTCCCTCCCGAATCGTGTGCAGCTCGACGATTTTTGCCAGCGTGGTCCGCATGTCCTTGCGATGCACCACCATGTCGAGCTGTCCGTGCTTCAGCAGGAATTCCGCCGTCTGAAAATCTTTCGGCAACTCCTGGCGAACCGTCTGCTCAATCACGCGACGGCCGGCAAACCCGATCATTGCGCCCGGTTCGGCGATGTTGTAGTCGCCGAGCGAGGCGAAGCTGGCGGTCACCCCGCCGTATGTCGGGTTGGTGAGCACGGAGATGAACAACAGCCGCTCCCGGTCCAGCCGGGCCAGCGCCGCGCTCGTCTTGGCCATCTGCATCAGGCTGAGCACGCCCTCCTGCATCCGCGCACCGCCGGACGCGGAGAAAAGGAGAAACGGCAGTCGCCGCTCCACGGCCCGCTCGATCGCCCGGGTGATCTTCTCGCCGACGACCGAGCCCATGCTGGCCATCCGAAAGCGGGAGTCCATCACGCCGATGACGATGCGGTTGCCTCCCAGCACGCCCTCGCCGGTGATGACCGCCTCGTTGAGATTGGTGTTTTTCATGTCTTGTTCCAGCTTCTCCAGATAACCGGGAAAGCCGAGCGGATTGGCGGTGATCAGGTCCGCGTCGAACTCCTCGGTCAGCTTCCCGTCATCCAGGAGCGACTGGATCCGCTCGGGAGCGGACATGGGGAAATGGTACTGGCAGCCTTTGCAGACGCGCAAATTTTTCTCCAGGTCCTTGGAGTAGTGGATGCTCCCGCAGTGCGGGCATTTATTCATCAGTCCCTCGGGAACTTCCTTTTCCTTGGGTCCCGTCACAGTGGCGCCGTCCGCGCCGGCGGGAACGCGCGCAATCGTCTCCGCAGGGACAGTCGCGAACTTTCGCTTCTTCCCGAACAGGTCTTTAAGCACAGTTACACCTCACCTTTCTGGTCAGTGAAGGATCGTGCCGAGTATTTCCTGGACTTCGTGAACTTCGCTTTCGGGCACGAGAATTTCGTACTGCTTGGAAACCTTCGCCTCGCGTACCTTGACCAGGAATCCTTCATCTGTCAATCGTTGCTGTATCCGTTCCGCTATTTTTGCGCTAGGAGCGATGTAGATGACCGTCCACATGCTGGCAACCTCCTTCAGCGTCCAAAACAGGTCTGCCTCATCATATCACAGCGCCAGCGCTCGTCGCAAATCAGCAGAGGGAACGGACTAGGCGGGACGCACGACTAGAGCTTGCTGTTTTCCAGGTGCTCGCGCATTCTCTCCACCGCCAGTGCTTCGTCTCCCTCGCGAATGGCTTCCATGATCCGACGGTGCTCCGCCAGCGCGGTGCGGGCCCGACCTTCGCGTCCCAGCGATTCGCTGCGGACGCTGTCGCTGTACTCGACGAGCGGTGCCCAGATGCGATGCAGAATGGAGTTGCGGCTGGAGCGGCAGATCACGCGGTGAAACTGGTAGTCTTCCTCGGTGGGAACCTCGCCGCGCTCCACGCGCTCCTCCGCCGCCGCCAAGATCCGCTCCATCTCGTCAAAGTGCTTGTCTGTGGCACGCCGGCAGGCCAACCGCACCGCTTCCAGCTCCAGAATTCGGCGCATTTCGATCAGGTCTTTTTTCGTCTTGTAGTCCCGCAGGATAAAGTAGCCGAGAATGTCAATCAGGCGGTTGTGTCGGTAGTGCTTCAAAAAGGTGCCTTCTCCCCGGCGGGTTTCAATCAGTCCCAGCAGTTCCAGGGCTCGAAGCGCCTCCCGGACGGAAGAACGGCCCGCTCCCAGTTGTTCGGACAGCTCCCGTTCGGACGGCAGCTTGTCGCCGGGGCGCAGGTTTTTTTCCCGAACAATTTCATGGATCTGCAGCAGAATGCCTTCGTACACTTTTCGTTCTTGCGCAGAACCGAGCACTTTTCACCCTCCTCATTGACTGTCTACGGCGAAGCACCCTCCTGACCGCGCACACGGTTGGGAGGGTGTTCTTCGTTGTTTCCCGTACGGCCGGGATTACGCCTTTTGCAGCGAGATGGCGGCCAGTTTTGCCGTTCTTTCCTTGACCTCTTCGGGATCGACGGTAATGCGGGCCACGCCGCTTTCCATCGCCGCCTTCGCCACCGCCGCTGCCACGTGGGGAGCGACGCGCGGGTCGAACGGTGCCGGAATCACCTTGTCAGCAGACAGCTCTTCCGGCGAGATCAGATTGGCGATGGCGTAAACCGCCGCTCGTTTCATCTCTTCGTTGATGTTGGTGGCGCGGGTATCCAGCGCACCGCGGAAGATGCCCGGGAACGCCAGGACGTTGTTCACCTGGTTGGGGAAGTCGGAACGGCCCGTGCCCACCACGGCAGCACCCGCCGCTTTTGCTTCGTCCGGCATGATTTCCGGAACCGGGTTGGCCATCGCAAAAATGATCGGATCGCGGTTCATCGACCGGACCATCTCCTGGGTAACGGCACCGGCCACGGATACGCCGATGAACACGTCGGCGCCCTTCATCGCTTCAGCCAGATCCCCTTGCTTTTTGCTGCGGTTCGTAATTTTCGCCATTTCTTCCTTGACCGGGTTCATGCCAAAGGTGCGGCCTTCGTACACGATCCCCTTGGTGTCGCACATGATCACGTCTTTGACGCCCATGGACAGGAGCAGTTTGATGATGGCGATGCCTGCCGCTCCCGCCCCGTTGGTGACCACGCGGACATCCTCCAGCTTTTTGTTCACCACGCGCAGAGCGTTGATCAGACCGGCGGCGGTCACGATAGCCGTACCGTGCTGGTCGTCGTGGAAAATCGGGATGTTGGTTTCCTTTTTCAGGCGTTCCTCAATCTCAAAGCACGCAGGCGCGGCGATGTCCTCCAGGTTGACGCCGCCAAACGTCGGCTCCAGCAGTTTCACCGTCTCCACGATCTTGTCGACGTCAGTGGTGTTCAGGCAGATCGGGAAGGCGTCGACGCCGGCAAACGACTTGAACAGAACGGCTTTGCCTTCCATGACCGGCATGGCCGCTTCCGGACCGATGTTGCCCAGTCCGAGCACGGCGGTACCGTCACTGACCACGGCCACCAGGTTGGCTTTCATCGTGTAGTCGTATACTTTGGACACGTCGTCAAAGATTTCCTTGCACGGCTCTGCCACACCCGGCGAATACGCCAGGCTCAGGTCGCGGGCATTGCGCACCGGCACCTTGGTAACCGCTTCCAGTTTCCCTCTGTGCTTCCGGTGAAGTTCCAGTGCATCCTCTCGCAAATTGGACACAAGTACCACTCCATTTCATGTCTATCTGGTATCGCTCTGATTCACTTATCTATATCGAACCTAAGTGGTCAGACCACTTTTTTGGGTATGTCCCCATTATAACAAAACCCATTCTCCTGTAAAGCCGCCGAAAACGGCGAAAAAGGGAGGACTTGGTTCATCCTCCCCAGTTTACTGGCAATTCTTTTTGAATTACGCTGTCACTTCCCACAATTTCTCGCGCTTGCTCCAAAAAGGCAGCATCCACCTCTACGCGAATCGCGTCCGGCAGGCGGATTGTCTGCTTTTTTCCTTCGTAGTACAGGACGACGGGAATCGTTCCTTTTTTTTCGACAAACAAGCGCTGCAGCCGGTGCAGTGTCGAATCGCGCTCCTGTTCCGGCGTAATTTTGACAAACAGCACGGGCTCTGTCGACGGCCTGGGCAGTGCTTCAACATCCCACATGCGGGAGACCAGCAGCTTCACCGCATCGTCCTGATGATCCACCCGCGCTTCCACGACGACGATCCGCTCCCGCTTCAGCAGGTCGATGTATTTGGCGTACACCTTTGGAAAGACGACCATCTCCACCTGGGCGGTTTTGTCCTCCAGCGTGACGAAGGCCATCGGTTCCCCTTTCTTGGTCTGAATCCGCCGCTCTTCGACGATCATGCCCACCACTTTCACCGTCTGGTCCCGGGCGCACTCCGCCAGCGCAGAGACGGCGTGCACCTCCGGCCGGTTGAGCAGGTGGGCGAACTGGTCCAGCGGATGTCCGGACAGGTAGACACCAAGCAGTTCCCGCTCTTCTTTCAACTGCTGGCTGCGCGAAAACGGTGGCACATCGGGGTACTCGGACGGCAGGCGCACAGGCTCTGCTCCGTCTTCGCCGGCAAACAGGTTGAGCTGGTCGGCGTCCCGCTCCTGCCGCCTGCCCGTCGCTTTACCCATCGCCTCGTCCAGCAGCACCATGAGCTGGCTGCGGTGACCGGGCAGCGAATCCAGCGCGCCGCACAGAATCAGCGATTCGACCACCCGCCGGTTGACCAGCCTGCCGTCAACCCGGGCGCAGAAGTCAAACAGGTCGCGGTACGGACGTTTGGCCCGCTCCTGCACGATCGACTCGATGGCGCCGTAGCCGACGTTTTTGACCGCCGCCAGTCCGAAGCGGATCGCCTCCTTTTCCACGGTAAAAAAGGCCTGACTCTCGTTTACGTCCGGGGGCAGCACGGTCAGCCGCAGCCGCCGCGCCTCTTCGGTGTACTCGGCGATGCGCGTCTGGCTGCCGATGGAAAGCGACAGCAGCGCGGCCATGAAGGCGAGCGGGTAGTTGGCCTTCAGGTAGGCCATCTGGTAGGCGATGATCGCGTAGGCGACCGAGTGCGCCTTGTTGAAACCGTAGTCGGCGAAGCGGACGATCAGGTCGTAGATTTCGTTGCCGAGCCGCTCCCCGTAGCCCTGTCTGACGCAGCCGGCGACGAACTTCTCCCGCTGCTCGGCCAACAGTTCCCGTTTCTTCTTGCCCACCGCCCGCCGCAATATGTCCGCCTCGCCCAGGCTGAACCCGGCCAGCTTGGAAGAGATCTGCATGATCTGCTCCTGGTAGATCATGAAGCCGTGCGTTTCTTTCAGGATCGGCTCCAGATCGGGGTGGGCGTAGTGCGCCTGGGTTTCGCCGTGCTTGGCCCGGATGTACTGCGGGATAATCTCCATCGGCCCCGGCCGGTAAAGGGCGAGCACGGCGACAATGTCGGCCAGGCTGGTCGGCTTCAGCTCGCGCAGCACGCTGCGGAACCCCGCCGATTCCAGTTGAAAGATCCCCGTCGTCTCGCCGCGGCTGAGCATCCGGAAGGTCTTGGCGTCGTCGGGGGGAATCCGCTCCAGGTCGAGGTCGATCCCCTGTTCTCGCAGATGGCGCAGCGTTTCCTGAATGATCGTCAGGTTGCGCAGGCCGAGAAAATCCATCTTTAACAGACCGATCTCTTCCAGCGCTTCCATCGGATACTGGGTCAAAGCCAAGCCTTCGCTGCCGGTCTGCAGCGGCACGTACTCGGTCAGCGGCTCCGGTGCGATCACTACGCCGGCCGCGTGCGTGGAAGCGTGGCGGGGCAGCCCCTCGACGCCCCTGGCCGCTTCGATCAACTGCTTCGCCTGGCCGTTCGTCTCGCACAGCTTGCCCAACTCTGGATTGAGCTGGAACGCCTTGTCGATGGTCATGCCGGGAGACTGCGGGATCATTTTGGCCACCCGGTCCACCAGGCCAAGCGACAGCCCCAGTGCCCGCCCCGCATCGCGGACAGCAGCCCGTGCCGCCATCGTGCCAAACGTGATGATCTGCGCCACCCGGTCATGACCGTACTTGTCGGCCACGTAACGGATCACCTCGTCCCGCCGCTCAACGGAAAAATCAATGTCGATGTCCGGCATCGTCACCCGCTCCGGGTTGAGAAACCGTTCAAACAGCAGGCTGAAGCGAAGCGGATCAACATTGGTGATCTTCAGCGCATAGGCCACCAGGCTGCCCGCCGCCGAACCGCGTCCCGGCCCGGTCGGAATGCCCTGCTCATGGGCGTGGCGCATGAAGTCCCAGACGATCAGAAAGTAATCGGTAAAACCGGTCCGCGTAATGATCGCCAGTTCGTGTTCCAACCGCTCGCGCACCTCGGGCGTGATCTCGCCGTAGCGCTCGCGGCAGCCTTGTTCGCACAGTTCGCGCAGGAAAGTTGTCGGTTCCTGTCCGGCAGGCAGGGGAAACCTGGGCAAAATGTGCTGGCCAAACGACAATTCCCACTGACAGCGTTCGGCGATGGCGGCCGTGTTGGACAGCGCTTGCGGCGCATAGGCAAACAGGCGGGCCATCTCGTCGCCGCTTTTCAGGTAGTACTCGTCGGTCTCGTAGCGGAATCGGTTCTCCTCGTCCACCGTCTTGCCCTCGCCAATTGCCAGCAAAATGTCATGCTGCCGGTGCTGTTCCCGGTAGACGTAGTGCACGTTGTTGGTGGCGACGAGCGGAATGCCCGTCTCCCGCCCCAGATGGAGCAGCCGCTGATTCAGCCTGCGCTCGATCTCCAACCCGTGATCCTGCAGTTCCAGGTAAAACCGGTCAGCGCCGAACACCTGCTGATACCAGAGCGCCGCCTGTCGGGCTCCCTCGCTGTCGCCGGCGAGCAGCAGCCGGGCCACCTCCCCCTCCCGGCAGGCGCTCAAAGCGATCAGCCCCTCGCTGTAGTGGGCCAGCGCCTCCTTGTTCAGCCGGGGGAGGATGAAGTGGCCCTCCGTGTTGGCCAGCGTTGCCAGCTTGAGCAGGTTGCGGTAGCCGCGATCGTTCTCCGCCAGCAGCACGAGATGGTACGGTGCGGGGGCATTGCGCACGCGATCCTGCAGGTTTCCTTCGATGACGTACGCCTCCATGCCGATAATCGGCTTGATGCCTACGTCCCGGCAGGCCTTGTAAAACGGCACGGCGCCGTACAGGTTGGCGTGATCGGTCATCGCCAGGGCCGGCATGCCCAGCTCCGCCGCCCGGCGCACCAGTTCCTCGATGCGGGCCGCGCCGTCGAGCAAACTGTATTCCGTGTGCACATGCAGATGGACAAAGGGGGTCATCGCGTTCCTTCCTCTCTTGTTCCGTCCCGTTGTCGTTTTCTTTCATTATACTTCATCCCGCCCCTGTCAGGGCAGGCGTGGGCTTTACAATCCCTTGCCGCATGGGTATAGTGAAGATAGGGATTCCCTTGCCAGCAACGGCCGTCGAACGGGAATCAAATGAAAGAGACCGAAGCGTTGCCGCGCTCCGGTCATCGCACAATAGACGTTGCCGCAAAGGGAACGGCCCGTTGGGAAGAGGAGTAGGTCGCGGAGCTGTCGGACTCACGCGCGGCCTACTTCTTTTTGTTCGTCAGGAGCATGACAACCAGGCTTCCAAACGCCAGCATCAGACTCAACGCTTGGTATACGGTCATCGCGTCACCCCCTTTCTTGCAGGGATGGAAGTGCCCCCTTTGCGAACTGATGTGCTATTGTACAAGAAAATTATACCACAAAACCATATGAGAACAAACATTCCCCTGTCCAGATTGCCCGCTTTCGCAAACTTTGGTAGGATAGTACCAGATCGCAGGAGAGGATGAATCCATGCATGTGGTTTGCGACCTATGTAACCGGAGTGCTGGCTTCCCTGGTGGCCAGCGTGTACTACAGCATTACCGCTCGTCAGCGTGGGATGCACCCGTTGGCGTCGCGCATGACCCTGGGCAAGATGAACATGTCGCTCGGCGTGTTGGTCACGCTGCTGGGACTCAATCAGTTGACGTTTGACCAGCTGGACGTGATCCGCGTCGTGATCGCCCTGGTGCTCCTGTTTGTCGGCGGTGTCAACCTGATTCTCGGCACACGCAACTTCCTCCGCTACCGCGCTGCGTGGCAGGCGGAACTGAAAAAAGGCTCGTAGCCGTCAGGGGCCGAGCCTGCCATGGGAACGTTTTTCCTCCGTTCCCATTCGTTTTTTCTGGCCAAAATCGCTGTTCCTGCGTATAATGAGCCTGTGTGACATTCTTGCTTCAGACAACCGAAGCGGCAGGTGCCGACGGTTGTCCTTTTTTTGTTTATGCTGCTTTTGCAGCCGCTCCGCTCTTCAGCGCAGGTCTTCCGCCTTGGCCCACATCTCCGGGGGATTCAACTCGTAGATGCCGTTCTCCCGGTACATATAGTGGTTCATCACAAATTCGCGCCGGATCGTGGCGTAATCGTCGTGGAAGCGGCGGATGTACTCGTTGATTTCCCGCTCCTCGTACTTTCGTCCCCGCTCCAGTCCCCGCACCATGTGTTCGAAGACGATCAGCTTTTTCTTTCGCTGCGTCGGGATGTGCTTCAGCCTGCCGTCCGCCGTGAAGAAATGGCGGATCACCTGCATTTTCTCCGCCGCCCACTTCTCGTCCGTTTCCTCCATCTCTGCCGCTCCTTCCGTTCCTTTCGCCTTGTCCAGCAGGGTCAGAAGCGCCTGCGATTTGCGCGTCAGATTGGTCTCGTGCAGGGTAAAGTAAATCGTGTTTTTTTCCCGCCGCTCATAGACGATCCCGGCCTCGCGCAGCTTTGCCATGTGGTGCGTGATGGTGGGCGGGGTGACGCCCAGCTTGCCGGCCAGCGCTTGGCCGTGCAGCGGACCGTTCGCCAGGAGCGCGACGATGCGCAGACGGGTCGGGTCTCCCAGCGCTTTGTAAAAGGTGACCAGCTTTTCCAGCTGCATGGAAACCCCCTCCTTCCGTTTCAATCGTGTATATCGTGTCCATTACATTAGATGATTGTCTAATCCTAAACATAAGCCGCTTTTTCTCCGCTGTCAATGCGGACCGCGAAACGTCCGGGCCGGTCAGCACGTATATACCAGTAAGAACTGGAAAGGTTCAATCGGCAAAGAAAGAAAAAAGGGAGGACAACCATGCGCGATCAATCCCCCTACCGAATCATTCTGTATATCGGTTATTTCCTGATTGGGATGCTCGGTTTTTTCGTTGCAGTCGGACTGCTCAACTTTTTTCTGTCTTCGTACAGATAACCTCACCAATTGACATTGTACAGGTCAGCAAGCCAAAAAGGCCGTCCGCGGCACTGCCGTCCGGACGACCTTTTTTGTGTGTAATTCCGTTTGCGTGATACCGATTGATTAGCGATCGATGATCTGCGCCGTTACCATCGCCTGTCCCACCTGCTGGTCGCCGTGGTACACGCAGACTTCCACCTTTCCGAAGCGGCGGCTGATGTCCATGAGGCGCGGCCGCACCTCGATCTGGCTCTCCATCTGCACCGGCTTCAAAAAGTAGACGGTGATGTTCTCCGGCACCATGTCCCCGCGCCGCTGCAGCCGCAGCAGGTTGCACGCCGCTTCCACCATGACGGTGGTCATGATGCCGCTGGCAATCGTCCCCAGGTGATTGGTCATCTGGGGTGTCACTTCCCCCTTGTAGACGAGCTGGTCTCCCTGCCGCTCCTCACGGAAGTGGGACATGATCAGGTTGGGGAACGTCTCGCTCATCTGCGGCTGCTTGGCCGTATACTGCAGCGCCTTCAGCACGTCGTTGCGGCTGAGCACGCCGACCAGTTTGCGGTAGTTGTCCACCACCGGCAGCAGTTCGATCCCCTCCCACACCATCAGATGCGCGGAGGAGGCCACGGAGACGCGCGGCGACGTGGTGATCGGATTTTTCGTCATCACCTTGTCGATCGTCGCTGTCTCCTCGTGGCCGATGATGTCTTTCGACGTGACGATCCCAATCAGCCGCATCTGCTCGTCGACGACGGGAAAACGGGTGTCCTGATACAATTCCGTATACTGGTGCCACTTGGCGACCGTGTCCGTCGGGAGCAGCACGGGCGTCTCCGCCAGCGGTTTGAGGATGTCTTCCACCATGACGATCTCTTTTTTGATCAGCCGATCGTAAATGGCCCGGTTGATCATGGAAGCGACGGTAAACGTGTCATAGCTGGACGAGATGATCGGCAAGGCCAGCTGGTCGGCCAACCGCTTTACCTCTTCACTGGTGTCAAAGCCGCCGGTAATCAGGACGGCCGCTCCCTGCTGCAGGGCGATTTTGTGCGCCTGATAGCGGTTCCCCACGATCAGCAGGCTGCCCGCGTCGATGTAGCGCATCATCGCCTCCAACTGCATGGCGCCGATGACGAACTTGTTCAATGTCTTGTGCAGCCCCTCGCGGCCGCCCACGACGTGACCGTCGACGATGTTGACCACTTCGGCGAACGTCAGCCGTTCAATGTTTTCCTTTTGCTTTTTCTCGATCCGCACCGTTCCGACGCGCTCGATCGTGCTGACGTAGCCCTGCGTTTCCGCTTCCTTGATCGCCCGGTAGGCGGTGCCTTCGCTTACATCCAGATCCTTGGCGATCTGGCGCACGGAGATCTTCGTACCGATCGGAAGACGGTCAATATATTGTAGAATTTGTTCGTGTTTGGTTGCCATCTGCTTGTACCCACCCTCCATCCTATGCTTCCACAGCGGTATCGTTGCCCCCGGCTCGCGCTGCAGCCGGGACCGGCCAACCCGGGATGTTCAGGTACTCTCCTGGGTTCACTATACCCGATGGCCGGGTAAAAAAAAGAGTAGCTTTGCGGCTACTCCGGCAGAAAGTATATCATTAAGGGGGTTTTCATCGTGTCTTTATCTTACCCCGGGAATATTACAGAAAGATTACAACGGCTTTACAGTTTCGTTTCAGAGTACCATGGCCCAAAAAACAGGCCGCATCGCTATCTCCACAAGGCGGCCAACAGCCCCTGCACCAGTCCGATGACACCTCCCAGGATAAACCCGAGAATGGTGATCATGCGAAACTCCCGTCCGGAAATCCCCACGATCATCTCCTCGATCCGTTCGATCGGGAAGCCCTCCACCTGCCTGGTGACGATGTCGCGGACGGAGAGTTTGTGAAACAGCCGTTCCACATTGTGCTCCACTGTCTCCACCATCCAGCGCGCCAGCCGGGGAATCACCTGGTCCGCCACCGTCTGTCGCAGCGGGGAGAGCAGTTGGCCCAGCGGCTTGTCCAGAAGCCGGACGCCCTGCTCCTCCAGCTTGGCAAACAGGGCAGACGACCACGCTTCCACCTGCTGCGCTCCGATCCAGTCATACACGTCCCGCACGGTTTTGTCCAGCCATCTGTCTGCTTCCTGACGCAAAAAGCGGTTCAGCCGATTCACCAGTTCCGGATGGGCCAGCAGGTCGTCCAGGTAGGGAAGCAGTTTGCCGACGATTTTTTCCTCCGTCAGAAACATGCCGACCAAGCCGCCAAACATGCCTCCTCCGCCGAGCATTCCGCGCATCATCTGCTGCACTGTCTGCTGACCGTCGGGTGAGTGCAGATAGGCGCGAAAACGCTCCAGCAGGAGACGGCTGGCATCCTCCAGCGCCGTGTCGATCCGGGCCATGCCCTCTGCGGGGATCAGTTCGCGCAGCCGCTTCTGTTCATGATGATGAATCAGTTCGTTGACAAACGCCTGCCACCGTTGCTGAAGCGGACGGCGCACGCTCTCGCTTATCCCGCCTTCTTCGGCCAACAGTTCGGGAGCGGCAGCGTGCAGAAACTGGCGCAGGGTGCGGCCGTCCGCACACCATCTGTCGACCACGCCGGTCAGCCAGGTGTTCAACGTTTTCTCCATTCCGCTTTGAGCCAGCGCCCGTTTGATGCCCTCGGCGGTCAGCAGGTACTCTTCCACCAGCCGACCCATGTGGACGGCGATCTCATCCCGCCGGCGGGGAATCAATCCGGGTGTAAACGGCACCCGCCAGCCGCCGATCTGCCACGGTTTGTGCGGGCGAAACAGCATGCGGATCGCCAGCTCGTTTGTCATGCCGCCAATGGCGGAACCGACCGCCACGTTCATCAGCAACACTAACCACGCATTCATCTGGCCAAACGCCCTCTCTTCTCCTCAATGGAACCAAAGTTTATGCCTGCTCATAAAATAGACTAACTTCATGTCTGATGGGAAGGGGATTGCCATGTCTTACGTTCCAACGGTTCTGCAATCGTACGATCCCAAGACGGACAACGATTTGTATCTGCCCCAAGCGTGTCTTCGCAAGTGGAAGCTGGACACGTCGACGCTTACTGTCCAGTTTGGCAGCAAGACTGCTTGCGCCCGCGTAACGGGCATGGAACGAAGCGGCCTCACCCTGATTCGCCCCTCACTGGCCCACACGCTGCATCTGCCTATGGGAGTTCCCCTGCTGGCACGTTATTACGCGAGCCAGCAGCGTCTTGTTTTTGGCCCCTATCTGGGCGTTCTGGTCTCCCGCTACAACCCCCAGTCCCCAGCCGCCCCGTTTGGTCCGTTCACCTCGTTCTTCGACGAGATAGCGGACGTCTGCCTCCGCCGCGGCGGAATCGTCTGTGTATTTCGCATGCAGGACGTCAACTGGAAACAACAGATCGTCCACGGCATGGTTCGCCACAACGAAAAGTGGCGGCAAACGGTGCTGCCGTTGCCTCAATGCATCTACAACCGGCTTTCCCGAAAGCGGGAGCAAAGCGAGGCCATGGGTGAATGGATCGAGCGGTGCAAGGAATTCAACATCCCGTTTTTCAATGAACAATTTCTCAATAAGTGGCACGTTCACACAGCGCTGGAAAACGAGCCGGCGGCTGCCGAACACCTGCCGCAGACGGTATGCTATTCCGGTCTGACGGATCTGAAACAGATGCTGGAGCAGCACAAAACCGTCTACGCCAAGCCGGCAAACGGCAGCATGGGCCGCGGCATCATCCGCCTGCGGCGCACCGCCGGCGGGTATCAGACAGCCCGGCTCGGCAGCGCGACCCGATCATTTTCCAGTATTTCCGGCCTGCATCGATACCTGCAGAACCGGACAAACGGAAAGCCGTACCTGCTGCAGCAGGGGCTACCGTTGATCGGCATCCAGCAGCGCCCCGCCGACTTTCGCGTACTGGTGCAAAAAAACCGCAAAGGCGAATGGGCCGTCACGTCGATGGTCGCCCGTCTCGGCCAAAACAGCATCGTCTCCAACGTCTCCCGCGGCGGCGTGATGATCGGTGCCGCCCAGGCTCTGCGCGTCTGCGGCCCCTGGGCAACGGGTACACGTCCGACCGTCGCGACACTGCGAAGCGTTGCGCTGAAGCTCTCCCGGCTGCTGGAGCAGTCGCTCTCCGGCCGGTACGCGGAATTTGGCGTGGATCTCGGCGTCGACATTCGCGGCCGGGTCTGGCTCCTGGAAGTGAACAGCAAGCCCTCCAAAACGGCCAGCGCGATACCTGAGGCGGCCAGGGAAGACAGCTCTGTCCGGCGCGTACGTCCATCCGTTCTGCGCATGCTGGATTACGCCGCCTATTTGTGCGGGTTTCCCCGGACAGCCAAACGGAAACAAACCGGCAAGAAAATCAGACGAAGGTGACCCTCCATGACGGCAAAGCAAAAAAGCCTGGGCATTATGACCCGATGCCACGGCCCGCATTTTCAGGAAAAATCGTACTACAAAAAACTGACGCTGATCGGACGCAAGGCAGGCATTCACGTCTTTGTCTTTTCACCGCGCCAGGTTGATTTTGAGTCCCGTACCGTCGCCGGGTTCGAATATCGTAACGGCGCCTGGCGCAGCGGAATCTTTCCGCTGCCGGACGTCATCTACGACCGCTGTTTTGTCGGTCCGTCATACCGCCACTATAAACCATTCGTGAAGAAGTTGCAAAACGACCCGCAGATTACGTTTTTGGGCCACGGTCTCTCCGGCAAGTGGCAGGTGCACCAGATGTTGAGCAAGTCGCCGGAGTTGGCGGCGTGGATTCCTCCGACCGAGATACTGACCATTGCCGCGCTGCGGGAGATGCTGGTAACGTACGGTGCTGCCGTAATCAAACCGTCTGCCGGCACGCACGGTGCCGGCGTGGTGCGGATCGTTCCCACTCTCAACGGCTTCGAGATTGTCGGGCGGGATCGGAAAAACGAGCCGTTTTCCCGCATGATTCGCACAGCGCAAGGGCTGAAGAGCTTCATCGCCAGCTTTACCGCCGGGCGGACGTTTCTGGTCCAGCCGTATCTGTCGCTGCACGCACCGGACGGAACGCCTTTTGACGTGCGCGTTCTGGTGCAAAAGAACGGCCTCGGTACGTGGGAAATCACCGGAAAAGCCGTCCGGCTGGGCGACAAGCGCAGCATCACGTCCAATCTCCACGGCGGCGGCAAGGCTGTGCCGCTGGGTCCTTTTCTCGCCCAGCATTATCAGCCGGAAGTGCAAGCCCGCATCGAACAGGAAATCGACCGCCTGGCGACTGAGCTTCCTCCCTATCTCGAGAAGGTGCACGGCCGGCTGGTTGAGCTGGGGATTGACGTCGGCATCGACACGGCGGGCAACGTCTGGATCATCGAGGTAAACAGCAGACCGGGACGGACCGTGTTCCGCCTGATTGACGATCCAAAGGCCCGGCTCCGCTCCATCGCGCATCCGGTTCGCTACGCCCGCTATCTCATGAAAAGTATGTAGGAGGTACACAACGCATGGAATCGATCATAGTGCGGCTCCGCTTCCTGTCCTACCCGCATGTCTCCGGCATTATCCTGCCGTCCCACCTGTTCCAAAAGCTGCAGCTGCGTCCCCGCCAAAAGATCAAGGTCTCGCTGGGAAAACGGGAAGTGGTCACGACCGTCTTTCAGGACCGGCGAAATCCGGACAGCAGTATCGTCAAGGTCACGAGCCTGTTGAAAGCCGATCTGGGCATTCCGCACGGCGGGCTGATCCACATCAAATGGGAAGATGACACCCTGCGCATCGGCCCCTCCATCGGTATTGTCACCACTGGGCTGCGCAGCAATTCCCGCCAGCCGATCGGAGCGCGCACCTCGTTTTTTTACAACCTGCTGCAGGCTCAAGAGGGGAAAGGCGTCTTTTACTTTATCTTCTCTCCGCACGACGTAAACTGGAACGATCACCGCGTGGACGCCTGGTTTTTGCGCCCGTCGAAGCGAGGCGGATACGTCTGGCGGAAAATGAACACCGCCCTGCCCGACGTCGTCTACGACCGCATTCCTTCCCGGATGATGGAGCGTCAGGAAGCGGTTCAGGAATTTAAATTCAGGCTGGCTCACTACGTAAATCTGCCGATGTTTAACCAGGGGTTTTTCGACAAATGGACTGTGCATCAGATCCTCTACCCCAACCCCGAAGTGAATGAACACATCCCGGAAACCTATTCCTCGCCGTCGCTGCAGACGCTCCGCACGCTTTTGCGGAAATACCCGCTCGTCTATCTGAAGCCGAAAAACGGCAGTCTGGGGTACGGGATCGTCAAGATCGTCCGCCATCCGGGCCGCGGCTTTGACGTCACCTACCACTCCGGCAGCAAAATCGTCAAGCGGCGCTTTGCCAAGCTCTCCTCGCTGTACCAGCACGTGTTTCGCACCCGCCGTGTCGGCTCCTATCTGGCTCAACAGGGCATCTCGCTCATGACGTTTGACGGCCGGCCGTTTGACTTCCGCGTCCACCTGCACAAGAACCAGCAAAACAAATGGGTCGTCTCCTGCATGGCAGCCAAAGTGGCCGGCTCCGGCAGTGTCACCACCCACGTCCGCACCGGCGGAACCGTCATTCCAGGCGATGAACTTCTGACATACCTGTTCGGCAGAAAGAAAGACCTGATGGTTGAACGCATCACCCGAGCCGCCATCCTCATCGCCACTGCGCTCGAACAGGCGAGAGGGACAGACATGGGCGAACTGGGGCTGGACATGGGGATTGACACCCACGGCCACGTCTGGATGTTTGAAGCCAATTCCAAGCCGGGGCGGTCCATCTTCAAACACGCCAGGTTGAAACAGGCGGACCAGGAATCCAGCCGCCTGCTTGTCGACTACAGTTGCTATCTGGCCAACTTTTAAGCAGCGAGGCGAACCACCGTACAGGAAGGAGGAAACACCCATGCTCCAACAGCGCTCCGGGTGGCTGACCATCCTCCCCAGCGGCCGATGGTTTTTGCACGTCCCGCGACAAGCGCTCACGCCGAACAACCCCCGGCAGTTGATTGCCCACCTGGGGCCGTTTGACTGCAAAAAACGGCTGCACCTGGGCAAACCAAAGCCGAAGCCGGGCCGCATCCGCACCCGCATCAACTGCAAGACCGTCGACAACACTTTGAAGATCGGACCGTTGATCGGCATTCTGACTGTCGGGGACGGACCGACCTTTCTCGGCAATCGTGACCATTTCAAGGACCTCTCCCTCTCCGGCAAAAAGTTGGGCGCGTTGGTCTACGTATTTACTCCACAGGGGATCAACTGGGAAAAGAAACACGTCCGCGGCTATCTGTACGACGATCAGCAAAATCAGTGGCTGGAAACCGTGCTGCCGTTTCCGCACGTCGTCTACAACCGCGTCCCGTCGCGCCAGGCGGAAAGACGCTCGGACGTGAAGCGAGCCCTGGATCAGATCGAGGACTTGCAGAACGTCACGCTTTTCAACCGCTGCTTTTTTGACAAGCACACGCTGTTTCGCATGCTCAGCAGCCACGCAGAGGTAGCCCCCTTTTTGCCGGAGACGAAGAAGCTGGATACGTTTGCCCATTTTCGGACCTTCTGCAACAAACACCGGTTTGTATACCTGAAGCCCGTTCGGGGCAGGGCCGGTCAGGGCATCATGCGGGTGGAGCTAAACAAGAACGGCTGGTTCCTGCAGCGACTGCAGGAAAAACGCGCGATTTCCCGCCGCTTCTCCTCGCTGTACGCCGTCTGGAAACACGTCAAATTGCACATGCGGAAACAGGGGTACATCATGCAGCAGGGAATTCATCGGGCGCTGTATCTGGGAAAGCCGTTTGACGTGCGCGTCCTGGTACAGAAAAACGGCAAGGGCGAGTGGTGTGTCACCGGAATCGGCATCCGTCGCGCCGGATCGCAAAACATCACCACCCATGTGCCGCGCGGCGGCTCGATTCACCCCCTGTCCACCGTGCTGAACGCCCTGTTCCAGGAAGATGCTGCGGCTGTTGAAACGAAGATCAAGGAGACCTCGCTGACCATCGCCCGCGCCCTGAACGAAGAGATCAAAGCCTTGGCGGAAATGTCGATGGATCTGGGACTGACCGCGGAAGGACAGCTTTGGTTTTTCGAGGCCAATGCCAAGCCGGAAAAGTTTGACGAACCGTCCATCCGCCGTTCCTCCCTGTCCAACCTGATCCGTTACGCACAATACGTCTCCCGCCTTCCCGGCGGCAAGGGAAAGGCGGCGGGATCGAGGAGCTAAATCGCCGGCTGATTGAGGCCGGCATGTTTTTTACCCATGTGCAATTGTAGGCATAGGACCGAGCATCCGTTTTCTTCCAAATGAGAATTCTCTTGAATTGACGTTGCGTGCATGAGCTTCTAATCCTTGGAAATGATAATGGCAGGAGGTGTAAACACACATGAATCACTTCACACAAAACCAACAATATCAGCAGTTTCCGTCCATCGGTGCCCCTGCCAGCGCCATGTTTCAACCTGGTTTTGCCGGGACCAACGTGCAGGAGGTGCGCCAACTGAACCAAGGCGGTTATTCCGCATCCCTGAGCGGCGGGTACGCGCAGCAAACTCAACCTCAGCAGCCGATCAGCCATTCGTTCGGCAGCGCTCAAGCCATTTTCCAACCCGGTTTCGCCGGGACTAACGCACAGGAAGTCCGCCAGCAAAACCAAGGCGGCTATTCCGCATTCCTGGGCGGCGGGTACGCGCAGCAAGCTCAGCCGCAGCAGTCGATCAGCCCGTCGTTTGGCGGCGGTGTGCAGGCCGTGTTTCAACCCGGCTTTGCCGGCACCAATGTACAGGAAGTGCGCCAACTGAACCAAGGCGGCTATTCCGCATCCCTGAGCAGCGGGTACGCGCAGCAGGCTCAGCCGCAGCAGTCGATCAGCCCGTCGTTTGGCGGCGCCCAAGCCATTTTCCAACCTGGCTTCGCCGGCACCAACGTGCAGGAAGTGCGCCAGCAAAACCAAGTTGGCTATTCCGCATCCCTGGGCGGCGGGTACATGCAGCAGGCTCAGCCGCAACAGTCGATCAGCCCGTCGTTTGGCGGCGCCCAAGCCATTTTCCAACCCGGCTTTGCCGGCACCAATGTGCAGGAAGTGCGCGCCCTCAATGCAGGCCAGCCCGCTCCGCAGCAAACTGGCTCCATCTTCCCGAGCAGTTTCTGATGTCGGCACAACCGGCTTACATGAAAAACGTGACCGTCCCAAAACGGGCGGTCACGTTTTTTCGTGTTGATTGCAAGCATGTCCTGCGCCGGGCAGATTGCCTCAGCCGGAGACGGTCGGCGCAGCGGAGGGTTGGGCTTCTCTTGCGGCCATGATCGCCGCATACAGGTCATGCAGGTCTTTCAGGCTCTGCTCGTCCACGGTAAACGTCACGTCTCCAAACGTGTATCCGTCCCTCTCGACGCACGCCAGACCAGGGCCGTCATGCTGCCACTGCGCCTGGACGCAGGCCTCTGTCTCATCCAGCAGCTCCCGCACCTTTACGTGCTTTTCCAACGTTTCGCGGAAGCGCTCCATTACCTCCGCCTGACGCTCGTCCTGCCGCGCCAGCCGATAGAGAGCCATCTCTATTTGCAGCCAGCAGGTGACGTAGAAGTGAAACTCCAGAAACAGCGTGGTCATCGCCTGCCGCAGTGCCGCGTCGCTGTCGCTCTCCCCTCTTTGCAGCCAGGCTGCCCTGACGTCCGCCTTTTTCTCCTGGATTAGATCGTAGTGGCTGACCGCTCCCCGGTAAAACTTGCGCACGATGTTGTACAGCATCTCCGGCGTGCGGGGCGGCAGTCCCCGGTAGCGATGTTTGACATCCCGCATCGTCACGTCGCCTCTTCCTGTGGTTTCTCGTGCTTTCATTGTACCGCAGAACCGGCGATCGTGCGCACCAAAAACCTCTGATTACAATTTACAATGTCTTCATGCCGGGCTTCCAGTTGGCCGGGCAGAGACCGCCCGCCTGCAGTGCCTGCAGCACGCGGAGCGTTTCGTCGACGCTGCGGCCGACATTCATGTCCGTCACGACCTGGTAGCGCAGCACACCTTCCGGGTCGATGATGAACAGACCGCGATGGGCCGCGCCGGTTTCTTCGTCAAGCACGCCGTAAGCCCGGGCCGTCTCCTTGGTAAAGTCGCTGGCCAGCGGGAACTTCACGGGCCCGATGCCGTTTTGGTCGCGCGGCGTTTGAATCCAGGCGCGGTGCGTATAGACGCTGTCCGTCGACACGCCCAACACTTCGCAATCCAGGTCGTGGAATTCGTCCAGGTGATCGCTGAACGCGGTCACTTCCGTCGGGCAGACAAAGGTAAAGTCAAACGGCCAGAAGAACAGGACGAGCCACTTTCCTTTGTAATCGGCCAGGGTGACGCGCTCTTCCAGCGTCTCCAGGTTTTTCGTCGTCAGCATGTTAAAATCGGGGGCCGGTTTGCCTACTTTCAGTTCCACTTGCGGTGCTGTCACGTTCGTTGTCATGATGATGTCTCTCCTCTCCGGGTATGGGTATTGGGTTACTGGGCCTGTTCTTCTAGGCTGGCCAGCGCTTTTTTGATGCGGTTGGGGTTAAATCCGAGAATCTGCTTGTCGCCGATCAGCGTCAGCGGCACGGACATCACGCCCAGACGTCCCAGCTCCTCGCGATATGCCTCGTTTTCGTCAATGTTGCGCTCTTCGTACGCGATGTTTTGCTCCTCCAGATAGGATTTCAACTGCTTGCAGAAGCCGCAGTTGGTGCTGGAATACACGATTGCTTGTGCCATGAAATGATCGCTCCTCTTCTCTTTGGAATGCTTATTTGTACTGTGGTACGATTTTGGACCGCTTGTTGATGTACTTGTCGGCAGCCATCGCCGCGATGGCGCCGTCAGCGGCTGCAACGACCGCCTGCTTGACCGGTGTTTTCCGCACTTCGCCGGCGCCAAACACACCCGGTACGGCAGACTGCATGTACTCGTCGAGAATCATGTACCCTTCTTCATCCAGCGGGACCTGATCCTCGAGAAAATCGGTGCCTGGTTTGCTGCCCGACAGGAAGATGAACACGCCGTCGACAGACAGCAGCTCCTCTGCGCCGTTCGGCCGCCGGATGCGGACGCCTTCCACCTTCTGTTCGCCGACGATCTCCAGCGGACGTGTGCGGAACATTACCTCCGTATTGGGCAGCTCCGGCATCTCGTCTACGCCCTGCAGGTCGCCGCGCGGGATGATGAAGGTGATCTTGCCGGCAAATTTGGTCAGCGCCATGGCTTCTTCCAGCGCCTCTTCCGTGTCGCCGATGACCGCGACGTGCTTCCCTTGGTAAAACGCGCCGTCGCAGGTGGCGCAGGTGCTGACACCTCTGCCCAACAGGCGTTCCTCGCCGGGCAGCATGCGGTTGCGTCCCTTGGAGCCGGTGGCGACAATCACCGCTTTGGCTTCAAACGTACCGTGCGCGGTGTAGATGCGTTTCACCTCGTCCTCCACATCCACGGCCGTAATCGTCGTCTGCAGGAACTCGGCGCCAAAGCTCTTGGCCTGCCGATTCATTTTGTCCAGCAGTTCTTTACCCGTCAGCTCACCTTCCACGCCAGGGTAGTTGGCGATCTTATGGGTCAGGGCAAGTGCGCCGGTGCCGGGCGCTTTGTCGATCACCAGTGTCTTCAGGTTGCCCCTCGCCGTATAGATGGCTGCGGATGTGCCTGCCGGACCTGCGCCGATCACAATCACATCGTACATTCCAGCTCCCCCCTCTTTCCCAAATCAAATTAAAATAATTATCAACTAGGAACAGTTATCATTATACTTGATACAAAATGAAAGTCAATATCTATTTATAATTATTTTAAATAAAAACACGTATGTAAAACATGTTTGATATTTTTCCATATGATTGGTACGCTGTATATGTAAAACATCTTTTACATTTCCCCAATGGAGAGACCGCCATGGAAAACAAGATCAAGCAGCTGCGCAAGCTGAATAACATCTCCCAGGAAGAACTGGCCAAGATGTGCGGCGTCTCCCGGCAGACCATCAACGCCATTGAAAACAACAAGTACGATCCCAGCCTCAAGTTGGCGTTTCAGCTTGCCCGCGCGCTTGGAGTGACCGTCGACGAATTGTTTCACGCGTAAGGAGGAGATGTAAGATGAAGATGACGGCACGGATATGGGGTGCCGCAATAATCGGAACGGCCACTGTCATCATTGCGGGGTTTACCGCATATAAGTTGCTGATGGGCCAGCCCGTCGGCTTCAATGAGTTGATGCCCACGGCTGTTCTGCTCGGTTCGTTTTTTACCGCAATCACCTGGGGATCGCCTGAAGAGGGCGACGGCCCAGCCCAGGATGAAGAACTGGGTCGGTATATCACGATGAAAAGCGCCAAAATTAGTTACTTTATCCTCATCGGCCTGCTGTTCGCTGCGCTCGCCGTGGAAAAATGGGCGTTCGACCGGGAAAACATGGCGCTGATCGTGGTCACCTGCTTCGCGATGATCGTTTTACCCTTTACGGAATGGATCGTGTCCAGGCAGTACCGCTGAAAGGAAATCTCCCCAACGCCCACAAGCCCGAGCTGTCCCGCCCGGGCTTGTGTTTTTTCTCTCCTATAAACCTATAACACGTTGGCTGTGCAGATGTGCCGGTAGCGATTGCAGCGGCCCATCCCCTCCGCGTCCGCTCTCTTTCGGCCGTCAAAGAACAGTCGCTCCGCTTCCAGTTCCTCGATGCGTTCGATCGTTCCCTGCAGATAGTCCGTGACGCGCCGGATCGCGGTGTCAATCCGCGCAAGCAGTCCGCCGTAGCGGATATCGAGCACCTCCCAGCCAAACGGCTTGTAGATGCGATGCCACTGATCGCGATGCACCCGCCGCAGTTCATCGACGCGCCGGTGCAGTTCGGGCAGATCGCGGGTGCACAGCCGCTCCAGCTGATCCCGCCTGTTTTCCTCGTACGAGCGCTTCAGCCTGATGCCGATCTCGCTTTTCACGCTCAAGACTTCACACAGCCTGACCGGCACCTCAAATACGTGCCGCCACGCCTCGTTTTGCCGCGCCGCCTCTGCCAGCGCACCGGCCAGCCAGCGATAATGGGAAGCGACGTCCCGCCCCTCCACGTGCCGGTCAAACAGACCAAGCAAGACGTCCTGCCAGAGCAGGTACCGGCCGGGATTGTCCGGCTCCAGCGGCTGCCGCCACTCGGCACCGGGGGGCGTGTCAATCGAGCCGAGCAGCCTGAACGCATCGGGATCGGCGCCCGTGCAAAAGCGAAATCGCCTGTTCAGCTTGCCCTCGTCCAACTGCCGGGCGTAGCCGTGTTCGGCAAACAGCTGCAGGCCGAGCAGGCTGGAAAACAGGTGATTCTCCCCTCCGTCGTCCATCCAGATCGTGGCAAACACATCCCTGATCCCCTCCCGCTTGCACGCCTCAAGCGCTGCGTTGGTGGCGAGGAACGTTTTCTCGTAATGGGTCCCGATCCCGGAAAACGTCCAGATTCCCCCGGCAAAGACGGGCGGGGAGCCGAACTGCTTGTGCAGGCGAATGTACTTCTCGTAAAAGGCCGGGTCGGTGTGGTAGTAGTCCCAGTAGACATACCTGACGTCCTGCGGCATGCCGGTGATCACGTCTTCAGGGATGACGGCGGCCTCATCGTAATAGTCACCTGTCTTTGACCCGATCCGGATGTACATGTCGCTCCAGATCATCGGCGTAAGGCCCAGTCTGCGCGTAATCGCCAGCACGCTGTTCAAGTGCTGCGTCATGATGTCAAACCGGGACCGGTACCCGTGCAGATCTAGATACCTCCCTCTCCCCAGCCCGTGCGCTTCGTCCATCCCGATGTGAATGTTCTTGCTGCGAAACGGCCTGGAGGCTGCCGTGATCATCTCTTCGACAAATTGATAGGTTCGCTCGTCCCCCGCCAACAGCACGTCCGACGTGTCCCGCAGTCCGTCAGCCGCCTTCCACTTTAAAAACGTCTCCAGGTGAGCCAGGGTCTGGATGCACGGGATGACCTCTATGCCAAACTGATGGGCGTAATCGTCGATCTCCCGTAGTTCCCAAGGCGAGTATCGGCCGCGCATGTAGCCGAAGTAGGGTTGGCTGTCGACAGTGTACGTGTCTTCCGTGTACAGCATCAGCACATTCAGGCCCATGACTGCCATGTGCCGCAGCAGCGTTTTCACGCTGTCCACGGTCGGCACGGCATTGCGCGACGCGTCCACCATCACGCCATTCATGGCAAACTGGGGTTCCTCCCGTATCCGGACCGGCCTGGTTGGCCCCTCCCGCAAAGCCTCTGCGAGCAGGCCAAGACCGCGGAAGAAGTGAATCGGCTGATCGTAGCGAATCTCGCCCCGTCCGTTTTCCCACGATACCGTCAAGTCACCCGGCGTGCGGATTGCGCGAACGGGTATGCCGTCCGGCGCGAGATACACGCCCAGCTGCCCGCCAAGCGCTTCCACACCCGCCGCCAACTCCGCCAGTTCTCCGTCCAGGCAAATGCCAAGCCGTGTGCTCATCCGTTTCTTTTCCTCCCCTTCGCATAAGCACTCACACCTTCACCACATACGCCTGCCCGCCCTGCCCCGCATCGCGGCGAATCAGTATTACCTCACCGCTCATGTGCGTTCCGGCGAATTGATAGCTGTCCGGTCCTTGATGAGAGAAGAGCGCCACCGCCGACCGCCCCTCCCGCCGGATCTCCAGCGCCGTTACCTGCTTTGCATCCAACAGGCGGTCCCGCGTATCCCTCACCTCCAGTTCCCGCACGAAAAGGCCGGCTTCCTCCCGCCCCAGATGGGTGGTCAGGACAGTTACAAAGGCGTGAAACCCGTGTGCCGCCTGCCGATAGACCAGCTTCTTCGCCGCCCGCTTCTGGTTGTAGTGGCGGGAAATCCAGCAGGGCTGCATCGTCCATTCGCCTTGGCCGAGCTGTATCAGGGTCAGATTGGCGCCCTCGGAAAAGGCGGTACGGGCCGTATTTGTCTCCCGATCGATCTGCAGCGGGACGTCCTCGGCAAAGTGAAAGTGCTGCGCGTATCCGTGAGCGCCTTCGGATCGGAAGGTATCCACCACGATCCAGCAGTCCGGCGGCACGTACAAAATCCGCCGCAACACCTGCACCGGCTGGCTGAGCGACAGGTACCCGTCGTGCCCCGCCTGCGCGTACGCATACGCCTCGTGAATGCGACAGTACCTGTCAACGGGCAGCGCCGTCCTGCCCCACAGCCACGAGTCGATGTAAGCGGACATCGGCAGGCCGTCCACGGTGACGACGTTGTGCTGAAACGTTTCCTTAAAATATTTGCGCTCGTCGTTTTCCATGTAGGTATAGCGGCCGGCATCGACGAGAAACTCGCGACCGTAGGCAGACAGCTCGATGTGCAGCAGATCGTCGTGACCGTGCGCTTTTCCCGTCAGGGCCATGTGTCCGGCGTCAAACAGCAGATAATGGGCGTCCGGCGACCACTCGCTGCGCATGGCGACATACCCCGCCTGTTCGAGATGAACCGAAACAAACGCAGGCGGTTCGGCCGGGAGCCGCTCGTACGCCTCCACCCCCTCGCGGCCAAAGTACCAGATGCCCTGATAGTCCAGCACGGGATAGGCCTGCGATTTCAAGTCTCCCCGGGAAAACAACACGGCGCCCTGGCAGAGGATGTCGCGAATGTCGGTATCGTCGCTGTCGCTGGCCATCGGCTGGTGACCGTTTGGTTTCATGAGCGCGAGCGAAGCAGTGTACATGTTATGGAGCGTCCGCTTCAGCTCGTCGGGATACGCCACTCCGTTTTTCTCCGCCAACCAGACGCATTCAAACAGACACTGCAGCACTTCGTGGTGATACATCGGAGACTGTTCGTTGTGCATGCCGTCTTCAAACACCTGCAGGCGGACCATCGCGGACAGTCGCTCGATGGCCGCGCGCAGCCACGTCTGCGCCTCAGCCAGGTCAGGAAACAACAACCCGATTTGAAACAATCCGTTTGTTTCCAAAAATCCCCAGTTGCTCTGCCGATCGTGCGGCACGTAGGCGATGTGCAGATACATGCCGTGCAGCCGCAGCGCCTCCCAAAACAGCCGCTCTTCGTCCCTTCCCCATGCGGGAGAGCTGCGGACACAGTGATAGCCCTTGATCCAGTTGACGATCCGGATGCCGCTGTCCAGTTTGCGCCACGTATCCTTTACGTTGTAATAACGTTCTCGGCTGGCGTGCACCTCTTCTTCCGTCAGCGGGTTTTGCTCCAACCAGTCCTTCATCAGCCGAACAAAGCCGGCCGCGTACTTTTCGTCGCCGGTCAGCCAGTACGCCTGCCCCAGTTCCGCCATGTACCGCGCCCGATTGAGCATGACTGTCCACTCAAAATCACCGTTGTGCCGGTACGTCCAATCGATGCGTCCGGGAAAGGTGACCGGCGTGTCGCAGCGCTCCATGTCCCAGCGGTGGGTAAAGATAAAGGTGTTTTCGCAGGCGAGGTCCGCCCGTTTCAACACCTCGTCCACCTCCTGCGGCCAATGGGATCGGCAGGCGGCAACCACATAGTCCCGGTCCTGCTCAGACCAAAAATACGCAGGCGTTGTCCTGTGTTCAGCCATGATTTCTCCTCCTCGCGAAGCGGGACGTCCTTTACGCGTGACTCGTCCCCGCTCCGTTCATTCTGTACGCGCGATCATCTTTACCTCGTCGAGCGATTGCCTGACGCACGACTCCGCCTGCTCGCCGAAGTATTCGAACGAGACAAAGCCCCGGTAGCCGCGCCTGACCAGCTCAGCCAACAGCTTCCGATTGTCCACGTCCCCCGTAAAGACGGAGACGGGAACGCTGTCGGCCCACCGCTGCGGCTGCCAGCGGTAGTTTTTGAGATGGACGTGATCGATCCAGCGGTACAGGCGATCCAGCGCGACCAACTGGTCCCGTCCGTCCACGTACAGGTTGAAGCCGTCAAAAATCAGGCGCAGGCGCGGATGATCGGCCGCAGCCAGCAGCGTTTCCACTCCCTCGATGCTGTCGGCGTAGGTGTTGTTGTGCAGCTCCACGGCCACGGTTACACCGTATTGCTCCCCTCGCTTCGCCGCCTGCTGCAGGGCGGCAATCATCCGCTCCCGCTCTTCTGCCGTCGACTGAGCAAACGGCTTCGTGCCGGCAAAGACGCGCACGGCCGGACAGCCCAGCGCGACCGCCTGCCGCATCGCTGCCTCCGTCTCCGCCAGACTCTCCGCTTCCCTGCCGGGAGAAAAATTGGCATACGTGCTGAGCATCGGCACGGCCATCCCCAAGCGGTGCAGCAGGTCGCGCACCTGCGTCAGCGTCCTGTTACGTCCTTTTTCTTCGGCCAGATGTCCCGTCCAGATTTCGAGCCCGTCCAATCCCAAGCGTCTGGCGACAGCGACTGCCTCTTCCAGCGAGTGTTCCTTCCATCCCGTCGTGCACATGCTCCATTTCACCGCGCTGACCTCCCCTGTGCGACTTCCACTTCCGCGCCGAGGTGATGCGAGCGATACATCGCCTCCACCACGCCGACGACACTTTTCCCATACGCCCCGGAGCACTCCGGTTCGGAGCCGGTGCGGATTGCCGCAAGCAGCGCCGCAAACTGCAGGGCGAACGGATCAGCTTCCTCTTCCACCTCGACGCGCCGGTACTCCCCGCCGTCGCTCATCCACAGCCCTTTGCCGCTGACCAGTTTCAGCATCCCGCCGGTAAAGATCAGCTCGGTTTCGTCTTTCGCCGCTCCCTTGTATCCGGACTGTGAAATCGTCGCCACCACGCCGCTGTCCGTCTCCAAATAGGCCAGGCCGCTCCCCTCGACGTCTCCCCTCGGGCCGAAGTGGCTGACAGATGCCTTCACCCGGACCACCCTGCTGTCCGTCAGCCACTGCAGCTTGTCGACGGAATGGACGCCCAGATTCATCAGTATGCCGCCGCCCGCCTTGGCCTTATCCAAAAACCAGGCAGGCCGCTCTTCACGGAAGTAGTGGAGGTGGCGCGTGTCGTTGACCATCACCAGCCGGCCCAGCGCCCCGGTTTTCATCAGCGCTTTGGCTTTGCGGTTCTCCGGCTTGAAGTGCTGGGTATGCCCCACCATCAGCGTCACGCGGTGCTGCTGCGCCGCCCGGATGATCGCATCGCACTCCGCTTCGTTCCTCGCCATGGGCTTTTCCAACAAGATGTGGCAGCCGTGCTCCGCAGCGAGGACGGCGGCCTCCCGGTGCAGGTGGTGCGGCAGGGCCACAACCGCGATATCAGGCTGTTCCCGTTCCACCATCTCCCTGTAGGACGTGTAGGGAGTGACGCCGAAGCGTCTGCCAACCGCCTGTGCCCGCCCGGCGTCGATGTCGGCGACCGCGACCGCCTTTAGCTCGCTGCTCGTTTTGATCGCCTCCAAATGGCTGTTGGCGATTTCGCCCGCCCCGATGACGACGACCCGGTACATGTCCATCACCCTTTCCGCTTGCCGCAGGGAGCTGTCCCGCGGCCGTTTACTTCAAACCGGAACTGCCTGCTCCGTGGACAAAGTACTTTTCTCCGATGAGAAAGACGATGAGAATGGGCAGGAGACTCAACAGCGCGGCCGCCACCAGGTACTGTTCGTTTCCGAACCACTGCCCCTGCAGCGCCAGGATGCCGATCGGCAGCGTGTACTTTTCTTTGGACGTCAGGTACAGCACCGGCATCAGAATTTCGTTCCACTTGGTCATGAAGGTAAAGATGGCCAGCGTGGCGAGAGCCGGCTTGCACATGGGCAAAAATATCCGCCAGTAGATTTGGAACGGATTGCAGCCGTCCAGCTTGGCCGCGTCTTCATATGCCGTCGGGACGCTTAAAAACGCCTGCCGCATCAGGAAGATCCCGAACGGCTGCCCGAGCCACTCGATAATCCACAGCGGCATCAGGGTATCCAGCATCTTTAGCTCCTTGAAGATGATAAACTGCGGAATCATCGTCACAACAGCGGGAATCATCATCGTTCCCAGCACGATCAGAAACAGCGTGTTTTTGAAGGGAAAATCCAGTCGGGCAAACGCGTAGGCGATCATGGAGTTGGACAGAATGGCCCCGATGACAGACAGGATCGCGACGATCAGGCTGTTCAGCGTGTAGGTGCCAAAATCAGCCATGTTCCAGACTTCGGCGTAGTTGCTCCACTGCACGGGATCGGGCAGCCACGTGGACGGTACGGCCGTGTACTGCTGATACGTCTTCAGCGAGTTGAATACGGCGGTGACAAAGGGCACAAGCATCACGAGCGAACTGAACAGAATCACAGCGTAGCCGGCTGCTTTTTTCAATCGGAAGTAGTTCATGGAACGCCTCCTTTCACTCCGGGACCCATCCTTATTTCTCGTAATACACCCAGCGCTTTTGCAGTTTGACCTGGATCAGCGTAAGCACGAACAAAATGATGAACAGCACCCAGGCGATTGCCGAGGCATAGCCCATATGGAGGAAGGAAAAGCCTTCGCGATACAGGTACACCATCAGCAGCAGGCTGGCGTTGTTGGGGCCGCCGGCCGCCGTGGCGTCCACCGATCCGCCGGTCATCACGTAGATTTGCTCAAACGCCTGAAACGTGGAGATGGTGCTGAGGATGAGGACCAAAAAGGTCGTCCCGGAGATCATCGGCATGGTGATCTTGAAAAACTTTTTGACTGTTCCCGCTCCGTCGATGTCGGCCGCCTCGTACATCTCCTGCGGAACGTTTTGCAGACCCGCCAGAAAGATCACCATGATGTAGCCGACCCCCTTCCAGACAGCCACCAGCACAAGGATGGGGATGACCAGCAACTCGTCCTGCAGCCATTTCTGCGGCTCCAGCCCCAGCCGCATGAGCAGGGAGTTGGCCATGCCGAAACGCGGGTTGAAGATCGCGTCGGCCACGTAGTAGATCACCGTCCAGGAGGAGATGACCGGCAGAAAATGGGCCAGCCGGATCAGCTTCAACCCCCTCAGCTTCTGGTTCAGCGCGACCGCCAGCACCAGTGCCAGAAAGGTCTGGGCCGGCACGAACAAGACGGCGAAATAAACGGTGTTCCACAGCGCTTTCCAAAACACCGGGTCCTGCACCAGCTTCTCGTAATTGGCCAGACCCACCCACTTTGGCGGATTCAGGATGTCATAGTCCGAAAAACTGAAATAGAGCGAGGCGAGAAACGTCACCGCCACAAACACGACGAAGTGGACGATGTAAGGGGAGACCATTAAAAGTCCCCATCTCCCCTCGCTCTTCTTTAGGGCATTTTTCTTCACCGTTTCCATCTCGACGCGCCCTCACTTTTTGTAAAATGCGTCCAGCACCTGCTGCACTTCTTGATCCGCCTTGGCCATCGCTTCCTCTACCGACATCTCGCCCAAGAAGGCACGGTTCATGTTGTCGTTAAACTTGCTCAGCCACTCTTCCCACACCGCGTTGTCGTCCAGCCGGCCGGCGAAGGCGAAGCTGTCCAAAAACGCCTGCTTGTTTTGCGGCGGAGTGCCGGTATCGAGGAACAGCGGGGAGTTCGCCACCGATTTTTTCACCGGCACCGCTTCGCCCAGACGGGCCCATTCCTGCTGCACCTCGTCGTCCGTCACCCAGTACTTGATCCACTCCCAGGCAGCCTGTGCCTTCGCGTCGCTCGTCTTGCTGTTGATCACCCAGGAATTGGCGATGATCGGGGCAAACCGCTTGCCGTCCGGCCCTTTGGGCAGCAGGGTAACGTCGTAGTTCAGGCCCGCTTCGTTGGCCGCCAGCACCCTGGCGTAAATGCCGATCCGCATCGCTGCCTGCCTGCTGGGGAACGGGGCGACCGGGCTTTTAAAGCTTTTCAGATCGCTCGGATCGGTAAACAAGTTGCGCTTCATCCCGTCCACGATCCACTCCAGCGCCTGCTTGTTTTCCGGCGATTGGATGATCGATTTTTGCATCGTCTCGTCCAATACGCCACCGCCGTAGGACTTGAGCACGCTCATCCAGCCCTCGGTGATGCTGAAAAAGGCCAGGCCGAATTGATTGACAGCCTTTCCGTCAAAGGCCGGGTCGCGGGCATTGCGTCCGCTGCTGTCAAGCGTAAGCACTTCAGCCGCTTGTTTCAGATCGTCCCAGGTCCAGTTTTCGTTCGGGTACGGCACTCCCGCTTTGTCAAACATCTCCTTGTTGTAAAACAGCACCGCGATCTGCAGCCCCTGCGGCACTCCCCAGTAGCGTCCGTCGGCGTCCTTGTTGAACTCCAGGCCGTAGTAGTCGTCCGTGTTCAAGTCCCTCATGACCCAGTCGGTCAGATCCCTGGCAGCCCCCCGCTCGGCAAACTTGGCCACGTAGACACCGTCGGAGAGCCAGACGTCAGGCGCGCTGCCGGCGGCAATCTGGGTGTCCAGCTTTTGAAAGAACTTGCCGTATGGCGCCGATTCTGTCGTCACTTCGATGTTGCGGTGCTTTTCCATGAATCGCTTCACCAGCTCCTGCATTTTTGCATCCGAGGAGCCGGACGAGTAGTAGCCGAGTTTTATGGACACCTTTTCGCCGGTCTCTCCAGCGGCGTCCTGGCTGCCCGAGCAGCCGCTGATGAGCAGCGTTCCGCTAAGGCCAACGGCTGCCAGCCATTTGATGATGCGGTGTTTACGCATGCGAATCCCCCGTTTTTTTCCGTTACCAATCGGATGAGCCGGGTCTGCCGTCAGGACGGTGGACCGCTCATCCAGGTCCAAGCCCCATTCGGCAATAATATTGAAAACATTCAGATAAATGCTGCTGTACTTCAACTGTACGCAATCCCCAGATAATGGGTCAATGTCGAAAACCCGTCTGAAATTCCTTCCCGCTCACTCGGCCGAGGCCCGCTCATGCTCGCTGTGGTTGATCGGAGAGGCGGCAAAAGAGAGGCGGTACACCTGCCGCGGCCTGCCCCGCGACGTGATTTTTTCCACCCCGACGATCTCCACCAGCCCGGCGTCGAGCCACTGCAGCAAGATGCGGTGGGCGCTGCGGACGGTCACCCCGAGAATCGAGGCCAGCTCTTGCGCGGTGTACTCCGTTTTCCCCAGACGCGTCACCTGTGCCATCAGTTTGCTCATGTAGGCAGCGGTCATGCCCGCCTTTTCCGCCTTTTGCAGCAGGTCCTTGTCGGTGATGGACAGCCCGTACACCATCGGATGCGCCATTTCGACCGGTCCGATGACGCTCCTGTCTTCCAGCACGATGAAGCAGATGTCCCCTCCGAACTCTTTGGACTGGCGGAGCGCCAGCCGGGCGTGGGTTCCCGCTTCGTTGGCCGACTTGCCAAAGCCGACGCCAATACTGAGCGAAACGCCCAGGGCGGATTTCGCGTCCGTCAAGAGCGGAATGAATTTGTACCCTCTCGTCTCCCGTTCGAAAATTCCCCGGGTGGTGACAAACTGGTACTCTCCCCCGCCCAGGCTGGTCAAATAGCCGTCCAGGCAGCCCACGTAATCGAGAAACATCCGGTGAATCTCCAGTTTTCGCTTCTGCACGTCGTACTCGGACGAGCTCCGCTCTACCCACTGCGTGTAGCCGTCGATCTGAATCAGTCCAAAGACAATTTGCGACTCCTTGTTGCGCCGCTTCTCCGTGGACAGCAGCGCCCGCTCCAGGGATACGGTGATGTCCTGGATGGTGGGCGTCACCCACTCGTTGGGAATGCCAAGACTGGTCAGCGCGTCGGACACGGCCTTCACGCCGGTCAGCGCCCCGTCGCTTATCCCCTGCTCAAACGCTTCCCGGTGAAAGCGGATCATCTCCTCCACCTGATAGGAGCCCCCGCTGTAGTAGTGCATCTCGGCAAACGGCTCTCCCAGTTCGTTCAGCACTTTTTCCACCGCCTGCGGGGCAATCGTGTCAATGGAGAAGCAGCCCCTCTTCCTGTACGGATACAGGCGAAACAGCGCGCGGTACAGTCCCGTTCCCGTTAGCGGCACGTAGTGGACCGGGACGGTAAAGGACACGGATTCCTTGGCGATTTTGTACGGATAGTAGCCGGAAAACAGCAGCACCTCCACTTCGTCCATCAACTCTCGGGCAAAGACGGGCGCGTCCGTAATCTGATCGGAAGCGCGAAATACGGGGATGAAATTGGGAAACGATTTGATCGCCTCCCGGATGTTTTCCACAATCGCGACTGGTCCGATAACCCCGATCTTGATTTTGATCTGCATCGCCACGCCCTCCTCCCTGCGCCTGTTGGGACTTATGACAGCCACTCATCCAAATGTTTTTGGACAAACCAATCGTCATTCAGCTCCGGGTACTCCCGGTACACGCGGTCAATCTCCTCCATCTGGCCTTCCGACAGTTCTTCATCCGGCCGCAGGCACCATCGCCCCGCCAGCAGCCCCTGCCGCCGCAGCACTTCGTGGATGCCGGGGATGCACCCGGCAAAGTGATGTGCGGGGTCGAAAAAGGCGGCATTGGCGTCCGTAACGGCGATGCCGCGGACCAGCAGCTCTGCCGGAATCATCCCGCTCTCCCTCGCCCGCTTGATCTCGTCGAGCAGCCTCACAGCCGCATGCGTCCAGACCGCCCAGTGGCCGAGCAGCCCCCCGACGATCCGTTTTTCCACCGGCTTTCCGTCCACCCAAACCCGATAGATCGTCAGCAGATCGGCGACGATGTTGTCGTCGTTGCCCGTGTACAGGGCAATGTCGTCACGGCGGCTGGATTGGCAGACGGCCCGCACGACATCGAGCGTCTGGTACCGGTTGAACGGGGCGATCTTCACCGCCATGACGCCGGGAATCTCGGCAAACTCCCGCCAAAACGCGGCGCTCAGCACCCGTCCCCCGACTGCGGGCTGCAGGTAAAAGCCAAACACCGGGATTACTTTGGCGATCTCCTCGGTTCGCCGCAGCAGGTCCGCTTCACTCCAGTCGTGAAGCCCTCCCATGCTGACCAGCCCCAGATCGTAGCCCAGTTTGGCCGCCAATTCCGCTTCGTGCAGCGCCTGTGCGGTGGGGCCGCAAATGCCTGCTACCTTGATGAACGAGTCGGTTTTTCCCGCCCGCTCCACTTCCTCGGCAGCGAGACGCAGCACCGGTTCCAGCAGATTGATCTCCCGGTCCCTGATCTCAAACTGGGTCGTGTGGACTCCCACGGCCACTCCACCGGCTCCGGCAGCCAGATAGTATCGCGTCAGCCCGCGCTGCCGCCGTTCGTCCAGCTTGCGTGAGGCATCGAGCGCGAGCGGGTGGGCCGGAATCACCACCCCTTCGTACAGGTTTTTGGCGACAGCCGGACGAAGCCCTTGGACCACCTCAAAATTCCCCCTTTCGCTCCTGGAAGCGCGTCGCTTTGTTCAAAATCTCGCCGCCCGCTTCGATCCACTCCACCGTCCAGTCGATCATCTGCTGAAGCGAGACCCGCGGGTACCCGAACAGCCGATGGGCTTCAGACGCATTGCTCAGGAGGGCGGTATCCTGCTCCTCGTTCACGAAGATGGGATCGACCCCAAAGCGCTTGGCGAACTGTTCAGCCAGCCAGCGTACGGAAATCGTTTCCGGACCGGTTACGTTCAGGATGCGAGGAGGCGTGTCGCACAGGGCGAGCGAGCGGATCGCCATTTCGTTGGCGTCCCCCTGCCAGATGACGTTGACGTGCCCCATGCTCAAATCAATCGGCTGCCGCTCGCGGACGGCTGAGGCTACTTCCAGCAGGACCCCGTATCTCATGTCTATCGCATAATTGAGCCGAAAATGCAGCATGGGGATGTTGTAAACGGTTGAAAAATAGGAGAAAATCCGCTCCCGGCCCAGGCACGACTGCGCGTATTCGCCCACCGGCGCAACCGGCGTCTCCTCGGTGGCTCCTCCCCCTTTGACCGGCATGAGCGGATACACGTTCCCCGTCGAATAGGAGACGATCCGCGAGTGGCGAAACGCTTCCGCTACCCGGCCCGGCAGGTAGGCATTCATCGCCCAGGTATACGGCTCTCGGCCAGTCGTGCCAAACTTTTGGCCGGCCATGTAGATGACATTCTCCGCCTTGGGCAGCTGCTGAAGCTGTTGGTCGTCCAGCAAATCGGCCGATATCGTTTCAATCCCGGCTGCCTCCAGCTTGGATCGGAGCGTCCCGGAGGAAAAACGGGAAACGCCAATCACCCGCTGCTTCCCTCCTGCCGCCCTGATCGCGTTTTTCGCCAACATGGCCAAACTGGGTCCCATCTTGCCGCCGACGCCGAGGATGATCAGATCCCCGTCCAGTTGGGATACCGCTCGAACCAAATCGTCTGAAGGTTCTGTCATTTTCCGTTCCAATTCTTCCACTGTCTTCATGCGTTCACCCCGATTTACGTGTTCTTCCTGCGAATGTTCTACTACACAGCGCTGTAGGTTTATTGTAAGAAGGGGGACGTAGAACAGACAAGGACGAAAACGCGTCTGAAATTCGGGGTGGACAGCGGCAGGAAAATCCCTATGACGTAATTGCCCACTATTTTTTTACCATTCTGAATACGACAAAAATCATTGACGAATCAAGCAAATCAGGCTACAGTACCCCTATCTCACTTAAACGCACAAAAGCACAAAAGCCGTAAAGCCAAAAAGCGGAAACGTGCATACATTCCACTTTGTACAAGGAGTATGACTATTGATGAACAAATCGTTGTCGTTTGCGCAAAGCGCATCGGTGCTGGCTGCCGTCGTTGCCGTGCTGTTTCCCGCCATGTTCTGGGGAAAAGCCGAGCCGCACATGCCGCTGTTGGCCGCGACCGTGGCCTCCACGGTTCTGCTGCGCCTGTACGGCATCAGGTGGAGCCGTATGGAGGAAGGCCTGGTGAAAGGGGTGCAGTCAGCCGTCGCGCCGATGCTGCTTCTCGCGCTGATCGGCATCCTGATCGGGGTATGGATGATGAGCGGAACGATTCCGACCATCCTGTACTACGGGATCGCCATCATCCAGCCGCAGTATTTTGCGCTGAGCGCCCTGTTCCTGACGCTCGTCATCTCTACCGTAACCGCAAGCTCGTTCACCACGGTCAGCACGGTCGGCGTCGCGATGATGGGTGTCTCCACCGCCCTGGGGATGGACCCGCTCGTAACGGCAGGTGCCGTCATCTGCGGCGCTTGTTTTGGGGACAAAATGTCGCCATTGTCCGACACGACCAACATTGCCGCCGGAGTGACGGACGTGCCATTGACGACGCATATTCGCTTCATGACGCGGACGACCGTCCCCGCATTTGCCATTACCGTGCTGTTCTTTGCTCTGCAGGGACAGACAGCGCCTGTCGACCTGCAGGGAATTTACGCCATCCGGCAGGAACTGGAGCAGCACTTTACCATCTCGGCCCTGACCCTGCTGCCGGCGTTGGCTGTGCTCTTCTGCTCCGCCATGCGCATACCGATCATGCCGACGCTGGTTACGGGCATTGCCGGCGGGATCGCGGTCGCTGCGCTGCTGCAGGGCGTGACCTCGCCGGCCGAGTGGCTGAATGTGATGCAAAATGGGTTTCACGCCTCGTTTTCCAATGACATTGTCGCCTCGATCGTCAACCGCGGCGGCCTGATGTCGATGACCTGGTCGCTCTCTCTGATCCTGATCGCTCTCTCGCTGGGCGGTCTGCTGCACCACAGCGGCGTGTTTGATGGCCTGTTTCGCTCGCTGATGCAACGGATCAAGCGAGACAGCGGGCTGGTCGGGCTGGCCGGAACCTCCTCCATTCTGGTCAACGCGCTGACCGGTGAGCAGTACCTCTCCATCCTGCTGCCTGGCCAGATGTTTCGGGAGACCTTTGCCCGCAGGGGGATGGAGCTCAAGCGTCTCTCTCGCACCCTGGAGGACTGCGGCACGCTGGTCAATCCCCTCATTCCCTGGGGCGTGAGCGGCGCGTTTTTCACCAACATGCTGCACGTATCAACGGTTGAATACCTTCCGTACGCCCTGTTTTTGTGGCTGTCGCCGCTGTTTACCTTTATCTACGCCTGGTTCCGCCGCTAAAGCACTACGCCGAACCGTACACCGTGGTACAGTTTTTCCCGTTGTGCTTGGAGCGGTAGAGCGCTTCGTCTGCCGCCCGCTTCAACCCGTCTGCCGTGTCGGCGTGCTGGGGATAACATGCGATTCCCACGCTGACCGATACCGGAATGACCTGCTCTTCGCAAACCAGCGGGTGCAGGCGCAGGTACTCCCGGACAGCGCCCACTTTGGCCATCGCTTCGTCCAGCGTCGCCCGCGGGGACAGCAGCATGAACTCGTCTCCGGCGTAGCGGTAGACGCTGTCTTCCAGTGCGGCGCTCTGTTTTAACGCCTCGGCGATGCGCCGAATCAGCGCGTCGCCCAGGTGATGGCCGTACTGGTCGTTCACCGCTTTCAGATGGTCGGAGTCGAACATGATCAGCGCGACGGAGGGCGGCTGGCTCTCTAGAAGCTGCTCCAGATCGCGGTGAAAGGCGCGGTAGTTCAGAATGCCGCTCAGCTCGTCCCGGAACGACATCTGGTACATCCGATCGTACAGCCTGGCGTTTTCGATCGCGCTGGCCACCTGAAAGCCGATGATGGCGAGCAGCTCCTCGTGCTCCTTTTTGTAGGCAAATTCGCGGTACGACTGGGCGGAGATCACCCCTTTGATCTGGTTGTCCAGCATCAGCGGCACAAAAATGCAGGCATTGGTGTCGTTGTCGGGGTTGCCCCACCGCACGGACGCCCCTTCCGCCTCATCATCCGACGTCTGCAGATGGACGGTTTGCCGGGTGGCGAGCACTTTGGAAATCAAACCTTTTCCGTAGGGGAGGGTGATCGGACCGTAGTTCACCCCGCTGTCGATGCAAAGCGGAATGCGGATCTCGTTGTCCCCTTCATCGTAAAAGGCGATCAGGAAGGCGTCTGTGGGCATGACCCGGGAGACCAGTTCAAAGGCCTTCCACAGAATCTTTTCTTCCTCAAAGGTCTTGGCAAAGATGTGGCTGAGGTCGTGGATAATTTTTAAATGTTCTGACAACCACAGCAGATGTGTCACTTTTTCATGCAGGGTGACAATTCCCTCCAGCAGTTGTTTGTGACCGATGTATTCAGGCTCCGGGAGATCCCCGGCAAGTTGGCGGGAGAGCGCATCCACTTCCTCGCGGTCCACCTGTTCGATCCGGTGCAGCCACTGGCTGTACCGTTTCAGCAGGTGCAGCGTGTACTCTTCCCTGGTCGATGGTTCTTCACGCATGTACAACCCTCCAGCACCTTCGAGCGTTGATCCTGTTGGCGCTTCGCCGCCGACTGCGCTTTCCCTATCGCTTTCTCTCGTGATAACGGTCGACTGCGGCGCGAATCGCCTGCAGCACCGCTCCCTGACCAGGCGCCAGGAAACGTTCCTGCACCTCCTGCACAATCTCCGCCATCCCGTTCGCGACTGATTTTCCTCTCAACAGCGAGGCGAGAAAGTCGCTCGTTTTCTCCATGACAAACGTAAAGCTGGCATCGCAGATGACATCGTCTTCCACGTCGATGATCAGCACACATCCCACCATCGTGGACAATTCGTACAAGGTCGTCCCCTTGGGTATTTGGGCAAAGCCTGCCGTCAACACGGTCCGCCTGTCCGTCCAGTCCGCCATCCGATTCATCCTCCCTGCTCATTGTTGGAATAGAACCCTTCGTCCGATCCGCTCCCTTGTTTGACGGACGAGAAAACGGCTACCCCTTCAAGGCAATAGCCTGTGCCGAATTTTATTGTTATGTACAACCAATTTTACCCTATTCCATCTGTTGTTTCCATCCTCTGGTCGATGGGTCAGATACATATACCGACGCCTCCCCCACAACAAAGCAAGGCGCAGGCGATCCGTGTCACCGGACCGGCCTGCGCCGCTGTCTCGTGTGTCTATTTCTTCGCTTGATCAATGGCGTTCCGCACCTTGCCGCCTGCCTGGCGCAGCCGCTCCGCCGCTTCCGCCGCCGACAGGCCGGCGAGCTTCATCACGATCGCCACGCGGGCGTCTCCGCCGGCTTCGGCGATCAACTGCTCCGCTTCGGCGTAGCTGACGCCGGCTGCCTGCATGACAATGTGCTTGGCCCGCTCCCGCAGCTTGTGGTTGGTCGCCTGTACGTTGACCATCAGGTTGCCGTACACTTTGCCCAGGTGGACCATGCTGGCCGTCGTCAGCATGTTCAGCACCATCTTGGTGGCGCTCCCCGCCTTCAGCCGCGTCGATCCGGTCACCACTTCCGGGCCGACGACGATGTTGATCGAGACGTCCACGCCCTGGCTGATGTCGGGATCGGGATTGCAGGAGAGGGAGACGGTGGCCGCCCCCCGCGCCTTGGCTTCTTCCAGCGCGCCGATCACGTACGGCGTTCGACCGCTGGCGGCTATGCCCACCACTACGTCACCGGCGCGGACGCCGCACCGGCGGACGTCTTCTTTTCCCAACTCCGGCGAGTCTTCCGCCCCTTCGATCGCTTCCTTCAACGCTGCTTCCCCGCCGGCGATGATTCCCTGCACCATTTGCGGATCAGTGCCAAAGGTGGGCGGACACTCCGCAGCATCCAGCACCCCCAGCCGGCCGCTTGTGCCGGCGCCGAAGTAAAAGAGGCGCCCTCCTGCTTCCAGGGCGGCGGCGATCATGTCCACAGCCCGTGCCACCTCGGGCAGAACACACTGTACGGCGTGCGCCACCTTTTTGTCCTCTTCGTTCATCAGCGTCACGATTTCCAGGCTGGACATCTGATCCAGCGACTCGCTCGCCTGGTTGCGCATCTCCGTTGTGAGCTCAAACAAGTTCTCCCCCATTGGCTTCCCCCTCTGGATGGTATCGGCACAGATTTTTCCTGACTGCTGCATTGACTGACAGGCCTGCCCGCCTCAGCGCCTCGGCCAGACAACCGGTCACCGGCGGCGCATCCGGCAGGACCGCCTCAAACCGGGCCATCTGCAGCACGGCGCGGCGCAGCATCGTATCAGATGCCAACAACCCGCCCGCCAGCACTACGGGCAGCCGCTCTCCAGCCTTGGCCCGACACGCCTCCGCCAGCTCCACGAGCGAAGCGGCTGCCTGCCGCACCAGCCGTCCGGCCACCTCGTCTCCTGCGGCAGCCGCCCGGTCCACCAGGATGGCCGCCCCGGCCAATTCCCTGCGCGGATTGGGCGATCCGTACAATCGAGCGATCAGTTGGTCGGGCGCCTCCACCCCGTAGTGCGACACCAGCATCCCGGTCAGCGCCGTCGGGTCGCCGCGGCCGTCAAACGCCCGGAGCACAGCCGCCACCGCCTGCCGGCCCAGGTCATAGCCGCTTCCCTCGTCGCCGACCAGATATCCCCAGCCTCCGACGCGATGCCGGCTCCCATCCGCCGTCAGCGCGTAGGCGATGGAACCGGTGCCGGCAATCAGCACGATGCCCGGTTCGCCCCAGGTGCCGGAGTAGAGTGCGGCCACGGCATCGTTGTCGATCTGCAGCCGCTCTCCCCACTCCGCTCGAAACGCGTTGGCAATCTGCGTCTGCACCTGCGGCCGGTCGGCACCGGCCAATCCGAAAAACAGCCCTTCCACCTCGTGTGCCGCCGCACCCGCCTGTTGGAAACAGTCGCGCAGCAACGCGCGCAGCGTCTCCTCCACCTCCGGCCAGGGGCGCGACAGCGGATTGCTTCCCTCTCCCATCGCCAGGGCGACGATCTGCCCGTCCGCACCGCAGACAGCCGCCGTAGTCTTGCTCCCGCCGCCGTCGATGCCGACAAACCAGCGCCGCTGTTCACTTGACCGCACCGGCTGTCAACCCCTCCATGAACTGCCTGGACGCCAGGAGAAACACGACGATCATCGGCAGGGCGGAGAGCGTCAGGCCGGCAAACAGCAGGCTCCAGTCCGTCTCGTACTCGCCGAACAGCACCATCATCCCCACCGGGATCGTCTTCAGCGTCTCTTCCTGGATGAAGATCAGCGGAAAAAAGAAATCGTTCCAGGCGCTGATAAAATTGATGATCACCACGGTCCCGAGCGCGGGCCGAATCAGCGGCAGCAGCACCCGCCACAGGATTTGAAAGTGGCTGCAGCCGTCGATTCGGGCGGCCTCCTCCAGTTCCACCGGCAGCGTGCGGAAAAAGCCGGTGAGGATGAACACGGAGATCGGGATGCCGCTCGCCGTGTATATCACAATCAGCGACCAGAGGGAGTTTAACAGCCCCAGCTTTTTCATCAGCATGAACAGCGGCACAATCCCCAGCTTGATCGGGATCATCAAGCCGATCAGAAAGAAGAAGTACAGCACCCCTGTCCAGCGGAACGAGAACCGGGCCAGATAATAGGCGGCCATTGCCGAAACGAGGGCGATCAGCACGACCGAGGCGACGCTGACAACGATGCTGTTCCAAAAAAAGTGGCCAAACGGCACTGCCTCCCACAGCTTGCGGTACGTCTCCAGGCTGAACGAGCGGGGCAGCGAGAGCGGATTAGAAAAAATCTCCACATTGGTTTTAAACGACGAGACGATCATCAGCACAATCGGGTACGTCGCCACCAGCGCAAACAGATAGGCGAACACATACTGCAGCGACCGGACGCCCACGCCAGTTTTCACAAGACTGCTCCTCCTTTCCGCTCCGTCAGTGCTGCACTTCCCGTTTCCGCATCAGGTAGAGAGAGAGGGCTGAGACGGATGCGACGATGAAAAAGATGACGATGGCTAGCGCCGAGCCCAGACCAATGGAGATGTCTCCGGCGCCTCCCGCCCCGCTGAACGCCAACCGGTAAAAGTAGACGGCCAGCGTGTCGGTGGAATAATACGGTTCGCCCATCGACCCCTGCATGGCGTACACCAGTTCAAACGCTTCGAACGCCTGGATGAAGGTAAAGATCGTCATGATCGTGATCGAAGGCATGCAGAGCGGAAGAATGATCTTCACCAGCATGCGAAGGCCGCTCGCCCCGTCCAAGCGGGCCGCCTCGATCAGCTCCTCGGGAATGGACTGCAGCCCGGCGAGGAAGATCAGCACCGCAAACCCGATGCCAAACCAGCAGTTGACGAGAATGATCGCCAACAAGGCGGTATCCGGGTCTCCCAGCCAGGGCCTGGCCCACTCCGAAAGGCCCAGCTTGTGCAACAAGGTATTGAGCGCCCCGTAGTTGGGGTTGAGAATCAGTTTCCACAAAAAGCCGACCACGATGACGGACAAGAGACGAGGGAGGAAATAGGCCACCTTGAGGAAGCCGGCTCCCCTGAGCTTGCGGTAGATGAGAAAGGCGAGCACAAAGGCGATGCCGTTTTGCACAATCATCTCGACCACGAAGTAGATGACGTTGTGGCCAAACGCATTCCAGAACATTTCCTGAAACGGCTCCACCCGAAACAGCGTGATGAAGTTTTTCAGGCCGACGTAGGCGCCTCTGGAAATGCCCTCCCACTCGTACAAGCTGTAGGTGAAGGCAGACACGATCGGGTAGACGACAAACAATGTGTAAATCACGAGTGCCGGAAGGGGAAACAGGTGGACGAGCCACCGCGCTTTTCCCTTTGAACGGGCAGCCCGTGTCTTTGCTATGCTCATGTTCACCCACCCCCTGATGAGGGCGGCGGAGCGGAAACAAGCACGCTCTCACCCCGCCGCCATTTTCCACAAATGTCTACTTCTTGAAAGCGGGGAACCATTTTTCCGCTGAATTCTGCACCTCTTGCGCCACCTGCTCCGGCGTCAATTTGCCGAGGTACATGCCCTGCAGGGCGTTCTCCAGCGTCTTTTTCGTCGACGGATTCCCTTCCGCAAAATGGACCACCATCAGATACGGCGTGGCGATGCTCTGCGACATCTCCGCCATCTTGTTCACCAGCGGGTCGTCGGTGCTCACTCCGGGCACGGCGCTGATCCGTTTGAACTCGCTTGCAAACAGCTCGCCGAATTTTTTCGTCGTCATAAACTCCAAAAACTTCAGCGCCTCCTGTTTGTGTTTGGACTTGGCGTTGACTGCGTACGAGCCGTCCACCCAGGTGGTCAAAACGTTGCTGCCGTCATCCGTCGGCATCGGGAAGAAATCGATCGGCAGATCCGGGTTCATCTTTTTCAGCCCTTCCAGCTCAAAGCTGCCATTGATGAACATGGCCGCCTTTTCCGTGAAAAACATCGTGCGGATGTCGTTCAGTTCCAGGCCGACGAAATTTTCCGGGAAATAAGGGACCAGCTCCTGCATCCGCTGCAGCGATTTGACAAACTCAGGGCTGGTGAAGGTACTCTCCCCTTTCAGCAGCTTGTCAACAAACGCGTTGCCGTTGTAGGTTCCCGGTGCAATCACGCCGTGGCTGAGTGAGAGCAGCCATCCTTCCTTGGCGCCAAACGCGAATGGCACCACGCCGTTTTCCTTCAGTGTTTTGGCTGTGGCGATCAGTTCGTCCCAGCTTTTCGGCTCCTTTAACCCGTACTGGTCGAAGATTTTTTTGTTGTAGTAAATCTGCGTCGAGTTGAGCGAGAGCGGGACGCCGTATATCTTGCCGTCTTTGCCTGTGGCAGCGGCCAGGACGTCCTGGGGAAACTCGCGTATGCCGGGCAGATTGTCAAGCGGCTCCAAATGGCCCGCCTCCGCCAGCGAGATGCCGGGCGCGTAGGGCCGAAGCTGCAGGATGTCGGGGCCGCTGTCACTCTGCAGGGCCGTGTTCAGGATCGTGTCGTACTCCGTGGCCTTGAGCGGCTTGAAGTCGATCTTGATGCCGGGGTTCTCTGCTTCAAATGCCTGGATGATCTTCTTGTACCCCTCCGTGTCCTCAACGCGCCAACTGTTCATGGTGAGCGTCACCTGCGCGGAGCCGCCCTGCCCTCCCTGCTCGCCCGACGGTTTGGTCGTCTCTGCTCCGCCGCTGCATCCGGCCAGGGCCATCGTGGCGGCCAGCACAACCGAAGCGGCTGTGTGCAAACAGAACCTCTTCATGCTCCAACTTCCCCCTTTTGTACACTTGACTGCAATTTATGTCAGGTCCGGCATGAGCCGGGCCGTGACGGCATCGTGCAGGATCGGCCGCAAACGCCTGAGCGCGTGATCGCGGCCAAGATGGACGGCATTGGTGAGGAAAATGACGGCCCATCCGCGCTCCGGATCGATCCACATGCTGGTCCCGGTAAACCCGGTGTGGCCGAAGCTGTTCCGGCTGAATCCACTGCCGCAGCTCAGCCTCTCACCGGCGCAGTTCACCTCCCAGCCCAAGCCCCTCGCTCCTCCCTTGCCCTCCGTGCGGCAGCGTACGGCCTGCTCCCTCCATTTGGGGGTGATCGGCGCCGGATCGCTGCCCAGCCACATCATGGCATAGCGGCACAGGTCGTCGGCGGTGGCAAACAAGCCGGCATGACCGGCTACTCCTCCCATCGCGTACGCTTTTTCGTCGTGCACCTCACCGGTGAGGAAGCCGTTGGTCAAGCGGCACCACTCTGTAGACGCAATATTGCGAAAAATTTTCCGATCCGGACGGAAGCAGGTGTGCCGCATGCCCAGCGGATCAAACAGGCGCCGCTTGACATAACGGTCCAGCGGCTCTCCGGTCAGCTTCTCCACGAGCAGCCCCAGCCAGATCATCCCCAGGTCGCTGTACACCACGCGTTCGCCGGGCGGATGCAGCAGCGGCAGCGCGTACAACGTCTCCGGCAGCGGAATGTGAGCGTCCCTGCGCCGTTTTTCCGTGTCGGCAGCCAATCCCGCCGTATGCGTCAGGAGCTGCTCGATGGTGATATCCCGCTTGTCGGCCGGACAGTCGGGAAAGAAGCAGCCTACGGGATCGTCCAGGGCGAGCCGCCCCTCCTGCAGCAGCAGCAGAACGGCAGGCAAGGTGGCTGTCACTTTCGTCAGCGAAGCGAGGTCGAACAGCGTATCCGGCGTCACCGGCTGTCCGTCCGGCAGACTGGTCCGGCCCACGTCACAGGCGAAGAGGAGGCCGCGCCTGTTGACGACCCGCAAGGCGGCCCCTGGTATCAACCCCTGCTCCACCCATTCCTCCAGCAGCCGCTTGACGCTTTCCATCTTCGCTTCCTCCTCTACGACCGCTTGGTCCGGCTCACGGCCAGGCGCGTTTTTTCCAGCAGCGGGATCACTTCCTGATGCCTTCTGGAGACCATGGCGATAAACACAATGTCGATCACGTTCAACTGGGCGATCCGGGAGGCCATGGCGCCGCTGCGGATACTCTTTTCGACCGAACTGGTGAACAGTCGGATGTCGGCCAGCTCGGCGACGGGAGACGGCCCAAATTTGGTCAGGGTGATGATGGTCGCCCCCTGCTGTTTCGCCTCCGTCAGCGACTGAATGATGTCTTCCGTCTGTCCCGAGTAGGAGATGCCGATTGCCACGTCCCGCTCCGTCAGGTTGACGGCCGACGTGAGCTGGGCGTGAAAGTCGGAATACGCTTCGCACCAGAGGTTGATCCGGGAAAACTTTTGCTTGATGTCCTCCGCGATCACGGCAGAAGCGCCTACTCCGTACACGTCGATCTTGCGGGCCCGGGACAGCGCTTCGGCCGCCCGCTCCACCTCTTCGGCTGATAGGACGGAAAGCGTGTCCTTGATCGACTGGATGTTGTTCCAACTGATCGCCTGCATGATCGAGTCCACGCTGCCCTCCATCATGATTTCCTGGTAGCTGTCCGACTCCGACTGCTTGTTCAGATCCCCGGCGATTCTCAGCTTTAATTCCTGGTATCCCTTCATGTTCAGCGTCCGCGCCAGGCGAATGATCGTCGCTTCCGAAACGCCGCTCAACTCCGCCAGCTTCTGGACCGACAGCTTTACCACCTCATGCGGATGGGCGAGAATAAAATCGGCCACTTTTCGTTCGGACGGCTTCAATTCTTCCAACATTGCTTGCAGACTGACAAGACCTCCGCTCAGCATCCCGACACCACTTCCTACCAAAACTTCCCTTTTATTTTATGTAATTTTATTTCTAGAGTCAATCGCTGTTTATTAAACAATATTACAACAACGGCAAAAAAATGTCCGTTGGAAAGGGGCAACACTCGAAGACGTTGTCGTTTTGGACTTCCTAAAAAACTTGATGAAGGCATGCGTCTACATCCAAAAGGGGATAAGCAGGCTGACCTATATTATGACAAAGGGGCAAAGCATTTGTTTGGAATGGATGAAATTACTGCACATGCGAGCAGGTTTACTTTTTTGTTATATCAATTGTAATATATAGGTGGAAATTTACATAATGAGGAAGATAGAAAAAACACTAAGGGAGGTATTAATGTGGAATTTTATTACTTAGGAATACTGATGATCCTATTCGTTCTTGCCATATACAATTTCTTAGAAGCTATTAAATGGATTGTCGAGAAAAATGAGAAGGAATATAATAAACGAAGAATAGTTTCTATAGTAAGTTTCGTTATTTTTATGATTATCTATATTCTTTCATTCAAATTAAAATAAACCTGAAACTATCGCTAAAAAACAAAAATCATGGTTGTCGAGAAATTCTCGACAACCTGTTACAAATGAAATCGGTCATATAAGCTAATAGTATAAAAAATATGTTCAGCATAAACGTAAATATAGCCGGGTCTGTCAATGATTTTGTGTAAACTCCAATAGCCGTTAGGCTCAGCGGAGATATGGTTGAACTCGCTCCGGAAACTGAACGGACAGTTGTAACAGAATTTGGCCCCAGTTCTGAACTCTCCCCGTCCACTTTCGTAACACATCCATGGTTGCCAGGTAGAGCATTTTGAGCAGGGCTTCGTCTGTAGGGAAAATGGCTTTTCCTTTGGTGACTTTTCTCAGTTGGCGATGGTAGCTCTCAATGACATTGGTTGTGTAGATCAGTTTGCGAATTTCGGGTGAGTACTTGAAGAAGGTGGAGATTTCCGCCCAGTTCGTACGCCAGGAACGGACAATAAGGGGGTACTTTTGTCCCCACGTCTGCTCGAATTGATTCAGTTCTTCCAAGGCGGCCTCTTCCGTGGCCGCTTTATAAATCGGCTGCAGGGCCGACGTGATCTTCTTGATGTCTTTGTAGGAAACGTATTTGATCGAGTTGCGAATCTGGTGGATGATGCACTTCTGGATTTCCGTGATGGGATAGCAAGCGGAAATGGCCTCGGAGAAGCCGCGAAGATTGTCCACACAGGTAATGAGGATGTCTTGCACGCCCCGGTTTTTCAACTCGTTTACGACATGAAGCCAGAACTTTGCCGATTCATTTTCCCCGATCCAGATGCCAAGTACATCTTTGTGGCCTTCCAAGTCAATGCCAATGGCCATGTAGGCGGCTTTGTTGACGATGGCACCGTCTTGTTTCACCTTGAAGTGAATGGCATCCAGGAACACGACCGCATATACCGCCTGCAAAGGACGGTTTTGCCATTCTTTGATCAGCGGGACGATCTTGTTGGTCACGTTGGAGATGAGGGTAGGAGAAACCTCGATGCCGTAGAGCTGCTGCAGGTGATCCTGAATGTCGCGGGTAGAAACACCCTTGGCATACATGGCAATGATTTGGTCTTCGATACCCGTCACGTTCGTTTGGTTCTTTTTGACGATGGTCGGCTCAAACTCACCGGCCCGGTCACGCGGAACCTGAATGTCCACATCGCCGTACTCGGAACGCACCTTTTTCTTGCTGTAGCCGTTCCGGCTGTTGGTGGTTTTCTTGTTTTTCGTGTCGTGCTTGGCGTAGCCAAGAGATGTCTCCAGTTCGGCTTCCAGCATCTCTTGAAGGGTGTCGGCAAACAACTCCTTCAGGGCCGATTGGACGTCTTCCACCGATTGCATGTTCTTTTCCTTGATCCACTGCTTGAGTTGCTCTTTGGTCATCAGGCTCATGGGCTCTCCCAACCTTTCTTAGAATTCATTGTACTCTATTTTGAAGGTTAGGAGTTTACACAAAATAGTTTATAGACTCATATAGCCCGTGATGCCGTGAATCTACCGTTCCTCAAGTCCCCTATGCGTTGCATCATTTCCAACCTGCCTCAAATGAAGCTTTTCTATCACCCCAGCACTGAAATGCCTATCTCGCGAATCCGCATCAGTCATGTTTGTAAAACATCGGGAAATCATTCCATGTATTGCATTTTTAGCAGGGTACATAGAACATAGACAATCCTCCATGAAAATTTTCGGGACAGTAACAAAAGGGATATCATACGATGAGTTTTCTCCGCCTCTTGACCTTTCCGCAACGGCAACCCTTACGCTCAAAGCGACACCATCATCATTACGTGGAGGGGAGTCCAGATGAAGACGACACTGCTCAAAGGCTGCACGATTCTGACGATGCGGGAGGGAGAGCAACCGTTTGCGGGGGACATCCTGATCGAGGGCGAGCGGATCGCCGGCGTCGCCCCCGTCATCGACCGTGAGGCAGACGAGGTGATTGACGCCAGGGGAATGGCGGCGATGCCCGGCCTGATCAACGCCCACAACCACGCCGCCATGTGCCTGATGCGCGGCTTTTCCGACGACCTGAAGCTGATGGACTGGCTGGAGAAAAAGATGCTGCCCGCTGAAGCGCGGATGACGGAAGAGGACATCTACTGGGGCACGCTGCTCGCCGCAGCGGAGATGATCCGCTCCGGCACGACCGCGTTTGCCGACATGTATGTCTGCATGGACGCGGTGGGACAGGCGGTGCTGGACAGCGGGATGCGGGCCTCGCTCACCCGGGGTCTGGTCTTTCTCCAGGATGACGGAGGCAAGCGGATGCAGGAAGGGATCGACCTGGTGGAAAAGTGGTCTGGTGCTGGCGATGGACGCATCACCACGATGTTTGGCCCGCACGCCCCCTATACCTGCCCGCCCGAACCGCTGCGGGAGGTGATCGCACTGGCTCGGGAGCGGCGCGTGCCCATCCACATCCACCTGGCCGAAACGATCGAGGAGACGGTCAAGCTCCGCGACAAGTACGGACAGACCCCGACCGAATACCTGTACCAGCTCGGCCTGTTCGACCACCATCATGTCCTCTTGGCCCACGCCGTCCACCTGACACGCCGAGACATCGGCTACCTGCGCGGCATGCGCGGCGGCGTCGCCCACAATCCCGTCAGCAACCTAAAGCTGGGCTGCGGAATTGCGCCGGTGACCGATCTGCTGGCGCAAGGCATCACCGTCGGCCTTGGTACGGACGGCGCCGGCAGCGCCACCACGCTGGACATGTTTGCGGAGATCAAAGCGGCCACCTGGCTGCAGAAGCTGGATTACGGCGACCCGACCCGGCTGCCGGCCGAACAGGTGCTGCGCATGGCGACGATCGAAAGCGCCAAACTGCTGGGCATCGACCACGAGGTAGGGACGCTGGAAACGGGCAAAAAGGCAGACCTCATTCTGATCGACCTCGACAAGCCTCACCTGCAGCCTGTCCACAACATCGCCTCGCTGATCGCCTACGGCGCCCAGGGCGGAGACGTCGACACCGTATTCGTCAACGGCCGCATGCTGATGCGGCGGCGTGAACTCCTTACCCTCTCCTGGGAAGAGATCAAAAAACAGGCGGCCAAGCGGGCGGCGAGACTGGTCCAGGGGTTGTGACGAAACGCACGGACGCAAAAATACAAGCCGTGTCCCCCATTGGGAGCACGGCTTGTGTTTCGTATGTGCCACACACTTCTTGGCGGATACAGGTACGCCCGCCGTGATCGCGTGGCAGGAAGCATCAGTCATGTTCCTGGTCGTTCTCATCCGGATGTTTCTGTTCCTTGCCGCCAGAAGAGAGGCGGCCGGCGCGTCTGGCGGACTCACGAAGCAGAAATTCAATATGGGCATTGACGCTGCGGAATTCATCGGCCGCCCACCGTTCCAGCACCTCGTACAGATGCATGTCAATTCGCAAGGGAAACTGCTTCTTTTTGGCCATATCCCTGTACCAGCATCTGCTCTAGTAGATCGTGCCCGTATTGATGACCGGATGAGCTTCCCGTTCGGATACAATGGCTACCATCAGATTGTTGACCATGGCTGCCTTTCGTTCTTCGTCCAGGTCGATCACGCCGTCTTCCTTGAGCTTGTTGACGGCCATTTGAACCATGCCGACAGCCCCTTCCACGATCTTCTGCCGAGCGGCAATGATCGCGGCTGCCTGCTGCCGCTGCAGCATCGCTCCCGCAATCTCCGTCGCATAGGCCAGATGGGTCAGGCGCGCCTCCAACACCTCAACCCCGGCAACCTGCAGCCGCTGCTGCAGTTCGCGGGCCAGTTCCGCCGCGACCTCATCCGCATTGCCGCGCAGTGAGCTGGCATTGATGTCTTCAAACGTATCGTAGGGATAGCTGCTGGCAATGTGTCGGAGTGCCGTTTCGCTTTGGATTTCCACAAATGTCTCGTAATTGTCTACGTCAAACAAGGCTTTGGCGGAATCAACCACGCGAAACACGACGACGGCCGCAATCTCGATCGGATTTCCTTCCACATCGTTGACCTTCAGCTTAGAGCTGTTGAAGTTGCGAACGCGCAGCGACACCTTTTTACGAATCGTAAACGGCGTTCCCCACCAAAAGCCGCTCCGGCGCACGCTGCCCAAGTATTGGCCAAAGAAGATGAGCACCTTTGCTTCATTGGGCTGTACGATGAAGAACCCCGAGATACCCACAGCGACAAGCAGCAGAAAGAGGACGCCGATCAGACTGCCCTCGCTGAGGAAATACAGTCCCAATGCAAAAAGAACGACTTCCAGCAGCAAACCGATAAACCCATTCAGCGCCCACGTCCGTTTTTCCGTCATTTCCGCACGCCCCTTTTTATAATGATTTTAAAGTGATATCATAAGTATATCATTTAGATATGAGAGATGTAAAGCAGCACATGTCATGAAAATAACGCCACATATGCCGCTGCGCCTGCTATTGGTACAAACAAAAAAGCCGCCCTCCCGGTTTGAAAGGGAGGAACGGCTGTGTCTGCCTGTTTGACTGGACGTGCTTCACATTCGTTCGCACTGCCCGCTTTTGTCTGCACAAAGCGTTTACAATTGGATGCTTTCTCCCGGCTTCAGCGCCTGTCCATCGATCCGTTTTTCCTTCAGCCGGGCGATGAACGCCTCTCCGTCCTGCTGGATCGGCGGGAACGTATTGTAGTGAATGGGCACGACGAACTTGGCCTTGAGCCACTCGGCGGCCGTTTCCGCGTCTTCCGGTCCCATCGTGAAGACATCCCCGATCGGCAGGAAGGCAACGTCGATGTCGTGGCGCTCCCCAAGCAGCTTCATGTCGCCGAACAGGCCGGTATCTCCGGCGTGGTACACGGTCTTGCCGCCGATGTTCACGATGAACCCGCCGGGCATGCCCAGGTAGACGATCCGCTGCTCCTCGTCGTAGACCATGCCGGAGCTGTGGAACGCCTGGGTCATTTTTACGCGGCCAAACGGGAACGCTGCCGACCCGCCCAGATTGAGCGCCATCGTCTTCGCGCCCTGCCAGGCCAGGTAGTTGGCCAGTTCAAAAGTGGCGATAATCGTCGCATCGTTCTGCTTGGCCAGCTCCACGGCGTCGAGGATGTGATCCTGGTGGCCGTGCGTCAGCAGGATGTACTGCACGCGAATGTCGGACAGCGCGGTCGTCGCCAGCGGATTGCCGGAGATGAACGGGTCCACGATGATCGAATGTTCCCCACTCGTCAACTGTACGCAGGAGTGGCCGTGATACCGGATATCCAACATGTGATCTCCCTACCTTCCCTCAACAATGATCTTGCTTTCCCTCTGATGATAGAAGGGAATGAAAGCCATGTCAAATCGCTTACGCGGCATGCGCGTTTTTGTCGCCGATCGCGCTCCTGCTTCGCATCACCAGGCTGACTGCCACCATCACCACGACGTTGACGATCAGCGCGACGATGCCGACGTTCAGATCCTGAATCGCCTGCGGCAAAAAGGGAAACAGGCTGCCGACCGTGGTCTCGCTCAGCGTAATGGCAGCCACCGTGGCCACCCCGGCGATAATGCCGGCCGCTGCCCCGTGTTTGGTCACCACATTGCGCTTCATCAGACTGAACAAGAGAGCGGGAAACAGCTGCGTCACCAGGCTGTACCCCATCAAGAGCAGCGCGACAATTGCACTGCCGCCTTCAAACGTAAAGTAGAGGGAGATGAGCGCCACCACCGGCACCAGGTACTTGGCCAGCTTGGAAATCTGCGCGTCGCTCGCCTGCGGGGCGAACACCTTGTACACGTTTTTCGCCAGCAGCGTGGAGGCGGCCATCAGGATCATCGACCCTGGCACGATGGCGGTCAGCAGGCCCGCTGCCCCGATCACGCCGACAAACCACGGGTCAAACGTCTGGATGGACAGGCGCAGGAGCGACAGGTCGCCGTCCGCCCCCTTCAGACCGGGCACCTGCAGAATGGCGGCAAACCCTACAAAAAACACAAACAGCAGCACCAGCGAGTAGAGCGGCATGATGATCGCATTTTTTCGGAACACCCGCTCGTTTTCCGCCGAGTAGGAGGAACCGAACGTGTGCGGCCACATGTAGAAGCCCAGCACGGTCAGAAGCACCGTGGAGATAAACCAGGAGGGGCTCATGCCGCTCTCCGGCAGGGCGAGAAATCCGGGCATCGCCGCTTCCACCGCTTCAAACATCGGCTGAATGCCGCCGTAGTAGTGGAATGGCAGATAGAGACCGAGAAAGACGACGACAAACAGAATCATGATGTCCTTGAGCATCGCTGTCCAGGCGGAGCCGTGAATGCCCGAGACCATGACGTACAAGGTGACGGCGATGGTCCCGATCCAGATGGCCGCCTGACGGGAGATACTGCCGTACGACGCTTCCGACACGATGATCCCCAGGCCCTGGAGCTGCAGCACCAGATAGGGAATCATCGCCGCCACGCCGACGAGCGAGACCAGGATGCCCAGATACGGGCTGTTGTACTTGCTGACGAAAAAGTCCGACTGGGAGACCAGCTTGTGCTCCTTGGCATAGCGCCAGATGGCGGGGAGCAGCCAGTAGGAGAGAACGTAGGCCAGCGCGCCGTACGCGATGATGTAGAACGTCGGGCCGCCCTTGCTGTAGGCCCAGCCGCTGCCGCCGAGGAATGTAAACGTGGTGTAGATTTCCCCCGCCATCAGGAGAAAGACCAAAATGGTGCCGAAGCCGCGCCCCCCCACTGTCCACTGCTCCAGATTCATGTCCTTGCCTTTGCGCGCCCGGATGCCGAGGTAGAGAGAAAGCGCCAGAAAGGCGAAAATGACCAGCAGCGCGGCGTTCATTTTGCATCCTCCTCCCTGTTCGCCGGGTCCAGTTTGTACACGACTGCCATGATCACCGATGTGAGCACGACCCACATGACGACCCAAAAGAGGAGAAACGGCAGACCGAACACGTATGGGGTGACGCGGTTAACCAGCGGGATGCAGGCGAGAATGCCGATAAACGGCAGCAACGCCAATACATGAATCACCTTCATGGGACCCTTACCTCTCCCTTCCGTTTCTGTTCGAACCTGTGCGATTCAGACTGTGTCAATCTGCGCATGGGTGTTCCCGCCAAGAGGTGCTGCCGCCGCCTGGCGGAGCGGCGGACAAGCAAGCCATCCCCAGGGAACGGTCACATCACGATTTTGCGGGCAGCGTTGACAAACAACTTCACGCCCACCTGCAGCGCATCCTCGTCCACGGTAAAGCGCGGATGGTGATGCGGGTAGATAATGCCTTTCTCCTTGTTGCCGGCACCCACGTAGAAGAAGCAGCCCGGCGCTTTTTGCTGGAAGGCGGAGAAATCCTCGCCGCCCATGTTTGGCTTGATATGCTCCACCCATTGGGGACCCAGCGTCTCCACCACCACTTCCTCCATCAGCCTGGTCACGTCGGCGTCGTTGATGACCGGACGGTAGCCAAACTCGTACTTGAACTCGTACGAGGCGCCGTGCGCTTCCGTAATCCCTTTAACCACCCGCTCCATCAGGGCCGGGACAGACTCGCGCAGTTTCTGGTCGAAGCTGCGCACCGTACCGCAGATGCTGACCGATCCCGGAATTACGTTGTGCATGGTGCCGCCGACAAACTGGGTGACGGAAACGACCAGGTTGTCCAGCGGATCGGTATTGCGGGAGACGATGTGCTGCAGGTTGGTCACCACCTGTGCGGCAATCGCGATGCTGTCGACGGTCTGGTGGGGCAGAGCAGCGTGGCCCCCTTTACCCAGGACCGTGATCCAGAACGTGTCCGGTGCAGCCATCATCGGCCCGGGACAAATGCCGACTTTGCCATACTCCAGCGGCGACCACAAGTGCGTGCCGATCACTACGTCGACGCCGTCCATCACGCCCGCCTGCACCATTTCTTCCGCTCCGCCGGGGTACAGTTCTTCTGCGTGCTGGAACAGAAAACGCACCTCGCCTTTGATCCGGTCTTTCATCCCCGACAAAATCTTGGCTGTCCCAAGCAGCATCGCCGTGTGGCCGTCGTGTCCGCAGGCGTGCATGACGCCCGGATTTTTCGAGGCAAAATCAAACGTGTTTTCTTCGGTAATCGGCAGGGCATCCATGTCCGCCCGCATCGCCAGGACCCGCCCCGGCTGGGAGCCGATCAGCCGTGCCATGACGCTGGTCTTCGTCGGACGATGCACCTCCAGGTTGCCAAACGACAGGAGTGTATCGTATACGAATTGGGCCGTCTGTTCCTCGTGGAAAGACAGCTCCGGATACTGGTGCAGATAGCGCCTCCACGCGATCACCTGCTCCTTGATTTGTTCCACCGCGTCGTTTAACGTCGCTGTTGTCGTCATCATTCATGCCTCCTTGTGATGTGCGCCCCCCTTGCAGACGGCTTGCGCTGGTCAAGGGAGCTCACATTCCGTATTTTTCAATAATTATGTCAATTCACTCGGTGACAGTACGGTTCGGTACAGCGCGTTGGCGCCGTATCCGCATTCCTCTTTGCTGGTATACAGCTGCATGCAGTCGTGGTGTCAGGGCGAGGCCGTCTAGAACCATTGAGCGAAGATGGGATAGTACCAGCCAGCGCCTGGGGACTTATTTGTGTTTGTATTTATATCCTCTGTGTTTAAACGATGGCTGTAAAGGGATTATTTTCCCGTTTCTTTCCGTGTAATAGTATCTTACATCAGGTTCATCTGCAAAAACCACCCCTGCACCGAAGACCGGAAGCTTCCCGAATACGCCATCGATGCGAACGATCAGCTTCTCATCGATATTTTTCTCGGTAATGAGATAGTGGCGTACCTTTTTCTCCAAACTTACCAACGTTCCTTTTACATATATAAATGGAGAAGACAAGAGGAACAGGCCGAGCAATGCGAAAATCACCGTTTTTTGTTCATTTCGTCAGCCCCCAAGAGCAATTCCCGGCCAACCGAACCGAACCAACCCAACCGCCCTTTTCGTCGATCCAAAAGGGATCTCCCTTGATTTTTTGCCGGGCAATCGGTAAAATGTTAGCTCAAAGAGGAAGTACATGGCGATGAGGAAGAAGAGTAGGCATCACAGGAGACTGAAGAGAGCTGATGGCTGGTGCGAATCAGCGTCAACTGGATGTTGAATGGGCTTCCGAGCTCCGGACCGAACCCGCCCGGCGGCAGTAGGCTTCGGCGTGAACGTCCGCACGTTACAACGGACACCGTATCACTGGTACGGAACAAAGCGATTTCAACCACGAGCACGCACACACATATATGGCACGGTCGTGGATTGAAATAAGAAGGGTGGCACCGCGGTTCATCCGTCCCTGTTATGGGCGGATGGACCTTTTTTATTGATCTTCAACTTCATCGTCACATTTGGAAAGGAGCGAATCCAATAATGAAAACCATCTTTTCCGGCATCCAGCCCAGCGGCATCCTCACCCTGGGCAACTACCTGGGCGCGATGAAGCACTTCGTCCCGCTGCAGGATGAATTCAACTGCTACTTCTGTATCGTCGACCAGCACGCCATCACCGTTCCGCAGGACCCGGCCGCGCTCCGCGAAAACATTCGCCGCCTGGCCGCCCTCTACCTGGCTGTCGGCCTGGACCCTGAGAAAGTGACCCTGTTTATCCAATCGGAGGTACCGGCCCACGCCAAGCTCGGCTGGATCATGCTCTGCACCTCCTACGTGGGCGAACTGGAGCGAATGACCCAATACAAGGACAAATCCCAAGGGCGCGGCGAGTCCATCCCGGCGGGCCTCCTGGCCTATCCGCCGCTGATGGCGGCCGACATTCTCCTGTACGGCACGCATTACGTCCCAGTCGGTGAGGACCAGAAACAACACCTGGAACTGACCCGTGACCTGGCCATCCGCTTCAACAAACGCTACGGCGAGATCTTCACCATCCCGGAAATCCGCGTGGCGGAAGTGGGCGCGCGAATCATGTCGCTGCAGGACGGGACCAAGAAAATGAGCAAATCCGATCCCAACCAGGGCGCGTACATCTCCATGCTTGACGAGCCGGACACAATCGCGAAAAAAATCAAGCGGGCGCAGACTGATTCCGACAACGCCGTCCGCTACGACAAGCAGAACAAGCCGGCCATCTCCAACTTGCTGACCATCTACTCGCTCTGCTCCGGCAAATCTCTGGAGGAGCTGGAAGAGATGTACGCCGGCAAAGGCTACGGCGTCTTTAAAACCGATCTGGCCGAGGTGGTCATCGAGACGCTGAGACCGATCCAGGATCGCTACCACCAGCTGATCGACTCGCCGGAACTGGACGCCATTCTCACTGCCGGCGCCGAGAAGGCGAACCGCGTTGCCAACCAGATGCTGCACAAAGTGGAAAAGGCCATGGGCATGGCCCGGTTGTAAACAAATTGGATGCGGGGAACACTCCCCTGCCAAAAGGCTGTCTTTCGGGACAGCCTGTTTTTTTATGTTCGTTTTTTCATACCCGAAAGTAGGCTAATGTTCACTTGTAGCTGCTTTTTCCCTTGTAATAAGATGGGAAAAGTGTAAATCCCCCCCGAGCGATAGCAGTTCTTTCGCTTGACAAGTGGCCTGTACGCACCAACTACTCAACGGAGGATCTTGCCATGCAACCAGCTCGTTTTCTCTACCTGTTACTCTGTCTGGCTGCCGGTTTTCTGGTCGGCTTTTCGTCGCCCGACAAGGAGAAAAAAGCAACCTGGATCTGGCAGGCAGAGCTGATCGACACCCAACGCCAAAAAATTCTTGATTTTGCCAAAAACCAAGGGATCAATCTGATCTATCTGCGCATCGACAGGGACAAGCCCTTTGACTACTACCGTCCGTTCATCCGGGAGGCTCAGTTGGCCGGTATCGACGTGCACGCCTTGGGCGGACATCCGCGCTGGGCGCTTACTGTCGACCGGGAGCGAATGCTCGGCCTCGTGGACTGGGTAAAACGATACAACCGCACAGTGGACCAGGTGGAACGCATCCGGGGGGTGCACCTGGACATCGAGCCGTACCTGCTTGACGAGTGGTACGACGATCAACCCGCCGTACTGAAACAATGGATGGAAAACATCGAAGCGTTTGTGACCGCAGCCCGAGAGGAGGACGGTCTGGAAGTGGGCACCGACATGGCCGCCTGGTTCGATCAATTTCCGGTGCCGGGAACAGCCGATATGCCGTTCAGCACATGGATGATCGACATATTTGACCACGTCACCCTGATGGCGTACCGCAACAAGGTGGACGGCTCCAATGGCATCGAAGCGATCGTCAAGAACGAGATGGAGGCGGCGGACGCCCTCGGCAAACAGGTGATCATCGCCGTCAACACAAAAGAGATGCCGCACGAGCCGCACACGACGTTTTTTGGGGTGGGCGCGGAAGAGATGGACGCTCAGCTCGCCGAAGTGACATCGCGGCTGGGCAGACATTCGTCTTTCATCGGCGTCGCGGTTCACGATTACCGCTACTGGCGAAACATGATCAAGCATACGGACTCGACGACGAAGCCGCTGCTCGGCACGTACATATGGCACGCCGAGCACGCGATTACCGAAGGGGACGAGATTCTCGCCTTTTCCAAAGAGAAGGGAATCAATCTGCTGTACGTGCGGCTGGACCTGGAGCAGCCCTATGAGGCGTACGCCGATTTTGTGGAAAAGGCAACGGAAGCCGGAATCGAGGTGCACGCGATGGGCGGACACCCGATCTGGGCCCTGGAGCAGTACCGGGAGCGGATGCTGAAGTTGGTCCGCTACGTGAAAGGCTACAATCAAAATGTCGCTCCCAATCAGAAGTTCCGCGGCATCCATCTGGACATTGAGCCCTACGTCATGCCCGTCTGGCGGGAGGACAGAGACGAGGTGCTGCGGCAGTGGATGAGCAATCTCGACGCGTTCGTGGAAGAGACGAAACGGGATTCCAACCTGGAGACAAGCTGCGACCTGGCCGTCTGGCTGGATCAGTTTGACGTCCCGGACGACCCCGGAACCCCTTTCAGCAAATGGGTAATCGCCCGGCTGGACCATGTGACGCTGATGGCTTTTCGCGACTACGCCGAAGGACCGGGTGGCATCGCCGCCGTGTCCAAGGATGAATTGAGATTTGCCGACGAGTTGAACAAGAAGCTGATCATCGCCGTGGAAATGAAGGAAAGCGGAGAAGGAGAACACATCACGTTCCACGAGGAAGGGAAAGCGGAAATGATGCGTCAGCTCGAAAAACTGCCCAATCTCTTGGCAGAGCACCCGTCGTACAAGGGGAATGCCGTCCACGCATACGAATACTGGAAGACAGCCAAGGACTAAGCGGCTGTCCGCTAACACAGCCACCCCCATCGGAGCTTCCCGGTGGGGGTGACGTTTCTGGCATCCGAAAGGCCCGTATCGCTGTGAACCGGGCTTTGCATCGACCTGCTGACACGAGGATGACGGAAACGTGTTCTCCTCGAAACCGGCCACTTGGTCTGCACACTGAGACCCGTGCGGTGCGCACGTGTCATCTGCCACATAGACATCAGGGCAATGGAATGGGAAGTTCCATCACTCTGCTGCCGTCTTTTGCACTTTCTTCAAACAAAATCAGCGTGAGCGACGTATTGGGATTCTCCTTCTTCACGGAAAGCGTAAAGTGAAACTCTCCCCACTCCGGCGCCCCGGCGGACGCCTGAGTCACCCCCGCCGCCAGTTCATTGTGACCGTCCTCGACGACGTAGTGAACGACGCCCTCAAATACACGCGCTTTTCCTTTTACTTCATACGTATGTTCGTTTGTCGTTTTCACCGTTACGCCTTGAAACCGGTCATTTTCGTATTGTGTTTGTCCGTCATCTTGCGTTAGTCCGTCATCCGGCTGTGCAGGAACGGCATCGTTTGGCTGGTCTGACGGAGCCGTGGCGGGCGGTTGATCCGATGGTGCCGTAATGGGCTCCTTGACGGGTTGGGCCTGGTCGTTCGGCTTCTCTTTCGACGCCGTGCAGCCAAGGAGCAGCCCGACCAGCAGGCAGAGCACAAGCAACGCGCGCATGGTATCCCCTCGATTCATGGTGGGCTGTTTTCATTTTCTTTATAAGGTTAGACGGCGTCCGCAGCGCATCGTTTCAGGAAAAAATACCCATATTGCACCAGCAAGGAAAAGACGGCCGATGCAGTGGCAGCTCTTTCGCGGATGACAGCCGTCTGTCAATGGCGTTAGGCCTTCGTCTGAGCCGCCTCCGCTCTCATGCTGGCTCTCATCTCCGCCCGCTTTGCTTCTTTCAGACGCGGACAGGTGTAGCAGTAACGGCCACCCTCCGTGCGGTAGTAGAGACAGCAGGCGCTTCTTATGCTGACGTGCCGCTCGGAATCGTACAGGTCTTCGATCAGCCGCAGCTTCACCCCCAACGGATTTTTCGCTTGGCCGAACACATGCGGGTCAAGCTGCTCGGTCAAAAAACGGAAGTCGTCAGCGATCCGGCGGCGCAACAGCTCATGCTCCGCCGCCTTGAGCCATTCGTTCCGTTCGTAATGATATCGGGCCGGAAGCTGTCCCCATAATTGGCCGACATTCACCCCGGATGCAGCAGCAACGGCCTCCAAAAGCGGTCTGAGCGTGTTTCCATACACATCTTGAAGCACACTGCTGCGCCACTCTGTTCTCGCTGCCTCATCGGCCGGCCCGTCCTGCTCCGCCCAGCGGTTGAGCATGAACGAGAACCGGTAATAGCCGTCCTGGTTGTACAACTGCACGCTGAGGTTGTTCAGCGACAGGTCAAACGTCTTGTTCCAGACGGACATCGCGTACTGGACGGCCAGGGCCGGTCCGCTCAGCCACCCGCTAAAAAAGGTGGCGGCAGGAGCCAGATCCGCTGCTTTGAGCAGTCGGGCGTACACACTGATCAGGCTGGACATTTGTGCTGTTTCCAACAGTTCGGACGCGGGGCCGGACCAGACAGCATTGTCCATCTCGCGTCTGCTGACAAAAAAGTGCCGTTCCAGTTTGTCACAGTCACTTTGCTGCATGCTCATCATCTCCGGTTCAGGCATATTTTCAGCTCAATAATTGATAGTGATAATTGTTATCATATTCATGGGTATTGTACTACATGCTGCTGGGCCCTACAACAGTCGAATATGCACGATGGGCAGACGCACTTTGACCGATGCTATTCGGAAAAACCGGTCTTGCTGTGCGGCGGGTACGTCGTGCCATCACCGGAAGCAAAAAAACCGCTCCGTTTTCGGGCGGTTTTGCTTGCTATTTCGCATCAGTATGGATTGTCAGCCGCTCCCAACCAACAGAGGCGGCCATCGGCTGTGTCACCTGTTTCTGGCGTACAGCCAGTTGTAATAGCTGGCATGCTTCAGCTCATCGGTCATGATTTCAAACACGGTATCCCGATACTGCAGCAGCATGTATTTATAGATCGTGCGGTAACGTTCGAACGTTTTCAATTCGTCAAACAGGGCCTGCTCAATCCCGTCCAGATAGCTCACCGGAGGCTGCAGCGCCTCGATCTCATAGTGTGCCGCAGGACGCTGTCCGGTCAACTGGCCGTAGATCTGGAGAAACAGCCGGCGGTGTCTCCGCTCGTCTTCGCGGATGCCGGCAATCACCTGTTTTTCCTGCTCGGTCGGTGCTTGCTCGATCAGAAAGTCGTATAACAGTTCATCCCGCCGCTCTCCCGCAATGCCTTCCTGCAACATCCGGAGGACGACCTTCATCCGCTCATCGTACCCCTCCAGCGCGGCGAGCCGCACGGGCAAGTAAGAAGTGTACTGAAAAGGTCCATACCAGTATCCGCTCATCTCGATCTGGTCTCCTTTGTCGTGATTCACCTACAGGATATGCGCCCGCCTGGCAAGAGGAGCATGGAAATTGCCGAACACGGCAAAAGCAGGTTGTCACGACGAACAGCCGCCCCGCGCACAGCTGGCGCAAGACGGCTGTCGACGAAAAGAGACGTGCGGATCGGCCTGTCACACGATTCGCCGCGGCTGGCGGATTGCACTACGCTACAAAGGGCAGCACCATGTTCAGCAGGAACAGCCCGGCGATCACGTAGAGCAGCGCCGGCACCTCCCGGCGTTTGCCAAGGGCGAGCTTCAGCAGCGGATAGGCGACGAAGCCAAAGGCGATCCCGTCCACGATGCTGTAGGACAGCGGAATCAGGGCGATGATCAGGAAGGATGGAAAACCTTCCGTGAAATCACGCAGGTTGATGTTCTGCACGTGTTGCAGCATCAGCCCGCCGATGATGATCAACACCGGCGCGATCGCGCTGTCGGGAATCAGCTTGACCAGCGGCAGGAACACCAGCGTCAGCAGGAAGAGCACGCCGGTGACCAGCGAGGTAAGGCCGGTTCTCCCTCCGGCGGCAATACTGGCGGCCGATTCCACCGAAGCCACCGTGGGGCTGGTGCCCAGCACGCCGCTCAGGGCGGTGGACACGGCAGTCGCCTGCAGGGAGCGTTGAAACTTCTGCGGCTGGCCCAGCATGCCGGTATGGCCGTGCAGCAGGCCGATATTTTCAAAGACGATCACCATCGCCATCGAAAACACAGCGGCCCAGAACGTCAGCGTCCACACCCCGGAGAAGGACAAGCCGGCGAACACCCGGCCGTATTCGTGCAGCGACAAGGAGGCCAGTCCGCCTGTTTCCGGCTGTACCAACCCCGCCAGCATCCCCATCACCGTCCCGGCAGCAATCCCGATCAGAAAGTTTCCCGGCACGTTTCGGATGAACAAAATCAGCGTCAGGACAAGTGTCGCCAGCGTGACGATCACCTGCGGGCTGGCCAAATTGCCCAAGGCGACAAACGTGGAGGGATTGGTGACGATCAAGCCCCCTTTCTGCAGCCCGATAAAGGTGAGAAACAAGCCGATCCCCACCGTGATCGCCTCTTTGAGAGAGACGGGGATCGCCTCCGACAGCAGAGTCGCCGCCCGTGTGAAAGCGATGATGGAAAACAGCAGCCCGGCGAGGAAGACGGCGGCCAGCGCCTGCTGCCAGGGCAGTCCCATCGTCTGGCACAGCGTATAGGTAAACAGCGCGTTGATGCCCATTCCCGGCACCAGAATCATCGGTGCGTTGGCCCAGAACGCCATCAGCAGCGAACCGGCAAACGCAGTCAGCACCGTCGCCAGGATACCGGCTTCCAGAGGAATCCCGGCGTCCTGCAAGATCGAAGCGTTGACGGCGACGATATAGACGATTGTGACAAAGCCGATGCATCCGGCCGTGATTTCCCGTTGAACGGTCGTGTCAAAAGCACGCAAACGAAAGATGTGATCCAACCATGTACGCATTTTACATGTCCCTTCTTTTTTTCGCTTGCTTCTCATGTTTTGTTGCCGAGACATATGCTATCATAGCTCGTATGATATGAAAAATATTGATTCAATCTCATATCCATATGAAAACAATATGGAAGAAACGGAGGCTTGCGCGGTGGACATTCGTCAGTTGCGCTATTTTATCGCCATTGCCGAAGAAGGGCAGATTACCGGGGCCGCCAAGCGATTGCGCATGGCCCAGCCGCCCCTCAGCCAGCAGTTGAAGCAAATGGAAGAAGAACTGGGCGTCGCGCTGGTGGAACGTGTGGGAAAACGAATCGAGCTGACGGAGGCGGGCGTCACACTCTACCGGCAGGCGCTCAACATCGTGCACCAGATGGAGGAAGCGATCGCAGAGGTACAGGAAACCGGGGCCGGCATCCGCGGCACGCTGTCAATCGGCGTAAGCGCTCTCTCCTCCTACGGGCTGCCGGAACAAATCCGCCGGTTTCAGCAGCAGTATCCGCTGATCATCTACAAGGTGTGGAAAGGAGATACGCAGTTGCTGAGCCAGTGGCTGGAGCGGCGGACGATCGAAGTCGCCATCGTCCGCCTGCCTCATTCGCTGTCCGGCTGCACCACCATCCCGCTGGACGAGGAGCCGTTCGTGCTGATCGTTCCCGACTCCTCCCCGCTGGCCGGCACCGGCCGGATCCACATGCGGGACATCGCCGATCATCCGCTGATCATGCCCAGCGCGCCGGGGCTGGGTATCTACGAGATGCTGGTCCGGGAGTTTTCCCGACTGGGCGTAAATCCACACGTCATCTGTGAATGTCCTGACATCTCGCTGATCGTCAGCATGGTGAGAGCCGGAGTGGCAGCGTCGATCGTGCCCCGCTCCGCCTGGGAGACCCAGGCCAGCGATACGCTTGACTGTCTGGAGATTACCGGCACCTCCATTTCCTCCTCCGCTGCCGTCGTCTGGCAGACCGGCCGCCATCTGTCCAAGGCAGCCCGCCGATTCATCCGGATGTTTGCCCCCACAGCCGACGTGTAGGCCGCGTCATGCACAGACCAATCGAGTAGGAGGGGGTGGTTAACCCCCGTCCTCTCACACCACCGTACGTACCGACCGGTATACGGCGGTTCACCAAGCTTGACGAAGTGTGAAATATCGCTGTATCAAACTCATCAGCCCTTGTTGTTGCCAGTAGGCAATACCAAGGGGTTTGTGCATGTGCGGGGATTTTGTTGTCCGCCACGCCCCCTTTCGGGTGTTTGCGATTTCCAGTGCTCTGTTGTGAGAAAATCCAAGCGAACGAAGTTCGCGGTACCTCGTACGAACTCGTTTCCACTGCGTCCATAGACAGAGCCGGAGCCTTCGGCGAATCCATTCCTCTATTCGCAGAAGATGGGTTTTCGCCTCGGCCAGCGCAAAATACCCGATCCATCCCATGAGGTATTGGTTGAGTTTTTGAATCCTCTCCTGCATGGTCATGCTTCGATGTGGGTTGGTTAATTGGCGAATTCGTCCTTTTAACCGGGTGATCGATTTGGGATGCAGACGTATCCGCGCTTCCTTTCCCGGAATAAAGCTAAAGCCGAGGAACTTCCGGTTGCACGGGCGGTCCACCGCACTTTTCTGTTGATTTACCTTGAGTTTGAGAACCCTGGTCAAGTATCGCTCCACACTTGCCTTTACACGTTCACCCGCACGTTTGGAGCGGACGTAGATGTTGCAGTCGTCCGCATAGCGGCAGAAACGGTGTCCCCTTTTCTCCAACTCCTTGTCCAGGTCGTCTAGCAGAATGTTGGCCAACAGCGGACTTAAGGGGCCACCTTGCGGCGTGCCCTCTTCCGTCGTGACACACACTCCGTTGACCATGACTCCGGATTGCAGATAAGCGCGAATTAGTTTAAGAAGGCGCTTGTCCTTCACCTTGCGGGCAACCCGGCTCATTAGGATATCATGGTTGACCCGGTCGAAGAACTTCTCCAAGTCGATGTCGACCACATACCGGAATCCTTCGTTGATGTACTGTTGTGCTTTCCGCACAGCACTGTGAGCACGGCGGCCTGGACGGAACCCGAAGCTGGAGTCGGAGAACTCTGGGTCGAATATGGGAGTCAATACCTGCAGGATGGCCTGCTGGATGAAGCGATCTACCACGGTAGGGATGCCTAGCAATCGTATTCCCCCGTCAGGTTTCGGGATTTCGACCCTGCGGACAGGAGACGGCTTGTAGGTTCCCTTCTCGATTTGCGACCGGATGGTCGCCCAGTGCTGACGAAGGTAGTCGCGCAGTTGTTCGGTTGAAACACCGTCGATTCCCGCAGCACCTCTGTTGGCCTCCACTCGTTTGAGAGCGGCCATGAGGTTGTCCCGTGACAGCACTTTCTCCAGCATGCCCCTGACGATACTCCTCTCTTCGCACACATGTTGCTAAGCTTGCCGTACGATGCTCAGCCCTTCTCTGTACCCTCGGGGCTTCACCCCTACTATTCAGAGGAAGTTCCATTTCGGAATTCTGCTTCGACGCACCGTATCGAAAGGGATTAGAACATGTGTTGACTTGATGTTCGGCCCTTCCTCCTTCGAGCGTCCTCTATCGGAGTACTATGGCCTCTGCTGACTTCTGCATGTTCAGCGCCCCCTCGCGGAGACGGTTGCCAACGGTAGTAGGCGTATCATGCAGACCTCCCCGGGTAAGGACGGTAACTTTCGTCCCATGTACCTGCCCAATTTACTGCTGCACTCCTTGGCTGTATGGGGCTTCACCTTGTTCGGCAGGCTCGCCCGAGTACAACAGCCTCAAATTGGGTTCGTGTACCTCAGGTCAGGACTTTGCCGCCGGCTTCCTTCAGATTCCGCCTCACGGCGGACACCCTTGCCTTAAGCTAACGGTTGGTACAGCCAACCCCCGTTCGGGACTTTCACCCTATAGCTACCGCCCATGCCGGGCGCACCAAAAAAAACATCCCCCACGCGCAGTGGGGGATGGCGCACGGTGCTTCCTGTTTCCAGAATAGCACCGCCTGATATCTCAGATAATCAGGGACAAGCCCATAATAAGGATGATGGCCGTGACAGACAGGATGGTTTCCATGACTGTCCAGGACTTCAACGTATCCTGAACGCTCATGTTGAAGTATTCCTTGATCAGCCAGAAACCGGAATCGTTTACGTGAGACAGGATGAGCGATCCCGCGCCGGTGGCCAGCACCAGCAGCTCCGGACTGACTCCGGGCATTTGCTGCGCAATCGGGGCGACAATGCCCGCAGCGGTCATCATGGACACCGTCGCCGAACCGGTGGCAACGCGGATCAGCGCCGCGATCAGCCATCCGAGGAAGATCGGGGAGATGGCCGACGCCGTGGCCAGATCGGCAATGTAATCGCCCACTCCGCTGTTGAGCAGCACTTTGTTGAACGCGCCGCCTGCCCCGATCACCAGCAGAATGGTGGCCGTCGGTGCCAGGCAGTCGTTGGTGAACTTCAGTATGTCATCCTTGTTAAATCCGCGGGCAAAGCCCAGCGTCCAGAACGAGATCACGGTTGCAATCAGCAGGGACGTGATCGGGTTGCCGATGAAGTCAGCCCACACGCGCACCGCGTGTTCCTTCGGCAGCGTAACGTCTGCGATGGTCGCCCCCAGCATCAGGATGACCGGAAGCAAAATCGTAAAAACGGTAATGCCAAACCCGGGAAGTTCGCGGTCCTGCTTCGGTTCCGCCAACTGTGCCGCCAGCTCCGAGGAGATGCTGGTCTTGATCCGTTTGCTGATCCAGCTTCCGTAGAGAGGCCCGGCGACGATCGCCGACGGGAGGCCAACCAGAATGGAGTACACAATCGTTTTGCCCACGTCCGCTTGAAAAATATCGACGGCCGCCATCGCCGCCGGATGGGGCGGAACAATCCCGTGCACGATGGACAGCCCGGCAATCAGCGGGATGCCAATCTTCAGCAGGGACATGCCCGTTTGACGGGCGATGGTGAAGACAAGCGGAATCAGCAGCACAAAGCCTACCTGGAAGAAAACAGGAATCCCAACGATGAACGCCACGAACATCATCGCCCAGTGGACGTTCTTTTCGCCAAACAGGTTGATCAGCGTACGGGCGATCCGCTCTGCACCGCCGGACTCCGCCATCATTTTCCCCAGCATGGTTCCCAGTGCGAGTACGATAGCGATAAATCCAAGCGTGCCGCCCATCCCTTCCTTGATGGAATCGACGATTTTGTCGAGCGGCATCCCCGAAGCGATCCCGACAAAGCCGGAAACGATCAACAGGGTAATGAACGGGTTTACCTTGAATCGAGTGATCAGAATAAGCAGGATGAGAATAGCCAGCAAGGTGATGACCAACGGCATCATGACCCCTCCTTTTTATCGAGTGTTAAGCGATGCTCTCGACCGTTGTTGAAAGTCGGCGATGAGCTTGTATTCCTCAAGCAGGTTGAGATAAACCCGCTCGTAAATGTAAAACAACTCCAGATAGGTGCCGGAGCGCTCCAGATCCGGCTCGTGGCGGTGAACAATGCGCAGCAGATCGTTTACCTCGGACAGGTCGCGGATGGCACCGACAGCATGCATCGCCAGCACGGCCGCCCCCAGACTGGAACTTTCGTGGGTTCCCGGAATCAATACCTCATACCCAAACATGTCCGCCATGATTTGCCGCCACTCCTTGGAGCGGGCAAAGCCGCCGGACGCGCGAATCTCCCGCGCACCTCCGGCCAAGTCGCGAAGGGCAATCCCCACGCTGTACACGCTGAACAAAATCCCTTCCAGCACGGCGCGGATAAAGTGCTGCCGCTTGTGGTGCAGGCCGATGCCGAAAAACGACCCGCGCGCCTGCGGATTCCACCAGGGCGCTCGCTCCCCGGACAAAAACGGCAGGAACAGCAGGCCTTCCGCTCCGGCCGGTACGTCCTTGGCCGCCTGAATCATCACGTCGTACGGATCGACGCCCAATTCCTTGGCCTTTTCCACTTCGGGCCAGCTAAACTCATCGCGGAACCAGCGCAGCATCAATCCCCCGTTGTTGGTCGGACCGCCGATTACCCAGTGCTTGTCCGTCAAGACGTAACAAAACGTTCGTCCCTTCTGATCTGTAATCGGCTCCGGCACAACGGTCCGCACAGCGCCGCTCGTGCCGATGGTGATCGCCACCTGACCCGGCTCGATCGCGCCGACGCCCAGGTTGGCCAGCACCCCGTCACTTGCCCCTACCACAAACGGCGTATCGGGATCGATGCCGATTTCGTCCGCGTAGCGCTTGTCCAGGCCGCGCAGCACGTGTGTGGTCGGAACAGGCTCGCTCAACTGCTGCGCAGAGATGCCGGCGACATGCAGCGCCTCCTCGTCCCAGTCAAGCCGCTTCAGATTGAACAGCCCCGTGGCCGACGCGATGGAATAATCGACCACGTATTGGCCAAAGAGCCGATAAATCACGTACTCCTTGATCGAGAGAAACTTGGCCGCCTTGCGGAACGTATCGGGGTCCTTCTCCCTCATCCAGATCAGTTTGGTCAGCGGAGACATCGGATGGATCGGCGTCCCGGTGGCCAGGTATATCCGGTGACCGGTGCCGTCCTGTTTCAAGCGCTCCGTCTGCTCCACACTGCGGTTGTCCGCCCAGATGATGACATTGGTCAGCGGATTGCCGCTGTCGTCTACGGCGATCAGGCTGTGCATGGCCGTGCTGAACCCGATGCCGGCGATGTCCGACTGTTTTGCCCCGGCCTGGGCAATCGCCTGGCGGAGTGCGTGAATGACCGCGTTAAAAATCGCGTCCGGCTCCTGTTCCGCCCAAGAAGGCTGCGGAACGAGCAGGGGATAATCGACATTCCCCGTTCCCTTGATCGAACCGGAGCGTGTGAACACAATCGCCTTTGTGCTGGTGGTGCCGATGTCCAGTCCGATAAAATACGTCTCGTTCATTATCGTCTCACCCTTCATGTGTATCCGCTTTCAAGATGTCAAGGTGATTATATCGAAATTTTTTTCTTTTGTTAATACATGAGAAAAAAATTTGTTTCAAAAAGTGCTCGTGATGTGCTCCGCAACCAGTATTATTTCCAATAAAAAAAACGCCCGCGGTCAAAGGCGTTTTAAGGAAATGGCTTCCCGTATATGCTGGATGTTCTCGATCGTTTGCGCTTCCCGGCGAAGCGAGACCGCCACGTACAACAGGTCGATCAGGAAAAGCTGGGCCAGGCGGGCGGAGAGCGCTTCCGTGCGGAACAACGTTTCCCGCGAAGTTGTATACAGACAGCAGTCCGCCAGTTTTACCAACGGCGATTTTCCGTAACTGGTGATGCCGATCGTTTTCGCTCCCGCGTCCTTGGCCACGTGCAGCGCTTTCAAAATGTCCTTGTTCGAACCGGAGTGGGAAATCCCCACCGCCACATCCCCTTCCCGCAGGAGGGAAGCCGACATCACCTGGTAGTGTGCATCGGAGTGATGAATACAGGGAATCCCGGTGCGCATGAACTTGTGATAGGCGTCCTGGGCGATGGCAGCCGATCCGCCAGATCCGTAGAATTCAATGCGTTTGGCACCCGCCAGCCAGTCAATAATAGTGGACAGTACGTCGCGGTTGAGTATGTGCAGCGTATCGCGCAGCGTCTCCATGTTTGCGGCAAAAATGTTGCCGGCAATCGACAGCACGTCTTCATCGTCCAGGTTGATTTCCTGGTAAATCACCTGCTTGGGGTTGGTTACTTCGCTAGCCAGCGCAATCTTGAACGCCTGGAATCCGCGAAAGCCCAATCGCCGGCAGAGGCGAAAAACAGTCGCATCAGCGCATTCGCACAGCTCGGACAACTCGGTAATGGACAAATGGACAATGTCGCTCGCATGCTCCAGGATGTAGCGGGCCACCTGCTGTTCTTTGCTGCTGAGCTGCGAATAAACGGCACGCAGTTTGGCGAGCACGCTTTCAGAAACACGCGGTGTGGAATCAGGCAACGACATGCACCTCCCAATCGTGCCTTTCTGGTTCACTAACATTCTCGTTCACATTATAGGCAATGTCCGGGTCGAAGTCATTTTGAAAAAAATTTTCTTCATTTATGATGAAACGCGAATATTTTTGTCATATAATACAGCTAGGTTAGATTCTGCAAGTTTGACAACCTGGACACCTGGAGAACCTGGATAAGGAGTGTTTCGATCACAATGCAATTAGCGATGATTGGATTAGGCAAAATGGGATACAATCTCACCCTGAACTTGCTCTCGCACGGGCATGAGGTCGTCGCCTATGACGTCGACCCCGCACCTGCCGCTGAACTGAGCAAGCACGGAGCGATTCCGGCCGCTTCGGTCGAAGAGGCGGTCGCGAAACTGTCTGCGCCGCGTGTCGTGTGGCTGATGGTGCCCGCAGGAGACATCGTGGACAAGCTGATTGACCAACTGTCCGGCCTGCTGTCCCCCGGCGACATCGTGATTGACGGCGGAAATTCCAACTACAAGCAGTCGGTTGAGCGTTATCACAAGCTTAAGCAAAAGGACATCCACTTCCTCGACGTCGGCACAAGCGGCGGCATGGAAGGGGCGCGGCACGGCGCCTGCATGATGATCGGCGGGGACAAGGAGGCGTTTGCCCATATCGAACCGATGGTAAAGGATATCACTGTTGAAAACGGCTACCTGTACGCAGGGGAAGCAGGCAGCGGACACTTCCTGAAAATGGTGCACAACGGCATCGAGTACGGCATGATGCAGGCGATCGGCGAAGGCTTTGAGGTGCTGGAGAAGAGCGGCTACACGTTTGACTACGCCGAAGTGGCGCGCGTCTGGGCCAACGGCTCCGTCATCCGCGGCTGGCTGATGGATCTGACCGAGCGGGCCTTCCGCAAAGACGCGAAGCTGGACAGCATTCGCGGCGTCATGCACTCCTCCGGCGAAGGCAAATGGACGCTGGAGACGGCACTGGACCTGCAAGTGGCAACGCCAGTGATCGCGATGTCCCTTTTGATGCGCTACCGCTCGCTGGAGGAAGACACCTTCCACGGCAAAGTGGTGGCTGCCCTGCGAAACGAATTTGGCGGACACGCCGTAGAAACGAAATAGAAAACAGCCAGGCCCGAGGCAGCACCTCGGGCCTGTTTGCATGGTTTCGCCGGCTGGCCTTATGTTCTCTTTTCCCCGCCCTTTTTTTTCGTTCGCGCATTGGGCGGCTTGATCAGGTCAGCCAGCGCATCAGGGAGAGAACGCTCGCCGTTTTTTCCGTTTAATTCTTCTGCTCCGATTGGACCGCGATGCCGTTGCGGATCAGCAGCGCGGCCGTCACGCCCACTCCGGCCTTTTTATTGCCGGAGAACGTCCCGTCATAGACAAACGAACTGCCGCAGGAGGGACTGTTTTCCTTCAGCACGGCGGACGTGGCCCCCACCGCCTGCGCCAGTTTGAGCGCCTGCCTGGCCCCGGCGAGAAACGCGTCCGTCACGTCGCGGCCGTTCCGGTCGATTACCCGGGCCTTCCCGTCCAGGACGTCAAAACCGTCGCCGCCGACGATCTCCGCCGGCGTGCGCGGCGTCGGCAGACCGCCCATCTGCTCGGGACAGACGGGAATGGCCTTTCCTTCCTTGAACAGCGTCTCGGTTTCCGCGTCCAGACAGGCGCGCTGGTCATATCGGCACTGACAGCCAATCAGACAGGCACTGACGATTTTCACTGTCACCAGTTCCTTTCCTCATTTCGGTACCAGGGACCAGGGTTGTCCACACCGCAAACATCCTCCAGGCCGAATCGGCCTTTTGCGATTGGGGATTCACCGGATTACAGCCGGCGCAGCTTGACGCTCTGGACCATGTGATCCGCCCCTTTTTCCAAGATCAGTCGGGCGCGTCCCCGCGTCGGCAGGATGTTTTTCCGCAGGTTGATGCCGTTGATCTCCATCCAGATGCTCGTGGCCACCTCTGTCGCCTCTTCGTCGGTCAGGCTGGCATAGCGGCGGAAGTAAGAGGCCGGGTTGGAGAAGGCCGTCTCGCGCAGCAGCTTGAACCGCTCCACGTACCACTTCATGATGTCCTCTTCACGCGCGTCGACGTAAATGGAGAAGTCGAAAAAGTCGGAGACGAAGACTTCCGTGACGCGGCGCTGTTTTTCGTCGATCGGCGTCTGCAGGACATTTAGCCCCTCCACGATCAAGATATCCGGTTCGCGGACCACTTGCCACTCGCCGGGCACGATGTCGTACACCAGATGGGAGTAGACAGGGGCAGCCACTTCCGGCACGCCGGACTTGACGTCGGACAGAAACGACACCAGCCGCTTCGTGTTGTAGCTTTCCGGAAACCCTTTGCGTTTCATCAGGCCGCGCTCTTCGAGGACGCGGTTGGGGTAGAGAAAACCGTCCGTGGTCACCAGGTCCACTTTGGGATGATTGGGCCAACGGGATAAAAGCGTTTGCAAAATGCGGGCGGTTGTGCTCTTGCCGACTGCGACGCTGCCGGCGATGCCGATGATAAACGGAACCTTTTTGTCCTGATTGCCGAGGAATGTATGCGTTGCATGATACAGTTCCTGGGTGGCCCCCACATACAGGTTCAACAGCCGGGAGAGCGGCAGGTAGATGTCCGCCACTTCCGACAGGGAGAGCTTTTCGTTCAACCCCTGCAGACAGGCCAATTCTTCGTCTGATATGGTAAGCGGCGTGGAAGCCCGCAGTCCTCTCCACTGCTCGCGACTGAATGTGATGTAAGGAGATGCCATGGGAACCGTACATCCTTTCTCGTTCTTGTCCATTAGATGTTCCACAATAGTGTACCACCTGCGGCCGCTTTTTGGGAACACGTGAGGTGCGTCTCTCGGCAAGAAAGGTGCATACCATTCCTGGCCTGATGGAGAACATGGGCGTCACCATTTGTTTGGCGAAAAAAATCCCCCCTTTGGCCTTAATGGTCAAGACCCCATTTTGTAGACACTTAAAAAACCCCCGGCCGTTAGGCCGCATGCTGACGCCTGTACTCGACTGGCGTCAGCTTATTTAATTTGATTTGCAAACGCTCTTCATTATAAAAACGAATGTACTCCTCAATTCGTCTTTGCGCTTCATCCAGACTTCGAATATCATAAGGATAGAGAGCTTCTGCCTTTAAGTGCGAGAAGAAACTCTCCATAGGGGAATTGTCTAAACAATTGCCCCTTCGCGACATGCTGATTCGGGCGTCAACCTTTTGCAGCATGTCGTGGTATGCGTGGGACGTGTACTGGGAGCCTTGATCGCTGTGTACGATCAGTCCAGTCACGTCCTTATGCTTTTCAAATGCTTTCCGAAACGTCTCCAGGACAAGGGCATTGTCATTGTGTAAGCTCACATGGTGCGCCACGATTTCGTTGTGAAACAAGTCTTTAATCGCTGATAAGAAGATACGTTGATCTCCTACACGAAACTGGGTAACATCGGTGACCCACTTCTGGTTTGGTTTCTCGGCTGTGAAGTCACGCTTCAACAGATTTTCGGCAACACGACCATCAGATTCAGCCGCTCGATACGTGCTCCGATACGCTCGCTTGCCACGAATAATGGCTTTCAGCCCAAGAATTTGCATGAGTCGTAACACCTTCTTATGATTCACAACCTTGCCGTATTGACGAAAGAGTTCCGCTTGAATTCTTCGATACCCATATATTCCTTTTCGTTCATCATAGATGGTTTGAATCTGCTGTTTCAGTTCTCCGTCTCTATCCCACTCCTTCTGTGCAAGATACCGATAATACCCACTCCTCGATACACCAAGAAGTTTGGAGAGTTCGGTAATCGGGTACAACGCTGCGACATTCTCCATCACACGATACTTTTTTCTTACACCTCCCGCATCCAGATTTCCAAACACTTTTTTAGAATTTCGTTCTCCCGTTTCAATTTTTTCACATGTCGATCTTGATCGATGTACGCTGTACGTCGTCCACGCTGATCCAAAAGACCGAACTCCCCAAGTTGTTTGTATTTCCGCATCCACTTTTTTACTCGATCCTTATCCTGGATTTCTAAATGCTCAGTGATCTGTCTGTATGTCCACTTCTCCTCTACATGCAATCGTATTGCCTCCATTTTCAACGACAAAGGATAATGCTTGAACTTTTGACCTTTGATAGCCATAAAAAATTCACCCCTTAAAGTAACATCGGTTTTCCCAAGGGGTTTTTCCAATGTCTACTTTAAGGGGTGCACTCTACTTATCGCAGCCCAGGGGGATTTTTCACGGCCGCCTGCCGAGATACGCCTGCAGCATCCAGACGTGTTTTTGCAGGCTGGTGCTGATCTCAAGGAACATGTCGCTGGTCGCCTGGTCATTTGCCTGTTCGGCGATGGACATTCCCTCCTCCAACTCGCGGATGAGCTGCCGGAAGTCGGCGACTACCGCCTGAACCATTTGTTCCGCAGTCTCCCCTCCCGCCACTTCGCGCAGGGTCGACTGCTCCAGACAGGCTTTCATCGTCGAGACCGGCTGTCCGCCGATTGCCAGCAGCCGTTCCGCCAGTTCATCCACGTAGCCGGCCGCCTCGTTGTACAGTTCTTCAAACTTTTGGTGGAGCGTGTAAAAGTGGGGTCCTGTCACATACCAGTGGTAGTGGTGCAATTTTATGTACAGGACGCTCCAGTTGGCAACCTGTTTGTTCAACACGTCTGTCAGGGAAGGGCTTTTCACTCCTGTCACAGCAGTGCTCATTCGGCGTCACTTCATCCTTTCCTCGCATGAAGATGCTACAGAACGATGTTAGTATTACGCTGGGAACTGCTGTTTATTCCGCCGGTGATGCTGCGGCCTGACGCCGCCAACATCTCCCCGTCCCTGACAGCAATCCGGCCTTCCGCGAGTACGCCTGATTGGCCCCTTTACCGGACGACCGCCTCTTCGACGATCAGCCGGCAGCCTGTCGCGTCAAGATACGCCTGCACGCCAAACGGCAGGGCGGCGTTGTTTTCGCCGTGGCCTGCCTGCAGATTCCAGATCATCGGCTTTTGATACGGCGCGATCATGTTGGAAATGACGTCGAGGACGGTGAAGCTGTCCTGTTTTTTCGACGTGCAGTTGTTCCACGTGCCGAGGATGATCCCGGCGCACTCCGCAAACGTGCCGGCCAGCGCCAACTGGGTCAGCATGCGGTCCACCCGGTACGGCTCCTCGTCCACATCCTCCAGGAAGAGCAGCTTGCCTTTTGCATCCACCTGATAGGGCGTGCCCGCCAGCGCCGCCACCAGCGAGAGATTGCCGCCGACGATCTCGCCGCACGCTTCTCCTTCCACCAGGCAGACGATCTCCTCCCCCGGCGGGTTGACGATCTCGCCCAGCGGCTCGGTGCTGGTCATGGCGCGCAGCAGACATTCCCGCGTATACGCGTTGGTCCCGCTGAGCAGTCCGGGCGATGCGTTGGGACCGTGCAGGGTCGCCAATCCCGCCTCCTGCCGGAGCGCCGTGTGCAGCGCGGTGATGTCGCTGTACCCGATGAACAGTTTCGGGTTTTGCGCAATCATGTCGTAATCGAGAAGATGCAGGATTTGCGGCGAACCGTAGCCACCGCGCAAAGCCATCACGGCGTCGACGTCGGGATCGGCAAACATCTCGTTCAGTTCGGCTGCCCGTTGTTCGGGCGTTCCCGCCAGATAGCCGCCATAGCTGTCATAGCAGGTTCTTCCCAGTACCACCTTGAATCCCAACGCTTCCAGCTCAGCTTTGGCCTTGTGTACGCTGTCGATTGTTTTCGGAGGACTTGCCGGGGCGATGATCCCGATCGTATCCCCTGGTTTCAGTGCGTGTCCCTTGTTCATCCGGAATTCTCCTCACTGATTGATACTTTTGGTCCGCCCTGCCGTACCCCTGACCGCCATTTTTTGAAAAGTGCGTCACACCAGCACGTACCGGTTGGTCGGCCGGCCGACGCCGCCGTATGCCACGTCCCGTTTCACCCGTCCGCTCTTTTCCAGGTATTCAAGGTAGCGGCGCGCCGTCACGCGGGCGATACCGACCCGCTCTGCCACCTCTTCCGCCGACAGCGGCTGCTTTTCCTGGCGCAGATGGCGGACAATCTGCTCCAGCGTGTGCATGTGCAGCCCTTTCGGCGGCGTCTCCAGCTCCCGGGGGCTTTTCGCGGCGGAGCGGAACAACAGCTGGTCCACCTCCGCCTGGGAGACGGTGCCCTCCTGCTCCAACTGCTGGCGAAACGCCCGGTAGTTTTCCAACGCCTGCTGAATGCGCTCAAACTTGAACGGCTTGATGATGTAATCCATCACGCCGTTGCGGAGCATTGCCTGGATCGTCGGTTTGTCCTTGGCCGCCGTGATCACGATCACGTCCACCGCCTGATTGGCTGTGCGCAGTTTCTGCAGGGTGCGCACGCCGTCCAGCACGGGCATGAAAATGTCCATGATCACCAGGTCAGGCTTCAATTGTTCCACCAAGGCGAGTCCTTCCGCTCCGTTGGAGGCCGCGCCGACCACGCGGAAAGACGACACCCGTTCGATAAACTGCCTGTTCACTTCCTGCACCATCGGGTCGTCCTCGATGACGACCACGCGAAATGGGTCGCCCATCTACGCTTCCGCCTCCTTCATCGGAAAGGTAATCAAAAAGCTCGTGCCTTCGCCCGGCTGCGACTGGCAGCTCAGTTCGCCTCGCCCCTTCGCCACCAGCTGCTGCACCAGGTAGAGGCCCAGGCCGCGGTTCTTCCCCGCCTTGGTGGAGAAGCCGCGCTCCAGCATCCGCCGCCGTGTCTCGTTATCCATGCCGATGCCGTTGTCTTCCACCAGGATGGAGCAGATGTCATCATCCTGTTCGATGCTGACGTAGACTTCCTTGTCGTGTTTGTCCGTCTGCTCCAGAGCGTCAAACGCGTTTTCGATCAGATTGCCGAGGATCAGCACGAAATTGTGGTGATCCATGTACGGCGGGAAGCGCTCCAGATTGCTGCGCCGGTCGATGACGAGGCGAATGCCCAGTTCCTTGCCCCTGCTCACCTTGCCCAAAAGCAGGCCGGAAACGCTTTCATCCGTGATTTTGGCCGAGAGAAATGCAGTCAGCTCTTCCTGCTGTTCGCTGATTTCAAACAGGTACTGCAGCGCCTTCTCTTTCTGATTCAACTGCAAAAGTCCTGCGATTGTGTGCAGCTTGTTCATGTACTCGTGGTTTTGCACGCGGAGCGCGTCGACGAATGCCTTTACGCCGGTCAGCTCTTCCGCCATCCGCGCCACTTCGGTCCGGTCCTGGAAAATGGCCAGCGCCCCGACGACTTTCCCGTCGGTCCTGATCAGAAAGCGGTTGGACCAGATCAGCGCCCCTCCGACGTGCAGTTCGTGGTCGTAAAAGTTTTGCTGCTTCTCCAGCACTTCCGGCAGCGCGGTATCGGGAATCACCTCGCGGATCGGTCTGCCCAGCACGTCGTCTTCGATGTTGAAAATCTGTTTGGCCTTGTCGTTGACGATGGTGATCCGCTCCTGCGTGTCGATCGCGATCACGCCCTCGCGCATGGCGTGAAACGTGGCGGTGCGCTCCACCAGCATGCGGGCCAGTTCTTCCGGCTCCAGGTTGAGCATCTGCCGTTTCATGTGGCGGGCGAGCCGGTACGAACCCCAGATGCCAAACAGCAGGGAGAGAAAAAACGTGATCGCGATGTTTTCCCGCTGGTCGTAGAGGATCTGCGGGATGCTCGGCAGCAGATGGCCCACCATGACCACGCCCACCTGCTGGTGATCGGTGTTCATGATCGGCACGTAGGCCCGCAGCGCCGTTCCCAGCTCCCCCCGCACCTTGCGGATGTAGGTGTGCTCGGCAAACGCCTCCTCCGCGTCTTTGCCGAGAAAGACGGTGCCGATGCGCTCGTCCAGCGGATCGGAATAGCGGACCCTGTTCATGTCCATGACCACCACGTACGTCACGTCGTTGACAATGCGAATCCGCCGTGCCGTCGGAGCGATGGTCCGCCAGCCGTCCGGTTCCTGGATGCTTTTCTGGATGAGCGGGATTTCCGCCACTGTCCGCGCCGTGGTCATCAGCCGCTGTCCCAACTCCGCCTCGGTCAGGCGAATGATGCTGCCCACGATGATGATGCCGCCGATCAAGAGGGAAAAAAGCACGATGCCGACTGACAGCAGCATGATTTTCCACTTAATTTTCAGACGCTTGAACAGGAGTGTTCTTCCTTTCCGGTAGGTTTGCCTGCTACCATATATTTTGGTACAGTACGTGAAGCAAATCAACCGATGGTAAAGCAGGTGTCGGCCCGTGAGATCAATCGCAAGCATTGTCGCGTTCGTCCTGTTGGGCCTGCTCAGCGCCGTGATTATCGGCTTTCGCAGCGACCTGCCGTTTGCATCGCTGGGATACGACGAGGAGCAGGAAGGGCTGAGCGAGCGCATTATCATCAAGTTCAGCCATGTGGTGGCGGAAAATACGCCGAAGGGTCTGGCCGTGGATCGTTTTTCCCAACTGGTCAAGGAAAAGTCCAATGGCCGGGTGGAAGTGCAGGTATTTCCCAACGGTATCCTCCACTCCGACCAGACGGAGATGGATGCGCTGCGGCGCGGCGACATCCAGATGATTGCTCCCGCCTTTTCCAATCTGGCCAACCGGATTCCGGCGTGGTCGGTGCTGGACCTGCCCTACGTGTTTCGCGATCAGCAGGATGTTGAGCAGGCGTTTCACGGGAAGATCGGCGGGATGCTGTTTGAGACGCTGGAGCCGCTGAACATGAAGGGACTGGCCTTTTGGAGCAACGGCTTCAAGCAGATGACCAGCAACAAACCGATCCGCACGCCGCAGGACTTCGCCGGCCAGCGCTTCCGGATCATTCAAAGCCCCGTGCTGGAAGCGCAGTTTCGCACGCTGGGGGCGACAGCCCAGGGGGCTCCGTTCAATGACGTCTACCGCAAGCTGGCGAACAACGAGGTGGACGGCCAGGAAAACACCATCTCCAACATCTACAGCAAGCGTCTCTACCAGGTGCAGAAATACATGACGGTCAGCAACCACGGCTATCTGGGATATGCCGTGATCATCAACAAATCGTTCTGGGAGAAGCTTCCCCCCGACGTACAGCGCGTGCTGACCGAGGCGTTGGAGGAGGCGACGGCCTACAGCGACCAAATCGCCGTCTCCATGAACGAGCAGCAGTGGAAGCAGTTGACCAAAGAGAGCAGCATGGAAATCCACGTGCTGACACCACAGGAGCAGGCCGTCTGGAGGGAGGCGCTGCAGCCGGTGTACAAATCATTTGCCCCGATGATCGGTTCGGCGTTAATGGACGAGATCAGCAAACTGCACAGGCAGCAGTAAACACGTTCGTTCCATCTCCCTGGCCCCGAGGAAATGCGTCTTCCCCGACAAAAAAGACAGGCCAAAACGGGGAAAGCACCGTCTTGGACTGTCTTCATGCACTCTCTTCACAGCGTCAGGCCAGGCGGCAGCTGGCTGCGTGGTTATTCCTGTTTCGTCGGCTGGACCGCTGTTCGCGTGGCGACAGGCTCGGCGCCGTCCGTTTCGCCGGACTCCACGTAGTGTTTGAGCATCGCCAGCTTGTTCTCCCAAAACCGCTCGTAATACGCAAGCCACTGCTTCACTGCGAGCAGCGGTTCCGGATCAAGCCGGTAGCGCGTCTCCCTGCCGACTTTCCTCCCTTTGACCAGGCCGGCTTCGGCCAAAATGCGCAGGTGTTTGGAAACGGCCGTCCGGCTCATCGGAAAGTGTCCGCTGATCACGGTGACCGGCAATTCCTGATCCCCCAGCAATTTCAGCAGCTGGCGGCGCGTGGGATCGGCAATTGCCTGAAAGACGTCATGTCTGGACGGCGCCGCAGCCATGTCAGCCCTCGACATACTTACCCAGTTTTTGGATAATGCCGGTCCAGCCCTGATTCATGCGGTCGCGCACGATCGTGTGCGGTTCGCCGAATTCCGTGACAGTATCGGGATTCCAGCCGGAGTGGATCAGCGTAAACTCCGTTTTCCCGCCGAGGTCTTTCAGTTCAAACGTAATGATCCAGTCTTTCCCCCAGTGAAACGACAGACGGTTGGGAGGGTCCACTTCCGTCACCTTGCAGGGGGACATGCCGAACGGACCGGCATTTATGTGAAACTCGTGACCGACCACTGGTTGAAAGTCGTTTGGCATGAACCATGCGGCCAGACCTTCCGCCGTGGCAACGGCTTCCCACACTTTCTGGATCGGTGCATGGAACACCTGGGTGTGTCGAATGTCCGGAATGGTTTGCGGGGTTTTGTTCTCCATCGTCGTACCTCCTGATATGTGTGCTTCCCTTTTTCCTGGGGCAAACCCGAGCGGAACTCTTGTACGCAATACGAAACCAAATGGTTTCCTTTTTTGATTTTATGACACCTTTTGGTTTCATGTCAATCATAGGACCGAGATGGCTCCGATTGGTTGTTTCGCCCCGTTCACTTATATCTTGCTCGTTCCCCCGCTTTTACAGTCCCCGATTCGACAGCGCAGCGGCCCGGAGTTCAGTAGAGCAAAAGAGACGCTCTGCAGCGACCAGTCCACCTAGTTGTACGACTTCTCAAAAATCATAGTATTCCTGTATACTTAATCGTATATATGTTGGACGCGGCCCGATTGTTAATGGTCGGTGAATGACGCAATTTTGAGAGAGGTGACAGCCACGATGTATGAACTGTTAAAAGAAGTGGGACGCGGCAAACGCGGCGCAAAAGACCTGACGTACGAACAGGCAACGATAGCGGCAGAGATGTTTCTCAACGGCAGCGCGACACCCGCACAGATGGGCGCGTTTCTGATGGCGGAGCGGATCAAATCGGAGTCGCTGGACGAATTGGCGGCGTTTGTGGAGGTGTTACGCCGGACCATGTCGCCCGTCTCGTTTCCGGACAGTCTCGATTGCGCCGGCCCCTACGACGGGCGGCGAAAATCGTTTATGGCCACGCTGCCTGCCGCCTTTGTACTGGCCGCTTGCGGGCAGCGGGTCACTCTGCACGGCAGTCCATCGCTGCCGCCCAAGTGGGGCATCACGCTGACGGACGTGTTAAAGACCGCAGGCGTATCCGTGGATGCCGCCGACAGGCAGGCGCTTTTGTCGGCTGCCGAGCGCAGCGGCGTCCTGATTGTCCCCACGGAAACGTGGTGTCCCGCGCTGCACAAGCTGCGCCCCCTGCGGCTGGAGCTCGGCGTCCGCACCCTGTTCAACACGGTGGAAAAGCTGCTGCGGCCAGCCGACTCTCCGTCCATGGCCATCGGCATCTTCCACGGCACGGTATTTGAAAAAGTGGCGGAACTGCTGCTCCGTCTCGGAGTGGAACGGGGAATCGTCGTGCAGGGCATGGAAGGCTCCGAAGACGTGTCCGCCGCCAAACCGAGCCGCGCCTTGATCGTGGAAAACGGCAGCTGTCGTCCCTTCGTCGTCGATCCGGCCTCGCTCGGCTTGCAGGCGGAAGCGCCGGATACCGACTGGACGCCGGAACTGCAGCGGCAGACGGCGGAAGCGGTGCTGAACGGAACAGCCGAACCTGCCTACCGCAACATGGTGCTCCTAAACAGTGCCCTGCGGCTGTGGATCACCGGGCGCGTCCCGAACTTGGATGAAGGTGTGGCCGCGGCCCGCCAGGCGCTAGATTCCCGAGAGGCTTGGGACCGGTACAGACAGTGGCTGGATGCAGCCGCACCATCCGCAGCACCCGCCGCTTCCGCTCGCGATGCAGGCCATATCGGCACCTGATGTCGAAAAAATTCCCCGCACCCATACAGCCCTTGGCTTGCCGGATTGGCGGGTCAAGGGTATTTTGCTTGTCTCCGCTCCCCGCAAGCTCTGTGACCAAAAAGACCAAAACAACCAATATGACCGTATCATTTCCAATATTCCAGCAATTCTTTAGAATGCAAGTACAGAGAATGTAAAGCGCTTTCATTGTGCGTAAAGGGGAGGGGACTTATGCGTATTTTTAAAAACCTGACCGTGCAGGTCGTGATCGCCATTATCCTCGGTATTCTCGTCGGCCAGTTTGCGCCCAAGTTCGGTGCTGAACTGAAAGTGTTGGCGGACGTATTCGTCAAGTTGATCAAAATGGTCATCCCGCCGATCGTCTTCTTCACCGTCGTCAACGGCATCGCCGGCATGGGCGACATGAAGAAGGTGGGAAAAATCGGCGGCAAGGCGCTGATTTATTTTGAAATCGTTACCACAATCGCGCTGGCCATCGGCCTGGTCGTGGTCAACATCATCAAGCCGGGCGTCGGCTTTGACAAGACCGGCCTTAGCGGCGCTGACATCTCCAAGTACACGAAAGCGGCTGAGGAGACCAGTCACGGCTTTATCGACTTCCTCGTCGGAATCATTCCGGACAACGTGGTCAACGCCATGGCCAAAGGCGAACTGCTGCCCATCCTGTTCTTCGCCGTCCTGTTCGGCCTGTCGCTCGCAGCCATGGGCTCCGCCGCCCAACCGGTGATCAACCTGTTTGACAAGCTGGCGCACGGATTCTTCGGCGTCGTCAACATGATCATGAGAGTCTCCCCGCTCGCGGCATTCGGAGCGATGGCCTACACCATCGGCACCTTTGGCCTCGACTCCCTGAAACGACTGGGCCTCTTGATGGGGTCGGTCTACATCACGATGTTTTTGTTCATCGTCGTGGTGCTGGGGCTGATTGCCCGCTTCTTCAACTTTAACATTTTCTCGTTTATCAAATACATTCGCGAAGAAATCCTGCTGGTGTTGGGCACTTCGTCGTCCGAATCGGCGCTGCCCCGCATGATGGAGCGTCTGGAAAAATACGGCTGTTCCAAATCGGTTGTCGGTCTGGTCGTGCCCACCGGATATTCGTTCAACCTGGACGGCACGTCCATTTACCTCTCCATGGCCGCTCTGTTCATCGCGCAGGCATACGGCGTCGACCTGTCCGTCTGGCAGCAGCTGACCCTGCTCGGCATTTTGATGCTCACGTCCAAAGGGGCAGCCGGCGTCACCGGCTCCGGTTTCATCACCCTGGCGGCAACGCTGGCCGCGTTCCCGATGATCCCGGTCGAGGGCATCGCGCTCCTGCTCGGTGTCGACCGCTTTATGTCGGAAGCCCGTGCCATCACCAACCTGATCGGCAACGGCGTGGCTGCGGTGGTCATCGCCAAGCACGAGAACGAGTTTCATCCGCCTGCCCTGTCGGACGAAAAATCGCCGGCCATTTCGGCATAACGGGCGCCACTGCGTTCAATCAGCACTGAAACCTCCCGTTTTCGGGAGGTTTCAGACTGAAGACAAACGGTTCATTGAGTTAGCGTCCACAAAAAATGATTTCCAGGCCGAAAGGCGTGCCTATTCATCAACCAAAGCGAAAAGACAATGGGCATCGCATGGCGGGATGGGCCAAGCGAGCTCCTTTGACGACCGACTCAGTGAAAAAACGAAGACGCGGGAATCAACAGGGGACACAAGTCTCACTTCCTCGAAATACCCAGATGTTTGTCCCCTGCCCGCGTCTCGTTTTGGAGCCGACTTCATCCGCTTCTGTGCTGGGCGTCAAGCGAGCGAGCGGGCCCGATCTCTCATGCGCTGCGGACGAGTGGTCAAAGGCGTATTCGTCAGAACAGCAGCGACAGCAGTTCCTCACGCGACCATTTTCCGAAAAACGGCTCGATGTCGATGCCAGCAAGCACATCCGCCACCGCTTGCTTGTCGTATGGCACGCCGCGAAGCACGGCCTCGATTTCCGACACGTCCCTCATTCCGAAGAAGTCCCCGTAGATTTTGGCTTCCTTGATGCGCCCCTTCTCGATCTCCAACCGCACCTCCACCGTCCCGATGTCAAACCGGCGGGACTGCCGGAAGTTGCTTTTCGGCGATTTTCCGTAATTCCACTCCCAGCTCTGGTAGCGGGAACGGGACAGCTCGTGGATGTTCGCCCAATCCTCGTCGGTGAGCGGATATTCCTCCACCGGTTTGCCGTCGAAGATAAAGACGAGCAGCTCCTTCTTGAACTCTTCGATCGTCATCGGGCTGGGCAGAAATTCCGAAATGTTGGCGACCCGGCTGCGAATCGACTTGATCCCTTTTGACTGGATTTTTAGGGGATTCACGTTCAGCGCGGAGACGACACGCTCCAGGTCGGAGTCAAACAGCAGCGTGCCGTGGCTGAACATGCGTCCTTTGGCGGCGTACTGGGCGTTGCCGGAAATTTTCCGCTCGCCCACCTGGATGTCGTTGCGGCCCGTCAGCTCCGCGTCGACGCCCATCTGGCGCAGAGCGCGAACGACCGGATCGGTAAACTTGCGGAAGTTGTGAAAGGACTCCCCGTCGTCATTGGTAATAAAACTGAAGTTGAGGTTGCCGAGGTCGTGATAGACGGCGCCGCCTCCCGACAGCCGGCGCACCACGTGAATCCCGTGTTCGTTGACGTAGTCGGCATTGATCTCTTCGATCGTATTCTGGTTTTTCCCAATGATGATGGACGGTTCGTTGATGTAAAACAACAGGTAATCTTCATCGGCAGGCAGGTGCTTTAAGGCGTATTCCTCGATTGCCAGGTTGATGCGGGGATCGGTGATTCCTCGATTGTCGATGAATTTCATGTGCGTTCCTCCTTTGCGGACTGATGACTGTCAGCTTGTCCGAGCAACAGTATGACAAACGTCCACTTGCCGCACAACACATCCCCCCAGCCCCCTTTTGGTTGTGGGTTGTCGTGCTGGCGGCATCAATCTGGTGGTGGACGTCGCAGTTACAGCGATGACGGCAGCCATAATGCAGGCACCCGGTGTGTCGGACGCCATTATCACCGGCGCCATGTTGAATGTCAACAGACAGATGGGGGCGGTCAGGAGATCAGCTTCAATCCGACCGCAGCGGCAAGGATGACGCCAATACACAGCACCCGACGCCAATCGGCAGACTCGCCGTACAGGACCATGCCCAAAATGGCGCCGCCTGCCGTGCCGATGCCGGTCCAGACCGCATAGGCCGTCCCCATCGGCAGGGTTTTCATCGCGAGGGAAAGGAACAAAAAGCTGGCTCCGAAACTGGCGAGCAGCAGGATCAGCGTCAGCCAGGTCCGATCGCGGTTCCATTTGTTGATCATCGCGACACCCGTCATCTCGAAAATGCCAGCGGCGATTAGACAGAACCAGGCCATTATGTCTCCCCTCCTTTCACGTTCTCTGCCGGTTTCTCATGGGTCACCAGCTTCAATCCGACGACGCCCCCCAGCAGCAGCATGATCAGGAGCACTTTCAACCACTGAAACGGCTCGCCGAAAAAGACGATGTCGGCCAATACCGTGCCGGCCGTGCCCATGCCGACAAAGACGGCGTATACGGTGCCCACCGGCAGCGTCTGACCAGCCCTGATCATCAGGAAAAAGCTGACGCCAATGGCCACAGCTGTTCCCAGCCACGTCCAAAGATCGTACGCGTGTTTCAGCCCGATCACCCACAGCACTTCGAACACAGCCGCGATAAACACCATGGCCCATTCTCTGTTCACGTCTCTCTCCTCCTATCCTCTCATTTTTTCCAGCGCAGCAAAAAACCCGGGGGTATCGCCAGCACAACGATATCTCCCGGGCTTTTATCCCTCCGTGTCACAGCCAATGCCGCTGTGTGTTTTCTCTCGGACCAGACCAGCCAATGCTGCGGAACCCTAGAAAACAAGTGCTATTCCATTTGGTCGTACTGTATCACATCGGGACCGTGGGGTCAAGTGCGGAGGTGCTGGAGCGCTTCCGCCTGCCGGAGGATCCGCTTGGCCCGCTCCGCCACGGGGTAGTCGACCAGTTTTCCGTTGACAGAAATGGCGGCGCTGCCGGAAGCGAGCGCTTCGTCAAAGGCGGCGGCGACCGCTTTCGCCTCCGCTATTTCCTCCGCCGTCGGGGAAAACGCGTCATGGACAATCGGGATCTGGTCGGGATGGATCACCAGCTTGCCCTGAAAACCGAGCTGTCTCGCAAGGCGGGCATCATTTTGCAGTCCCTCCGCATCTTTGACGTCCACGAAAACGGCGTCAATCGGCGGTTCGATGCCGGCTGCCCGGGAGATCACCACCAACTGGGAGCGGGCAAACAAAAGTTCCGTTCCTTCCCGCGTCAACCGGGCGCCGATATCGAGGGCAAAGTCGACCGAACCGAACGCCAGCCGCTTCACCCTGGCGCTAGCCGAGGCGATGTCATAGGCGTGGTAGAGACCAGACGCCGTTTCAATCAGGGGGACGATCTCCATCGAGCCGCACGGCAGATTCCCGTGATTCTCCAGCTGCGTCAGGTGGGCTTCCACAGCCAGAATCTGCTGACGGTTTGCCGCTTTTGGCAAAACGATTCCCGTCAGTCCGTGCCCGATCATGCCGTATAGGTCGTCCAGGTAAAACGGCGTGGTCGGGTCATTCACCCGCACGTATTGGGGACGGCTGCCGTTTTCTTGTACCGCCTGGCGCACCATGTCCCGTGCGCTCGCTTTTTCCTGAAGCGGCACGGCGTCTTCCAAATCGTAAATGATCACGTCAGCCGCCAGCTCCCTCACCTTTTCCAGCCGCCGCCGGTTGTTGCCCGGCACAAACATCCACGAACGAACCAGCATCATCTTCCGCCCCCTCCCCACTCTTCCCGGTACTGTTCCACGCCCTGCCGGTACAGGTCATTGCCGTACATATCGTTGATCACCACGGCCGGAAACTGCTCGATCACCAGCTTGCGCACCGCTTCCGGGCCGAGGTCTTCGTAGGCCACCAGCTCCTGCACCTTTATTGCTTTCGCCAGCAGCGCGCCCGCGCCGCCTACCGCCGCAAAGTAAACCGCCTTGTGTTTCGCCATCGCCTCTTTTACTTCCTGATTGCGATAGCCTTTGCCGATCATCCCTTTTAACCCCAGCGCGAGCAGCCTGGGCGCGTATTTGTCCATGCGGCCGCTCGTCGTCGGGCCGGCCGAGCCGACCACCTGCCCCGGTTTGGCCGGAGTTGGACCGACGTAGTAGATCACCTGCCCGCTGACGTCAAACGGGAGCGGCTCTCCGCGATCCAACGCTTCGATCATGCGCTTGTGGGCGGCGTCCCGCGCCGCGTAGACCACGCCGCTGATCAGCACCCGGTCGCCCGCCCGCAGGCTGGCCACCGCCTCATCCGTCAACGGGGCAGTAATGTGTTTGACTGCCATCGTGTTGCTCCTCCTCCCGGTTGGCTATCTTGCTCCGTTTCACAGTACGGCTTCCTTGTGCCGGCTGGCGTGGCAGTTGATGTTGACGGCAACGGGCAGGGAGGCGATGTGACAGGGGTAAATCTCGATCTTGACGTCCAGTACCGTCGTCCGGCCGCCCATTCCCTGCGGGCCGATTCCCAGTTTGTTGCACATCTCCACCAGTTCCTCCTCCAGTACGGCGATTTCCGGCCGGGGGCTGCGCTCGCCGATGGGCCGAAACAGAGACTTCTTCGCCAGGTAGGCCGCCTTTTCAAATGTTCCGCCGATGCCCACGCCGACGACCATCGGCGGGCAGGCGTTGGGACCCGCGTTCCGCGCCGTCTCCAGTACAAACGCTTTGACCCCCTCCACCCCATCGGACGGCTTCAGCATTTTGAGCGCGCTCATGTTTTCGCTGCCGCCGCCCTTGGCGGAGAAGTGGATGGTCAGTTTGTCGCCCGGCACCAGTTCCACGTGCGTGACGGCGGGAGCGTTGTCTCCTGTATTGACCCGTTCCAGTGGGTGACCGACGATGGAACTGCGCAGATACCCCTCTCTGTATCCCTTGCGCACCCCGTCGTTGATCGCGTCGTACAGGCTGCCGCCGACGATCCGGCAGTCCTGCCCCACTTCCACGAGAAAGACGGCAACGCCGGTATCCTGGCACATCGGCACCCGTTCCCGGGCGGCGATCTGTGCGTTTTCCATCAACTGTGACAGCACGTCCCGGCCTGTCTCCGACACTTCCGAACGAAGCGCCTGCCGGAACGCCTGGACGACATCCGCGCCGAGGTCGTAGTTGGCCCGCTGGCACATGTCAGCCACTGCCTCCACAATGGCGTCATACTTGATTTCTCTCATGAGAAAAACCACCTCTTCCAGGCATGCCGGTTGGCATCCCGATTTACTTCAGCCAGGGCCGTGGTCAGCGGAATCCCTTTGGGGCAGACCTGGACGCAGTTTTGCGATTGGCCGCAGTTGGCGATCCCCCCGTCGCTGATCGCTGCGTCCAGGCGCTGTTCCTTCATCATCGCCCCGGTGGGATGGGCGTTGAAATAGCGGATCTGCGCCATCGCCTGCGGCCCGAGATAGGGGGAGCGGTCGTTGACGTTCGGACAAGCCTCCAGACAGCAGCCGCAGGTCATGCAGGTGGCATACGCGTACAGCTCCTGCTGTTGCTCCTGCGAGACACGCGGTCCCGGGCCCAGGGCGTGGGTGCCGTCGATTGCGATCCAGCCCTTGATGCTCTGCAGCGCGTCAAACATTCGCTTGCGGTTCACCGCCAGGTCTTTTTCGACGGGAAACGTGGCCATCGGCTCCAGGCAGATCGGCTGTTCCAGCTTGTCGACCAAAGCGGAGCACGCCTGCCTGACCCTGCCGTTGATCACCATGCTGCACGCTCCGCACACCTCTTCCAGACAGTTGGACTCCCAGACGACGGCCCTCACTTGTCGGCCCGCCGCATTCACCGGGTTCTTTTGAATCTCCATCAACGCGGCGATCACGTTCATGTTCGGCCGGTACGGGACGACAAACTCCTCCCAGTACGGTTCGCCGTCCGGCTGGTCCTGCCGCTTTACCTTCATCTGCACCGTGTTCATCCCGGCACCCTCCTCTCTAAGCCTGTTGACGGGCGGCCGCGGAGCCCCGGTCGGATGCCCGGTCCGCCGCTTCCTTCACGATGTCATAGCGCCGGGGGCGCGGCTGGATGTAGGCGAGATCGACCGGTTCGTAGCGGAAAAGCGGCCCCTCCGGCGTGTAGATGGCGAGCGTTGTCTTCAGCCAGTTGGCGTCGTCGCGCTCGGGAAACTCCGGCTTGTAATGAGCGCCCCTGCTCTCGTTGCGGTGGAGCGCTCCCAGCGTGATCACCCGGGCCAACTGCAGCATGTTCCACAACTGGCGGACAAACGTCACCGTCCGGTTGTACCAGTCGGAGGTATCGTCCACGCCGATCTTCTGCCAGCGCTCCAGCAGCTCCTGCAGCTTCTCGTCCGTTTTTTGCAGGCGGTCGTTGTAGCGGACCACGGTTACGTTGTCCACCATCCAGTCGCTCATCTCCACATAGAGCTGGTACGGGTTCTCGTAGCCGTCCATCCGGCAGATGCGCTCCATGTACGCTTCCTGTCGCCTGCGCTCGGCGGCGAACAGGTTGGGCGACAGGTCCTGGGCCGACTTCTTCAGGCCACGGACGTACTCGACCGCTTTCGGCCCCGCCACCATCCCGCCGTAGATCGCCGACACCAGCGAATTGGCACCCAGCCGGTTGGCGCCGTGGTATTGAAATTCGCACTCGCCGCAGGCGAACAGGCCGGGGATGTTGGTCATCTGGTTGTAATCCACCCACAGACCGCCCATGGAGTAGTGCATCGCGGGGAAAATCTTCATCGGCACCTTGCGCGGATCGTCGCCGACAAACTTCTCGTAGATGCTGAGAATGCCGCCCAGCTTCTGCTCCAACTGCCGCTTCGGCAGGTGGGACACGTCGAGGTAGACCATGTTCTCTCCGTTGATGCCCAGTTTCAGGTCGACGCAGACGTGGAAAATCTCCCGCGTGGCGATGTCCCGCGGCACCAGGTTGCCGTATGCCGGGTACTTTTCCTCCAGAAAGTACCACGGCTTGCCGTCCTTGTAGACCCAGATGCGCCCTCCCTCCCCGCGCGCCGATTCCGACATCAGCCGCAGCTTGTCGTCGCCGGGGATGGCGGTCGGATGAATCTGGATGAACTCGCCGTTGGCGTAATGCACCCCCTGCTGGTAGGCGATGCTGTGGGCACTGCCGGTGTTGATCAGCGAGTTGGTGCTCTTCCGGAAAATCATCCCGATGCCGCCGGTCGCCAGGATTACCGCATCGGCGGGGAACTCCTTGATCTCCATCGACTTGAGATCCTGAGCGACGATACCTCGACAGACCCCTTCGTCATCGAGGATGAGGGAAAGCATTTCCCAATATTCAAATTTTTCCACCCGCCCTTCCGATTCGAAGCGGCGCACCTGCTCATCCAGGGCGTAGAGAATCTGCTGGCCGGTGGTGGCGCCGGCAAAGGCGGTGCGGGAATACTTGGCCCCGCCGAGCCGGCGGAAGTCGATCAGCCCTTCCGGCGTGCGGTTGAATGGCACACCCATCCGGTCCAAGAGGTAGATGATCTCCGGTGCCGCCTCGCACATCGCTTTAACCGGCGGCTGATGGGCCAAAAAGTCTCCCCCGTAAATCGTGTCGTCAAAGTGTTCCCAGGCGGAGTCGCCTTCCCCTTTCGTATTCACCGCGCCGTTGATGCCCCCCTGCGCGCAGACGGAGTGGGAGCGGCGGACCGGCACGACAGAAAAGAGCTTGACCGTTCCTCCCGCTTCCGCAATCTTGATCACGCTCATCAGGCCGGCCAGTCCGCCGCCGACGACGATGATGCTTTCGTTCATGACACATCCTCCCTTCTTACCAAAATGCGATCAGCGCCCCCACCCCGACGCCGCACAGGCCGGCGAACAAGAGCGTACGCAGGACCGAGGAAATCCGCTGCCCCCGCGGGCCGACGGTGATTCCCCAGGTAATCAAACCGGTCCACAATCCGTTGGAAAAGTGAAACGTGGTGGCGATTACACCCAGCACGTAAAAGGCAAAAATGAACGGGTTTTGCAGATGGGCCTGGACAGCCTCGTAGTTGACGGGCGCATCAAACAGCAGGCTGGAGAGGCGAAACGCCCAAATGTGGTAGAGCACAAACACCAGCGTGATCCCCCCGCTCACCCGCTGCGCGACGAACAGCCAGTTCTGCCGGTAGGCATAGCGGTACGGATTGACTTTCGCCATCATCCCGATGTAGATGCCGTACACCGCGTGATACAAGAGCGGCAGCGCGATGAACAGCACCTCGACGACCGGCAGAAAGGGGATGCCCGACAACGTCTGGACATGCCGGTCGTACGCCTCCTGTCCCATCAAGGCGATGGCGTTGGAGTAGAGGTGTTCCAGCAAAAACAGGCCGAGCGGCACAAGTCCGGTCAGGGAGTGCAGCCGGGCGAGAAAGAAGCGGCGGGTGGACAGTTCGTTCACGACACGCGGCTCCTTTCGTCCCAAAATCGGCCGACGTCCGCGATCGTTTCCAGGTGCAGGATCGTCTCCAGGTAGCTTCGCCTTGTGTCCTCGGGCAAATGGGCGGCCAGGTCGTGGAACTTATCCGTCAATTCCGCAGCCGTCACCGGGTTTTCCGGGTCCCCCTTCGGGTAATCAGCCACGAGGCGCAGCACTTCTCCCGCCACTGTCTCCGCTTCCATGCTGGATCCCCACCGCTCCGGATAAGCGGCATCCACGTCGGGGTCAAGCGTCAGCTCCACCCGCTCCATCAGTGAGCGGACTGCCGGATCGTGCAGCGTCTCCCCGCTGAAGTCGGCCAGTCCCGCCCTGCCCTTGACGAGGGCGAGCGCGACGCAGAACTGCAGGCTGAACTTGGCCGCGTACACGGTCTGCGGGTCGGGATTGTCGGTGATCGCCAGCACCGACCGATAGCCGCCCACCCGGATTCGGCGCAACTCCTCCGTACGGATGCCGGACTGTTGACGCAGCTTGAGGGCGAGATCGACGGCGGGATGGGTGTGGCGGCAGGAAGCGTGAATCTTGAATGAATTTTCTGTAATTTTGAAATGCTCCCCCAGCCGGTCGGTAATCCGCGACTCGTCAACGGTTTCCGCCATCGCCCGGAAAAAGCCGCGCTCCCCTTCGAGGATGCGGGAGGGGCCGGTAAACCCTTTTTGCGCCAACAGGGCGGCCAAAAGCCCGTTCATCGCCGCTTTGCCGGTGTGAAGCTGTTTGGACATCGCACCGTCGACGATAAACTCCCACAGTCCCGCCGCCTGCGTCCCCGCATTGCCCAGCGCGTGGACGATCTGCTCCTCGTCCAGTCGAAGCAGGGAGGCCGCTGCCGCTGCTGCGCCAAACGTGCCGCAGGTGGCGGTGTTGTGCCAGAAACGGTAGTGGGACGGGCTGACCGCCTCGCCGACGCGGAAACAGACGTCGTAGCCGACCGCGACCGCCGCGATCAGTTCTTTGCCGCTTCTGTTCAGCCACTCGGCAACGGCCAGCGCCGCCGGGATGACGACGGTGGCGGCGTGAATGATCGACTGCTTGTGGATGTCGTCCAGTTCAACGACGTGAGAGGCGGCTCCGTTGACCAGTGCCGCGTTGGCGACCGACGACCTGCCGCCGGTGACCAGCGTCGCCTGTCCGCTCCCCCCCAACTCCCTCGCCAGCTCGTCAATCATCCGCACCGGCGGTTTGGCCGCGCCGGCCAGCGCGGAGCCGAGCCAGTCCAGGATGCACAGTTTGGTGAACGCCACCGTCTCCGCCGGCAGGTCTTCATAGCGGGTCCAGGCGATAAAACCGGCCAGTTGTCTGCTCAGTGACATTTACTTCGCCTCCTTTGCCGCCAATACGGATTGCAGGACCTCGATCAAATCATCGTATCGCTCCACCACGTGGGCCCCCGCCTCCCGCAACTTTTGCGCCTTGCCGGACGGGCGTCCCACTTTGCCGGAGATCAGTGCCCCGGCATGGCCGAACACCGTTCCCTCCGGCATCCGCTCTGTAAACCGCCCGGCGATGAAGGAAATCAGCGGTTTGCGAAAGCCGCCGCTTTTGACGAACTCGGCCGCCTCTTCCTCAAACGTCGTGCCCGGTTCGGAAAACGTCACGACCGCATGCGTATCCGGGTCTCGTTCGAACAATTCCAGCAGGTCGCGGATCGTCGTGCCGATCAGCGCGTCGCCGCCGATGCCCACGCTGGTGCTGACGCCAAATCCGGCCCGCTTTACCATCCACGACGTTTCCGCCGTCATCCCGCCGCTGCGGGAGATCACGCCGACATGCCCCGGCACGAAGCAGCGGTCGGGGTTGTCGCCGCCGATCGAGCCCAGCTTCACCCGGTCTTTCGGGTTGATCATGCCCACCGTGTTGGGGCCGATGATCCGGACGCCGTTCTGCCTGGCGAGGTGAAGCATCTTGACCGTGTCCAGCTGCGGAATGTTCTCCGTCGTCACCACGATCACCTTGATGCCGTTGTCGATCGCTTCCCGCACGGCATCCAGCGCAAAGGCGGGCGGCACGACAACCAGGCTGGTGTCCGCCTGATGGGCGTCAACCGCTTCCCGCACCGTGTTGTACACGGGAACCCCGTGCACGTGCTGCCCCTTTTTCCCCGGCGTCACCCCGGCCACAACGTTGGTGCCGTAATCGAGCGTGTGGCGGGTCACCATCGTCGCTTCCCGCCCGGTGATTCCCTGGATGACAATGCGCGAGCGCTTGTCTATCAAAATGGCCATACTCTCTCCTCCTCGTTTTCCCGTTTTACGCGTACAAGTCCGGATAGGCAGACTGCATACGCGCGATCATCGCAGCTGCCGCTTCGCAAATCGTCACCTCTTCGCCGTAGTACTCCACGCCCGCCTCGGTAAATATCTGTCTGCCCAGCGCGTCGTTGACGCCCGCTTCCCGCACGACGACGGGAAACGTCCGGGGATCGATGCCCATGTCGGCCAACGCGCGTACGATCCCCCGGGCCATTACGTCGATCTGCGTGTTGTTGGTGATGTTGTGGGCGACAAACAGCCCTTTGACGCCGGGCTTGGAGAGGATTCCTCTGGTCAGGCCGTACACTTTTTCTTCCGGGGGATTGCCACCCGTTTCCGAGTAGTTGGCCGGCCGGCCGCCCAGGTCGACCAGCGCGTCAAAGCTGAGCAGGCTGCCCCCGCCGCCACCGCACATGAAGCCGATATCCCCGCCGTCCATCTCCGTGTAGCGGGCGGTCCCCCGGTAATCGGCGTCATTCACGGCGATCATTCGCTTTTCCAGCTCCGTCAGCGGACGCCACGCCCGTTCGCCGCCCACTTCGACCAGCCCCTCCAGCCCCTTCTGCCGAAACATCGCGGCGTCGTCGACGGCCATCACCGATGCGGCGGCCACCAGCGAGCCCTGTGCGGTGACGGCGAGCGGATTGATCTCCAGCAGTTGGCAGTCGTAGCGGAGAAAAGCGGCGTACAGCCTGGCGAGGACGTCGCTCGCCTGCAGCAGTTCCCTGCCGTTTAAGCCGAGGCGGCTCCACACCTCTCTCGTCTTGTAGTCGGCCAGCCCCGTCAGCGGATCGACGTGCTCGATCACCACCTTGTCGGGATGCTCGGCCACCAGCTCTTCCACCTCCACGCCCCCTTCGGTCGAGGCGATGATCACCGGCAGTTGTTTCTGCTTGTCAATGGTGATGGAGACGTACAGTTCCTTGGCAATCTCCAGCATTTCCTCGACCAGGATCTTGTCGACCGGAAAGTGGCTGACCGTCATGCCCAAAAGTTCCCGGGCCCGCTCTCTCGCTTCTTCCGGCGTCTTTGCAAAGGTGACGGCCCCCGCCTTGCCCCGCTTCCCGACCGGGACCAGCGCTTTCAGCACCACCGGCTTGCCGAATCGTTTGGCGATTGCTTCCGCCTCCGCGGCGGTGTCCGCCACCCAGTGTTCCGGCGTCGGGACGCCAACCTGACGAATCAACCGTTTGCTGTGATGTTCCAAAACCTTTCCCATTACAAGCTCCTCCTCTGGCTCAACTCGGATATTGGATATTGGATCCAATGCAAAGAAAAATTGTGAAGGATTGAAAAAACAATCCCCACACATGTATCGCTCGGTTACTCGTCCTGCGCCAGGTGTTCCTTAAACGCTTCCCCCGTACGCAAGATGTGTTTGCGGATCACTTCGGACAGCCGCTTGGCATCACCTGATTCGATCAGCTCCAGCATCTCCTTGTGCTCGGCCTGCGACCGCTCCATCTGCCCCGGCAGCATGCCGGGCGTGTGCGGCGGAAAGCCGTGCCACAGCATCTCCAGGATCATGTGCGCCCTGCGCCAGCGACATCCCTTGCGGATCAAACGGTGAAATTCGGCGTTTTTCGCGATGAACTGCTCCGCGTCCTCCCGTTTGACGGCCTGCTCCATCTCTTCGACCAACTGCCCAAGCATCCGTTTGTCGTCATCGGTCAGATGGGGCAGGGAGCGTTCCACCGCGATCGCTTCCAGCACCGAGCGCAGATAGTAAATCTCTTCGATGTCATCGGATGTCACCGGTGTCACGATGGCTCCCTTGTGCGGCTCCAGCGTGACCAGCCCCTCTTTTTCCAGTTGGCGCAGCGCCTCCCGGACCGGCATCCGGCTGACGCCCATGGCTTCGGCCAGCTCCTCCTGCACGAGCCGTTCCCCCGGCTGAAACTCCCGCCTGAGAATCGCTTCCCTTAGACGGGAGACGACCCGCTCAAGCAGCGTGGAACGGTCATGTAATCGCAAGTGGCTTCGCTTCATGGGTGTATCCTCCTGACAATCGTGTGCTTTTCCCGTACGCCTGTTGGCAACTATCTCCCATTTTTACAGAATCGGCCGCTTCCAGTCAATTCCCGCTCAGTTGGCCATCTGCACCGGCAGCCAGAGTGAGAGCTGCGGCCAGACGACAATGACGACCAGGACGAGGATCATCAGGGCGATAAACGGCATGATCCCCCTGACCACCTCTTCCAGCTTGGCCCTGGCGATGCCGCTGACCACAAACAGGTTCAGGCCGACAGGAGGCGTCACCATCCCCAATTCCATGTTTACGGTCATGATGATTGCAAAGTGAATGACGTCGATCCCCAGCAGCTTTAAAATCGGCAGGAAGATCGGCAGGGTGATCAGGATGATGGAGGTCGGCTCCAGGAACATGCCCATGATGAAGAACAGGATGTTGCACGCGATCAAAAACGTCCATTTGTTGATGTCGCCTTCCATGATCCAGGCGGCGATGTTTTGCGGAACCTGCTCATTGGTCAGGTACAGGCCGAAGACGGTGGCGCCGGCGATGATGAAGAACACCATCGAACTGGTGTTGACCGTCTCCCGCAGGATCGTCCGCGCGTCCTTCCACGTGATCTGGCGGTAGACGAACACGGCGACGAGCAGGGAGTAGACGCAGGCGACCACGGAGGCTTCCGTCGGCGTCGCGATCCCCTTGTAGATGGAGCCGAGGATCAAGAGCGGCAGCAGTGCGGCGGGAAGCGCCCTGACACTCAAGACGAAGCGGTCGTGCCAGCTCGCTTTCGGCAGGCGGCCGAAGTTTTTCCAGCGGGCGTACACGATGGCCACCACCACGAGGACGGCAGTCAGAAACAGTCCCGGCAAAAACCCGGCCATAAACAGCTTGCCGATCGACTCCTCGGCCACCGTTCCGTACACGATCAGCGGAATGGACGGCGGGATGAGAATCCCCAGCGTGCCGGAGGCGGCCACGAGGCCCATCGCGTATCGCTTGCTGTACCCGGCCTCCACCATTCCCGGGATCATGATCGCTCCGATGGCGGCGGCGGTCGCCGGACTGGAACCGGAGATGGCGGCAAAGACCGCACAGGCGAGAACGGTGACGACGGACAGCCCGCCGGAAAAATGGCCCACCCACGCCCTGAGCGCGTCGATCAGCGCTTTGGAGATGCCGCCGCGCGCCATCAGGACGCCGGCGAGAATAAAGCCGGGGATGGCCATCAGCGTGGAAACGTTGAGCGACGAAAAGATTTTTTGCGGCAGCACGTCCAGGTTGAACCCGCTGTCCATGAGCGCGAGCGCGGCCGACACCACCAGCGAGACCGCCACCGGAACCCGCAGGAGCAGCAGCAGAAAAAAGACGAGAAACACTATCCATTCCACTCGATCTTCACCTCTTGTTTCAGGCTGGCCAGCAGGTTGTCAAGGAATCGGTAGCCCAGCATCAGTCCGCTGAGCGGGATCACCAGATAGACGATCCAGAGGAAAATCCCCACATCGGTGGACTGCTGCTGCGTCTTCCAGTAGAGCGCCAGCAGTTTGCCGCCGAAAAAGATGAAACAGAGGCAGAAGAGAACGCCAAGCGCATTGGCAAACACGTTGCACGCCTTCTGGAGGGAGGAAGGCAGGCGGTCGTACAGGACGTCCACCTGGATGTGATGCCCTTCCCTCAAGGCAACCGCCGAGCCGATCAGCGTTCCCCAGACGACGAAGTAGGTGGAAATTTCGTCGACCCACGCTTTCGGGCTGTTAAACAAGTAGCGGCACACCACTCCATAGAAAATCAAGGCAACGCCGATCACGATCAGCGAGCCGGCGAGACAATCTTCAAAAGCAGCATACCGTTCCCGCCATTTGGACATCACTTTCAACCTCCCCGGTTTGGTTGGTTCCCCCAAGGCACCGGTCCCCGGCGGAAACGGTGCCCCGTCTGTTTCTTGAAAGCCGCCCGCGGTCGTTACAGCTGACGGGCGCCGTCGATAAACTCCTTGCCGATCGTCTTTTCAAACTCGCTGTAGAGCGCTTCCATTGCTTTGACGAAATTTTCCCGTTCCGCTTCGCTGAGATCGATCACCTGCATTTTACCGGAGCCGCGCAGCTTCTCTTCGGAGCCTTTGTCCAACTGGACGGCCAGCTCCCGCTCGTATGCGGTCGCTTCCGCCATCGATTCGTCGAAGGCCTTGCGGATGTCTTCGGGCAGGGCGCTGTACCACTGCTTGTTGGTCAGGACGATGTAGTCGATCCGCCCGTGGTTGGACACCAGCAGGTACTTTTGCACTTCCTCGTACTTCTGCGTGTCGATGTTGTTCCAGGTGTTTTCCTGGCCGTCCACCGTTCCCTGCTGCAGGGCGGTGTAGGTTTCCCCGAACGGAATGGTTGCGGCCCCCGCTCCCAGCGCCTTGAACTGCGCTTCCAGCACCTTGCCCGCCTGCGTGCGGAATTTTTGCCCTTTGAAATCTTCCGGCTTGGCAATCGGTTTGGTGGAGGTGAACACTTTAAACCCGTTTTCCCACATGGCCAGCCCCTGCAGATTTTTGCTTTCCAGGGAATTCATCAGCTTTTTGCCCAGCTCCCCGTCCCAGAATTTGATGACCGCCTCGTGGTTTTTAAAGAGGAACGGCATGTCGACAATCTGGAAGGAAGGGTTGAAGCCGACCAGCTTCGTCGCCGAAGGAGCGATGACATGGACGTTCCCCGCCTGCAGCGCTTCCAGTTCGTCCTTGTCGCCGTACAGTTGGGAAGACGGATATACTTCCACCTTTACCCTGCCGCCGGTCTTTTCCGCCAGCAGTTCGGCGAACCTGTTCGCGGCCTTGCCCTTTGGACTATCAGCCGTGGTGACGTGAGAGAACTTGACGATCAGCGGATTCTCTTTCGTGTAGGCGTTACTGTCCTGCGGCTTGGAACCGCCGCATCCCGCCGCTGTCAGCAGCAGTGCAGCGAGACAGCCTGCCATCCATGCGTGCCAACCTCTTTTCATGCGAAGACCCCCTTTTTTGGTATGGATCGCTTTCCAACCTGACGTTCGTTAATACTGAAAATTCCGAAAAATTTTCGCAGACGACCTGCTTTCCCCGATGTATCCGCTGTCTCCTGCGAACCATCACGATTTGCGCCAAGGCTACTCCTGCTTCAACACCTGATTCCGCACGCGCCGGACCCGTTCGCTGACCGATTCGGGACCGTGACCGCGCTTGTACACCATGAAGGTGCGGGTAAACTGGATGACCACCTCGTCGCGCTGGTTGTAGCCAACCGTTTTCACCTTGACGATGCCGACGTGGGGGCGGGACTTGGACTCCCGCTTCTCCAACACCTCGCTGTACGAGTAGATGGTGTCACCTTCAAAGACGGGGGCGGGAAGCCGCACGTCGTCCCAGCCGAGATTGGCCATCACGTTCTGCGAGACGTCCGCCACCGATTGGCCGGTGACCAGCGCCAGCGTAAACGTGGAGTCCACCAGCGGCCGCCCAAAATCGGTCCTGGCCGCGTACTCGGCGTCAAAGTGGATGGGATTGGTGTTCTGTGTCAGCAGGGTGAACCAGATGTTGTCCGTCTGCGTCACGGTCCGGCCGAGCGGATGGGGATACACGTCCCCCACCTCGAAATCCTCGTAAAACCGCCCTGTCCATCCTTCCTGTATGCTCATGGCTCCTCCTCTCTCCAGACTTAATGGATATTGGATCCAATTCTTATGATCATGATAGTATTCCCATCAAATCCTTGTCAATCCTTTTATTAAAGCGCTTTCATTAAAAAACGGCTACATGTAGCCAAGCCAGGACCACCAGGTTACGGCCATCAGATAGGTGATCGCCGTCGTCGCCAGCGTCAGCCAGAAACCGGGCTTGAAGAAATCCTGCTGCGTCACCCAGCCGGTCCCGTGCACCATCACGCCCGGGATCGTCTCCACCACCAGGATGAAGCCGAACAGACACGTTAGCCCCGCGACAAACGCCAGCAGCAGGGCGGGCGCACTCTGCGCCTGGGCGGACAGCGCCATCACCACCGGAACCGTCGCGATGACAGCCGTGGACACGTTGGACGTCACCTTGTGAATCAGCTGGGTCAGAATCGTCACCGTCAGGACCGCCAACGCCGGATTAGAAAAGAGGTACAGCGTGAGGTCGTTCTCCATCCATCTGGACAAGTAGTCCGTCACCCCCGTCTCGTAGAGCGCCCTGCCCAGCGAAAGCGTAACTCCCAGCATGATCAAGGGGGCAAATTGGATGTCGAGAATTTTGTCCCAGTCGGCCACCTTGATGCCGGGCCAGGCCATCAGCACGGCACCGATCAGTGCCGGAATCACAGGAGGCCAACCGTGGATGCCTTCCAGCGCCCACATTGCGCAGACGGCGCAGAGAATGGCCAGGAGCCGTTTTTCCCGCGCAGTCATCGGCCCGAGCTCCGCGATCATCTCCTTCATTTTTGCCTTGAGCCCTGTGGGGATTCCGTCTTTCTCGGGAAAACAGCGGTACAGCACCCACCAGGAGACGGGAACCAGGATCAGCCACATCGGCAGCGCCAGCAGCAGCCAGTCCAGGTAGGTGACGCGCTGCTGCAGGTAGGTGTTGATCAAATCAACGGTGATGACGTTGCCGATCGCCGCCGGCAGCACGGCGGTTCCGCTGATGCCGCAGCCGACCACCACGCCCATCATCCATGTTTTCCCCTGCACATCGCCCGCCTTCACGCCCAGGATGGAAGTGATTGAAAACACGATCGGCAGCAGCATGGCGGTGCGAACCGCAGCCGCCGGGATGAAGAAGGCCATCACCTGCGGGATGAGGATGATGCCGGCGAGGACACCGCCCTTCTTTTCCCCGAACCAATACAGCAGCTGGAACGCCAACCGCTTGCCAAGCGGGGTCTGCTCCACCGCGCTGGCGATCATCATGCCCGCCACGATGAGGAATATGGCCGGCGAGGCGAAGCCGGACAGGATCAAATCGGTGGAAACCGCCCCCGCCATGGGCAAAGCAAATAAGACGAGCACGGCCGTCATGGAAAACGGAATCGGCTCCAGCACCCACAAGACGATGACCGCGAGCGTAATCGCCAGCGTCACCCGCGGCGCGTACTCCATGTAGTCCCATAGGCCAACGTACACGAGGAGGAAGGCCAGTGCCGAAAGTGCGAACCAGAGCGGCTTTTTCAGCACGAGCCACATCCCTTTTTTCTTCTGCTGAACCGCGACACGTTCCTTTTCTGTTTGTGGATTAATGGTGGACATAGGTTTTCCCTCGTACGAAAAGGATTTTTCTTTTAGGATATTGTATCCATTTTTAATTGTCTATCTATTTTGATTATTTTCAAAAACGTCCGGGAGATATCAAATCTCCCGGACGTTTCCCTCCGTTCCGTAGCCTGATGACAGTCTGCGAGTGTTGCCTCGGTTCAGGCCAGACCATGCTTCTACAGCAGAGCCGACACCGCGAACGGGCGTTACGCCCGTTTCGGCGCCAGTTCGACCGCCTGACGGATCGCCTCTTTCATGCTCAGCTCGTCAGCCACGCCTTTTCCGGCAATATCGAACGCTGTGCCGTGATCGACACTGGTGCGGATAATCGGAAGTCCGACGGTAATGTTCACCCCGGCTTCCAGGCCGAGCACCTTGACAGGGCCGTGTCCCTGATCGTGATACATCGCGACGACAATGTCGAAGTCTCCCCGCGTCGCGCGGAAAAAGAGGGTGTCTGCCGGGAGCGGTCCCACCGCGTCAATGCCCTCCTGCTGCGCCTGCCGCACCGCGGGCACCACTTTTTCCTCTTCTTCACCGTATCCGAACAACCCGTTTTCGCCCGCGTGCGGGTTGATTCCGCAAACGGCTATCTTCGGGGAGGAGATCCCCGCCTTCTTCAAGGTCTCATGAGCCATGACGATGACTTTGTAGACCCGCTCCGGCGTGATCATGTTCACCGCATCGATCAACCCCACGTGGGTGGTCACATGGATCACTCTCAGTTTGGGAGCGGACAGCATCATGGACACATCCTTGGTATTGGTCAGCTCCGCAAGTATTTCCGTGTGACCCGGGTAGATGTGCCCGCCCTTGTGCAGCGCTTCCTTGTTGAGCGGCGCCGTGCAGATGGCGTCGATCTCCCCGGATTTCGCCAGGTCGATCGCCTTTTCCAGGAAGCGAAACGCGGCGTCCCCGGCCTGGGCGGATACCTGTCCAAACGGCAGGTCTTCCGGCAGCAGGTCAAGGTCGAGGCAGTCGATCACGCCGTGTTCGTACTTCGCCGTGCCCGCATCACTGACCCGGCTCACGGACAACCCGGCTCGCGTGATGCGGTTGGCGCGTTCCAACATTTTCGCGTCGCCGATGACAAGCGGCCGGCACATCTGATAGACAGCCGGATCTGCCAGCGCCTTTACAATAATTTCCGGACCGATCCCGGCGGCATCGCCCATCGTAATGCCTACAATCGGTTTACTCATGTTGCCGATCTCCTTTCAAAACATGTAACGCATGAAGCAGCGTGTGCCTGGTGCCAAAAGCTCCCGCCTTCGTAACGACAAACAGCGGATGTGCACCAACGATGCGGCTGAGCGGAATCCCCGGCTCAATCTCGTCCAGGAGCTGAATGCCGCTGACACCCAAGTGGCGGCATACGGCTTTTGCCGTGTCTCCTCCGGTGAGAATCAACCCCTGCAGGTCATGCCGGGCGGCAATGGCTGCGGCGGCGGTGCCCAGCGCATCCGCGATCCGGTTGGAGATGTCCGTGTCCGTCATCCCCCGAGCCTCTCCCAACGCCTTGGCCCCTTTTACATGGGCGGAGGTGGCAAGGGAATAGAACGCCGCATTCCGTCCGCTCTGGACCGCTTCCTCCAGCTCATGGACACACCGCTTTAGTTCCCGCTGCTGCTCGTCCTCCCCTGCCAGCAGGGCGAGGGGATTCAGTTCCACGCAAGCCACGTGCGGCTCTTCGCAAACGCGCCTCACCTGATCCTGTGTCGTTTGCGAGATGCTTCCCGCAACCAGCAGCACCGGTTTTCCGGACGGAGCAATCATCACCTTCGGCCGGAGGCGTCCCGCAAGCCCAAGCGTCACGGGAAGAGCATCGGCCAATCCCGCAGAGCCGGTCCACAAGATTCGTGCCCTGTACCCCGACATGATTGACGCAATCCGCTGCATGTCGCTGTCCGACTCGGCGTCGAAGACCATCACGTCCACGCCGTCCTGCCGCAGTCTGTCCACCTGTGCCCGAACGGCTTCCTCTCCCTCCCGCAGCACTGCCAGCGGGACCAGTCCCGTTTTCCGTTTGGATTGAGAGGCGATCAGCTTGAGGATGTCCGATTCGCTTACCGGGCATTTGGGATCGCGGGCCATCTCCGTCTGGTCGATCGGCGTCCCGTTGAGAAAGTGTCTCCCGCCTCTCGTCACACGGCCGATTTTGGGATATGCCGGGGCGACGACGGCGAAATCAAACGAAATCGTGTCCATCACCGCGTCAATTTCCGCCCCAAGATTGCCGCGCAGCGTCGAATCCAGTTTTTTGTAAACATGCTGGAACTCCAGTTCACGCAAATACTGCGCCGCTTGCCTCACCCTGGCGTACGCGTCTGACATCGGGAGGGAGCGGCTGTCCGTATCCATGACCGCGACGTCCGCATCGACGCACTCCGCAGCTGCGTTTTTCCAATCAAAAAGAACGCGTGTCTCCAAGCCCATCCGCGCAAACTGAACGCCTGAATCCGAGGCGCCTGTCAGATCGTCTGCGATGATGCCTATTTTTCTCATGACTGTTGCCTCGCCTTCTGTCCATGTTTCTCCCCTCCCGGGCTGTCTGGCCAAACCGTCCGCACATCATCGTCCGAGCCGCAGCGAAATAGCAGGACAGCCAGCCGGGAGCCTTTTTCTTCTGACGATCGAAGCGGAGCGTCCCGAGCCGCCTGCCGCGGGACCCTCCCTTCTTCTCGATGGCTCATCATTGAGCCGTGTTGCTGTTGACGCCGATCCGCTTCGCCCACCAAGCCGTTACGATCGGTGCCAGAATGGCGGTCACGATCACGCAGGAAGCAATCAGCGCCGTTGCCGACGGCACCAATGGTTCGTACACGGGATTGGCGGCAGCTACTGCGGCCGGCACACCCACGGCGTTACCCGCGGTGGTGGCTGCAGCCAAACCGGCAATGCCGTTGCCGCCGGTCAATTTGTCTGCGGCAAAAAGCACGATGCCGGTGATGGCGACCACCGCCACTCCCAACAATACCCCCAGCAGGCCGGCTTTCCACACATTCTGAAGATTCAGACCTGCGCCGAGCGCAAAGGCGAAGAACGGCACCAGTACCGGCACGGCTTTGCCCAGATAGTCGCGCATGTCTTTGTCGAGGTTGCCGAGGATCATGCCGACGACGAGCGGCAAAATGGCGCCGACCAGCGTTTCCCAGGGAAAGGCGGAAAGACCTGCCACACCCAGCGTCACCATCGTCAGGAACGGCCCCGACTCCAGACTCATGATCGAGTACGCCCCGACGTCTTCCTTTTTCCCGAACTGTCCCATCAGGGCCATGTACATGCCGCCATTCGTGTCGTTCATCGCGGCCACGATCGCCAATACGGACACTCCGGCAAAGAATCCACTTTCAATCATGCCTTCGCCGAGAAATTTCGCTGCGATAAAGCCAAGCACGACAGCCGTCCCCACTTTGGCAGCCAGCAGGGCACCGCCCTTTTTCGCGATATACGGCGTCGCCTTGAAGTCGATGGTCGCGCCCATGCACACATAGAAAACAGCCAGAATCGGGAGTGAGCCGGTCAAAAGCGCGCCTGTAAACGAACCAAACGTCTTCGCCGCCTCGGGAAACACGGTATTGATCACCGCACCGAGCAGCAGCGGAATGATCATCATCCCGCCCGGAATCCGTTCAATGGATGCTTTAATTTTCATGCGCAAGTGCCCCCTTTGATGTCATTGTTTAAAAATGAAACAATAACTATTTGAAATCGTTTTCAGTAGTCATTGTAAGACGAATCAAAGGGGAGATTCAATATTCAAACTGTTTATTTTTTCAACACATCTCCTAATTTTCTCCACAGCGTTGTTCGATTGATGCCCAATCGTTTGGCCGTGCGTGATTGATTCATGCCTTCTTCTTTCAGCACGTGCAGCAAAATTTGCCGTTCAATTTCTTCCCAAGTTCCCTCCAAATTCAATTCGCCCAGGGGCAGCCCCGCGTTTCCGGCCCGTGTTTCCGCACTGTACCGCTGCCACGCTTCCTGCCATTCTTCCAGGCCCACATAGTGGCCCTCCGTCAGCAGCAGCATTTCTTCCACGACGTTTTGGAATTCTTTCAGGTTGCCGGGCCAGTCGTATTCGGCGAGCCGTTCAATTACCTCTTCCCTGATGCCGACGATGTGCTTGCCGTACGCCGAATTGTGATGGGCGATGAGCACACGCACCAATTCTCCTATGTCCTCTACGCGTTCCCGCAGCGGAGGAATGCGCAGTTGGCACTCGGCGAGCTGGTGGAGCAGATGAGAGGAAAAGCCGCCTCGTTTCGCGACCTGTCCGGGCGACAGGGGGGAGGAGGCAATCAGCCGCAGCCGCCCCCCTTTTTGCAGCTCGGCCGCCAACTGATCCTGCAGGCGAACAGGCAGCTTGTCCACTTCCTCCAGGTACAGGGTTCCTCCAGATGCGGTTGCAAGCAAACCTGGTTTTCCTTCCGTTCCGAACAATTCTTCCGCCAGCCTCTCTTCCTCTGCGGATGAACAGCAGACGGAATAGAATCGGTGCCGGCCTTGTCTGCTCGCTGCGTGGATAGCCTGGGCAAAATGCATGCGGCCGCTGCCCATCTCCCCGGTGAGCCAGACGCTTTTGTTCGTCTGCGCGTATGTCTGGGCCCGCTTTACCGTTTTCGCAATCTCCCGGCTGGACCCGATCACCTGCGCAAACGCAGCCAGCCGCTCCGGCGTCTGTATCTCCCGGAATGGCTGGGGCGGCACGCCCTTGCTATCCTGCAGGTAGAGCATGAAAGCGGACGGCTCCTCCTTTGTGCGGGCAGCAATCCGGATATCGCACAAACGGCCTTGTATCGCCACGTGTTCCGCTGTGACCGTTGTGCCGTCCGGCTGGTCGGCGGAAAGCAGGGACGCAACTGCCGGCGGAATCGCGTCGGCATTGCCCAGCCACGCCTGCGCCGCCGGATTCGCGTACAGGATGTCGCCGTTCGCACGCACCGCCAGCACGCCTGTCGTGTCGTGCTGCAGGAGTTCCTCGTAAAAGCGCGCCTTTTCCAGCCCCTTCATGTAGATATCGTGGACGTACACCAGCTCCGTCAACATCTCCTGGACGGACTCGCGGCCAGACGTGATGAGGATGCCGTGATAACCCATTTCCTGTGCGGCCCTCACCGTGACGACATCGCCCAGTACGATTTGCGCGCCCTGATTGGTCGCACGCTCCAGCGCGCCTCTGACTTCCGACTCATGGTGAACAGGGTAAACGGGTATTTCAAGGTTGAGCAGGCTGGAGACCGTCGCCGCCCCCTGGCAGATTCCCGGGAAGCCGATGATGGCCGGCTTGCTGTTGGAATCCTTGATCAATGTGAGCACACGCAGGATGTCGTATCCGGAGACGGGAATGTCCACGACCGGAATGGACACGTGCTTGCGGATGAGCTGAGCCGTTCCGCCGCGGCTGACAATCGCGTCATACCTTTGCTTCTCGGCCTGCAGCACAATGGGCAGAGCCTCTTCCAGATCGGCGATTTCCACATCCATCTCGATCCGGTCGTCTTCTTTTGCAATGTCCAGCAGCAAATCACGCAAGCCCGGGTACGGCGCGATGCCTTTTACCTTGATTTTCGCCATGTTCTTGCCCCCAATATGTTGCGAAATGAAACAGATATCGCTAAAATTATACAACTTTGGCCGGAAAAAGCAAAAGAACCGGAACACCCGTTGTCCGGGCTTCCGGTTCACGAGATTTCGTTCAAGGTTTCCCCAGGGTTCGGAACACCTGCTCCGCTTCCTGATCGCGCCGCTTTGTCTCTCCCGCCGCAGTCAACCGCAGGAAGCGGTCGTCCAGCAGTTCGGCCAGAACGGCCCGGCGCTGTGTCTCGTCCAGTCCGAGCGCGAGCACCCTGTCCCGCATCGCGCCCAAAAAGGCTGTGTATTCTGCGTACTCCGGACCGAACTGCTCCTCCAACTGCCGGCGCAGTTTTTTTGCCAGACCGGGGTTGTGTCCGCCCGTGGATATGGCGATCTGCAAGTCGCCCCGCTCCACCACGGACGGGACGGTAAACGTGCACAAGTCGGGGCGGTCCACTATGTTGACCCACTGGTGCGAGCCGCACGCCCGGTGAACGGCCAGATTGACGCCGGGATCGTCCGTGGCTGCGATCACCACGACCGCGTCCCGCACGTCGTCAGGGTCAAACCGGCGGCGGTGCAGCGTAATGCGCCCCGCTTCCGCCCACGACTGGACTGTCGGCGTGCAGGCGGGACTGACGACCGTGACGACGGCTCCTGTGTTCAGCAGGCCGCCAATCTTTCGCTCCGCCACACGTCCTCCACCGACGACAAGACACTGTTTGTCCCGCAGATTCGCCATCATCGGGTAGAGCCGCACCCTGCCTCACTCCTCGAACCACTTGATCTTCTCCCGCAATTGTACCACGTCTCCGACCAGAATGATCGCGGGGTTGGAGATGCCAGGGTGGCGCTGGACTGTTTCCACGATGGTGGCCAGACTCCCGGTCACTGTCGCCTGCTCCGGCAGCGTCCCCCTGGCGATCACGGCGACGGGCGTGTCCGGCCGGCGTCCATGTTCCAGGAGCCGGGCACAAATCAGCGGCAGATTGGCAATCCCCATGTAAAAGGCGACTGTGTCCACGCCGCGTGCCAGCGCCCGCCACCTTTCCTCCTCCTCTGCCGATTTGCCGCCGCTCAAGTGCCCGGTCACCACGGCAAAGGAAGAGCCGTGCTCCCGATGCGTGACCGGGATGCCGGCGTAGGCGGGAGCGGCGATGCCGGCCGTAACGCCGGGAACGATTTCAAACGGAACGCCCCTTTGCGCCAAATGCTCCGCTTCTTCACCAACCCGGCCAAACACGCACGGATCACCGCCCTTGAGCCGGACGACCGTTTTGCCCTCCAACGCCTTTTCCGCCAGCAGCTCGTTGATCGCCTCCTGCCGCATGGTGTGGTTGTGCGGCAGTTTGCCGCAGTAGATGCGCTCGGCGTCTTCCCGGACGTGCTCCAACAGCGCCGGATTGGCCAAGCGGTCGTAGATGACGACATCCGCCGCACGCAAACACTCCAGCCCTTTGACGGTGATCAGCTTGGGATCGCCCGGGCCCGCACCGACAAGGTACACCTTGCCGCGCTGCGTCATCGATTGCTCACCCCTGCCGACTCAAATGTCGCCATCTCCCGAATCATTCGGGTGGCCGCCTCCACGATCGGAAACGCCACCGCCGCCCCGCTTCCTTCGCCCAGCCTGAGGCCCAGGTCGATCAGCGGCTCCATGCCCAGTGCCCGGAGCGCGTGGAGATGACCCGGTTCCTGGGAGCGGTGGCCCGCAATCAGGTAGTCAGCCGCTCCCGGATTGAGACGGACGGCCAGCAGTGCCGCCACCGTGGAGATGAAGCCGTCCACCAGCACGGGGATGCGGCGTGCCGCGGCTCCGAGCACGGCTCCTGCCATGGCGCCGATTTCCAGACCGCCTACTTTGGCCAGCGCCTCCAGCGGCCGATCCGGGTCGGGGCGATGCCGGTCGAGGGCCTGTTTGACGACTGCTTTTTTCCGCTCCCACGCTGCGTCGTCGACACCTGTCCCACGGCCCACCAATTCGTCCGGCTGCGCACCGGTAAGCGCCGCCAGCAGGGCGCTGCTGGCCGTAGTGTTTCCGATTCCCATCTCACCGATGATCAACAGCTTTGCTCCCTCGTCGATGATCGCTTCGGCGCTCTCCAGGCCGACTCGGATGGCACGCTCCGCCTCATCCAGGGTCATGGCCTCCTCCCGCAGCATGTTGCCGGTGCCGGGCCTGATTTTTTTTCGCCACACACCAGGCACTTCCACATCGGCAGCCACCCCCACGTCCACCACGTGCAGCAGAGCTCCGATCTGGCGGGAAAAGACGTTGATCGCCGCTCCCCCGGCCGCGAAGTTGGCGACCATCTGGACAGTCACTTCCTGCGGATAAGCGGAGACTCCTTCGGCGGCCACGCCGTGGTCGGCGGCAAAGACCAGCACGCCGGGCGGCGTAACGGAAGGAAGCGCGTTACCCGTCATCGCCGCCAGCCGGACAGCCAACTCTTCCAGCCGGCCCAGGCTGCCCAGCGGTTTTGTCAGCTGATCCACGCGGCGTCTGGCCTCGATCGCAGCCGCTTCGTTCAGCGGTTCTATTTTTCCATACGGTTGTGTCCTGTTTGTGTTCATTTTCCCACCCCATTTTCCTGAAACGCTCTCATCTGCTCCTCGATCAGATCCAGCCGCACGTGTCTCCTGACGCAGTCGGCCAGCAGGTCGAAGCCGCGCTCCCGCAGCGCGACAAATGACGGCCGTTCGCCAAGCGGCGCCAGTCCCTTCCGTGCGCGCAGCTCATCGAGCAGCATCCAGCGGAATTCATCGTTGTGAAACAATCCGTGCAGATACGTGCCGAGCACCCGCCGCTTGGGATCATAAAACCCCTCGGCGCGATCGGCAAGCCGGATGAACGGAGCCGCCCCGTCGGCAAATACGGAACGGCCCATGTGGATTTCGTATCCCTCCAGCCGAATCCGCCGGCCTGCAAATGACGCTTCGCCGCTGCTCTGAACGGTGATCTTGCGCCGCTCCAGCGTGGTCGTCATCGGGATCAAGCCCATGCCTTCCACCGATTGACGCGGGGATTCCACCCCGTCCGGGTCGTTGATCGTCCGGCCCAGCATCTGATAGCCGCCGCACAGGCCGACCAGATACGAGCGTCCTGCCTCATGCAGCGCGAGAATTGCCCGCTCCAAACCCGTCTTACGCAGGAACAAGAGGTCTTCCAGCGTGTTTTTGCTGCCGGGGAGCAGAATCAGATCGGGCTGCCCCAGCTCTTCCGGCCGGGAGACATAGTGCACGGTGCAGTCCGGCTCGACGAAAAACGGATCGGCGTCGGTAAAGTTGGAAATGCGCGGATAGCGGATCACGGCGACATCAATCTCCCGGGCCGTTTCCGTTTGCCCCTGGTAGCGGTGCAGGATGAGCGAATCCTCCGCGTCGATCCACAGGTCGGGAATGAACGGAACGACGCCCAGCACCGGTTTGCCCGTATACTGTTCAAACCAGTCCAGCCCCGGCTTGAGCAGGGACAAATCGCCGCGAAACCGGTTGATGATCACGCCGATCACCCGCTCCCGATCCTGCGGCTCCAGCAATTGCAGCGTACCTACCAGGCTGGCGAAGACGCCGCCCCGTTCGATGTCGGCCACCAGGATGACCGGCGCGTTGGCGAGGCGAGCCACCCGCATGTTGACCAATTCCCGATCGTTCAGGTTGACCTCGGCCGGACTGCCCGCTCCCTCGATCACGATCCGCTCGTACGCAGCAGCCAGCCGGCCGTACGCTTCCCGGATCACGCGCAGTCCCTCCTCAAAAAAATCGCTGCGGTAGGCGAGCGCCTTCATGTTGGCGTACGGTTCGCCATTGACCACAATCTGCGATTCCGCGTCCCTGGTCGGCTTGATCAGGATTGGATTCATGTCGGTGGTGGCGACGATGCCGGCCGCCTCCGCCTGCACGCCCTGCGCCCGTCCGATCTCCTTGCCGTCCAGGGTGACGTAGGAGTTGAGCGCCATGTTTTGCGATTTGAAAGGAGCTGTCTTGTAGCCGTCCTGGGCAAAGATGCGGCAAAAGGCCGTCGCCAGCACGCTCTTCCCGGCGTCAGAACTGGTTCCCTGAATCATTAGCGGCAATGCCTTAGCCACGCGCCTTCACCTCCCGACACCGCTCCACCCAGCGCTTGGGCAGGGCAGGGTTGGAAGCGAAGTGCAGATGGGTGTAGCCGGCCACCAGATTGCCGCGGGCGTACCCCTCCGGTTTCGTGCCGCGCAGTCCCTTTGTCTGATACGCGTACGGCATCGTGTGTTCAGGCGCAAACGTGGAGTAGTGAAACTCGTGCCCATGGACGAGTTCGTCCGGGCCGATCAGGAAGTTTTCCGCTGTCCCCCGCACCTCCCGGTAGCCGAGCGCGGCCAGCCGTTTCTGCATCGTCACCGCGCCGGGGATGATTCCGGCCATCGGGTAGGTGTGTCCGTCCGTCGTCACGATCGCATCGGTCAGGTACATGAATCCGCCGCACTCCGCCAGCGTCGGCAGTCCATCGCGCACAGCCCGGCGGATCGACTCCAACACCGTCCGGCTGCGCGACAGCTCGGCGGCAAACTCCTCGGGAAACCCGCCGCCGATATAGAGGCCGTCCGCCTCCTGCGGCACGGGCTCGCCAGCCAGCGGGGAGAAAAAGAGCAGTTCCGCTCCGTTTGCCTCCAGCAGCTCCAGGTTTTCCGGATAGTAAAAGTGGAATGCCGCGTCCCTGGCGACGGCGATCTTCACCCGCTTCTCTTTGGGAACAGCGGGGACGGGAGCAAACAGCTTCCGCTCCGCAGAAAACGGTTCTGCCTGCGCCAGCTCCCAGACGCGGTCTACATCCACAGACTCCGCCACCCGTTCGGCCAGACGGTCAAACAGCGGCTGCAGTTCGCCCCGTTCCACCGACGGCACCAGGCCGAGATGGCGTTCGGGGATTTCCAGGCCGTCCTCCCGCCTGAGGTAGCCCACGACCGGCACGCCGCACTCCTGCTCGACGGCAGCCTTGATGATCTGAAAGTGCCCCTCGCTGCCCGCTTTGTTTGCGATCACGCCGACGATCTTCACCTGCGGGTTGAGCATTTGAAAGCCCTTGACGATGGCTGCCGCGCTGCGGGCCATGCTCTGGCAGTTGACCACCAGCAGCACGGGCGATGCCGTCAGCAGGCTGATTTCCGCCGTGCTGCCCCGGTCGCTGGTCGGCTCCTTGCCGTCGTACATGCCCATCACGCCCTCGATCACGGCGATGTCCGCCCCTTCCGAACCACGGGCAAAAATCTCCCGGACGGTGTCGTGCGGCAGCATCCAACTGTCCAGGTTTCGCGACACCCTTCCTGTCACTGCCGTGTGGTAGGTCGGGTCGATGTAATCCGGGCCGCACTTGAATCCCTGGACGACGTACCCTTTTTTCTTCAAGGCCGCCATCAGGCCGATGGTGACGGTCGTCTTGCCGGCACCGCTGCCCGTTCCGGCGATCACGATCCGGCGGTGGTTGGCACGCATGGACGTCCCTCCTCGCCGTACGGCATCAGTCCCACAGATATGGTGACGTTGCCCGATTTTTTCTTGGTCAGCACCAGTTTCTCCACGCCCGCGTACAGCTTGGCCGCCGGTTCGCTCACCCCGTACGCGCCGGTGTACTTGAACACCGTGTCCGACGGCTCCTCCATCGGCACGCGGTTCAGCTCATCCGGCGCATACCAGACAAACGGCCAGCCGTATTTTTCACACACGGCGATCAGACCTGCTTCATCCTTTTTCAAGTCGATCGTGGCCACCGCCTTGACGCTCTTCACGGAGAATTGCAGCTCCTCCAGCGTTTCCTTGATCACCGCCTCGATCTCTTCCGCCGACGTGCCGCGGTTGCAGCCGATGCCGAGCACAATCACCTTGGGCCGGTACAGGACCCCGTTGTCCAAAATGGCTTGTTCCTCGCGGGTAAGCAGACGGTGCGTCACCACCAGCGCCGCTTGCGGCCGGTCAGCCAGCGCATCCGGTATGGTCTCGTACACCCGAATGTTGGGGGGCATCGGCGTGTCGTGCATCCACCAGTTCCGCTCCCCCGACTCCTGCACTACGGCGACGCGTTCCTCATTGACCACGGAGGCGCTGACCGGGGTTAGCTTATCTGCGGACTCCCACTCCCAGCCAAAACGGCGGCCAAACAGGTCGACAGGGATCGTCTTCTGCACGTCGGAGGCGGTCGTGATCACCGGCCGCGCTCCCATCACCGCAGCCACTTCCCGCGCCAGTTCGTTAGCGCCGCCGAGGTGTCCGGACAGCACGCTGATCACATGTTCTCCCTTGTCGTCGATCACCACCACACCGGGATCGGTCTTTTTGTCCGTCAATAGCGGTGCGATCATTCGCACGACGGCACCGAGCGAGATAATCACGATCAGTCCCTTGTAGGCCGGCCAAAGCGCGGGAAACAGCAGGCGAACGCTGCCGGAAAACAGCTGGATGCCCTTTGCTTCCTCGTCGCCCTTGGCAAACTTGCTCATGTAGTAGAGATCCGTCCCCGGAAACGACGCGTAGAGCCGGCGCGCCATCTCCACACCGTGCTTGGTGATGGCGATGATCGCGTACTCCCCTTTCTGCCGGATGGCGGGAATCTCTCCTTCCGTCAATTCGATGATCATCCCTCTGTCACACCTTTTCTGTACCCATGGGTAAAGGATTTGTCGTACAGCCTGGAGCGGTGCTGCCTGCTCTTTTCGTGTAGCGACGGGTCAAGCGCCCAGCCGGCCAGAATCATCGCGTGCGAGCGGATGCCGTGCTTGGCCATCTCTTCGTCCAGATCTTTCAGCGTGGTGCGGACGATCACCTGGTCCGGCCAGCTTGCCCGCTGCACCACCGCCACCGGCGTGTCTTCGCTCCAGCCAGCTTCCGTCAGCTCGCGGACCACTTTTTTCGTCAGGGTGGCGCTCAAAAACAGGGCGATCGTGCAGTGATGCTCCGCCAGCGCACGCAGCTTTTCCCGTTCCGGCACCGGAGTGCGCCCCTCCGCCCGGGTGAGGATCAGCGTCTGCGTCAGCTCGGGGATGGTCAATTCCGCCCCCAGCGCCGCCGCCGCGGCAAAGACGGAGCTGACGCCCGGCACGATCTCCACGTCTATGCCCGCCTGTTTCAGGAGAGCGATCTGCTCCATCGTCGCGCCGTAGACGGACGGGTCGCCGGTGTGCAGCCGGACCACTGTTTTCCCCTGGCGGACGCGGTCGACCATCAAGTCCACCATTTCTTCCAGTGCCATGCCGGAGCTTTGCAGGATTTCCGCGCCCGGCTTGGCCTTAGCCGCCAGTTCGCCGCTGACGAGCGAGTCGGTGTAGAGGACGACATCCGCCTGCTGCAGCAGTTTCAGCCCTTTTACGGTAATCAGATCGGGATCGCCAGGACCCGCTCCCACGATGTACAGTTTCATGTCCTTTTCACCACCATCAGTGTAAGGTAACCAAGCTCTGCCCGCTCCAGCTCGCGGACGTCCGTCCACACCATTTCTTCGGCGGAGGTCACTTTCGTGGCGACGGCCGCCTTGTCGACGAGATCCAGCTCGCGCAACAGCTCGATGATCATCGGCAGCACCTTGGCCACCTTCAAAAAGACGACGCAGTCGTGCGAAAGCAGCGCCTGTCGCATCGCCTCCCGGTCGTCCGTGGCCGGAATGATGCCGATCTGCTCATCGCCGTCCGCAAGCGGCAGGCCGAGCCGGGAAGCGGCGCCGAGAAACGAGGAGACGCCCGGCACGGAGACGATCCGCACCTCGGGATGTGCCGCCTGCATCACCCGCATCATGTGAATAAACGTGCTGTAAAACAGCGGATCGCCCTCGGTGACAAAGGCGACGTCCTTGCCTTGGCGCAGCCGCTCCCAGACAATCTTCACTGTGTTGGCCCACTCCCGCTCCAGCACGTCCTTGTCCTTGGTCATCGGAAAGACCAGTCCGAGCATCTCCTTGCCGTCCGAAGGCTTGACGTACAACTCGGCAATCTGGTGGGCGTAGCTTTTGCTGCCCATCCGCTTTTTCGGGTAGGCGACCACCGGCGCCTGCTGCAGCAGGCGAAATGCCTTGACCGTAATCAACTCCGGATCGCCGGGGCCGACACCGATGCCGTACAGGGTTCCAATCCCGCTCATGCGCTGTCTCCTCCTCTCTGTCTCCCCTCCTGTTTGGCCCAGGCAGTGATGATGTAGACGGGGTTGAGCCCCTCGAACCGGGTCATGTTCAGGATTGGCTTGCTGCGCGACAGCTGCGTCAGCGTCACCGCCGTCTCAAAGTGTTCCTCCGCAAACGCCTGCAGCGCCGCGTACAGCGTCTCGATCGTGGCCGCATTGACGACGATCCGGCCGTTTGGCCTCAAGCGGCTGCAGCATACGCGCAAAAGCTCCCGCAGTTCGCCGCCGCTGCCGCCGATAAAAACCGCGTCCGGATCGGGAAACTGCTCCAGGCCCTCCGGCGCTCTGGCGTGCACGACGGTGAAATCGGTGCGGAACCTGGCCATGTTCTGGCGGCAGTTTTCCAAATCGTCCGCGTTTTTTTCCACCGCGTACACCTCGCCTTCCCGGGCGATCCGCGCCGCTTCAATCGCCACCGAACCGGTGCAGGTGCCGATGTCCCAGACGACGCTTTTGACGTGAAGCTGCATCTGCGCCAGGCTGAGTATGCGCACTTCCTTTTTTGTAATCAGCCCTTTGTCCGGCTTGCGCTGGGCAAACGCTTCGTCGGCGATGCCGAGCGGCCAGACAGGACTCTCCCGCCGCCTGCGCAGGATCACCACGTTCAGGTCGGAAAAGGTGCCCTCCGCCATCTCCTCCAGCGTGTACCAGCCGCTCCGCTCTTCCTGGCTGCCCAGGTTTTCGCCTACAAACGCGTCGTACTCGGTCATGCCAAACGAAAGCAGGTAGCGGGCGATGGCGGCGGGATTGTTCTGGCGATCGGTCAAAAGGGCCACCTTGTCCCTGCCGTCGATCCGCTGCGCCAGTCCCTTCATGCTGCGCCCGTGCACGCTGGCAAAGTAGGCATCCTGCCACGATTCGCCCATTCTGGCAAAGGCGAGCTGAATCGAGCTGAGATGCGGGTAAATTTCCACGTGCAGCTTTTTGGCCAGCAGGCTGCCAACGCCGTAAAACAGCGGATCGCCCGAGGCGAGGATTACCGTTTTCCGCTTCTCCTCGCGCAACCGGTCCGCCAGCGCCATGAGGCCTCCCTTCAGCACCAGCTTTTCGCCCGTGTACTCGGGAAAAAAGGAGAGGTGCCGTTCTCCCCCGACCAAAAGTTCGCTCTCCATGATCCATGTGCGGTACAACGGCAGCAAGCTCTGCTGTCCGTCGTCCCCGATTCCGATCACCTTAATCGCCTGTGTCATTCACTGTCACCCTTCCCAACAGGGACCCTTTCATCGTAATCAACACAGTCTCAATCTCCATGCCGCCGCCCACTTCCTTCAGGCCGGCGCGGCAGCAGCTTTCGCACAGCTTGTCAAAAAAAGCGGGGCAATCCGCCATCAAGTCGCCCACCTGTGCTGCTGTATTGGCTTCTTTCGCCTGCCGCACCAGCTCGTCGGGCGCCCCCGCCTCGGCCGCAAGCCCGGCGAGAAAATCAAAATTGACCGGCGCGCTCTTGGAATGAACCATCATCACCCCTTGGGCCACTTTGGAGAACTTCCCCATCATCCCGACCAGGGTTACCTTTTTCACCTGCTTACGCTTGCACTGCTGCAGGGAAAACCCGACAAAATCCCCCATCTCGATGAATGCTTCCTCCGGCAGTTCGGGGTACAGCTGCATGCCGAACTGCTCGCTTTTGCCGCCGGTGGACAGCACGAGGTGCGCGCATCCCGCCTCGCGGGCCACGTTGATCGCCTGAGCGATGCTGGCCTTGTAGGCGGCAGTGGAAAAGGGGACGACAATGCCGCGCGTGCCGAGAATGGAAATGCCGCCGACGATGCCGAGCCGCCCGTTCATCGTCTTTTTCGCGATCTCCTCTCCGGCGGGCACGGAAATAACCACGCGCACGCCCCGCTCCACGCCGTACTCTCCCAGCACGGACTGAACCGCCTCTCGAATCATTTTCCGGGGGACAGGGTTGATCGCCGCCTCGCCGACCGGCACCGGCAGTCCCGGCTTGGTCACCCGGCCCACGCCGACGCCGCCGTCCAGCTCCATGCCCGGCTCGTCCCGCCAGGTGACCGTGCTGAGGATCAAGGCGCCGTGAGTCGCATCGGGGTCGTCTCCGCCATCCTTGATGATGCCCGCTGTCGCCTCGTCGGCAGTCCACTCGCAGCTCTCCAGTTGAAACGTCACATCCATGCCGGCCGGCAGGGGAATGGTGGCCTGCGTCTGCCGCTTTTGGGTGATCAGGGCGGTGAGAGCCGCCTTGGTCGCCGCAGCCGCGCACGCGCCCGTGGTGTAGCCGTGGCGGAGCGGTTTGGCTTCCTTTTCTTCCGTCGCCGCTTTTGCCGCCATGACCTATCCCAACCGTTCCGCCATCAGCGAGAGTGCGTTGACCGCCGCCACGGTGACCGGACTGCCGCCCTTGCGCCCGATGTTGGTGATAAACGGCACGTCCAGTTTGGCCAGCTCTTCCTTTGATTCGGCGGCGGAGACGAATCCGACCGGCATACCGATGATGAGGCCCGGTTTGGCCTCTCCTTCCTTCACCAGGCGGATCAGCTCCAACAATGCGGTCGGCGCGTTGCCGATGGCGAAAATGCCGCCCTCCGCCTCCTTGACTGCCTTGCGCATGGAGATGATCGCCCGCGTCGTGTTGAGCCGCTTCGCCTCTTCCATGACGTCCTTGTCGGAGATGTACACTTTCACCTGACCGCCGAACTTTTCGATCCGTTGTTTGCTGATCCCCACCTGCACCATCTGCACGTCGGCCACGACGATTTTGCCGCTGCGGATGGCTTCAATGCCCGCGCGGACGGCGTCCGGGTGAAAGACCAGGCTGCGTCCCAGCTCAAAGTCGGCAGAAGCGTGAATCACGCGCTGCACCACCGGGAACTGCTCCTCGGTAAACGGATGCTCTCCCAGCTCCTCCGTAATGATCTGAAAACTCTTGTCCTCGATCTCCTGCGGCTGCACCGTCAGCGGTCTAAACTCCGTGCGAAAGTCCATGTCGCGCTCCTCCCTTTCTTTGCAGGCAACTTTCGATCTCGTCAGCGGGCCCGTCCCGCGAAAGCGGCCCCGGATCCCGGGTCCCGGGGCTGTTTATCCCACGGCAGGGACAGCCAATTCCCGCAGCTGCCCGATGACGCCGTCAAAATCGGTATACGCAGTGCCGTACTCAATCTGCGGCCGGGCGATCACAATCGTCTCGATGCCCATTTCCAGGGCCGCTTCCACTTTTTCGTCAAACGCGCCTGCGCGGCCGCTCTCCTTGGTGATCATCAGCGTCACGCCGTAATGGTTGTAGAGCGCCTTGTTCAGTTCCTTGGAAAACGGCCCCTGCATGGCGACGATGTTCTTTTGCTCGATGCCCAGTTCCTCGCACTTCTGCATGTTGTCCACGCGCGGCAGCATCCGGGCGACCAGCGTCGTGTCCGGCAGGCCGAGCAGCCGGTCGGTGAAAATCTTCAGCGTCTTGCTGCCGGTCGTCAGCATGATCACGCCGCGTTTCTGCGCCGCCACTTCGGCCGCCTCGACGTAATCCTTCACCACGGTGATGTTGTCATGCCCGGGTGAGGCGACGCTTTCCCGCTCGTAGCGAATGTAGGGGACACCCGCCTCCCTGGCGCCGGCCATGGCGTTTTTCGACGCTTCTTCCGCGTAGGGGTGGCTTGCGTCCACCACGGCCTGCACGCCTTTGGCTGTAATCAACCGGCAAATGTCCTCCGCGTTCAGACGGCCCACCTGCACCGGCAAACCGGCTTCGGCCATGCTTTTGGCAGCGTTCTCCGTCACGACGGTGGTCAACAGGTCGTATCCCGCCGCCATGATCCGCAGGGCCAACTCCCGTGCGTCGCTGGTTCCGGCCAATACGAGAATCATCGCTCGTCCCTCCTACTTCGCCCCCTGCGGCATGTGCTCGTGATGGTGGTCATGGCTGCCGCCGCGGCTGTGGTGGTCATGATCGTGGCTGTGGTCATGATCGTGACTGTGGCCGTGATGATGCCCGTGGCCATGATCGTGGTCGTGATGATGGTGGTGATGATGGCCGATGTGCTCCATCGCCGCCAGCCTGTACTGGCAGGTGTCACAGTTCAGCCTTACTTCGCCGTGCAGCGCCTCTTCCACCCGCTCTTTCAGCACCGCCTTGAGCAGCGGGTGGTAGCCGAAATATTCCGCCAGGGTAAAGCGGACTTCGGGATAACGCGCGCGAAAGTGCCCCAATTGATCCGCCATCCGCTTGATCAGCACGCCGGTAAACAGAAAGTACGGCAGTACCACCACGTGGCGCGCCCCCAGCTTGACACAGCGCTCCACCCCTTCTTCGTACAGGGGAAAGGTGACGCCCATGAAGGCCGTCTCCACCCATTTCGCCCGCCATCGCTCCCAGAACAGGCGGGACATCTTGTAGATGTCACTGTTGGCGTCCGGATCGCTGCTGCCCCGGCCGATGACCAGCACGGCCAGCTCCTCGTCATCCGCCCCGGAGGCGAATCCGGCTTCCGCCATGCGCGCCGCCAATATGTCCAGCACCTGCTCGTGGACGCCAATCGGCCGCCCGTAGATAAATTGCACGTGCGGATGCTTTTCCTTCGCCTCGTCGATGGCCGCCGGAATGTGAATCTTGGCGTGGCCGGCGGAAAACAGGATGATCGGGATGACCGCCACCCGGGTCGCCCCTCGCTTCACACAGGTGTCCAGTCCTTGCAGCACGTCCGGCTGTTCAAACTCCAGAAAACACGTTTCGATGATGGGTATGTCCAACTCCGGGGCCAACGCGGCCACAAACTGCCTGACTTCTTCGTTTCCCTCGGGGTCCTTGCTCCCGTGGCCGACAAACAACACCGCGTCCATGTCTCGTCCTCCTTATTCGCCCGCGGGCACGCTCCAGACCGGCGAGCAGACTCAATCCCCGCAGACGGCGTTTTCAATCTTTGGCGCAGGCATCTCCTGCCAGACAAATCCCTCAATCTCACCGACGCGCTGAAAAAACTTGTGAAACCGTTCGTTCGGGAAGGCATCCCGCTTGTACCGCGCCACAATCCGCTCAATCAGCGGCACGATCTCCTCAGGCTCAATGCCCTCTGTCACCGGTATGCCGGCGTGAGCGCTGCGCCCCACCGTTTTGGCGCCGAGGAACAGGTCAACCTTTCCCTTGCGAAAGACGATGCCGATGTCTTCCTTGACTGCGCCGTAGCAGGCCATGCCGCAGCCGTTTACCCCGATCTTCAGTTCCTTGGGCATCGTCTGGCCGCCCAGCTTTTGCTGAAGCTCCTCTGCGTAGGGAATCCCGTCCTTTTTCTCCCCGTCGCAGAAGTCGCACGCCTTCACTTGCACCACGTCACCGGTCGGCATCAGCAGCAGCCCCAGCTGGCGCAGGCGTTCTGTCACCGTATTGGGATCGGCGGTCGGGACGCGCAGGATGATCTGGTGATGCGGCGTGTATTCGATTTCCCCTTTTTCTCCTGCCAGTTCGGCCAGCGCGAGCATCTGCCGAGGCGTAAACTTCTTGTTTGCCACCCCCGGGCTGACTGCGCACTCGAAAATCATTTCGGGCACAAACCCGCTGGGGGGCCTGCCAGCTGGCGGAGCAGCGGTTGCCGCTCCCTCGTCCCCATGAAGCGCAGCAAGTGCCTGCATCGCCCAGTCGTACGGCGTCCGGACGGCGTCAGGCTGCTCTCGCTGACCGGCCGACATGTCCGCGACAGCCGCGGCGGACTCCTCCGCGGCAGGAGATGGCGCCGCCTGAACCAGGCCGCTGCCTGCCTGTGCTTCCAGCGACCACGGCTCGTTTTCCACCCGCAGTCGCTGGTGCGGCTTCAGCGCCTGTTCGTCTGACGACAGCGTATACTTGCGCTGATAGCCGCGCGGGGTAATCATCAGCCCGTCGTAGACAAAGGTGGAGGAATTGCCGATGATGACCGTCGTCAGCATGCCGATGTCGTGCTCCAGCATCTTGCCCAGCGTGGTCAGCTCGATCCGCTGCCGCTCTCGATAGGCGCTTTTGACGATGCCGACCGGAGTGTCGGGCGAGCGGTACTTGAGCAGGATGCGCTGCGCCTCCACGATTTGGCGCGTCCGCCGTCCGCTGCGCGGGTTGTACAAGGCGATGACGAAATCTGCCTGTCCCGCCGCGTCGATACGCTTGGCGATCCGTTCCCACGGCGTCAGGTGGTCGCTCAGGCTGATGGTGCAGGCGTCGTGCATGATCGGTGCCCCAAGCAGAGCCCCGCAGGAGTTGATTGCAGAGATGCCCGGGATCACCTCCACCTCCACACCGCCCTCCCGCGACCAGCCCTGCTCCACCAGCACTTCGTAGATCAGCCCGGCCATGCCGTACACGCCCGCGTCGCCGCTGGAGATCACCGCCACTGTTTTGCCTGCTTCCGCCTGCCGGACGGCTTCCCGCGCCCGGCTCACTTCTTCGGTCATGCCGGTGCTGACGATCTCCTGATCGGTCAAGAGGCCGCGGATCAAGTCCACATAGGTGGTGTACCCGATGATCACGTCACTTTCCTCGATCGCTTCCCGGGCCCGCTTGGTAATGTGGTCGAAACTGCCCGGCCCGAAGCCGATGACAAACAATTTTCCGCTCATGAGGAGCCTCCTTTCCATAACGGTCCCTATGGGCCCGTGCTCACCGAAATCGCGAAGGCCGCCGCCATGCAGAAGACAAGCCCCAGGACCGACACCAGCTTCATCAGCCGGACCGCCGCAGCGATGTCGTCCGGGCGGAGCTGTCGGAGAGGATTGCCCAGCTTGGCCCGGTTGGACGGCACGCCCTGGTAGTAGTTGAGTCCGCCAAGCTGCACGCCGAGCGCGCCCGCCACGCCCGCTTCCGGCAGCCCGCTGTTGGGGCTGGGGTGCAGCCTGGCGTCGCGCCGGATCACCGCCCAGCACTGGCGCCAGTCCAGCCGCATCAGCCAACTGGCGGCGACGAGCAAAAAGGCGGTCAGGCGGGCGGGCAGGTAATTGAGCAAATCGTCAAACCGCGCCGACGCCCAGCCGAGATTGCGGTACTTCTCGTTCTTGTAGCCGACCATCGAGTCCAGGGTATTGGCCGCCCGATAGGCCATCGCCAGCGGCGCGCCGCCCAGCGCGGCGTACACCAGCGGAGAGATGATCGCGTCGACGATGTTCTCCGCCACGGTCTCCACCGCCCCCCGGCAAATTTCCGATTCATCCAGCTGCTCCGTGTCCCGGCCGACGACCATGGAGAGCGACTGGCGGGCCGCCGCCCAATCACCTCTTTGCAGGTGGTGAAAAATCTCCATGCCGGCGTCGGCCAAGCCTTTGGTGGCAATGGTGGTGGAAATCAGCCAGACTTCCAGAGCGATGGCCAGCCAGGGATGGACCCATCCCGCCGCGTACAGCAGTGCCCAGGTGACGACAAGGCTGCCGCCTGCAATCAACAGCGGGAACAAAATACCGGCCGCTTTCAGGTGCTCTTCCCGCTTGACCAGCGCGCGCAGCAGCCGCTCCAGCCCCATGATGCACCAGCCTATTCCGACCACCGGATGCGGCAGACTGCGCGGATCGCCCACCACCCGGTCTATCCCGTACGCTGCCAGCAATATCAATGCCTCGTTCATCTCGTCCCTCTCTTTGTTTCCACACGCGGTGGTTCCGTTCTATTACCCATGCGGGAGGCAGGAATGGGCTTTTTTTCCCGCAAATCGCCGCTCTGCGGCAGGGCTCACAAGCTGCTCTGCATGGAAACATGCTTCTCGCCCGATGCAGAAGGATTGTCTTCCATCCGTGCCGCCGTCCAGCGGCGTCCGTCCCACTTAGCGACGAGAACGCCGCCGTGGCCCACGCCGTCCACCTGCCAGTAGCGGCGGGGATCGTTTTCCACCCAGGCCGCCTGAAACCAGCGGATAACACCGCCGTGGGTCACCAGACAGACGGTATCGTCCATGGAAACAGACCTCATCAGCTGCATCAGCCAGCGATCCACCCGCTCCCCCAACTGGGTCAGGGTTTCCCCGCCCGGCGGCGCACAGTCAAACGGATTGTCGTACCAGCGGCGGGCGAGTTCGCCGTCCCGTGCCATCAGCTCGTCATAGGTGAGCCGCTCCCACGCGCCAAACGACAGCTCGCGCAGGGCGGGCACGGCGCGGGGCCCCAGTCCCCAGACAGCTGCCAGCCGTTCCGCCGTTTGCCGGCAGCGGAGCAAATCGCTGGTGTAAAGCGCCGCCGGGCGTTCCGAAGCGAGCATCCGGGCTGCCTGCTCCGCCTGGGCGCAGCCGTGTTCGTTCAGCGGCACATCGCTGTGTCCCAGGTAGCGGCCGGTGCGGTTCTCCTCCGTCTGTCCGTGTCTCACCCAGATCCACCTCACGGCCACCAGCTCCCGATCAGGATGAGCAGCATCACGGCTTCGGCAATCTCGATCAGGGCGCCGTAGCAGTCGCCGGTCAGGCCGCCCAGCTTGCCGGCGACCGAGCGGGCAAACAGCAGGCTGATGACGAGCGACAGCACGACAGCCGTCACCGCCCGGATGTCGGCAAGCCACCAGCCCAACGCCAGCACAAAAAGATAACCGGCGCCGATGTGGAAAGGACGGAGCGCCTCGCCGATGCTTTTGCCGACGCCCTTTTCTCCGGTGACGTACGGCCAGCAGCGGATCGCCAGCAGCACATGCGTGCGTGCGGCGGCGGGCACCAGCAGCAGACAGGCGGCAAGCTGCCGATGGTCGAGCTCGGCCAGCGCCGCCGTCTTGACCAGAAGCAGCACAATCGCCGCCAGCACCCCCATCGCTCCGGTCCGGCTGTCTTTCATGATCGCCAGCATCTGTTCCCGCGGCCGGCTGCTGCCCAGACCGTCGGCCAGGTCCATCCAGCCGTCCAGATGCAGTCCGCCGGTGATGTAGACCCAGCAGGCCATCGTCAACACGGCAGCAGTCAGCGGCGCAAACGCCCACAAGGCCGCCTGATGCACCCCACACAGCACGAGGCCGATCACCAGTCCGACAGCCGGGTACCAGACGACGCTCTTCTTCCAGGCCTCTTCCGACGGGCGCAGCCAGGGAACAGGGATGCGGGTAAAAAACGACAGTGCATGAAAAAACGCGTTCATCCTTTTATCCTCCAGGGAATGCCTGCCAAAACGGCATAGACAGTATCAGCCCGGCTGGCGGCCAGCTGGTTGACGTCGCCCAGCACGTCGGCAAACCAGCGGCCCAGCTTGGTCATCGCGACGCCGCCCAGACCCACCTCGCTGGTCACGGCGATGACGGTACGGCCATCGCTGCAGGCTTCATCCAGCCACTGCTCCGCTTCCTCCAGGAGCGCCCGCCCGATTGCTTCGTCCCGCCAGGACGCTTCCGGCACACTCATCAGCCGTGTGCTGACCCACGTCGACAGGCAGTCCAACAGCACCACCGGATACCTCTTCAGTTGCGGCAGGGTCACAGCCAGGGTGCCATCTGTTTCGGCCAGTCCCCAATTGCGGGGCCGCCGCGCCCGATGCCGCTCAATCCGTTGCTTCATTTCCTCGTCCCATGCCTGGCCGGTGGCCACGTACAAGACGGGGCCTCCCGCCTGTGCAGCCAGTTTTTCGGCGAAGCGGCTCTTCCCCGAGCGGACGCCTCCGGTAACGACGATCAGGCTCAGCGCCGCTCCCTCCTTTCACGCCAGACGTCCCGCAAGGCCGTCAACAGGCGGTCGTTTTCCGGCCGGGTGCGGACTGCGATGCGAAAATCACCGGGCGTCAAGCCGGGGTACATGGCACAACTGCGAATCAAGATGCCCCGTCTGCCCAGCAGCTCCTGCAGTTCCGCCGCCGTTATCTGAGCCGGACAGCGCACGAGCAGAAAGTTGGCTTCGCCCGGCCAGACGCGCCAGCCCAGTTCCTGCGCGATGGCACCGGACAGATAGGAACGCTCTTTGGCAATCAGCCGTCTGGTTTTCGCTTCGTAGTCCGCTTCCTCCAGGCAAAGCTCCCCGGCCGCAAGCGCCAGACTGTTGACACTCCAGCTGACCTGCTTTTCCCGCAGCCGCTCAATCAGCGCGGGCACGGCGACGGCGTAGCCGAGGCGCAGCCCGGGAATGGCGAACATCTTCGTCAGCGAGCGCATCACCAGCACGCGCGGAAACCGGGAAAGCTGGTCTGCCAGCGTAAACTGACGCTCCTCCGCGACAAAGTCGAGAAACGCCTCGTCGATCACCAGATGCGTGTCTGTCCTGTCGGTCCAGCCGGCCATCCGCAGCAGTTCTTCCGGTTCATACAAGAGGCCGGTCGGGTTATTGGGAGAACCGACAAAGACAAGGTCTGCCTGTTCAAACAGCCGGTACAGCTCCGCCTCGTCCGGCTTGAAGCCGCGATCTTCCCGCCCCGGGCAGGTCAGCACGCGGGCGCCGAACTGCCTGGAAAGTTGGGCATATTCGGAAAAACAAGGCGTGACGATGCCGACCGTCTGCGGCTTCAGTGCGAGGATCGCCAGGGCCATCGCCTCGGCCGCCCCGTTGGTCGGCAGAAGCCACGATGCCGGCAGGTTCAGCTTTGCCGCCAATGCGCTGCGAAACGACCGGTGCCCCGGATCGGGATAGTGAACCACCCGAGGCAGCACCTCCCGCAGTCCTTCCAGCACGCGGGCAGGCGGGCCCAGCGGGTTGATGTTGGCGCTGAAATCGACAAATTGCCCGACTTCCACACCGAAGCGCTCCGCCGCCGTAACCAGATCGCCGCCGTGACCGAACACCTCCAACACGGCGGTCATCAATACTCCACCCCCAGCACGGCGGGGATGCCTTCGTCATAGTAGTGCTTGACCGCTTTCATCTCCGTTACCAGATCGGCAATCGCGATGATTTCCGGCCGCGCGTCCCGTCCCGTAATCACCAGATGCACGTGGCTCGGCCTGTTTTTGATCGTGTCCACTACATCGTCCAGCGGCAGCACGTCCGCTACGGGAAAACGATCAATCGCCAGCGCGTTGTTCAATTCGTCGAGAATCACCATGTCGTATTCGCCGCCCAATACCTGCTCCTTGGCGTATCGCCACGCTTCCCGCAGAGCGGCGCGGTGCTCCTCGGGCGTTTTCGTCCAGGTAAAGCCGATGCCTTTTTGCACCATCTCGATGCCCAACCGGTCAAAGACGATTTTTTCCCCGTAGGTGCGTTCCGGCGACTTGATAAACTGTACCACCAACACACGCTTGCCGCGGCCGGTCGCCCGTACGGCCAGCCCCAGCGCCGCCGTTGTCTTCCCTTTTCCGTCCCCGGTGTACACCAGGACCAGTCCTCGCTTGTTGTCGGATTTGTTCATCGACCATTTCCTCCCCCTCTGGCCGGCCAACCAGGGACGCGATGCCAAACGGTCCGCCCCTTGTGCCAGCTCATCTACCGTTCACGGTGTCTTTTCAGATACAATAAAAAACGCTTTGCTTTCCTCGAAACCCAAAGGAAGCAAAGCGTCGACACGACGTCCACGACAATCCTCACCTTTTCCTTTGACCCGAAGGAAATCAGTGCTCACGCAAAACAGGCAGGTCTCCTGGCTTGAGGATCGCCGCTTTCCTTCTCCTTCCCACTCCCGCTGGAGCAGTGGATGGCTGTCGCCGCGAAGGAAAACTCCCCTCTTACAGTGGCGGGACCGCGTTGGATTTTCACCAAACTTCCCTTTAACTTCACCCGCCCGGAAGCGTCCGCGCAGGTGAAGACCTGTTTGCCGTATGCAGTTGTCGGTGCCGCACATGACCGGCACTTGTCTCCATCATAACAAAAGTGGCCGTGGATAGGAAGGAAAAAGCGAGCGGGCAATGGGCTGACTCTTAATCGACGGGCGCCATCGAGCCATCTGGATTCAAGATTTCTTCTGCTCTGGTTCCATTCACATTGGAGTAAACATGCAGATTGCGATTGGGGCCTTGAAGGTAAGCGATGGTGTACAGGTAGACTCGTTCATCTTTCCAGCCGATGAAGAAGGCGGCTCCTACTTTTCCGCTGCGAATCCCCTCTTGATCAATGACATGGTCGGGCACAGAGGACTGGTAATCCTCCTCGGTGAAAAAGCGGTACAGCCAGAATTCATCACAGCCGTTTTCGAGATCCCCCTGGTCATCCACGAGAACGTACCTGTCACCGAACAGTGCGGCGACTTCTTGTTTGGTTGAGCCGATTGTTACGTTGTCTTTTATCCTGGCAACGGTTTGCAGCACTTCTTCTTCACGGACCGTCTGTCTTTCGGGTGGGAGTACGAAGATTCTGTTAAATAAATCAAAGGGATAACAGGCGACCAGGATCGCGGCCATGACTGCGGGAATCAGATATAGGTACGTTTTTCCTTGCAAAATGGTTTGTCCCCCTTCGTTCTTTGAACAGCAGCGAAAACACGTCACGCTTGCATTTACCTTCTACCAATATTTACTATAATATTATATTGCTGGAATTTATTGAACCCGCCCGAACCAATCAGGCCTGATCTGATAATGCTCCACGCACAAAAAAGCAGCCCTGCATGCAGCCGGAGATCATTCCGGTGCACGAGGGCTGTGTTCGCCTTTTAGTTTATCTTCTTCCCCGCTCCGCTGTTTTGGGCCGTACCTGTGCAGCGGGTATGCTTATCCGCTCTTTGCCCATCAGCAGGATCCCTACGACCGCCAGACAGGCCGGAATCAGCGCCCACATGAACGTCTGCGCAATCGACGAGGAGAGGACTGCGGTAATCTGCTCCAGGACAGGTGCCGGAATGGACGCCCGGGTTTCCGGAGTCAGCACCGCCCGCGGGTCAACCAGCCCCCCTGCCGGAATGCCGCTTCCACCGGCAAATACCTCTTCCAAGCCGCTCTGGAACAGGTTGCGCTGTACGATTCCAAACACGCTCACGCCCAGCGTCATGCCCAGCGAGCGGAAAAACGAGTTGGTCGAGCTGGCCGAACCGCGCTGACGCATGTCAAAGTTGTGGATCGCAGCCATGCCCAGGACGGAGAAGGAAAAGCCGACGCCAAACCCGGTAAGGACCATGTAGACGGTCACCAGACTGCGCGAGACCTCCGGTGTCAGCGTCCCCAACAAAAACAAGCCGGACAGGAAAAAGGCGGCGGACAGCAGCATGATGTTGCGGTAGCTGGTCTTCGTCGTCAGCATCCCGCCCGTTTGGCTGCCGAGTACCGATCCGAGCATCATCGGAGTGAGCAGCAGCCCCGAGTTGGACGCCGAGCCGCCAAACACTCCCTGGATAAAGATCGGAATGTAGACGGTCGTGATGATGAAGGACGCGCCGTACAGAAGAGACACCATATTGCTCGCGGCAAACAGCCGCTGTCTGAACATGGAAAACGAAATGATCGGCTCGGCCGCCCGTCTCTCCACGTACAAAAACACGGCAAACAGCACGGCAAACGCGGCAAACAGACCGAGAATCACCGCAGAGTCCCAGGCGTATTGATTGCCGCCCAGCTCCAGTGCAAACATCAGGCTGACCACCGCTCCCACCAGCGTGATCGCACCCCACCAGTCAATGCTCTGCTTGCTGTGTTCCAGCGACTCCTTGTAGTACGCGGAGATGAACCAGAGCGACAGAAGACCGATCGGCACGTTGATGTAAAAGACCCAGTGCCAGCCAAAGTAATCGGTGATGTAGGCGCCGAGCAGGGGACCGACAACGCTGGACGTACCGAACACCGCTCCGAACAGGCCAGTCATTTTCCCTCGCTTCTCCGGTGGGAACACGTCAAAAATGATCGTAAAGGCAATCGGCATCAGCGCTCCGCCGCCAATCCCCTGGATGGCCCGGTAGATGCTGAGCTGAACAATGCTGCCTGCCGTCCCGCAGAGGATCGATCCGAGCAAAAACACGATCAATCCAAACACGTAAAACCGTTTGCGGCCGTACATGTCGGACAGTTTGCCGAAGATGGGCATCCCCGCCATCGTCGCCACCATGTACGCCGACGTGACCCAGACAAACTTGTCCAGACCGCCCAACTGGCCGACGATCGTTCCCATCGCGGTGGCGACGATCGTGTTGTCCATGGACGCCATCAACAGACCGAGCAGGAGCCCGGCAACCACAAATTTCACATTCGACTTCTTGGCAATCACGCCGATCTCCTCCTCTTTCAACTTCTCTATGAACTTGATTATTGCCAATGTGGCCCGGAAAAAATAAACCTTCCCTCCTGGTCTATACGGAGAGAAGGATATGGAAATTTCAACAAGTATCAGCTTTTTAGCACGTCGTGGTCGACGTAGCGCTCGCCGTTCAGCTCGCTGATGACGTTGATCGCCACCCTGGCCCCGTCACCGGCGGTGATGATCGTATGCACACTGACGCCGGCGCACGTTCCGGCCGCCCAAATGCCCTCCACACTGGTCTTGCCGTCCCGGTAGACGTCAATCACCGTTTTGATCCGCGGCTCGGTGCCGGGCTTGGTCGCCACGCCGATCTTTTCCGCCAGATCGACCAGGATGCCGGTAGCGAGAATCACGTGTTTCGCTTCAAACGTCCCTGCGCTGTCTGTCTCCAGCGTAAAGCCCTGTTCCGTTTTAACGATGTTGGTCACCTGGCCGGACACCAATTCCGCGCCAAATTTCTCCGCCTGCTTTTTCCCGATATCCACCAGGTCAGGCCCGGTGATCTCCATTACGCCGTAGTGATTTTCCACCCAGGCTCGTTTGGTGATGCTCTTGTCACTGTCGATCAGCAGCGTTTTTTTGCCTGCTTTCGCCGTAAACAGCGCCGCGCTGGCTCCTGCCGGTCCTGCCCCAATAATCGCAATCTCGTACATTCTGACATGCCCCCTTCCAGTTTTTATGATACCCAACTTAATCATATACCAAGTATGGAAAAAAGAAAATCCACCGGGCACATCGGGGCCAGTCTCAACAAAAAAACCTCTTGAGCTTGATAGCCCAAGAGGTTTCGCCTCGTTTCGCCTTGTCTTTCGACCTTACTGCACCATGGTGTTGAAGCTCATGACCCAAATGGAGCCGGCGACGATCGTCAGCACGATTACTCCGCCCAGGATCAGTGCCTGCACATTGTAGCGGGGTTTCTCCCCTTCGCGGATGTGCATGAAGAAGAACAACTGTACGAACAGCTGCAGAACGGCCATCGCCATGATTGCAACAACCAGTGCAGTACCGGTCAGCACCTTGTTCATGACCAGCACCAGCGGGATGATGGTCAGCACGATCGACAGAACAAACCCGATGACGTACGACTTGAGGGAGCCGTGCCCCTCTCCGTGACCATGACTGTCGTGTTGCATCATCTTACATCACCCCCATGAGATAGACGACCGTAAAGAGGAAGATCCAGACGACGTCAAGGAAGTGCCAGTACAGGCCCAGATTGGTGACTTTCCGCTTGGTGACCGCCGTGATGCCGTGTTTGCCCAACTGAATCATCAGCGCAGCCATCCAGAACAGACCGAGCGTCACGTGCAGACCGTGCGTACCCACCAGCACGTAGAACGCGGACCAGAATGCACTGGTGGAAATGGCGGCGCCTTCCGAGACCAGATGTGCAAACTCGGTCACTTCCAGCACGACGAACGACAGACCCAGGATGGCAGTGATCGCCAGCCAGCCAATCACCTGTTTCACTTTTCCCTTGTGCATGGCCAGCATCGCCACCCCGCTGGTGAAGCTGCTGGTCAGCAGGATAAACGTAGAAGCAATCACGCCCGGGAGTTGGAACAGCTCTTTACCGGTCGGCCCACCCGCGTAGCTGTGCATCAATACGGCATAGGTGGCAAACAACGTGCCAAACAGAACGCAGTCCGTAACCAGGAAGATCCAGAACCCGACGACCTTGAGAGATTCGTGGTCCTCGTGTCCGTGGTCGTGGTCATGATGTGCCATCGCTTGTTGCATTATACAGCCCTCCCCAGAGAAGCCTCGGTGCGTCTCACTTCGTCCACAGGGATGTAGTAGTCCGTGTCATACTGGAACGAACGCACCAGCATCGAGATGCCGACACCTGCCAGACCAATCACGATCCACCAGGTCCAGCCCCATACGAAACCAAATCCGGCAATGAACCAGAAGAACGACATGATAAACGGAATGCCCGAGTTTTTCGGCATGTGAATCGGCTCCAGCTTGGCCGGCGTTTCGTCTGCCGTGCCGTTTGCTCTCGCCTGCTTGGTCGCCCACCAGTCATCCCGCTCTTTGACCTGCGGAATGACAGCGAAGTTGTACAGCGGCGCCGGAGACGGAATCGACCATTCCAGCGTGCGTGCGTTCCACGGGTCGCCCGTGGTGTCGCGCTCGCCGTGTTTAATGCTGTAGGCGATCTGCCATACCTGGAAGATGAAGCCGAATCCCATCAAGAACGCGCCGACGGTAGAAACCATGTTGAGCGGTGCCCAGCCGAGGTCCCATCCGTACGTGTAAAGGCGTCGGGTCATGCCCATGAAGCCAAGTGCGTACTGCGGCATGAAGCAGACGTAGAAACCGATGTTCCAGAGCCAGAAGCCCCATTTGCCCAAGCGTTCATCCAGCTTGAAGCCAAACATTTTCGGCCACCAGTAGTAAATCCCTGCGAGGTATCCGAACACGACCCCGCCGATCAGCACTTGGTGGAAGTGCGCGATCAGGAAGTAACTGTTGTGGTATTGGTAGTCCGCCGGAGCGACAGCCAGCATCACACCGGTCGCACCCCCGACCAGGAAGCACGGGATAAATGCGATCGTCCACAGCATCGGCTGTTTCAACTGAATCCGTCCGCGGTACATCGTGAACAGCCAGTTGAACACCTTCACCCCGGTCGGAATGGCGATTGCCATCGTCGTGATCGCAAAGAACGCGTTGACGTTTGCCCCCGCACCCATGGTGAAGAAGTGGTGCACCCAGGTGAAGAAGGACAGCACGCTGATGATCACCATTGCGAAGACCATCGACTTGTAACCGAAAACCTGTTTCTTGGCGAACGTTGCCACGATCTCAGAGAAGATACCAAAGGCCGGCAGCACCACGATGTATACTTCCGGGTGGCCCCACATCCAGATCAGGTTGACGTACATCATCGGGTTCCCGCCGCCGTCCATCGTGAAGAAGTGAGCGCCGAGGAAACGGTCGATGAAGAGCAGTGCCAGCGTCACCGTCAGGATCGGGAACGCGTAGATAATCGTGATACAGCTCGACAGAACCGACCAGGAGAACAGCGGCATCTTCATCAGCGACATGCCCGGTGCACGCATTTTCAGGATGGTCACCAGGAAGTTGATCCCGGTGGCCAAACTACCGATACCGGAAATCTGAATCCCCCAGATGTAGAAGTCCTGTCCGACACCCGGGCTGAACATTTTCTCCGACAGCGGCGGATACGCGAGCCAGCCGGACTCTGCAGAACCCCCGATCACAAAGGAGAGGTTGAACAGCATTGCACCAAAGAAGAACAGCCAGAAGCTGAGTGCGTTCAAAAACGGATACGCGACGTCGCGCGCGCCGATCTGCAGCGGCACGACGATGTTGAACAGCGCGAACATCATCGGCATCGCCATGAACAGAATCATGATCGTGCCGTGCGTCGTAAAGATCGCGTTGTAGTGCTCGGAGTGAAGAAACTCCACATTGGGCATGGTGAGCTGCATCCGCATCAGAAGCGCATCCACGCCGCCGCGGAACAGCATCAAGAGCGAGCAGATCAGGTACATGATCCCGATCTTCTTGTGATCGACGGTTGTCAACCATTCGCGCCACAGCCAGCCCCATTTTTTGTACTTGGTCAGGACAAACACGATGGCCAGGGTGGTCAGCACAATAGCCACATCCGCCCCGTAAATCAACGGGTCACCGGTGACAAAAAACGTGGATGCAAAAGACTTGATGTCCTCCCACATACGGTGATCCTCCTCCCTTTCCGTTTATGTGTTACTGGTTCGATACGGACATTTCATGCTGGTGTGAAGCCTGGGCGTCATTCGCGCCGTGGCTGCTGTGCGCTCCACCGCCTTGATGTCCTTCGTGTTGATTGTCGTTGTTTTTCAGATTGTTCTTGTAGTGGTTCATGCCGTTTGGATGATTGCCGTGTACGTGGCCGTATTTCATCACGATTTCCTCGAACAGCCCTTTCGGGAAAGCCGAATACGTCAAGCGGTCGGACAGACCCGGTTTCACCAGGTTTTCGTAATCCTGTTTGGTCATGCCCGGCGCAGTGTTTTTCACCTGCTGCACCCACTGGTCAAACTTCTCCTGCGGTTCGGCAATTACCTTGAACTGCATGTGGGCAAAGCCTTTCCCCGTGAAGTTGGCCCCGGTGCCGTAGTACTCACCCGGCTCATCCGCCTGCATCCACAAGCCCATCGCCATGCCCGGCATCGTATAGATCTGGCCAGCCAACTGCGGTACCCAGAACGAGTTCATCGGCGCCTCGGCGGTCAGCTCAAATTGAACGGGAACGTCCGTCGGAATATGCACGTAGTTGACAGTAGCGATGTTTTGTTCAGGATAAGTAAACAACCATTTCCAGTCGAGCGACGTAACCTGTACCGTGATCGGCTTTACGTCTTTTTTGGGAGGCTCAACCAGCGCATAGGTATCGCGCACCGTAAAATAACCAAGAATGGCAATAATGACGACAGGAATCCCCCACCAGATCAGCTCCAGCGTGGTGTTGTGCGCCCATTCCGGTTGGTACGGAGCCTTGTTCCCCGGTTTGTCCCGATAGCGCCATACGATGTAGAAGGTGATCGCAAACACCGGCAGGATCACGATCGAGACGAGAATAATGGAAGTAATAATCAGATTGTACTGCGTTTCAGCAACGGGCCCCTTCGGATTGAGGACCAGGTATTCGCTCCCGCATCCGCTCAACAGGACGCAGGCCAATACCGCCATGATCCAAAACTGGACCCGTCCGAGCCACTTTCTAGCTGCCATTTCTTCCTACCCCTCCTAACGTTCCAACAGAAAGGAAACGACCGTTCACATTCAGTTTTAATAAACTTGCTTTTTGCCTTCATATCGTATCAAAAGCGCATTTGTTTTGTACCTTCGTTTGCACACCGTTCAAGAATTCGCCGCTTTTTCGTGACAAAGTGTTCACATATACTTCACTTTTTGCTCAAAACTTTGTTACCAATATCCTGTTTTTCTAACCACCACCTAATAATGGTTGATTTTTCAAGAAAAAAAGCCCCCTCAAGATCGCTCGTCTTGAGAGGGCTTTCACCCAAATTCTTCATTATTACTATATTTGATCAGTTCATGAATTGCCGTATATTTCCTACGATTCGGTGTGAAGTAACTGGAACACCGTGCTCAGCAAAAAGATGTTCATGCCGCCGATCAGCAATCCAATCGCCGCCATCAGTCCAAAATTATCCGCACGGAAATCGCTTACATTCATCATAAGCAAAACAGCACCAAGTATTGTAGCTGCCCACGCGAGCCATTTCAAGGTTGTCGCAGCTTTGATACCATTGCTCAATTGGTCCATCGCATCCAACCCCTGTCCGTTTTCTTTGATTGATGGCTCTATTGTAACACATTTTTCACACTTTGTTCACGTTTTGTTCAATTTTTTCTCAAAAAAATGTCGTTTTTTTCGAGAGGATGGGGGACGTTTCCAATCTCGTGGACGGAACAGCTGTTACACGCAGAGCAGAGATCGCCATTTCCATGTTACATACTATGCGGACAGGTTTGACGAGCCGGGGCGGGTTGGAAAAGTTCGCGAGCGACGGCATGTGTATACCCGGAGAGGCCTTGGGACGTGCAAGCCGGAGACTACACCGGATATGCTTTCAACGATTGGCCCAGTTTCCCCCTTGTAACTCATCCTGTAATCTCTTGATAAATGTTTTCGCCGCATGGCTAAGAAACCTGTCAACGCGATAAATAATACCGATATCCCGAGTTGGGCCTCCCTCGATCTTGATGGCACGCAAGTCGGGATCATTCATGGATAAAATTAGTGGCAGTGGTTGAATTGTCGCACCGATATTCGCTTTGACTAATCGAATAAGCGAAAAAGGTGTTGTCGTTTCAATAATAGGATCTAAGCTGAAGCCACGCTTTCTGCAACAATCATCGACTATCTCGCGTCCAAGCGTGCCTTTCGGGTACATCACGGTTCTAATATGTCGAAGTTCCTCCAACTCGATGGAGCTTCGATCCGCCAATTCGTGGTTCACCGATACGACCAGCACATACTCTTCGCGGGATAAGGGAATTCTCACAATCCGCTCATCTGGGAGAGGCAGGATTGCAATTCCAATATCCACCTCCATATCCAATACTTGCTTCAAGATTTCGATTGATGTCAATACGGTTAGTCGTATTTGAGGAAATTCATGGTGAAAATCGATTAATAGTTGTGTAATTCTGTAATCGAGATCAGATGGGATCGCGCCAATGACCAGTGTTCCACGCTGTTGATTGCGCAGTTCATCAATGGCGTCGATTGCATTTTTACGGGTTCTGAACATCTGGATACTGTATTCTAGCAGCAGTCTGCCTGCTTCGGTTAGTGCGATTCGTTTGCCAATCCGATCAAACAACGGCATCCCAATTTCATCTTCCAACGATCGAATCTGGTGACTGAGCGTCGGTTGCGATATGCCCAATTTGTCCGCTGCTTTGGTAAAGTGCAGTTCCTCGCATACAGCGACAAAGTATTCTAGTTGTCTAAGATCCATAATGGCCCCATCCCATTTCAATCATTCTTTTTTTCTATCATTTTAATAGAAATCATAATATTGATCAATTAACTTGTGTATTTTAAACTTAACCTCATTCACAAGAAAGTATTCACGCCAGTGATGTTTTAAGGAGTGAGTGTAATGAAACCTCGTTCAACGCTTTTGGTAATCGCCCTATTTTTGGCATCTCTAAACTTGCGGCCGGTTATTTCTTCAATTTCGCCGCTATTAGAGACGATTCGGAGCGATCTCGGAATGAGCGCATCCTCTGCCAGTCTTCTCACCTCTATACCGGTTCTATGTATGGGAATCTTCTCTCCGATAGCTGTCAAGTTGGGAATTCGTCATGGAATCGAACGGATGATAGCGTTAGCTCTAGTGCTCGTGGGCGGAGCTACTGTTCTCCGATGGTTTACGCCTTCTTATACATTCCTGCTACTGACCTCACTGATCGCTGGCATCGGTATTGCGACTGCGGGTCCGCTTCTATCTGGTTTCATTAAACGTTATTTTCCCAGCCAGGTGGCTGCCATGATCGGTGTCTATTCCGTAGCAATGGTGGCTGGAGCAGCCCTAAGCGCAGGTCTATCCGTTCCCTTCCAAAATGCCTTAAATGGCTCCTGGCGATCAGCATTAGGCTTATGGGCAATACTTGCCGTTATCGCTTTGCCTGCCTGGTGGTTATTTGTACCAAGACGTGTAGAGCCGAATCTTGATCAATCATCTTCTCTGAAAAACGCGGGGCAGTTGCCCTGGAGAAATCATAGGGCATGGCTTTTGACAGTATTTTTCGGAATGATGGCGTTTTTGTTCTACTCCATTACAGCATGGCTTGCACCAGCCGTCTCAAACATGGGGTACAGTAAGATTTACGCTGGCAACATGCTTACACTTTTCACATTGGTTCAAATTCCGGCAACCTTCTTGATTCCGATGCTGGTTAATCGTTATCCAAATCGACTTCTATGGATGGTTGCATGCTCTTTGCTTGAATTGGCAGGGTTACTGCTTGTCATCCTTTCTGGTTCACCATGGATTTCTGCGATTCTTCTCGGTATTGGCTGTGGTGGTCTCTTCCCTCTAGGGTTGATGCTGCCGATTGACGAAACATCGAACGCACAAGATGCCAGCTCATGGTCCGCCATGACACAATCGGTGGGATATGCGATTGGAGCACTTGGACCGTTTTTGGTTGGATGGATACAAGACATGACAAACAGCATTGTGTTCGCCTTCGTCGGACTAGCCGTGATCTGCACAGCGATGATTTTCTTGCAACTTTTCATCGGTTCCAAAAAGGAGCCAGACAGAGAACTGCCCGCATTCCCGAAATCCTCAAACTCTCTTGGCAATACCAACTAATTTAAACGATATTGACCTTCCGATCGCGTTCTAGCATAACTGGGGCTTGGCCCCTCCTGTGACCGGACTCTCACCGGCAGGAAAATAAGCTGAGCAACACCGCGCATAAAAAAGAGAAGGCATCCTTGAGAATGCCTTCTCTTTTTTTATGTGCTTTTGCAGACCCCATTATGCTCTTTAAGATGCTTCTCATCCGTCAACGCGGGCAGCTTAATGTTTCTGATCTTTGGAGAACACCGGCAGCAGCACCTCATCCACCAGACGGGTCAAATACGCGGCAGTGATCCTCTCGTGGCGGATAACATTTTCGACACGCAGAAGATCGAAGGGGAGACGCATTTGCAACTCGGTAAAATCATGGGTGATTTCTCCGCGCCGCTTGGCGTTTTCTTCCACCGTCTTCATAATCCTCACATTGCTGTCGAGCGCCTGTTCGAACCAGTCCCGGAACCGTTCATAATCTCTGCTGAATTCGGTCATCACGGCGCTCATCAGCTTCTGCCCGATGGCATCGAAAAACCGCTGGTAGATGCGGACGACCTCAAGCAAATCGGCGCGCAGACTTCCCTGGTCCCTGAGCAAATCGATCATTCTGCCGCCCATCGCCCGGGTGGACCTGTACTGGACCAGGGCATGCAGCAAATCAACGGGCGTTTCGTACCGGCGGTAAATGACCGTTCGGCTGGTTTGCGCCTGTCGGGCAACGCGTTGAAAGGTCATTTCCTCGTACCCCGATGTTTCGATGATTTCGTACGCAGCGTCCAGAATCGCCTTTTCCAGTTCTTCTCCCCGTCTTCGTTCCGCTTTCAATGACTTTTCCTCCCGAAAGATGCTGCAATCATTATACAACAAATAAGATACATGTTGCACCTTATTCAAAAAGCATGTATACTTATTTCGAAAATAAGATACATCATGTACCTTAACTAAGGAGTGGACGCACGTGAATCAAACCGACGGAACACTGCCGAAAGATCTTGTCCGCGTCGCACTGGTGCTGGTGTTCGGAGCGGTCGCCCCCATGCTGGACACCACCATGGTGAACATCGCGGTGAATCATTTCAGCCGGGATTTTCAAACTTCGCTGGAAACGGTGCAGTGGGTCATGACCGGCTATGTGCTGGCCCTGGCCATCGCCGTCCCTTTCTCCGGCTGGCTGGTTCAGCGGTTTGAGGGTAAATCCGTATATTTCATCGCGGAGCTGCTGTTCCTGCTCAGTTCCCTGCTGGCGGGGTTGTCCTGGAACATCGAAAGCCTGATTGCGTTCCGCATTGTGCAAGGGTTCGCCGCCGGGCTGATCATTCCCCTGCTGACCACGCTGCTTGTACAAGCCGCGGGACAGGATCAAATGGGGCGCTTGATGGCCATCGTGGGCTTGCCCATCATTCTCGGCCCCATCCTCGGCCCGGTCGCCGGTGGACTGCTCGTGGAGTATGCCTCTTGGCGCTGGATTTTCTACATCAATGTCCCGATCGGAATCATCGCCCTGGCTTTGATTTCCATGAAAATGCCGAGATTTCCCGCCACCAACAGACGCGCTGCGCTGGATTGGACCGGCATTCTGCTGCTGGGCGGACTTTCCGCAAGTTTCATCTACGGGATCTCGCGGGGGGCGGAAGGCGGCAGTTTTGGCGGCGGGGCTTCGATCGGCTTTATCGCGCTGGGCGTTATCTTGACGATCGCCTATATCGTTTACGCCCTTGTCCGCTCCTCGGCCGTCATCGTGCCCCTCAGCCTGTTCCGATACAAAAGCTTCACCGGGTCCGTCATCGCCTTGTTCCTGGCCGGTTTCGGGACGAACGGCGCCATGCTGCTGCTGCCTTTGTACTTTCAAAATGTTCGGCACGACTCCGTCATCTCCGCCGCGCTCGCGCTCATTCCGCAAGGTGCGGGCATGCTGCTCGCCAGACCCGTTATTGGGACGCTCACCGACCGGATCGGAGCCCGGCTTATTGTCCTGGCCGCTACGGCGATTACGGTCGCGGGAACCGTTCCGTTCATCCTTTTCCCGCCGGACGTTCCTTATTGGCAGATCGGCCTTGCACTGTTTATTCGGGGAATCGGTGTCGGCGGCATCACGATTCCGGTGATGACGGATTCCTATACGGGGCTCTCCGGCCATCAAGTTCCGCAAGCGAGCGTCGCCACGCGCATCATCCAGAACATCGGCGGTGCCTTCGGTTCGAGCGTACTGGCAACGGTCGTGGCCCTGCAATTGCGACAAGCCGTTCCCGCTCTCCCGCATGAAGCCGCCGCCTATCACACCGGCTTTCTTGTCGCTACCGTGATGACCGCGGCAATGGCCATACCCGCCTTCCTCTTGACAAGCAAGACGAAGGCAAAGGCCCGAGCGTGACCAAGTGCTATTGAAAATACTTGAGTCCGCTTGGAAAACAAAGGGAAATTGTGGCAAAGCAAAGCCCCAAACTTCCCTGCTGATCAGGGGGTTTGGGGCTTTGCTTTTGTAAGCCGCGGTGAGGGGGGAGTCTGGGCTGTGCCTTTTTTTGTCTTCTATCTATATCTTTACTCATTTACAAAAACCGTTTGTGCACCTTTTTTCCATCGTAGGTAAACTGCACCGCACGCTCCTCGATCACCGTCTCCAGATGGACGTTTTTGCCCCAAAGCTGGTAGATGTACGGCAGCGTCTTTTCCAGGTACTTGACATCCAGCTCCAATCCTTCGTAGTAATGCTTCAGGTACAGCTCGCCGGCCCGCAGGTAATCGCCGTCTTCGACCATGACGTACGGAAAGCCGCCGTTGACACGCGTCGCGGCCAGGCCGTCCCGCACCTGTTCCCAGGATTTTTCCGTCACCACCCAGTCGTTTCCCTGCTTGCCGAACAGGTACAAGTCCAGCTTTTCGACCAGCTCCTTGGTCAGGTAATTGCGCAGAAAGCTGATGTCCGACTCCAACTCGCGCACCTCGAAAATCTTTGCCCTTCCCTGTCCCGGCTTGCGTCCATAGCGCTCCTGCTCTTCCTTGGTCGGGTTATCCCAGCGCTCCTCGATATCCTCAAAAATTTTCAGCCCGAGATGATACGGATTGATGCTGGTCGGCGACGGTTGGATCACCGAGGCGTGCAGCTTGGCAAAGTCGATCGTCTCCGCTTCCGTCAGGTCCAACTCCCGCAGGATGCGCAAGTGCCAGTAGGTGGCCCAGCCTTCATTCATGATCTTCGTCTCCAACTGCGGCCAGAAATAGAGCATCTCTTCGCGGATGATTGTCATGATGTCCCGCTGCCAGTCCTCCAGAACAGTGCTGTACTCCATGATGAACAACAGCAGGTCTTTCTCCGGTTCGGGCGGGAACTTGCGGGTCGGCTTCCCTTGATCGGCTGGCTGTTCGTCTGTGCGATCCAGCCGCCACAGGTCGTCGTACGGCGTGGTCCGCTCTGTTTTGCCCGGTTTGCCGGTCGTCTCCTCCACCTCCCGCTTCCAGCGCAGTTTCGGCCGCAGCAGACTGGGATCGATGTGCTCCTGAATGGACAGGCAGGCGTCCAAAAACGACTCCACTGCCTCCTTGCCGTGCTTGATCTCGTACTGCCGAATCCGCTCCGAGCTGGCCGCCATGCTCTCCACCATGTCGCGGTTGGTGTTGGAGAACCGCACGTTGTTTTTGAAAAAGTCGCAGTGGGCCAAGACGTGGGCGACGATCAGCTTGTTCTGGATCAGCGTGTTGCCGTCCAACAGAAAGGCGTAGCACGGGTTGGAGTTGATCACCAACTCGTAGATTTTGCTCAAATTGAGGTCGTACTGCAGCTTCATCCGGTAAAAGGATTTGCCAAAGCTCCAATGCGAGAACCGCGTCGGCATGCCGTACGCGCCAAACGTGTAGATGATGTCCGCCGGACATATCTCGTAGCGCATCGGGTAAAAGTCAAGGCCGAAGCCTTTGGCGATTTCCGTGATTTCTTCAATCGAGCGCTCCAGTTCCTTGCGTTCGTCGTTGGTCATGTCGCTTCCCCCCATTTCTTCTCTCCACTATGTATATGGGAGCAGCTTGCATGAGAGCACTCGACAAGACGACGATGTAAAGCCGACCACCTTTGAGCTGGCCAATGACAAAGACGCCCCTTTTGCCGGGACGTCTTTGCCGCTGTCTGCACTAATCCGGTTGTTAACCTTGGATCCAGTCGCGTACGCCATAATAAATGAGTGCACCCGAGAACACGACTGCCGCCACGATACCAACGCCATCGACGACAGGATCGATAAAGGAGAGGAACGTGCCTTCCAGCGGAATTTTCAAGAAGGACCAACCGCCTACGAGGCCGCCCACCAGCGTTGTCCATTTGCCCATGCTGCTCACCTCCTGCGGCGGCGACATCAGAAAGCTGCCGCCTTACTGCATCCTATGTCGCAAGTTGTGAGACGGTCTGGACGAAAGGCCAAAGTGCGCGTTCAACAATTTGCAATTGGGCATGAACGCCGTGATTGCGGTACAATAACGCTATATATGCATATCGTTACACAAAGGAGCGAATGTTTCGTGCGTATCTTTTTATTGCTTGGCGCTATCAGCGGTTTTCTCTCCGTCGCCTTGGGCGCATTTGGTTCCCATGTGCTGAAAGGCAAACTGAACGACTACCTGCTCAGCGTCTACCACACCGGGGTTACCTACCAGACGACACATGCGCTGGCGCTGGTGCTGGTCTCCCTGCTGTGCAAATGGTACCCTGAATCGTCTGTCCTGACCTGGGCGGGCTGGTGCTTCACTGTCGGCACCCTGCTCTTTTCCGGCAGCCTGTACGCCCTCAGCTTCACCAACATCAAAGCGCTCGGGGCAATCACGCCATTTGGCGGCGTCCTGTTCCTGGCCGGCTGGGCGCTTATCGCCGTGCACGCCTGGAAATCTGTCTCGTAAGGAGGTTTTCCATGTCGCGGTTACCCGCTTGGGCATCTGCCTATCTCCATCATCTGGGATTAGCGCCGCGCCCGGCCGATTACGCCTTTCTCAGCGAACTGTGCCGCGCTCATCTGCAGGCGTTTCCGTTTGAAAACGTCGGCAAACTGCTGCAGGCCCGGCGACCGGGGAACAAGAGCCTCCCCTCGCCTGAACGGTTTGTTGCCGACGCCGTCCGCTGCGGGTTTGGCGGCACCTGCTACGCCATCCACGCCAATCTCCTCTGGCTGCTGCGCGATCTGGGCTTTTCTGCACATCTCGTGCCGGTGGGAACCTCCCATACGGCGGTCATCGTCCGGCTGCCGGAATGGGGCGGAGAGCCGGTCTACGTCGATCTGGGCTCCACCGCCCCCGTGTATCAGCCGGTCCGCTTTCGCCGCGATCCCGACAACTGCATCCGCTTTGGCCCGGAGACGGTGCGAATCACACCGGATGCGGAGCGGCCGGGCCGCTACCAATACCTGCATTACCGGGGGGAGAAGCTGGTGAACGAAGACTGGCACTTTGACCCGGAGGAGCGGCGGGAGCCGGACGATTTCGCCAAAGCGCTCGCCCGCTCGTTTGCCCCCGGCGCCTTCTTTCTCAACTGCCTGCGCATCCATGTGTATCAATGGGACAGCGAACGCAGCCTCTCATTGAAAAACAACACACTGCTGATCACGCACGCTGACGGCGGCGAGCGCCGGCTGACGCTCGGTTCCATCCGGGAGCTGGAAGAGACGGTGGCGGACGAATTCCGCCTGCCCCGCTTGCCGGTCAGGGAGGCGGTGGAGATCCTGCAGTCGCGGGGCGTTGATCTATTTGCAAATGAAACGTAGACACGTCTAGCTGGCTGCTGCTGCTGGAACAGCCGGTGTACGGATGCACGAAAAAAACCGCTGAATCAGCGGTTTTTTAAGCGAAATCGAGGGTCACAAGGCTTGCCTCCCTGATCCTCTCTTTGCGTGACGGCCAGATACATGGTCACCGCCAGCAGGATGAGATCCAGCTCGTACCCTCCTGCGCCGTTCGCACCGATCAGGCCGTTTGACCATTTGACGGTAACGATGGCACCGACCATGATCACAGCCAGAAGCAGCGACGCAGGCCGTACCGCCAGCCCGATCACAAGCGCCATCCCACCCAGCACTTCCGCCAGCGTCACCAGATAGGCCAACCATGTCGGAAGTCCGACACTCCCGAACCACTCGGCCACCACTCCCAATCCTTTTTGCAGCTTCTGCAGGCCGTGGGCAAAGAAAATCAAGCCCGTCACCATCCTTAGGACGACGAACGCCGCTTTCTCCCGCATCCGACTCCCTCCTCACCACCAGCATATGCCGATGCCCGGACAAACAGCATCACGATATCCGTCCCCGCCAACAAAAAAAGCAGTCGGAAAACCCAATCGTTCCCGACTGCTATTTACGTTTGTCCGGCGAAGGTCCGCTTTCGCCGATACCTCCAAAGCCGTTTTTCTTACATCAGGACCAGATACAGCACCGCTGCCAGCACGATGCGATAAAGGGCAAACGGAACCAGTTTGATCCGGTTGATCAGCTTCAAGAAGAAGCGGATGAAGAGCAGCGCAAAAACGAATGCGCTGATGAAGCCGACCGCAAAAAACGGCAGGGCATCAAGGGTGAAGGAATCCCAGTGCTTCAAGAGCGACAGGCAGCTTGCCCCCAACATGACAGGGACAGCCATGATAAAGGTAAAATCGGACGCAGCGCGGTGGCTCAATCCCAACAGCACCCCGCCTGAAATCGTCGAACCGGAACGGGAGAAGCCCGGCCACAGCGCAATGCATTGAAACAACCCGATCAAGAAGGCCTGCTTGTACGTAAGCTGGTCAACCGTCTCCACTTTCGGCCTGCCCGGGCGGAACCAATCAGCGGCCAGCATCAGGAAAGCGCCCGCCACCAATCCGATCAGCACGGTGTTCACCGAAAACAGGTATTGGTCGATGTAGTCCTCAAACAGGAGGCCCAATACGGCAGCCGGCAGCAGCCCGACGATCACCTGACCCAGCTTCAGTTTGCGGCCGGAGGCTTGTCCGCCTGTCGCGCGTCTCCGCAGCCCGAGCAGATCGAAAAAGCGCTCTTGAAAGACGATTACCACAGCCAGGATCGATCCGAGCTGTATCACCACCTTGAAGGTGTTGGCCACCTCGGGGGAAAACATCTCCTTGGATTTCAGCCACATATCGTCAACGATGATCATATGCCCGGTCGAGGAGACGGGCGCAAATTCCGTCAGTCCTTCCACAAGCCCTAACACGAATGCTACGAACATTGACCACAGATCCATTGTACTCACCTTTCTGGCAAAAGAGGCAGTTTGACGACGCCGTTTGCCTCCTCGCTTGTCTCGCGCATGATCGCTTGCGCCACGCCCTTCATTTTAACGTACTTTCCCATTCACCCCAAGCCTAAATTTTTTTGCTCCGTTCGTCCCATAAAAACCCCCGCCGGAGCTTGAGACACCGGCGAGGGTTACCCTCACGCCGCCGGCAGACGCCTGGCGGATGTGCTGATGTGCAGGGCGCGGGATCAATTCCCATCCGATCGTCGGGATGACGTCCGCTCGCGCTGATATTCCACGTTTTATTTCGTCAGGTGGAGAAACTCGTCGATGTCGGCGACGGCCCGATCCACGGCCTTCTGCCAAAACCGGACGTCGGTAATGTCCTCATCCAGATGCCGTTTTGCCAGCTCTTCCACGGTCATCCGTCCCGTATCGCGCAGCAGGGCGTCGTACTTGTCGGCAAAGGCCGGTCCCTCCTGCAGGGCGCGCGCGTACACGCTCAGGCTGAACAAATAGCCGAAGGTGTACGGGAAGTTGTAGAAGGGATACGTCGTGATGTAAAAATGCAGCTTGGACGCCCAGAAAAGCGGCTCGTATTCGGCCAGCGCGTCGCTGTACGCCTTTTTCTGCGCTTCCAGCATCATGCGACTCAGCTCCTCTGCGCTGACCAGCCCGTTTCTCCGCTTGGCGTAAAAGTTTTTTTCAAACAGGAAGCGGGCCTGGATGTTCATGAGAAAGGCGATGGTCTGCTGCACTTTGTCTTCCAGGAGAGCCACCCGCTCCTCCGTACTGGCGGCGTTCTTCACCGCCGCGTCCGCCACGATCATCTCGGCAAATGTAGAAGCCGTCTCCGCCACGTTCATCGCGTAGTTTTGCGCCAGCGGGGGCAGATCGTTCATGACGTGCTGGTGATAGGCGTGCCCCAGTTCATGCGCCAGGGTGGACACGTTTTGCATGCTGCCCGCGTAGGTCATAAACACGCGAGACTGGCCCTTGGCCGGAAAGCTGGTGCAGAAGCCGCCTGGCCGTTTGCCTGGCCGGTCCTCTGCCTCGATCCATCCATTCTCGAAGGCGTTTTGAGCAAAGGCGGCCAATTTCGGGCTGAACCGGCCAAACTGTTCGAGGATGAACGCAGCGCCTTCCTCATAAGACAACTTCTTGTGCTGACGGCCGATCGGAGCGGACAAATCGTACCAGCTCAATTTGTCCACGCCCAGCAGCTTGGCCTTGCGCTCCAGGTACGCGACGAGCCGATCCTTGCGGTTGTCGATCGCCTGCCACATCGCGTCCAGCGTCTTTTCCTGCATCCGCCCGATGTCCAGCGGCTCTCGCAGCACGGAGTCCCATCCCCGATGCCGGTACAGCGCCAGACGAAAACCGCCCAGGTGATTGAGCGCCTGTGCGCACAGTTCCGCCTCCTGCGCCCAGGCCTCCTTCCATTTGGCAAAAACGCGAGCGCGGACGCTGCGGTCCGGATGGTGCATCAAATTGGCGGCCTGGCCGACGGAGAGACGCTTCGTCTCGCCATCCACCTCCACTTCGATGGTCATGCGGCCAACGACGGTATTGTAGAGGTCCTGCCAGGCGTGGTATCCGTCCACGGCCAGGTCGTTGGCCAGCACCTCCTGAGCGGGCGGAAGCTTTTCCTTTGCCCGTCTGCGTCGTTCATTGAGATTGAACGCGACCGGCTTCACCTCCGGAGCGGCGAGCAGCTTGTTCCAGGCCGGCTCGTCGATCGCGAGCAGGTGTTCCTCCCATTTGGACAGCGCCGCAGCGAATGACGCGGATACGGTTTTCACCCGTCCGCTCAGGAGTTTGGCCTGTTCGTCTTTTACATCTTGGGCGGTCAGGCAGGAGACAAACGCTCCCGCCTCCTTCAGCCGAACAGCAATGCTCTGCACTTGGGTGAGCAGGGAAACAAATGCATCCTTGTCGTCGATCCGCACGCGATCGGCGCTCACCTGCGCCTGCAGTGCGGCAATATCTCCTTCCAGCATGCTGAGAAATGCGCGAAAGGACTCGGACTCGCTTCCGCCGGAAAACAGCACCTCCAGATTCCAGCGCATCGGCAATGGCGTTTTCATGTATATCCCTCCCTGATTATGTATACGCACAAGTACTCTCTTTCACAGCACTCAGCAAAAACCTCTTTTTCAGTCAAAATTTTTGTATATGATCCTGCTGTAGTTACCACATGCTTCACTTACAAGGAGATTTCTTACATGAATTACCTCTTTCAACGAAAAAAGCAACCTGCAATGTCAGGTTGCTCAGCATGCAGACAAAGTCCGTGGCGCATGGGTGATCGGGCCCGCTCGCTCTCTTGACGACCAAGCAAAGAAGTGGATGATGTCCGCTCCAAAACGCGACGCGGGCAGGGGGCACAAATCTCACCCGCCACATATTGCCCGCTCCCACTACTGTTCTTTCATTATATATCTGTTCAGGATAAACCTGGCCACACCCGCTGCGTCGTCAATGGCGTACACCGGCAGTGTCGGGTGCGCAAACGGCTCCCAGCTAGCCACAGCCACGGGCCGGGTGACTGCCTCCACCAATTCACGGTGCGCCGGGTCGCGGAGCACGACCAGTTTCTCGTAGTCCTCTTGCTTGAATCCCTCGACCAGCACAAGATCGGCACCGGCTTCCGCCATTCGTTCCACCAAAACAGGCAGCGGGACAGGCTTCAGCTCCAGCATCGCCGTCTTGCTCCGCGAGACGATTGCCACCAGTGACGCTCCCGCATCGCGGTATCGCCATGTGTCCTTGCCCGGCCGGTCCCACTCAAAATCGTGACCGCCGTCGTGTTTGATCACGCCAACGCGTAGCCCCTCCCGCTCCAGCAGCGTAATCAGTTTGGTCAACAGCGTTGTCTTGCCCGAATTGGAATAGCCCACCACCTGCAGCACGCTCGGCTTGTTTGCCATGCACTACGCCTCCTCTCTCCACTCCGGCGCGGCGTGGGGAATCACGTCGACGGTCTCCCCCGCCTGTTTGCCCCGGCCACCTGCCGGGATGATCAGGAAGCATTCGCTTTTGCCCAGCGTGGACAGGTTGCCCGCCTTGTCGTTGTGGTCGGGAACGACGTACAGTTTTCCCTCCCGCTCCGTCAGCCGACCGCGCAAATAGCGCGGGAAGGGACACGGTTTCGTGTAGGACTCCGCCAGCGTGGCCCGGATGCGTCGCAGGCCAGTCTCTCTGTCGCCCTGCAGCCGGCGCAGCACGGGACGGACGAACAGCTGGGCGCCGAGAAAACAAGCCCCCGGATTGCCCGACAGCGCACAGACCAGTTTGTCTCGAAACAAAAGGCCGGTTGTCGGTCCGCCCGGCCGCATCGCGACACGGTTGAACAGCAGGGTGACCTCCGGATCGTTGGCCAACGCGGCCATTACGTCGAAGTCTCCGACCGACACACCGCCGCTCGTCACCAGCAGGTCGACCTCCTCCAGACAGTTGGCCAGCTGCCGCTTGGCCAGAGCCAGATCGTCCGGCAATCGTCCGAACCACACCGGGATGCCGCCCGCCTCGGCGATCAAGGCGGACAGCATTACCGCGTTGCTGTTGCGAATTTTGCCCGGCTCAAGCGGCTGGTCCACATCCAGCAGTTCCGTGCCGGTGGAAATCAATCCGACGCGTGGTCTGCGGACGACCGGAACCTGCGCGTAGCCAAACGCCGCCAACACGGCCAAGATCCCCGCGTTGATCCGCGTTCCCGCCCGGGCCACGCACGCGCCGGCAGCGATTTCTTCCCCCTGCGGGAGATGTTTTCTCCAGTGCGAAGCGCCCGTTTTACCCCGACCCACTCCAGCTGCCGGCCGGGCTGCTCCGTCTGTTCGAACATGATCACGGCATCAGCTCCCGGCGGGATCATCGCGCCAGTCATGATCCGGACGGCTGTTCCGGCGGTTACCGTCTGCCGGGGGACTTGTCCGGCCCCGACCGTTTCCAGCACCCGCAAGCGAACCGGCTGATCCGGTGTGGCTCCGGCCGTATCCGCTGCTCGCACGGCAAACCCATCCAGCGGCGAGCGGTCAAACGGCGGCATGTCACATGTGGCGGCAAGGTTCTGGGCCAACGTCCGCCCATACGCTTCTCCAATGCCTACCTGTTCTTCCGGCAGCGGCGTCAGGTCCGCCAACAGCCTGCGCAGCGCTTCCTCCACGCTGATGGTTTGTCGCTGAACGTGCATCGTCTGTTCCTCCTTTTGCTGCAAGACCCGTCCCCTGAAGTCGGCCGGTGAACCTGCGTAACGCGCAGGACGACAAAAAGACAACCACCCATGAACCAGTCCCTTCTCATCGGACAGAGAATGTCCACGGTGGTTGTCTCAGGCAGGGGCGCTGCCAAGTCCCAACTACGCGCGCGTTTCCCATGCTCTCTTGTCTGCCCGACAAACAGGGTCGCTGCTTCGGCGCAGACTCACGACTCGTTTTTAAACTTCTTCTCGATATCTTGATCAAAGACGAAAATGGACATGCCAAAATCGCGTTCAATGTCAATATCGACGAATAAATCGACGAAGTTTGCGCCCAGAAATGCCTCCATTTCGACCGGCCGGTTTTTGCGGTACATTTCTTTTACCATTTCCGTGCGGGCCGCGCGAAGCATCTGTTTGCCTTCATCAGCCGTCGCAATGAACTTTTCCACCGGGGAAAGATTCCCCTCCATTTCGCAAATTGCCCAGTTCTTGCAAAACGTGGTCACAATCTTGCTGGGGCCTTTGCCCATGTGACGCTTGCGGAAAGCTCTGACTAAATTGCTGAACTCAGCTTCGTATTTATTCATCGAAATGTCACCTTTACAAAATTCTCTTACCTAAAAATTTACCATCTATCAGCAAGCCAATTCAACAGAGTTTTCATTCTGTTTCGCCTGCTCCCGCAATTTCTTGATGTCCAGTCGGATGATCAGCGAGATGACCAAGGCGACGGCGAACATGGCAGCAAAGACGGTCATCGTACCGATGTAGCTGCCGGTGCTCTCGCGCACCCAGGCGGCGAAAATCGGCCCGGCCAGCCCTGCCGCTGCCCATGCCGTCAGGATGTAACCGTGAATCGCGCCCATCTGCCTGGTGCCGAACAGGTCGGCAATATAGGCCGGAATGGAGGCAAAACCGCCGCCGTAACAGGTCATGATGATAAACATGGCCGCCATAAACAGTGCCGGCATAGTCAGGTTGGGCAGCAGGAAGAACAGGACGAGCTGGATCAGGAAAAACGCCGTGTAGGTGTTGGGCCGACCGATGTAGTCGGACAGCGTCGCCCAGCCAATCCGGCCGCCCCCGTTGAACAGGCCGTTCAGGCCAACCATCGTCGATGCCATTGCCGCAGACATGCCCACGATCTCCTGTGCCATCGGCGAGGCGACGGAAATGACCGCGATGCCGCAGGTCACGTTGATGAACAGCATCAGCCACAGCAGGTAGAATCGGCGGGTTTTTACCGCTTCGTTGGCCGTCAGCTGACACAGGTCCTTCTTGATTTGCTTGCCGCTTCCTTCTTCAGCCGAATAGCCCTCCGGCACCCATCCCTGAGGCGGCGGGGAGAGGTATTGAGCGGAAGCAAACATGACGACAAAATAGACGGCTCCCAGAATGAAGAAGGTATTGGCGATCCCTACGCTTTCGATCAGCGCCTGCATGATCTGGCTTGCCACCAGTGAAGCGAAGCCGAAGCCCATGATGGCCAACCCGGTGGCCAGCCCGCGGCGGTCCGGGAACCATTTCACCAGCGTGGAAACGGGCGTTATGTAGCCGACCCCGAGACCGATGCCGCCGAACACGCCGTAGCAGAGGTACAGCAGCGGGAGGCTTTCCAATTGAATGGCCAGACCGGACCCGGCGATCCCCAAACCGAAAAAGATAGACGAAAGAGTGCCTGATTTACGGGGACCGTGTTTTTCCACGTAGTGGCCGAGAAACGCAGCCGACAGGCCCAGGAACAGGATCGCGATGCTGAACGTGAACTGCACCTTCGACAGCTCCCAGCCAAATTGGTTGATGATCGGCTTGGTGAAGACGCTCCAGGCGTACACCGAACCGATGGACAGGTGGATTCCCACCGCAGCCGCAGCAATCAGCCAGCGGTTCTTCAATTTTTCCTGCATGTGATTCATCTCCTTTTAAGCGGGGTAAAGAGCGTCCACTTTCGCGAACAGGCTCTCGCAGAAAGAAAAACTGCCGCATCCATCAGTTCTCCTCGTCGTCCGCGCGTTGGCCCCGAGGAGGGAACAGATGAAACACGGCAGTTAATCATCAGCAGGGTCGCTACTTCAGCATCAACAGCAAGTGTTTGCTATTCACTTTCGGCAGTTCACAAATAAACCGGCGACAGGTGCGCTATCCCGTGTCTATATGTGAACTGTTGCAAGAAAAGTTGAATGTTTTGTGACAAGTAAAACCTCACATAGTATACTATCATGTGAGCGCTTTCTCGACAATACATTACTTTCAAAATTTTGCTACATCCTGCGTGAAACGGCAAGGAGGCTGCTATGTCAAACCTGATGAGTACGATTAGACGGCCGGTGCTGAAGATCGGGCAGGACCGGTTCGCCTGGGAAGACGACGAGATTGTTACGGAATACCCGCTGACGATATTTCTCAATGACGAAGAGTTTGCGACGATTGTCTGCACGCCCGCCGACCTGGAGGAAATGGTGATCGGCTTTCTCGCCGCAGAGGGAGCAATCCGGCAATACACGGACATCAAGCAGATGTCCATCGACGAAAGCCGCGGATTTGCCTACGTGGATCTGCATCAGCAAACCGGACTGTCACACAGTTTTTACACGAAGCGGCGAATCACGTCCTGCTGCGGGAAAAGCCGGCAGTCGTTTTACTTTTTCAGCGATGCGCGAACGGCAAAACCGGTGGCGGGCACAGTCACGCTCACGCCGGCGCAGGTGTTCCGCCTGATGGACGAGTTGCAGGCGTCGTCCCACATCCACCGCAGCACAGGCGGCGTGCACAATGCCGCGCTGTGCACGCCGGAGCAGACGCTGCTAAGGTACTCCGACATCGGCCGGCACAACGCGCTGGACAAGATTTACGGATACTGCCTGCGGGAAAACCTGCCGACGGAGGACAAAATTCTCGTGTTCAGCGGCCGCATCTCCTCCGAGGTGCTGCTCAAAGCAGCCAAGATTGGTGCCGGCATCATTCTCTCCAAGTCAGCTCCCACCGACTTGGCGCTGCAGTTGGCGGAGGAGCTGAACATCACCGCCGTCGGATTTGTCCGCCCCGACAAGATGAACGTGTATACGCATGCGGAGCGGATTGTAGCTCTCGATAATCGAGTAGGAGGGGGTGGTTAACCCCCGTCCTCTCACACCACCGTACGTACCGACCGGTATACGGCGGTTCACCAAGCTTGACGAAGTGTGAAATATCGCTGTATCAAACTCATCAGCCCTTGTTGTTGCCAGTAGGCAATACCAAGGGCTTTGTGCATGTGCGGGGATTTTGTTGTCCGCCACGCCCCCTTTCGGGTGTTTGCGATTTCCAGTGCTCTGTTGTGAGAAAATCCAAGCGAACGAAGTTCGCGGTACCTCGTACGAACTCGTTTCCACTGCGTCCATAGACAGAGCCGGAGCCTTCGGCGAATCCATTCCTCTATTCGCAGAAGATGGGTTTTCGCCTCGGCCAGCGCAAAATACCCGATCCATCCCATGAGGTATTGGTTGAGTTTTTGAATCCTCTCCTGCATGGTCATGCTTCGATGTGGGTTGGTTAATTGGCGAATTCGTCCTTTTAACCGGGTGATCGATTTGGGATGCAGACGTATCCGCGCTTCCTTTCCCGGAATAAAGCTAAAGCCGAGGAACTTCCGGTTGCACGGGCGGTCCACCGCACTTTTCTGTTGATTTACCTTGAGTTTGAGAACCCTGGTCAAGTATCGCTCCACACTTGCCTTTACACGTTCACCCGCACGTTTGGAGCGGACGTAGATGTTGCAGTCGTCCGCATAGCGGCAGAAACGGTGTCCCCTTTTCTCCAACTCCTTGTCCAGGTCGTCTAGCAGAATGTTGGCCAACAGCGGACTTAAGGGGCCACCTTGCGGCGTGCCCTCTTCCGTCGTGACACACACTCCGTTGACCATGACTCCGGATTGCAGATAAGCGCGAATTAGTTTAAGAAGGCGCTTGTCCTTCACCTTGCGGGCAACCCGGCTCATTAGGATATCATGGTTGACCCGGTCGAAGAACTTCTCCAAGTCGATGTCGACCACATACCGGAATCCTTCGTTGATGTACTGTTGTGCTTTCCGCACAGCACTGTGAGCACGGCGGCCTGGACGGAACCCGAAGCTGGAGTCGGAGAACTCTGGGTCGAATATGGGAGTCAATACCTGCAGGATGGCCTGCTGGATGAAGCGATCTACCACGGTAGGGATGCCTAGCAATCGTATTCCCCCGTCAGGTTTCGGGATTTCGACCCTGCGGACAGGAGACGGCTTGTAGGTTCCCTTCTCGATTTGCGACCGGATGGTCGCCCAGTGCTGACGAAGGTAGTCGCGCAGTTGTTCGGTTGAAACACCGTCGATTCCCGCAGCACCTCTGTTGGCCTCCACTCGTTTGAGAGCGGCCATGAGGTTGTCCCGTGACAGCACTTTCTCCAGCATGCCCCTGACGATACTCCTCTCTTCGCACACATGTTGCTAAGCTTGCCGTACGATGCTCAGCCCTTCTCTGTACCCTCGGGGCTTCACCCCTACTATTCAGAGGAAGTTCCATTTCGGAATTCTGCTTCGACGCACCGTATCGAAAGGGATTAGAACATGTGTTGACTTGATGTTCGGCCCTTCCTCCTTCGAGCGTCCTCTATCGGAGTACTATGGCCTCTGCTGACTTCTGCATGTTCAGCGCCCCCTCGCGGAGACGGTTGCCAACGGTAGTAGGCGTATCATGCAGACCTCCCCGGGTAAGGACGGTAACTTTCGTCCCATGTACCTGCCCAATTTACTGCTGCACTCCTTGGCTGTATGGGGCTTCACCTTGTTCGGCAGGCTCGCCCGAGTACAACAGCCTCAAATTGGGTTCGTGTACCTCAGGTCAGGACTTTGCCGCCGGCTTCCTTCAGATTCCGCCTCACGGCGGACACCCTTGCCTTAAGCTAACGGTTGGTACAGCCAACCCCCGTTCGGGACTTTCACCCTATAGCTACCGCCCATGCCGGGCGCACCGTAAAGGAAACCCCCGGTTTTGCCGGGGTTTTTCCTATTGCTTGATAAAGCCGCGATTCACAACAAACCTACCTCCGCTCCATGTCCCGCGCGTGCTGTTCCGCGAGGGCCATCCGGTATTCTTCCGGCGTGTTGGCGTTGTAGGCAGCCCAGTCATCCAAAAGACCGGGCGGCGTCTCGGCAATCCGCAGCCGCTCCAGCACATCCATCAGTCGATAACGGCCTGATCGCAGTGCTTCTTCCCACAACGGCTGCGTCCTTCTGTGATACAGGGCAAACAACGGATGAAGCCGGCCGGCCGTGTGCGCTGCCACGACATCCCACTCCTTCGCTTGCTGCGCATGGGCGAGCAGGCGGCCGATCTGCTCCCGGTCAGCAAACGGCAGGTCGCAGGAGAGGATGAGCAGCGCTTCTTCCCGCCGCACGCGAAACGCCGTCACGATTCCACTGATCGGACCGGCGGAGGGCACCAGGTCACCGGTGATGCTCACTTTCGCCAGCCTGGTCACTTCCTCCGGCAGCCGTTCAGGGGCGTTGGAGACGATCAGACAGGGCAGGTTCAACGCAGTCACTTCGCTGACCACGTGTCCGATCAATGTGCCCCCTTTCCAGCTCAGCAGTTCCTTGGGCCGTCCCATCCGGCCGCTGCGGCCTCCCGCCAGCACCACTCCGCCGATTGTCAGCACATCCAGATTCACCACTCCCCTCTCCTTACCGGTTATTTTCCATGATAAACCGAGCAAAATATTGGCGGTAATGAAGCCATTGACAAAAGGGGGTATTAGTTTATAATAAGTATTAAATAATAATGATTTTAATTAAGGAGCGGATAAACCATGAAACATCAGGTACACAGTGTATTGAACAAACAAATCGCCAACTGGACCGTCCTGCACATGAAACTACACAACTATCACTGGAACGTGAAAGGCCCTCATTTTTTCACGCTGCACGCCAAATTTGAGGAGCTCTACAACGAAGCAGCCGCCCACATCGACGAACTGGCTGAACGCGTCCTGATGCTGAACGGCCAACCGATCGCCACTCTCGGCGAATGTCTGCGGGACGCCAGCGTCGAAGAGGCATCCGGCATCGAAACAACCGAACAGATGGTCGAGACCCTGATCGACGATTTCCAGACGCTGGTGGACGAACTGCGGGAGGGAATCAAAACGGCCGAACAAGCAGAGGATGAAGCGACCGCCGACATGCTGCTCTCCATCCAGCGCAGTCTGGAAAAACACCTCTGGATGCTGAAAGCCTTTCTGAGCTAATCTCCAGGCCTCAGCTGCTTCCCCAATTCGCTGTTCCCCCGACATCACTGCACAAAAAGGGCGTTCGTGCTTGAAACACAACGCCCTTTTTGCGGCTGTTGTCACCGTTTCAGGGAAAAGATCAGCTTGCGGCCGTCCTTGTCTACTTTCACCTGCGGCAGGTGCTTCAACGCTTTTTGGATGCCGATATACGGACTGGCAAACTCCACGCCGTGCCGCTGTTTCAGTTCGCTGCATAATTCCATCAGCGTCAGCGGCGCCGACGCCTCCCGCAAGATGGCTTCTACCTGTTCGGCCACGGCCGCGTAATCATGACGGATAGGCGTCTTTCTTTTCCGCAAATGCTCCAGCACTTCCGTCGGAACTTCCTCGGCCGCGGGCGCCTCCACGTTCGTTTGGTAAGCGTTTTCACGTTCATCTAACTCCCTGATCCGGGCCAACAATTCCTTGATGTCCAATCCCAATTGTTTGTCCTGATCCACATACTGTCGCCGCAGTGCGGCACGCTGTTCCAGCAGCCCCTGCAGCGTCATGTGCAAAGCCTTGCGTTCATCAAAAAACGACGCCATCCCCTGCCCCCTTTTTTCACATTAATTTCTTTATTCATTATCATAATAGAAATTTGACGGATTGGAAATTGGAGATTTCCGCTGGTTTCCCGCGCCGCTCGTTATCCAAATCGAGGATGGATGCCAACTGGTGCGCTGGCCTGGGGGATGGGCCTATTTACGTGCGTATCTGTATCTCACTCCCCTACCTTGTCTTTGATTTCCCGCAGTTCGCAGATGATCAGATCGTACTTGTCGCTGAACTTGTCCAGCAGGTCCTGCAGCCGGGTTTCCCGCTCGCGGTTGGTTTTCATCACGTAAAACAACAGCCAAACAAACAGCGCTGCAAATGGCCCCTGCTGAATCAGCGCGTCCAAGACCGTATGTTCCATGGCGCCTTCCTCCTTCCTTAACTGGTTTCAACTCCACGTTCTCGCTTCACTTATATAAGGAAAACATCACGGTCGCGTAACAACCGGGTCATCTCTTTTTCTTCCAAACAGAAAAGAGCCTTGCGAAGGCTCATTCGACGCATGTTTTTTGTGCGACGCAGAAACATGACCGGGTGCAGAAGCGTCTTGCATTTAGAAATAATTTAAATAAATGTCAACCATATATGGATCGAGGTGCGAAAACCAACGATGCTTATACAGATCGTCGCTGTGCTGTGTGCAGCGGTAAGTGGTCTCTATTCCCCCGCGTCTCCGGAAACAGGCGCGGACGAACCGGCTGCCTCCCAAGAAAAAGCAGTGTCGGAAATCGTCATTCTGTCACCTCAAGAACGGAGCGTATTCACACTGCCGCTTCCCGAAAACCAAATCACTGTTGCGGGTAAAATCGACGGTTACGTGCAACCGGGCAAAACGCTTCAAATCGGATTGTATGGCGGTCAGGAGAATTACAAGCAGCATATGATGTACGCGTTTGACTATCCTGTCAATCCTGACGGTACCTTTACCGTCCATTTCCCCGTGGGAAGGTTGGTTCCCTTTCCGAACGCCAAACCGGATCACTATACACTGGAATTGACATATCCGCATGCGCCAACGAAAACGGTGACTGTTGTCATCCAAAAACAAACAGCATGGAGTGATAGGCCAGGCGAGCTCCTTTGACGACCTGCTCAGTGGAAAAACGAAAGACGCGAGGGATACAGGGGGCACAAGTCTCACTTCGTCGAAATACCCAGATGTTTGCCTCCTGCCCGCGTCGCGTTTTGAAGCGGATGCCGCCAACTTCTTTGCTGGGCGTCAAGAGAGCGAGCGGGCCCGATCACCCATGCCCCACGGACTTTGTCTACACGCTGAAGCCGGGAAGCATCAGTTCCCGGCCATGCATTTTCCTTACGGCCCAAAACAAACCGTCGTGTAGACGGGTAAAGCCCCGCTCTTTGCTTCTTTCAAATCACCGAAGTAAAACGAACTGGCCTGACCCGTATTGGGATTGATCCACCACGGGCTGTAGGCGGAAGCGAGCTTGTAAGCTGCTTCACCATAGCCTGACGCCTTGGTAGGAACGGGCCAGTTGCCGCAGCCGCTTCCGTACGGTGCAATGGAGCCCGAGTATCCGCACATGGCCCCGTTCCATCCCGTCGCGCTCAGTTTGAAACTGCTCGTTTTGGTCGTCATGGCTTTCAAGTATTGGGCGAGAATGTTGAACGATACCTGTACGGCGGTGGTCGTGTTATCCACGATTTTTCCCTTGCCAATAAGGTCGCTCAACGTATACGATGTGCCGTGGGCGCAATTATACGCGTTCAAGTGATCTTTGCCGATTTGCACAATGCCATACGTCGAACCTGTCGGATCAATGGCTGTCGGGTTACCATTGGTTTCGACAGAGGCGATCGCCAAAAGAGTGGCCGGGTTCATGCCGTATGCTTTCCCCGCCGCATTCGCCTGCGGCAGCCATTTTTGGATGGCGGACGACGTGATGTTGTATAAGTCGCGAGACCCGTATTTCGCGCAGTCGAACGGTCCGCATGATTGCAAACTTCCCATTATCAAATCCCCCATTCAGTTCAGATGGATAAAGGAGAAAACAAAAGGGATACAGGGTAGATGAGGCCTATCCCTAGCCTCTCTGCCTGTTTTGTTTTCCCCTTCACTTTGGAAGGAAAAAAAGCGTGCAAACCAACAACCGCCATGCAACAAAAAAAGAACCGACTCTCCTGCAGTCGGTTCTTTCTTGGGAAAACTTTTTTCTACAGGCTTGTCCGCCGTCCAACCTTGCATCAATCAGACAGATGAGCGATGCCATTCGATCAAAACCAAGCTGTCTGAGCATCCGCACGGTCATTCACCCTCGCGGATAAACGCGATAAACTGCGCCTTGATCTCCTGGATGCTGTCTTCTCTCGGCATTTTGATAAACCGGGCGAGCGCGTGAATCTCCGGTTCAAACCATTCCAACAGCTGGAGCAGCGCTTCATTGTCCCCTTTCCGGGCTTCGTCCATCAGCCGTTCAAATGCTGCAGACGCGTGCGCAGCTGTTGCAGCGCTTTCGTTTTGCATTTGTTCACCCCCTGCTGTGACATGGCCAGTTCGCGAGCCACTTCCCGTTCGGGATACCCGTGCAGGATCACGCGTTGAACGATCCACCTGCCCTTGTCCGACGAGATCGCGGCCAACATTTCCCGGACGTACAGCGCAGACATGTCCTGGTCCGTTGATACCAGGGCCACAACCCGTTCGGCCCCCAGGCATTCCCGCTGTCTGTACTTCCTGGCTTGGTATTGGATGCGCCAAGCAAGCCGGCGCAGTACCGTGCGGCATTCTTCCTCTGTCAATGTTTGCTGATTCAATGTACCCTCCCCCTTTCCAACATTCCTCTCATACATGTAGGAAAAATATGGATCACCATAACAACTACATAAGAACACGTGTTCTGCATTGGAAGATATTCACATCATATAGTACAAGAGTCTTGTATGTCAACGGGGAAATACAAGTTTTTTGTACCATATTTCCTAATAACCTCCAATTGTGTACAATATATTTGTACCCATCTCACAGGAAGGAATGGATGGTCCATGCTGTCCCAGCGCTTGCGAATGGCCCGCAGGGCGAAAGGACTGACGCAGGAAGGTCTGGCGGAAATGGTCCGGACGACCAAGGGAACGATCAGCAACTACGAAAACAATCACAGCTCGCCCCCCAACGACATGCTGACCATGTTGGCCGACGTGCTGAACGTCTCGACCGACTGGCTGCTCGGGCGAGTGGACGAGCAGCTTCCTCCATCCGCCGCGAACGACCATAAGCGCGAACGGACACTGGACGAGCTGCTCCAGGAAAAAATCGACGATCCGGACGACTACTATTTTCTCGACGGGTATTTGGAAGCATCCGAAGAAGAGAAAAAAGAGATTCGCCGATACTGGTACGATTTGAAAAAGCAAATGAAGCCCCACCATGTAAAAGAAAGCCATTCTCCCTCCCTGTATGCCATCACGGAGGAGATCAAAAAGATAAAGTAGCCCCGCGACGGGGCATTCTTTCCACCCATCAACCGAACATACGTTCCGCATAAAGGAGGTTTCCATGCACTTCCTCGTAGCTGATATCTGCCAGCCGCAGACGTGGCTGGAATCACGTGTATACCTGCTGCTGCGGCATCACGGGATCCAGCGTCCCGAGCAGATCGACCTTCCCGAACTGTGCGCCAGTTACGGCATCGAGCTGCGCAGCATCCGCGGGCGGAGCCGCACGCACCGTCATCCACAGGAAGCCGGCCGCTTCGTGATCGCTGTCGACGAACGGCTGGACGAGCCCACACGGCGGGTCAAAATCGCTCACGAGCTGGGGCATCTGCTGCTGCATGAAGGGGTTCAGCCGTTGGGCAGCGACCTGATGATTGACTGGCAGGAGGCCCAGGCCAATCACTTCGCCGAACACCTGCTGATGCCGTATTACATGTTTGACTCGCTGATTGGGCATTGCAGTCGCTATGAAGCACCCAGCTACCTGGCCAGGACGTTTCGTGTGCCGCTCGACTTTGCCCACAAGCGGTTTGAACGTTTTCTCAACAGACTGTACACCAAAGGCTATCCTGTTGCGTGGTGATGAGAGGAGGTTGTGGAATGAAGCGCGTGTTTATTGCCGGTGATGCTTACAGCACCCGTTTCTTTGAGCTGCCGTTGGAGGATGAGGAGCTATATTTGATGCCGTATTTGCTTGCGGCCAGCTATCACGTGGCCCGTTTCGCCTTGATCATGCGGGACGACGGGCTTGCAAACATCGGGATTCGGGAGGGGAACGCCCTGCTGATTGCCGACTATTCACTGGAGCCGGTGCGGGGCAGACCTGTGCTGGTGAGGCAGGAGGGGGAGTACATCGTCCGCATCGCCGAAGACGTCAATCCGCTGGAGTGCGTGTTTACCGCCGCCAAAAAGGGCGTCGCACCGCTCGTCTTGCCGTCGGAAAACATCCGCATCATCGGTGTCGTCTCCGGCATCATCTCTCCGCCGTACGAGACCGGACGGATTGGGAATGCGGGAGATACGCTGTTTTGATCAGGGTGGCTACCGCCAAATCCGTTATCTCATCCATGCGTAAAACCGCATCGGTTGCCGACATCGGTGCGGTTGCTTTTGTCCTGAAAAAAGGCTGCTTTTGGAACAAATGCGTTCCTTTTCCTCAATATCATCGGCGTCTGCACGAGATTTGTCCTAGATTTGCCAGAATATGGACAAGCGGCTGCTCCTTTTTTTCTCCTCTCCCTTCGCCTTCTCTCCCTCCCGACGAACTGCACTGTCCTTCCAGTTTTAGGAGGCTTCCGCACAACGTTTTCTCGTACCAACCGATCATGAACATTTGACTGAACCGACATGATTCGGGTGAAGATGTGCCTGTTCCTGCCCCGGTTGGAGCCAGCATGCGAAGGACCAAGGCTGTATAAATTTTTTGGTCTATTCGATCATTTTCCCACTAGCAGTATTTGGTAGAATGGCACTGTCACGAAACAACGACATCATTTGCGAGAAGGAGGAGGATTACAGATGAAAAAGATCGTAACGACCTCTCTCACGGCTGCCTTGATGATGGGCGCCGTACCTGCAGCACTGGCACAAGCGGAAGAGCTGGCGAACCAAAATCCAGCGGTCTATGCCGAAGTGCAGAGCGAAGATGCTGCCGCGACGACGGATGAAACCGGCACTGACACATCGGCAAACACAGATGAGCAATCGTCGGCGGACAAGCCCTCACAGACCGAAGACGATACAACAACTCCCTCCGCAACTGCACCCGATCAGTCAAACATCACTCTGACTGTCCAGGAAGCAGTGCAGGATGCGGAAAAACTGAGCAAACTCCGCCAGCAGTTGAAAGACGCACCTGAGGTGACAGAGCAGGTGGCAGCCACGTACAAGGAGCTGGTCAACGCACTCGTCGACATCTCCGATCTGCCGCAGGCCATCGAGGTGCAAAAGGAACTGCTGAAGCGAACCTATCAGGCCGGAAATACCGAGCCGTTTCAAACGTTGGGCCAGCTGTACATCAAGGCGAACGTGACGGGTATCAAAGCGTTCGTCAACGGCGTGGAACTCACGCTGGATCAGGCGCCGTTTATCGTAGGCGGACGTGCGCTGGTGACGGAGCGGGTCATCCGCGAGGCGTTGAACGCGGATGTGCGCTGGGATGAGACTACAGGGATCGTCACCGTAACCCGCGGAGACCGCACAATCTCGCTTACGGTGAACAAAAACGTGGCGGTAACGAACAACAACAGGCTCACGACCGACGCCGCGCCCGTTGTGAAAAACGGCAGCCTCTACCTGCCGATTCGCTTGATCAGCGAACAGTTGGAGGCCAAGGTCGACTGGCAAAAAGACGGACAGATCATCATCATCGACGACAATGCAGACCAGGCGCAACCGGCAGACTCCACTGCACCGGACGCAACGGACCAGACGGGCGAAGGAACGTCGGGTGCGGACAATGCCTCGGACAAAGACACTACGGCCCCGGACAACTCCACTGACGGCTCTGATTCGGACCAGTCGGCGGATCAAGACTCGTCTGATTCCGATGATTCCGCGGATGGCGACTCCTCCAGCACGGACGATGCTGCCAATACCCAATAGCGCAGACAAAACTTGGTGAAGTGTGAAATATCGCTATATCAAACTCATCAGCCCTTGTTGTTGCCAGTAGGCAATGCCAAGGGCTTTGTTCATGTGTAGTGTTTTTGTTGTCCACCATGCCTCCTTTTAGGTGTTTGCAATTTCCAGTGTTATGCTGTGAGAAAGACTATGCGAACGAAGCATGCGGTAACGCATACAAACACTTATCCATTGCATCCATAGGCAGATCCAGGACCTTCGGTGACGGAGGCAATCCTGCTGGATGTATTGATCTACTACGGCGGGGATCAAGAGTCTGTATCCAAAAATGGATGATGATTTATAAATTTCCATGTTTTGGTTGACAATCTCATTCTTTCGAACTAACATATTACTTGCTGGTACCAGTCCTTATTCCTATTAATTGAGTATTAATGGAGGTGAATATATCAACAAATCAAGAATTTTCATAATTTTCTTATGTATTATTTGATTAATAGATGGAGGTGGAATTAATGAAAAAACGTAAACTGATTCCTCGAGTTGCTCTAGCATCTACTATATTCACAGCGCTTTTGCTCCCACAAACTGTAATGGGAGAAGGAACTGGTGATGATCCTAGAATGATCGAAGATGTTAAGACTGAAAAACAGGTAAAAGCTGAAAAAGAAAAATTGAGGAAGGTAAGAGAACACATTACTAACAAGAGAGAAGCAGCGGAATCGGAAGGGAAAGTATCTGCTTTAGGTCTTTTTCGAGTCATCTCGGTCCCAAGTTTCGAACAGGAGACAAGTTATTGGTGTGGTCCTGCCACCGTTAAACAGGTACTGGATTACATCAATGGCACATCGAAAAGTCAACGTTACTATGCCGACGAACTTGGTACAACTAAAGACGGTACAGTCTTCTCTGTTGTGGATGACGTATTAAATGATCATCAGGATGAAAATTATTATGTTTACACAACTCATGATTCCGATGAACAAAGTAAATTTAATGATAAAATTGAATGGGGAATCGACAACGGATATCCTAGCATACTCGATTTGAAGATTGACCCGGATTATATGCCCAAATATACCAGGTCCGTTGCAGGACACATCGTAAACACCTCAGGGTATGACTGGGATGATTGGGAAATTCGTATCACAGATCCTTTTGACCAAGGTAATCGCGGTGTAACCCTTGGTAATGTATGGCATCCTGCAGACGGTATTTGGGAAGCCAACCAAGCACACTTCAGACAAGCTATGATTTGGTGAGTAGTTAGAGTCCTAGGGGGAAAAATATTCCTCCTAGGACTCCTATCTTTGCGAATGGAGGAAATCAAATGGGGAGACGGACGATTACAATTGTTGCAATTGCTGGAGTAATGGTATTAGCAGCCTTTGGAATTTGGTATACCCAGTATGATAACCATCAAATGACAACTTCGAATGAAACTGATGATGAGATAATTGAGAACAAAGAAATGAAAACAGTTGAGGATGGTCGAACATTAATCAATATTGAAGAGACCCCCGATGTAGAAATTAACTCCGTTGAGGAATTTTCTTATCCGTTCCAGATTGAGGAGTATGTAGTAGAAAGTCCTGATTTTCGCTGGGCTCCAACCGCACCACAGTTTGTAAACGATCGAGTGATTGCTTTCGATATGGACGACAGTAAGCTCCAACAGTCGTTTGTCGGACTGTTTGACCGGAGTAGTAAGAAATATGAAAAAATATATAGTGCCCCTCCATTTTTTATCATTAATTCTTTAGTGGGAATTGATAACGTTTTATATTGGGTAGAATATGACAGAAATCCCTCCCTAGAACTAAAGTGGAGGATCATGTCCATGGACTTAGGGAATAAAAAAATTGAAATGATCAAGCAGGGCATAAGTCAGGACGGTACAGATCCTCCTATCCTGCGGGTTTACGGAAAAAAAGTTACTTGGATCGAGTATGAGGTAGAGAACCAAATCGTAACAAGTAAGGCGATGATCCTGCATCAAGATCGCCAGAAAGCTATAGAGGTTATTGCAGAAACAAAACTAAGCGAAAAAGATGGTCGGGACGGATATTATTTTGCAGTACAAACCCCCACTGATCGAGGACTAGTCATCCAACAGTCAAAGTACCAAAATAAGGACGGAAAGTCACAAAAGAGTTATGTCATCACTTTGTTTCCTTATGATCGTTCCAAAGCTGTTGATTTGTTAATTGGTGAACGCATCATTGATTTCAACGTTCATGGGAACTGGTTTGTATGGACTGAAGAGGGAAAAGTATCCGTAGCTTCATTGCAGGACGGAAAAGTAAAATACAGATTTTCTGGAAAATCAAAAACCTTGACGAACGATACCCCCTTTATTAAGAACGATTTTCTGATTTATCGCTATGGAATGAACCGAGTTTTTATTGCCAATCTGAAAACAGGCAAGCACCAAGGTTTATTGGAAGAAAAAATAATCACGACGAAACTATTTAGGTCTGGAGAGTATCTGTCTTATGGAATAATTGAAAGAAATGGTCAAAATAGTCGCATGAAGTTTGTCGTGATAAAATAGCTAGAATAGACTGATGACAACTGCTCATTTTTTAGTAAGGTCTCGCTAGAAACCGATCTTCCCATAAAATCCAGTCCAGAGGCTCGGTTTGCCCCCTGCCCGCGTCGCGTTTGGGAGCGGGCGCTATCCACTTCTTTACTGGTCGTCAAGAGAGCGAGCGGGCCCAATCACCCATGCGCCACGGACTTTGTCTACAAACGGAACCCGGACCATTGACTGGTCCGGTTTTTCTGTCGCGGCTGCACAGATTTCCCTCCGGATTACGCCTCCCGCCTCATCCGGTTGGTGAGACGGCCCAGCTTTTCGATCTCGATCGTCACCACGTCCCCGTCCTTCAGCCACACCTGCCGCTCCTTGGGATAGCCGAGGATCACGCCCTCCGGCGTACCGGTCAGGATGACATCCCCCGGCTCCAGGGTCATGTACCGGGAGATGTAGTGAACGATTTCGTCGCAGGCAAAAATCATGTCCGAAGTATTGGAGTGCTGCCGCACGTCCCCGTTGACAAAGGAGGTGATCTCCAGATTGTTGGGATTGCCCACTTCATCGGAGGTGACCAGGTAGGGACCTAGCGGACTGAAGCCGTCACAGCTTTTGCCCAGCAGCCACTGGCTGGTGCGCATCTGCAGGTCGCGGGCGGACAGGTCGTTTGCGTTGCAGTACCCGGCCACGTACGAGAGGGCCTCCTCTCGCTTTACCCGCTTGGCCCGCCTGCCGATCACGATGGCCAGCTCCGCCTCGTAATCCACCTGCTGCGCTTCCGCGGGCAGCGTGATCTCGTCGTTGTGCGCGGCCAGCGCGTTGCTGTACTTGTTGAACAGCACCGGATATTCGGGCACGGCCATGTTGGACTCTTCCGCGTGCTTCCGGTAGTTCAGTCCCACACAGATGATCTTGCCCGGCTCCGGCACGCACGGCCCGAAGCGCAGCGACTCTTCGTCCAGGAACAGCTGCGCCTCCCCCGCTGACTCCATGCGGCGGACGTGGGCCGCAAGCGCCTGAAACGCCTCCTCCCCTCCCTCGAGAAACTGACGGATGGTCTGCGGAACAGCAGCCGTTCCGCCGTGCCGCTCCACCGATGCCGCTACGTCCAGCACACCGCGGTCCGTCTTGACGCCAAGCGTCAGGCCGCGCTCCGCATAAAAGGTCAACAGCTTCATCTTACTCCCCCCGTCTGTCTTCTGGCATGTATGCAAACACGAACCCGCTGTCGATGTACAAGGGTGATTCCATCATCAGGCGGGACTCATCTGCTCCAATCACAGAGCAGCCTTCCTCCTTTGGTTCTTGTATGTAAAACCAGGTTTTATATCATGATTACTCTCATCATAGCAACGATTTTCGCACCAAACAATCACCAAATTTGAAAATATTTTTTATTCAGAAAACAGTTGCAATTGCGCTTCCATTTGCTCTATCATAAAAATTGCCAACCATTATACGATATTGTCGTATGTCGTTTTATATTATAAAACTACTCAGACGTTCTGCCGAACATGCCTACACGTCCCTTTCTTGCACCCGACATCCCGGTATTTCCATCCCCCGTGTTACATACGGAAAGGAGGCTTGTCCATGTCCGCCTATCGCGCCATCATGATGCAGCCGCATGACAACGTGGCCACGGCCCTCGAACCCATACCGGCAGACAGCCGCGTCACCGTTTCCTGTCTGGACGTGCAGCATACGGTGACGCTCCGCCAGGCGATTGAATTCGGGCACAAGTTTGCCGTCCGCCCGATCGGAAAGGGAGAGGACATCGTGAAATACGGGGAGGTCATCGGAGTCGCGACCCGTGACATCGCCCCCGGCGAACACGTCCATGTGCACAATTTGGAAGGAAAACGCGGGAGAGGAGACAAAATCGCTCATGAAGCATGACACAACGTTTTGGGGATACCGCCGTCCGGATGGCCGCGTCGGCGTGCGCAACCACGTCCTGATTCTGCCCACGATTACATGTGCCACACAGGCGGCCAGGCAGATTACCGAACTGGTGCAGGGGACCGTCTCGTTTATCCACCAGCACGGCTGTGCCCAGGTGGGCAGCGACTACGAGCAGACGTTTCGCACGTACGTCGGAATGGGCGCCAACCCTAATGTCTACGGCGTCGTCGTCCTCGGACTCGGCTGTGAAACGCATCAGGCGCGGAGCGTAGCCGAGGAAATCGCCAAGACGGGCAAGCCGGTGGAACTGGTCTCCATCCAGGATCACGGCGGCACGCTGACGGCGATCGCACAGGGCGCAAAAATAGCTGCCAAGATGGTGCAGGACGCATCCGTCTTGCGGCGGGAGCCGTGCGATTTCAGCGAACTGATCGTCGGAACGGAATGCGGCGGTTCGGACGCCTGCTCCGGTCTGTCCGCCAACCCGGCCGTCGGCGTGGTCAGCGACATGATTGTCGACCTTGGCGGCACCTCCATCCTGGCGGAGACGACGGAGCTGATCGGCGCGGAACATCTGCTGGCCAACCGCGCCGTGGACGACAAGGTGGCCAAGCGCGTCTACGAAGTCATCCACGCCATGGAACAGCGCTCCATCCAGATGGGCGTGGACATCCGCACCGGCAACCCCAGTCCCGGCAATATCAAGGGCGGCCTCAGTTCTCTGGAGGAAAAGTCCCTGGGCGCGGCCAACAAGGCCGGCACCCGGCCGCTGCAGGAGCTGATTGATTACGCCCAGCGGCCGACCAAAAAAGGCCTGGTCTGGATGGATACCCCCGGACACGACATCGAGCAGCTGACCGGCATGGTGGCTGGAGGAGCACAGGTGGTGCTGTTTACGACCGGCCGCGGCACGCCTACCGGTTCACCGATCGCTCCGGTGATCAAAATCGCCACCAACACGCCCATTTTCGAGAAAATGGGGGACAACATCGACCTGAATGCAGGCACGATCATCGAAGGAAAAGAAACGCTTCAATCCGTGGGGCAGCGGATTTTTGACGAATTGGTCCACGTCTGCTCCGGCAAGCTGACCAAAGCGGAAATCCTGAAGCAGCACGACTTCGGCATCTGGCGGATCGGCCCCACGTTCTAGCAGTTGTTTCCCTGTAAAACCATACGTTGAGAGGAGGAATCATCGTGAGCGTTCATACACAAGCGCAAACCTACCAAAACTACATCGGCGGCGAGTGGCGGCCGTCCGCGTCCAACCAGGTGGAGGCGAGCATCAATCCGGCCAACCGACACGAGGTGATCGGATACGTGCAAAAATCGACAGCCGAGGATCTGGATCAGGCGGTGAAAGCGGCCCAATCGGCACAAATCGCCTGGCGGAAGCTCTCCGGTCCCGCCCGCGGCGAATACTTGTACCGCCTGGCCAACGTGCTGGAGCGGCACCTCGACGACATCGCGGCAACCATGACGCGGGAGATGGGCAAAACACTGCCGGAAGCGAAAGGTGAAACGGCCCGCGGCGTGGCCATCCTGCGCTATTACGCGGGGGAAGGCATGCGCAAAATCGGCGACGTCATCCCCTCCACCGACAGCGAAGGGCTGATGTTTACCAGCCGTGTGCCGCTGGGCGTCGTGGGCGTGATTACGCCCTGGAACTTCCCCGTCGCCATCCCCATCTGGAAAATTGCCCCGGCCATCGTCTACGGCAACACGGTCGTCTTCAAGCCGGCACAGGAGACCGCTGTCACCGCCGCCAAGCTGATGGAATGCGTGGACGAAGCGGGGCTGCCCCCGGGGGTCGTCAACATGGTGACCGGCGCGGGTTCGGTCATCGGCCAGGGAATCGTCGATCATCCCGGCATCGCCGCCGTTACGTTCACCGGCTCCGATCAGGTGGGCAGGCAGGTGGGCCTGGGAGCGCTCGCCCGGGGAGCCAAGTACCAACTGGAGATGGGCGGCAAAAATCCGGTCATCGTCGCGGCCGACGCCGACCTCGATCTGGCCGTGGAGGCGACGGTAAGCGGCGGTCTTCGCTCCACCGGCCAGAAGTGCACGGCCACCAGCCGCGTCATCGTCCAGAGCGCCGTTTACGACGCGTTCAAGCAAAAGCTGCTGGAACGGGTGGCCGCTCTGAAAGTGGGCGACGGCCTCGCCCCCGACACCTGGATGGGACCGTGCGCCAGCGAACGGCAGATGCAGACAGTGCTCGGCTACATCCAGAAAGGGCTCGAAGAAGGAGCCGTACTGCTGTGCGGCGGAAAACGCGTGACCGCGCCCGGCCTGGAACACGGATTTTACGTGGAGCCGACTGTGTTTGAAAACGTAACGCCGGACATGACCATCGCCCGGGAGGAGATTTTCGGCCCGGTGCTGGCGCTGATGAAAGTGGACACCCTGCAGGAAGCCCTGCAGCTGGCCAATGATTCCCGCTTTGGACTCAGCGCCTCCATCTTCACCCGGGACATCGGCAACATGCTGGAATTTATCCGCGACATGGACGCCGGCCTGGTGCGCATCAACGCCGAGAGCGCGGGTGTGGAGCTGCAGGCCCCGTTTGGCGGCATGAAGCAGTCCAGCTCCCACTCCCGCGAGCAGGGTCAGGCGGCCATCGAGTTTTTCACCGCGATCAAGACGGTGTTTGTGAAAGGATAAAAACAAGCCAAGGGGAAGCCTCTTTCAGCTTCCCCTTTTATTTTTCTGCCGCTCGCGAAACCGGCCGACTTTCTTGTGGTTGTTGCCCATCTCGTCGTCACACCAGCGGCGGGCCCGGTTGCGGCTGTGTCGCCAAAAATCCGGCAGGTCAGCTCAGCGTACAGGCAATGCAGCACGTTGAGAACGGTGGGTTGCAGCACGTCCAGCGCCTGTAGATTTACTCTGCAAGCGTTACGACGTTGCCTGGAATGGTAATTTTCACGTAATTACGGTTCCATATGGTTGTTTCCACGATTACGTTCTGCTGCTCCTTTGTAAACAGATAACCGCTGCCCATTTGTGTGTCGTAGGTCCAGCCTTCCTTGTTCATTCGCTCTTGCAGAAGTGTTAGAACATCAGAGCTGCGTCGTTTGTCCGTCAGATATATGCCATGCCCTTCCGGGGTGACTGTGACCGGAACGAGAGGTTGATCTGTTGTGTTTAAGATGTGCATGGGCATGAGGTAATCGCGATCGGCTTGCTTCAGCGTAAGCAGCAGTTGCAAATTGTCGTATCCGATCCGATTCACAAGCAGCACGACTGCTGTCACACCGAGAACCACCGCGCCAGCCAAGCCAAAAAAAGCAATCTCCACGGATTTTTCATGATTGAACCTCACCGTCCCTTTCCATCTTAATTATTTATTATCTTTCAAAAAATTCACCGTCGCCAAGAAACGACGGTGAATTCTCTGCATAAATCAATTTGTAGCTTTATCCATTTCATACCCGTAGACTGTGTAACCATCATTGTACCACTTTGCCAGAGGATCAAGTTCATCTTTGTGTGTAAATTCCCCACGGTTAGAGAAATAAACCAGCCAACACGAATCACTTTAGACAACGCAGTTGTGGCCTGCATTTCTCGCCATTCTAAGTACTCTCCCATATCGAGATACTTTTTGCCGCCTGCCCATTTTTTGTCTATCTCCATAAGTAAAGCTCCGATTAGGCGGATAACCGATTCACGGTTAGGCAATATGCGAATGACACGTTCTCGTCGGCGAATTTCTTCGTTGAGTCGCTCCATGCCATTCGTTGTCCGAAGTCAATCTGACCTTCCCAGTCGATCATTTCCACTAAATAATCTGACACAAGTTCGGCAAGATCAGCCTTAGCAGGTCGCTCCTGTGTAAATCACGTTACTTTCCACTAAATAGTGGTCAGGAAAAGAGTCGACATAACAAATAACATCCAGCACTCTGCATGGGGTATATATTGCGATTTAATAGCGAGGGGATAATAAACTAGAATCGCCAAGCAAAATTTTAGTGATTTCGAGCCTTTAATCGGATCCATTCGCCTAAAACAGTGCTGTCATAACGACTACAAAAAGAATTAACGCAACAAATAATAAGGCAAAAATAATGCCCCATAAAACTTCTTGTTTTTTATTATCGGCAGAGCGAATATGGAGTATTTTTTTTAAAGCGAACAAGCCAATCAAAACGATCAACCCGATAACAAATGTACCTATTGAAGCGTAGTATAATGTTATTTCTTCTTGGGTTGCTATAATAATAGCTAGAACTGTTAACCATATGATTGCATATATTGCAATTATTTTTGACATGATTTTGTCCATATATTACTCCTTGTTATTGTTTTCAACAAATCCACATTTTTACTAAAGTAAAGGGAGGAAATGAACTGCCAAGCTATTTTCCTCCCTCTTTTTTATTTCCCATGCTTATTTAATTTTTAGAGCGATCGTCATATGCTCCTGTTAACGCTTTTTCTACATAGTATGGTGTTCTTGGGTGTTTACGCATTGTACTATGTCCTCCAAACTCATCATCCCAAATCAGGAATCTAGTATTCATTTCTACTGGAGAATCACCGAAGTCTTCCTCTGGGTCATAATCCGAGCCAAGAGCTGAATCAATATTTACTGGACCATCTTCAATATCTCCGTACAAAGGATAATCTCCCGTTTTATCATAATACTTTTCATTTACATATTCATTCCAACTCGAATAAGTTTTTGTCGGTCCAACCCCTAGTCCAGTCTGATATATGTTTCTTATATCGCCAAAATCCCCAACCAGTGTATTATAGCTCGGGTTCCATCCAGCAAAACCAATAAGTGGTTTGCTGAAATCATTTTCAAGCTTCCTGGAACCATTCCACAATTCACTATCATCTCTATCTAAATCTCCAAAAGGTGCCTGATCGCTTCCAAAATGCGGAGTCCCCAAGGTAACCACCCTTTCAACATCTGCGCTTCTGATATTCTCAACTAAATACCGAGAAACCAAGCCTCCCATGCTATGCCCAACCAGATTTACATCCTGCGTTGAACTACTGAATACACTATTTTTCAACTCACGAATAACTGAATTTAGATGGTTAGCTGCTGTTCTAACACAACCTGAAGTACCATCAGCGTTATATATAAATGTAAAAATATCTTCATTAGGGGTATACCCGTAATCAATAATTAACATTGGACCAAGCTCTTCATCATCAACAATTCCAGTTATTGAATGAACATCAATATTTGAATATGTAGTTTCTTCATGAGTGCTATAGCTTTCTCCAGTTATCGTTTCATAAGAACGAATGGGTTCAGAGGCCCAAGGTTCATCGTATCCAATATGATACCATCTATCTTCAAATCCCCAAGTGTCAGCCCCTCCCAATAAGCCATGAACTAAGATAACGGGTGTCTTTCCAGACTGGGTGGTGACAGCAGTAGCAGTAGCTATTGTCTCATCCCCCTGTTCATACACATCTTCTATTTTATAAGTAGACTCCAATAAATGGGTGTTATCAACATCATCCGCTTCGCCATCCAGACTGATATCATCATCATATTTTACAGTCTTTGAAATTTTAAATGTCCCATCATCACCAATGCTCTCAGCGTCGATTTCTAGTGGTAAATTGATAAGTTTTACTTTCCCTTTTTTCCTCTTGAATTTTCCTCTTTTAGCTTCTTTTGTTGGTACATATTCTGTAAAATCTTTGCTGGATAGTAAAACAAAAGTCCCTCCTCCTACAAACTCAACCTCTATTGAATTTGTCCTTTTGGAATACTTTTGTTCCTTAATAGGTTCTAACTGAACTTTCTTTTCATTGTATTTATATAAAACATAGTCTTCATTTTTTTCTTTCTCATTAACCGGTATCGACAGATTAAATTCTATGTTTGGATCCAAGCTTACAATATTGAAAGTTAGCGCACTCCTTATTTTTTGGGCTAACAGAACCGGTGTCTGACGGACAATTACTTTCTGAGGAACGTTTGAAATTCCGATCATTTCGCCTTTTATGCCAAATTCATTTTTTGGAAATGTGTATTTATGTTTCTCATCCCCATCCAACTTTTTGTTGTTGTTTTCATCAGAATTTAATGGATCCGATCCTAAATACGAAATTTCAATACCATCTTTAAGACCGTCTCCATCAGTATCTGCAACTGATGGTTTTGTTTGGTATTTATCTATTTCAACTTTATCATCTAAACCATCGCCATCACTATCTTTAGCATCTAATTTTGTTCCCAATTCCTGCTCTTCAAGATTTGTAAGTCCGTCACCGTCATAATCTTCATCACCATCTAATATCCCATTACCATTAGTATCATTGTTTATTGTGCTGGTAATAAACAATTCATTAAAGTCTGTTAATCCATCATTATCGCTATCCTGTTTAAACTCTATACTGTCAATAGTTTTTTGCTTAGATTTTGCATAAGCTTCAGGTGTCATCACCCCTTGGAAGAAAAATAATGTAACAAGTGATGCTGATAACGTTAGAATATGTATTTTCTTCATTAACATTATTAAACCTCCTATTTTTCAATTTTTTACCTTTACGTTGGTATTATATTCTTATAATTTTGACATATCAACACTTTATATGTCATATTTTAGGATTGATCTTTAATCGTGCTTGAAATTTTTCTAACGTAGTTTTCGTTTTTTATATGGCTTGTTTACGAATCTCTACAGTCCCAAAAAAGTGCACAGCCCAAACTGGTACGTCGCCTGCAATTCTATGAGTCCCTGATGCACCACTTCCTGTCGTCAGGAATTTGCTGTAGGGGCGGGACCACTCATTGAGCCGTCTGAGACGGTCACTCCCGCCAAATCTTGGCCATCGTTCCTCTATCTTCATTTGTCGAGTACATATTTTTTCGAAAAGCTTGAATGCCATGACCTTCATCTGCGGCTAGCCTTTAGCAAGTACGCCGTAGCTTTAAACGATTGAATTATCGATGCCTCATCAAATAGATGTCTATTATTCATGCTTTGTACATATACATATTTCTCCCTTTCTACTAGACGCCCTAATTTCATTTAAGTAGCTTTTCCAATAGCCAAGTATTGCTCGGCGTGATATCCTTTAATAAATCTTTCGGTAACCCCAAAAGTGTCACCGCCGGGATATAATTGACCCAGGTTCGCCGGAAAGAAAATGACCCACCCATAGCGAATATATCCCCTTCGTAATTAACGGCCAAGTTAATCTTCGGAGGGAGACACATGCTAAGGAGTGGGATAGTGATATCGTTACATACCATGAGGGCAGAAGGCAAGAGTATTCGTGAAATTGCCCGTCTAACGGGGCATTCTCGAAATACAGTTCGCCGATATCTCCGGGGTGAATTCTCCCCCGAAAAGGGAACCCGTAAATCTCGTGGTTCCAAGCTTGATCCGTATAAACCGTTCCTGCAGGAACGTCTTCAAGAAGGTATCTATAACTGCGAGGTTTTATTCGATCTTCTACGAGAAAAGGGGTATACCGGGGGACGTACCATCTTGAAAGACTATGTGAAGGACTTCCGTCCTCCCAAACAAGTTCCCGCTGTTCTTCGTTACGAGACGAAACCTGGTGAATATGCACAGGTCGACTGGGGACTGTGTGATTACGTAGATTTGGACGGTACAGTCCGAAAAGTGCCGGTATTTGTCATGGTATTGGGGTACTCTCGTTCCACCTATATAGAGTTCACTAAGCGTTGTGACATTCACAGCTTTCTTCGTTGCTTGATTCATGCTTTTGAATATTTTGGGGGCATCCCAAAGGTAATGCTGACCGACCAGATGAAAACCGTCGTACTGGGCATGGGAGATGATCGAAAACCTCGCTGGCATCCGCTTTTTGCCGACTTTGCTGCAGCGATTGGGCTTGTTCCAAAAGTATGCAAAGTTCGACGCCCCGAAACAAAGGGAAAAGTGGAACGAGGCGTTCAATACGTAAAAAACAACTTTCTTCCTGGCAAACGCTTCGTTGATTTACAGGATCTCAATCAACAAGCCCTACACTGGTGCGAGCGGATTAACCGCCGTATTCATGGAACAACCGGCGAACGTCCCATCGACCGACTCCGTGAGGAAAATCTGTCGCCTATCCCTTCAGCTGAACGATGGGAAAAATACTTGCATGAACCGAGACAGGTCAGCCGAGACGGATTTGTTAGCTACGATGGTGTACGATATGGGGTTCCATGGAGGTACAGTGGACGTGAGGGTACCGTGCGAGAAGTGAATGGGTGGGTGGAAATCTGGGCCGACGGCACATGTATTGCTCGACACCAAAAGGTCTATCGATCCCGTGCAACTGTTTTTTGTGAAAACCAGTATGCAGGTCTTACGACTGCTCAAGGATATGCCTATCCACGTCCGCAAGCCCGACAGATTTCATCGCAGCAAGTGGAAGTGCGTTCGCTGGATGTCTATGAGCAGCTGACGGGGGTGGGAGCATGATTGAACTGGAACAGGCACGGCTACGTCTTGAGGAACTTGGGCTTCAGCAAGCGGCTCTACTCTTGGATGCCCATTTGGAAGCGGCAAGTCATGGACAGCCCACCTATCTGTCCTTTCTCAACATGCTTCTAGATGCAGAGATAGCGGAACGTCAAAAACGGAATATGGAGGTACGCACCAAACTCGCACACTTGCCTTACCGAAAAACGCTGGAGGAGTTCGATTTTGCTTTCCAACCCAGCATTGACGAACGGTTGATTCGAGAGCTGGCCACGATGACTTTTGTAACCCGACACGAGAATGTCTTGTTCTTAGGGCCTCCCGGAGTAGGAAAAAGTCATCTGGCGGTGGCGTTGGCTGTAGAAGCCATCTCGCAAGGGATATCCGTTTACTTTGTCAGTCTCTCGCAACTCATCGAAGATCTGCGAAAAGCTTACACGGAAAACAGGCTGGATAAACGCCTACGCATCTATATTCGACCAAAGCTCCTGATTATTGACGAAATTGGTTACTTACCGTTTGACAGTTTGGCAGCTAACCTCTTTTTCCAGGTAGTAAGTGCAAGATACGAGAGAGGGAGTATTCTGTTGACCAGCAACAAGAGTTTCGGTGAATGGGGGGAACTGATGGGCGATCCGATACTTGCTACGGCTATCCTGGATCGGCTCTTACACCATTCCCACATCGTCAATATTAGGGGGAATAGTTACCGACTTCGTGAGAAGATGAGGACTGGAGCCTACGGCTCCCCCTCTACCACCTAACCAACAAAAAATCGCCGGGTGGGTCAATTCTAAACCGGCGATGGTGGGTCAAAATAAAGTCGGCGTTGACAAAAAGCAAAGCAAGCAAAAAAATAAACCACCAGCACTGAAGTGACCCCAAAAAGTTAGACAGTAATTTTAGTTAAGCCGCAAGTAAGGTTTGAGTTCGGTATTGCACTGGATTCAAGCCTTTTAATTTTGCCTTGATGCGTTTGTTATTATAGTAGTCGATGTATTTTGCCAACTCTTGTTTAAAATGCTTAATGCATTCAAACTCTTGCATATTATAATAATTCTGATTTCAGGATACCAAAGAAGTTCACAGCATTGTCATGACAGTTTCCTTTCCGCGACATACTCTGCATAACGTTCTTCTCTTTCAATGCATGTTGGTACTTGCTCATTTGGTAATGCCAGCCTTGATCTGAGTGAATAAGCGTCTTCACTTTCGGGTAGATAACTGAAGTCAAATAGCCGTTGACCTGCTTTGTCAACGGCTTTACACTTTCATCTCGTCTTGTCAAAAATCAATTGCAACGTGACCCCCGGTCACGCACGACGCGCTCCTTCCTCCAGCGCCTCGTCGCTTTCCGGAAGCTGGCGGATTGACGCGATCAAGCGCGCGATCATCTCCCGCTGGCGTGCAGTCTCCTCGTCGTCCCACTGCAGTGCATCGGCCATCAGCCTGACGACCTGCTCCGCCTTTTCTTCCGCCTTGTGCAGTTGAAAATACGTCCAGCCGGTGCGCAGCCGCAGGAAGTCCACGGCGTGCACTGTCATCTCCTCCTCCACGGCGTACTGAATCTGCGCCCGCAGCAGCTGTTCGGGGGTGAGCGGCGGTTCCGGCAGCCGGTCGTAAATCCGCAGCGTGTTGGTGCCGTATGTGTCGAGCCACTCCTGCGCCGTATGGCGATCGACGCCTTTTTCCATCCCCATCCGCAGCATCTCCTGCTTCCAGTCTTCATACCGCTCCCATCCTCGCCGCTCTCCGCCGCTAATCACGATCCGGTCGGTCGTGCAGCCGGGAAAGGATCGGCCTTTCCGCTCCTGCAGCCGCTGCGCCACCAGATCGACCACCTTCTCCGCCATCTTGCGGAAGCCGGTCAGCTTGCCTCCTGCAATGGTGATCAGTCCGGAAGGGGAATGAAACACCTCGTCTTTCCGCGACAGTTCCGACGGTCCTTTGCCCTCCTCGTAAATCAGCGGGCGCAGTCCGGCCCAGTGGGAGAGCACGTCCTGCGGCTTCAGCCTGACATCGGGGAACATCGCGTTGACCGCACGCAGCAGGTAGTCGCGATCTTCCACGGTGGTGCGGGGCTGGTCGATGTCGTTGCGGTAGGGCGTGTCGGTCGTACCGATGTAGGTGACCGCGCCGCGCGGGATGACAAACACCATGCGTCCGTCCGGGGTGTCAAAATACGCCGCTTGCGACACCGGCAGACGATCGTAGGCGACCACCAGATGGACGCCTTTCGTCAGGTAGAGGCGCTTGCCGGCAAGCGAGCCGTCCAATTGTCGCAGTTCGTCCACCCAGGGTCCGGCGGCGTTGACGATGCAGGCGGCGTACAGATCAAACGTCTGGCCCGACACGCCATCCGCGACGCGCACCCCCGTCAACCGGCCGTTGTGGTAGAGAAACTGGCGCGCTGCCGCGTAATTGACCGCCCGCGCTCCATGTGCCACCGCCGTCTTCATGATGTCGAGCGTCAGCCGGGCGTCGTCCGTGCGGTATTCCACGTAGAGGCCGCCTCCTTTGAGCCGGTCCCGCCTGAGCAGCGGCTCCTGCCGGATCGTCTCGTCGCGGCTGAGCATTTTCCGCCGCTCCGCTCGCTCCACGCCGGCCAGCAGGTCGTACAGGTAGAGGCCGACCGACGTGGCCAGGTAGCCATAGGTTCCCCCTTGGTAGATCGGCAGCAGCATCGGGGCGGGAATGACCAGATGGGGGGCGTTTTTGTACAGGATGGCTCGTTCTCTCCCCACTTCCCGCACCAGCTTCACTTCTCCCTGCTTCAGATACCGGAGCCCGCCGTGAATCAGTTTGGTGGAGCGGCTGCTCGTCCCCGAACCGAAGTCCGCTTTTTCCACCACGCCCACCTTCATGCCGCGGACGCTGGCGTCCAGGGCGATGCCCGCACCGGTAATCCCGCCGCCGATCACGAGCAGGTCAAGCGTCTCTCCTGCCATTTCCTGAAGTACAGCCAGTCGGCTGCTCGCTGAAAATGTCATGTTCACACAAAAGCCTCCTCTCCGGCGGGAACAAAGCCTCCCTGCTGCTTCGCCCGCGCCGGTTCTTCTCACGCGCTCCAATGTTTCATGAAAAAACCCCCGTGAAAAGTGCAGCCTGCCGTCATCAGACAAGCTGTCCTTTCAAGGGGGTTCTCCTGTTCTCTTCCCTGTATCCTATTTATGAAAAATGATCAAGAAGACTTGCGATACAACACGCCGCTAGTACCACAGTTCCTTGGTGCCGACCGATACAGCCAGCGCCCCGGCGGCAAGCGCGTCGTCAATTTCCTGCTTGGTGCCCACCAGTCCGCCGGCAATGATGGGCAGCGGCGTCAGGTCAGTCATCTCCCGGATCACCCGCGGCATCACCCCAGGCATCACTTCGACCGCGTCCGGCATGCTCTGCTCCACGACCTTGATGCCTTTGATCACGGCGTTGCGGTCGATCAGAAAGATGCGCTGGATTGCCATCAGCCCCATCTCCTTGGCGACCCGAATCAGGTTGCTGCGGGTGGAGATGATGCCGGTCGGAGCGATGTATTGAGCCACGTACGCCACGCCGCTTTTATCGGGCGCGATGCCTTCGATGAACTCCATGTGCAAAAAGACGCATTTGCCGGCCTGCTTGATCCGGTCGACCAGCTCCTTGACGTTGAAAATCGAGCCAGTCAGCAGAAAGACGATATTCACGTCGCTGTTGATCGCGTCATCCACATCGGCTTCCGCTTGAACCGCAGCGATGGTCTGGTGTTCGACTAGATCGACAATAGGATACATCCGTTACCCTCCAGGTCAGGTTGGTTGTACCTATTATACCACCAGTTTCTAAATATTCACAATTTCTTTAATGCTATTTAAAATGTAGCGCGGACGGTATTCGCTCCGCTCGGCCATCTCCCTCGTGGAGATTCCGGTCAGCACGAGGACGGAATTCATCCCGGTATCGTTGCCCATTTTAATGTCTGTTTCCAAACGGTCGCCCACCATGTAGCAGGAAGCGTAGTCCAACCCCAGGTGGCGGACGGCCTCTTCCGCCGCGATCGGAGAAGGTTTGCCCACCACGAGGTCGATCGGCCTGCCCGTCGCCCCTTCCAATGCGCCGATAAACGCGCCGGTGTCCGGGATTTGTCCGTCTTCCAGCGGGCACGTCCGGTCCGGGTTGGTGGCGATCACCTTTGCTCCCCGTACCGCCGCCTGATACAACGTGTTCAGCGTCTCGTAGCTGAACCGCCGATCCCACGACAGGACGACGTACTGCACATCGTACGGGTCGTCGCTCATGACGATGCCATGGGCCGCCAGCTCGTCACGGATCGGCTGCTCCCCGATGACCAGCACCCGCTCGCCCGGCTGCAATACCCGCTGCAGATACCGGGCCGTGATCAGCGAAGAGTTGAGCACGTCGTCCACTGTTGTGGGGATGCCCATGTTTGTCAGCTTCTCCGCGTAGGACTGGCGGGTGGCGATCGGCTTGTTGGAGAGGAACACCACCTTGTCGCTGCGCGCTCGCAGCGTCCGAATCGCCTCCGCCGCCCCCTCAATCAACCGATCACCCAGATAGACCGTACCGTCGAGGTCAAAGATAAACCCTCTCATTGTCCGTTCTCCTTAGTACAGTTGGTCTTTGGTCAGTTTTTTTGCCAGAGACTGCAGTGCGATGACAATGGCGATGATCAGGATCGCCATGGCTGAAGCGGTGTAGTACTCGCCCCGCAGCAGGTTTTGAAACACAGCCAGGCTCATCGGCGCCCAATCCGTCGGCGCCAGCAGCAGCGAGATGCTGGTCTCCTTGATTACCGTCACGAACACCAGGATCGCACCTGCCGCGATGCCCGGCAGCATCAGCGGGCCGATGACCGTAACGGCTGCCAGCAGGTTGGAGGCGCCCAGGTTGACGGCCGCTTCTTCGATGTCTTTGCGGATCGCCATCATTGAGCTCATCGTCGAGCGGATCATGTACGGCATCCGCCGGATCGTGTAGGCGACGATCAGCAAGAGGGCGGTGCCGGTCAATTTCAGCGGCGCCGTATTAAACGTCTGGATCAGCGCAATTCCCAGGGAAATACCCGGCACGATCAGCGGGATCGACGAGACGAAGTCAAGTCCGCCGGAGCCGCGCCGCACCACGAAGTAGGAAACAAACGTGGCAATCACGACGCTCAGCACCAGCGCGCCAGCCGCCAGCACCAGGCTGTTCACAATATTTTTATGCGACGTGCTGAAAATGGTCAGATAATGCTTCAGCGTGTAGCCGTCGGGCAGGGCGTGATGCCCCCAGGTGGTCGCCAGCGACGAGAGAAAGACGGAACCGACTGCCAAAAGCGGCACCAGCATCACCAGGAAAGTGTAGACGGTGAGCACGGAGACGACCCCTTTGTGGTCATTCAGCTTCTGCCGCGTCGGCTTGCCCGAGATGGTGCCGTACTCCTTCCCTTTGATCACTAACCGCTGCAACCAGAAAAAGAAGGCGGCCACCAGCAGCATGATGACGGTCAGGACGGCCGAGCCCGCCCAGTTGTAGAAGCCGGCGATCTCGCGGTACGCTTCGACCACGATCAGGTTCAGGTCTTTGGGCGCCAGAATGATCGGCGTCCCGAAATCGGAAAAGCTGACGGTAAAAATCAACAGCATGCTGGAGACGATCCCCGGCACGGCCAGCGGCAGGGTCACCCGCAAAAAGGTGTACCAGCCTTTCGCCCCCAGGTTTTGCGACGCCTCCTCCAGCGTCAGGTCGCTGATCTTGAACGCCGCCACCATCGGCCACAGCGCGTAGGGAAAGAAGAAAAAGACCTGTACCAGCACGATTCCCAGCATCGACTGCACGTCAAACAGCACGCCTTCGCCGCCCAGCGACCGGTAGATGTGGTTGACCCACCCGGTCTTGCCGAACATCAGCGTAAACGCGTAGGAGGAGATGAACGTCGGCACCACCAGCGGGATGGTGCAGAGCGCGGCGAAGAACGGTTTCCACGGCATGGTGGTGCGGGCGAAGGCGTAGGCGATCGGCAGCACCAACACCGTCACCAGCAGCGCCACCCCCGTGCTCAGCTTCAGGCTGTTCATCAGCGCGGCAAAGTACCCGGTGCCTTCCACCAGCGACGAGTACGCGTCCAGCGACAGGTTGGAGAGCTTCTTCAGCGTGGACATCAATATTTTTTGACTGGTCAGGCTGCCAAACAGGTTGACCGGCTCTCCGGTCAGGCTGACGAGCAGGATGGAAAACAGCGGGACCAGCAAAAACACGAGGAAAAAAAGATACATCAACCATTTCAGCACGGTAAAGCCGCTGAGGGCAAAAGAGTACCGCTGTTTCATAAGATCACCACGACATTCGGATCGATTGCCAGCTTCACGTTCGTCCCCGCCGGCAGCACCGGGCTGCCCGCTTCAAAGGTTTTGTCCACTTCCATCTGCAGCTGCCCCACCTGCACGTCGTAGCGGATGGTCGCTCCCAGATAGGTGGACATCAAGATCGTGCCTTCCAGCAGGTTGTCTCCCGCATCCGCCTGCGCCCCGTCCGCGAACAGACGGATGCTTTCCGGCCGGATAATCACGTCCACTTCGCTGCGGTTGGTCGAAAACGCGGAGCGGATGATTCCGTCGCCGACGAGCTGCAGCACCGTGCCCGCCTCGCCGGACTCCTTCACCGTCGCTTTAAAGATGTTGGACGAGCCGACGAAATCGGCGACAAACGTGGAGGCTGGCTGGCTGTACAGGGACGTGGGCGTGTCCACCTGCACCAGTTTGCCACCCTGCATCACCGCCACGCGGTCGGCCATGCTCATCGCTTCTTCCTGGTCGTGCGTCACGAAAATCGTCGTGATCCCCACTTTCTGCTGGATGCGCCGAATCGTGACGCGCATGCTGTTGCGCAGCTTTTTGTCCAGGTTGGACAGCGGCTCATCCATCAGCAGGACGGCCGGCTCCATGATCAGCGCCCGGGCCAGCGCCACGCGCTGCTGCTGGCCGCCCGAAAGCTGTCCGGGCAGTCGGTCGGCGAGGTGGCCAAGCTCGACGAAGTCAAGGGCGTCACGCACCTTTTGTTCGATCTCCTTGTCCACTTTCCCCAGCTTGCGGTTGAGCATGTGGGCCAGCACGGACAGCTTCGTGCCCAGGCCGCCCTGGTAAAAGCGGCGCACCTGCAGGCTGTAGGCGACGTTTTCAAATACGCTGAGATGGGGAAAAAGCGCGTAGCTTTGAAACACCATGCCGCAGTTCCGCTGGTTGGCGGGCACGTGGCTTACATCCCGCTCCCCGATGAAAATCTTTCCTGAGGTGGGGCTTTCAAAACCGGCCACACAGCGCATGGTCGTCGTTTTGCCGCAGCCGGATGGCCCCAGCAGAGCGAAGAATTCGCCTTCGCGAATCTCCAGATTGACGTCTTCCAAAGCGGTGATTCCGTTGAATTGCTTGTGCAAGTGCTCGATTCGAACCGACCCCATGCAAGAGCCTCCTTACTGGAATTTTTGCCGCCACTCGTTGCGCACCCGGTCGTAGTTGCTCACGACCCAGTCGATGTCCAGCTCCTGCGCGTGCGGGATGACTTTCTCCAGGGTAAGCGGCGTTTTCGACTCCACGTCTTTGGAGATCGGGATATGGTACCAGTTGGCCAGCGTTTGCTGCCCTTCCTTGGACAGCAGGTAGTCGATCAGCGCCTTGCCGCCATCAGGATTCGGGCCGTCTTTTACGAGCGACACCGGGTTGACGATGACCGGCGTCTTGTCCGGCACGATGAAATCGATTTTCTCCCCCTTGGCCTTCATTTCGTACACCATGAAGTCAAAGGCGATCGCAATGTGCGCCTCCCCTTTGGCTACTGCTTTGGAAGGTGCGGAGCCGGAGTCGGGCATGGCGCTCATCTGTTCCACCAATTTTTTGAAGTAGTCCCAGCCCTGCTCTTCGCCGCGGGCCATCAGTTGACTCAGCACAGTGAGGGTGGCTGTGCCGGAAGCGGCGGGGTTGGGCATCTGGATTTTGCCCTTCCATTTGGGGTCAAGCAGGTCGTCCCAGGTTTTCGGCGCCTCTTCCGGCTTCACCAGGTCGCTGTTGTAGGCAAAGCCGAGTACGAACACTTCCGCGCCGATCCACTTCCAGTCCTTGTCGCGGAGCTTGATGCCGTCCCGCACTTCCGGCCAATCCTTGATTGCTTCCGGCGTGTACGATGTGATGATGTCCTTGTCCTTGGCCGCTTCAAACGGCAGGAATCCTCCGCCGCCGTACCAGACGTCCGCCTGCGGGTTGTCTTTTTCCGCAATCATGCGGTTGACCAGCACGTTGGTCCCCGCGTACTGCACGTTGATGGAAGACCCTTTGAAAGCCTTTTCAAAATTGAGACCAATTTCTTTGGTCATATCCGGCGTCTCAGGGGAATACAGCGCGATCGGGCCCAGTTCTTTTGTTCCTCCCGATCCGTCTCCCGCCGGTGTGCTGCCGGACGAAGCCTCCTGGCCGGAGGAGCACCCTGCCAAGGCGACAGTGGAGAGCAAAACGGCTGTGGCTGCTACGTTCAACCATTTTTTCAACATGTGTCAGACCCCTCTTTCTGTGATTGTTGATCGAATAGTCAAACAGTTTCCGAGGAAAAAGAAAAACCCTCACGTAGATAAACACATCCCCCTTTGGGAGTGTGTTTACGGGTAAGGGTTTCTCCGTTTCTCCGCCTAACCGTATGGGAAAATATGCTATCCGATCAGTGTTTCTTCCAGTATAACCAGTTTCTTTTCTAACTGTCAACGAAAATGATCGAATTTTTCGGACAAGTCAGTCTAGAATGAAGGAAATTACTGGGTCCCAAACGTAAATAAATAGGTATGCGGAAAATAGTTTTGAGTGAAGGAGTCCTTCCCCCGCTTACCTTGCTTTTGTTGTGATGTTGGGGCAGCCGTTTTATTTCATCAGAAAGCTTGTAAAAAATGAATATCTCATGGCTGGTCTTGTGCATGTTCTTCAATAAAAAATCATTTCAGCTAATCGCTTTGTATGCAAAACGACCTCTTACAGTTTTTAGTGCTTGATTTTGCCGCGATTTTCTATATACTTGAACCGTAACAAAACTTCACAGATTATCCTCATCACATGCGATGGGGATAGAGGTCGCGGCTTTTATATGATTCTGGCACGAGATCCAGAGAAGATCGATGACTCCAGAGGAGGGAAAAGCCGCCGAAGTCCGCTGTGCATTCTCTGGGCACACGGGCTGGGGCTGTACTCGAAAGGGGCAGAACTGTCACGTTTGCGAGCCGGGCAAACGTGATGTGCTATCTTCAACGAAGGCTTGGTGGGGATGTAACAGTACCGCCCTGTTCGTTGGGGCGGTATTTTTTATGTCCGACCTTCCTTCTGACTATCTTTGTAGAAAGGTCGTGCAAGCACTCATGGAATCCAATCAACTGCAGCGGGGCCTCAAGGCCCGACATCTGACCATGATCGCCATTGGCGGCTCCATCGGCACGGGGCTGTTTTTGGCGAGCGGCGGCTCCATCCACTCCGCCGGTCCGGGCGGCGCACTCGTCGCCTACGCGGCCATCAGCCTGATGGTCTACTTCCTGATGACCAGTTTGGGCGAGATGGCGGCGTTTCTCCCCGTCTCCGGTTCATTTTCCACCTACGCGACGAAGTTCGTCGATCCGTCCCTCGGCTTTGCGCTGGGGTGGAACTACTGGTACAACTGGGCCATCACCATCGCCGTCGAGCTGTCAGCCGGGGCCTTGATCATGAAATACTGGTTCCCCGACACGCCGTCCATCTTGTGGAGCGCCCTGTTCCTCGCGCTTATGTTTGGTCTGAATTATTTGTCTGTAAAAGGATACGGCGAATCGGAATACTGGTTTTCCCTCATCAAGGTAGCGACCGTAATCATCTTCATCGTCATCGGCCTGCTGATGATCTTGGGCATCATGGGCGGTGAAGCAGTCGGCTTCCGCAACTTTACCGTCGGCGATGCACCGTTCAACGGCGGCTTCATGGCGATGCTCGGCGTCTTCATGATCGCCGGCTTCTCCTTCCAGGGGACGGAGCTGGTCGGGATCGCTGCGGGTGAAAGCGAAAACCCTGCCAAAAACGTGCCGAAAGCGATCAAGCAGGTGTTTTGGCGCATCCTGCTGTTCTACATCCTGGCGATCTTCGTGATTGGGCTGTTGATCCCGTACGACAACCCCAACCTGGTCAACGGCGACATCGAGAACATCGCGATCAGCCCGTTTACGCTGGTGTTCCAAAAAGCCGGACTCGCCTTTGCCGCATCCGTCATGAACGCCGTCATCCTGACCTCCGTCCTGTCGGCGGGCAACTCCGGCATGTACGCCTCCACCCGCATGCTGTGGACGCTGGCCAAGGAAGGAAAGGCGCCCAAGCTGTTCAGCAAGGTAAACAAGCGGGGCGTTCCGGTTAATGCGCTGCTGCTGACTGCCAGCATCGGGATGTTTGCGTTTCTCGCCTCCCTGTTTGGCGACGGGACTGTCTACATCTGGCTGCTCAACGCCTCGGGGATGTCCGGGTTTATTGCCTGGCTGGGCATCGCAATCAGCCACTACCGCTTCCGCAAAGCGTTTGCAGCCCAAGGCCGCGATTTGAACGAACTGCCGTACCGGGCGAAGTGGTTCCCGTTTGGCCCGATTTTCGCATTCGTCGTCTGCTGTTTCGTCATCCTCGGCCAAAACTACACCGCCTTCACCGGGGAGACGATCGATTGGAACGGCATTCTCGTCTCGTACATCGGCCTGCCGCTGTTTTTGATCGTCTGGCTCGGCTACAAAGCCGTGAAAAAGACGAAAGTGGTGCCGCTGCGGGAAGTGGATCTCTCCACGGACGAATCAACGATATCCAACTAATCGGTATAGCAAAGGCCGGGGAACCCCCGGCCTTTCCTTTTTTACGACAGTCGCTGCACGAACCGCCCCATCCGTTCCAGCGCCTTCCCAAGCTGATCCAGGGAAGTGGCGTAGGAGCAGCGGATGTGGCCTCTGCCGCTGTCGCCAAACACATCACCCGGCACCACGGCCACCTTTTCCTCCATCAGCAGCCGCTCGGCAAACTCGCCGGCATCCAGCCCGGTGGACGCGATCGAAGGAAACGCGTAAAACGCCCCTTCCGGCTCGTGGCAGGACAGGCCGATCTCCTTGAATCCCTGCACGACGAAATTGCGCCGCTGCCGGTAGCTTTCCACCATCCTCTCCATGTCCGCCTGACCATGCCGCAGCGCCTCCAGAGCGGCCATCTGCGCCATGATCGGCGCGCACAGCATGGTGTACTGGTGAATCTTCAGCATGCCGCCGAGCAGATCTTCCGGCGCGCAGACGTAGCCGAGGCGCCAGCCCGTCATCGCGAACGCTTTGGAAAAACCGGAGATCAGGATCGTCCTCTCCTTCATCCCGGGCAGGGCGGCGATGCTCTCATGCCGCTGACCGTAACTCAGCTCCGCGTAAATCTCGTCGGAGATGACCAGCAGATCGTGCTTGACGAGGATCGGGATCAGCCGCTTCCACTCCTCCGCCGACATCGTGCTGCCGGTCGGGTTGTTCGGGTAGCAGAAGATGATCGCCTTGGTGCGCGGCGTGATGTGCGCCTCCAGCTCCTCAGGCGTTAATTTAAACGACTGCTCCGCGCGCGTGTGCAAAAACACCGGCACCCCGCCGGCCAGACGGATGACCGGTTCGTAGGAGACATAGCAGGGCTCGACGACCAATACCTCGTCGCCAGGATCGACGATGGCCCGCAGCGCGATGTCAATCGCTTCACTGGCGCCGACTGTAATCATGATCTCTTTTTCCGGATGGTACGAGACGGCGAAGCGCTCCTCCAGGTACTTGTGAATCTCCCTGCGCAGCTCGATGAGACCGGCATTGGAGGTATACGCCGTGTAGCCCCGTTCCAGCGAGGCGATGCAGGCTTCCCGCACGCGCCACGGGGTGACGAAATCCGGTTCCCCTACCCCGAGCGAGATGACCCCTTCCATCGAAGCGGCCAGGTCAAAGAAACGGCGGATGCCCGACGGCTTGAGCGAGGCGACCGTGGCGGACAAACGCTGACGTACACTGATTTGCTGACTCATGGGGTTACCACCATCCTGTGGTCTTCGTCTCTGTCTTCAAACTGAATGCCGTCGTGTTTGTACCGCTTGAGGATAAAGTGGGTCGCGGTCGAGACGACGGAATCCAGCGTGGCCAGCTTTTGCGACACAAACGACGCCACTTCCCGCATCGTTTTTCCTTCCAGCACGACGGACAGGTCGTAGCTGGCGCCGGACATCAGGTAGACGGCCTTCACTTCCGGGAAACGGCAGATTCGCTCCGCCACCTCGTCAAAACCCACTTCCCGCTTCGGCGTCACCTTGACATCGATCATGGCCGTCACGTACGGATGGTCCTCCACCAGCTCCCAGTTGATCAGCGCGGGATACTTGACGATCACTTTTTCCGCTTCCAGCCGGGCGATTGTCTCTTTTACGCTATCCACCGGTTCGGCCAACAAGCTGGCGATCTGTTCCGGGTTCAGGCGGCTGTCCTGTTCCAGCAGCCGCAAGAGTTCACGCTGCTTTTGACGATCCATTACTTCCACTCCATTCCTGTAAAATTGCGCGTGGCCAACCCGCGTACTCCAACAAAAAATCGCCCCGCAACCGAATCCGGAACATTCGTCCCAAAGATTCGATTGCTGAGGCGACGGAATCGCGGTACCACTCAGCTTTTCTGCTCTCCTCACGAAAAGCAGACTCGGAAAGTCCTGCACAGACTTTCACCCGATAACGGGGGCTGATCCGCTGCTTTCTACTCGCAATTTCAAAAGCAGGAGCTCCAAGGCGGCTTCAAAGAGAGATGACGGCCCCCCTCTCAGCTTGCAGGCAGGCTCTCTGAACGTCAGCGCCCTCTCTTACTCTTCCTCTTCAATGCCGTGGTATGCTATGCATCTGTCGGCTCCTTCGCTGGTGCAAGGAAGGAGGTAAGCATGAGAGATTATAAAAACAGTTGACCGCGTTTGTCAATACGCCCTACCTTCCTCCCCGCAGGCCGGTTTCCCAAACAAGGGGGACATCATCACTGGGCGTACTCGCCGTTGTAGCTGACCAGCACCACGTCCTTGACCCCTTCCAATGCAGAGAAATCGTTGACAAACGCGGTGTTGTCGTCACGTATCCGCAGTTCCACCGTCAGCTCGGTCAGCTCCTTGCGCACTGTCTTTGACTTCAGCACGGCGTTCATTTTCCGAATCCGCCGCTTGACCTCGTCTTCGGCAATCGCTTCGTAATGCAGGATCAACAGATAGGGGGAGGAGGCTTCCTTGCGCCGCGTCAGCCACCAGATCGTAAGACCCACCACCAGCGAACCGACGATGGCAACGGAGTATATTTTCGCCCCCGCGGCAATGCCCGCCGAGATGGCCCAAAACATGTAGACGATGTCCATCGGATCCTTGACCGCTGTCCGAAACCGGACGATGCTGAGCGCTCCGACCATGCCGAGCGAGAGCACGATGTTGGTGCTGATGGTCATGATAATCAGCGCGGTGATAATCGTCATCAGCACGAACGTGACGTTGTAATTGTGGCTGTATACCACTCCCCGGTAGCAGACGCGGTACACATAGTAGATAAACATGCCGACCGCAAACGCGACCAAAAGACTCAGACACATGTCCACCCACGATACATTGGTAAACGCCCCGAGGTTGAGCACGCTTTTTTTGATGATATCCCGAAACGTAATCAGCTCGTCCATAACGCACTTCCTTTCCCATCCATACAGTGCATCCCACCGCGTATCCGCCGTTAGCGGTCGTATACTTTTTGCCTCTCCTTGCACAGGACGTACTTGGAGATCGCCGAACGCTGGTGAGCCGACACCTGCGCCAGCGAGCGAATCGTCCCCGGCAAAAAGCGCCGGAATTTGATCTCCATGATCATCCGCGGCCCCTGGATCGCTTCCCAGGTAGCCAGGTTGGGGTCAAACAGGTCAAACGAATGAAGCCCGGCTGCCAGCTGTTTGTCAAAGGTAACCCGGGTGTTGGTGGAAACATCCACATACGCCTCCCGGATGTAGTCGACGATGACGGACGGCCTCATCGCACCTGCCTTGAGATCCTGGTAAAAATCAGCCAACAGGCGCTGCCCCTTGTCCGCCAACCAGTCGATGTCACCCTCCAGCAGCCGGTACACCTGACTGCGGGTCAACGGGGCCGATTCCTTGAGCACGTACTCGTTCCACTTGCTTTTTCGCTCCAGCCGGATGATCCGGTCGCTGACGTTGTAGATGCGGATGCGGTACTTTTTCCGCTGGAAGTAACCGCTGATCTTGTCGTACAGCGCGCTCTCCCGGATGTCGTCAAAATACAGGCTGCGGATGTGGTAGCCTTCGTCGTTTACGGAATGGCGGTCCAAGGGAAGGAGCGCCCGCAGCCGGTTGCGCAACCCGACGTAATCGTGCGGATGAATATAGTACTTCAGTTCATGACGCAGCGTGTTTCCGTTTCCATGCACGCACAGGCTCCCCTCCCGTCATTTCACGTAAAAGTCGCGGACGCCGTTATAGACGTTGCCGTTCTCGTCAAAGAACTTGTCAAACGCCGTCATCACGTGCCCCTTCGCGTCCTTCACCGTGACTCGCCAAAAGTAACGTCCCTTGCCGATGCCGTTCAGCACGAGCGAGGTTCCCTTCAACCCGTCGCGATCCACCAACGGGCGGGCAAACGACGGCTCTTTCGCCAACTGGAAGCGGTAGGTCAGCTCATCGCCCTGCAGGTCGTACGACATCCCCCAGCGAAACGTCAGCGTTCCGTTCGCCTGCTCCACATCTGCCAGATAATACGGCATCGGTGCCTGCAAGCTGGCGATGAATGCCTGCTCATTCTTCACGGGCATTTGGATGATCCGCTCCAGCTCCTGCTCGTACAACTCCACCCGCCCCGGCAGGTAGCGGATGTCCGGTTCCCGTCTGACGAAAGCGGACACGACCGGTTTGTACGTCTCGATCATGCGCCGCGAGTTTTCCGGATTGATGATGGTGCGAAGTTGGCGCACTTTGGCCACAAGCTGCTCGACGTTTTGCGGATTTTTAAAAAACCGGTTGGCCAGCACGCTGCCCCAATAGTTATGAATCCCCCGCTCCCACAATGCGCGCTCATTGGGATTACCGGCCGGGCTGCCGTAAAAATCAAACGCCGCGTCGTAATCCCATGGGAGAAAATACCATTTTTCCGCGTTCAGCGGAGAATAGAGGAAAAAGTTTTGTGTCATCGTGTCAACATTGTCCATCAGGATGTTGGCCGCCATCCAGGTCAGGAAGTTGTCGCGGTCGAAATGGCGGTCAAAGACTTCGTCGAAATCCTTGGTCATGTCATTCACATCATCCAGCATGCGCAGCAGTTTGGCATGGTCATGGGAACCGTTGATTTCCAGGACGGACTCGAAAGCCTGTTTGTCGTACGTGGGATCGTCCGCCATTTTCAACTTGTCGGGATAGCGGAAAAACTCAAAGTTGGTAGCCTTGTACAGATGGCCGTAGGGGTCCAGCCCGTGCGTCCGGAGAAACGACTTGTTGGGCTGTTCAATCTGGGTGTACAGGCCGTAATCCTCAAACGGCGCCTGCGCCCGCCCGCTGGTGAGATCCCTGACATGCAGGTGAACGAACTGGGTGCGCAGGCTGGTGATGTCCGGCAGCTGCTTGAAGTAGTCAAAGCTCAGTTTGTTGCGCAGCCGGGAAAAATCGTACACGTGCTTGTTCAGGTTGATGGTCCGCTGATCCCGCCAGTAGCCGGCATTGTCAAAGAGCCTGATCTTGTACGACTTCTGCATCGCCTTGATCGACGACTTGCCCCGAAGGGTGATGGAAGCGTTGGGCTCGTTCGTTCCGTAACCAAACATCCCCTTTTGTGGTCCCTGATCCGTCCCTTCCTGCACGATGACGTTCAGTTTTCGCTCGACCGTGTTGTCGTTCTCGTTGGCGATGCGGTTCAACTCCGCCCAGGTCATCGGCCGCTCGGCGCTGAGGTTGTCATCCGTCACGGTAATGTACAGGTGTACGACGCTTCCCGGCTGATCCTTATCGTAGACCAGCCGATTTTCCTGCAATTTGGGCGCGTACTCCACGGCAGGCGGCACGACCGGCCCCTCCACCTGCGGCTGGCTGACATCTGCGTCCGGCGCACAACCGCCAGCTGCGACGCTTATCGCCAGCAAGACAGCCAGCCACCCGCTTCTCCATATCTGTTTCATTCCATTTTTTCCTCCTCCATTGTCACCCTGCCCTGCCGCGCATCCGGTCTTGCTCCCGCGATGCCAGCGGCTGTGCGCTGAACGTCGCGTAGTGCAGCCGGCGCAGCCGGTATATCAGCCTGCTCAGAGTGGCGATGAGGACGGGAAACGAGGCGGCAAACAGGGACAGCCCCTGGTATTCGATGTCGCGCAGGGCCCAGGCAGCTGCTATGTTGGCCGCCAAAAAGATCGCCGAGAGCGCCAGCGCTCCCTTTCGATCATCAAAGTAGAGCAACAGCAACAGCGAAACACTGGTCATGATGTACGTGTAAAAGGACATAACCAAAATGTTGAAGGTATCCACCTGTTGGGCGGTAAAACCGATGTAGGGCAGATACAGGATGCCGCAGGCTACAGCCACCAGCGAAAAGACGAGTTGAATCCCCATCAGCTTGGCCATCTCGCCGATCAGCACCTGTTCCATCTCGCGGCGGGCGCGGTCGATCTCGATAATGCTTCCCTGTCCAAGAATCGCGTCGTAATACTGGCGATACTTCGGGTAAAATGCCGTCTCCACCGACACCACGAACCAGACCAGCGTCGGCAGCACGGAGAGGACGGCGTAGTAGACGGCCACATCGTATTCCGGAGCAAGCAGAAACGTCCCCTCCAGCCACTCGCCGTGAAACACCCACTGGGCAAACTGATGCGCATACATCGAGAAGGCGGTGAACAGGCCGATCGCCAACAGGGAGGGATACTGGCGCAGATACGAGACCAATCCATTCGGATACAGCGGCTTGGGTGTGCGAAAGAAACGCTCAATCTCCCACAGCAGTACCGATGCCGTGACAAAAAATCCGCCGGCCAATCCGGCAAACAGCCCCCACGCTGCCAGATGCTCCCCTTCCAGACGAACGTACAGCCAGACCGCAATCATCGCCAGCAGCATGCCTGCGAAAAATGCCCCGGCAATCCGGCGGTACGCTTTCATCGCCGACACGTACACCACGCCCATCCAGATGACAATCAGCTCCATGTACATCACAACCAACACCAGCTTCTCCGCCAGCTCCAGCGGCGCCAGCAGGAGAAAAGCCGCAGCGGGCACCGCAGCGCTGCCCAGCGCCAGCTGCAGGCTTCTGTAAAACGTCGGCAGCAGTTCGTCGTAGCGTTTATCGTAGAGCTGGTCGGACGCAAGCCGGGTAAACAGCATGGAGAACGGAGCCGCGACGATAAACGAAAAGGCAAAGACGTACGCTGTTCCCGCCTGAAACAGCAGCCGGGCCCGATACGGCGCCATTTCTGTGACGAGCAGCCAATGGACGGCCGCGACCGCCGCCATGCAGCTCAGAATCGGCCCCACCGTCACCAGCGAAGCGTACGAGATGGCCTGCACGCGGCCAAACAGGCCTTCACGGTCAAACAGCCGCTTTAGCTGGAAGCCGATACCTGCCATGTCTTCTCCTCCTTTCCGAGCGAGGCGTACAGCGATTCGTAACGGGAAATGAACTGCTCGTGGGTATACGCCGACAGGACGCGGCGCCGTCCGTTTTCTCCCATTTCCCGGCGCAGCGATTCGCTATTGCACAAGGTGATGATGGCGCGGGCAATCTCTTTGTCGTCCAGCACCGGCACGACCAGCCCGGCGCGGCCTTCCACCCCGTCCGCCTCGCTGCCGTAGAGCAGTTCCCGACAGCTTCCGACGTCGGTCGCCACGACCGGTTTGGCCGCCGCCATCGCTTCCAGGACGGCCAGCGGCTGCCCTTCGCTGATGCTGGTAAGCACGACCACGTCCAGCTTGCCGATGCGAGTCTTGACGTCGACGCTGCCCGTGAATGTGAGATCCCGCACGCCCAGCATTTCCGCCAGTTCCACGCATTCGCGGTAGTAGTCCGGGTCCTCGTCGTACGGCCCCATGATGCTAAACCTGGCTTGCGGCACTTCCCGCTTGACCACAGCGAAGCTCTGGATCATCGTCCGGATGTCCTTGATCGGCACCACTCGCACGATGGCACCGATGTGAACGGCCGGGTCGTCCGCCGTTTTTCGCGGCAGGTCGACGTATTCGTCCGCCTTGATGCCGTTGGGGATAATCGCGATTTTTGACTCAGGGCAGCCCAGCTCGATCTCGATCTCCCGGTTTCGGTTGAACAGCGTCACCACCTGGTCGGCATACTGGTAGGCGCAGCGGGCCAGACCGTAAAAATAGCGAATCCACAAGTCTTTGAAATACCCTTTGACCCAGTCCGCCTTGATGATCTCCTCCTCCCGCTCGCGGGAATAGATGCCGTGCTCGGTCAAAAGCATCGGACGGCCGTAGCGGTGCTTGCCCAGACTGGCGATGACACCGGCGTACCCGGTCGAGACGGCGTGGTACAGGTCCGCCTCGGGAAGCGGGTGGCGAAGCAGCTGCATCAGCGGCAGCAGCATGGAACGGACCGTCCAGAACAACTCCCGAAACGGAAGCTGCTCGTACCGCTGTCGTGCCACATCGCTCAACAGATCAAAGTAATCCTGGCTCATCAAAAATTCCGTGGACGCATCCCAGCGCCCGCCGCACAGCAGCTGAAACAGTGTCTCCCAGTCGGTATCCCGCTCGCCGACAATCAGCCCCTGCAAGGCGTCCCGTTCTTTGCCGCTCAGTTCAATCCGGCGGCCCCAGCGGCCTTCTTCCTGCAAAAAGGTGTCGAGAAACACTTCACGAACCTCGCATACATTGTCGGGCGGCCGGTAGGAGAATCTCCCCCTGTTTCGCTCCTCCGCTCCGATGGCAAATATGACAAACTCGTGCTGGGGCATGGAGTTGATCAGGTCATGAATCCAACTGGACACCCCGCCGGTCACATACGGATAGGAACCTTCCGCAACAATACAAATTTTCATGGTTTATCCGTCCAATCAATTGAAAAGATTTCTTGATCGGCGCGCACCAGAAATGCGCCCTGATCGATGCGCCGCACTTCGCACTGCTTCGTGCGCACGATGTTTCGGTCGGTCCGCAGCAGAAAGTACTGCGGGCCGGAAAAGCCGTTGATGTAGCCGGTTAGGCCATCTGGACGCCGTTCAAACACAGGCTGGCTCACTAGCGTACGCCTTGCCTCAGCGCTCGCCTCTGCCGAGGTCATGGGCCGCAGCCAACCGTATTTGTCCTGCACCAGTTCCAGGAACTCATCCAGGCGCGTGTACAGATCGCGCCAGCTTTCTTTGCCGCCCCGTTCCTCATCAATCACGTCGTCCGGGTGAACAAAGTGGGAAAAGATGCCATGAGCGGTGACTGCGTTGGCCATCGCCCAGCGGTCGTACTCATCGATCAAGTGCCCGGACGTCACGCGCGGCAGCTCCACCAAGCCGTCGGGAGCCAGTTTGTATTCCTGCACATAGGAGATATCCTGGTGGTCTTCGATGTAGAGGGACGAGATGTTGTCCAGGTCGGGCAACGCCTGTTTCAGCACCTGCCGCCCCGCACCATCCAGTGCGTTGGACGGCGGCACGTAGGTACGCAGCGGGTAGTGGGGAAAGACAGACTCGACGTACTGCCGCAAGGAGCGAAGCGAGTCCTTCATCTCCTGCTGGCTCGACCACACGTTGTAGCCAAACGCCCGCGACAACCGCGGAATGGTGGTCAGCGACTGATGGTTGTAGCCGTGGATGCCGATTTCTCCCCCTTCCTTCAGCAGTTCGCGCCCGTACATCACCAGGCTGGAGACGTCCGCTTCGTTCTCCCAGTCAAACGGCGGGGTAACCCGGTCGCTGTAAGTGACGATGAGCGCCCCTGTGTACTTCAGATCGTGTCTGCGCGCCAGCCGGATCATGTCCGGCCACCACACTTTCTTGAAAAATTGCGGCAAATCCATCCGGTAGTCCCGGTCGATGATGGGATGGGTTCCCTGGGGGAACGGGGCGGGAAAGTCGTCGAGAAACATCAGTTTGGCGTTGAGCACCGGATAGATCAGGTCGGGCAGCAGCACGCCGATGGCGCCCGCAAACAGTCCGCGGTTGATCTTCTCCTGCAGCAGCACGCTGTTGAACACAATGTAGGCTCCCTTTTCATACGGCGCCTCCCACAACAGCGGCACATGTTCCCCCGCCGAGACGTGAACGCGGCTGCGCTGTCCCAGCTTGACGCGCAGCACGTGATTCTGCAGGCCGGGATCGCGAAACACGCTGCCGGCAAACCCGAGCAGCACGTTGGTGTGGAGGTGAATCTCGCTGGTATCCACGTACGTGCCGATCTCAACGATATCCAGCCGGCGGTACATGGCGGAAAACGCCTCGTTGTTGTCCGGCTCGATCGCCAGCAATACGCGGCCGCCCCGCGCCACGTAGCCGTTCAGCCATTCCGATCCGGCAAGCCGGGTCAAATCGGACACGGTCACAATCACGCCATCGGGCGCTGGAACAGGCACGGCGCTTCCCACAGGCAACCGCTCAAACTGCTTTTTCATCCCGATCAGGAGTTGTTCCGCCTGATACGCCACCTTTTGGCTCATCGCGTCATTCGGGTCTGCCAGGATGACCAGCCGTTCCTGATCGATGCGGGCCAGCTCCGCAGGCGTCAGCGCGTTGCGGGCCGCGGCCTTGGCACTAAGTCCGTCGTTGAACCCATTCCAGCGCATCACCAGCGTTGAACGGGACATCTGCATCAACAGCGTCAGCAGGAGTACGAAGACGAGCAGCACAATCATGCGTCTGAGCGATTTTGTCCTGATTATCATACGAAATCCCTGCTCCAGTACCGGATAATCTGCAAAGTCGGATACGACACGGTGATGGACGATTCTTTCAGCCTGTTCAGCGTCTCGTGAAACTTCATGACGGCCCGCAGCGAGTAATACAGTTTCAGCGCCGTGTAATAAGCCATCTCCGATTGCGGATAAGCCTGGAGAAACCGCTCGCAGGCTGCTTCTGCCCTGTCGTAGCGGCGCAGGAGAAGTTCGCATTCCACCTTGTCGGCAAACGCCTCTTCCCCGCAGTCCTCACGTCGGATCAAACGCTCCAGTACATCCGCCTGCTGCAGGCGGTAGGTGCGCTCCATCTCGGCATCCATCAGCCCGCTGCCGATATACCGCTTCAACGCGTTGGCATACCCGGCCAACACGGTCGGATCATCAGGGGAACGCTCCCGTTCGACCGACCACCGCTGCAGTTCGGCCATCATCCCCCGTTTCATTTCCACAATGGCGGTGACGGCGTAGTGGGCGGTTTCACTGTCATCGTTTCGGGCGGCCTTGGCGAGGTAGCTGACGAGGTCCAGCGTTTCCTCCTTGAGAGCGTCCATCACGATCCGGCGGCGGGTGGTGTGATCATTGAGCACCAGTGCCTCTTCAATCGGCACAATCGACGTCTCCTTCTCCAGATCCACTTTGACCAGGACGCCTCCCGAATCCGCCTTCAGTCCCACCACGTCGGCGAATCGGTCCGGATTGGCGGACGCACTCTTGGCCCCCGCCCTGCTGGCGACCAACACCAGCGGCAACCCGGCAAACGGGAGCAGGCAGGCCAGCGCTGCCCTGCCGCCGCGCATCGGTTCCCGGCGGCGAAACAGGATCACCAGATACACCGCCGTCAGCACGTAATAAGCCGCAATTGCTCCGTTAAGCATAGACCGTATCCTCGCTCACCAGGCGCGTTGCCACGCCGTATTTTTGCAGCCGCTCCATTGCCGCCCCGGCCTCTTCCGGCCCGGAGTTGGACAGGAGCAGCACCAGCTGTCCCCGCAACAGCCCGATATAATCCGTGTCGCGCAGCAGGTGGGCAAGACGCGCAGCCGTTTCCTTGAAGCCGTTTTCGGAGGTTTCCACGTGCAGCAAGGTGTACGCGGCCTGGTACCGTTTCTTGGCCGCCTGTTTGCTGCGCAACACTTCCAAAAAGGCTCCCTCCTGCAAAATCGGGGTCTCCTCCACGAAGCGTTCGCTGCGCGTGGCGGCCACGTAGATAAAGGCACGGGAGAGCGAGCGGGAAATCATGTCTACGGCAATCCGAAACAGGTTTTCGTGGTACAGGGTAAACTGTTCAAACCCCTGCTCGTGCACGCAGACCAGCGCGACCGTCTCTCCCTGGTGAACCACCGGCGCTGCCAGCATCGGCAGCTCCGGCACCAGATTTTTGTTCACCCACAAGCGCTGCGACGTAACGACCTCGGAGAGTTCCGGCACGTCTCTCAGGTGCAGCGAACGGGGGGCGCGCAGTTCGTCGTCGTTGGACTGCAACAGCAGCCGCAAGTAGCCGGTCGCCGATACGGCATAGATCGAGATTTTCCTGGACTCCATCAGGTCTTCCATCACATTCACCGCTGCGCTGACCACCTGTTCCGGCTCCAGGCTCTCCAGTTCGGTCACGAGCGCATGGATGCGGCCCAGGCTGTCCCTGTTGGTCAGCACCTGTCGCTGCAGGGACTCCTTGACGCTGCGCGTGTCCTTGTACACGTCCATCAGCAGCTTATACCGCTGCGCTTCCACCGCCAGCTCGTTTTTGGCAAACGCCAGCTCTTTTTTGTATTTGTCCCGCACAAACCCGACCGACAGGCCGAAAAACAGGTAGACTGCGGCGACAAACAGCGTTTCCGGGTCAAACAACAGCGAGCCCCAGGCGCGCCCGTTGGCCAGGTTGTCGGCCACATACAGGCTGATCACCGCCGCAGCGGAGAGAAACGACTGGCGCGAGCCGTAGAGCAGCCCGATCAGCAGAATGTACAACAGCCGAAAATCAATGCCATATTCGTATAAAAGACCGCTCTGGTCGCGGGACAGCAGGACGACTGCGGCAAAGGCCAGCCCGTTTTCCACATACGGCCGGACGATCCGCCACCATCTGGGCGTCTCTCTTGCGGGTGCTGCCTCTTCACGGGCCGCAACCGCCTCCTGCCGCAGCATCCATTCGTAGGTTTTGGCAATCCCCTCCTGCAGCGAATAGAGCGGCACCCAGTCCAGGTCGTGCTTCAGCCGGCTGTTGTCCAGCAAGGAGCGGGTGATCTCGCCCGGCCTGCTGTCGAGGTACTGGACATCATTTATCGGAACCAGCGTTCGGACCAGCTCGATCAGCTCGTTCACACTGGTTTCCACGCCCGTCGACACGTTGTAGATGCCCGTCACATTGCTCGTGGCGCCGCGGTAAATGGCATCGGCCACATCGTCGACGTAGATGAAATCGCGCGTCTGCGTTCCGTCGCCAAAGACATACAGCGGTTTGCCTTCCCGTGCCTGGTTCAGAAAGGCGGAAATGACGCTCCCTTCCCCTGAGCTGCTCTGACGGGGGCCGTATACGTTGGAGAAGCGCAGGCACAAGGTATCGAGCTTGTACAACTCCTGCCATTTCTCGCAGTACATCTCTCCCAGCCGCTTGTTCATCCCGTAGGGCGACAGCGGATGGCAGGCTGTCTCTTCACGGATCGGAAGCTGGGCGGTATCGCCGTAGACGGCCGCGGACGAAGCGAAAATAAACTTTTTGACGCCGTGCAGCCGCACGCAATTCAGCATGTTGAGCAGCCCGAGGATGTTCGCCTCCGCATCGTGGCAGGGGCGTTCCAGTGAGTCCATGACGCTCGTATGGGCCGCCAGGTGAACCACGACGTCGAATCCCACGCTGCGAAATACTTCTTCGCAGGCCCGGTCATCCACGCTGTAGATGTACGCTTTGTGGGGGACGGTCACGCGTTCCCGCCTGCCCGTAGACAGGTTGTCGATAATGTACACCCGATGACCCTCTTTGTGAAAACGTTCGACCACCGAGGACCCGATGAAGCCATATCCTCCCGTTACGAGAACGTTCACGCACAGACACCTCCAATAGACAATCGACAACAATTGACAATTACGTTCGTTTTATTCGGAATTCCCATCCGCTTTGGGACATAAGACCTTGAACAAGTACGAAAACCTAGATCATTTGATTCATTCGTTGCATTCCTGCTTGTGCTGTCGTGTCTGCTCACGCAGGCCGCAGACGCCTCGTCTCCGACTGCTGCCGCTGCAGATGCGCCTAGTCTGCCGGCTGTTGGTCTGCTTTGATATTTCAACGGGCGTTAAGCAGGTATGAGGTGAATACAGGGCGGTCGGGACGAGGAAAATTTCCATACATAGCCAATGAATAGGACTATTATACTATGGCGATCAACCATCTTGCCACGTATGATTATCGAGTTTTTTCGCGCGGAGGCTTTTCATCCGCTCGCTGTCGGGCGATCACTTGTGCGTGGTTCCCGAAACCGTTCGCGGCTTGCCGGCTCTGCTCGGTACTTTTCTCCTATCTGTTATCCGATTTCTTTGAGGTGTTGAATGGCCCATGCCACCCGGTCTTTCTGCAGCGGTTTGGCCAGAAAGTCGGACGCGCCCGCGTCGATCGTCCGCATGATGGCATCCCGCTGCACAACGGCTGAACAGACGATGATCTTGGCCTTTCCGTCGATTTTCCTGATCTTTTTCACCACCGCCAATTCGTCCATGGCGGGTGTAGATACATCCACGGCGACCAGGTCGGGACGGAACAGCATAAATTGTTTGACCGCCTCCTCTCCCGACTCCGTCTCCACCACCACCTTCAGCCCGAGCGATTCGAGCATGTCGCGAAGGATTCCCCTGGTCAACGCCGTGTCATCGACAATCATGGTCGTTTTCACTGGTACTCCCCATTTCTTCTGTCCTGGTGCCGCACTAGTATATTCCCTCCTTCTTACCATATTTCGCCGCTCGCAAAGTATGACATGACGCACATGACTTTCGAGCCAATCCGGGGCCGAGAAGAGACTACCTGCTTTGCGTTTTCTTCCAACGCAGATACCACTCCCGAACGGCCTTGTGGGGGGCGACGCCGTACTCTTCGCTCAACATCCTGTTCAGGTTCATGTACTCTCTCACCACGGCATTGCGGTCGCCTAGTCTGTCATACAGCTTCATCAGCTTTACGTACGTCTCTTCCACATGCGGGTGAAAGCGCTGGATGCGGTGATAGACGGCCAGCGCTCGGGCGTATTCGCCAACAGACTCCAGATAGCCGGCTACATGATTCGCGTGGTAAAACCAGTGCGTCCGCAGCCGCTGCCGCTCGCTTTCCGCCCATATGTAGTCGTAGTCGTCCAGGTAATCTCCGCGGTACAATTCAAGCAAGCGCAAGTGTTCGGACAGTCTTTCCCGCGTAACGGGGGACCACATCCTTATGCCGCGCTCCCATTCATCCACATCCACCCTGACGTGTTTCATGTCCAGCAGATAGCCGTCGTCGCAGTTGCTGATGTGAATGCCGACGTTGAGCTCTTTCAATGTTTTTCTGATCTGGTAGATGGTTGTGTACAGCCGGGCAAAACCTTTTTTGTGGTCCGCATCCGGCCAGAACAATTCCAGCAGCGCATCTTTGCGAACGGGCTGGCCCCGCCGATGAACCAGGTACGCAAACAGTTCCTGCGCTTTGGCCGTCCGCCAGCGGATGGGTTCCGGTCCGCGCGGCGGAATCTCGATCTGCAGGGACTGAAAGCAGCGGATCATGATGGCTTGTCCTGCGAGCGAAACGACGTGCGTCTCATACCGCCTGTCAATCAGCCGCTGCACCGTTTTGATCAGGCGGTCGCGCTGAACCGGTTTTAGCACGTAGTCCAGTGCGTTGAGCTCAAACGCCTTGACCGCGTACTCATCATAGGCCGTTACAAAGACAAGATCCGTTTCAGGCGAGAGTCTGAGCACCTGTTCCGCCGTTTCGATGCCGTTCAACTCGGGCATCTCCACATCTAGAAAGATGACGTCGGGCTTTACCTGCGAAAGCTCATCCAAAGCGCGGCGGGGATTTTGATATCGCCCGACGATTTCCAGACCTCCGCATTCCCGCAGCAGTGTTTCCAGGTGGTACAAAGCCAGAGGTTCATCGTCAACCAATACGGCTTTCAGAGTTTCACACCTCGCTTTTTCAACCCGAATCCGACACAAGCCGCACATTCTATTATCATAGGCATTCGATCTCAACAATTTCTGAACACGATCACGGGCGGCCCGCAAAGACAGGCCGCCCGTTTTCAGCTGGCCTCCGCCAGCCATCTACGACGCTCCCAACTGTGCCAGCATGTTCATCAGCACATTGGATTGCCGCAGCTCGTCTTCTGCTGCTCGGGTGAACCCCCTTCTGATCGCGAGCGTCACCGCCCGATCGGCAATGTCCCGGTACAGATCGGCGGCGGCCAGCTCGTCCCGGATGGCAAATTCCAATCCCCGGGCAAATGATTCCGGTGCCGGCACTTCTTCCCGCCTCACTTGCGGCGCCCGTCCGGTCAACTGCCGGTAGATTGTCGCGAATCGCTGGGAATGCTTGATCCGCTCGTCGCGGATGATGTTCAAAACCGTCCGGATGCTGTCGTTGGGGGCCAGCTCTATCAGCCTGCTGAAATAATTGATGGCCCGCTCTTCACGTTGGGTGGCCCGCAAGATATCGGCGGCCAGCGCCCGATCGCGCGGTTCGCTAAATCCCGGCTGCCGTACGAGCCTGGGCCAGTAGCGGGGAAAAGCTATCGGATAACCATGCATGAGAATCTCCTCCACATGTGTAAAGATGATGTATACCCCAGCTTATGGTTGTGCCCATGAGGTAGTGAACCCAGATGCGCAGGGAATATCGTGGGCTGCCAGAAAAAAATGAAAAAGACCCTTTGCCAGGGTCTTTGCATCGCTCGCGCCATCTGACGCGTTCAGCCCGCTTTTCGCAGCGTGGCCGCCTGTCCCGGCGGGAAGGAGACTATCGCTTCCATGTCGCCCGCCAGTCTGTACCTGCCCAATGTTCTCGGTAACAGCAGGTGATCCCCTTTTTTCACCGTAAGCTCACCGCCGCTCCATTCCAGCAGGGCTGATCCGGCGAGAACGGACACGAGGGAGAACCGGTCCCCGGACTCTTCTTCGCGCGAGCCGTGCAGCGTCCATTTTTCTACCGTGAAAAACGGGCTGTCCAGGTAGTGGTTCACCTGCAGGAAGCGGCTGCCTGCTGTCTTTGCCCGGATCTGTGCCGGCTTGTTCGGCACATTGGTTACCTGCAGCACCTTGTCGATGTGCAGTTCGCGCTTCCGTCCGGACTGGTCGACGCGGTCGTAGTCGTAGGCGCGGTATGTGGCGTCTGAGTTTTGCTGAATTTCCAGGACGACAATGCCTTTGCCCAGCGCGTGGAGCGTGCCGTGCGGAATGTAGAAGAAGTCGCCGGTCCGCACCGGGACTCGCACCAACAGGTCGTCCCAGCGGCTGGCCTTCACCATCTCCGCCAGTTCCTCCCGCGTCCTGGCGGTATGGCCGTACACGATTTCTGCTCCAGGTTCGGCGTGCACGACGTACCAGCATTCCGCCTTTCCCAGTTCGCCGTTCTCATGGACATGGGCAAAGCGGTCGTCGGGATGTACCTGTACGGATAACGAGTCGTTGGCGTCCAACAGTTTCACCAACAGCGGAAAGCGGTCCGGACGCTTCGGCGCAAACCAATCGGGCTGTTCCGCCAGCAGTTCGCTGATCGTCTTTCCGCGATAGACGCCGTTTCTGATCGTGGTTCTGCCTTTCGGGTGATCGGATATGACCCACGCCTCACCCGTCTGCTCACTGGGAATGGGATAGCCGAATAATGTACGCAGGCGATTGCCGCCCCAAATCCGTTGATGATACATCGGTGAAAACAGTAACGGATACGCGTTCATTTTCCTCACTCACCCCGGTTGATCTCAGTATGCAAACAGGCACTGCCAGCGAATCACGACAAGATGGTACGGGTACACGAGTCCGCTGTTTCGAGGTTACCAGTCCACCGTCAGCGCGGAATCGGCAAACGCAAGAGACTTCTCGATCTCCCGTTTGATCTCGGCCAGCCCTTCCGCCGATTCCGCCTCCGCCCGCAGGACCAAAATCGGCTGCGTGTTGGAGGCGCGGATCAGTCCCCAGCCGTTCGGGAAGATCACCCTCGCGCCGTCCACGTCAATAATCTCGCGCTCGGGCCGGAAATACTGTTTGACCTTGTCCAGGATGGTCCGCTTTTTGCTTTCCTCGCAGGGGACTCTCGTCTCCGGCGTGGCGTGGTAGCGGGGAATGTCGGCAAACAACGCTGACAGCGGCTTGTCGCTGTTGGTCAAGATGCGAAGCAGCCGCCCCGCCGCGTAGAGCGCGTCGTCAAAGCCGAAATACTCGTCCTTGAAGAAGATGTGGCCGGACATTTCACCGGTAAACGGCACGTTCAGCCGTTTCATCGAGGCTTTGATATGAGAATGGCCGGTGCGGTGGAACACGGGCACTCCGCCCAGCTTCTCGATTTCTTCCACCAGTGCCCGCGAGCATTTTACTTCCACCAGCGCCTGGCATCCGGGATGTTTCGGCAGGATCTCCCGCCAGAACAAAATCATCAGCTGATCGCCCCACAGGACATTGCCCTGCTCGTCGACGACGCCCAGGCGGTCGCCATCGCCGTCGAAGGCCACCCCGAGGTCGGCTTTTTCTTCGCGCACCTTGCGAATCAAGTCCTGCAGGTTTTTCGGGTCGACCGGATCGGGATGATGATGAGGGAAATTGGGATCGGATTCACAGTAGAGCGGAACCACTTCGCAGCCCCACTGGACCAGCGCTTTCGGCACGAACGGCGAGGGGGTGCCGTTGCCGCAGTCAGCCACCACCTTCACTTTGCGCGGTCCAAGGACAATTTTTTCCCTGAGCATCGCCAGATAGGGCTGTTCGATGTCCACCCGCTCCACTCCTTCCTGTAGGGAGAAAGGTTGGTGCGGCACGCCTTCCTCGGCGAGCAGCGCGCGCATGGTGTTGTACAGGTCCTGAATCGCCTCGCCGTAGATGGTGGTCTTGTCCATGGCAATTTTAAAGCCGTTCTCGTCACCGGGGTTGTGGCTTGCCGTCACGATCAGCCCGGAAGGAATGTCCAGATGCTCCAGGCTGTAGTAAAACATCGGTGTCGTCACCTCACCGATATCGACGACGCGGATGTCCGAGCGAAGAAGCCCGGCCATCAGAGCGGTTTGCAGCTCCGGCGAGGATTTCCGGTTATCCCTCCCCACGACCGCCTTGTCCAGCCCGGCCGCCTTCAGCTTTCGGCCAAACGCTCTCCCCAGGAGCCAGGCAAACGCCGGATGAATCTCTTTCCCGGCTCTGCCCCTGATGTCGTACTCCCGGAAAACGTGGGACGGGATGTGAATGCCGTGTGCAGCCGTAACGTCCATATGCATCAACCTCCAGTCACCGCATTGTGATAAATCGCTTCCGTCAGCAAGTAGGACAGGGTCGATTCCGCTCCCCGATTCAGATTGGCTCCGTTTGGTGTCAGTCCGTCGCAGCAGCTGCCTTCCGCCGCATCTGCCATCGGCACGGCTCCATCGTTGCCGCCGTAAAACCACGCCCGGCATTTTTCCACTGTTTGCCAGTACATAGGATCAGCCAGTACCGCATGGGCTTCCGCCGAAGCGAGCGCCAGTTTCATTACTTCCAACGGCTGCTGATCCCAGTCGCTGCGGGACTGCGGCGTGCACCAGCCCCGGTTGCCGATGGGGCGAATCACGCCGTTTTGTCCGGTCATCTTGGCGATCAGAAAATGGAGACTCTCTTTGGCTATTTCCAGCGTCTCCTCCCGCTTCGTCACGCGGTAGGCGGAAAACAGCGCCCACGGCAGTACGCCGTTTCCGTAGGTCATCACCGGCTCGAACCAATGCCAACCATCTCCGGACGCCTCCCGGTACAGCCGGATCAGCCGTTCTTCAAACAGCTCGATCAGCTCCATGCAGGCGGCAGAATCGGCAGAGCCGCTGCCGTTCCTGGCCAAAAAGCTGCACGCTGCCAGCGCGAAGGCCCATCCGCGCGGAAACTTCATCGCCGTCGCCCGCGGCAGCCCTTTGGCAAGCAGTTGGGAGGCGACAAACCGCCGGCCGCTGTCGGGAAGCGACGCCGATGCGACCGCGCACGCCCACAGCGCACGTCCGAGACAGTCGTCGGACGGCTTCTCCGGTTCCGGCCTGCGGTCGTAGCCGATGTTGTTGTGAAAGCTGCCATCCTCCTGCTGAACCCACAGAAGAAACCCGAGATAGCGGTCGATCAGGCGGTCAAGGGTCGCCAGCAAATCGCGGTCGCCTGTCCGGTTCGCATGCTGCCGCCAAACGGCACACGCCCACAGCGCTCTGGCGTTGTCATCGGTTGTATAGCCCTCCCGGCGGCGCGGGATGTTTCCGAGACAGTGCTCCAACAGTCCGGTGTCATCGGTCATTCTCTCCAGGTGTCGAAAGCTAACGGGAAAGGGCCGCAACGGGTGTCCCCTCCGTCTGTTCAAACGTGCTGCCGGACTGTTTGGAGAGGGTGGCAAACAGGGAAGCGCAGCGCTTGCCGATCTGCGGCCAGTGCATGGCGGAGCCGACGCGGCCGATCTTTGCCTCCCAGTCCCGCCTCAGGCTGTCGTCACGCAAGAGCGACGCGATTTTTTCCGCCCACCGGTCGGGCTCGCCATACGGAATCAGCAGCTCGTCGCAGCCCTCCAGCAAATCCTGGGCATAGCTGTACGGCGTGCTCAACACCGGACGTCCCAGCCCGACGGCATAGGCCAGCGTGCCGCTGGTGATCTGCTCCATTCCCGGGTAAGGGGTGACGTACAAATCGCACGCCGTCAGAAATTGGACCAGTTCCGCTTCGTCCACGTACCGGTCGATCATCACCACATGGCGTTCCAGGCGGTTTCGCCGGATCAGCTCCATCAGCTCCTCCCGGTACGCTTCTCCTTCCCGTTTCTTCACTTCCGGATGGGTTTGGCCGACCACCGCGTAGAGCAGGTTGGGGACATCCTTGACCGCTTGCGGCAGCGCCTCCAAAATCAGTTCCAACCCTTTTCCGCGGCTGAGCAGGCCAAACGTCATCACGACTTTTTTATCCGCCCAGTTCAACCGCTGCCGAACAGCCTCCCGCTGCTGCGGGTCGGGGACGGGGGTGCCGTGCGGGATAAACGCGATTTTCGCTTCCGGAATCCCGAACGACTGCCGCAGATAGCCGACGGCCCGGCGATTCATTACGACGATCCGATCGCTCCGTTCGGCAATCTCCCGCTGAATCGACCGGTACGGTTCCTTAGGCGAGGCAAACACGGTGTGGAAGGTCGTGACCAGCGGTTTTTTCAGCTCGCGTACAAAGTCCAGCACATACGCCCCTGCTTCCCCGCCAAAAATGCCAAACTCATGCTGCAGGGAGACGACCGACACGCCGCTCGCGTTCACTCTCTGCGCCATCGCCCGATACGCCTCCCTGTCGTGTTTGGCAAGCGGCCACAGCGCCTGATCGTTCCCGTACTCCTGTTCATCCCCGTCGGTCATCACGATCACCGGGTCCGCTGCGTTCCACAGGTTCGCCTGTTTCACGTAATGCCGCAGGTGATGGGTATACGTCGCCAGTCCGCACCTTTTCGGAACGTACGTGCTCATGTAAGCCACCTGGATCATCCTTGTCCTCCTCCCGCTGTCCGGTTCATCACCGCTTCATGCAATATGTGGCTGGCTTCCAGCTCCAATCCGTATCCAATGATGCAGTTTTTCAACTGGGCCGCGTCACGCACCTTGCAGCCGTTCCACATGATCGTTTCCGAGCAGCGGACGCCCTTGCCCAGTTCGCAGCCGTCGCCGATCACCGCATACGGTCCAATCACGCTCCGCTCGCCGATTTTTACCCGCCGGCCGATCAGCACCGGCGGCACGATCAGCACGCCTTGGGCGACCTCGCTCTCCTCCCCGATCAGGATGCCCGTGCCGTGTTCTTTTTCTCGCAGCGGCAGGGACAGCTTGCGGTCCAAGAGGTCCCAGTGCACCTGCCGGTAACGGTTTTTCGTCCCCAGATCCATCCAGTAGCCGTCGATCAACGTGCCGTAGACCCCCACGTTCCGTTCGATCAGCAGCGGGAACGTCTCCCGTTCGATCGAAACTTCCCGTCCCTGCGGTATCCACTTCAGCACCTCTTTTTCCATCACGTAGATACCGGCGTTAATCCGGTTGGACGGCGCCGACTCCTTGTCCGGCTTTTCCACGAAGCGGATAATTTCCCCGGTGTCACGCTGTTCCACCACGCCGAACTGCGACGGGTCATCCACCTCGGTCAGCCCGATCGTGACGCCTCCCTTGTGCTTCACGTGGAAGTCCAGCAGCGGGAGCAGCGAGACCTGGTGAACGATGTCCGCATTGACCGCCAAAAAACGGTCGCTCAGCAGTGTTTCCGCGTTTTTGATCGCCCCTGCCGTGCCCAACAGTTTTTTTTCCACGGCGTATTCGATGTTGACGCCCCACGCCTGTCCGTCGCCAAAGTACCGTTGAATCATTTCCGGATAATGCTTGACGGCAATCACAAAATCGACGATTCCCTGCTGTTTGAGGTGAACGATGAGATGCTCCAGCCACGGGCGGTTTCCCACCAAAGCCATTGGTTTTGCCAGATTTTCCGTCAGCGGTCTCAGCCGGGTGCCCAAACCACCCGCCAACAGCAATGCCTTCACGAGTCATCATCCTCCCTTTTTTGAGAAAATAAAAAAGAAGCTTGCACATAAACGAAATCTTTTACCTTCATTTGGAAAAATGAGAAATAAAAAATTTCCATTTATGAACAATCTTCTTTTTTGTTACACAGCACTCAGGAACTAACAGCGATGTGCCGTATGGGTTCTGGAAAGACAACGGTAACGTGCGGCGTCGAACCGGCTGAAGCCTGTGTTCTTCACGCTTGTCGCACCACTACTGTTAGCACTCGATTGGTGTGAGTGCTAACAATTCATATGGTAAAATTATGATAACTTCCTGGCAACCGTGGATTTCAGCGATTTTTCCCGACTTTCACTAAAAATGAGGATATTTCCCACATTACAATTCGTTTTCTCCATACTCTTCCATAAATCTCGCTATTAGGCCGTTTTTTTGTAGACTTGTCCCTCGTCGCATTGGTCGCAAACGCATGAGCTGCCGAGGAAGAGCGGCCCGTTGTGTATGCGGTACCCATTTCCAAAGCGCCTGGAGCCGGGCAGACAGGTTTTTCCCAGCCCTCCCGAACATGACACACAGCTGTCACGGACGCCGGTCAACTGTCTGTGCCATAATAAAATCTGTACCATAGCAAAAACGACCCTGCGAGGGGCCATCGCTCAAGGAAAGGAACCAAAGCTGATGAACAACATCCGCACGATTCGCGAAGAACTGTTGAAACACCCCGTGTACCGGGAGATCAACACGCCCGAGCGCGTCCGTATCTTCATGCAGCACCACGTGTTTGCTGTATGGGACTTTATGAGCCTGTTGAAACGGCTGCAGCGGGACCTGACCTGCACGGAGGTTCCCTGGATGCCGTCCCGACACAGCCAGTACGCCCGTTTTATCAACGAGATTGTGCTGGGCGAGGAGACCGATGAAGACGGTCAAGGCGGCTATGCCAGCCATTTCGAATTATACGTGGAAGCGATGAACGAATGCGGCGCGGATACCGGTCCCATCAATCGCTTTCTGGCCGAACTGCAGGCCGGACAAGACCCGCTTGCAGCGCTCAAGGCCGCGGAAGTTCCGGAATCCGTCTTTCGCTTTGTCCGCCATACCCTGGACCTGGCGAAAAACGGCGGAACCCACGAAGTATGCGCTGCCTTCTTCTTCGGACGGGAAGACATCATCCCGGACATGTTTCAGGTGCTGGTCGACGAACTGAACCGAAACGGCCAGTCGACCAAACGGCTGAACTACTACCTGCAGCGGCACATCGAACTGGACGGGGACGAACACGGCCCGCTGGCGGAAAAGCTGCTGACCGCCTTGTGTGAAGACTCCCCGGAAAAACAGGCGGAGGCAGAACGAACGGCCGTGCAGTCGCTTCGTGCCCGCATCGATCTGTGGAACGGAGTGCTGGCCGTACTGTAGCCGCACCGGAGGAACAGACGCAAAAAACCGGACGGTACCCGTCCGGTTTCCTCTGCACTCATCCCGTACTGACTTCCTTTTTCCCGAAAAACGTCTTGAGCGCTTTGTACACTTCCCCCTTTTCCCGGATCACACAGTGCATGAACTTCGGATCTTTGATGTGCCGGAAGGCGGACATCAGGGTAGAGTGCCGGTTGTACTGGTATAACTCTCGATGATGTATACAAATTATCTATTTTGCCCATCATCCCTCTTCATTATACCCACTTCATAAACCACTAACCCTTTAACTTCTCCAGTTTCGCACACAACTCATGGTTTCCTTTGGTTTATCCCCGTCAATAAGTTATGGAAAAACCCGATCTACTCACAAGCAACTCCGTCATTATCTCGATCCAATTTAGGTCTGTATCCGGGCTCCCCACGATAAATTGGAGCCGCTCCAGCCGCTCGTGCTTCACTGCAGTTATTAAAGAAAACATATTCCTGATGAACCTCTTGCTGGATCTGTTCAGGAGTTTTTGTATGAGCAGGTGCTGGCTGGGTTTTTGTAGGCTGAGTTGATTTTGCTCCAGTAGTTTTTTGATCTGGCCCTGGTCCGTTTTTCTTTACCAGTTCTGAATGGAAGCCATCTTCCTGGGCATAGTTTTCGATCGACCAGATGCCGACGCCAGCCTTTTGAGCTTTCTCCTGGATGTCGCGGTACTTATCTACGTTCTTTACGTCCGGCGGGTACACAGCCACCCTGGCCAATCCCTTCTCTAACAGCTTTTCCTGCACCGACTGGCCGTCGACGTAGACGTAAGCCAACAGCCGTCCATACTTGTCCTGCTCGGAAACGTCTTTCTCCAGTTCGACAGTCTTCCCAGTCAGCAGGTCTTTCGTAAACTTGCTCGCCTCGGGACCGAATGGCTGCACCGGTTTTTGTGGATGCTTGGTCTCCGGCGTGTCAATTAGCAACATCCGGACCGTTTCTTCTTTGCCGTTGATGGTAACTTTGAAGGTGTCTCCGTCGACTACGTCGGTAACTTTTGCCTGGATCCGCGCGGGCACAGCCTCCGACTGCTGAGTGGAGACTGCGGTAGTTGGTGCAGATGTAGTCGCCTCTACTGCGCTAGGGGCAGGCTGAACAGCGTTAGTACTGGCGGTCGAAACCGTATCCGTCTTCACAGGTTCCGACTTCGAAGTACTAGTTTGGCTTACAGTTGTCGTGTTGTTCGGTACCATTACTGTCGGTTCATCGGATCCGAGCCAGCCAAAGAAAGCCAGAGCGAAAAACGCCGCACCTCCAGCTGCCCATTTTCCAGCTTTGCTAGTCAATCCTTTTCGATAGGCCTGGTACGCAAGCAAACCAGTTAACACAATGAGCAATATACCCACCCAATACGAAACGATGAAATAAATAACCAGTCCAATAAGAGCGAGTGCAACAAGATACTGCACGTCCGTTTCCTCCCTTCCTTTCCCAGCATAGAGGACTAGGACTTTTGTCATCAAGAGATACATATCGACACAGATCGACAACAAATGGAAAAACCCTTCTTTAAATTGAGAAGGGCTTCATTCACTTATCTAACGAGTCGTTCCAACTTTGCACACAACTCATGCTGCCATTCAGTGATAAATTCTTGAGCTTGGCGATCTCCCAAGCCCGCTGCAAAATTACTCTCCAATAATTTCATAATGCGACATCTCCGTCATCTCTTATCACCCGCCCCATACACGACTTCATAAAGGTGCTGGAACAGATCGTAAAGAACATATAGCTATCAGGTTGAATCACTTGAATTGTTGATATATGGTAATATAGTACTATATTTTACAGGAGGATTTATCCATGGGAGAGAGTGTTAAGAAGCCGCTTTGGAAAAAATGGTGGTTCTGGGTATTGATTATCTTCGTTATTGGAGCGCTAAGTAACTTAACAGGAAAAAATGAAGAAAATATTGCCACCGCTCCGGTTCAGAATACTTCTGAAAATAGTAATACGACTACTAAAGAGCCTACAGAGGAAGAATGGCAAGCAAGTTACCGACAAATTGCTTTATCAGAAGCAAGAACCGTTCTCGAATTGACACAAAAGAAAACTATTTCTGATGAACGTATTGAATCAGCTGTGAAAGTTATACGTAGCCAGGCCGAGAAAATAAAGGGTGAAGATCAGCAAAAGTTTATAGATTTAGCTAGTTTTGTGGAATCAAAGGACTTAGAGAAAACAAAAGAACTGTATCTATCTCTCGGTGGCACTCCAATAGAAACTACACAAGAAACACAAGATGCTGCTCAACCGGCACAGGCGGAAAAATGATCAGCAAATCACAAACCGGCCTGAAATGATGAACTGCCCTCCACCTCTTTTCGGTGGAGGGCTACTGTTTTTCTTCCGCAGAATCTACCTTTTCAATCAGCCTTTCAAGCCGGATCTCACACTCAGCCCTCAACGACTCGACGGAGTAAATCGCTTCCTGGACTTGGCCGCGCACTCTTGCCGTCACGCAGTACCCGACAGCCAGCTGCTCCGTATTCACCACCTTACGGCCCATCCTGTGGAGTTCACGGCGGTACCGGTGATGTTCCCGCTCAGCCTTGAACGAGAGTTTTTCCAGCAGTGGCTTGTAGCGAAGTTTGGTAGATGCTTCTGCCAAAAGGTCGGCATCGACCATCAGAGCCTTGAAAAGCAGTCCATAGATGACATATTCGTGAAGAATATCACGCCACGATCCATCATGCATGTTCCCACTTCCGAAGTGAACATTAGTTTGTATTATATGCGAGCAAATGGCGAACATGCAAACAAAAAAGTTCCCTCCACTAACTCTGGCAGTGGGTTGCTGTTTTGTGGGAGGAAAGCCAATATTTTATAAAAATATTGTTGAACTTTGTTAAACAATTTGGTATAATTAAGTCAGAAAGGAGGTGAGAACTTGGGATGGTTAAAGGATTGGCTTCCGCTCATCATCTTCCTGTACACGATCTATAAAGATTGGGTACACCCGAAGCTGAAAAAGCGGAAGAAAAAACACAAGCGGCGCCCCCGCCAAGGTAAACGCCGCAAGTAACACCGGGGAGGGGAAACCTCCCCCCACCATCCTAAGTATAGCATGAAGACAAGAAAAATAGACATCAGAAATCTGCTCTGCACCCGTGGAGTTTTAGGATTCGCTCTTCTAGCCACATACTCGCCCACTGATCAGTGGTGGCAGAAGGCTATCTTGATTTTCGTTGTGGCATACTTGTGGATAACAGCAGCAATGGGAAGAAGGGATTAAAACATGCAGGTCAACTTGGATGACATCATGGGGTTGTCAGAGGTCTGTGAGATGACCGGAAAGTCCAAGAACTACATTAAGGAGTATCTGAAGCGTGGACAGTTCCCGCAGCCCGTCAAGGAGCTTGCTTGCGGCCCGTTGTGGCTGCGGGAGCAAGTTCAAACATGGATGGAAACTCCCCGGCCGCGCGGTAGAAGGAAGAAAGACGATAGGGAATAACAAAGCCCTCCAGCATATTTGTTGTGGGGCAATAGGATAGAAAATGATAGAAAAAACGAATGTCGAGGTGAAAGACGGTGGGGGCAGAACTAAGGTTGACAATCGAAAGGCTGCCAAAGTTTGCTCATGGATTTAACGTGAGAAAGTATCTCCCACAGTCGTTGTGGGGAAAGATACGTGAATCAATCCTCCAAATAAACTGCCACAGATGTAGTATTTGCGGCTCTCATGAAGGATTGGAGTGTCATGAAAAATGGGATTTTGATTATGAACAGCATATTCAGATTCTCGTGAACATCGAACCACTTTGCTACCTATGCCACGGAGTGAAGCACCTGGGATTCACTGCTAATGTTAAGCGTAAGAATCTCGATCAGTATATAGATCATTTCATGAGGGTAAACAACTGTGATCGTTCAACCTACAAGAGTCATGCACGGGAGATATTGGGTTTATCAGCCTTTGAGAGCGTCGAGGAGATTCTACGGTTCGCACGTCACCAGCAAGAGATGCAAAAACAGCAGTGGAAACTAAAGTATGCGGAGCACCTTCCTTACCACACAGAGGTGGTCGAAACGCTTAAAAAGAAGGGGATTTATGCATAATGAATAGCCCTCCGACGGCTCACTCCGTCTGAGGGCTTATTCTTACTCTGCTTGCGTTTTTCGGTTGTTCAGAAACGCTGCGACCACCGTTGCAGCAGCTGCTACACCGTTCGCAATCGCGTTGATCTGCTCGTCCGTGATGATGCTGTACCCGAACGCCTCCAGCGCCAATTTAGCAGCGCCCAGCAAACCAGTGATCAGCACCACAATGTTTCCGTCTTTCTTCATGTCACACACACCCTTTCTTCATCTTCACGGTTTTTGTTGCTTGTTCCCACTCCACAGTCAACCCGAGGATGGCAGCCAGCTCCCGGGCCGGCGCGTAAGACGTGCCGTTCTCGATGCTCTCCGTCAGGTCTTGGCCGTTCACCTTGACCTGCTTTGTGCAGGCGCACCATTCCACCTTGCCGCCGACGTCCTCGGCCACGGCCCGGATCGGCAACCAGGATACACCGTCGCGGAGGTAGCCTTGAACCGGCAGGCGGCTGCCGTTAATCTCGATGGAAACCTTATCCACAGGTTTTTGTGCGGGTTGTGGATTGTCTGTGGATGCTTTGAAAGGTACTCCGTAGTGTTCGCAGATAGCCTTTGCAATTGCGGTGGCGAACTTCTCCCGGTAGGCATCTGTTTTCAACAGCGCGCACTCGTCCCGGTTCGTCATGAATCCCAGCTCGCAAAGCACGCCGGGAATGCCGTATCTCGCGGTCTCCCTGGTGATGTGCAGGTCAGCTCGTTTCACCCCGCGATCCCGCAGGCTGGTATCCGCTACGAGGCGGCGCTGGATGATCTGCGCCAGCTTCTCAGCCTGGTCGTTTGTGTACGTCTCGATCCCGTTCGCTGTGCTCCAGCCGTTACCGGCAGCATTGGCGTGGATCGACACGAGCAGGACATCGTGTCCCTGTCGTTTCAAGTCCCGCGCTTGGTTCGTGCGCTGAATCAACGGCATGTCTTTGTCGTCGTTCACCGTCAGGCGGGCGTCGAACCCGGACGTCTGGAGTTTTTTCACCAGTCGGCGAGCGACATTCCGGTTAAACTCATACTCCCGCAGCGTGCCGTCCGGGGAGCGTTTACCTGCTGTCTCGGCGCCGTGGCCGGGGTCGATCAAAATAACTCTCTTCATCTCATTTGCCCTCCTTTTGTCTCATGGCCCGTTCAGTCTTGGCTCTGATCTCGGACTCCACCAGTTTGGCGACTGCCTTTGGCACCGGCCAGCCGGCTCGTGTTGCGTTGGCCGTCAGGCTGTTCCAGGTGTGATAGATAAGGCCGAACGTGACGCCGTAAAAGAGAAAGCCAGGCGTGCCCATAACGCGGTCGAGCAAGTTGCCCAACGCCGGCAGGGCAAGCAGAAACAAGGTACGCGGAATACGACTCAGGCCATATTCAGACGAGTACGTATTGTCTTTTTTCTTGGCTGCCTGGATGCCTGTTATCCAATCCAGCACGATACAAAACAAAAGCACCACGATAATGTCAGTTCGACCGGTGCCATAGAAGTAATGGAACACAGGTGCTATCACCGCCCCCAACGTCGCTGCGAGGGCGTTTGCTTGGGTTGCAATGTTCTCCAGTTCAAGTCTTTGTACAAAGCGCAATGTGCTTCATCTCCCTCGCCCCCTAGGGCAAAATGAAAGCCCCGCTTGGCACGGGGCGGGCTCATGGTCTTGATGCAAAAAGGGGAGCCACGTCTGCAGCTCCCCATGAAAAAACGCCTTCTCTCGTCGAACTGAGAAAAGGCGTTAGGAAAGAGGTTGGCCATCCGTTCCAAGCCCCAGAGCCTCCAACTCCGCTTGCACTGCTGGCTGCAGAGTCGTAGGGACCTGATCAAACGTCCGGCGACCGTTGATGATCAAGCAAACATACAAGTCTACAAGTGCCATCAGAGCATCACCTCCTTTCCAGGAGATAAGCCAAAGTAGCAGTCTAAGAAGCATTGGCATCAGCATCCAGAAGGGCTTGCACATCTGCCCGGATATTGTCGGGTACCTGGTCAATTGTTCTGACGTTTGCTTTGATCAGTCTGTAGTAGAGTTGAACCATCAGAGAGCGCCTCCATTTACTTGTTCTTGTAAGGCAAGCAATTGCTCGTACACCTCAGCTACAGCCTCCATTGTCATGAGACTATCCGCCTTCAGTTTTTCGTTCTCTGCTTTCAAGATGGCGTTCTCCTCTTCCAGTTGAGCGATTCTGGCCTCGGGTCCTTGCCGTTCCTCCTCGCGTATCTGAGAGATAGCTTTCTGTTTTTTTAATTCCATCAATCGAAAGCACCTCCGAAACCATTAAGAATCACCGGCTCCGTCGCCGTCCCTTTCTCGATGGTCACGCGGATGTTGATTGCCCATTGCGCTGCCGTTTTCGTGGTGTTATGGAAAATGTACCCTCTGCCTGCAAGTGTCGGCCCGGTGATGTCCTCCCACGTTGGCGTGTCATCCAGGAAGTTGTTGCATGCTTCAACCAGCACATTCGATCCTGATGGGAAGGTTCCGTCCAGCGTGACCAGGATACGGAGTGGCTTGTCGTCCAGAATGAAAAAGTTCTGGATGTTTGGATCGTTAAAGTCAAGGGTGAGCTCGATCCGGTTGTCCGACCGCGTGAATGTGTATGTGCGCTCTGAGTACAGACCCTGGCTGTCTGTGGCGCGGACTTTTAGCGTGTGCTGCGCAAGCGACGTGCGGAGCCATTTATCAGTCGGGATTGTCACGGTGTACTGCTGCCCATCCACGCCAGCAAACGAGCGCAACACCTCGCCGTCCAAGTACTCAGTTATGATGAACGGCTCACCTTCTGGTTCAGTCACAGAGTACACTTGGCTTGGCGGCGTGCTGATAATTCCCAGGTCTGCATCAGACCCGCTGATCGAAGGCGGTCGGTTCCAGATGACGCGGAATTTGCGCGTGACTTCCGCACTCTTACCGCCCTGGTCGTCCTCTGCCCATACCTTGAGGATGTGGTCTATACCCTCCGCCAGATCGGCGCCGGCGACATCCGTCGCGCCGTCCCACAGCCTTTTGTTGCGGTACGTCAACGTCCGGGCAAAAGAAATAGGCGTTACCCCGTCGGACACGCCTGATCCAATGTTTCGAATTGGGCCATTGTTGATTTGACACCTGATGACGACGTTGTTGTTTGCGTCTGCGTCGCTTGCCTCACCCGCCACTGGCAGCGCATTACCTTCGGATAATGTGAGATTGTCCGAAGGTGAAGTGATCGTGAGAGTTGGGACGTTATTAGTGATCGGTTCCAACAATATATAACCGGCGTAGCCACTTCCACCACTTCCAGACGCCATTGACATATCTGCACTTGTCAGAGAAGTTTTGTCGTATAGATAGCTGTAGGTTAGAGTAGCAGTACCTGGTGCAGCATTGTTGTCTAAACCCTCAGCAAAATTTAGTGGTGGCGTAAATGAAGTAGAAACGGTACCATTCACAGCAAGGGTCACTGCAAGTAGATTTGTTTTTGTTATTGCCCCAGTATTAGGAGGCGAAAAAAACGCAGTTAAATTTGCAAATTGAAAGCCTGATCGGTCAACTCTTTTTACATTTTTAAATCTATGAATTACTACCTTCCAGTTAACCGAGCTGGGGTTTGTGAATACCGGGTTAGGCTCACCAACCGTAGCGAATTTGTAAGCAATTAGATGGTTTCCAGCATTGACACCTTGGTACAATGTCGTCCACCCAGTAATACTGGCGGGATTAGAACCGCTCTGAGTTACTTGAGCGATTAACAAATCCCCTGGTTGCGTCCCTCCAGGTAACGAGGCCGTTATAGAAGATTGCCCAGTGAGTCCAGTAACCGCATTTCCCGCATACTCCACACACTTTTTCCCGGTTGATGGGATTGTGTAGTCGATGGTGAGGGTTGGCCAGTAAGCCGATGTTCCATTGTCAAAAGACGCAAAGGCAAAGGACGTGTTGATTGTCGTTTCGTCTTCATCTTTTAACAACATGCCATAGTTAGGTGTTCCGTTTACCCATTGCTGGACTAATTGAGTTATCGAAACCGATTTTGCTGTTGAACTTGTGCCCGCTAAAAAAGTGTTTATAGGAGTGTTATCAAAAGTCGGCGAAGTGTTCCATGTTACACTATTGTCCCAAACAGATGTTACTTTATGAACACCGATAGTTCGTTGTGAACTTGCTGCGTTATTTGATATCTCCGTCAAATTCAAGGTTGCAGAATTTATGATCGCGTCGTTGGGGATTAGGCCAAGATCAAATTTTATTAATATACGATCTTTTTGGGCTGTTGAAGTAGAAACGCCGACAACCAACGGCGTGCCGGAACTAAAACTACCATTAGGCTGACTGGAATCTATATAGGTGTCAAGCGTAATCGAATTGTTTTTCGTTAACGTAACTACTGGCATGTTCCTCCCCCTTCCTTCTCAAAATGGCCGTTATCCGAAGGTATCCAGTACATGGATTACACCTCCAGGCGGGCCTGCGCTTCGTTGAAATAGCCGCTACTGAGGATTACCCCGTCAAGGTTCGTGAACACTTTTGAGAACAAGTTGTGCGTGAAGCTGTCAGGGAAAGTGGCCTTGATTAACTGCACTTCGTTCCTCAGACTTGAAATGGCTGCGTCAAACTCAGCCCGCGAGATGTGGAGATTCGTATCGTTCACGTGCTCTTGGAACTGGTCTATCGTCACAAACGCCTGATCGCTTATAACAGCCGTTACATCTGATGCTTCACCAATGAGTGTATTGATGTTAATGATTTCTTCCACAACATCCGTTCCGTTGTCTGGCGGCAGATAGTCTGCTGTACTGCCAGCGTTCGCCACGCAGTAGAGGATTTCGCCCAGGTCTGGATCATTCGCAAACAGCCCGATTTCCCGCACGAAAACGCCTGATGACATGCCCTGATTGGACAAGACGGCCTTGATCTGTACTTGTCCGGTCTTCACCTTCCGAATCTCAGTGATAGGCAAGGATAGCGTTTCATTTACGAGAGCATCCAACCCTTTCAACTGCTCTTTCGTTGCATATCCGTTACCGATCGCAACGCGGGTGAACGTGAGCCGTGTCCCCATCTGGGCTTTCGTTTGCAACTGCAGGCCAAGGTTTGTGATGACACTGCCAAGAAATTCAGCCACTCAGCTCACCTCCGGATTGATTGTGATTAGCTTGACTCGTGACATTGCTGCACCGACATACAGTTGTGTTTGGCAGTCGCGTTCGATGGATATTGCCTCCAGCCGGGTACTTTTTCGTTTCACAACGTCAATGGCCCGATAGAGCGAGTGCAATGTGTTGACATCAGGAATGGACCCTTTGGTCGTAACCTTGAAGTGATACGGCTCTCCACCATATTCAAACCACTCTGTTACCTTTCCATCCACGAAGACCGTGGAGACCACCTGCTCGACCGCCCAGGGCGTGCCTTTTCGCATGTGGTTCGCGAAAGACTGCTTTACTAACTCCCGCTTTTGTTCGATTGGAAGATCAGAGGAGTAGAAGTCCACGTGGAACTGCCAGGCCAACAGGTCAACCACTTCCTCTGGCTGCTGATCCAGAGTCGCCAGCAGAACAATCTGAGGGATGGCTTTGGACAACTCGTGGATCTCGGGTGTTAAGGATTCGGCCAGCGCCACTACATTCGGATCACTCTTCAAACTTTCTGGCAAGATGTCAACCAGTGAAAACGAGTAAATATCAGCCATCCTCCAGCCCCCCATAGGTTACGGTCACCAAGTTTTCGACCGCTACTTGATGAACGTCGACAGCCTGGTACACCGGTGATGCGACTTCCACCCGCTTTGCTCCCGCGTTCTTCACCCGAGCGGTCAGCTCGGAAGGGTCAATAGCCCGCCCGAGTTTCGACTTCTGCCAGAGTTTGTACTCCTCGATTGCTTGGTGTACTCTGGTGTGGATTGCGGTAGCCACGCTGCTGTCCTTTGTGCTGATCCAATACGTCAGGTCGATGTCGTAGGAGACGATTTCTGGAGCCAATACCTGAACAAAGTCTGTTAGAGGCCGCGCATCCCGGGCACTGCAGGCAGCGAGTACCTTATCAATGATATCCTGATCAGGAATGCCCCCGTTTTGCAGAAGAGGCCGTATTTCAACGACAGCCGGGGACGGACTCAGAACTTTCACGTCAGCAATCAACGGACTGGCTGATCGAGCCAAAAACTCATATGCTCCCTCCGGTCCCGCCACCGAAAAACTTTCGGGCGCCTGCCGGATACGCTCCGCGTATGCATCGTCGCTCTCCTTGTCTGCGCCGCCCTCGCTGATGGTGATGTTTTCCACAGACTGTACCCACGGGAGAGGATCGACCAGCTGGTTAATCTGCCCCGGCAAGTAGTCATTTCCTTTCGTTCCTGCTTCGGTACACTCCACCTCGACATCTATGTGGGTCTGCCCGGCCTGTACCTCCACCGGCTGTTTGGTTGCAAAAAAAAGACCGTCTCCCGCTGTCACGCGGGTGCCAGTCGGGATGGTTTGGGGTTGAGTCACTGAGAAGTGAAACCGAACCGTGGTCGTTGCTGGCTGCGCAGAAAGCCTTTTTGTATCCGTGAACGCGCCTAAGTGATCCAGATAGGACTTCTCTGCATAGGAAAGCAGGTTCATCTTTGCGCTGTAGTCGATCAGGCTTCGCTGCTGGGCGAGCAAATAAACGATTGCCTGAAAAAACTTCCTTCGGGGATCAGCCGGGGCCAGCTTGATGCCGGTGATGTTTTCAAAACGAGCCACGATGTCTGCCTCAATCTGCTGTGGCGACTTCTGGGCAAACGAAATATCCGGGAGATTAAACCGTGCCATCTGCTATCCTCACCTTTACTACGGGATTCAATCTGCCGCCAAGATGGTCAGGCTGATAGGTGACCCCCACTACCTCCACCCGTGGCTCGTACCGGCGGATCGCATCAATCAACCTCGCTGTCATCCTGGCCTGAGCGACAGGGATGGGCATATCTACGTCTTCCGCTGACCACGCAAAGGCGCGATCCAAGGGGCACGAAAACTGGGGGGAGGAAAGGATCATCCAAACATTTTGAAGGATTTCCTTCACGCCCGTTGCTCCAAAGTCAATCCCTTTGCTTTTGGTCGTCACCTCATACTCCATCGTTCTCACTTCCTCATGTACTCTCGTAGTGTCACGTCCGCCTCCCCGACGATTACCTTTCCGGTTCCGTCCAGAGCGATCCAGTTTTGTGTGACCGACCTGATTACCCACTGATCCATCCCGATGGGGATTCCCCCGATGATCAACGTCTCGGCGCGGCCTTCTCGGCACCAGGACAAAAGCCGGTCCATCTCCGCTTTGGGGTTCATTCCGTATCTGGCGTCGAACCGCATGACAAAACTGATTTCATCCAGATCCGGCCACAAAAACTCGGAACGCGGCTTCTGCCCAAATCGTTCATGTTCGCTCCAGTTGGATGTGGCTGAACGAGAAAAGTCCCGAAAGGTTCGCATATTTTCCAGGGACACTTCAAAAACAATCTCTCCAAAGCTGCCGATTTGTCCCACTCTCTATCAACCTCCCGGCTCGTTGACGATCAAGCGACCGTTTATGACGACTTTCCCCTCGGGAATGTCGATCGTCAGCGTATGGCTTTTGCGGTCGTATTCGATTGATGTTCCGTCCCCAAAACGGAAGTGACGCTTATCCTTGTCCCGTACGGGAGGATCTGGCGGCAGGTCCTTTTTGTTAAACGTCGTGCCGATGATGACGCCCTGCTGGTTCCCGGAAGGGAGAAACAGGCACCAGACGAGCTCATCCACATCCGGGAGCCAGTAGTCTTTGTTATGAAGGCTGCCGCGGCCAAGGGTGGGAAGCTCATAGGATACCAGGTTCGCTCGGTCCTCGAAGATGACCCGCGCTGTGCAGCGCTCTGGAAACACCGCAGATACCCTGCCGACTCGGATGAGGTTTTTTACTAGATCCATCAGTACCCCTCCAAACAGCGCCGAAGCTCCAGGCTCGTTTCGTAGCCGTTTTGTTGGCTGTGTGTGGCCTGTGTCACGATGTATTTGCCGTCAAACCATCCAAACTCACTCAGGATCACCGTCACGCCGGCTACAAAACGGATGTCCCCTGACATGGTGAGGGACACCCGTACGGCCTCTTTGTTGGCCTCGCGCAGTCTCTTTTTCGCGAGCCGCTGCGCTTCTGCTACAGAAGCAACGCGCTCATTGATGGTGAGCACCCGGCCCGTCTTCGGTGCATTCGGCGGCGTAAACGTGGCCGAGATGTTCCGCTTCTCTTCCGCCGAAAAATACTGAACGGTACAAGCCCGGTACATGCCGACGCTCGTTGTCCTTCCCCGAAAGGAGTTGATTTCGGATTTGCTACGTTTCAGCGTAGCAATCGGCGTCGCTTTCTCGTATTTGGCCTCATCGAAGATGACCAATTGCGTACCGTTCACTTTCAGGCAAAGCCCGGCGTCATTGCACAATCGTGTCAAAAAGACGAGATCGGTTTCTTCCGTCTGCTCGATTCGGTCATAAGCCGGGTCTTCGTCTGTATCATAAAAAAGGGAGAGGCCAGCTCCGGACGCTTTTTCACGAGCGATCACAGAAAGCGTGGTCTTCTCCCATGCTTTGTTTTTCTTCTGGCCGCGTACCCCTGATGTCTCTGGGATCGAGATGGCGGATATGGTGACCGTAGACGGCGGGTAACTGATCTCGATGTCAGCGATCTCGAAACGACCGAGAGGCAAGCTCTCCACCACATCCTCTTGGTTCCAGTTTTCGCGGAAGATGGTGGCCTGCAGCGTTGCCGTCAAATCCGGCATCCAGCTGCTGCTCCAACGCTGCTCCATATCCTCCAACGTCAGCTGCAACTCATCTGCCTGCCCACTCAAATTGTCCGTATAGCTCCAACCAACCAGGTGCGGCCGCAGATCCGCAGAGATGTCGGTTTTGGCGTAGATCACCTGCAGTCGTGTGTGGCGAGCTTTTGTCATCAGGTATTCCCTCGCTTCCAAGGCGGCAGCGCAGAGGGTGTTTGCGTTGTATTCACATCCGGGATCACCAGCTGAACATTGGCCGGGAAAATGACGGTTTCCCGGTGTGCTGGATTGGCGTCAATCAACTCCGCCAGATAGGATTCACTTCCCAACACTTTGTACGCGATCAAATCCCACATGTCACCTTGTACCGTGGTGTACGTTTTCATTGGTCAAACGCTCTCCTTTGCTGATTACGCTTCAGTTCAGCCAGCATCCGTTCCAGTTTGCGCAAACTCATGTCCATGGCTTGGTTCACAAGCCCCTGTACGTCTGGCCCAGCCCCGCCTTCGATCGCTATCCTGGGCGAGTACTCCACATAGATGTCTCCGCCGCTGCCGCTGTTCGCCGGAGAGGGAGACAGACGATACCCAAGCAAGGATTCCAGCTTGGAAAGAGGTAGAATGGCCTCGCTCTCGGCACCTTCCCCGATCATGGCCAAGGTCGGTCCGGTCGCAATACCGCCGGTTGCAAGCATGGGGATCTCTGGGATTTGAAAACTCAGCTTCTTCCCACCTACTCCGGGAACCCAGTCCGGGATGTCGATGCTGATGCTTCCAATCGACTGAAATGCCTGGTTGATCAACGATATGGCCGCGTTTATGGGCGCCTTCAACATGGAACCCAACGCGCTGAACACACCGCCAAACGCATCTTTTACCCCAGTCCATGCCTTTTCCCAGTTCCCCGTAAAGACTCCCGTAATGAAGTCCAGGATGCCGCCAAGTGTGGTCATCAGGCCGTTGAAGACGCCTGACACGCTATTGATCGCGCTGAGGACGACGGACTTTATGAACGGGAAAGCAAAGGTAAACACAGCCACAATATTGTCGATGACCGGTTTTACCAGATTAAAAAGGGCAGAGAACGTGTCCCCGATCTTTCCAACCACATTGACGATGATTGGAACCATGGAAGAGACCGCACGCGAGACAGCAGGGGCCACATCATTGGCCAAAAATCCGAAGACTTTGGATATGACCGGCCACAGTTTCGCTTGGAGAAAAGTGCCAACGGGCAGGAGTGCCTTGACGATTCGGGTTGCTACTTCCCAGACTCCGACTCCTACCCGCTGAAAGATGGGGGCCACTTGCAAGATGATCTTCTTCACGGACCCAAACACGTTCTGCAGGTTGGCAAATACAAGTCCTACCCCTTCTGCAACCTTGGCTGCATCCGCCTCACTCATCCCGAACATCTTGGCGTAGTTGATCGTCACGCCTTTCATTTCTCCGTCAAATCCGTTCTCAAAGAGCCAGACGGTGTTTTCATAAACATCCGAGACGATTGGCCCCACAGTTTGGCCGATTTTGCTGAAGAACCCGGTTACTTTCGGGATGGCAGTATCGAGCCACCCGCTGAACTTCTGAAGGATAGGCAAAAACAAATCCCCGATGGGCATGATAAGCCCGGTCATGATTTGCCGCCCAATTCTCTGGATGGACTTAGAAACGGTATCATATTTTATTTTCGTGATCTCATCCATCGTGTTTTTGGTCATGTCAAATTGGCTGCGTGCGCTTCCCATCGCAGCAACTACGTCCTTTTCCAAGTCCTCAAACATGGTCCCGAATAGTTGTACCCCGATGACATTTTTCTTGACAGGATCCTGGACTTTGGAGAGGGCATCCACCACCTGGGTGAATGCTTTCTGTGCGGCAGGCCCTCCTCGCGCGAATGTCTGGGCCATCTCTTGGGCATTAAAGCCAAGGGCGGTAAAGGCTTCGTTGGTGCTTTTCGAGTCGTCTTTTACCCGGATGTTGAACTCTTTTACGGCATCCCCCACTTTATCCAGATTAAATGCGCCCGCTTCAAGACCGGCGCTAAAGGTATCAAACATCTGGTTTGCCGTAAACCCAAGGGCGGCAAAGTACGGGGCGTACTCGTTTGCGGTGTCCAACAACTCATCCGACTTGTTCAACCCTTTTTGCGCCCCTTGGGCCAACAAGTTGAAGGCTTGCTCGCTGCTGATCCCGAAGTTGATCATCATCGTGTCGGCGGCTTTGATCGACTCTCTGATGTCTTCGCCGAACACATCGCGGTACACCATCGCGTGTTTCGTGGTACGCTCCAGTTCTTCTCCTGTCTGCTGGGTGACCTGTTTGACCAGGCTCAACGAGTGCGCGACATCATCCCAGCTTTCTCCAAGGTTTTGGTTGTACAGATTTTTTGCGGATTCTGAGAGCTCTTGCATGTCCTGCACGGTTGCTCCGGTCGAAGCCCGCAGCTGTGCCATGGAGTCCTGGAAGCCCACAATGGAACCGGTTATGTTCCCAATGGCGTCGGTGACACCGGTGACCAACGCAAACGCCCCGGTGTATTGCGCCACCCTGGAGACAACCTTTCCAAACTCGCCGACGGACGTGGCCAGTCGTCCAATTCCGCCACGCGCTTTTTCTACCGCCTTTGAAAACGTGGGGTTGAGCTTTCCTCCGAACGTAAAAATCGTTTGGTACTCTCTGGCCAACTACCTTCTCCCCTTTCGTCTTCGAGCGCTTTTCCCGCTCTTGTGGTTTTGCGCGAGCAGCTTCTGGCGTTGTTGTTCGCGTTTCTGTTCCACTTTCTCATGGGCTTCTACCCATTCCCTCAAATCAGACAGAGGTTCGTTCAGCCAATCATGCGGACGTGAGTGGGGCATAGAAGAAGAAAGGGCCACCGCAATAACGCGAAGGCCCTTTCCAATATCCCCTTCTATCCCCGTCGCAACAAAAAATTCTCAGCCATTTGCGTGATGACCGTGAAGTCATCTGCTTTCAGTTTGTCAAAGAACTCTGGCGTAACGCCCGCAGCCTTTGCCGCGACCGCGATCTGATAAGACAGCGACAAGGCCCTGCCGGGATGAATCTCGTGCGGATCCATTCTCCGCGCTTGTTTCGCGCAAAGAATCAAATCTTTTCCCGTCAGGTCCTCAAACCGCAAGTCCAGCTCCGTAATGGTCTGGCCATCAAACTGAACCGGCGTGGACAAGCGATAAACGCTTGACTGCTCGGGTGTGATTTCCGCAGCAGTGGCTACGGTTTCGGCATTCTCAGCTTGGACATTTTTGTTTTCCATGACCATTCCTCCTACATCCCAAGATTTGAGCGTACTTTGGCTAGGTAATCCACGCCGTCAATCACGCAAACATAGTTAAACTTGTCAATCTCTACCACGGTTTCGCCGTCGTGCATCACTTTCAGGTAGACCACTTCCAGCTCATTGGAGTTGTCCATGGTGGATCCTTTTGAAAGGCTCCCAAGTGGCGTATTTTTCGGAATGCCCCGAACGGTCACTTTCACTGGCACCTGCTCATAGGTGCCCGTTTTCTTGTCGATCCGCTGGATAGAGCCCCGGAAATCAATGTGTTGAACCTCTTGCCTTGCCAACTTGAAGTTTGCTCTTTCCAGGACGCGCCAGTTAATCGTCACCGTCATGGAGGCAAAATGCCCCAGGATTGGGCTGTCAATTTCACCGGCAATCCCCGCGCCGCTAATGGTTTCTGACATGGACTCCAGGTCCGGCAGGTCAACATCGGCGACGCCCAGATATTCCGTGCCGTTTAGATATGCGTTAAAGTCATTCAAGATCGCAGAAAGTTGATCCGACATCGTATCCCTCCTATTCTGCCAGTACGCCCAGGTACGACGTGTCATACTCCAGCACAAACTCAATGTTCTGGGCGGGGGCTGGCGGAGTCAGAAACACCCGGAACTGAACATGTCCGGCCATCAGTTCGGTGTCCGGATTGTCTTCCCGGCGAAACTCCACGCGACCGCCAAGGAGGTAGCCTGCCGAGGTCAACCCGTTCAGCCAGATATTCACGCTGTCAACGATCGTTTCGATCAACCGTTTGTTTGCCGGGTTATCTACCTTCTGCCAAAACGTCAAGATGAGCGTGTTCGCGACGAAATCAAACATGCGCCGCACAGGGATGAAGCAATCTTTGGGGTCGGTTACCGATGGATAGGCCCCGGTATAATTCCCCCATGCCTTCCATCCTCCTCTGAAGTTGAGCGCCGTCAAAATTCCTTGCGAGTTGAGATAGTTGGCCTCTTCCAAGCCGAGAAAAATTTCCGTGCCGTCTTTCAGTACTGCGGCGTTCGCTTTCAGCGCCTTGTTGGAAGGCGACGCATACGGGATGCCATTGTTTGCTGCATCCGTGGCGCAAATTGCCCCTGCCACCTGGGTGGAGAAGTGGTACTTTTTCTTACCCATCGCCACCATAGGCCACAACGGCACTTGGCGTGGCTCCGTGAAATTGTTGTTATTTTTCCAGGAGGGAACGTCTCCATACTGTTTGACGGTATCCGTTGGCAAGTCTGTCAACGCCAGAGCCCGGAACACGCCGTTAATGTTCTGAGCTTTGGCTGTCATGACAGCCGCTACCAAAGGATCTTGTGAGTATCCAGGCGCCAGGATCAACCCAGGCACCAAACCGAAGCGCGGGAAAACCTCTTTGATCAGTTCAAGCCCCGTCACTTTCCCGTTGCTACCCACACCTCCGATAATCTCGGAACTGTCTACGGCTGCAGGGTCCAGCTTATCGTAGCCGACCAGTACAGATGCCGCGTTGCCAATCGCTCCGCTTTCTTTCACGGTTACGACCAAGTAACCGTTATCGTTGAAAGACAGCGTGTAGTCAACATCGCGCTTATACGCACCACCTGGCTGCTGCTCGGATTGAACCTCTACACTGTCGAGCAAAATGCCCTCCTCTTCCACGATAGCGATGCCTTTTGTCACATTCACGGCCGCTGGCGGAACCGTCGTTTTATGGACGGCAGGGTCCAGCACGTTAATCAGCACGACAGGCGCCAGATTGAACAAACGAAAATGCGAGTCCATGACCTCGCAGAGTGTGTAGCGATCAAAGTCATCCGAGTAGCCGAAGTACTCCACGGCTTCGGCAAACGAGTAGCAGAGGACTGGAACGTTGACCGGCACGGTCGATTTCGTTGACAGATTGACCGGGGCCGTGCCAAAAACCACCGGCAAACTTGCCGTTGATTCGACCGGGGATAAAAGCGACGTTGCAGCCTCTCCGACATAGACCCCATGCTTGAATGCCATGTTCTTACCCCTTTCTGCTCAACGCTTGATAGGCTTGCTGAATCTCCGTACCTTTGCGCTGCAGCTCTGCTTGCGCCTCCAGCAGCTGCGCAACGGGGACGATCAGCGTATCGACTTGCGGATACTTTTGGCGCACCTCGTCCAAATACTTTGGAACGCCGTCACGGAACACCGTATGTTGCGCCAGAAGACCGCGCGGCAGACTCGGACCAATGTAAATCAGTTGTTGCGTTTTTTCGTCTCCCGACTTGGCTGGCGCTTCTTTCATCGCTTCTGTGGCCAGTTCGACTGTTTCCATGGTTTCAGCAGTTGCTTTCTTCCTACTCAAGAAAGTTCACCTCCTGTTGGACTTGCGGCAGCTCCCATGTTGTCTGGACGCCGCCGAAATAGTACGGGTGATTCTTTTCCTCCTCATCGATCGCCCAGTCAAATGGGTAGGTGATTCGATAGCGACTATCGAGTATGCGTTTGGAAAACAGATGGATTTTTAGGCGGGTGATGGCGTTTAGCACGTCCTTATACCCCTGGAAGTCGAGCGAATTGTTCCAAAAGCCGAAAAAGATGAGCACATTGCACGTTTCCGGCTCCGATAAGGCGGATATGCTGCCTTCCTGCACACGGACGATTGCATAAGGGAAGTGGTCAATGTCTTCATCAGACAGTTGGCCAGGCAGAAACTGCTCATAGACACGCAACGCCACTTCCTCGCCTTTGGTATTTTTGAACCGCGTGTCCGAAAAAAGAGCCCTGACCTCTTCGGCCAAGGCTTTCTGTAGCAAGTATGGCGTGCTCATCCATTCCCCTCCAACGTGCGCTTGATTTCGTGTTCAAGCCGCTTCTCAAACACTTTGGCCGCCTCCGCTTCCAACTTGCTGCGGACGCCCTCATTTTCCAGCATGATCGGGACAGGCGGGCCAAACAGACGTTTAATCGGCAACTCAGTCCACTGCCCGTCACTTCTTTTTTTGCGCCTGGCCCTTCCTTTTACACGTTCAAACACCTTATTGCCCTGGACACTTGCGACAAACGCGCCAAGCAAGTTTTTCAGCCCCGTGTCTTTTCTGACCTGGACTTTCAGACTTTTCGGTGGTTTTCTGTGCCGCGGCTGAGCCGGACGAAGGCGAAACTTCTCCAGGCCCAGCGCATGACCGCGTGAAATGACGGCAGCTGCGATGCGTTTGCTGGTCGCTCGGCTGATGGTGATCGTGCTTTTGACTTCACCAGCTTTGATGACATAGGTGTTTCGTACCTCTTTGGCCGCATTGCTTTTCAGGTTCTCAGCCGCCCGGTTAATCGCCCGGTACAGCGCCACGGGCGCCTTTTTCCGATACTGGCCAAGCCGCTCCTCCACTTCCTGCAACTTGTGTGCATCAATCGCGATCATGATCGAGTCGCCGCCAATGCAATGGTGTACGTGGCACTGTCTTCCTGAATTGATACAATCCGGTACGGTTTGCCGTCCACGTTAAGGAAGCCATTGATAGCCGGACGCTTGGGAAAGTCCTCGCGCTTGGCGTAAAACAGGAGTTCTGCATCATGGATGCCATCATCCGGGTTGGTCGTATTGGCCTTGCGTCTCGTAAGCTCTTCATGGTCAATCATGATGCAGATGTCCCTGTCACCGACGCGGTGTATCTCCCCAAACTCGTCAGGATTAAAAAACACCATCCGAGTATCTTGGGTGACATACTCTTTGAAGTTCAATCGACGACCACCTCATCCGCGTCCAAGGTCGGGGGCTTTACATCAGCATGTTTCAGCCAATCATTCAGCAATTTCAGCACGGTTTTTCTTGGTTCTGGCTTTGCCATTTCAGCTTCGAGGACTTTTTCTGCTTCCTCAACTCTTGCATGCTCCAGGAACTTCTTGAGCTCTTCGACCGTCATGTCCGGAGGGTGGGGATTTGAAATAAGCTCACCCTCTCCTGTACCTCCATCACTATCGCATGATTCTCGTTCTGCTTGAGAGATAACGCCAGAAATGAGCAATCCTTGAACCTCGTGTTTTTCCGCATCAAAAAAGGAGCCTTTCCTCAGAAAGACCCCCTTCCATTTCACGATCCCCTTTTTTTACTTCAAACCGCATGATGCACACCCCCTTACGTGCCAACTGTGTTAATCACGGCCCACGCACCGACATCATACGGCTTTGGCAATGGACGGGACTTCACGATCAACGATTTCGTATCGGTTTCGCGGTTCACCGTCACTTTCGGAGCGCGCGGCCCCTCCACCGTTACGAAATCAATCGAGTCTTCAGGGATATGTGTCGTGGCTCCGTACAGCATTTCTCCGATATTGGTCGCCCCGACAATCACCTTGTCCGGCTCAATATATGGCTTCAGCGACTGGGTGGTTTCGTCATAGTACCAGGCGAGATACTGGTACAGATCCACGCCCAGTTCCGACAAACGGCCAATATAGGCAAAGCCGTTCCCGTTGCGGAGGCTCAATTGCGGATTGATCATGCCGAATTGGGCATATCGGAGATCCATGTACTTGTCCATAAAGTTGCTATCTTTTCTGAGATTGTTCCAGGCCCCTTCTCCCAGGACCACAATGGTCGGGTTAAAGCCGGACTTTCTCACCATAGACACGGCTTGGTACAAATCCTCGTACTTGTCGGAGGTTGGATCGCTCCACTTATTGGCGCCGGTCAGGTTGATCACATTGTCGAAGTTGTAGTCAACGGTTTCTGTTCTGACCTGTGTTGCGCTGTCGTCTACATATCCCGTGATCGTCACTTTCCCGTTTTGAAGCAGATCGGCAATCATGGCCTCTTCCCGCCGGACAATCATGTCGTCGAGCTCCTGGTAATCTCTTTGCATAAGCGCCAGCGCTCGTTCTTCCGGTGTCATGCCGCCAAATACCTGTTCCCCAGGGAGGCGGGTTTGCAGCAATTTCGTGTCATATGGAGCCGAAATAGCAATGTACGGAGCTTTGTACACTTTCGTCTCATATCCATCCCGGCGTATATTGACGGGCTTGCTGCCCTCCGCAACAAACGGAGCAATCTTCTGGCGGTTCTTGTAAAAGTCCATCAGGACGGTCTCGGTCGGGAATGTAGAAAACCCTGGAAAAAATGTGTTACGCAGAAACGTTGTGACCGGCATTCGCTTCTGAATCGCCGGCTGCATCGTTTGGGGCTCATAGATATTGATTTCACCGCCGGTTACAGTTGCTGCATTTTGCGGTCGAATCATCTGATTGCACACCATGCTTTTGGGAATTTTCATGATTCATCGCCCTCCCTTAATAATCGGTCTTATAGTAAATGTTTCCACTGCGAAGTTCGTCCTGATGGTCAGCCACGGTATCGCCTACAGCCACATACAGCGCATCATAAGTAAACAGTCCGGAAGTATATGCCACAGCTGGTACAGCTCCCCCGGTGGTGTCAACCTCTTCGGCCAGAACCACCGATGCTACTTGGCTTCCATCAGTAGCAGCCTTGTCTACCAGCTTGTACGTTCCGTCAGCCGTCACTTTCCCCAGCACTGCCCCGGCTTTCAAAACACCCTGGCCAGCTGCTACCGTAACCGATGTGGTCAGCACCGGAATCTCCGTTCCTGCAAACAGCGTGCCGAATTTTATGCTACCAAAATCAGGCATCATCCATTCCCTCCCTACTATTGGTGCCGCCCAAACGACATGGCAGCAATGTTTCGGAATACTTCGTTTACGTCCCTGATATTGTTCAGATCAAACTCCTTTTCAGCAGCTTGCGGCTGCATCTGGGCTTGTACATTGTCGGTGCCTGCACTCTTGTTTGCCGCAACAGCCGCTTCAAACAGACCCGCGTTCATGAGCTTTCCTTCCTTCATCGCCCGGAAAGCAAGTTCTTCGGCTGTCATCGGGTTTGCGCCGTATTTGGCTTCATTCACCAGCGCCGGATCAATGTTCGCTGCAATCTCGTCGATTGCTCGCAGCCGTTCGCGTTCCTTCGACACCGCATCAGCCGACATTGCTGCCTGCGGTGCAGGTGCAGCCGTTGAGGCTGTCGTTATAACTTGTGGGGGCTGTTCTGTGCTCATGGACGCAGAGGATTGCGGAGCAGTCCCCTGTGCTGCCATTTGGGTTAGCTTTTCCATTTGGTTTTCTCCTTTCTTTCTGAAGATTTCGTTCCGGAGTTTCTCGATGACCTTTTGTGGGATAAACTCGGCCTGAAGCGAAGCCACAGCACGAAGTTGATTCCCGTCGTCAAACATGATTTCGTCGATGAACCCTTTTTCCAGCGCGTCCTGCGCATTCATCCAGGTTTCTTTGTTCATCAGCGTTAATAGTTCGTTCTGCGACATGCCCGTCTTCAGACGGTACGCATTTGCAATGGACGCGTCTATCGTCTGCAAAAACTCAGCAGCATGACGATGATCGCGCTTGTCTCCCCATGTGCTGGTAGAAGCGTTATGGATCATCAGCTGGGCGGTGGGAGACATCATGACTTTCTTCCCGCCCATTGCGATAACGCTGGCAGCGCTGGCAGCCACGCCTATGATTTTCACCGTGACATTGCCGGGATAGTCCTTCAGTGCGGTATAGATTTCGGAGCCGGAAAACACGTCACCCCCACCGGAATTGATGATGACTTCCAGGTCATCTCCATTGGCTTCCTGGATTAGTTGGTTCACTTTGCCGGGGCTTGTCGCTTCAATCTCGAACCAGTCGTAGATCCATTGATAGTCGTTCGGGATGATGACTCCCCTAATCTCGATCTTGCTCGGCATTTTGCTTCTCACCTCCTTCGCTGGAAATGGTGATAGGCGGAACATCTGGCAACCCTTCAGCTGCTAGATATTCACGCCGCAATATCTCAACGTTGTTGTCATAGTCCATCCCCGTCAACTCCATGGACTCTCTTTCGTGCGTGCTGAACCGATGTTGAATGCGAAGCGCTGCAGCCTGAACCTCTTTCACCGGATCAATCTGTCCAGGACTGGGCCCGATCCAAAGCGCTTGGCTCCATAGCTTCCGGCGCACGGGGTCTGTAAAGAAGCCGGGCGCCTGTATGCGGCCAGTTGCCACCGCTTCAAACAACCAGGTTTCATAGATAGGCTGGCAAAAGTCATGAGCAAACCAATCGCGCCGGTCACGGAACGGTCTCCACGCTTGCAACAGTGCTGCCCGGCTGGCGCTATAGCTGCTGTTGAAGACGCCCAGCAGCATTTCATACGGCATGTCAAGAGCCGCCCCAACCAGTTGTGCCATGGCTTTCATGAACGCCTCGAAGCCGGCTACCGGATGCTTGGGGTCACCGAATGTGACGCTTTCGCCCGCGCCAAGAACATTGATCGTGCCCGGGCCCAACTCATAACTTGCCAACCGCTCCTCGATCGACAGGTTCTTGACCTGATCCTCCTCTGGGATCGAGTCACCAAACGGAATCTCGTTTGTTTGGCCCTGCGTCGTGATGAACGCTGTGAAAAAGCTGTTGATGATCGCCGCTGCAATCTCTGCTTCCGTATATCGGCTCATCTGTTTCAGCTGCTCGATGACAGGCGCCAAATACGGCACGCCGCGATACTGTTCGGCGCGTTCCGGGTCCACCACAAACAAGACGTTCGGAAGGCCGGTTATCGGGTTGGTTGCTTCAACTCTGGCCCATTTCAACGTCTCGCGCGTCGGCAGCAGGCTGTTGGGATGCTTGTTGCTGAACCAGTAGGCAACAACCTTGCCGTTTGCGTCCGTTTCCACGCCATTGTGGAGCTTGCCCCCGTTTGACAGCTCTGCATACTCATTCCCTACGTACCCATCCATGAAAGTGAACCCATAGGATGATCTTGACGGGTTACACAACCGGTCTGCTTCGACCAAGTGCAGACGAAGCCGGTACGGATTCATGCCCTCGGGCCGATCCGCATACTTCACGACCGCCAAAGCGTCACCGTTCAGGAGCCAGCCCTGTAACATGATGCGCTGGGCGTCATAAAAGTCGTTGAGGCCGGTGCTGTCCACCTTGGACTCTGCCCAGAGTTTGAACTCAAACTCCGTTCGATCCTCCCATTCCTTCGCTTGCTCCGGCGATAACCCGAGCATGCGGAAATTCAGCTGGCATTTCAGCTCCAGACCGGAGCCCAATACGTTCGACTTGTTTTTGTGGATCGCGCTGGTCGCAATGCCTCCGCCCATATAAAGGTCACGGCTGCGCTGTCGCAGCAGGCTGAGGTTGTTCCCGATGTCCTCTTGCGGGCTGCGACTGGTGCTGTCCCATCCTTGCATGGACTTCTTTTTCCGGCTGGCCCCGCTGTGGGAGTACCCGCTGTTTGTGAACTGCCGCCATAATGAAAGCCTTGCACGCGCATACTCACGCCGCAAGGCTCTTTCCGGAGAAAGCCAGGCAATGGTTTTGTCGATGAAGTTCACAAGCTACATCCCCCCTTTTCACAGATCACGATAAAGAATCCGATATGACTTTCGCTTTTCTGTCCCTGTTGCGAGTGCGGTCTCCAGCTCCTGTTTTCGTTTTTCCAGCTCCCGAATCTCGGCTTGGACGGACGGCAAGGCAGCGCGTGACAACTGGCGGCTGCCCATCTGGTAAGATTGGGCTCCCTCCAAAATGGCCGCTTCCGCCTTGTAATACATCTCAAGCCGGCGCTTCACTTCATCGAGTCGTGCTTGTATACGCCCCCGGTTCATGGACTTCACCTACCAAATGTTTGATTTTTTTACAAACTTCCGCTTGGAATCTGCCTGTTTTTTCGGCGCAGCAATCGGCTGAGATATGCCTTTGAGCCGACGCTCTAGCGCGTCGTAGTTGGGGTTCAGGATTTCTCTCGCTGCAAGTGCATAGTTCCGAACGTCCAGCGCCTCGTTGCGTGCACTGGATGAAATCTTTTCCCAAACATACCGGGTTACGCCGTTTTTCTTGCGCGGGACAAGTTTTTCAGATAAAAGCCCCTGAAAGTAAAACCGATCATACCCGCGATCCAGGGGGAAGTGGCAATATTTCGGTCCAGGTTCCTCCACACGCAGCGAGGAATATATTTGGCTTTTTCCATCATCAACGCCAAGAATGACCAGTAGGGCATTTTCTTTGTTTTTTCGCGTCAGCTTATGGATCAGGGGGATTCCAGGACCGCCCTGGCCTTTTACCGCCAATATCCGACGATGCTCATTGCGCTTGGTGTACTTGTATATCTCGGACGTGAAGTGACCACCGGAGTCAATACATGTGCAGGCCACTTTAAGCCCCTTGCCGTCCGCAAACCGATACACGCGGTTCAGTACGTCATCCAACTGCTGCAACGTTTGCGGATTGTCGGGCCTTCCGATGATGACGCCGTACTCAATGCCCCAGCTTTCATGGCCATGCCCCCAGCCGACAATCTCATACTCCAACCGGTCGTCTTGCGTATCGACACCCGCTGTGAGAAGCAATACGCCATCCGGGAGGTCCGCTGGAAACGATTCGCGCCGATTCAGCAGCGTGTCCTCCTCCATTTGTTCCCCGCGATCTTCCCACGACTCGCCCAGGGTTGTGTTGTAAAACACCTTCAGCTTTTCTGGATCGTCTTTCGACTCCAAAAATTCCTTGACGATCTTTTTCCACGACACCCACTGAGCGACAAAAGTGTTGAGCCAAAAGCTGCGGACTCCGTTATTGATCGCGATCGGATTCTCAGCGATCCATTTCGCGGGCTGACGCTTCATGGTATGCTCGTCAAATTGCTCCAAACAGGTTGGGCAGCGCCAAAAAACATCATCAACCTGGTAGATTTTGCGGTTACCCGCTTCATGCACCTCGTGCTCAAACCGTATGTCGCGCAGTACAATCGTGTGATAATTGCCGCAGTTCGGGCACTCCACACACCACTTTTCTTGTGTCCCCAGCTCATACTCTTGTTCGATCCGCGATACACCTTTGATCGTTGGCGTGGAAACAAAGATCATTTTGCGGTTCCAGAACGTAATCGTCCGCTTTTCTGCCAGCTTGATCGGGTCGCCTTCACTCCCCGCGCTGTCTGGGAAACGGTCCACCTCGTCGCACAATAAGATGCGAATCGGACGGCTGGCCAAACCTGCCGGACTGTTTGCGCCGCCCATGGCCAGGAACCCGCCGGGAAAAACTTTCATCAGGATCGTGTTATTGACGTCCCTTGTCTTGGAGTCGGCTACCTTCTCAGCAAGCACTTCCGTATCGCGAATCATCGGAGCGATCCTGCGTTTGGAATAGTCCTCGGCATCTTCGATTCGCGGCTGCACCATCAGCATGGGGCCTGGATCGACGTCGATGTAGTAGCCAATCACGTTATTGATGATTTCAGACTTTCCCACCTGCGAGGACGACATGACGACTACTTTCTCGATGCGCGGGTCTGTAACGCAATCCATGATTTCGCGCTGATAGGGCGCGGTTCTCCATTGGCCAGGGTTCGCTGCCGTCTCCCTGGAAAGCTTTCGGTTGCGATCCGCCCACTCACTGATCGTCAATCTCGGAGGAGGAGCCACCGACTTCACGATCTTGCGGAACAGATTGATCGTCTTCTTCTTCATCTTCACCCACCCCTGAAAACATCCCCGGATCGTACTCGCTCAACTCTGCGAGTGCCTCCAACACTTCTGCGTTGATGACTTCGCTGATCTCCGACAGGTTTTTCATGCCGAGGACTTTGGGAGCGACTTTTTCAGGTATGGACATGATCCGGCTGCGGAAGGTGACAAGCATGTTTGTCAAAACCAGCTCGACATCCGCTGCGTCATGCACCTGGTTTTTCAGTTTGGCCAGCTTGATCTCCGCTGTCTCTCGCTTCGCTTTTTCGTGCAGCGCCTTTTCTTCCCAGTATTTTGCCTGCGCCTCGTCGTCGCTATCCCCTTTATCTTTAACCCCTGTCCGCAGATACTCGATGTAACGCTGAACGTTTTTCATTAGTGGGAAGCGACCAGCAGCCTGCTTTTCCAAAATCCCCTCTTTAGCAAGCTGATTGATCCGCTGCCTGGTGAACCCCAACAAAGTAGCCATGGCATCAGTGTTGACGATCAAATCAGAGATGTCAGTTTTTGCTTTCATAGCACCACCCAAGAGGAAAGAAAATGCCGATGAAAAAACTTCACACCTAGACGATTCGCGGGGTCACGCGCACCCGCAGGCTTTTTGGACTTCTGGAAGGACCCGTTGTCAGGTTGTCAGGTCTCCAGGTCCTCCATGGTCATCTGCGACATTTCGTTTGTATTATCCAAGAGAGTTTTTTGTAGCTCTTGCTCCATCTTTAGTAGCCACTGCAAGTCCTTGACGGACGTAACCGCAATTTTGCCATCCTGGTAATCTTTCACCCATTGTGTGATGACAGCCTTGATTACCTTTCGATATTTCTGGTTGCTCTCTACAAAGTCGGATAGCAAAGCAATCTTTTTCATTGAATGCCACCACAGCTTTCCGTTAATATGGAAATGAGATAGTGGCTTGAAGCTTCCGTGGCCACGGTGTTCCACTATCTCTGCTGGGGTGACCCGGCGCAGATAGGAGAGTGTTATCGCACTCTCCTTTTCTTATGCCTTGATCGCTGTCTGACCAGTGAGTTGTTCCCAACGCTTCACGATGACATCACAGTATTTGGGATCAAGCTCCATAAGGTAGGCGGTTCGTCCAGTCTTCTCGGCAGCGATAAGCGTGGATCCGGAACCACCAAACAGATCGAGGACGAGATCGCCGCGCTTGCTGCTGTTCTGCAGGGCTTTGGACACCAGAGCAATCGGTTTCATCGTCGGATGGTCAGCATTTCTGACCGGCTTATCGACTTCCCACACGGTGTCTTGCTTCCGGTCAGCGTACCAGTTGTGCGCCGCGCCCGGCTTCCAGCCGTAGAGAATTGGCTCATGCCGCCAGTGGTAATCCTGCCGACCAAGCACAAAGGTGTTTTTCACCCAGATCAAGCACTGCTTGAGCAACCATCCGGCCTCCACCATGGCCGAACGGAAGTTGATGCCCTCGGAATCTGCATGACAAACGTAAATAGCCGCCCCTTCCTTCGATACATGGAAGAGGTTGCGATAAACGTCCAGCAGAAACTCTTTGAACCGGCCATCGTCCATTTTGTCGTTCTCGATCTTGAGCGCGTCCTTCGTTTTCCCGGTATAGTCGACGTTGTACGGCGGATCCGTGAACACCAGGTCGACGCGATGACCACCCATCAGTCGTTCTACATCCGCCAGGTTGGAAGAGTCGCCGCAAAGCAACCGATGCCTCCCCATGGACCATAGGTCACCAGGTTTGGTCACCGGTTCCTCGATCATGGCCAGCTCATCTTCTACGTCGAAGTCGTCTTCCTCAACCTCGATGTTCTCTGGCTCAAAAGAAAACGGAACCTCCTGGAACAATTCGTCCAGGTCAGCCGAATCAAAACCGGTAAGCGACAGATCGAAATCGCACTCTTTCAATTCGCTCATCAGATCGCGCAGCTTAGGTAGATCCCAATCACCATCAATCTTGTTCAACGCGAGATTGAGAGCCTTCTCCCTGGTTTCGTCCAGGTCAACTACCGAAACCTCTACTTCTGTGGCCCCCTGCTCATTGACGAGGATTTTGTACCGCTGATGACCACCAACAAGGTTCCCGGTCCGTTCGTTCCATACGAGTGGTTCGACGTAACCAAACTCCTCGATGGACCGTTTCAGCTTTTCGTACTCGTGATCTCCCGGCTGCAGGTCAATCCGTGGATTGTACGGCGCCGGGTTGATCATCGAAACTGGGATTTTTCGTATATTCATGCTGTTTCCTCCCCTCCGTGGCGATAGATATAAGAATAAAGAATATTGCCAGCCCTAAAACGGCTGAACCCCTTGCCCTGCAAGGCTTGAAGGCCAGTTTTTGAGCGCTACGAGCGTATCACTTTTTCCCCCAAAAAGTATACGTTTCGTGTCACTGCCAAAAACGGGGTTGAGCCTTAGAGCCACAAGGTTTCGCGGCCTCTTGGCTTCTGGCAACCCCCTAATCAGAATTCGGGTCTTCGTCGGCTTCTGTGATCTCCTGCCTGAACAACTGCAGCAGGCTGGTCTCCGCGGCCTTCCCGTTTAGCGAATACAGTGGGTTGATGGCCAACGCCGTCCTGCCGGCAATGACGGTCCGCCGTAGAATTCGCTGCTCGATGAATGTCCTGACGATCTTCCGCGCCTGGGTATATGAACAGTCAGCGATCCGGGCCAGCTCCTTAATCGTGAGCGGCACACCTTGCTGTCCGCGCTCGTTGTCCCCCAGCAAGAGATTGGTTCCCTCACTGGCATATGGCGCGATTTTCAACAAAAAACCAGCCTCGGCGAGTGACAGCTTTCTGAGCCGTCTCTTCGCCTTCTGGCTGGCTTTGATCTTCACGAATTTTGCGCTGCGGCCTGCCGGCCGAAAGACCTTAACGATCTCGTCCGGGCGCCGGAGAATTTGCTCCTCGTAGAATACCTCCCCCGTGTCCGGGTCGACGAATTGGCGCACTACACGTCACCCACCTCCATAAAAAAAGCACCGCGTGGGTGCCTGTAAAAGTTAAACATATTTTTCGATTGCTTCATGGATCTTCTCTATAAGTTCTTCTTCTTGAAGTTCGCCTGATAAATAATCTTTGTAAATAGACTGACCGCTAGTCAAATGAAGTAACCAAGCTTCTAGTAATATCCTATATGTCTCATCTAAGTGATAAAGCTTACTTTGTCTGCCAACGTAATTATTCCCGGCCGCATACCCTTCTAGTCTAACAGCATAGGCTGAAGAAGGTTTCTGAATCAACTTAGGATATCCATCGTAATCTACCACTAACATATTATAAACCTCGTTATCCCCATTAATTAAAACTTCTCTTAGCTCCTCCTTTGTAATCAAGTGTTTCTTTGGTTTAGAAATCCTGTGAGGTCTTATTACGAAAATAGGCGACCCGAGACGGGACATTTTTGGCTTTGTCTGATATTCTTGACCGTCTATATCTGCAGTTAAGTTATCATAAAACCAATACTCGGCATCTTCATAACTTTTAAATATCATGTCATCTTCGTAAACTTTTCGTTCCTCGTTAATAGTTTTAAAGCAATTGTCGACCTTTAGCCTCTTCTCAGAACTAAGTCTTCTCACGAAATCAATAGTAAACTTCATGGTATTAAATCGCCTCCCCCCACCACAATTCGCCACCAGAGACCATTATCCTACGACTTTCGTCCGACATTTTCCGACAAATAGTAGGAATAAACAGCTATTTTGTTTAATTTCGAAGTAGGAGGGAGGTGAAATAATGGCTAAATATGTGATTAACCACAACACCAAAGAGATTCATCGTACAGCGTACACAACCAACAATTGTCAGATTCCTGAGATTTCATCTTCTCATCGTGAAGATACTGATAGCGATGGTCGTGTAGCGCAATTAATCCGAGATGGTTATAACGGTTGTTACTGGTGCTACCGGACACAGCATACTGGCTAAAGGCCTGACGGGGGGAGAGAATCCTCTCTCCCTATTCCACAATCCCTAAATTTTTTTGGAAGGGGATTCCTTCCTTTTTGTGCCAACTCTTGACTTCCTCCATTGTTAAGCATCCGGTTTTGAGTTGCATTCGCCATACACCATTATGATTCCCATCAGCATAATAGTATGGGTATGGCCGGTACCCGAGTCGTCGTGCCTCCTCCACACTTTCCTCCTGGATTAATACGCTGGGCGGGTCAGCATATCCTTTCCAACGACCAAACGCATTCTCCCACTCGATCACCTCTCCAGCTCGTCCATGGCCGCAACAGCACCCCAGAGTTATAATACCCTGATCGTTCAAGTCTTGGATCTCGTCCGCGATGCAGGCATCCACTTTTACCCGCTGGTTTTGCTGTTCGTTGATAACATTCACCCACTTGTAGACTCCCTGCAAACACATCCGAGATCACCTCTTTATAACAGTATGGGCGCCGTTCATCCGTTTAGACCTAAGAAAGGATGCACCGCCCCGTCTATGAGGCGGTAAACTGAAGGGGTTCTCGTGAAAGAAAAGCTCCTTTCACTTATAAGTGGCATTCGCACGACAAAAAACAGCCTCATCCAACAAGGAAGAGGCTGCTCATCACTCGTTCCGATATTTTTTGTTGCGCGCGCTTGATGTGAGTGTCCACGCTGCTCTTTGTAATGCCGAGCATATCCGCAATCTGTGAATGAGTGAAGCATTCTCCATGCGAAAGCACATAGCACTCGCGTTCCCTCTCGCTCAGTACGCACAGCGCGTCCTCAATCTGATGCAGTTGCCATTCCGTCAAGTTCGCTGGACTGCCCGCCGTGCTACGAGCGGCGAACGCCTGCATCCTAACCGGGTCCATAAGCCGTTCCCGCTGATACGCCGCCTGCCGCTCAATCCCCCGACGGTTCCCCGGACGCCGGCCGGTCTCCAGCCACTCGATCACATACTCCACGTCGCCGATCATCTCCGACAGGAGCTGTCTCTCAGTAATCGCCTGGTTATCCAGTACCTTCTCACTTTCTCTGCGGGCCTCGTATGCCCATTTTAACTGTCTGCGCGTCTCTTTATACTCCTTCAGCAAATCCTGCATGAGAACCCCTCCCCACTGCGTCTATTTGCGTCTGTTCCCCCGATCTTTGAGGAACCGTCGCGGCCCGACGTCCCCCATTAGGCGTCGAACCTCATCGAACGTCAGCACATCTGCCGGCTTTCCCCGTGCCCGCTGCTGGTATTCCCGCATCCGTTTCTTTGCACGCTCCTGATACTCTGCGAAACTGATCGGCTCTTTCTCTTTCCTACGCTTGTACTCCAGAATGTCACGAATCTTCGCCACGGCTTGTCCTCCTTTCCGGCAAAATAAAAGAGGACGCCAGAACACACCCATATTGGATGTTCGTTCTGACGCCCTCCCGTATCTCGGTATCAGGCAAGTATTAAAATAATTCGCTCTCTCGATAATCTACCTTAGCAATCTTTCCCTGACTTGATTTTACCACGGTTTCGCCATGCTCTACCAATGGGACCAATTTGGCTTTTCCTTGTTTGGGGTCCACTAGGACCATGACCAGATTATTTCCCACTGGGACCGTGATCGTCATTGTCTGTATATCGATTTTCAGTTCCTTGGCTCTTGTGCTCATCTTCCGTTCCCCCTCGCGGATTGCCCGTGGTATAATTTTTTTGGCGAAGTTAATCTTGGGCTCCCGGCAGGGGGCTTTTGTTTTTGTTCACTCTTCTTCAAACGCACGCCTAAATGTCGAGAGCATTAATTTCAATCTTAAAGCCTCTTCTTCCTCGCTCAGTTCTCCAGGAGGCACGATTGCTCTGATTTCCGCTCTGTGACATTCACTGCAGGACGGCTTGCCGTGTCTCCGATAAACAGCTGGTTTCGATTCGCAGTAGTAGCAAACGCCCGACATACTATCCATCCAACCCCAACTCTTTCAATGTATCCTGTGCTCGTTGCCCGCGATCAGACATGACTCCAGGTGCGCAGCCGAGATGTGGGATGCTGTAGTTATGCTGGTCTGCATACCACCGCAACGCCTCGACCAGTTTTTTCTCGCGTTCGTACAGTTCGATGGTTCTGGCTTGCAGCTTATCACGCCAACCTTTCCAGACGGTCATTTCAGCCTGTGCCTGCTCCAGCTCCTCCCGCAGCCGATGGTTTTCCTTCATGAGCGCTTGCCAGTCATCAATCAGCCGGAGGAAATCTCCCCTGACTGCCAGTACGCTACTGTCTAAGTCAATCGGAAGTGTTTGATAAAACTCTCGTATCGCCGCGATTTCCTCCGACGTCAGGTATTTGTGGTCCATGACGGTCATTCCTCCTACACCAGCCGCCGTGTCCCCGACGCCGTAGTCCAGGTGGTAGGTCGTTTTGCCGTGCGTGAATTCTGTTTTGTAGTGCATGCTTTCTCCTCCCTTTACTCCCGAATCCTTAATGCCTCTGCCGCCTCTTTAACGGTGAAGCCAACGCTCCTGAACAAGTGTGCCGTATCGTAAATCCGCTGCTCCAATTGCTCATCAGTTAAATCCACAATGAGTCCCCAATAGGCGAACGCTTCGCGGATGTTACGCAATGCCCTAGCCCTCCGACGCTTCCAAATATACTGACGAATCCGTTCTATCACTCCGGTTCCTCCTCATCACACGTAATGTTGTGTTATATCGCTATCTCTTGATCTCATTGAGGAATCATCCTTTCTACAATTACCGTTGTGTTTCGTGTACTACGTTGTCCTTGATCGCAGCCCCTCCCGGAGTCAGACGGTACTGACCTCGCGAATCAGGTTTCTTTATGACCAATCCCTCGCGTATCAAGGCCTTGAGAGGCTGGTTGACATATGAGGAACCATACATCGCAGCCCATTCCTCATTTTTTCCCGGTAACTTTTTTGCGATCTGCGTCGGCGTCTGCCACTCATTGGTCAATGCCAGCAGCACGGCCTTTTGCTTTTCGGTCAGTCTCATATCAGTCTTGCCCCCTGAATTTTTGGAAACCAGGAGCAGCCTTGCAGGGCTGCTCCCTACTTGCCCCTACAACAGGCCAGAGTCAATCAGCAGCACTTCGCTTTTCTCTCTGCGGAACTTCTCCAGAGCATAAGGGACTGACTCAAAATCTCCGTCCTCAGATTTGCTTCTGGCAAAACGGACAAGGGCGTAATCCCGATCAACTTCTCTGATTTCTTCATTCAAGGTGCCGTCATCATCTGCCACGTATTCCGTGTAAATCTTGATCGCCTCTGCTTGGTTCTCCGCTTTAATCAATGCGTAATATGGATCGTGAGTTTCAAAGAATTTCATCGTTCTTTCCTCCCTAACTATTGTGTTAACAGGTACGCCTCTCGCGCCTGAGATGTCCCTTCCAGATACATGTCGATGCTGAAATATGAGTTTGTTCTTCGGTTCAGAATCAGCTCGTTAAGTTCGTTCACTCCCCAGATGCGGTTTGTTGTAATCGGACGACCGTTTTTGTATTCCAGTGAACTTGGTTTCCATTCAACAACCACAAGGTCACCTTTTTTAAGTTGTTCAAACTGCTCATGGCGCTCCAGTTTGATGATCTGCATTCAGTTCTCCCTCCTTGTCTGCCCAAAGCCTTCCGTTGCTTAGTTCGCGGATGTTGGAGGCACGGTCGGAATCTCGTTCCACTCCCGGCCATCCAGTAGGCGACCGGCTTTCTTTTTACCGATCCGATAAAATCTCGCATCACCCACAAAAGATACCTTTTCTTCAGGCGATCCATATTCCCAAGGTTTACGTGAAGGGGGAACTTTCATCCACTCGCCCCACTGTTTGAAGAAGAATGGAACTCCGTAGTCCTCGCACTGGTCCCGCAACCCACGTACCCATTCTGGATGCATCGGTCTGGCATTCGGCCCAGACTCTCCTCCAACAATCACCCAGTCAATGCCCTTTATGGCTGTTACACCGTATCCCTCATTGTCTGGATGCTCGAACTGCGCAGTGAATTCAAGATCAACAGGACCAAGCAACGGCTCACAACTCAGGAACCGGACAGCTGCAGGCGTCTGCAGAAGCAATGGGATTCGCTCATCTGCTGCCTTCTGGTTCTCGACTGAAACACCGAGCCAGACATTAGGGAGGGGACCGGTTAACGGCCCACACCACATTCCGTATTCTCGCCTCCAGTACCATCCGTCATCCGCCCATTTGGATAACAGCTCCTGCATCCGCTCTGGGCGTTTGGTAAGAATCTGATATGTGTGCCGGGGAGTCCGCGCCATCACATCCCAAACGGAACCAATGAAGCCTTCGGGCACATCCTCATGAAACAAGTCACTCATGCTGTTCACGAATATCCGCCGCGGCTTTCGCCATTTCAACGGCTGTTCCAGTCGTTCAGGGAAAAGCTGAATCTCGCTGAAAGGTTTCGCGTACTGGCGCGGCAGCTTTTTTCCTTCCGTGAACGACTTGTGCCGCATGTCATGAAGAGCGAAAGCGTAGCAGTTGCGGCATCCCTCTGACACCTTGTTGCAGCCTGTGACTGGGTTCCAAACTGTGTCCGTCCATTCAATCGCCGTACCCATCTTCTCTCACCGTCCATTTCACATATTTGAGATTGTGTTTGGCCGCTGAATCCTTCTGTGGTATGCTCCGCTCATAGGAGCGTGATCGTATGGAAAAGTCGTTCTATTACGCGGTCCCCTGGGGGGAGGTCAGCTACCTGCGCGAAACTTTGGCCGCGCTGGACATCCCATTTGCGATCGAGCAGGATGACCGTCTGGAGTTGAATCCTGGCGAAGTAGCCTTCGTTTTTCCCAACCTCCCCATCCGGCAGTTCCGCCACGTTTTTGAGTTGTTCGGTCAGGCAGGCCGGCTGTATCCTCAGTAGCTTTACTTCCTCCCGTTCCATGCCCGATTTACGCTTGACCAATCAGATCGTCGATTGTGAGTTGATGGTTCGTCGTATTGGACTTCATCTCTGCCTCTGAGGTGGAGTGACCATATACTTGACGTTTCTGCATCTCGATGTATTGCTCCAGCATAGCTATCGTTTCCTCAATCTCCGGGATCTCTCTGGCCAGATAGTCGATGTATCGGCGTGCCCGGTCGGCCTTCTTTCGGCAATTCAATTCTTGGTGGTGCTGTTTCAACTGCTCCTGCACCTGATGGAGAAAGTCTTTCTCCTGTTCCAAGAGAATCTCATGAAATCGGATGCTGTAGTTGAGCTGCCAGAGCTCCTCTTTGGGCATTACTGTCATCATGGCCCCATCTTTCAGGAGAGGAGCAGCTTTACGCTGCCCCTTGCTCCTCATTTCCGTTGGTCTTTTTCAGATGCTCAGCAACGAGTTTTTTGTACTTGCTCCATGCCGTTTGCAACTTGGAAGACGATGTGCTGATGGAAGTAGCAATTTGTAACCACGACTCGCCATTCTTGCGGCGGGCCAACAAGGTCGGGAAGTCATAGGGGATGTCTTCAAACGTGGGGGCTTGTCCGCTCAGAATGAATGCCTCCAGTGCATCCTTGTCTACCGAAGCTGCAGTTTTTTCTGCATCCCCGGATTCTCCTTCTCCTTGGAAGTCATCTTCTTGGTCTTGGACTGAATCACGGTTTTCCTCGATGTCCTCGCCGGCCGCAATCGTGTTGTCGTTTTCGCCCTTGGCCGTTCCTTTTTCCGGTTCCGCCTTTTCCTTCCCTTGTCTCCACTCGTCCCACTTCTTTGCCAGTGGCGCAACGCGCTTCCGGTACTCATCGACCAAATCCACGATCTTGCCGCTAGAAATCCCCAGCTCGCTCGCCAGCTTCATGTAGGTTTCGCCCTCATGTTTACGCTTGATGATGGAGTAGAAGTCATAAGGTAAGTCTTCAAAACTGGGAGACAGTCCACTGAGAATAAACTCATCGATCACTTGTAATTCAGCCTTTTCTGTTTGTTCCTTGGTTGGCACTTTCTCAGGCGGAAGTCCAAGGTCTGCCTCAAGTTGTTCTCCGGTGGGCTTCACTTCGGACACAACGCCTTTATCGTCAACCTTGTATGTGGTGAGGGGCTCATTCGTTTTTGCGTTGATCGTGATGTTGTAGTTGACGATCAGGGATTCCATCGATACGTCTACTTTGCAATCGATCATCTCGGAAAGGATGTCCAACTTTCCGTTTAGGCCGTTGTCTGTCACTTCAAGCACGATTTCTTTCTTGCCGCCTGGCTTCAGATTCACTTTCTTGACAACAGACTGGAAATCAATGTAAGGCATACGAGAATTCCTCCCCGGCTTAAATTTCAAGAATCTGGACTTCTACCCGTGGCCTCTCGCTATACCATTTGCTGACTGACACCTCGACGACCTGGGAGTCATCCTTCCATACCACGTTTTTCAGCGCATCCTTGATGCCTTTGAGGTAGTTATCCGCATCTGGCTTGGTTGTTGGCCGCAACTCCCCGGCCTCTGCCTGTGTTACCTTCTTCTTGCTGAACGATTTGGGGATTGGACGGTACACATTGACCTTGAGCTGCAACGGCCCTTCAATCAGCTTGGACGGTGCGTGCTCGCTTGCGACCAATCTGACATAATCTTTGTAATCGCGTGATTTCTTCGGGTCATACAAGCGAACGAATCCTCCCGCCGTTGATGCCCGCGGCCTTCCCTGGGCGACAGGTTCGCCGTAGACGGTAAAGCTGATGCTCTGCTTTTCGACTATCGTGCCCATGGTCTACGCTCCTTTCCGCTACGCCCCAATGTCTTTCCGGTCGATCATGGCGACGATGCCACGCTTAGTCAAAAGCTCGTGGATAAACAGCCGTCCTTTCTGCGTCCAACGCGTGTTCATCTTTACGGTCCGGCTGCCGTCACTATGGACAACGTCTACCGTGTGCGATTTGGTATACCCCTTATCTTGATGCTTTCGATAGAGCAGCCATTGGCCGTTTTGTTTGTATTGCACGCCTTCCTCGTTCAAAATCTGATTCAGTTTTTGCCCGCTCATTCCGTAGTCCTTGGCAATCTGAGTAATGGTCACCGTATCTTTCGACTGCAGGATTTGGTCCAAATAGGTGATCTTCGGCTCGTATTCGGCCACCCGCTGTTCGAGGACGAGCGCCTTTGTTTCTGCAGCGATACGTGCCTTTTGCTCCTCTTTCAATCGAGTTGCAAGGCCGATGATAAAGTCCGGAACGGTCAGTGTTTTTTCGATGGTCTCCGGCGTCATGTATGCGCCATGTTTGCGGATCGACGGAATGACTTCATGAGTGATCCATCGTTTGAATGCTTTGGCCTCTGGTTTACGGCTGCCGAGGATCAACGAGTACAGGCCGGATTCGTTGATTACAGTCACATGCTGCGTTCTTCCAAGAGCGTCAACGATGGGGTAACCAGCAGTTAGGTCATCCTCGTCTACCAAATCCTTCACCGCTTTGCTTGCGTTGCTGTGCTCCAGGATGTCGCAAACATCTTTGGCCACGAACCACGGCTCTCCATCCCGCAGAACAACTCGTACCTGCTTATCTTGAAAACGGAAAACGTTTTGAAGTGCTTGCATGCTCACTCCTCCTTGCTCGGTTCTCGATGTACACATACGTCGCACCGCGTCGGCCTATCCCCCGGCCTTTTTTGAACGATGCAGGTTCCGAAGCATCTCTGCCAATTCCGGGTCGTCTGCGACTGTTCGTGTTTCTTGTACTGGCTGCATGGCTGCCCTAGACCTTTCTTGCTCTTGCTGCCACTGAACGGATGCGGGTAGCTTGTCCATGAGCACAACGTTTCCACGATGACCACGTAATCGAGAACGCCTCTTCCCCTCATGTTCACGAAGTGCCTGGACGTTGTGTATCTTCTTGGCATTCCAATCCCGCAGAATTTCAAGTGCATATGCGACGCTTTTATTTTCCGAACGCTTTAGGGCTTCTCGAATTAACTCTGGCTCCATCATGCCGAGAAAAGATTCCAACGCATCGATGTCCCATACGCCCCTACACTTGATATTCAACTCATTGATCATCGGGAGAAAATTTTCGCGTGCTGGCATTTCAAGAGAGAAATTTGTTTCGTTTTGTTTAGTTTTGTTTTGTTTATATAAAGCCTCATGGTTTACCTCACGGTTTACCGCAAGGTTTACCTCATGAAGTACCTCACAGTTTGCCGCAAAATTTGAGGTATGGTCATCGTTTACCTCATGATTTACCTCATTTTTTGCTGTAAGACTGGGGGCCGAGAACGGGATGATTCTGTACTTGCCGGCCTTCTGTTTCCCCTGTGAACGGTACTCAATCCTCCCCTTCTGAACGAGGGTGTTTCGGTGCTTCGCCAGGGTGTTTTCTGTAACGCTGAGTTTCGCCTGCAAGGTTAGATTGGATACCGCAAACCACTCTGGCCAACCACTCTTGTTTGCGATCGCCATAAGGTGGAACCACAAAGTTTGTGCGGTTGCTTCCAATGGGTTTGTTTCGAGCCAATCTACAAAGGCGTTCAGCTCTCTAATGTAGTTCACACCATCACCTCACCCTCTACATTGGTTAGTGGGAGGCCGGCTAGGAGCCGGCATCCGTTTATTTGACATGGTCAAAGATTGTACCATCGCCTGATGGTTGCTCCGGCTCCTTTTGTTCTTCCCCGGTTGCAGACTGATCGTCAAATGGAATCGTCTCGGCGCTTACACCAGATATGTCAATTGCTTCGCTGTATACACTAACTGGTTCGCTAATAACATCCTTTCGTACCACTTCATCATGTCCGGCCTGCTGCTGAATCTCGATACTGATCGGCAGGTACTTCCACATATGGCGGATGACAGTTTTCTTAGCCATCTCCTCATAATCCGTCACCCAAGGGCCGTTATTGGCTGCTTTAGAACGTTTGCGTCGCCTCTCGATCTCTTCTTTGTCCATCACTTCAAACTGATATCCGCCGTCTTTAAAGTGGGCGACAGCGTACACGTATTTCAATTCACCGCGTCGTCCGGTCGCCGGTTTATGGTGTAACTTTGGATGTAGACCTAACTCGTAATCAAATTCATCCGCCTCATACACGCAGTGAGAATAAATGCTTTCGATGTTGCCGCTGCGCCGGGCCAGGTCGATCATTCCCTTGTACCCGATGATGAATTGGACGTCCATGCGGTTTTCCTTATTGTTTCGGAACGGCACCAGATAGCAGTGTCCGATAAGGCCAGGCTCCAATCCGAGTTGTGCAGCCTGCATTACTGCACCGAGAAGAGACGGGATAGAGCACTGGAGCAGCATCGGATTCGTGCGGATGGTTGTCAGCGCAATTCGCGCCATGCGATCAGCGTTCATGTGTGACGGCAATGCCCTTTCGATTTCCGGGCCCATTTTCTTGAGATATGCAGCAATTGTTTGCTCGGGTGAGGCCGGCTGTTGTGCCGACTGGCTTACCCGATTCGCCAACTGATTTTTGACGTCTTGATTAGTCGCCATGTATATCCTCCTTCCTACACTGCTTTCACGCTGAAACGGCGCGAGACTGAAGGTTTCAGGTACTTCTGATAGATGTCAGGGTGATCTGTTGCCAGCGCTTTGCTGTCGATCCGGTTTGAAGTTACTGTCTTCCAGGTGACGATGTGACGGCTGGCAATCCCGGTTTCAAACTCCCCAAGCATGGCTTTCAAGCGGTTCTCCAGCTCTGTTACCCGTTCTTCTGCCGCTTTGGCTTGCTGCTTAGCCTCTTCCAACTGTACGATCAGATCGTCGGCCTCCAGCGGAAGTTCCGTTTCGCTTTCCGGTTCCCCGGTGGGGTACATGCTTTTCAGTAAGTTGGTGGACGCTTCTGAACCGTCCATCATCGGCGGCACCTGCGGTACGACGTGATTGTTCCAGAAGTCAGATTCAATCTGGATGATCTGCTGGATCAGCTCGTCGTCCCGCTCGATCTTCTTGTACATGAACTTGTTGCCACCGATAAGTACCGCGATCCACCAGGCATCGTACCCGGTTACCGCCATATAGTGCTGGCACTGGAGGAGGTACGGCGCCGGCACTTCTTCGCCTTCCCATTCGGATTTGAGGTATTCGCTGGCCGTCTTACACTCCAGGCCGGCTTTTTGCCCGACGATCAGCCGGTCGACATTGGCAATCATGAACGGGTAATCCGGGTGCTGCAGGATTTGATTGCAACGCCTAACTTTCAAGCCGGTTCGAAGGCTGAACTCTTCTGCTACGAGGGCTTCTTGTTTTGTTCCCCAGTAGGCCGCCTCGCTCTGCGCTTCTTCCAAAGGAGCTTGTCCCGTTTTTTCAAGCCACACCTGAACAGGGGACTTCCATTTGCTCAGGCCGGCAATTGCTGCAGCATCGCTGCCGCCGATTCCTTTGGTACGGAGTTTCAACCACATTTCGCGGCTGATGTCTTTTGTTGATGCTAGGGCAACTGCCATGGTATCCCTCCTCTTGATTTATGAGGGCCGATAAGCTACGATTGAAGTGATTCCCAATCGTGTATTATCGACCAAGACTCAGCGTGGCCGCGCTGGGTCTTTCGCTTTTATTGCTGCCTGAATGTCATCCAAGCACCAACCGGTTAATCTCTTTTCGTACGCCTGCCCTGCTTTGCATGTTGCAACGATTGTTGCAGTACCGTATGCATTCAGCGCTTCCTCTGGCGTTTCCATCGGAAGGGGTACAAAGCAGCGGTGCCCGCAAAACTTGCAATATGGTCCCATGTTGCCCCTCCTTTCCGCTTAGTCACGAGGCCGCTGCCGGCCCAACCTACACCGGCAGCCGTTACGGCTCCGCTGGCCGCCCCCGTATTGACCTCGTATGTAGTGGAGGTATCGACCTCCGTGGAAGCATCGACCGATTGGACATCTGCTGACTCGTTTTTTGTCGATGCCCCCACGCAGGCCGAAGCCTGCGTCATTTCAAAAGGCGTCTGGCCTGTTCTCTTACACCGTCAACAAACTCCTCTGGCGCCATCGTCGCTTTCATGTCCACCAAGTACTCCAGCTCCTCGATCACGTCCCTGACCGTCCACTCCAGATCGTCCCGGTCGTCGTCGAACGCGATTGGTTGCAGCAGCCGTTGTCTGGCCGGTTCGGTTCGCTCAACGTATTGCGGGAAATCAAGCAGTTGCTCGGGCATCACGCATCGCCTCCTGTAGCGCTGCGAGCTCTCTGGCCCGCCACTCAATTTCGCAAGCGAGATCGCGCTTGTGAGCGTACAACTCCTCGCGCAGACGTTTCAGTTTGACGTACTCCACATCCACCGCGCGCCATTCCTCGTCTGCTTTGCGGTGCAGTTCTTCCAGGTTTTCCAGCTCTCGCTGAAGATCAGCGATTTGAGAAGAAAGAGGTTTCATGACTTGCCCTCCTTTATAAAGCTGTGGTACGCTACCAGTGACCAATATTTTTGAAGCGTCTATCTCTTAGGCGCTTTTTTCTTTTTCTGTCATCAATTGCAGTTCAATCATCTCTCCAACGGTGATCACGCTCCGGCCGATTGGACGGTCCCCGTCACAAACCAGTTCGATCACTCCTGCTGCTGTCGTCAGGTCTTTCATGCCGTTTCCTCCCTTCTCAACTTCTCACGGTTTTCAATCAGTCGGTCACTGTACTGTCCAATCGCCTGATACCCACCCGGCCATTTCGCCATGAGCCAAATTTCTCGACGAAACGTTTTTTCAAGCACTTCCTGCTGACGCTTGTTCCACGACTTACTCATGTTCCTGTCACCTCCTTAACCATCTTGAGGAAACCTTGGGCGATCAGTTTCGTTTTGTGCTTCGTCCACTGAGAAATCCAGCCCAGCCGAGTCTCTTTGGTGATTACGGCAGCCATATTCGTCGTTGAGGTGATCACATCCAGTGTCTCTTGTATCAGGTGCTCGATCTGCTGCCGTTCTTGCGCAGAAAGTGACCGTGGTGGCTTAATCAGGATCGGTTGCGCCTTTTTTATCGCGACCAATAACTCCTCGATTTCTTCGACTGTCTTTGTGACAACTGTGTGCCGATTCAGCTCTACGTTGTCTCCGTCCAGAATTGGGGGGCTCGTCCCTGCCGTGGATTCATGGGCCGCGGCGATCGCTAAGAATGGATTGTCTGTCAACAGGATCGACTTGGATTTGACATCCGGAGGCGCTATGGCTCGTCCGTTTTTGTACGCACTTACGGATTCCGGGCTTACATGAGCATCGAAGCTAAAACTTAGTTGGGTCATGCCGGCTTCCATAAGCGCCTGGCCAAGTTGATGGCCGTATCTGTTTGCGCTCATGTGTTCCCCTCTCCTTTACATGCGTTATTCAATTTTTGAGGTACAATCAAACTGTGCTCATCTTCCACACTTTCCCCGGTCAAACCAGGGGATTTTTTTCAGGTACGAACCAGCAGATAGTGGAACTGGTATCCGTTACTTGTGATATGAAGCAGTACCCAACCTTGCTCCAACAGTGCGTTCGCCTCGTTTTCGCTGCTGGTTCGACGCACTTGCTTGATGTCCGTGAAGTTCACAGAGACACCTCCTTTCGAGCTTGTCCGACATGGCACCGGGTATCCGGTGCTACGCGCTATTGTTTTCTCTTGCGGCTTCCGCTTTGGCAACGTGGAGCAGGGCTGCTATCCGAGCTTTCTTGAACATTTGCACTTCTGGCAAGGAGTCGTTTTCTATCCACCAACGCTCTTGCTCCTCAGGTGTCATGAACGGAAGCGCTGAACGAATCTTGATGGTTGTGTTGCCGATCTGTGTGACATAAGTTGGCCGTTTCAAAGGGTCACGATCTTTTTCCATGGCGGCATTCCCCCTTGATCTATGGGTATGCCGTTGCGGGAGTGGGACGACCCTAGTCATTGGCTCAACTCCTTTCAGGCAGTTTCTTTCCTGATCCAACTCAATAATTTCTCGTAACCTTTGGTTTTGGGGATGCGTTGCTCGGTCAGTTACATGCGTTCACCTCCTTTGCGGGATGCCTTTCCTTAGGCTGTGTTGCGCCCTCGCACAACTTTCTCCAAAAAAAGAACTTCTCAAACGGGCCACCAAAGGCGTTTATAACACCTGCAATAAATGTAGGGCCTGGCGAATTATGACGCGGATCGTCTACAGGAAGCTTCGCTCTCCAAAGTTGCGTTACCGATACGCCGATTTTCGCTGCTAACTGTGTATCATTTGCGATACCGCGCTTTTGCTGTTCTTTTTCCAGCGCCTCTACGTTCAAACGTACTGTAACTTTACTCACTTAGTTTTCACCACCTTTCGTTTCGTCCTCGCAACACTAATATATACCATATTGTGCGTGAACGCAATACTTTTCTGCAAAAATTTTTCGTACACGCACAGTTCATATCATTACGTACACGCAACGGATGTGTTAACATGGGATTGGTGATTCTTGTGACTAAGACAAAGCAGTTTGGTGTTTACTTAGCAAAAATGCGCGAAAAAAGTGGATATAAAAGCCAAAGGAGTTTGGCTCTTGATGCTGGTATTTCACCGGCTACTTTGTCACGCATAGAATCGGGGATACAAAAACCTACACCAGAGACTTTGAAAGCACTCTCTCGTTATTTACGTGACGTAACATACGAGGAATTACTAGAAAAGGCAGGAATATTGGAGGATAATTCTTCTCCTTCAGATAAAAAGGACAAGACCGACGAACTCACCAGCATTATGTTCCACAAATGGGACAAGCTCGACGAAAAAAGGCGGAAGCAGGCTCTTAAACTTATAGAAATACTTGAGCAAGAAGCTGATGAAGAGAACAACTGACATCTAGACGCGCAGCATGATTTCAATGTTGCGCTTTTTTATAGCCCAAGGCTTCACTAACATGCATTTCTTTTTCTAAAAGGGTGTACTCGTGAAAGGGTGACTTTTTTGAGGATTTCGGTTGATGAACGTATCCAAGGAACAAACCTCTTCTTCAGGGAATATCTAGAAGGTTACCGACAAAGGGTGCACAAGTATTATAGTGACGCATTTAATAAACGAAGTGATTCTTTTCCGTTAATGAAACCAACCTTAATGTTTGCGGTACATCTCGATAAGACGACCTTTTTCCTGTTTATCGAATCAGATCAAGACCATGTAGAAAACATCGTCGCTACTGACGAACAAAATCAAGAATATAACGAAATGATGTCTGTTCCGGATCACATAAGAGAAGAATATATAACTCAAATTTGTAGTGTGGCTGGAAATAAAGTCATAAAAAGAAAAAGTTTAAATGATTTAGCGGGCCTCTCATCAAATGCATTTGCAAGAAAACATCATGGGATTATCCCTGGAGCCGGGTTTAAATGGGGAGAAAAAGAAGCTGATTGGGATTATAGAGTCTATCAATTAGAGATAGCAATAGTTAAAACCGTTAAATTTTCTGCTGATTTCCCGCTATTTGATATCGATGCAATCACGGCGAGAGTAAATGATGATCAATTCCGGTATGAGTTTGAAGAATCAATAAAAGCATATAATGCAGGTTTATATTTAGCCTCATCAATAACCGCAGCTGTATCTGTTGAAACATTAATGAAATTGCTTTTTATTAAACATATCGGTAAAAGTAGACTACCGCAGAAATATTTCATTACGAACCTTGTTGAAGAATTAAAAGCTAAAGAAATAGTTGATGAGAAGATGTACCATCGTATATTATCAATAAACCAGCTTAGAAGAGGGGTTGCTCATAGCAAAACGGGGAAGGTTGAACAGTGGGATGCAGAGCAAATAATCGGTTCTATAAAAATCATTGTTGAATCGCTATTTTAATTCATAAAGAAACGATTTTAGTTTGATCAAAAAAACTTCCTCAGTTTCATTTAGACCAAATTCTGAATCTAAACATTCTAATGCATTAATGATCAAATGTAATTCTTGATTGCTAATTTCCAATTTAATCATTTTTAACCACTCCCTATAGCATAAGTTTATCACATCACGATTTATTTTAGCCCAACTGGGCTATTCTTTTCACCCAATTACACGAACATATATTCCCGTCATCAGGAGGGTACCTATGCTGCACTGGCACTTTTATCATCCGACAGAACTGGAAAAACGAATCGAAGCACTTTACCACTCCATTGGGATCGTATCACCAGAAGACTTGCGGGAGGATATGATCGCTACACGATTAGGAATCAAGCTCCGTTATGAAGATGCTCCTTCGCTCGCTTTTGAAAAGGGAAGGTACCGGTGTATTGTGATTGACAAAACTCTACCGGCGGATAAACAGCGCAAACATTTCTTTCATGAACTTGGACACTTACTACGTGGACATGTCGGAAAGCAGGCCGAATTGCCTGATCTCTTCCGAGGGCTCCAAGAGGAGCAAGCCGAACACTTTGCCAAATATGCTCTGATGCCCTTCTACATGATTCGGGCACTCCCAATGCCCGAGTACGAAAGGGAAATCCCTTATCTGCTGGCCTCCGAATTCAGAGTCACCGTCGAACTCTCCCGCGAACGATGGGACCAAATAAAACGACGGATTGCTCGCGGAATATGGGAGCAGGCATGTATCGAACGTGAACGCAGCCGATATAGAAAGGCATCACCTGCCAATTGGTGTGATCAGGCCAAAGAGATGTTTCGTTTGGCAATCGACCGAAAACTGCAAAAAGGGCAGGGTGTGATTATTCGATGAAGATTCGAGTGTTTTACGACTATCATGAGGGGAATCTGGTGCCTATGAAGTACATGATCAGCTTCCGAAAGGGGAGCTTCTCTGGGATCGGGAAAAGGTATTTGTTCCGGTTATGGCCCCTTTTCAACGCCTTGGTATCGAAGACTTCTTGCCTGATTCACTGGCGATTACCGTCACCCAGGGTGATATGATCCTCAGCGCTGACAAACCCGGGAAGTTCGGTATCCTTCTCCCTCCACTCAAAAGTCGAGCTGTTGAGGGTGGAGTAGATTACTGGGACATAGAACACTTCGTCATTCAGGTTGCTGATTTGGAAGAATTGTTGCAGATGAGTGTCTTTGTATAACAGGAGGAGTGTATAGTACAGAAGCAAATAAGTTGTCATACATACCGATGGGCTTTTGAGCTTTGTTATAATCATAGGGAGGTGATTGTATGAACCGCCCCACTCACTTAGACGTATTCATTTACCTGCGTAAAAGCAGGAAAGACGTCGAAGAAGAACGGAAAGCACAGGAGAATAACACTCCATTTGATACATTGGCAAAACATCGTCGCGAATTACTTGAGCTGGTCCGTCGAGAAGGCCACAATGTCATTGACATCTTCGAGGAAGTCGTATCAGGAGAATTTCTGTCAGAACGGCCAGAAGCACAAGAGATGCTGCGCCAAGTTGAGGAAGGTATGGTTGAGGGTGTCGTTGTCATGGATCTGGACCGCCTTGGTCGCGGCGATATGATCGATGCTGGTACTATATTCCGCGCATTCAAATTCTCCGAAACTTTGATCATCACACCAACTGAAGTGATCGACTGCAACGCTGAGGGGGCAGAACTGCTTTTCGGGGTAAAATCCATTATCGCCAGGGAAGAATTGAAGCAGATCAACAAGCGCCTGCAAGGTGGCCGGCGACGATCCGCTAAAGACGGAAAATCCATTACACGAAAGCCGCCTTACGGCTATTTACGGGATGAAAACTTGAAACTTATTCCTCACCCAGAAGAGGCCCCAATCGTAAAAAAGATTTTTGAGATGATCGCTGAAGGACATGGCCGTCAGGCCGTGGTGAAGCACCTAGACTCCTTGGGTGTGAAGCCACCCGAAGGTGATTTGTGGGAGCAATCTACCATATCACACATCATCAAGAACGAGGTTTATTTGGGGCATATCATCTGGGGGAAAGTGAAACACATGAAACGCAACGGTAAGCGCGTTCGAAAAAATCTTCCTCCTGAACTATGGATTCGTCACGAAAATGCTCATGAAGCACTGATCACTCAGGAGCAGTTTGATGCTGCCAATACCGCCCTACGTGGCCGATGGAGAGCGCCCACCAAGAAAGGCGTTAGCCTGAGCAATCCCTTGGCCGGCATCATCAAATGTGGTATATGTGAGCGAGCCTTATACATGACCAGAACCACAGACAGACCGAATCCGCAGCTCCGCTGCATTAATCCGAGATGCCAAAGCGTCCAGAAAGGTGTATTATTACCCCTTGCCGAACAACGTGTCCTCCAAGCTCTCGAAATACTAGCTTCCAAATCTCCACTATCCGAAGAGGAAATAGCCGATTCGATGGCTTCAGGTCAGGAAGATGGAGTTGAAATCAAGCAGAAGCAAATCATCCATCTCAGCAAAAGCTTGAAGAACTTAACTCAATGAGGGAAACAGCATTTGAGATGTTAGAGAAAAAAATATACAGTGAAGAAGTGTTCCTTCAGCGGCACAAGAGTATTTCCGATAAAATCAAAGAAACTGAGGCTGCCATGTCTCGTCTTCAAAATGAGATTGAAGAAGAGCTACGCCGAAGAAAGCATCAGCAAACGATTGTTCCCAAAGTACGAGCTGTTTTGGATAGCTATAATAGTCTGGATGATGCTGAACAAAAAAATCACCTTCTCAAATCGGTCATTGAGAAGGTGCTGTTCATTCGAAAGAAAGAATGGACAAAAAAAGATCAGTTTGAAATTGAGGTTATCCCACGGTTTCCGATTTAAAATGGAGCCGTGGGCTCAAAGCCAAATAATTTCTGAAATTCCTCATCGTTTATATCCTCCATATCTAATGGTGAATTTTCGCCAAGAGTTGCTAAACCTGTTGCAATCGCTAACGCTGTGCATCTAATGTGGACACCATAATCATCGTTTGTAATCTCTCGAACTCTCGCAAATACCGTTACATTCCGCTTTCCAGCTAAATTGGCCTTTGCTGATGCAGAATTACAGTACCACTTGTCAATGGAAAAACTTACTTTGATCCCTTTTGCTTTTCTATAAACAAGGCATTCGTTATTCTCCCTTTTTCGATTATTTTTAAAATAAAAAGCTCCCTTTATCATTACAAAATCATTAACATTAACCATCGTTGTGATTTTGCTTTTTGTCCATAGGTCGTTCAGTTGTTTGAAATTGGTCTTTGAGATCAGGTTTGTTACTACCCATTTTAAAAATAAATATATGTAATTACCTTCAAAAAAATCAATCCAGTAAGAATAATTCTTCGGTTGTGGCCAATTGTTAAATAAAAATCTCCCATTTATATCCATCAATCTATTTGCAACCAAGTAATTAAAATAATCGCACTCATATATTTTAATTTTACATGCATCGATTAGTTCAACTAACCGAGTCAAGTTAAAGTAATCCCAAAAAATTGTATCTGTATTGATTAGCTGATGAACAGATTCACGATCGTATTTTCTTACTTCTTCTAGCCATCTTTTTTTTGCATCTCTAAGTCTTTGTGCCGTTAAGTTTAAACTATTTTCGTGTGACGTATGTGCTTCATCATGACATTCGACACAAAGAACAATCAAATTATCTTCATCATGGGACTTGCTAACATGCCATGGCTCGATGTGATGAATGATATATGGCCTCCCGTGTTCCCTACACACACAGCAAGTGTATCTCGATTCCCATAAAACTTTATTTAGCACAGGCTCGGGAATTGGAGGACGTTTAGAGTGAATTTTTCTTATCACATCATCTCCCAAACCCAACTTTTTTAATTCATCTTTTGATGACTGCATGAGTTTACCCATCGTAAAATTTTGATTCCAAAGAAGATGAGCTGTTTTTATATCAATGCCCCTTGCGATCATAGCATAAATCGTCCGATTCACCTTTCTTATCCTCCATTCCTTATGAATATTCCCAATAATATTATAACAGGGGCAACAAAAATAAAGACCCCATATGAATGGGGTACAATAAATGTATATATCATAAAGAATTATACTGATTCACTTCTCCATATCCAAACATGTTGCAGCGTTCCATCAATTCCTTGACCAGCTTGACGCATCGCTCGTTGTCGGACGTCAGATTGTCGCCGTCTGAGAAGTGGAAGGGATAGATGTTGTACTGGGACGAAGGATAGCGGCTGTCGATGATCTCCAATGCCTTCTTGTAGGCGGAGGAGCAGATCGTGCCGCCGCTCTCTCCTTTTGAAAAAAAGACCTCCTCCGGCACTTCCTTGGCTTCGGTATGATGAGCGATAAAGACCATTTCCACCTTTTCGTACTTGGTGCGAAGAAAACGCACCATCCAGAAGAAAAAGCTGCGGGCGATGTACTTTTCAAACACGCCCATCGAGCCGGAAGTGTCCATCATGGCGATGATGACGGCGTTGGAATGCGGCTTGACGATCTCCTCCCACGTCTTGAAGCGCAGGTCATCGTCGCTGATGCCCAACTCCAGGTCGTTGTAACCGGCCAGGGCATTGCGGCGGATGGCGGCGAGCAGCGTCCGTCTTTTGTCGATGTTGCCCATCAACCCTTTTTTGCGGACGTCGTTGAAACGCGTCTCCTCCACGATGATCCTGTCCTCGTCCTTTTGCTGGAGGTTGGGCAGCTCCAACTCGGCAAACAGCATCTCTTCCAGCTCTTCGACAGTAATCTCCGCTTCAAAATAATCGACACCCGGCAGATCGCCCGCTCCCTGTCCCTTGCCAGGGCCCTGGGCAGCGTCCCCGTCTTTGGCGATGACGTCGCCCACTTTGCTGTCTCCTTTGCCCTGACCGCCGTGCTTTCCCTTGTGAAAGTTAAAGCGGAGCCGGTACTCATCCAGGGAACGGATCGGGATTTTGATCACTTCCCGCCCGTTGGACATGATGATGTTTTCCTCACTGACCAGATCGGGCAGGTTTTTTTTGATCGCTTCCTTCACTTTTTCCTGATGCCGGTTCTGATCCTGGTATCCTTTGCGGTGCAGCGACCAGTCTTCCCGGGAGACGACGAACGGTGACGAATCTTCCATACAGACTCCCCCTCCTGCTGGCGCATCTTCGGCGAATGGGCTTCCCTGGCAAGCCAGCTCCGGGTGCCCCGCGAGCACGTTATCTGTTCAGCAGACTGCCGACATACCGGAGAAGCTCATTGGCGCACACAGGGCAGTAGCGGTGTTCATCGATCAGCCGTCTGGTCACCTCGTTGATTTTTTTCAACTGGTGTTCGTCCGGTGTTTTGTTGGAGGTGGTAATTTTTACCACATCTTTCAAATCGGCGAACAGCTTCTTCTCAATCGCTTCCCGCAAGCGATCGTGCGTGCTGTAGTCAAAACGCTTCCCTTTGCGTGCGTAAGCCGAAATGCGAATCAGGATTTCTTCGCGGAACGCCCGCTTGGCGTTTTCTGAGATGCCGATCTGCTCCTCAATGGAGCGCATCAGGCGCTCATCCGGGTCCATCTCTTCGCCGGTAACGGGGTCCCTTATTTTATTCATATTGCAATACGCTTCCACATTGTCCAGGTAGTTGTCCATGAGCGTTTTCGCCGATTCTTCGTAGCTGTAGACAAACGCTTTCTGCACTTCCTTTTTGGCCAGTTCATCGTACTCCTTGCGGGCCATGGAAATGAAGTTGAGATATTTCTCACGTTGTTCCTTGGTGATGGAGGGGTGTTGGTCAAACCCGTCCTTCAGCGCACGCAGGATGTCAAGCGCGTTGATGCATTCCGTGTCCCGGCGAATCAATGCGCTGGAGATCCGGTTGATCACATAGCGCGGGTCGATCCCGGACATCCCTTCGTCCGGATATTCGTTCCGCAATTCCTCCAGATCGGAGCCTTTGAATCCTTCCACCGACTCTCCGTCGTACAGGCGCATCTTTTTCAGCAGATCAGCGCCCTGTTTTTTCGACTCCTTCAGCCGCGTGAGGATGGAAAAGATGGCGGCGGCCCGGAGCGCGTGCGGCGCGATATGGACGTGGCCGAGATCAGACTGCTTGATCAGCTTGGCGTAGATCTTTTCCTCGTCGCTGACGCGCAGGTTGTACGGAATCGGCATGACGATGATCCGCGACTGCAGCGCCTCGTTTTTCTTGTTGGCGATAAACGCCTTGTACTCCGCCTCGTTGGTGTGGGCGATAATCAGTTCGTCTGCGGAAATCAGGGCGAAACGGCCGGCCTTGAAGTTGCCCTCCTGGGTAAGCGAGAGCAGGTGCCAGAGAAACTTTTCGTCGCATTTCAGCATTTCCTGGAATTCCATCAAGCCGCGGTTCGCCTTGTTCAGCTCCCCGTCAAAGCGGTATGCCCGCGGGTCCGACTCGGAGCCGTATTTGGTGATCGTGGAAAAGTCGATACTCCCGGTCAGGTCCGCGATGTCCTGAGATTTCGGGTCGGACGGACTGAACGTGCCGATGCCGACGCGATCGGCTTCGGAAAAGAGGATACGGCGAACGGGAAAATCCTCAATGCGCCCGCCGTATTCCGTCTCCAGCCGCATGCGGTTGTACGGGGTCAGTTCCCCTTCAATTTTGATTCCCAGTTCTTCCTCAATCTCCGGCCGCAGTTCGCGAGGGATCAGGTGGAGCGGTTCCTCGTGCATCGGGCAGCCGTCCAGCGCGTACACAGCGCCCTCATCGGTGCGGGTGTACTCCTCCAATCCGCGTTTCAGCAGCGTCACGATGGTGGATTTCCCCCCGCTGACGGGTCCCATCAGGAGCAGAATCCGTTTGCGTACATCCAGGCGGCGGGCAGCAGAGTGAAAATACTCTTCCACCAGCCGCTCGATCGCCCGATCCAGTCCGAAGATCTCCCGACTAAAAAACTTGTACGAGCGGGTGCCGTCTTCGTTTTCTTCGACTCCTGCTGCTTTAATCATGTTGTAGACCCGCGCATGTGCGGTTTGGACGATCTTCGGATTTTTCCGTACCATCTCCAAATATTCGGCAAATGTGCCTCTCCACATCAGTTTTTCTTCACGGGCCCTGTGCTCGGCGATGCGCTTTAAAATGTCCATGCTCGTCTCTCCTCCTTCATAAGCCCCTCTCTCTTCGCGAACAACAGTGTACTTTCATGTATATGTCCGACTGGGGCCACGCATGCGCATGGTCCCGTTCCATCGGAGCAGGATGCACAATCCTTTTCATATGTGTATGCACAATGACAACACATGTTTCAGCCCTCCCGTGACAAAACTGGCCCTGCCCGGTTCACTGTCAGCCGGCGAAACATTCATGAAAATGACAGAAACGGCAAAGCGTAACTCTCTTGCAAACAGGGCAAGCTACGCTATAATGGGAGTAGTTTGGAAATACGAAAGGAGCAGTCCAACATGGGTACGTTTATCGTAGGGTTGGTCTTTGCCGCTTTCCTGTTCTTCATTCTCACGGCGGGATACAACGAGGACAAAACCTGGAATCTGTAGGACCGGGCCGAATCGTCGGCTTTCCTTTTGCCATCGCTCCCAGGAAAAAAAGCAGGCTGCCTGAATTGGGCAACCTGCTTTTTTTTGCTTCGCACTCGCGGGTGTCGGCTTGTTTTTTGGCAAAAAAAGACCGTCGCTGCATCACAGTGACGGTCGGCTGTATTCGTGTGATTCCCCGTCTCAGCGGGCAAACACACCTGTCCGTTGGGAAATGGCGGCGTAGAGTTCTTCCAAGGTGCCCCGCTGATCGACCGGATACTGCGGTTCGCCGCGGTCTTCCAGCCAGTTGGTGACCAGAAACGTCTTCATCCCCAGCGTACCGGCAACCATGTCTTCCTGCATGTGGTTGCCGACCATTACGCATTCTGTCGGCTGCACGCCGAGCTGTTGGCAAATCTCGGCGAAGTAGGCGGGATTGGGCTTGGTGAAGTGGGATTCCTCGTACACCGTGACCAGCTCAAAGTCATGCGGCGCCAGCTCGATCCAGGCCAGCCGGTGATGAATGGCGGCGCGAGGAAAGACCGGATTGGTGGCGACGGCGACGCGGAATCCTTGCCGCTTGGCTTCCGCCACGATCCGTTTCGCCCACGGCGACGGGTAGGTCATGTGGGAAAGCTTGGGAAAAACATCCCGGTAAAACGCGTCAAACACCGGCCACAGTTCGTCCTTGTCCCACTGGCCGTGTCTGCTGAAATACTCGACAAACACCTGCTCGTTGGTCTTGTCCGGCTCCTGATTGGCAATCATCGCCTTGGTCGCGTCCCAGATCAGCGCGAGCATTTTTTCGGCGTCATAGCGGTCACCGACGTAGCGGCCCAGCTCCTTCAGATAGCCTTTGACAAACGGCTCCGTCTGCATCTCCAACAGCGTGCCGTCCAGGTCAAACAAAATGGTGGTCACCGTCATCGTATCGTTCTCCTTTTTCTTGTCGCACGGTTGGGCGGCGCGATGATGTGCTTCCTGCTGTCCGGTCCGCCTCCTTTTCGTCACCGCATCGAGCAAGATGGTCGTGTTCGGCTTGTCCGTTACGAGAGCCCGGGGAAGCCCAACTGCCTGAGCCCTTCAAACAGGACGATGGCGGCGCAGTTGGACAAATTGATGGAGCGGGTGGCGCCGCTCATCGGAATGCGGATCGTCTGTTCCCGGTACCGATCAGTCAGCTCGGTCGGCAGACCGGTGGTCTCTTTGCCGAGGATGATGTAATCGCCGTCGCGGAAGGAAACCTCCGTGTACAGCTTTTCTCCCCACGTTTCCACGAAGTAAAAGGTGCCGGCATTCTCTCCCTGTGCCTCGACAAAGTGCTCAAAGCTGTCGTAGTGATGAACCTTTACCGCGTGCCAGTAATCAAGGCCGGCCCGTTTCAGGTAGCGGTCGTCCGTGGAAAATCCCAGCGGATGTATCAGATGCAGATGAGCCCCCGTCGCCGCACAGGAACGGGCTATATTGCCCGTGTTGGCGGGAATGAGCGGCTCGTGCAGGACAATGTGCAGTGGCATGTCAACAAACTCCTTGTCAACCGAACTTTCAAACATCCTATATTATACCGAATCCCCCATGGAGATGACCACCTTCCGAGGTGCAGGCCCCCCTCCCCGCTCTCACCCCGACGCTCACGTTGGCTGCATCCAGACAGCAAGAGGCGGTTCCTCCCATAGAGGCCGCCTCTGTTGACTCACATGCCCTGAATGTGAAAAAACGCGTAGCGGATATTTGGAGTGTAGGCCGTCGAATCCCGATAGTTCCAGTAGCGCATCCGGCTGTTGGTCGTATGGGCGTTGACCAATGGCATGTGGTTGGCGTCCTTGGCCACGACGATCGTGGTGTGCTGGAACCGTCCGTCTCCGTCAAAGTCGTAACAGATCACATCTCCTGGCACCAGCTGCTCCGGCGACCGCTTCTGCACGGCACGCATCGGCGGGCCGCCCGATTTCAGCAGCAGGTACAAGCTGTGCGCCACCGCCCAACTGTAGCTCCAACTGGCCGATTTTCCCGGCCGCATCCACCAGCCGCGCCCTTTTTCCCGGGAAAACAGCATCGGGATGCCGCCCGCATAGAGACATTGCGAGATGAAATTGGTGCAGTCGTCGGTAAAATGGGGGAATGCTGGATTGGCTGAGTTCCAGTACTGCTCGGCATAGGCGACCGCCTGATCCGCTCGGTACCCCTTTGACCCGTGAACGAGTGATGGCAGCGGCATCCCTTCCTCAGTCTCGTTCATCTCCAGCCATGCATCCGAATCGTTCAATACGGCCGTGTTCATCTCCCCGTCCGGGCTCGGCTCGATCCAATCCAGCTTCCATCCCGTTCCCTGCCTGATGACGGCCATCCGCTGCTGCCGGCGCGTCTCTTTCACAAGATCGGTGCCGTGCAGCCGGTACAGCTGCCGGACGTGCCAGGCAAATTCCACTTGTACGCGCCCGTTGGACTCCAGCCAATACAGCGGCACCACGTCGCCCTGGACAGCAGTGATTTCCGCTCCCCTGTCCAGATACTGTTCCTGTTCCCGCATCCACAGCTCCCGCTGCCGCGCCCCCGCATCGGGAACAGCCCCCAACGGCTGCAGGCGCTCCCATCGGCCGTCCACCCAGCATTGTTGTACCGCATTACAGTAGTTCTGCAGGAAGTTCAGCCAATCTTCCATCCGCCTCCTCCTTTCCCCGTTGGCCCGCGCCTGTTCGCTCACGTCAGGGTTCATGCTCCGGCGCCGGCCTCTCCCTGATGCTTATGACAGTTCGGGCCCGTTCAGAAGGACTGGGAGCATGAAAAAAGCTGCCCGGATTACCGGACAGCTCAGACTGAAGACAAACGGTTCATTGAGTTAGCGTCCACAAAAAATGATTTCCAGGCCGAAAGGCCTGCCTATTCATCAACCGAAGCGGAAGACAATGTGCATCGCATGGCGGGATGGGCCAAGCGAGCTCCTTTGACGACCGACTCAGCGGAAAAACGAAGACGCGGGAATCAACAGGGGACACAAGTCTCACTTCATCGAAACACCCAGATGTTTGTCCCCTGCCCGCGTCTCGTTTTGGAGCGAACTTCATCCGCTTCTGTGCTGGGCGTCAAGCGAGCGAGCGGGCCCGATCCCCATGCGCCGCGAACTTTGTCTACACGCTGAGCTGCCCGGTTTACCGGACAGCTTTTGGTGAATCGGCATGGAGAGACGCTGCATGTGCGCCTTCCAACGCCAGCAGGTGTGCCTTGATGGAGAGCCCGCCTCCGTATCCGACGAGCGCTCCGTTGGAACCGATGACGCGATGGCAGGGAACGACGATGGGGATGGGATTGCGGTTGTTCGCCCCGCCGATGGCCCGGACTGCTTTTGCTGCACCGATGGACAGCGCGATCTCCTTGTAGGAACGCGTCTCGCCATAGGGAATGCGGGTCAGTTCGGTCCAGACCGCTTTTTGAAACGGCGTGCCGTACATATCCAGCGGGATGTCAAACGTCTTCCGCGTACCGGCAAAATACTCCTCCAACTGCTCGCGGACAGACTGGTTTCCCTGGTCGTCCCGGCTGATGGGGACGCCCATGAAGGTCTTGCGGCACCAGCGCTGCAAGCTGGACAGAGCCTGCTCCCCGTCGCCAAATTCAATGAAGCACAGTCCGTTTTTCGTAGAAGCAATCAAAAGCGGTCCAATCGGCGAGTCCATGGTGGTGTATCCCAATACTTGTGCCATCCATCGTTCCTCCCTACCCGTTTTTTATGTGAATGGTTCTACGCGTGTGCCCCCTTGCCGCTCCTCACGTCGTGCGATTTGGCTGCTCCGGATGCACCGTGCTGGCGCAATAGGGCAAATCCTTTCTCCACTTCGGCCAGCACCTCCGGCGATGACTCCCGCTCCCGGGCCGCCGCAAGCGCCGCTTCCGCCTCTTCGCCACCGATCTTGCCCAACGCCCAGGCGGCCGTTCCCCGAATGACGGGGCGGGGATCCTCTTCGAGCAGCCGGATCAAGTCGGGAACAGCGGAGCGGTCGTGAAAATGGGCCAGTGCCAGAATGGCGTTTCGCTGAATCGGCTTTTTTCCGCGCCATGCCGCAGAGGAAGCGCCGAACGTCTGCTTGAATTCCTTGTTGCTCATGTGAAGCAGCGGACGCAAGAGCGGCTTGGCCACTTCCGGATCGGGCCGGAATTCCGCGTGATGGGCGAAGTGCTTGCCGCGGTTTTTGGGGCAAACCATCTGACAAGTGTCGCAGCCGTACAGCCGGTTGCCGATCTTCGCCCTGTACTGGTCGGGAATGAAATCTTTTACCTGTGTTAAAAAAGCTACGCACTTCTGGGCGTTGAGCTGCCCTCCCTGGACCAGCGCCCCTGTCGGGCAGGCTTCCACACACAAATTGCAATCGCCGCACCCTTCCTCCACCGGCTCGTCCGGCGGCAGCGGCAGGTTGGTGATCAGTTCACCCAGGTAGACCCATGAGCCAAACTCCGGGGTAATTAGCGCGCAGTTTTTGCCTACCCATCCCAAGCCGGCCCGCTCCGCTACGGCACGGTCGGACAAGGCACCCGTATCCACCATCGATTCCACCCGGGCGCCGGGCTCCAGTTCACAGATATATCCGGCCAGCTTGTCCAATTTCTCGCGCAGGACGTGATGGTAGTCCGTTCCCCACGCCGCTCGGCAGAGGATGCCGCGATACGCGCCCGGTTCCGATTTGGGCGGGTTATCCATCTTGGAAGGATAGGCCAGCGCGATGGCAATCAGCGACCGCGCCCCATCCAGACTGAGGCCAGGATCGGTCCGCTTGTCCAGATCTGGCTCCTCAAACCCGGATTCGTAGCCTTTTTCCCGATGCTCCAGCAAACGCTCTTTCAGGGTCAAAAACGGATCGGCACTGGCAAACCCGATCTTGTCTATTCCTAACTCGCGGGCATAGGCAATAATCGCCTGCTTCGTCTGTTCCCAGTACTGCCGGTCACTCACAGCTGTTTGATCGCCCCCGTCGCCAGTTCGTCACAGCGGTTGTTCCACACGTTGTCCGCGTGACCTTTTACTTTCACGTACTGAACCTGGTGTATTTCCATCAAACGAAGCAGTTCCTTCCACAGGTCCTGGTTTTCCACCGGCTGGTTCTTGCTGTTCTTCCAACCGTTGCGCTGCCAGCCCTTGTACCATCCCTGCTGAAAGCAGTTAACCAGGTAGGCGCTGTCGCTGTACAAGGTGACCTTGCACGGCTCCTTCAGCGCGGACAGTGCCTCGATCGCCGCCTTGAGCTCCATCCGGTTGTTTGTCGTATTGGCTTCCGCACCGGACATTTCCTTTTTGTGCTCGCCGTATATCAGCACGGCACCCCAGCCGCCCGGTCCCGGATTGCCGGAGCAGGCACCGTCGGTATAAATGGTTACTTCACGCATTGTCGGGGAATCCCTCCTGTTCACTATTTATTGTACCGAAGGACAGCCGCTTCCACAAAATTTTTTGCTGCCGGGCCCGCAAGAATATGCCCCGCAGTACGGCTGTAAAAAACAAAAAGCATCCGCTATTGACGCAAAAAACCGCTTTGATATACTTCCATCGCCGTTTTTGTTATACTACCAAAAAACAGTTGAGAGACAAGGAGTGACACCGATGAAGGTACGCTTGGACTCCACAGTGGTTGAACGCCTGCCGCGTCTTTCGCTGGGCGTCATTCACTACGCCGGCGTGACCGTAAGCCCCTCTCCCAAAAAGCTGCAGGGGCGCATCAATCTGTTCGTGGAATCGCTGCGTTTGGAACGGGATCTCGCCAAACTGACCGAGATCGAAGGCGTGCGTGAATGGCGAGCCTGCTTCAAGCGACTGGGGATCGATCCCTCCCGTTACCGTCCTTCCTCGGAAGCCCTGATTCGCCGCTTGCTGCAGGGTCATCCGTTTTTCTGGATCAACGGCGCGGTCGACGTCAACAACTTCTTCTCCGTACTGCACGCCCTGCCGTACGGCATTTACGACGAAGATCACCTGCACTTTCCGGTGGTCTGCCGTCTGGGACAAGCCTCCGACGCTTACCAGGGGCTGAACGGCCGTGACATGCAGATGGAGGGAAAACTGCTGCTCGCAGATGAGCAGGGCGCATTCGGCAGTCCGATCGTCGACTCGGTGCGCACGTCCGTCACGGACAACAGCCGCAATCTGATGCAGGTGATTTTTTTCCACGAGCACGTGTCGCCAAAACAGCGGGACGAAATACTCGGTGCGACGGCCCGCATGTTTACGGAAATCAACGGTGGCGAGGCTCAGCTCTCCTATCTCGTCACTGCGTAACCTCTCCTGGGACAACATGCCAAACAAAAAGACGGTCCGTCACGCAGAGCGGCCGTCTTTTTGCAATTCTGTCGCCGGCTCCGAATCCGCCGGCCGGGGAAATACCACGTGTTCCAACAGCAGACATACCACGACGCCGAGCAAAAGCCCGTTGCCAAACAGAAAGCTCACCAGCGGGGGAAGGTGCTGCCACGCCGAAGCCGGCACAAACATGACGCCGATCCCCACCAAGAGCGAACTGCCGCCGATCGTGATGGCCCGGTCATCCAATCGGATTGACGCCAGGTCTTTGATGCCAAATCCAAGCAACTGCGTATAGGCGATAAACATGCCGGCGTAGGCGACCGGCGTCGGCAAGGCGGCCAGGAACTGGGAGACAGCTGGCAGCATGCCAATCACCATCATCCCCGCCATCGCGGCCATGAACGGCAATCGGGCCGCCATCCCCGTCGTCTGGATCACGGCCGCCGCCAACGACAGCGGAATCATGCCGACAACCCCGGCCAATCCTGACAGGATGTGAGACACCCCGGTAAACACGCCGCCCCGATTGTACTGCTGGATGGTCGGTTCCGACTGGGTTGCCTTGCCCACGACGGACAAACTGGTGACCAAATTGGTCAGCAGGACGAACCCTGTGAGCAGACTGGTCAGGATGACCCCCCAATCCCACTTGGGCTCTCCCCAGAAAAACAGGGTGGGCAGCACCACCCACTCGTCACTGGGCCGGATCGGTTCCGTCCAGCCCACCACAGCGTACAGTCCCCATCCGATCGCCATCCCCAACAGCACGGCGTAGCTGGCCAAGCGCCTGCTGCGCAGAAAGACGAGCACCAGCGCGACGATCAAGACAGACACCAGGGCCATGCCGGGATGCACTTCCTGCGCGTGCCGGTAGCCGATCCCCAGCATGCCGGTCACAATGCTGCTGCACAAGGAAATCGCCAACAGCATCATGTAGGTACCGGACACGAGCGGCGTAAACCAGCGCTGGATTTTGCCGATCCAGCCCAGCATCCCCAACAGCAAAAACAAGCCGCCGGCCAGAATCAACCCCACCTGGAACGATTGGCCGATCAGCCGCGGCCCCATTCCCACACTGGCACCAATCTGTGCCAATATGACAAAGATGCCCCACCACAATCCAGCAGGTCCATCCATCATCGGATAGCGGTGACCCAGCCACGTCTGCAGGAAAGAGGCCAAGCCGATGAAAAACATGGTCTGCTGCATCAAGTGACTGATTTCGTCCGGCTGCAATCCGTACACGTCCCCGATCACCAACGGAATGGCGACACTGCTGGAAACCGTAACAATCAGCCATTGCATGGAGGCCAAAACGGTTGTGCCCACAGGCGGCCGTTCATGCAATCCGTAACGCATCCCCAACACCCTTTCGTTGTCAATCCGCCACTGGCATACTGACCTGCTCTGTGAAGGAAAACAGAAAGCACGCCGATTCCAGCGTGCAAAATCCGATCTCGCAAAAATAATCGTAGGAACACATCAGTCGATCATGCCTTGCCTGTGACTTTTTCATCTTACCACAAGCCCGATTCATTTGGTAATCCCAACGGGTTCGGTACAAATGTGAATACACGAGGAAACTGTACGATGCTTCGTTGTGAAACGGAGCACTCTCCTCATTTGCGGGAAGCTTGTTTGCCTGCAGAAAAATAGTCCCGCGTCGCTTGGCGAACAGGTTCAGGCAAAACATGAGCAAGCTCCTGATGCAACCACGCCAACGTCTTGCCGCGTAAATACTCGCGCATCTTCTCTTCCGCTTCGAGCATCGCGAAGCCGACGCAGCGGCGGTAGCTTTTGCAAGCGAGCACTGAGTGCACAAAAACGGCGAGTCATCACGGATGTGATGGCCGCCGTTTTTGATCGTCCATCTGTTTCAGCAGTTCGGCAGGCGCAAGGCGGTAACCAGGCTGCCTTTTGTCGCACCACCTTTCCCGGGAGGAATGCAAATCAGGCAATCGGAATCTTTAATCGAGCTCATGACGCTGGATTTGTCCTGTCCAACCGGTTCTACATACACGTGACCGTCATCGGAAACGACAGTCCGGCCTCTCACATACCGCGTGTACGCATCGGGTTTCGCGTACGTCTCCGACAGTATGGCCGCAAATTCAGGCAATTGTGTTTCGCCGCACCCCTGCATTCCCAGCAGCACCGGCCGTACAAACAGATGAAAGCCGACAAAGCACGCTCCCGGATTTCCAGACAGGGCGATGCAGATTTTGCCGTCAAGAACGCCTGCAGTAGTCGGGCTTCCCGGCCTCATCGCCACTTTGTTGAATAACGTTTTCCCTTCCCACTGAAGAAACAGGTCGGCTAACACATCATAATCGCCCACGGATACGCCGCCCGTGCTGATCACGAGGTCTGCGGTGTTTACAGCTTCCGTCATCTTTATGCGGGCTTCCTCCACGTCATCGCCGATTTGCCCGAGCCATCGAGGCACGCCTCCCGCTTGTCTGACCAATCCCGCCAGCATGTGCGCATTGCTGTTGCGAATTTTTCCCGGTTGTACAGGCTCATCCACTCGCAGCAATTCCGCACCGGTAGAAAAGATGGCGACAACAGGGGAGCGGAACACCTGCACCTGGTGATACCCGTATTCCGCCAGGATTGCCATTTCGCCGGAACGAATGGTACGTCCGCGCGTTACTACCACCGCTCCTTCATGCAGCTCCGAACCGACTTCCGACACATTGGCGCCCGGCTGTATGGGTCTCGTTACAGAAAGATACGATTCCCCGTCGATCTCAAATTCTCGCGTCATTTCCAACCGGATTACCGCATCTGCCCCCTCTGACACCATCGCTCCGGTCATCGTCCTGGCAGCCGTTCCCGGCTCCAAGCGTTTTTGCGGAACAAAACCGCATGGAACGTTTTCGATCACCTTCAGACAAACGGGCTTTTCAGATGAGGCGTCCCGGATGTCGTCCGTGCGAACGGAAAATCCGTCCATGCCGGACCGGCGGAAATGCGGCAGCGGGTGTGCCGCAGCGATGTCTTCCGCCAAATACCTGCCGTAAGCCTGTTCAAGACAAACCAATTCTGTATCCAGAGGAGCAATATACGGCTCGATCATCTTCTGTGCTTCCTTTACCTGTACGGCATGTCTGCGAAACCGGTCTTGCCGTTGTTTTTGCTCGATCTTCATCTTCTCCTCCATATCGTGTCATACCGCAGAACTGGACCGGCGGCTATCCATTCCGCCGCGTCCAGTCGGTTTCGCTATATATGCATGTTGTTTTGAGCGGCGTGAGTCGTATCAGACACGAACGATTTTCCCGTCTTCAAACCGATGACAAACCAGGCCAGACCGACGATCCCCAAGGCGAATATCGTATCGCCCACGGCTCGGAACCACACCAGGTTTTGAATGACATTTTGCTGCAGAAATTCAGCCGAACGCGCGTACCACATACCGTGTTCCATGCTGGCCAGCGTTTGCAGGATGCCCACCGGCAGCAGGCTCGTTACGCCCATGAGGAGCAGTCCGATGTTTAGCGACCAGAACGAAAAGCGGAGCAATTTGGTCTTCCATGGTCTTTGTCCGGTCAACCCGCGCAGGCAAAACAGCATCAGCCCGATGCCGAGCATCCCGTACACCCCGAAAAACGCCGAATGGCCGTGCAGCGGTGTCGTATTCAGCCCCTGCATGTAGTACAGGGCGATCGGCGGATTGATCAGGAAGCCGAAGATGCCGGCGCCCAGCAGGTTCCAGAACGAAACGGCGACAAAAAAGGCAATTGGCCATTTGTACCGCTCCACCCACGGCTTCGCTCTCCCGTGCTTCACATTTTCATACGCTTCAAAGCCGATCAGCAGCAGTGGAACGACTTCCAGAGCGCTGAACACTGCGCCAAACGCCAATACCCCTACCGGTGTGCCGGAAAAATACAGATGGTGGAACGTGCCGATAATTCCCCCAAAGAGAAAGATGATCGTCGAGAAGAGAACAGATGCAGTCGTTGTTGCCGCTCGAACCAATCCCATCCGCAAGAAGAGGAAGGCAATGACGACCGCGGCGAACACCTCGAAAAAGCCTTCCACCCAAAGGTGGACGATCCACCAGCGCCAGTACGTCGATATCGACAGATGCGTGTGTTGTCCCCACATCAAACCGGGAATGTAAAACACCGGAATGGCGACCGACGCAAGCAGAAACAAGGTCAGCAAATGGCGGTTTTCACTCTTTTTCTTCAGCGCCGGCCAAATCGAGCGCGCCATTAGATAAAACCACAGGAACAACCCGACCGTCAGGAAAATTTGCCATGCCCTTCCCAGATCGACATATTCGTAGCCCTGGTGCCCGAAGTAAAAATTGTGGGTCAGATTGCTGATATATCCTTTGACGGCCGCCCATTCCCCGGCCATGGAGCCAACGACAATCACCAACAAACAGAAGAACAAAAAGTTGACGCCGAGACGCTGGTATTTCGGTTCGTATCCGGACATCGCCGGCCCGATGTACAGACCGGTCGCAAGCCACGCCGTCGCAATCCAGAAGACTGCCAGCTGCTGGTGCCATGTCCGCGTGACGGAGTAAGGCAGCCAATCGGCGAGGGGAATGCCGTACAAGCCGTCGCCTTCCACCGCGTAATGCGCAGTAATGATGCCCAATCCCACCTGCACGACGATCAGTGCGGTCACGACCCCGAAATATTTGTACGTCGCTTTCATGGACGGTGTCGGCTGAATCGCGATGAGCGGGTCTTTTTCGGGAGCCGTCGCTTCTGAATGCCCTTCTTTTCCTCGCAATACCGCAAAATACCAGGCCAATGCGCCCACGCCGGCGATCAGCAAAATCACGCTCACGATCGACCAAATCAGCGAAGAGCGCGTCGGCACATTGTCGATCAACGGCTCGCCCGGCCAGTTGTTCGTGTAGGTGATGTCCATCCCTTCGCGGTTGGTGGACGCAGACCAGGACGTCCAGAAGAAGAACGCCGACAGTTTCGCGCGGTCTTCAGCGCTGGCGACCGTATTGGGGGGTATGGCGATTTGCTTGCGGTATTTGGCCATCTCCGGGTCGTCGCCGAATACTTTGTCGTAATAAGCGCTTACCTCCCGGATCGCCTCCGCTCTCGTTTCGGAAACAACGATTTCATTTGTTTCGCGATGATAGGTATTTGTCCGTATTTCCTGTTTCAACAATGTTTTCAATTCCGCCTGCTGCACATCGGAGAGCTTGCTGTAATCCGTTTGGTACCTGTCGTTCGCCCATTTGTCGAGAATCCACGTCAGTTCGCGATGCAGCCAGTCCGCCGTCCAGTCCGGAGCCACATAAGACCCGTGTCCCCATATGCTGCCGACCTCCTGGCCGCCCATGCGCTGCCATATGTTTTGCCCTTCGCGGATATCGTCTCCGGTGAATACGACTTTTCCGGTATTCGTCACGACACGGTCCGGAACAGGCGGCATCTCCTGATAAATTTCCCCGCCGTAATACAGAAGGACCGCAAAAGACGCGGCAAACACGAGCGCAAGTACAATCCACAGTTTTTTATATTGCATGTTCATTCACCTCCATCACACGTGTCTTGCTCACAGGCATCCCACCCTTTTGGCACGTAGGCGCAATACGGGTCGCTGGCCAAATAATCCCCGGTGACTGCATAGGCCCGGGCCCTCGAACCGCCGCAAACTTGTTTAAACTCGCAAACGCCGCATTTCCCTTTTAACAGCGACTTGTCGCGCAATTGCTTCATGATCGGTGAATGCCGGTAAATATCGGCGAGCGGACGTTCCCTGACATTACCGCATACCAACGGAAGAAATCCGCTTGGATACACCTCTCCGATATGGCTGATAAACACAAAGCCGTCGCCGTCATTCACGCCTTTCGGGGCGCGGCCGAGCACATCTTTCCGTTTTGTCCCGGCCTCGGCCGCAACCATGCCGAGACGGCCGGTTTCCTGCAATAACACCCTCCGGTAATGGGGTGCTTCCGTCGTTTTCACCCCGTACGGCATCCTTTGTTGAACGTGCACGAGCCATTTCATCACCTCTTCGTGCTGTTCCGGCGTGATCATGTCTTGTATCATCCCGCGCCCCGTCGGCACGAGGAAAAAGACGCTCCACAGCACGGCATCCATGTCCCTGACTTTTTCTGCAATGGCCTCAAGATCGTGCAGGTTATACGTTGACACGGTGGTGTTCACCTGAATCGGAATGTTCAGTTCCTTTAAATAGTGAATGCCCCTCATAGTGCGTTCGTAGGAACCCTTTGTTCCGCGAAAGTGATCGTGAATGTCCGCACACGAGCCGTCCAGGCTGAAAGCCCAACGCGACAATCCCACTTCCTTTGCTTTCCGTATCGCCTCCCGCGTCACTTTTGGCGTAGCGCTCGGCGTCATCGAAACGGACAGCTTCTTTTCCTGGATGGCGTATCGGGCGAGATCGAACAGATCGGGACGCATTAACGGATCACCGCCCGTAAACACAACGAGCGGACTGTCCATCTCGGCAATGTCGTCGATCAACTTGATCCCTTCCTCGAAGGTAAGCTGCCGCGGATCCGCTTTATACTGTGCTTCCGCCCTGCAGTGCAGGCATTTCAACGCGCAGGCGCGGGTCACTTCCCAGATGACGATAAACGGATTCTCGTGATAATCCCTTTCTTTCCCTGGAGGCAACATACACTCCCTCCTCTTCCCAAAATACGCCGGCGACAGTTTTATCCTAAGGCAAAATAAAACGCCGAAACGTGAGGCCCATCACATCTCCCGAACTGTTCAACACTTTTTCACAGTTTGCAACAAACGGCTTGAATCCGGCCGCTGGTGACGAAATATCCGGCGGCAAACGTTCATGATTCTGTAGAATTCTGCAGGGTGCCTTTAGGTCGGGACATCCCCATTTCAGGTAAAATATAGAATAAGGCGGGTGCGGAATAAGGCGAGTGTTACTGCCCGAAATACAACGCTGATGGAGGAAAGAATGCGATGCAAAAGCAAGTGATGTCCGCGTTTCTCAGGCAGGTCCCCATGTTCCATGATCTGAGCGATCAAGAAATGGAACGGGTAGCAGAAATCGCGATATCCCGCTTTATTCCCAAAAAGTCCGTCATTTTTTCGGAAGGAAGCGAGAAGGAAGCCGTCTACTTTATCCAAGAAGGATTGGTAAAAACCTTTAAAACGGACGAAAACGGGCACGAGCAAATTGTCTCATTGTTAAAACCTGTGGACATGTTTCCGCACACCGGCTTTTTCAATCAGAATCCGTACCCGGCGACGGCGGAAGCGATCATTGATACGCATCTGGTGGCGATTCCCGTCCGTTTGTTCGAACGCTTGATGCTGAACACTCCATCGATTGCCGTCAAGATGATGCGCGTCATGGGGGATAAAATCGTGGAACTGCAAGAAAAGCTGCAATCGCTGTCCGGACAGCACGTCAAACATCGTGTGCTGTCATTCCTGCTGAAGCTCGCAGAACAGCATGGAGAAGTAAACGGAAACAGCATTACGATCAACCTGCCGATGACTCACCAGGAGATTGCCAGCTCGATCGGCACCACCCGGGAAAGCGTCAATCGGCTGCTGAATCAGTTCAGCAAGGAATCGCTGTTGAAGTTCGAGCGCAATCGCATCGTAATTATGGACCTGGAGGCGCTGAAGCGGCAAAAAGAGCTGAAGTAGCCTCCAGACGCTCCTGGCCGCCCAGGACCAGAAAAGCCCCGAAACGCGATGGTTTCGGGGCTTCAGACTGAAGACGGGGTGAAAGGCCTGCACAGTGATCCACCGAACCGCGGGTCTATCCTGTGTTGCCGGTCGGTTCGCCTGCCTTGCCGATGTCGCTGAACATGCCCGCGTAGTATTTGACTTCGCCGGCGTCGTTTCGGATGGCCGAGATGGTCAGCCACTCCAGATAGATCTCTCCGTTTTTGCGCTTGTTCCAAATTTGCCCCTGCCAGTGTCCTTTCTCCCGCAAGGAGCGCCACAACGCCTCGTAGAAGCTTTTGTCCTGCTTGCCCGATTTCAGGATGCTCGGCTTCCGCCCGATCGCTTCCTCCGCGCTGTAGCCGGTTACAGCCGTAAACGCCGGATTGACGGAACGAATGATGCCGTCAGTATCGGTCACCACAATCGCTTCCACTGTGTTCTCCAGAATGTTGGCCGCCAGGTGCAGCTTTTCCTGATAAAACAGCCAGATCACCAGAATCAGACTGGCCAGCGCCACCTGCGAAAGCGCCATAAACCCGATGGCATAATGCCCCGTCATGCTGTACAGCGTCGTCAAGATCAGCGGCGGGAAAAAGCCTCCCAGCCCGCCCATCGCCGAGATCATCCCGTTGGCGATCCCGGCCTGCTTGGTGAAATAGAGCGGCACCAGCTTGAAAATCGTGCCGTTGCCAATGCCCGCGCACAACGCCACGGTCAGGCAGCCGACCGTATACAAATGCATCGACGGCGAGAACGACAGCAGCACGGCGGCCACCGTCATCCCGGCAAAGACGAGCATGAGAATTTTGAACGGATTGAACCGGTCACCAAGCCAGCCCCCTACCGGCCTCATCGCCGTCGCCAGCACGATAAATCCGGCTGTCCTCATCCCCGCATCGACTTTGGTCAATTGAAAATGGCTCACCAAAAAGTTGGGCAAATACACGGTAAAAGCGACAAACGAACCGAACGTTAAGAAATAGAACAGGCAGAGCAGCCACAGCTTCTCATTGCGCGAGACATCCTTGATCTGCTGGCCAAGCGGCGTCTTGACCGGCGTCTCCTGCCGGTCGCCAAGCACGAAGTTGAGGCCAGCCATTGCCAGCAGCAGAATACCGTAGCTCATCACCGTGTTGGACCAGCCAATATAGCTGGCGACGACCGGTGCGCCAAACGACGAGATCGCCGTTCCCAGATTGCCGATGCCGTAGATGCCGTTGACGAAGCCGTGCCGTTCCTTGGGAAAGTATTTGGGCAGCGAGGTGACACCAACCGAGAACACCGCGCCGCCGATCCCGAGCAGGATGCCGCCAATGACGAGGTCGGCAAACGAATCAGCCCGGCTGATCCAGTACACGGGGGCGAGCAGCAGCACGAAGCTGATCATGAACAGCTTGCGGGCCCCATAACGGTTCGTCCAGTACCCGACGGGAATGCGCAGGACTGACCCGAACAAGACCGGTATAGCCGTCACCCAGGCCAGCTGGGCGCTGGTCAATGCGATTTCTTCCTTAATGAAAGGCATCAGTGACGACAAAATCACCCACACCATGAAACCAACGACGAGGCTGATCGTCTGCAGCGGCAGTTGATAAGCTCCCTTGCTCCCCATCTTTCCATGGCCTCCTTCCTGTTCTACCGGTCATAAAGCGCGGCTTCGGCCCCCGCTTCACCTCTGCGCCGATACAGCACGTAGCTGCGCCGCAAATACCCGAGCGGCAAGCTGAACACATGTACAAGGCGCGTGAACGGCATGACGAGATAGAGCACAAACGTGGTCAAAATATGAATCTTGAAGCCAAGCGGCACCGTCCGCATCAGTTCGGGGTCCGGTTGGAAGACGAACAAGCCGCGCAGCCATGGATTGATCGTCGTCCGGTAATCAAAGCCGGAGTGGCTTACCGCATTTGCCGCCGTTGCCGCGAGGCCGCTGAGAATGACGATCGCCAGCACCACGAGCGCGATCTTGTCGCCGGCGCTGCTCGTCAGCCGGATGCGGGCGACGGCGAACCGGCGGTACAGCAGGATCAGCACGCCGATGAACGTAATGATGCCCGCCGGCAAGCCGCCGACGATCGCAACCAGGTGATACGCCTCGTCGCTGATCCCCAAAGAGCGGTACACGGAGACGGGAACGAGCAATCCGGCGATGTGGCCGCAGAACACGGCGATGAGGCCATAATGGAAAAACAGGCTGCCCCATCGCAGAATCCGCTTCTCCAGCACCTCGCTGGACTTGGATGTCCAGCCGAACGGATCCGTCACATAACGCCAGATGATCGCCGTGATAAAGATCGCCGCAATGATATAGGGCAAGACACCCCATACGAACAGCTCCATCTTGCTCAATTGTCTCCCCTCCCTGTCAGCGTCGGTTCCGCTGCAAGCTCCGCAGGCGCCTCGGGGACAATCTGCAGCAGCAGCTCAAACAGTCCTGTATACGGACTCCCCGCTTCTGCCAGCGAAAGCCGGATCGAGTGCAGCGCAGGCCGGCTCCAGGCCAGCACCTCCTGCGCCGCCGACCAGGATGCCGATGCCGCAAACTCCAGTACAAGCGGCAAGTAATCAGCCAGCTCGCCGTCCTCCAGGATGAAGCCGGCTTCGGCGTAGCGGCGCTTCCATGCCAGCAGCGCCGCGCCCCGCTCCCGTTCCTCTCCGTGCTGCTCATACGTCAGATACAAATTCGTCGTTCTGCCGAAATCAAAGGTGCGCACATATTGCTCCTGCCATGCGATCTCGCCTGCCGATTCGGCTGCATTCAGGAATGCTTCGATGTGTCTGGCCGCCTCCGCGTCGGCAGCCGCGATCTCTGCCGCCATCTCGCGGGCCGCAGGCAGATGCTGCCGCCACTCGCTGCTCGGATACTCCAGCAGCCGCGACAGCAGGCCGCACACGCGCTGTGATGTTCCGATATCCATACGAGCCGTCTCCTCTCCAATCAAATCAAAATACGCCGCACGAGCCGGGACCGCCAGCAAAACTCAGTCCGCATCCGCCCTGCTCATGGAACAGATCGGCCACCTGTTCGCGATGCGCCGGCGGGATGACAAAACGGTCATCGTACTTGGCGATTGCCAGCAGACGATACATATCCTCGACGGTCTGCTCATCCATCCCGATTTCGCTCAGCAGTGCCGGATCAGTCGCTCTCTGGGTCTGCTGGTTCCGCATATACATGCGCATCACCGCCATCTTGCGCAAAACGTTTCGAATCACCTCGACGTCACCTGCAGTGAGCAGGTTGGCCAAATATTCAAGCGGAATCCGCATCCCGTCGATCGCCGGAAAAATATCGTATGGATCGCGTTCGCTTCCTATCCCTTCGATTCGGTTCATGATCGGGCTGAGCGGCGGCACGTACCACACCATCGGCAGCGTCCGGTATTCCGGGTGCAGCGGCAGTGCGATGCCCCAGTCCATGACCATTTTATAGATCGGCGATCTTTGCGCCGCCAAAATCCAATCTTCCGGGATGCCTGCCCTCCGCGCTTCCCTGATCACATCCGGGTCGTGCGGATCGAGGAAAATGCCCAACTGGGATTTGTAGAGATTTTTTTCATCCGCCACCGACGCGGCTTCCTTCACTTTGTCCGCGTCGTAGAACATCAAGCCGAGATAGCGGATGCGGCCGACGCAGGTTTCCGAGCAGATCGTCGGCATCCCGGCCTCAATCCGCGGGAAGCACAGCGTGCATTTTTCCGCCTTGTTCGTCTGCCAGTTGAAGTACACCTTTTTGTACGGGCAGCTCGATACGCAGAACCGCCACGCTCTGCAGGCATTCTGGTCGACGAGAACGATGCCGTCCTCCTCCCGCTTGTACATCGCCCCGGACGGGCAGGACGAGACGCAGGCCGGATTGATGCAGTGCTCGCAGATTCGCGGCAGGTACATCATGAACACCTGCTCGAACTCCATGAGGATCGATTCCTCGATCCCCCGCAGATTTGGGTCCTCTCGTCCTGTCTCATTCACTCCGGCCAGGTCATCCTCCCAGTTTGGTCCCCATGTCAAATCCATATATTTCCCGGTCACTTTCGATTTCGCCCTGGCCACCGGTTGATGCTTTTGTTCGGGACTGGCGGTCAATTTTTCGTAATCATAGGTCCACGGCTCGAAATAGTCGTCCAGGGTCGGCTGGTCGGGGTTGTGAAAAATGTTCAGCAGTCGCGCTGCCCGTGTTCCCGATTTCAGTTCCAGCTTGCCGTTCTTCAATTCCCATCCGCCGTTGTACCGTTCCTGATCTTCCCACTGTTTGGGATATCCGATGCCCGGCTTCGTCTCCACGTTGTTCCAGTACATGTATTCTGCCCCGGAGCGGTTTGTCCACGTGTTTTTGCACGTGACGCTGCACGTGTGGCAGCCGATGCATTTGTCCAGATTCATCACCATGCCGACCTGCGCTTTAATGTTCAAGCCAATCCACCTCCTGCAATTTCCGGATGATGACGTTCAAATCCCGTTGGTTGCCTGTTGGTCCGTAATAGTTGAACCCGTAACTGAGTTGGGCGTAACCGCCGATCATATGCGTCGGCTTGACATGGACGCGGGTCGGGCTGTTGTGCGTACCGCCGCGGGTCTCTGTAATCGGCGTTCCCGGAACGTGGATATGGCGGTCCTGAGCATGGTACATGAACGCCATCCCGCGTGGAATGCGATGTGTCACGACGGCGCGGGCCACGACGACGCCGTTGCGGTTGAAGCATTCGATCCAGTCGTTGTCGGCGATCTGCGTTTCGGTCGCATCCTCGTGGTTCAACCAGATCGTCGGCCCCCCGCGGAACAGCGTCAGCATCGGCAGCGCGTCGTAGTACATGCTGTGAACAGACCATTTGTTATGCGGCGTCAGGTAGTTCAGGACAATTTCCTTGCCGTCCTTGACCGGCCGCTTGCTGTTTGGATGAAACGGCGCATGTTTGAGGGTCGGCTTGAATGTCGCCAATGTCTCGCCGAATTCGCGCAGCATTTCATGGTCGATGTAAAACTGCTGTCTCCCGGTTAACGTTCGCCACGGAATAAGCCGCTCCACATTGGTGGTGAACGGCGAATAGCGGCGTCCGCCTTTTTCCGAACCGCTGAACGCGGGGGAGGTGATGACCGTTTTCGGCCTTGCGGTGATCTCCTCAAACGTGAAACATTCTTCCTCCCGTTCTTCCGCCAAATCTTTCAGGTGCAGCGCCGTTTTCTTCTCCAGCGCTTCCCATGCCTTGACCGCCATTTTTCCGTTTGCGGTCGAAGAAAGCGTGAGAATGGCCTCGGCCACATTCCGGTCCGTACTCAAATCGGGACATCCCGTCGCAACCCCGTTTCCTCTCCGGACGCCAAGCACGCGCTTTAATCGGTCGTATTCGTCCGACGCGGACCAGACAATGCCTTTTATGCCAAACGGTTTGTTTTCTACCAGCGGGCCGAGGGAGATCATTTTTTCGTACACGGACGCATAATCCCGCTCGACGACGTGAACGTGCGGCATCGTTTTCCCCGGAACCGGCTCGCATTGTCCCTTGCTCCAATCACGCACGAGCCCGTACGGCTGCGCCAGTTCATCCGGCGAATCGTGAAGGAGCGGCGTGGTGACGATATCGTTTTGCGGCCCGTCGAACTGCCGGGCGGCCATCGTCGAAAAAGCGCGCGCCAGTTCCTTGAACGTCTCCCAGTCCGAACGCGATTCCCATTGGGGGGACACGGCCGGATTGAACGGATGAATAAACGGATGCATGTCGGTGCTGCTCAAATCGCTCTTCTCATACCAGGTCGCGGCAGGCAGCACGATGTCCGAATACAGCGCCGTGCCAGCCATCCGGAAATCAAGGTTGACGAGCAAATCCAGTTTGCCTTCCGGCGCATTCTCCTTCCACTCGATTTCCTGGGGACGCAGCCCGATGTTGTCCTCGTTCAGCAGCCCGTTTGAGGTGCCCAGCAAATGTTTGAGAAAATATTCGTGCCCTTTGCCGGAACTGGAAATCAGGTTGGCTCTCCATACAAACAGGACACGCGGAAAATTAGCCGGGTCATCCGGATTCTCGATGGAAAACTTCAAGGTTCGATTTTTCAGCTGTTCGGCGACATAAGCGGCGATCTCTTCCCTGGTGCGGGCACCCGCTCGCTCTGCATCCCGGTACAGTTCCAGCGAATTGCGGCTGAACTGGGGATAGGATGGCAGCCAACCAAGCCTTACTGCCAGCACGTTATAGTCGGCGCTGTGCTCGTATCTGGCTTTCCCCGCCAGCGGTGACACCAGACTCTCGATCTGAGTATCTTCATAGCGCCATTGGTCGGTCGCGAAGTAGAAAAAGGACGTCCCGTTTTGCAGACGCGGCGGCAAGGACCAGTCCCTGGCAAAGGCGATCGTCTGCCAGCCTTCCGCGGGGCGCAGCTTCTCCTGGCCGACGTAGTGCGCCCAGCCACCGCCGTTGACGCCCTGACAGCCGGTCATCAGCACGAGGTTGATAATCGCCCGGTAGATGACGTCGGAATTGTACCAATGGTTAATCCCGGCGCCCAAAATAATCATCGACCGTCCCTTCGTCTCCACCGCGTTTTGCGCAAACTCGCGGGCGATTTGCACGACAGTATGGCGGTCCACGCCCGTAATTTTCTCCTGCCAGGCCGGCGTGAACGGTTGGTCGTCATCGTAGCTCTTCGGGCACGAGTCCCCCAGGTTCCGGTCGATCCCGTACTTGGCCAGCACGAGGTCGCAGACGGACGTCACGAACAGCGTTTTGCCGCCCTGTTCAATCCGCTTGACCGGTACGGCTCGCTCCATCACGTGCCGGCCGTCGTCGTCAAAATACGGGAGCTGAATCGTCAGCACTTCATCATGGACACCCAGCAGGGAAATGCGCGGGTCGATCGCGGTTCCGTTCGCGTCTTCCATGCGTAAATTCCATCGGCCCTCTTCGCCCCAGCGGAAACCGAGGCTGCCGTTGGGAACGGCGAAAGACCCGCTGTTGTCGTCGTACACCACCGTTTTCCATTGAACGTTGTTTCCCGCAGCTCCCAGGTCCTCCGCCAGCAGGAAACGGTCGGCCGTATACGCGCCGTTGTTTTCCGTAAGCAGCACCAGGTTGGGGAAATCCGTATATTGTTTGGCATACTGCAGAAAATAATCAGTCTGATTCTCGACATAAAATTCCTTCAGGATCACGTGCCCCATCGCCATAGCGAGCGCACCGTCCGTCCCGGGCTTGACCGACATCCACGTATCGGCCAATTTGACGAACTCCGCATAATCGGGACTGATGGAGACGACTTTCGTGCCGCGATAGCGGGCCTCAGCAAGAAAATGGGCGTCCGGCGTCCGGGTCATCGGCAGATTGGACCCCCATACGAGAATATAGCCGGAATTGAACCAATCGCTGCTTTCTGGAACATCCGTCTGATCTCCCCAAATTTGCGGCGATGCCGGCGGCAAATCGGCGTACCAGTCGTAGAAGCTGAGCAGCGGTGCACCTATGAGCGAAAGGAAGCGGGAGCCAGCCGCATAGCTGACCATGGACATCGCCGGAATCGGCGAAAACCCGATGATCCGATCCGGTCCGTACTTTTTGATCGTATGGATCATCGACGCCGAGATGATTTCCGTCACCTCATCCCAGGAGACGCGGACAAACCCGCCTTTTCCGCGGGCCGATTTATAGCGCTTCGCCTTCTTTGGATCTTCCACAATGCTGGCCCATGCCCGCACCGGGTCTTTCTCTTTGTTTTTCGCTTGTTTCCACAAGTCGAGGAGCGCGCCTCGTATGTAGGGGTACTTGACGCGCAGCGGGCTGTACAAATACCAGGAGAAGCTGGCTCCCCTCGGACATCCGCGCGGTTCAAAATCCGGCATGTCCGGACCGGTCGAGGGATAGTCCGTATGTTGCGTTTCCCACGTGACAATGCCGTCTTTGACGAATATTTGCCAGCTGCAGGAACCGGTGCAATTCACGCCATGGGTCGAACGTACGACCTTGTCGTGCTGCCACCGCCTGCGGTACATATCTTCCCAGTCCCGGTTCTCGGGGGACATTTCACTCCAGCCTTCGGAATATTGTTCCCGTTTGGAGAAGTATCTCAGTTTCTGAAACAATGGCGTTTTCTTGCCCATGATATACCTCCCTTGTTGTAGGTGCGGCGCTATGCTTTGTTCATCCCGTTGCTTCTCAATGTAGCATTCCATGTTCACTTTTCATGTGAAAAAAATCACAATATCACCGCGTTGGACGCCCGATAAACACCAGGTTTCAAAAAATCGACAAAAAGCGGACTCCTCCGTACGAAGAAGTCCGCTTTTTCCCCAGCTACGTTCATCCGCCGATTTGCGGCATACACCGGGCGGTTGGCGTATGCGCCGTCATTTTCATGCCTCATTTCTGCCCGTTGTTCCATTGATCAAGCATCTGGCTCATTTTTCTTTTCGCTTCGGCAACGACTGTTTCAATGTCCTGGCGGGACGGTTGATCCAGATGGATCCCCGCCAATACAGCGACGGTGCGGCCAAGTGTGCGGCATGCCGTCTCTGCCAGTTCGGCAGCGAGCGGTCCTTCCCGATGGCCGGGCAGAGCCAACACCTCAACTTGTACGTCCTGATCATTGGTGACGTATGCTGTTGCTGACGCCCCGATGTGGGCCGTCCCCCCGGTAACCAGGAAGACCACGTCCCTTCCCATCATGAACGGGCGAATCTCTACCATCTCAAAATGAATTGATTTATCCATAAAGCTCGACGCCTCTTCTCTTTCAGTCCTGACCTGTCCTGCACTCATCATAATAACACCGCAGTTCCGCATCACGAATGATCTTGGTCACACGCTGAAAAAAGGTTGCAGATATGTGACCAAGATCACAATAGCGGCACCTCCCTTTTTTTATGATGAAAAACGTAAAGCAAACCAGCACGTACGGGGGAATACTGAGTTGGGTATTTTGGACGAAATTTCCTCATCATGTGGTCTTGCTATGTCCTTTCGTGTTATGCTGTTCACACCACATGCGGCTCCGTTTATATATGGTGAATCGGGATTATCGAAACAGGAGGGAACCACCGATGATAAAAGCGGATCTCGCAGGGAGCATTCGGAATACGTCCTGCTTTTCAGAGGGGAATTTTGCCAAACTGAAGGAAATCATGTGCGACAACCATTTTCCTGCGGGATCGCATTTATTTTGGGAAGGGGACCCGGCGGACAAACTGTACTTTCTCCATAAAGGAAGGGTGCGCATTACCAAAGCGACTGATGACGGCAAACACTTGGTCATTTACACGCATCAGGCAGGAGATCTCTTCGGCCAAGTGGACCCTTTTCGCGAATCTGTTCATTTTTTTGGTGCGGAAATTCTTGAGGATGCTGCTGTCGGAATCATCCAGCAACAAGATCTGGAAGCGTTGCTGCTGCAGCATGGCGATCTGGCCGTAGAGTTCATGAAGTGGATCGGACTGATGAATCGGTTGACGCAATCCAAATTGCGCGATTTGATGTTGTTCGGCAAACTGGGAATTCTGTGTTCGCTGCTTATTCGTTTGGGGAATACATATGGAATCGAACAAGGCGGGCGCATCTTCATTTCCAAAAAGTTGACCAATTCGGAGTTGGCGGATATGATCGGCACGACACGGGAAAGCGTGAACCGCATCCTCGGGGATTTGAAAAAAGCGGGTGTCATTTCTTACGAAGATGGACATATTGTCATCCAGGACTTGGATTACCTGCGTGATACGTGCCAGTGTGAAAACTGCCCGAAGGAAATTTGCCGGGTCTAAAGACATTGCCATTTTACAACACAATTCACGAAAGAAGGCTGACTGTTGACCATGCTGACTGTGTGCGAGTTGATTGCCGGATGAACGCAGCGAACCGATCAACTATAAGGTTAAAACGCATTTACGAACCGCCCTCTCCGGAAGACGGCGTACGCATTCTGGTCGACCGGCTCTGGCCGCGCGGCATTTCAAAAGAGCAGGCGTCCCTCGATGAATGGATGAAAGAAATCGCTCCGAGTCCCGAATTGCGCAAGTGGTTCTGTCATCAACCGGAGCGATTTGCGGAATTTACGCGAAGATACGAACTGGAATTGTCAGAAGATCCGACCCGGTGCAGACTCGTCGATCGGATATGGGAACTCGCGTCTGAAAAAAACGTCACGCTTGTTTATGCCGCAAAAGATCCCGTCCACAACCACGCCATTGTTCTGCAGCAATGGCTGAACCGCCGCTTACATTCGGATGGGTGATACCAACAGTGCTGAACCGACTTCCTTATGGCTGCATGTGGAATGCACTCCCGGATGGCACTTGCCCTGCTTTGTCAAATGGAATCACGGCAAACCGCACGGCTGAGTTCTGCTTTTTCTTCCGCGTTCAACATGTTTTCCGCCATGGGAAACAGCACGTTTTCTTCTTTCATGAAATGATCGGTTAAGACGGCATGGGCCTGAAGCGCATAGGAAGCAATCTCTTTCGCCCGTCCGGCATCCGCCGTCCCCTCCAACTGTTCCACGGCCTCCAGGAATTTCTTCAAGTTTTGTTTGGCCAACTCGTGTTCATATTCCATCACGGCGATTGGCCCCATCTGTCTGCCAATATATTTTGCCATGAGGGGAAAGAGCGCACCTTCTTCCCGTTCCGAATGAGGGTCGAGTTCTCTCACAAAGGCTTCCACTTTTTGTTTCAGCGCTGCAAGCTGAGCGGTCCAGTCCGTTGTTTCCTGATCCGCGCCGATTTCAGCCGCCTCCCGGGCAAACGCATCCATTTGTTCCCGAAGCGGTCCGTGCTCGCGTTTCAGTTGGGCAAGCGGTTCGCACAGTGCTACCTGGGCTCGGCCTTCCGACATCATGTGGCCACAATGGTGAGGCATTTGTTCCATACAAGATGCTCCTTTCGTTTTTTATGTGCACATTTGAAACGCTCAAAACCGTATCCATGCAGGATTTAGTCTGGTTGGCAACTGGTGCAGATATGCGGCACGATTCCAGCCCCCCACAACAGCCCTGCGCATAGGAAAGGCTCATTTTATGCCACATACACGACCAACACTGTACCGGCAATCAGCACGGAATAGGCAATCTCAAGTATGCCCGTCTGTTTGACGGATAGTTTCGTGTGCGGTGACCAGACGGCCCGAACAGCCAAAACGGCCAGCGGCACCAACAACCCGGGAGGGAACCATAACGCCCCTGCGACGAGTAGAGCAAGATGGTACATGACAGAGAATCTGTAATACATCGCATTGTGCTTTTCCCGAATCATCGTCTTTACGTAAAAAACCGTTCCCGTAAAATACAGGATGCTGAATCCGAACAGCTCAGCCGCAAGCCTCCAATCGGTTCCTCCCCCCGCCTGATACGCAACAAACACCATCAGGCTGAACTGTACGACAGCGGCCAGGTCGTTGAGAAGGGCCCTTTCCTGATTGCGCCTGGCGTAATAACAATTGACGAGAAACAACGGGATGAAAAACGGAACCAACCGCGCCAGTGCCGGGTCCAATACGAGCAGCAGGAAACCGATTGGAATCAGCAAACTGCCGTATACCTGCATCGGTCTCCGGTAGATCGTGGTCTTTTTCGTCCGCAGCCACTGCAGAAAAGCGTACGAGAACAAGTAGGCGAGAAACCAGCCGAGAAAAAGCAGCACATGCAGCCAAACGGGCTTTGCCGCGAACATGCCGAATAAAAACGGAATAAGCAGCATCGCCCAGGCCCCATGTTGGTTGGGTATATATCCCTTTTTCATCCGATCCCCCTCCAGGTTCACTGGGCCTTGTCAAACGTTTTCCTCCATATCTGCAATCTTACCGTTTTACACGCGGAAATAACACATTGTTTTCCAGGTGTATGTGTTCGAACAAATCCGATTCCAGTTCTTCGAGCTTCTGAAATGTCAGGGTATACGTCCGGCATGCCCCTTCAGGCAGCCGATAATCTTGCGTGACCGCCCTCATTTCTTTTAACAGTGTGCCCACAGCGCTGTGGTCGGCTTCCAACTCCTCAATTGTATGTGCCGCCTTTGAGATGTCTGTTTCAGCGCCTGTTTGTTCAGCTTTGCGAATCAGTGGAAAGACCATTTCCTCTTCCGTGATCAGGTGCTGCTCCAGCTCCATCTTCATTTGATGGAACAGTTTGTGAAGTTGGGCCAACTCCGGATGCAGCTGACCGTGCACCCGAAGAATTTTGGTAGTAAATTCACTGAGCAGCGGCAGTTCTTTGAGCAAATAGGCATGATGGGTTTGTACGATATGGTCGATCAAATCGGATAGGCTCGCCTCCCGCCAGTCTGTATCCTGCCCCCGTTTCTCCTGTGCCTGCTGAAACATTTGATTCAAACGTGCAAGAAACGCGCTCTTGTCAATCTGTTGCTGCTCCAGCACCGCGGATAACGTGCGGCTGCCGCCGCAACAAAAATCGATCTGATATTCCCTCAACAAATTGCTGGCGCCGGGAAAACCGGCTACAATGTCACCGATCGTTTCGGAACCGTTGAATGTCTGACCCATGTTCCGGCCTCCTCGTCTAATGTAATGGCGATGCTTCTGTCTAATAGTTTACCGCTGTCGGACATTCGGCAATGTGACGCGAATCACAAAAATCGCGCTTTGTACGGTTCCATTTCAGCTGCACGCAAAAAAAGCTCTTAAGATACGGTTCGCATCTTAAGAGCTGTTTCGTTATGTAATGGTGCCGGTAGAGGGACTTGAACCCCCACGGTTTCCCTCACGATTTTGAGTCGCGCGCGTCTGCCAATTCCGCCATACCGGCACGTTTATGGAGGAGGCACCCGGATTCGAACCGGGGAATAAGGGTTTTGCAGACCCGTGCCTTACCACTTGGCTATGCCTCCATGTTCTGTTTTATTTATATTCGGCATGGGCTGACCATGTTCCGCCCAAAGCCTATCGAGGAGACAAATGGAGCGGACGACGGGTCTCGAACCCGCGACCTTCGCCTTGGCAAGGCGACGCTCTACCAATTGAGCTACGTCCGCATAAATGGCTGGGGCACTAGGATTCGAACCTAGGAATGACGGAGTCAAAGTCCGTTGCCTTACCGCTTGGCTATGCCCCAATATGAGATTAAAAATGGGGCGATCGATGGGAATCGAACCCACGAATGTCGGAGCCACAATCCGATGCGTTAGCCACTTCGCCACGACCGCCACGCAATGGCAGGGGCAGTAGGAATCGAACCCACACCAAAGGTTTTGGAGACCTTCGTTCTACCGTTAAACTATGCCCCTGTATATGGTGGCTCGGGACGGAATCGAACCGCCGACACGAGGATTTTCAGTCCTCTGCTCTACCAACTGAGCTACCGAGCCATCGCTTAACGAAAATGGCGGAGCTGACGGGACTCGAACCCGCGACCTCCGGTGTGACAGACCGGCGTGAACTCCAGCTTCACCACAGCTCCAGATTTGGTTGCGGGAGCAGGATTTGAACCTGCGACCTTCGGGTTATGAGCCCGACGAGCTACCAGACTGCTCCATCCCGCGACGATAACAATTCTACTGTAATGGTGGAGGCTGACGGGATCGAACCGCCGACCCTCTGCTTGTAAGGCAGATGCTCTCCCAGCTGAGCTAAGCCTCCACGTCACCCCGCAAAGCCGCTGTATGCTATTAAGCATATCACGTTTGCTTTGCAGGGTCCACTTCATTTAGATGGTGACCCGTAGGGGATTCGAACCCCTGAATGACAGCGTGAAAGGCTGCTGTGTTAAACCTCTTCACCAACGGGCCATGATGGCGGATGGAGTGGGATTTGAACCCACGAGACGAGTTATCCCCGCCTACACGATTTCCAATCGTGCTCCTTCGGCCTCTCGGACATCCATCCGGGATAATGGCTCCTCGGGAGGGACTCGAACCCCCGACCGATCGGTTAACAGCCGATTGCTCTACCGACTGAGCTACCGAGGAACGTTGAAGACTTCGCGCCTTCAAAACTGGATATGCATGGTGCAAAGGATCATTGGAGTGGATAAGTCCTCGACCGATTAGTATTCGTCAGCTCCACGCGTTGCCGCGCTTCCACACCGAACCTATCAACCTCATCGTCTTTGAGGGGTCTTACCAGCTTGACGCTGTGGGAAGTCTCATCTTGGAGGGGGCTTCACGCTTAGATGCTTTCAGCGCTTATCCCGTCCGCA
>NZ_OY569118.1:3367500-3687500 GCF_961514395.1 Brevibacillus aydinogluensis
CCAACGTCCACGCCCCCTGCTTGCTCCCCATGAGCTCCAGGAGAAAGTGGACGGACTCCCTCAATTTCGAGGAAAGGAAAAACTCGATCGGCAGGAGCAGCAGCTCCATGCGCTTATCCAGCGCTTCATCGTTGACTACCAGCTCTTCGTACAGCTTGCAGACCGCAGGGTCCAGCCGTTTGACCTGACTCCACAACTCCGGAGCCGGCTGTTCCCCCTCTGCGAACGCGATCCATCTCGCCCAGGCTTGCAGCGTTTTAATCAACGCCAGATAGGCGTCCAGCGGCATGCCCAGCTGGAGAAAGTCTCTGGTCTCCTGAAAATAACGAAGCATGCGCGAGTACTCCCGGCACAGCATCCGCTTTTGCAGCGAGTCGGACAACCGCCTCAACCGCTGAATCAACTGGATTGTATGGTCGTCCTTGGCCCAGACCAATTCCGCCCGCTCCATCCAGGTGGCCATCTGCTCACCCAGACCGTGAACCGCGCTCTTTTCCAGCTCCCAAGAGCTGATGTGCCGCTCGACCACCAACCGGTCAGACAGCCGGTACTGTTTGACGCTCCCGTTTCCGGCAGCCTGCATGATTACGAGGAGGTACAGGGGGTCCGCCTGAAACGGAGGGATTTTCAAATGGTCCGGCATGATCAGCACCGCTTGAACGTCCCGCCGCCGCTGCAGCAGTTTCAGATGAGTCTGGCAGTCTTCAGCCGGCGACCATTCAGTCACGATTTCCCCCTCCTCTTCCCGCAGTTTGAACTTATGGATTCTACAAGGCTTGTCCGTTTCCTGCTTGTCAACAGACAAAACCTTTCTATGCTATACTGGGAACAGGAGGAATGATAATGAAGAAAACTGACCGCCTGAGCAAGATCAAACGCATGCGTACCTGGGGCAACTGGAGCATGGGGATCGGCATCCTGCTGATGTATTCCGGGTATGCGTTTTTTGCCGGCTATCTGGACTTTATTCCGTTCTTTGGCACATGGTTGAAGGGTTCCTACGCGTTTATGACGCTCCTGTTGGTCATCGGCTTTTTGTTGACGATGGGCAGCACCGTCATGTTCATGATTTCCGGGATGGTGTCCATGTCCGCTCCCCAAGTGGAATGCCCCTCGTGCAAAAAAGTGACGAAAATGCTGGGAAAAAAAGACGCCTGTATGTTTTGCGGGCAGCCTCTCCTGCTCGAGGACGAACAGCCGCAGCAAAACCAGACCTGACGGGAAACAAAAAATCCACCTGCAGCCGATTGGCGCAAGGTGGATTTTTTCCTTGGTCACATGTCATTGCGGCCGGAAAGCCGCGCGCGAAATCACCGTGTATCACTTTCGATTCAGCCCGTCATTGATCGCCTTCCAGATCTCGGGCTGTTCGAAGCCGCGCCGCCACGAAGCGATGCCGGCCAGATTGTACTTGTGCACAAGGGCGACCCGCTTTTGCATGGAGGTGACGTCTTCCAGCCACATCTTGTAGACAGCTCCATCGGCAGGGTCTTCATAGCGGACAAACAATTGTCCGGAATCTTCGTCAAGCGTGGGAGTCAGTTTGCGCTCTTTCATCCATTCTGAGGCCCCGGCCATCGACAGCGCTTTGGATGTGACCTTGACGCTGCCGTCCGGCTGCTTCGTCTCTTTCCACAGCCGGGTGTAAAACGGCACACCCAGCAGCAGCTTCTCGGCGGGCACCTCTTCCAGAACGCCCTGCAGTCCTCTCTCCGTCCACGGCAAGGAAGCGACAGAGCCCGCTATCGGACTGGACGCCCAGTGCTCGTCATACGTCATGACCGCGATGTAGTCCACGACCTCGGCCAGTTTCGCCCGGTCGTAAAAACGGGACCATCGGTCGCTGGACGACTTGATCGTGACGTCCATGGACACGGCCAGTCCCAGCTCGTGCAGGTACGGCGTCATCTCACGGACGAATTGGACAAGTCGCTCCTTGTCCTCTACATAGACGTTTTCAAAATCGATGTTGATGCCGTCCAGATCGTACAGATGAGCGTAGTGCACGATCTGCGCAATCAGGTTTTCCCGCTTGTCGTAGCTGCCCAAAACGGACTGGGTCCAATCGGGGTTAAACCCGTTTGTCACCACCCCCCAGACCTGGTACCCGCGCTGATGGGCCCACTGCACGTACCCGGGGTCCGCCTTGTTGAGCAGCGTGCCGTTGCCGTCCTTCAGCTCAAACCAGGTAGGGGAGACGACGTTCACCCCCGGCATCGGACCAATGTTGGCAACGGCGGGATTGCGGTTGACCACGTGTTCCCAGGTCAAATTGATCTTTGTACCCTCCGGCTTCCACACGGTCGGCTGTTCCCGGCCGGGCTGGTCGAGACTGACTTTGCGCACCTCGGTCAGCGATACCGCCGATGTCGGCAGGTAGCCCGTAATCCCTTTGGAGGACAATACGCGGTACCACTTTTCCGATTCGCCCAAAATATCGACGGCCTCGCCATTGGACAGCTCAGCCACATAGGGGGAACGGTGCGTCGGCTCCAGGCGCAGGCGGACCGGCTCATCCCCGCTGACGACGCTCCCCTGCTGCACGGTGTACCCTTCCTTTTCCACCCGCAGCACCCCGGTGTCGGGATCGCGGCTGAACGAGACGCGGTACAGCTTTTCCAGTGGCTCGAGCGGAATGAAGCGGGTGCCGTTTACTTCCTTGACGGGCACCTGCAGGGAAACGGGCCGTTTGTTCAGGTACGCGACCAGTTCCCCGCTCTGCATGCGCAGCACCTTGTCCTTCGTGGTCACGATCACCGATCGGGTAGGCTCGTCCCAATAGATCGCAGGATCGAGATGTTCCTTGAGAAATTCAAACGGCAGCAGCACCTGCTCCGCTTCAAAGAGATACTTCTTGTCGTACAGGCCGCCCTGCCAAACGATTGCCTGACGGCTGCCTCCATACGGTTCGACATGTTCGTTGGACGGTTTGATGAAAAACCAGTACGCCGCCGCGGCAATAGCCGCCAGCAGCAGAAGGATCGGGGTCACGCGCTTTCTCTTTCGCTTGCGCTTGAAACGAGGGCGAGGGCCCAATTGCACTTCCAGACTCACAGATTTGCTCTCCTTGCACACGGTCCGCCTGCCAGAAAAGACAGGCATCCCGGTCATTTCCGCTTTTTTTGATCATAGGGCATTGTCGGTCGATTCACAACCTTTTGGCTGGAGGGACATGTTGGGAAACGTGCCCCTGTAAGAAAGACGAATCAGACGAAAAAAGGTTACACCAACAAAAAACACCCTCTCTCCAACAGGAACAGCCGGTTGAAGCAGAAGGTGTTGTTCCGGGGCGCACGCGGTTCAATCAATGAGCTTTCTTTTGGCACTCTTCGCACACGCCGTAAATCTCCATGCGGTGACCGGTCACGCGGAATCCGACCGACTCGGCAGCCGCTTCCTCCACATCCTGCAGGTACGGGAAGTGAAAATCGCGGATGGCTCCACACTTCGTACAGATGGCGTGGTAATGGTCTTCCTCCACGTTGGCGTCAAAGCGGCTGGACGCGTCCCCGTAGGTCAGCTCGCGAACCAGACCCGCCTCCTTGAACACGCGTAAATTGTTGTAAACCGTCGCCACGCTCATGTTGGGAAACTTGCCTTCCAAAGCCTTGTATATCTCGTCAGCCGTCGGATGCGACATGCTGTCCAACAGATAGGAGAGAATGGCATGACGCTGAGGTGTCATACGTACCCCGGTACTTTTCAGGATTTCAACAGCCTTTTCCACTCGCTGTGACATTGAGTTACACCTCACAGTCTTATGCAAGCCAAACAAACAAGCGTTGCTTGTTTGTGATTGATTAGAATTACTTTAAATAAGTGTACGTCTATTCTTCGAACGCTGTCAATATCCATTCCGCTGAAAACGGGAATGTCCGGAGCCGTTCCCCGTCATTTGGCCGCGGTCCGCTTGGTCGTTTTCTGTTTCGCTGCCGTGGATGGAGTCCGCGATTTTTTCGCCTCTGCCTGGGCATATCTGCACATCTCCCGCAGCGGACAGACGTCGCACTTGGGATTGCGCGCGGCACACACCCGACGTCCGTGCCAGATCAGCCAGTGATGGGCGTCGGACCACTTCTCCCGCGGAATCCGCTTCATCAACTGCCGCTCCACTTCGTCCACGTTGTCGCTTTTCGCCAGACCCAGCCGGTTGGCGACGCGGAAGACGTGCGTATCGACTGCAATTGCCGGTACGCCAAAAGCGTTGGAGAGGACGACGTTGGCTGTCTTGCGCCCGACACCCGGCAGCGCCTCCAGCTCCGCATGGGTTTGCGGCACTTCGCCGTTGTACTTCTCGTAGAGGATGCGACAGGTCTCCAGGATGTTCTTACTTTTATTCTTATACAACCCCAGCCCTTTTATATGCTCTTCCAGCTCTTCTTGCGTCAAATGGATGAAATGCTCCGGCTTGTTGAATTTTTGAAACAGGGGGCCGGTGATTTCATTTACCCGTTTGTCCGTGCACTGCGCAGAGAGAATCGTGGCAATCAAGAGTTCGAACGGCGTCGTGTAGTTCAGCTCGCAATGAGCGTCCGGGTACATTTGATAGAGGGTATCGAGAATTTGGTCGACTGGTACTTTTCGTTGCGCCATAGGTATGTCCCCCTTTCCTCTTCATTATACGTCCGCCGTCAACCAGTCGTCCTGTACGCCTGAAGCTGCTGCAGGTCATGGCAGGGATGTAAGCCCTGACGTCGAATACGATTTGGAAGAATGTTACACCGGGAAGGTGACGCTGATGAAGGTATTTCTCACGGGTGCAACCGGTTTTGTGGGAAAAGGCGTGCTGTCCAGGCTGACGGCATCCGGTCACGAGGTCACCTGTCTGGTCCGTCCCGGCTCGGAGGCGAAGCTGGCGCAGGCGGACACAGCGCATGTCACGATGGCCCCGGGAGACTTGTTCGACCCGGATTCGCTCCGGCGGGCGATGGAAGGCGCTGAAGCGGTGATTCATCTCGTCGGCATTATCCGGGAACAGCCGAAAGCGGGCGTGACGTTTTCCCGCATCCACGTCGAAGGCACGCGGAATGTGCTGCAAGCGGCCGCACAAAGCGGCGTCCGCCGATTCGTCCACATGAGTGCGCTGGGAGCGCGAGCCGGTGCTGCCAGCGCGTATCACCGCACCAAGCACGAAGCCGAGGAACTGGTCAAAGCGAGCGGCATTCCCTACGTGATCTTTCAACCATCGGTCATCTTCGGCCCGGGCGACGAGTTTGTGAACATGCTGGCCAATTTGGTCAGGCTTCCCGTCACCCCTGTTATCGGCGACGGTTCCTACCCGCTGCAGCCTGTCGCCCGCGAGACGGTAGCCGACGTGTTTGAACAGGCGCTGACACGGGAGAGCGTTACAGGCCAAACGTTTGAAGTGGGAGGTCCGACCCCTCTTAGCTACGCCGAGATTTTGGACGTCATCGGAGAGGTAATCGGCAAGCGGCACGTCCGCAAGCTGCACATACCGGTGGGGCTGATGAAGCCGGTTGTCTCGCTGATGGAAGGCTTCTCCTTTTTCCCGATAACCCATACGCAGCTCACCATGCTGCTGGAGGGCAACGCCTGCTCCGACACCGACGTCCTGTACAGCGCGTTTGATACGCCCAAGATCCCGTTTCGGGAAGGAATTGCCCGGTATGTACGATGACCAGATTACCCCTGAAAGTGTCATCAGGGGTTTTTAGCATTTAGCGTATCTCCAGGATGCCTTTGCCGCCGCGGTAGGCGTGCAGGAGACGAACTTCGCCAACGTCAGCGAAGCCGTACCGGCGGTAAAGGCGCGCGACGTGATCATTGATCGGGAAGACCAAAAGCCGGCTGCAGCCCTCCTCCAAAAACCGCTCCTGGGCATGGCGCAGCAAATGGCCGATCAAGCCGCGGCCGCGAAATGCGGGCAGGGTAGCCACGTTTTCCACCCGCATGTACTCCCCGGCGCGAAGCAGGCAAAGCGTGCTGGCCGGTTCGCCGTTGACGCGCAGCAGGTAATGCGAAAAATCGGGATGGGCAAACTCCCTGGCAAACGCCTTCTCCCTGACTTCGCGTCCGCCCAATTCCGGAATCGACTCGACGGTGAGGCAATCGTCGTAGTTGGCCGCCGTCACCGGTTCGATCACAATCCCTTCCATCGGCCGAGCCTCAGCCAATTCCCCCTGCCACAACTGCATGGGCGAAGGCAGGGATTCCATTTGAAAGCCGTGCCGTTCCAACGCCGCAATCAGCGGCTCTTTGTCCCCCTGTTCGTACACGTATATACGGGGAATGATGCCGCGCTCTGAAAAAAACGAGATGGTCTCACGGACAATCGCTTCCGCCTCAGCTTCCCCGGTGACCGGCTGGGACACATGGGCGTGATTGGCATCGTAGTGCATGGGATTTGCTTCATTCACAAACAACATCCCCCAGGAACGGACCTCCATTCGGGAAAACGCCCGCTTGTACGCAATGTCCGTCTGTTCCGTAATCGACAAAATTGCAGCCTGTGAGAAGACAGTCACTTTTGCTCACCCGCCTTACGTGTCATGTTCGAAAAACGGCAGACAGTGCAGCAGATAACCGATTTGCTGCGACACGCTCCATTTCCGGTGTGTTTAACGTCAGCAGCGAAACTGCCGTAAAAAGGGGCGATCTCTAAACGTCTGCCGATCCGACGGGATGCTCAAATCACGCTGATAACCTTTTTAAAAAATTGCGATTTTTCTGTCTGGAGGGAAGACATCATGATCCGCCATGCCCCTGATTGCTCTCTCACCAGTTCAGACATATAGCCGGACCGGCCGCTCCTGTTCACTGAGCGGCCGGCGACTGATCCGGCGACAGATCCTTTGCACTTGCAGAACACAAGCTGCCCGGGTGCTGACAGTCCTGCTGCCTTCTATCTGCTGTTGCACTAAGTACAACGCAGTCAGTCTGTTCCCTGTTCGTGCAGATGCTGCTCCGCTTGGCCCGTATTTCGGTTGACCCAGCGGGCGACGACAAACAGGTAATCGGAGAGTCGGTTCAAATACTTGACCACCGCAGCATTCAGCTGCTCCTGACTGCTGACCAGCACCGCCTTGCGCTCCGCTCTCCTCACTACCGTCCGCGCCACGTGAAAAGCGGCCGCAGCAGGGTGACCGCCGGGCAGGATAAAGTTGGAGAGCGGCGGCAGAGTCGCGTCAAGCTTGTCGATCTGTTCCTCCAAAAACTGAACATCCTCGTCACGAATCGGCCAGCCCACCGTTTTTCCTTCCGGCGTCGCCAGCTCTGCACCGATGTGGAAGAGCTTGGTCTGCACGATGTGAAACACGCCCCGCAGTTCGTTCCATGCTTCCCCGTCAGGAAGCAGCGACAGCGCCAGCCCAATGGCGGAGTTGGCCTCGTCGCACGTGCCGTAGGCCTCCACGCGGTCAGCGTGCTTGGGAACGCGCACGCCGGATACCAGAGACGTTTCCCCTTTGTCACCCGACTTGGTATAGATTTTCACAAACAGCCCCCCATTCCCGTTATTTCCCTGGAAATCGACAAAAACACGCGGCTTTTTGAATGCACCGCCGTTTTACATGGCTTCGGCGACCACAATCAGCTCGGTGCTGGAGGCGTCAAACGGCGCCTTGGCAAACGAGCCGAACCGCTGCGTCACTTTCAATCCATTAAGCCGAAGCAGGTGGTGCAGCTCAGCCGGAAAGATGTAGCGCAGTGTAAAGCGGCCCGTCACCCGCTCAGTCACCACTCCTTCCGGGGAGATCCGCTCGTAGGTCCGGGTCACTTCGGCCAACTGCTGAAAGTGGTCGTAGCGAGTGTAATCCCACATCGCGACCTCTTCGCCCGACTCCAGCCGATAAACCCCGCGCAAGGACATTTTTTCGCTCTCTTCGTAAAGATGAGCGATTTTCGGGACAAATACGTTCATCACGAATTTCCCGCCCGGTGCCAGGTGACGGCGGATACAGGAGAGGGCCTTCATCTGCTCCTGGATATGCAGCAGGTGCAAAAACGAGCGAAACGGAATCATGATCAGCGGAAAGGTTTTGCCCAGATCAAATGCCCGCATGTCTCCCTGCACAAATGTAAGCCGTCCCGATAATCCGCGCTCGTCCGCCTTTTTTTGGGCCCGCTCCAGCATTTCCGCCGACAGGTCCAACCCGGTAACGCTCACCCCCGCCTCTGCCAACGGAATGGCAATGCGTCCGGTACCGCAGGCGAGATCCAGCACCTCACCCCCGGCAGCGCGGGCCATCTCCAAGTAAAATTCGACGTCCCCCGGCAGACCGCGCTGCGTCAGATCGTAATACTGCGTCCAACGATAGATCTCACTCATCATCTCTTCACCTACGCCTGCATGACTTCCGAATCGAGGTAGGCCAGCACCAGTTTGGCCGTGTTTTCCAGTGCCTCCTTGTGCGTCCGCTCGTGGGAGTGGGACGCGTCCACGCCAGGCCCGATCAACCCGTGCACGATGTCGTATCCGGCACGAAGCGCGGCGCTGGCGTCGGAGCCGTAGTACGGGTATATGTCCACCTGGTAGTTCAACCCATGCGCTTCAGCCAGCTTCACCAGGTGCTTGCGCAGTCCATAGTGGTACGGACCGGATGAATCTTTGGCACAGATGGAGACGCAGTACTCGTCCGTGGTCTGTCCTTCGCCGATCGCCCCCATGTCCACCGCCAGATACTCCACTACCCGTTCCGGCACGCTGGCATTGCCGCCGTAGCCGATCTCCTCGTTGTTGCTGAAGAGGAAATGGGTCGTGTACGGCAGTGTGGCTCCGCTCTCCCGCAAGTGTTTCAGCACGCCAAACAGGATGGCCACGCTGGCCTTGTCGTCGATGTGGCGGGATTTGATAAACCCGTTCTCGGTAACAGTCACCCGCGGATCAAACGAAACAAAATCACCGACGCGAATGCCCAGCGCCAGCACGTCTTCCTCGTTTTTTACCTTTTCGTCCAGCCGCACTTCCATGGTTTCCTCGGTGCGCTCCATTTTGCCTGCTTCCCGGCCGTAGACATGGACCGACGCCTTGGTCGAGAGGATCGTGCCGGTAATGATCCGGCCGCTGTCCGTCTCGATCATGCAGTGCTCACCTTCCACGGCGTTCCACGCGAACCCGCCGATCAAGTCCAGTTTCAGCCGGCCGTTTTCCTTGATCTCTTTTACCATTGCGCCCAGCGTGTCCACATGGGCCGTCAGCAGTCGTTGCTTGTCGTCGTTTCTGCCAGGCAGGGTGGCCAGCACCGCTCCCTTGTTGGTGCGAACATAGTCGATGCCCAATCGGCTCAATTCTGCTTCGATCAGGGCCATTACTTTGGCGGTATTGCCGGTCGGACTGGGCGTGTTGGCCAGGCGGCAAAACATCTCCACCATGTAGTCGGTCGATACGGTCATCGTATTTCCTCCAATGTCTTGCATCATGATGCGTGCAGTATCCTTGAATGAAAAAGCCTTCCTCGCGTGAGCAGGCGCGACAGAGGGGCTAATGTTATTGCTGCTGCAGTTGCTCAATCGTTTGCAGCACTTCCTCGACGTGCCCCTTCACTTTTACCTTGGGCCACACCTTGACGATCGTGCCTTCCGGGTCGATGAGAAATGTAGAGCGTTCAATGCCCATGTATTCCCGGCCGTACATCTTTTTCAGCACCCAGACGCCGTACGCCTCCGCCACCTGATGATCCGGGTCGGCCAGCAGCGGAAACGGCAGCTCGTGCTTGGCAACGAACTTGTCATGCGATTTGACATCGTCGGGGCTGATGCCGAGCACCACCGTGTTCAGCTCGGCAAACTTCGGGTGATAGTCGCGAAAATCGCACGCTTCCGTCGTGCAGCCCGGGGTCATGTCCTTGGGATAAAAGTACAACACTACGTATTGACCGCGAAAATCCCGAAGAGAAATCGTCCGATTGCCGTTCGCCTGCAGGGTAAAATCAGGCGCCGCTTGTCCTACTGCTACCATCATGAAATCCCTACTTTCCGTTTCAATTTTTATTGACGCGTTTGTCTCATTTTACCACAAAGCGCAGATCCACTTCATCTGCTCGCACGTTGCGTATTTGGGAGGAAGACGATAAAATGGAAGGATAGGAAAATTGTCAAAAATAAAGAATTATAAAATTTGGCGTAGTAGCTGGATGGTGAATCAATCATGAAGGAGTTTTTTCAGGTAACCGAGCCGGATGCCCTTAAATCTCTTGCCATACCGGAGCGCGTAAAGATTTTGGAACTGTTTGAAGACCTGGAGCCCCGCACGGCGAAGCAGATCGCGACCGAACTGGGCGAAAACGCCGCTCGCCTGCATTACCACGTGAAGGAGCTGGTCCGCGTCGGTCTTTTGGAACAGGTGGACACCCGGGTCAAAGGCTCGATCGTGGAGAAGTACTATCAGCCTGTGGCCAAGGTGATCCAGGTCAAACTGCAGCTGATGATCGAAGAAAACGCACAGCAGTTGAGCGACATCATGTTTACGCCGTTCCGCACCACGGAGCAGGATTTGATGCGGACACTCAACCGGTTTGTGGCCAGCGATGTGGACGTGCGCAAAGAGTACAAGGACACGTTCGCGTTCAATTTAACTGAATTTTATTTAAATCAAGAAGAACGGAATCAGCTGGTGGACGAGATCAGCGAACTGCTGCAAAAGTACAAGGGGCTGAAAAATGAAAACGGCCGCCGCAAATTCAAGTTCTTTGACGTGCTGTTTCCGCTGATGCCGCCCGATCCGGCCGAAGACGAGGGCGACGGGGTTGAGGACAGCGACGAATAACCGCTTTGCCTGACGCATAGGAATGACTGTCACGCTGACACACGAACATCATGTTCGCGCGATGGTTTTCGCCCATGTTTGACGGCAAGGAGGTTGGCAATGCGCACCATCCTGTTTGATTTTGACGGCACCGTCGCAGATACGCTGCCGCTGATTTTCACCGCGTTTCGCTCGACGTTTCAGCAGTATCTCCACCGCCACTACACAGACGAGGAGATCCTCGCCATGTTCGGACCGACGGAGACTGACATTCTGCAGGCGATGATTCCGCCAGAACAGCTGGAACAGGCTCTCGACCACTTTTTCCGGGTCTATGCGGAAGGACACCGGCACGTGCACAATCCAGCGGAAATCGCGCTGATGCTGGACCGGCTGCGCGAGGCCGGCTTCGCCATGGGCATTGTCACCGGAAAAGGGCGGCGCAGCGCCGACATTTCCCTGCAGGCGTGGGGGCTGGACCGCTATTTTGACGTGGTCATCACTGGCGACGACGTGTCACGGCCAAAGCCCGATCCCGAAGGCATTCTGTCGGCAATGAAACAACTGGGAGCACGCGCCGAACAAACGCTGTACGTGGGAGACAGCGATGCCGATGTACTTGCGGGACGGGCCGCATCCCTGGTCACGGTCGGCGTGGATTGGCTGCCAGTCACACAAAAAGCGGGCTGCTTCCAGCCCGAACCGGATTACCTGTTTACAGACCCCGGGTCCTTTACAGATTGGGTCCTGGGTAATGAAAAAGCGGGCACCCGATAGACACGGGTGCCCTTTTGTGTTGAGGACGGTTTAATAGGCGCGAGCGAACCAGACAGTATGTTTGGCTTCCCCGCCGCAGGTGATGCAGGTATGCTTGACTGTCGGCGGCTCAAACGGAATGTTGCGGGAGGTGAACTTGGTCTCCTCTTTCACTTTCGCCTCGCAAGCGTCGTCGCCGCACCAGCCGGCCAGCACCCAGCCGGCAATGCGGTTTTCGCTTTCCGCCTTGGCGATGTGCTCCTTCAGCGCATCCAGGGTGTCGATGTCCAGGTGGGAGTGGGCGGTACGGAACGCCAGCGCCTTTTCAAACATGTTCCGCTGAATCTCTTCCAGCAGGTCGGCGACCGCTTCCACTGCCCGGTCCAGGGCGACCGTCACCTTTTCGCCGGTATCGCGACGGGCCAGGACCACCTGTCCGTTGTCCACATCGCGCGGACCAATCTCCAGGCGAATCGGCACGCCGCGCATTTCCCACTCGTTGAACTTCCAGCCCGGCGTCTCTTCACGCAGGTCTGCCTTCACCCGCACGCCCGCCGCCTTCAGAGCGTCAAACAGCGGATCGAACTTCTCCATCACCTTTTCCCGCAGTTTGGGCGGACCGACCGGGATCATCACCACCTGGGTCGGTGCCACACGCGGCGGCAGCGCCAGACCGCGATCGTCACCGTGAACCATGATCATCGACCCGATCAGGCGGGTGGACGTCCCCCACGAAGTGGTATGGACGTACTTGAACTGATTGTCCCTGTCGAGAAACTTGATGTCAAAGCCTCTGGCAAAGTTTTCACCCAGGTAGTGCGAGGTGCCGGCCTGCACCGCCTTGCCGTCCTTCATCATCGCTTCGATGGAATAGGTGTCCACTGCGCCGGCAAAGCGTTCGCTCGGCGTCTTCTGCCCTTTCCAGACAGGGATGGCCAGCTCCTGTTCGACCACCTCGCTGTAGATGTCCAGCATCTGCATCGTTTCCTGCCGCGCTTCCTCCTCGTTGGCGTGGGCGGTATGCCCCTCCTGCCAGAGGAATTCAGACGTGCGCAGGAACGGCAGCGTCCGCTTTTCCCAGCGAAAGACGTTGGCCCACTGGTTGATCAGCACCGGCAGATCGCGATAGCTCTGAATCCACTGGCTGTACATGTGGCCGATGATCGTCTCCGATGTCGGCCGCAGGGCGAGCCGCTCTTCCAGCTTTTCGCCGCCCGCTTCGGTCACCCAGGGCAGCTCCGGATTGAAGCCTTCCACGTGCTCCTTCTCTTTTTGGAAAAACGACTCGGGAATCAGCATCGGGAAATAGGCGTTGCGGTGGCCCGTCTCCTTGAACCGTTTGTCCATCGCCGCCTGAATCCGCTCCCACAGCTCGTACCCGTCCGGCTTGAACACGATGCAGCCGCGGACTGGTGTGTAATCCATCAGATCCGCCTTGGTAATCGTATCGATGTACCAGCGCGAAAAGTCTTCCGACTGCGGGGTAATCTCCTTTACATACGCTTTTTCATTCGCCATGTCACACACTCCTCTAAAATAAATAAACCCCCATCCCAATTAGGGACGGGGGAATTACCCGCGGTACCACCCTGATTGACCGCAACGGCGTGCTGCGGCCCACTCAACGCCCGATAACGGCAGGGCATCCGGCATGGCTCATCGCCAGCGGCTCCAGGATGGGGAGCAGATACGCCTGTGCATCGACCTTCCAGACAAGGGCCGACTCTCTGGAACACGGTCAGTACCTGCGGGTCCTTTCATTGCCTTTGATTAGGCAATATCATAGCAAGCCAAGAAATCATTGTCAATTTGTCATGCGAAGGTTGAGCCGTCCGGACAGCTTTACGTACAGCGGATACGCTGCCAGCGAGAGCACAACCCCTTTGAGTATGTTAAACGGCACGATGCTGTACAAAACAAACGACCAGACGCTGTCCGCCTGGAACTGGGCCAGCAGCTGTTCCAGCGACACCTGGTAGAGAGCCGCGTAGGCGGGCAGCAGGAAGTAGGCGTTGGCAGCCGCCATGACCGCCGTCATCAGCACGGTTCCCAGCACAAGTCCTGCGGCAAAGCCCTTTTTCCCCATGCCGCGGCGCTGCAGATAAATGGCCGCCAGGATAAAGCTGGCGCCGGCGACGACGTTGGCCGCCTCGCCGATCAGCAGGCCATCCGTATTTTTTAACAGCATGTGCAGCGTGTTTTTCAGCACTTCCACCAGGACCCCGGCCACCGGTCCGTACAGCAAGCCCCCGATCAACGCCGGCAGCGTGCTGAAATCCAGCTTCAGGAACGGCGGCAGCAGCGGCACCGGAAACTCGAGATACTGCAGAACAAATGCGACCGCCGCCAGCATGGGAATCGCCACCAGCCGCTGCGTCGCGTGTGATGGGCGCATCGTCGTTGCTTTCATCTGTACCATCTCCTCACGTGTTACTTCCTTCTGATGAGGAATGGCAACAGAAACGTCCACCCCTGCCCGGTCGTCTATCCGTACGTTCACCAAACAAAAACCCTGAGGACTGACTTCTCCTCAGGGCTTGCGAACGCGGACAGCTGACCATGCCAGTGCCACAGGTATGCGAAATGAAAGGGGCCACAACAGGCATACGCCCCCACATCCCGTACCCGCGCACAGACAAACAAGCACGTGCGGTGTACGTACTGTCGTCATCCTTCTCCCATCCAGACTGTACTGTCGGCTCCGGACTCGCACCGGATCCTGCACTCCAAGCGTTTACGCCGGGAGGCTCGCGGGCTTACGCGCCGTGCGCGATCACCGCCGGTCGGGAATTTCACCCTGCCCCGAAGGAATTGTATATTGGTTGTTACCAGCTTATTATACGACGACGCTGATGAAGTTGACAATGCCGGAAGTTTCCAAATCTCCAAATCATCAGGGAGCCCACATGGTCAAACCGCAGATGATGGAATCTACGGTTTGAACCGTTACTGCTTCGGCTGTTTTTTACTGGGTGGCCAAGCGTTCTACGATATTGTTGACCAGCATTTCTTTTTGCAGAGCTAATTCATTTGGTTTATCGCCGACCCAGAAGTATTTCGACACAGCGACAGCAAGGTAAATGGTTACTGCACCACCGGCATTCAAGGCCACTATATGGCTGTATATAGCCGCTGCACTGATCGCCGCAGCAGCGTACGCAACGTACAACACGCACTGTCCAGTTCCGTATCCTTCTTTTCCGCTTTTTACCCTTCGTTCATCTTCTTTGATTACCTGATCCAAAATTTGGCCGCCCTTGTCGATTGCCTTATTAATTTTGAGGTGGTCACCGCTGTATACTGCGCGCTCAAATTCCGCGAAGTAGGACGGAGATTTCGCCTTCATCCGCGCAACCAGGTGATCAATGACTTGCTTCGTTTCTTTTTGATTTACCTTGCTCAGCAAATCTTTCGTCCAGATTTCAGGGAAAAGGTGGGCAACAGGACCTTGTCCAAAGATAATGCCGCGGAAGAGCGTTTCCCCATCGTACTTCACTTTGGAAGGTTGAGTTGCGTAAGCATTTACGCTTACCAGCATAAGCAAAAAGGCCAGAAAAATGGGAAGTGCTTTTTTGAGATTCATCCCTACTCAAACCCCTTTTCACAATATTTTTTCTTCTCTGTGGTCAATTAGCGATGATTCAAAATCTTATAGGCGTCCCCTCCCTTTCAACATGGAGCAAAGCCAACCTGAATCCTTGCCACGTTGAAATGAAAAGTGCCGCTGCCTTCGCCATGGACAAGACGGTTGTTGCTGCTCCAACGTGTTGTTGTAAAGATTAAGCACCTTTCACTTGTTGAGGAGAAAGGTGATAATCTTTCTGCGTTGGGCTTGTCTCCTTCTTGAACAGTCTGATCCGATGCAGAGACGTGAACTCTTGCTCCACTGGCCGCAGATAAAGGATCAAAACGGCGCTCATGATCATGGAAAAGCTGATTAACCCGAGCATAACGGCAATCACTTCATGCATGAGCAGGGCAGCAATGAGGAAATATTTCCAATACTTCTTGGGGGCAAACAGCGCGCCAAACAAACACACTTGCAGAACAAGGGTGCCCCATGTCGGCAGGACGACCGCTGGCGATGTCAGGATGGGGTTTACCAGTTGCAGAAAGAATGAGGGCAGACCCAGCATCGGGTCCCGCAAATAGTAGTAGACGGAGGTTCCGTTGAGCCACGTTGACTCGAACATCTTGGCAACCGATGAATGAAAATATATGATCGCAACCTGCAAACGAATGGCAAAGAAGGTTACCAGTGCGATGATGCGCCGAATAATGACGTGATCGGAAACAACTTGCGGTTCATGGGCTTTTTGCCAATGCCATTTTCTCGAATCGGTCAGTGTGATCGGCAGCAGCAAAAACGTAAAGACAGCAGCTACCTGGTCTCCGCCGTCCAAGGTGATGGCCGACACGTTGAAACTGTAGCAAATCCACCAGTGAATGACCCCGGTAATTCGCGGACGCCATCCGGAAGCGACGATCAGCAGCAAAACGACCGCGATCCATCTGACCATGTCCAAATAGAAATAGTCGTTGGGAACGGTGCAAAACAGGCTGATCGTGTTCACGCAAGTGGGGTAGACATCCATGCCGGACGAAGGTCGGAAAAACGTATGGGCATCGTTTACCGCCAACGTCAGCGCGGTCGACAATGCCATCAACGATCTGGCCAAGCCATACACGTTTGTCCACGGGTTTTGCGTCAACGCCAGGTTGTAGGCAAATGATCCTAATTTTTCGAACATTTCACGTTCACCCTCACAACTTTTGATGGCATATCGATTTTCTTACCGCTGCGGCTCCACGCCCAGGGAACCGGTTCCTGATACACAAAGCCGATGTCTCCGCAAATGGTCGGATAAGGCGTAGGGTTGTCCAATTCCGCGTAGACAGCTGCCTTGTTCAAGCAAGCATAGGGATTTTCTTCGCAATCCGTTTTGGCGGACTCCGGTATTCTGGAACTGAGAAGACCGGCCTCGATCCCTTGACTTCTTCCAAAGCGCTTCAATCCAAAAAAGTTTTCAGACCGATTATTTGGCCAGGCGGCTGCCAGTGTCCCATTTGTTATGTCCACCACTTGAAACGTGAGGTCTCGCGCATCTTTGCTGTAAAAGCCCCACCCCTGCGGAAACCACGAGGCAATGTACAGTTCCTTTGCAAGCGGTAAAGCGGAAATGGGATTGGTGGGCATCACTGCGTGAATGGCTGCGACAAAGATGTAGAGCCAAAAGGCAGCCACCAGAGCGAAGATGAGCCCAAAGCGTGAAAATCTGGTTACACCGACAGGCTTCAACATGCTTCTCCCCTTTCACTGTTTTTTCATCTGGATTGGCCATGGTTTCGCTCCGTACACCCAGGATAGAAATGATTGAAAAAATTTATATATTTTTCCATCCATTAGTAGGATTGGACCATGACTTGCATCAGTTTTTGGGAGTGGAAAATCTATCATTTAGACACAGATTATTCCTTTTTTACTACTATATCCAATATTTTGAAAAAATCAACTATTATTATCGCAGCATGTCAGTCTTCTCGCGGTGCATCATGGAAATATCTGCATAAAATTGTATAATATATACTTGCGAGTTCTTTTTTGGGGTGAAGAGGTTACTTGTGGGGGAGGTTTGCGTATGGGAGAAAAGGTGTATCATCGTGAAGTCCAGCGCTTTCGCCAAAAAGTGCTGTGGACGATCGTCATCATCGTGGATGTGATCCTGTTGTCCGCATTTAGCTATGATTTGTACCAACGAATCGTTTTGCGAAAAGTGGTCAGCGAGCCGGTAACCGATGTGGAAGCGTGGATCATTTGGATTCTGTTTGGTATTGCTACGCCGCTGTTGATAACCTCGCTGTTCTTGACAAAACTCGTCGTTGAGATCAGGGAGAAAGGGTTGTACCTGCGTTTTTTCCCATTCGCGAAACACTTTATCCCCTATAACGAGATAGCAGCGTATGAAGTATGTCAATTCAGCCCTTTCTGGGATTTCGGCGGTTTGGGTGGAAGATGGATCTTTGGCGGATGGGCCTATACCGTGAGCGGAAATAGCGGAATCAAAGTACGCCTGAAGAACAACAAGGTATTTGTGATCGGTTCGCAACATCCTGAAAAACTGGTTGAAGCCTTGGCCAAAGCAATCGGAAATTCATAGTCTCCCGTTTGAAGGCCTGCACATTGATCTGCCAAAGTTGCTGGTCGGCTTTGGCAACAAAACTGGAGCGGGGTCACGACCCCGCTCCTCTGTATTTGCGCACACCCCAGTTCCAGATCGCCAGCCCGATGCCGAAAAAGATTACCCCCATGACCGGCGTAAACGCCGCGTACACGTACCACGTCTCCTTGCGCAGAAAGTAGGCGGCCGGATAAACGCCGACGAAAGCAAACGGCAGAATGTACGTCAGCACGAAACGAATCACCTTGTTGTACACGTCCACCGGGTAGCGGCCGTACTGCTGGATGTTCCAGATCATTGGCGCGATGCCCGTGCGCGAATCAGAGAAAAAGCTGACGGCGGCAATCGCCGTGTACACCCCTGCATAGATCAGTGCCCCGCCGATCACCAGCACGACAAACAGCAGCGGATCGTACCAGTGGAAGGACAGATCCAGCTTGAATGCGGCGTAGCCCATGATAATCAGCCCGGAGATGATGCCAAAGATCCGGTCCGGTGCCATCGATTCCAGACACACCTGGGCCAGGTTGTGCAGCGGCCGGGTCAGGATGCGGTCCATTTCGCCGCGGATGATGTAGCGCTCGTTGAAGTCCCAGAAGCTGAAAAACATGGAGAACAGCGCGTACGGAATCAGGAAAAAGCCGTAAATGAAGATGATTTCGTCCCGCGTCCAGTCTTTCAGCAGCGGCACGTGCTGAAAGACGACGATGATGAAGACGAGATTAATCAGCTCGTAGATCAGATTGGAGACCAGATCGCCGAAAAAGTCGGCCCGGTATGCCAGCCTGGTCTTGAAATACTGTCCGAGGTAATCGGCGAAGACGCCGATGATGTGTCGCGCGTTTTGCATCGGTTACCCTCCCTGCACGACCAGTTTGTGACGAGCCCGCCGCCACAGAATCAGGATCGGCATGAAAATCACCGCAATCCAGACCGCCTGCAGCCCGATCAGCTCCCACGCCTGCTCCGGTGAAATCGCGCCGGTGAAGATCAGGCTGGGATAGTAGTTGATCGCCTGGAACGGCAGCCACCCCATCAACGTCTGGGCCCAACCGGGGAAAAAGCTGATCGGCAGCACCAGGCCGGACATCAGATCGACAATCACCCGCTTGGCCCGCATCATCCCGTCGTTGCGGAACAGGAAAAAGGTAAACAGGCCGGTCAGCAAATTCAGCTCCGTGTTGATGACAAACGCAAGCGTCAGGCTGACCAGGTACAGGCCCCAGCCTTCCGGCGTTCCCGGGAAGCGGAACGGGATCAGCAGGCTGACCAGAAAAATGCCGGGCGCTGCAAAAAAGAGCAGGCGAAAGATGCCCTCGCCAAAAGCCTGCGCCGTTTTCACCGAAAGGTAATTGTAGGGCCGGATCATCTCGATGGCCACCTTGCCTTCCCGCACGTCCTGGGCGATCTCCATGTCGATGTTGTTAAAGTAGAACGCTCGGGACATCCAGGCGATGGCGACGTATGCGGTCATCTGCTCCACGGTGAGGCCGCCGAGCTGCTGCTGGCCGCCGTAGATCGCTCCCCAGAGGAAGTAGTAGGCGCCGATGTTGATCGCGTAGATAATGATGCCGCTGTAGTAGTTCACCCGGTAGGCGAGCATGGTGAGAAACCGGATGCGAATCAGTTCCAGATAAAGTTTACCCATGGCTGACAACCTCGCCGTCAGTCGAGTAGATGTTGCGCACGATGTCTTCCGTGCTGGCCTCCTTGATCTTCACGTCGCTCACCTCAAACGAGCCCATCACCACAGACAGGACGAACGGCAGCATCTCCTGGCTGCGCGCCACTTTTACCCGCAGCGAGAACTCGTTGTCCTGCAGGATTTCACAGGGCAGCTCGCCAAGCGCCGCCCGCATCTCTTCCGGCGCCGTCCGCTTCTTGAACTGGAATGCCACCTCGGTGCCGTTGCCCCACTTCTCTTTCAGATCAGTCAGTTGGCCGTCAAAGATCAGCCGGCCTTGGTCCATCACCAGCACCCGCTTGCAGAGCGCCTCGATGTCGGACACATCGTGCGTGGTCAAGAGAATCGTCGTATGTTCCGTTTCATTCAGATTGCGGAGAAATTCCCGGATTTTCTGCTTGACCAGCACGTCCAGTCCGACCGTCGGCTCGTCGAGAAAGAGCAGCTTCGGCTTGTGAATCAAGGCGGCGGCCACTTCGCAGCGCATGCGTTGGCCGAGGCTCAGCTTGCGCACCGGCTGGCTGACGAACGAGGCGATGTCCAACTCCTCGATCAACCGCTCCAGCCAGCGCTCTCCTTCCGTGTCGTCCACCTTGTAGACGTTTTTCAGCAGGCGGAACGACTCCAGCGGCGACAGGTCCCACCAAAGCTGGGAGCGCTGTCCGAAAACGACGCCGATCGAGCGGACGTACTGCTCCCGCTGCCGGTACGGCACGTATCCGTTGATGACGATCTCGCCGCCGCTCGGGGTGAGAATCCCCGTCAGCATTTTGATCGTGGTTGATTTGCCGGCTCCGTTTTCCCCGATCAGGGCGAACATCTCCCCCTCCTCAACGGTAAAGGAAATATCGTCAACCGCCTTGACCGTTTTGTACTCCCGGCTGAACAAGTCGCGAAACGCACCCGCCAAGCCGGCACGGGCCTGGTGGATGCGAAATTCCTTTTGCAAATGACTGACACGTATCATGACAACCCGTCCTTTGCTTAACCTCTACATAATCCATAGCTAAGTTTATCGAAGGCCATTCATTTCTGCAAAATCCAGTGTGCTGAAAAGCGTCGAGACGCCAATCTGTTCGACAGATCGCCATCCCGTCGTCCTGCTTTTTAACGGGGACAATTGCACCTTTTCCAATTACGCCCCCAAGCCGGCTGTGGTAAGATGATGGAGGACTTTGTGGACAGAAAAGAGGGAGTACATATGAAACGAGAGCGATCCGCACAGCTGCACGAAGAAGCGATGGAGGTCATCCTGGGCGGGGTGAACAGCCCGTCCCGCTCGTTCAAGGCAGTCGGCGGCGGCGCCCCCGTCACGATGGAACGGGCGCAGGGCGCCTATTTCTGGGACGTCGACGGCAACCGGTACATCGACTATCTGGCGGCGTACGGTCCGATTATCACCGGCCACGCCCATCCGCACATTACCAAAGCGATCAGTGAAGCGGCGGCCAACGGCACGCTGTACGGCACGCCGACGCCGTGGGAAATCCAGTTTGCCCGCATGATTCGCGAGGCGATTCCGTCGATGGAGCGCATCCGCTTCAACAACTCCGGAACGGAAGCGGTGATGACCTGCATCCGCGTCGCCCGCGCGTATACAGGTCGCGTCAAGATCATCAAATTCGCCGGCTGCTACCACGGCCACTCCGACCTGGTGCTGGTGGCGGCAGGTTCGGGGCCGTCCACGCTGGGCATCCCGGACAGTGCCGGCATCCCGCAGAGCATCGCCAACGAAGTGATCACCGTTCCCTACAACGACATCGACGCGTTTGCCGAAGCGATCCGGGTCTGGGGACAGGAGACCGCGTGCGTCCTGGTGGAGCCGATCGTCGGCAACTTCGGGATCGTGCCGCCCAAACCCGGTTTTCTGGAAGCGGTGAACCGGATCGCCCACGAGGCGGGCGCGCTGGTCGTCTACGACGAAGTGATCACCGGCTTCCGCTTCTGCTACGGCGGGGCGCAAAACCTGCTGGGCGTAGAGCCGGACCTGACCGCACTGGGCAAAATCATCGGCGGCGGGCTGCCGATCGGGGCGTACGGCGGCCGACGCGAGATCATGGAGCAGGTGGCACCGCTCGGCCCTGCGTATCAAGCCGGTACGATGGCGGGCAATCCAGCCTCAATCCGAGCCGGCATCGCCTGCCTGGAAGTGCTCCGGCAGCCGGGCGTCTACGAGGAGTTTGAACGGTTGGGCCAGCTGTTGGAAGAGGGCATTCGCCGCGCTGCCGAGACACACGGAATCACCATTCAGGTGAACCGCGTCAAAGGAGCGCTGGCCGTCTACTTCACGGACCAGCCGGTCACTGACTATGCCTCCGCTCAGGCGGCGGACGGAGAATTGTTTGCCCGCTTCTTCCGGCTGATGCTGGACGAGGGCATCTGCCTCGCGCCGTCCAAATACGAAGCCTGGTTCATCACCACCGCCCACACGGAAGACGATATTCGCGCCACCGTGGCGGCAGTGGACCGTTCATTTGCCGCACTCGCGAAGTAAGCGGTCAAAAATTGCCTGCGACAGCCGCCGGCCGCTCGGGCATACTAGCCTCGAACAGCATTCACACAGGAGGGAACCCCGTGTCCAAAGGCGAACACACTTACCCGCAGGCACCGGAAAAGACGATGGACCCAAAGATGAACTCCAAGATGATGGAGGTCGTCGGCTTTCAAAATCCGCGAAAAACCGAACATCACAAAACCCAACAGCACGACCGGTAACAAATGCAAATTAATGCGCATTCCTCTATTTACCACAGACGAATGCGCTTTTTTTTATGCGCGTGGGACAGGCGTTTTTATCGAACAAAAACATTTTATTTGCATAAAAACGCTTTCATTTGCATAAAAAGCCAGACGATTTCTTGTGTCCCCCTTATATTCGTGGTATTCTAAACATTACAATTTTGAACTTTCCGAATTGTACGCAGGGGAGGTGGAGGGTCAGGCCAACTGACCGGGACCATGCTAGACAACAGACAGAGAAATACGATTGAGCAGTTTCAAGGCTATCATGTGATTGAACACGACAGTTGCGGCATCATCTGTATCATCGAGAAGTCGGGAACGCCGACGCGGACCAACGTGCAGGAAACGATTCGCTCGCTGATCCAGATGGAACACCGCTCCGGCTTTATCGACGGGGAAGGAGACGGCTGTGGCATCCTCACGGACATCCCCCGCGCGCTCTGGTCCGCCTATCTGCACCAGGCCGGGCTGGACGGCGATCTGGCCCGTGATCCACGCTTTGCCGTCGCCCACATCTTCGTGCCGCGCTCGGGCCACGACCCGCAGGCCGTTCAGGAAGCGATTCGCGGACTGTTTGCCGCGCACGGTGTGGAGATCCTGCTGGAACGGGAAAACGCCGTCAACTCGGCAGTGCTTGGCAATAACGGCAAGCGGGACGAACCGGTTTTCTGGCAGTTGGCCGTCTTCGCGCCGGAAGGCTTGAACCAAGCTGCGTATGCCAGCCGCCTGTTTGAATTGCACGTCGCCATCGAAGCGGCCCACAACGTTCACGTCGCTTCGCTCAGCCCGGTGACCAGCGCCTACAAGGTAATGGGCGCCGCCAACATTCTGCCTCAGTATTTTCACGACCTGGCTGACGAACGCTTTGTCTCGTCCGTCACCATCGGTCACAACCGCTATTCCACCAATACCTTGTCCAACTTCTTCCGCGTTCAGCCGTTTTCCCTCCTGGGCCACAACGGTGAGATCAACACGATCAGCAAGCTGGAAGAAGAGGCACAGATGCTCGGCGTGCCTTTGGTCGACGGAGGGAGCGACTCGCAAAACCTCAACCGCACGATCGAAACCTTTATCCACCGGTACGGCCTGAGCCTGTTTGAAGCGATGGAAGTGGTGTTCCCGCCGATCCATCACGAGATGAAAAACCTGCCGGATGACCTGCAGGACTTGTACACGTACCTGCGCCAGGCTTGGGGTCACTTTGCCCAGGGACCGGCCGGGATCGTTTCGCGGTACGGAAATGAGTGCGTGTTCAGCGTCGACGCCCTGGGGCTGAGACCGCTGTGGATGGTGGAAAGCGCCACGTCCTATTACTTCTCCTCCGAGCAGGGAATCATACCGGTTCATCAAATGGCAAGCGAACCAAAACCGCTCGCCCCCGGTGAAAAGGTGGGCGTCATCCTGCACGCGGAGCAAGAGGTGGAAGTGATCCCCCACCACAAGCTGCAGCAGATCGTCCGTGACCGCTTTGCGGAAAAGGTGGAAGCAGCCGGTGCCCGTCAGCACCTGCACTTCGCCTATGAAGCCAACGCGCTCGTCGCCGAACCGGACACGTCGGCACCGACCTCTTCCGTCTACAGCGCATTTGGCTGGGACCGTGAACAGATTCAACTCGTGGAGCAGATGTCCGCCAACGGAGCCGAACCGATCCGTTCGCTCGGCCACGACGGCCCGCTGGCTGCACTGTCCAAGGAGCGGCAAAACCTGGCCGATTACATCAAGGAAAGCGTGGCTGTCGTCACCAACCCGGCGATTGACCGCGACCGGGAGATGGAGCATTTCTCCACGCGCGTCGTGATCGGGACCCGCGTACCGCTGTCCGGCACAGCCTCGGACGGCCTGCGTCTGGAGCTGCCCTCGCCGCTGCTCTTCGAAGGCCAGTCGCTGCAGGAGACGGCGCAGCAGCAGGGCACGCTGTCACTGGAACAGGTGATCCACTACTTCAACAACCACCCGTCCAGCATCGCGATCCTCTCGACCCACTTCGAACGGGAAAGCGGACTGGAAGGCGGGCTGAAACGGCTGCAGGAATCGGCCGTACAGGCAGTGCAGAATGGAGCCGTGCTGATTGTGTTGGACGACACAGAGACGCATCAGAACGGCCGGTACTGGATCGACCCGCTGCTCGCCGTATCCGTTGTCGACCAAGGCTTGAAAGCAGCGTTTGACGCTGATGGTATCAGCCTGCGCCGCCGGGCCGGCATCATCCTCCGCTCAGGTGCCGTCCGTTCGCTGCACGACCTGGCCTTGTCCTTTGGTTCCGGTGCGGACGCGGTTTCGCCGTACCTGATGTTTGCCACCGCCTTTGCCAAAGCAGGCGCGGCATCAGCCGCCAATCTCTACGCCGCACTGAACAAGGGGCTGGAGAAAGTGATCTCCACCATCGGCATCCACGAGCTGCGCGGCTACGGTCGGCTGTTCTCCTCCATCGGGCTGCAGGCAGACGTGGCGAAGGCTCTCTCCATCGTGAACTTCTGCGGTTCCGATCAGGTCGGCCTCTCCTATGCCGATCTGGAGGCGGACAGCATCAAACGGCACGAGGATTACGCCAGTGCAACGGCGAGGGAAGCCAAGACGTTCCACATTTTCCCCCGCCTGTGGAAACTGATCGGACAGGTCGCCGCCGGAGAGATTCCGTACGCCGACTACGCGTTGAAGCTGGAAGAAAACGAACGGGACAACCCGATTGCGATTCGTCACGTGGCCGACTTTGCCTTTGACCGTGCCGAGCAGCAGGTGGACCCGGCCCAGGTGGACATCAGCGTAGGCGATCATTCGCTGCCGTTTTTGATCTCCTCCATGTCGTTCGGCTCGCAGAACGAAACGGCCTTCCGCGCCTATGCCGAAGCCGCCGACCAGCTCAACATGATCAGCATGAACGGCGAAGGCGGCGAAATCAAAGACATGCTCGGCCGCTACCGCAAAACGCGCGGTATCCAGGTGGCGTCGGGCCGCTTCGGGGTCAACGTGGAGCTGGCCAACGCGGCGGATATCCTGGAAATCAAGATCGGCCAAGGGGCAAAACCGGGCGAAGGGGGACACCTGCCCGGCTCCAAGGTAACGGCGAAAATCGCCGCTGCCCGGAACGCCACGATCGGCTCCGACCTGATCTCGCCGTCCAACAACCACGACATCTACTCCATCGAGGACCTGGCCCAGATGATCACGGAGCTGAAGACGGCCAACCACGAAGCCAAGGTGTGCGTCAAGGTGCCGGTCGTGCCCAACATCGGGACCATCGCCGTCGGCATTGCCAAGGCAGGCGCCGATTTCATCACGCTCTCCGGTTTTGACGGAGGAACGGGGGCGGCACGCGTCCACGCCCTGCAGCACGTGGGGCTGCCGGCCGAGATTGGCGTCAAAGCCGCCCACAACGCCTTGCTCGAAGCAGGCCTGCGCCACAAGGTGGAACTGTGGGCCGACGGTGGCGTGAAAAGTGCAGCAGACGTCGTCAAGCTGATGCTGCTTGGCGCCAATCGCGTCGGCTTTGGCACCCTGGCGATGATCGCTGTCGGCTGCACCACCTGCCGCGGCTGTCACCTGGACACCTGCCACGTGGGTATCGCCACCCAGATCGACTCGCTGGAAGAGGCCCACGAAAAAGGGCTGCGCCGCTTTGTGCCGCGCCAGTTCGACCAGGCTGTCAACGGGCTGAAAACCTTGTTTACCCTGTTTGGCGAGGAAGTGCGCCGCATCACCGCCGCGCTCGGCTTCAGCCGTACGCAGGATCTCGTCGGCCGCTCCGACCTGCTGGTCCAAACCCGTCTGCTGGAGCGAATCAACCTGTCGGCGCTGCTGGCCGTCCATCCGCTGTACACGCCGGAGGCAGCCGCCGTTCGGGCGGAAGAAGCGGAGGAGCGCGTGCTGGTCACCGCCGGTGCTGCCGCCGCTTCGGAGAACCGCTACTTCAGCCCGGATCGACCCATCCGGGAGACGTTTGCCGGGATTTTGTCCAGTGAACGCGTGCTGGGCAGCCGCTGGTCCGGTTCCCGCGTGAAAAATTACCTGGACGGCAGTTACGCCTCGCTGCCGGAAGTGTCGCTCCACTTCACCGACGGCAGCGTGCCGGGCAACGGTCTGGCCGCTTACAACGCACAGGGCGTTACCATTCGGGTGGAAGGCGGCGCCCAGGACGGCGTCGGCAAAACCAGCTTTGGCGGCCGCGTCTCCATCCTCAAGCACAAGGGTCATAACGGTGCGTACATCAACGGCTCCGTCGGCAAGAGCTTCTGCTACGGTGCGCAAAAAGGCTTGTTCATCGTACAGGGCAATGCCGATTCCCGCGCCTGCATCCGCCTCTCCGGTGCAGACGTCGTGTTTGGCGGCGAGATTACCGAGCCGATTCGCGACGAGCTGGGCGGTATCGGAGCACGGGCCAATCTGAAAGGCTTTGCCTTTGAATACATGACCAACGGGCGCGCCGTCGTGCTGGGCGATCCCGGTCCGTGGATCTGCGCGGGCATGACCGGCGGTGTCGTGTACGTCCGCCTGCAACCTGAGATGGGCTTTGACCAGGCAGCTCTGGAGCGCAGGATCGCCAAAGGGGCAAAGGTGTTCCTCTACCAACTGGACGAAAAAGGCGTAAACGACGTGCGCGAGCTGCTCTCCGCCTACAAGGAGGAACTGCTTGCCACCGAGCAGTACGAAACAGCCGGCCGCATCCAGAAGCTGATTGACGATCCGGCTGCACACTTCCTGATGATTTCGCCGAAAAAAGAGCAGGCCGATCCGTCTGTCTCCACCGAGTAACCTCCCCGACAAGATCAGCAGCCTGCCAGAGAGGACTGACGTCCTGAAAACACTCGCACTCTTCCCACTATGGGAAGAGTGCTTTTTTACCACACATAAGCATTCACTGATATTGTCAAGATTGGTCAAAGACTGTACAATAAAAAAGTGAAACTGTCACCTGTGATGATCGTACAATTGAGTATAGGGCAAACTATCATACGTGCTCTCATTGTTCATGATCATATACGAAGGAGTGATTTTCCCCCATGTTCTTTCACCCCATGGACTTCCTGATTTTGATCGCGTTCGGCCTGTCGCTGTGGGCCCAGTTTCGCGTCAAGGGAACGTTCAACCGCTTTGCCGATGTTCCCGCGTCTTCCGGCCTGACCGGTGCGGAAGCGGCACGCCGCATGCTGGACGCCAATGGCCTGACGCACGTTCCAGTTGAACACATCCCCGGTACGCTGACCGACCACTACGACCCGATTTCCCGCACGGTTCGTCTGTCCGATCCGGTCTACTTTGGCAATTCCATCTCGGCAATCTCCGTCGCCTGCCACGAGGTAGGACACGCCGTGCAGCACAAGGTCTCCTACCCGATGCTGGTGGCCCGCCACCGCATCTTCCCGGTCGTCAACTTTGCGTCGGGGGTTGCACCGCTGCTGCTTTTGGCCGGCTTCTTCTTCAAGGCAGCCAATCTGCTGCTGCTGGGGATCATCTTCTTCTCCGCAGCCGTCGCCTTCCAATTGATCACGCTGCCGGTCGAGTTCAACGCAAGCAGCCGCGCCAAAGACATGATGGTCAAAATGGGCTTCATCCGCAACACGGAAGAACGAGGCGTCAACAAGGTGCTGGGCGCCGCTGCGCTCACCTATGTGGCCGCCGCGCTGATCTCCGTGCTCGAACTGGCCAAATACGTAATGATCTTCAACAGCTCCAACGAAGACTGATAAATCTTGCAGCACATGCACGAACAGGTACAGCCTCCTGTTTTTAAGGAGGCTGTACCTTTTTCCTTATATCCGCTACGATAGGTGATGAAGCTTTACATAGGTATAATGGATGTGAACGTGGCTCGGTAAGCCAAACACGTCCTGCCGAATGAACGATTGCAGTTTTCCGCAACAAGAAAGGAGACAGATGTGATGAAAATCGGATGGATCGGGCTGGGCAACATGGGGATCCCGATGGCCGGCAATCTGTTGGTTGCCGGATATGAGGTGAAGGTGTGGAACCGCACGCCCAGCAAGGCAGAGCCGCTGCTCGCGCAGGGAGCCACCCTGGCTGGCTCTTTGGCGGAACTGGCGGAATGCGATATCGTGTTTACAATGGTGAGCGATGACGAGGCCGTCAAGGCTGTCTACACCGGACCGGACGGTCTGCTCACTTCCGGTGCTCGCGGCACATTGGCCGTGGACATGAGTACGGTCTCTCCTCAGACGTCCCGCTATCTGGCCGAACAGTGCCGACAGGCGGGATTTCGCTTCCTCGACGCACCGGTCTCCGGCAGTGTCGGCCCGGCCAAGGAAGGCAAGCTGGTCATCATGGTCGGCGGCGACGAGAGCGACTATACCCAAGTCAAACCGCTGCTGGACAAGCTGGGCAAACTGGCACTTCACCTCGGCCCCAACGGTGCCGGCACGTCGGCCAAGCTGGCGATCAACCTGCTGCTGGGCATTACCGTGCAGGGAGCGGCTGAAACCCTGCTGTTCGCCCGCAGCATGGGTATCGAAGCCGAGCAGATGCTGACCATCATCAGAGAGAGCGCGGTCGGCACGCCGCTGATCCGCGGCAAGGAAGCGTCCATTCTCGCCGACAACTACCCGGCCGCGTTTGCCCTCAAACACATGGCCAAAGACCTTCGCCTCGCCCGCGAGGAAGGCGTCTCCACGCCGTTGGCCGAATCGGCGGCCGCCTGCTACCGCGCCGCGCTGGAGGACGGCCTGGGTGATCTGGACGTCATGGCAATCTTGCGTTTTCTGGACCGGCAGTAACGCCGGTCCTTCAGTATGTAGACAAAGTCCGTGGTGTCATGTGTGAAGGTGCCCGCTCGCTCGCTAGGCCCATCACTTCATGTCACGTACTTTTTCTCCCACTTCGGTTGATCATCATGTTTCCATTTCCCGCTGGGGCTTTTGACGGAAGAAGCTGAAAAACACCCAGCCGGCGTTGATGAACAGCAGGGCACTGGTCATCAGAAACACCCCGTTGATGCTGATGAAACCGGCCAGGAAGCCGCCGATCATCGGTCCCAGCATGCTGCCCATGCTGACAAAGCTGTTGTTGTACCCGTACACGCGGCTGATCATGTGACTGGGCGTGAGTCGGCGCAGCAGGGCATTGACAGCGGGAAGCAGGCCGCCAAGCGACAAGCCGAGCAAAAAGCGAAGCACCACCAACTGGGTGACGTTTGCTGCCAGAGCCTGCGGCACGAACAACACGGCTGCAAACAGCAGGCTGCCAAACAAAACGCGATGGGAACCGTAGCGGTCTCCCAACCGTCCCAAGAGGGGCGCCGCCAGCACGTTGGCGATGCCGGTAGACGCCTGGACCACACCCGCCCAGAAGGCGACGTTTCCCTGCTGATGCAAAAGCTGTGCAATGAAAATCGGCAGCACCGGTACGATACTGAACAAGGCAAACTGGATCATGATCGTCACGAAGAAGACCGTCGGCAGCTCCCTGGAAGAGAAAATCTTGCGAAAGTCATCAGACAGACTGGAGCGTTCCTTGGCCTTCGGGGGCACAAATGTTTCCTTTACGGTAAACGTAATCACCAGCGTCGCCAACAGGACCAGGCTGCCGGTCACGACAAAGATCATGCGGAACCCGATTCGATCGGCCAACACCCCGCCGATCAGCGGTCCCATAATGGAGCCGGCGGTCACGAACGACTGCAACAGCCCCAATGCCCATCCCGCTTTTTCCCGAGGGGCATTGGAGGCGACCAGAGCCGTGCTGGCCGGGACAATTCCTCCCACCGTTCCGTTCAAGAGGCGCAGGGCCAAAAGCTGCCACAAACTCCCGGCAAAACCGGTCGCCGCGATGATGACGGACATGAAGTAACCGGAGCGCAAGATCATGATTTTGCGGCCGTACTTGTCAGCCAGATTGCCCCAGATCGGGGACACCAGACTGGCGGTCAAAAAGTTGGCGCCAAAAATGACTCCTGCCCATGCGGTCACTTCATGCGGGTCTTCCACCCCGAAATCCTGCTGGATATACAGCGGCAAAAACGGCATGATCATGCTCATCGCCATCATGACGACAAACAGCGCCCCGCACAATACATACAAGTTGCGTTTCCACGTTTCCACGGGCGCCCTCCTCCTTTCCGGTGCGAGGAAACGCGACTGCCTCGCCGTCTCCTCGCGGCCCCGCGCGTTTCGTCCACTGGCCGGGTTCCCTATGACACCGGATGCTCTGCTGTGGGAGCGCCCAGATCCTGTACGCTCCACAAATTATGATACACACCTTTTAGCGCCAACAATTCTTCGTGTCTTCCCTGTTCGACGATCCGCCCCTCTTTCATGACCACGATCTTGTCCGCGTGGGTGATGGTGGAGAGGCGGTGGGCCACGATGATCGTGGTGCGCCCTTTGGTCAAGCGGGCCAGCGATTCCTGAATCATGTGCTCAGACTCCAGGTCGAGTGCTGATGTGGCTTCGTCCAGGATCAAAATGGCCGGATCACGCAGAAAGACGCGGGCGATGGCAATCCGCTGTTTCTGCCCGCCGGACAGCTTGACTCCCCGCTCGCCCAGCTCGGTGTCGTATCCATCGGGCAGTTCCATGATAAACTCGTGGGCGTTGGCCGCCTTGGCCGCTTCGATCACGGCCGCTTCATCCGCGTCGGGATCGCCCATCAGGATGTTTACCCGCGCTGACTCGCTGAACAGGATGTTGTCCTGCAGCACCATGCCGATGTGGCTGCGCAGATTCTGCTGCTGCACGTCGCGAATGTCAACACCGTCGATGGTGATCCGTCCTTCCGTCACGTCCCAGAAACGGGGCAGCAAGCTGATCAGCGAGGTCTTGCCTCCGCCCGACATGCCGACGATGGCGACCGTCTCGCCCGGATTGATCGTCAAATTGACGTGATCCAGCACCAGCGGCCCATCCTTGCGATAGCGAAACGAGACGTTTTCAAACCGGATTTCGCCGCGAATCCGCCCCGTCTGCGGATCGACCGGGAGCCGGCCGGCGCCGGGCTTGTCGACGATATCGTACGACTCGTCGATAAATTCAAACATCCGATCCATCGAAGCAACGGCCTGTGTCAGCGTGGTGGAGGAGTTGACCAACCGGCGCAGCGGCGTGTAGAGGCGTTCCAGATAGGCGTAAAACGCCACCAACGTCCCGATGGTGAGCGTTCCCCCGATTACCTGGTAGCCGGCGTAGGCGATCACCATGAGCGGCGCAATGTCCGTCACCGTGTTGACGGCAGCAAAGGTGTTGGCGTTCCAACGCGTATGCTCCAGCGCCTTTTGCAAAAAGCGGTTGTTCTCCTTGGCGAACACCCGGGATTCGTGCTCCTCCAGGGCAAAGCTGCGCACCAGCGACATGCCGTTTACGCGCTCGTGCAGGTGTCCCTGCAGGTGGGCCAGGGCGGCCGAGCGCTCCCGCGTAAGCTGCCGCAGCCGCTTGTAAAAGTATTTGACAGACATCGCGTACAGCGGAAAGACCAGGATCGCGACCAGCGTGAGCTTGACGTCCATGTACAGCATCACACTCAGGGTCAAACCGATCGTGATCAGGTCCAGCCAGATGTTCATCAGGCCCGTTTCAATAAAGGACTTGGTTGACTCCACGTCGTTGATTACCCGGGAGACCACTTCCCCTGTCTTGTGGTTGTTGTAGTAGCGCATGGAGAGCCGCTGCAAGTGAGTGAACAGTTGGTTGCGAATGTCAAACAAGATGCGGCTGGACACCCACTGGGCGAAGTACTGCCGCCAGTACTCCACAGGCGCTCGCACAACGGTAAAGACCACAAACGCCACGGCCATCAGCCAGAACAGTTGAGTCAACTTCTCCTCCCGGGGCAGGGGGCTGGGCAGCAGGTCATCAATCACGTACTTGATCATCAGCGGCAACAGCAGCGGTATCGAAAATTTGATGATGCCGATAAAAATGGTTCCCAGGATCTGTTTCCAATAGGGCATGACGTATGCCATGTAGCGCCGGATGCTGTTCACGGTCGTCCCTCCTTTTGCCAGTTCCCGCTTTCCCTCCTACATGTATTCGTTCCGGGACAGGTGATGACCGACAAACAAGGAAATCCCTCTCCCGGCCGTTCGGGAAAGGGATCATACCTCGTCATCGCGCACCAGCAGGTAACGCTCGTACCAGCGTTGGACAAATCCGTTTTGAAAAGGGCCACGCCGCAAACGGACCCAATCCAGCACTTCCCGGAGAGCGGTCTGCACGCGTTCGACGACAAACGGAGGGTAGTTCATCTGCTTGCTGTGCAGCAGAAACTCCTCTTCGTCGAGAATCGTGTAAGTCATGTCGGGAAATACCTTGACGTCCAAATCGTAATCAATGTAGCTTAACAGATTTCCTTTCAAGCTAAAAGGCGAACCAATGTTGCAGTAGTAATAGATGCCGTCATCGCGAATCATCGCGATCGTATTAAACCACTGTCCGCGGCCAAACGTGCAGATGGCAGGCTCTCTCGTCCGCCATTCCCGGCCGTCTGCCTCTGTTACCTTGACCCGGTCGTTGCCTCCAATCACGACCGCATCGCTGGAATGAATCAGCGTCGTCTTATCCCAGATGCGGTGCAGTGAATGGTCGTGTTTAAAACTTTCAATGCGGATAATGGAGCCTGGAGCTGGCGACATGACTCTCCCCTTTCTTCTCTTCTCTGTATGAATGGGGATAAGCCTCCCTTAACTTAAGAAGAGAGCTTTTTGGAAAGTGTAACATATTTTTGCATCTCGTAGCCAAGTGAATAGTAAAAAGGGAGAACCTCCGGGTTGTCCTGATTCACCATGATCAAGACGCGATGGACGCCCCGTTGCCGAAAGCGTTTTTCAATCGCCTCCACCAGCTTCCGCCCGATGCCGGTCCCCTGCAGGCGGGGAGTAACGGCCAGGCGGTAAAAGTAGGCGCGTGATCCGTCTATCGTGCCGACGACCACCCCTACCACTTCTCCATCCTTCTCCGCAACCATGACCAAATCGCTGTCCCAGGCCAACTGTTTGGCCAGGTCGTTCAATGACTCCGTGTCCGATTCTTCCAAACCGGTTTCCTGCCAAATACGCGTTATCGCCGAATAGTCACCGAGCCGAAACGGTCGAATCAGCATACGTTGCCTCCTTCGATGCCTTCTGTTCTTATTGTACACCACTTGGACAACTTTGTCTCCGTATGAACGCGAGAAACAGGTCGCAATTGGGAATACAAACCCGTCGGCCCGGCCCAAACGGCCCAAACGGACTTAGGTCAGCAGCGACAGACCGCCGTCCACGATGAGGGTCTGGCCGCGGATCATCCAGGCCTGATCGGACAACAGGAACATCACCGCATTGGCCAGATCGTCCGGCTCCACGATGCGGCCAGCCGGTGTACGCGCCGCTGAGTGGGCCAGGAGCTCCTCGCGGTTGGGGAAGTGACGGAGCGCGTCGGTGTCCACAGCTCCCCCGGACACCGCGTTGACGACAATGTTGTACGGCGCCAGTTCGACAGCCAGGTAGCGGGTGAGGGCTTCGAGTGCCGCTTTGGACACGCCGACAGCGGTGTAGTTGTCCAGCACGCGAATTGAGCCAAGGCTGGAGATGCTGACGATTTTCCCGCCCTCGCCGTTCTTCATCATTAGTTTGGCCGCTTCCTGTCCGCAGAACAACAGGGCCTTGCTGTTAATCTCCATCGTCCAGTCCCAGTGATTCTCTTCCAGCTCCATGAGCGGGCGCATTACGCCAGACGCGGCGTTGTTCACCAGTACGTCCAGGCGGCCGAACTCCCGGTCGATTTCGGCAAACAGTTCTTTGATTTTGGCCACATCGCCCACGTTTGCCTTCACCAGGTGAACGCGGACACCCAGGGCTTCCAGCTCCGCCGCTGTTTCCCCGGCGGCCGTGCGGTTGCGCAGGTAGTTGAGCACCAGGTCATATCCCTGTTCCGCAAGTCGACGGGCGATCGCCTTTCCGATCCCACGGGTTCCGCCCGTAACGAGCGCCACTTTTCGGTTTGTATGCATGAGGGTTCCTCCTATCACACCAACTATTAATATCAGGTACCAAAAAAGAACATTCTCATTATACACCGTGACTGTCTGATTTGCCACCTGACCACTTGCTCCCAGACAGCGCGACTTCAGGCATGGAAGCGGCAGCGGACAGCCATACTATGCGAAACAGCTTGTGCCTGACGGCGGGGAAGGAGTGTTTTCATGTTTATTGGCCGCGAACTGTCGGAACTGACGATGACACCGCTCTCCCAATGGGAAGTAAACGAATTGCTTTACTACCATCACGCCATGTCTCAACTGGCAGCCTATCTCAATGCTGAAGGATGTTCGCTCCACGCCCGCATCATCCGCGAACTGGAATCACGCGGACCAATCGGAGGCGATGGCGGCGGCTGGGATCACGCGTCTGCGCCGATTTACGATTGAACAAAAGGAGGGAATGAAAAATGAAAACAGAGACTCGTCAATGGGGCATCATCATCGGAATCGTGGCAATCAGCCTTGCCGCGATGATCGGACTTTTGTACATGTTTTGGTAACCCGCCACCAGGCTGTCCGGCTCCCGTTGTAGGCCGGCACCGCGCATTGTTGTCAGAAAATACTTTCTTCTTTAAATTGGGCAAAAAATACTTTACATCAAGAAAAAGTTGCCATATGCTAAGATTACGATTTTTCCCTCGAATGGAAAGGAGGTTGTGCTGCTATGATGTTCAAAGGAAATCTCGACCGAAATGATTGGCTCACAGTTGTTCCAACTTCATACGGCAACGCCTCCCGGACGGACGAATCGTAACAGGACTCGTTTCTTTGCCATACCCCTTTCGTCGCATACCCGACCGCAGGCGCTGTCGCTTGCGGTCTTTTTGTTTCCTCGTTGCTGGAAACACGACCGCAGCCGTTTGGCTTGCGGTTTTTTTCTTGAAAGGAGGTGAGACGGATGGTATTCCACTTCTTGTTTTTCACAGTGAGGATTGAGCGCAAAAAGTCCAGCGCCAATCAGCGTGCCGCCGAGTACCAGCGCTCCCGCTATCTGCAGGAACGCGCCGAAGCTCAGGCGCTCGAAGCCGCCCGATATCCGGAATTTCTCACTCGCGTGTAACGCGCATATATACCTTGAGGAGGGTGTTCTTATGAGCAGCAAGCAAAGACGTCAAAGGATGCGGTTCACGGGAGTCAAATCGATAGAGGGCGGCTGACTGAACCAGACAATTTGCACAGGAGGGATTGGGTCATGTACATTCCGATGATTTTCTTTGCCATCATCATCGAAAGACGCGTGATCTCTACGGATGAGCGCGAAGCCCGCTACAGGCAGCAGCAGGCGATTAAGGCATGGGAAGAGCAGCGCATCTATCAGGCGTCCCAGTTTCCCGAGTACTGTACGCGGCTGTAATCGCAAAGACACTTCACCTGCAAAAAAGCGACCGGTCACCGGTCGCTTTTGATCGTTTCCAGGATTTTTTGATGAGCCACGGGAAACGCGAGCCCAGCCAGTTCGTCCGCTGTCGCAAACCGGGCGTTCGGCGGCAAGTCGTCGCCCTCGATCCAGTCGCACTGCCACACTTCCATGTGCCACTGCAGGTGGGAAAACGTATGTGTCAGCTCCATCAGCGGCTCGATCACCTCCACGTCCACCCCGAACCGCTTCCTGAGCCCCTGTAAAAGCGCCTCCTGCTTCAGGGAACGGGTGTCAGCGTCCGTCTCCACCATGGGAAACTCCCACATGCCGGCCAACAGCCCCTGCTCCGGACGCTTGTTGATCAAGACGGCATCCCCCCGCTTGACCACCGCCACCTGCAATCGGACGAGACGCGGCGGTTTGGCCTTGCCTTTGACCGGCAATTCGTCCTGTACCCCTTCCTTCCGGGCGAGACAGTAGTCAAACACGGGACAGGTGAGACACTGCGGCGTACGCGGCAGGCAGACGAGAGCGCCCAGCTCCATCAACGCCTGGTTGAAATCACCTGCTCGGCCATGCGGAATCACCTGCCGCACGAGGTGTTCCACCTTGACGCGGGTCGCCGGCTTGGCGATGTCGTCCGTCAGGTAGAGCAGCCGGGAAAAGACGCGCATCACGTTGCCGTCCACGGCCGGCTCCGGTTTTTCGTAGGCGATGCTCAGAATGGCGCCGGCGGTGTACGGTCCGATGCCTTTCAGCGTGGCGATCTCTTCCGGCGTGTCGGGAATGACGCCGCCGTAGCGTTCCTGCACCTCCCGCGCGGCCGCCTGCAGATTGCGGGCGCGCGAGTAGTAGCCAAGCCCTTCCCATGCCTTCAGCACTTCCTCCTCCGGCGCTTCGGCCAACGCGGCCACGGTGGGGAACTTGGCCATGAAGTTCTGGTAGTACGGCTTTACCGTTTCCACACGCGTCTGCTGCAGCATGATCTCTGACACCCAGACGCGGTACGGATCGCGGTTGATCCGCCAGGGCAAATCCCGTTTCTGGGAATCGTACCAGGCCAGCAGATCGCGGGAAAAGCCAAACACGTGAAACTCTTCCGGTAACGTATACGTCAATGCCTTGCGTTTTTTACCTGCCATCAGATTCCTGCTTGCTCCTTTTGTCAGCCAAATCGATCGGGCGAAACGCCCAGATGTTCAGCTTGGCGGCCCCTCCCGCGATGCACTCGCAAAACGCCTGATCGGCACGCCGCCACTGTTTGATGCGCTCGTACTGCTCCACCGTTTCCACGTCAAACGCTTCGACGAACAGGCCCGGCTGCTCCAGGCCTTCCCAATGCCGGTACTGACGGGCACCCATCGCTTCCATCCTTCCGGCCATGGAAGCCAGCAGCTCCAGGCATCGGTCCCGCTTCGACCCGTCCGTCTTGTATTCGATAAACACGGTAAGCACAGCTTCTTCTCTCCTTTCGGTCCCTTCCATCATACCCGTCTGAGCGACAGGGAACAAGCGCGCATTTTTTTCGACTGTGAAGGGGAAATCTCACGCCCAAATCGCTATAATAAGGAATAGAACCGGCAGGATCAAAGGAGGGAGAACACGTAATTCATGGACACCGCCACACACTTTGTCATGGGCTTCGGACTGGCCGGTCTGGCCCACCTCGATCCCGTTGTGGCCGCGACGCCGGGTTTGGCGGAGGCGGTGGCGCTCGGCACCGTCATCGGCTCTCAGGCTCCTGATCTGGACGGTTTTACCCGCATCCGGGGAAGCGCCGCCTACATCCGCCATCACCGGGGAATCTCCCACTCCATTCCCGCTCTGTTTGTCTGGACGGCAGCGGTGTTTGCCCTGGTACAGGCGATAACACCGCAGACGCACTGGCTTCACCTGTTGGGCTGGATTTTTGCCGCGGTCGTGCTGCACGTTTTTGTCGACCTCTTTAACGCGTACGGAACCAAAGGCCTTTATCCCTTCCGCGACAAGTGGATCGCCTGGAACACCATCTTCATCTTCGACCCGTTTATTTTTGGCGTACATGTGGCCGGCCTGATGCTGTGGGGCGCAGGCGCGGCTCCGGGACCGCTGTTTTTCTGGATTTATGTGCTGATCGCCTGCTATTACGTCTGGCGCAGCCAGGCGCATAAGCGGACGACCGCACTGGTCAGGGAAAGCATCGGCAAGGAAGGCACGTACACCGTCATTCCCACGCTTTCCTGGAACCAGTGGACGTTTGTCATCAGGACGGAGCAGCACTGGTACGTCGGGGAAGTGCACGGCGGGGAGGTCACGATCCTCGACGTGTTTGCCGTCAAACCGGAAAACGAGCTGGTGGCAGCAGCCAAACAAAGTCCCAAGGTACAGGCGTTCTTATCGTTTACCCGCTACGCCCACGTGGAGACAAAGGAACAGCCCTTCGGCTACGAAGTGAAGTGGTTTGACCTGCGCTACCGCGCCCGCTTTCAGGGCAAGAGCCACTACATGTTTGTCGCCGTCGTCTATCTGGACAAGGAACTAAACATCCGCGACTCGTTTGTCGGCTGGATTCACCGCGGCGAGGAGCAGTTGGCCAAAAAACTGGACCCCGGAAAAGAGATTCAGCTTAACTAACGACCGTTTGACCGTAATAAAAGCGCGTGCCCTGAGAGGCAGGCGCTTTTTTGCATACCTTTGGCGCGTCATGTCACAACATCAGTCCGTCCCCGCGCCAAATTGCCAGATCACGTGGCTTAAGCTGCCCAACTGGAAGCTGAGGTGCAGCCGTTGGGCGCGGCGGTCGTCGTCGGCTGCTCCCATGGCGTAGAGAAGCGGAACAAAATGTTCGCTGCCGTGCCGGGGAACGGCCCAATTCGCATAGGGAGCCAGCTCCCGGTAGCGGTACAAGGCGGGCAGATCCCAGGCAGTCAGTGTTTCCGCGAGCCATTCTTCAAACTGGACCGCCCACTCGTCCGCCTGCCCTGGTTTGGCCCACATGTTTATTTTGGCAAAGTTGTGCACCGTACCGCCGCTGCCGATGATCAGGATGTCACGCCGGCGCAGCGCGCGTAATGCCCGGCCAATGTCGTACTGTTCTTGGGGAGTGAGGGCAGGGTTGACGGACATGGGCACTACGGGAATGTCGGCATCCGGGTACATCAGCCGCAGCACGACCCAGGCCCCGTGATCCAACCCCCGCGACGGATGGAAGCGGACCGAAACGCCTGCCGACCGCAGCAGGGTCGCCGTCTCTTCTGCCAGCAGCCGATCACCAGCAGCGGGATACTGGATCTCATACAGTTCGCGGGGGAAGCCGCCGAAGTCGTGAATGGTACTGAACACGTCAGCTGAACCGATTTCCTGAACCGGACTCTCCCAGTGAGCGGAAAAAATCACGATGGCCCGGGGACGTTTCAATTGGCCGGCCAACTCCTTTAACGCATCCGTATACGCGTTTTTCTCAACGGCCAGCGTGGGCGCTCCGTGGGCGATAAACAGGGATGGCAACATGTATGTTCACTCCAATTTACTTTTGTCAGTAGATTACTTTTTGTAACCATCATACCAGATGTGATCGTTTTTTACTATCCCCGTGTTTCTCCCATTTTTTCCGCGCTGAGAAACGGTGTCTGCCGCGCCCTTCGCTCAGGCGGTCGTCTTCACTGGGTTGACGGCCGCCCGTCATCTGCCTGCCGCATTTCGCTCGCCAACGTAAAAAAGGCATGCCGCACAAAAACGGCATGCCTCATTCATTCACGGACCGTCAATCGTAATTACTTTGCTGCTTCAAAGCGCTTGCTTACTTCGTCCCAGTTGACGACGTTCCAGAAAGCGTTGATGTAGTCCGGGCGTTTGTTTTGATACTTCAGGTAGTACGCGTGCTCCCACACGTCCAGACCGAGGATCGGCGTTTTGCCTTCCATGATCGGGCTGTCTTGGTTCGGAGTAGACGTGATGGCCAGCTTGCCGCCGTCTACGACCAGCCAAGCCCAACCGGAACCGAAACGGGTGGTTGCCGCTTTGGTGAACTCGGCCTTGAAGTTGTCAAAGCTGCCGAAAGCCGCGTTGATCGCGTCAGCCAGCGCGCCGGACGGAGTGCCGCCGCCGTTCGGGCTCATGATTTGCCAGAACAGGGTATGGTTGGCATGGCCGCCGCCGTTGTTGCGAACCGCCGTGCGGATGGACTCCGGCAGTGCGTCCAGATTGCTGATCAGTTCCTCTACGCTCTTGGATTGCAGATCCGGATGACCTTCCAGAGCAGCGTTCAGGTTATTCACATAGGTAGCATGGTGACGTCCGTGGTGGATCTCCATGGTTTGCGCGTCGATGTGAGGCTCCAGCGCGTTGTGCGCGTACGGCAGTTCAGGAAGTTGGTGTGCCATTCTTCATTCCTCCTCGTGATATGTATGGGTCAAGCTACCACTTATTATAATGCAAGCAGAGCACTTTTACAACAAATCGGTATGCTAAGTATCGTAATCTATCAGCATATATCACGCAATACTATCTTGCAATGCGGAACCGCCGTGCTAGACTTGGAGTATTCCATATTTCCAACAGACAGGGTGATTCTTCGTGGACTTGGACGTAACAACGATCTTGTTTCTCGCATTCTTCGGTTTCGTGGCTGCCTTCATCGACAGTACAGTGGGAGGGGGAGGGCTGATCTCCCTGCCGGCGCTGCTCGGTCTCGGCATTCCCCCGTATCTGGCACTGGGGACCAACAAGCTGGCGGGAACCATTTCGTCGGCGACCAGCTCGTTTACCTTCATCCGGATGGGCAAATACGACAAAAAGCTAATGATCCTGCTGTTTCCCGTTTCGCTGATCGGGGCCTACCTGGGGGCCAAAACGGTCCTGTTTGTCCCGCAGGAAGTGCTGAAAGTACTGGTCATCGTGATGATGGCCGCCATTTTTGTCTATACGCTTATCAACAAACGGTTTGGTGAACAGTCCAGCTATAAGGGACTGACCACATTTTCGCTGGGATTGGGGATTCCCCTGACGTTTTTGATCGGCTTTTATGACGGTTTCTTTGGGCCGGGGACCGGTTCCTTTTTCGTTTTCCTGATGGTGCTCCTGTTTGGCTACGACTTTGTGATCGCCGCCGGAAACGGGCGGATTCTCAACCTCGCCAGCAACATCGCCGCGCTGTTCGTCTTTATCGTCGAAGGCAAGGTGATTTTCCTCACCGGCCTGACAATGGGGCTCGCGATGCTCTTGGGCGCCACCCTTGGCGCGCGGCTGGCGATCAAGACGGGCGTCCGCTACGTCCGCCCACTGTTTTTGCTGGTGTCCATCGGCCTGATGACCAAAATGATTTACGAGCTGATTTTCACGTAGACGCGAAAATCGGCATGCCGGCTAGCAAACGGAGCCGGACCAATACAAAAAGCTTGGCGCATCGGCCAAGCTTTTTCATTTTTCATTCCCTTTTCGCTGTTTCAGGCGCACGATGATGCCGTCGATCAACAGACCGATCCCCGCGCCGTAAAACGGACTGGCGAAGCGAATGCCTTCGCTAATCGGCAGTTCTTTCAGATAAACGATGACCACGCCGAGAATAAACCCGATCATCGTAAAGCGCAGACGGGTCGGACCCATTCATCCCCACCGCCTTACTTGCCGAATTTGTTGGGCAGCTTCATGTTTTTCATGTTGCGGCTCATTTGCTTCAGCTGTTTTTGATTCAAATTGACGCCCATCGCGCGGGCCATCGCCTGCAATTGCTTTTCATCCATCTGCATGTTCTGCAATTGCTTCTTCAGGTAATACGTGCCGCCGGCAAATCCGCCCACCAGGCCAATAATCAGCGTAACGATCGGAATTACCCAGTTGTACCAAGCCATTGATTCATTACCATCCTCTATTGGAATTACAGTCGTACCTATTGTACCACATCTGCCGCCGCTGTACATCGCGGACATGGGGAAGATCGAAAGGTTGAAAGGTTACCCGCGGCATTCCGGCGCGAACCACAGGTGCACCGGTATCAATCCGCGGCGTACCGCGTCAGCGGGGTGTCGCTCAGCCCCGAATAATTCTCTCGGGCCGATACACTCAAAAGGTCGTCCTCGGGAAAACGGTAGGCGGTCAGCATTCCGCCAAACACGCAGCCCTGGTCGATATTGAGCGTGCCGTTTTTACGTTCCGGTTGGGGCCGGGGGTCGTGCCCCCAGATGATCAGCGGATGGGTCGTTTTTCGTTCTGCCGCCCAATCCCGGCGGATCGGCCGGCCGTCCGCTCCCGTGCCGGCCACGTCTCCGTAACGGCAAAAGGTTTGTACGGCTGGAGACTCCATCCCGATGTAATCGTCGCGGATGCCGGCGTGAACCGCTACCGCTTCCAGTTTTCCGCCGTACTTGATCATCATGTGCGACGGGGAGGAAAACAGCAGCCGCCTGCTCTGCTCTTTCAGGAGCAGCGCGTTTTTCGTTCCGTACTCCTGCTCAAAACGGCGAAACTCCTCTTCCACTTTTTCATCGCCATGCGCCAGCGTAACCGGTCGCCCGTCCAGCCAGCGGGCAATCTTCCACCCATGATTGCTGTCCACCATCTCCGCTACGCCGATTTCGACGTGGCGGATGAAAAACTGCAGCATCTTGATCGAATTCGGCCCTCGACTGGTAATGTCTCCAAGCGAAAGAAGCGTGCGGCCGCGGGGATGGCGGTACGTCCCGTCGTGACTGCGCTCGTAGCCAAGCCGCTGCAGCAGCTCCATAAATTCGTCGTAACAGCCGTGTACGTCGCCGATAATATCGACACCCTTGTCCGCTATCAGCATTTTGGAGCGCATCCTCGGTTTGCGTTTCATGCCCATCCCCTCCTTTCCACATAACTATTATTGTCTACTGTTTACCATAAAAAAGAAAAAAACTCACCCCCTTTTTTCCGGGATGAGCGGGACTGCCCCCATATCGTGAGACAAATCAAAACACCTTCAAGAAATTGCATCCATGTCGTAAGATATGGAGACAACCTTGGAGGTGTTTTTTCTGTGGCCACGAGAAGATCCCGCTAAGATCAAGTTAAAGGCTGTTGAAATGAGGCTGGCAGGTATCCCCATAAGGGAAATAATGGAGCAACTTGGGATCAAGAACAAGACACACGTGACAACATGGTTACTGGTACAAAAATGGCGAAACTCATCGCTTTACCCAGCCGGTAGGAAAACAGTACAGCATATGGAAAATGACCAGCGTTTGCCACTGAAGTTGAAAGGTTAAGACAAGAAAATCGTTTCTTAAAGCAACAATTGGATGTCTTAAAAAAGTACAAGGAGTGGGAAAGGAGGTGTCACCAGGCAACCGCATCAGATCGTAGATCATCTGTTGAAACGTAATTTTTACACGGAAAAACCGTTGCAGAAGCTTGTTGCGGATATTACTTATCTGCCTTTCGGCAGTAAAATGCTGAATTTATTGAGCATCATGGACTTGTACAATGGTGAGATCATCGCATACAGTATTGGGGATAAACAAGGTACAAGTTTGGTTATCGATAACATTGAATCAGTTGCCAGCAGTGACAAACTGCATGTTACATAGCGACAAGGATCGGTTTATACATCTTATGCGTTTCAACAGGCGGTAAAGGAAAAAGGCATTACCATGAGCATGTCCCGTAAAAGGTACACCTGCTGATAATGCCCCGATAGATTCGTTTCATTCCACGTTATCTCGAAGATATAACCTGTACAACGACTGCCATCGTTGAACAGATTGTGCAAGACTACATTCATCACTATAACTCAATTCGCATTCAAAAGAAACGAAACAACCAGTCACCGATTCAATATCGGCAACTGGCTGCTTAAAAACTAAGGTGTTTTGATCCCTGTCTTACAGATGGGGGTCAGTACCGGCCACTTCCATTTTACCAAAATTTACAATGTGAATAGTGTCTCTCTCCGTCATCCTAAATGACTTTTGGGACAACCCCTTGTCTGCATATTAGACTTTCCTACCTACTACTTTACGATAGGTATCGCTAAATGTAATATCCGAAAGGCTTCTTGAGTACCACGGGGAGGTTCCGCACCAGGAGTTTGCGTAATTCATTAATCTGTAAATATTTTCTCCATAGCAACTAAAGTTATTGGGAATCCGCCGCCCAGTAGCAGTTCCTCCATTTTCTGCTGAAAAAGGGTAAAAAGTGAGTGTATACGTACCACTACAAATACTTCCATTCCAATTTGTAGTTGCGTCTTTCACCAATCGGTCTAGTGGATACGTATCGGTAGAAGCGTCTAATGCTGTTAACGCGTTCGATATAAACTCTGCAAAAATTTTAATAGCTAGGTCGGCTGCTGCAGATTCGGTTTTGATAGTGGGACCATCCCCAGTTAAATCTGTTAGCTTATAAGACGTTTTTTTCGCTTTGTTGTACATGTCCAGGATCCCCTGTCCAATTTGGGTCAATCCAACATAAGAAGTTCCTCTTCCAGCCCCAACATTACCATTTGACTCTAAGCTGATAACAGCGAGAATCAAACCAGGATTGACCCCAAAGTGTTGGCCCCATCTGTTTGCATATGTTCTCCACTGTCGAATCATTTTATTGCGGATATCGTGCACTTCCCAACCTGATTCTGAACAAGGCGGACAAACTTCCACAGTAAATGGCATGCAATGCTCCTCCCATTCCTCACTAATTTGAGAACGACAGTTTGACCGGTCAATTAGTCGTTTCAGCTATCTAGGAAAAAATAGAAGACAATACGCAACCATTTTTTTCTCCATGAATTGAACTCCGAACGTAAAGTATTGACATTTCTAGAAAATAAATCTAAAATAGTACCATTCGTTACAATGAAAAAAATCTGCACAGGAGGAGGGCCTCTTTGCATAAAACGGTAACGGTGTACTCATTTTTACTCGTTACGTGCCTGTTTCTTATTTGCCTGGGGACTCCTAAAGAATTCTCTGCATCCGGAGAGAAACAGAATACAAAGATAAGAGAAACCGTCCAATTTCCCGCAGATTTTTTCTTGCCAAACCTGCAAGAACAAACCTTTGAGTTCGTCTACACGGTTTCTGGAGATAGTCTGCAGTACGAGTTGTACCGCTATCCTGAATTTCGGATTCTCACCCATGAGGAACATGCAAACTTGCAGCACCCTCACACCCTTCATGATTGTTTCTTCAGCTATGAACAAAGCCTGAAATCGCGTGAACTGCCCAGTCGTGAACAGGTTGGAGAGATGTTTCAGGTTGACCTCAACGATGTACGAGAACTCACGCCCAAGCTGCGCCTGTATGGCAACACGCTGCTCGAATACGAGGCTGACGGAATAACCGGGTACTGGGTGCTCAATCTTAACAGCACAGAACCGTTATCTGTACCCACGGCAAAACTACAGCAGCTTATGGATTTTTTAAAATCAGAGCAGATAAGAGACGGACGGATTATTGCAGTAGATCTGGAGAGGAATGATCAGTTCTGGTTCGTTTTTCCACGCCATCAGTGGATCTACCAGGTGATTGTTTATACCGATGATTTGGCAAGTCTCCCGAATCTACTTAAAGGGATTGGGAGAACCAATTTTCAGGAGAATGAACCGTCAGTACAAGCAGAAGAATGACTTACGGATTAGCTGATACAATTCCGCAGCCTTTGGGCTCTCTATACTCTACCAACTTAACAAAAATAAGCATCCCAACCATTCTTAGGTGAATTGGGATGCTTTTCTGTTTATTATGGAGTCTATAAACTATTTTGTGTAAACTCCTAACCTTCAAAATAGAGTACAATGAATTCTAAGAAAGGTTGGGAGAGCCCATGAGCCTGATGACCAAAGAGCAACTCAAGCAGTGGATCAAGGAAAAGAACATGCAATCGGTGGAAGACGTCCAATCGGCCCTGAAGGAGTTGTTTGCCGACACCCTTCAAGAGATGCTGGAAGCCGAACTGGAGACATCTCTTGGCTACGCCAAGCACGACACGAAAAACAAGAAAACCACCAACAGCCGGAACGGCTACAGCAAGAAAAAGGTGCGTTCCGAGTACGGCGATGTGGACATTCAGGTTCCGCGTGACCGGGCCGGTGAGTTTGAGCCGACCATCGTCAAAAAGAACCAAACGAACGTGACGGGTATCGAAGACCAAATCATTGCCATGTATGCCAAGGGTGTTTCTACCCGCGACATTCAGGATCACCTGCAGCAGCTCTACGGCATCGAGGTTTCTCCTACCCTCATCTCCAACGTGACCAACAAGATCGTCCCGCTGATCAAAGAATGGCAAAACCGTCCTTTGCAGGCGGTATATGCGGTCGTGTTCCTGGATGCCATTCACTTCAAGGTGAAACAAGACGGTGCCATCGTCAACAAAGCCGCCTACATGGCCATTGGCATTGACTTGGAAGGCCACAAAGATGTACTTGGCATCTGGATCGGGGAAAATGAATCGGCAAAGTTCTGGCTTCATGTCGTAAACGAGTTGAAAAACCGGGGCGTGCAAGACATCCTCATTACCTGTGTGGACAATCTTCGCGGCTTCTCCGAGGCCATTTCCGCTTGCTATCCCATCACGGAAATCCAGAAGTGCATCATCCACCAGATTCGCAACTCGATCAAATACGTTTCCTACAAAGACATCAAGAAGATCACGTCGGCCCTGCAGCCGATTTATAAAGCGGCCACGGAAGAGGCCGCCTTGGAAGAACTGAATCAATTCGAGCAGACGTGGGGACAAAAGTACCCCCTTATTGTCCGTTCCTGGCGTACGAACTGGGCGGAAATCTCCACCTTCTTCAAGTACTCACCCGAAATTCGCAAACTGATCTACACAACCAATGTCATTGAGAGCTACCATCGCCAACTGAGAAAAGTCACCAAAGGAAAAGCCATTTTCCCTACAGACGAAGCCCTGCTCAAAATGCTCTACCTGGCAACCATGGATGTGTTACGAAAGTGGACGGGGAGAGTTCAGAACTGGGGCCAAATTCTGTTACAACTGTCCGTTCAGTTTCCGGAGCGAGTTCAACCATATCTCCGCTGAGCCTAACGGCTATTGGAGTTTACACAAAATCATTGACAGACCCTTATTATGTGAGGTACAGCAGTCCGGTGTAACCCTTACCATCATTTTAAATGCTTGATGCGCCTGGCAAGAGTAATTTGTCCTTTACCGACAAGGGTCAGTAAAATGCAAGAAACAATTAAAACTAGTTCCATAATATTCCTTTCACCTCTTTCGTTTTGTGAACGTAAGCATTATGGGTAAGCAAAAAAGATTATCGCACATTCATTCTTTCTCTGCCCTTTTACAACTCCTTTGACTTGGAGGTTTCCCCTTCCTGCGGAACTTCTCCTTTTCGTTCAAACAGTTCGTTCTCTCTATTTGCTTTCAACCGCAGACTCAATATATTTTTGACACGAATTTGTAATTCTATATGCTTGCAAGTTACCACAAGCGTCAATACGCAAACAACAGCTCCCAAAACAGTCTGCCAATCCATTTTATTATTCTCCACACCCAAGATCACCGTGGCGTATCGCTTCTATCATTGCCAGTATCATTTCTTGAATACTATCTTCCTTCGACATTTTGATAAAACATGCGAGGTATTCTAAGTCCGGCTGAAGAAAGTCGATGATCTTCATCAGCTGTCACCGCCGGGATATAATTGACCCAGGTTCGCCGGAATGAAAATGACCCACCCTTAGCGAATATATCCCCTTCGGATTTAACCGGCAAGTTAATTTCGGAGGGAGACACATGCTAAGGAGTGGGATAGTGATATCGTTACATACCATGAGGGCAGAAGGCAAGAGTATTCGTGAAATTGCCCGTCTAACTGGACATTCTCGAAATACAGTTCGCCGATATCTCCGGGGTGAATCCTCCCCGAAAAGGGAACCCGTAAATCTCGTGGTTCCAAGCTTGATCCGTATAAACCGTTCCTGCAGGAACGTCTTCAAGAAGGTATCTATAACTGCGAGGTTTTATTCGATCTTCTACAAGAAAAGGGATACACCGGTGGACGCACCATCTTGAAAGACTATGTGAAGAACTTCCGTCCTCCCAAACACATTCCCGCTGTTCTTCGTTACGAGACGAAACCTGGTGAATATGCACAGGTCGACTGGGGACTGTGTGATTACGTAGATTTGGACGGCAACGTCCGGAAAGTGCCGGTATTTGTCATGGTATTGGGGTACTCTCGTGCTACGTATATCGAGTTTACAAAACGTTGTGACATCTACAGCTTTCTTCGTTGCTTGATTCATGCTTTTGAATATTTTGGAGGCATCCCAAAGGTAATGCTGACTGATCAGATGAAAACCGTCGTACTTGGTATGGGAGACGATCGAAAACCTCGCTGGCATCCGCTTTTTGCCGACTTTGCTGCAGCGATTGGGCTTGTTCCAAAAGTATGCAAAGTTCGACGCCCCGAAACAAAGGGAAAAGTGGAACGAGGCGTTCAATACGTAAAAAACAACTTTCTTCCTGGCAAACGCTTCGTTGATTTACAGGATCTCAATCAACAAGCCCTACACTGGTGCGAGCGGATTAACCGCCGTATTCATGGAACAACCGGCGAACGTCCCATCGACCGACTCCGTGAGGAAAATCTGTCGCCTATCCCTTCAGCTGAACGATGGGAAAAATACTTGCATGAACCAAGACAGGTCAGCCGAGACGGATTTGTTAGCTACGATGGTGTGCGATATGGAGTTCCATGGAGGTACAGTGGACGTGAGGTAACCGTTCGAGAAGTGAATGGGTGGGTGGAAATCTGGGCCGACGGCACATGTATTGCTCGACACCAAAAGGCCTATCGATCCCGCGCAACTGTTTTTTGTGAAAACCAGTATGCAGGTCTTTCGACCGCTCAAGGATATGCCTATCCGCGTCCGCAAGCCCGACAGATTTCATCGCAGCAAGTGGAAGTGCGTTCGCTGGATGTCTATGAGCAGCTAACAGGGGTGGGAGCATGATCGAACTGGAACAGGCACGGCTACGTCTCGAGGAACTTGGACTTCAGCAAGCGGCTCTACTCTTGGATGCTCACTTGGAAGCGGCAAGTCATGGACAGCCCACCTATCTGTCCTTTCTCAACACGCTCCTTGATGCCGAGATAGCGGAACGTCAAAAACGGAATATGGAGGTACGCACCAAACTTGCACACTTGCCTTACCGAAAAACGCTGGAGGATTTTGATTTTGCTTTCCAACCCAGCATTGACGAACGGTTGATTCGAGAGCTGGCCACGATGACTTTTGTAACCCGACACGAGAATGTCTTGTTCTTAGGGCCTCCCGGAGTAGGAAAAAGTCATCTGGCGGTGGCGTTGGCTGTAGAAGCCATCTCGCAAGGGATATCCGTTTACTTTGTCAGTCTCTCGCAACTCATCGAAGATCTGCGAAAAGCTTACACGGAAAACAGGCTGGATAAACGCATCCGTATCTATATTCGACCAAAGCTCCTCGTTATTGACGAGATTGGCTACTTACCGTTTGACAGTTTGGCAGCTAACCTCTTTTTCCAGGTAGTAAGTGCAAGATACGAGAAAGGGAGTATTCTGTTGACCAGCAACAAGAGTTTCGGTGAATGGGGGGAACTGATGGGCGATCCGATCCTTGCTACAGCTATTCTGGATCGACTCTTACACCATTCCCACATCGTCAACATTAGGGGGAATAGTTACCGCCTTCGTGAGAAGATGAGGACTGGAGCCTACGGCTCCCCCTCTACCACCTAACCAACAAAAAATCGCCGGGTGGGTCAATTCTAAACCGGCGATGGTGGGTCAAAATAAAGTCGGCGTTGACACAGCGCCTGATTATCTCCTAATTGAGCCTTTTTTACTATTGTGCTGAATGACTCAGTTTCTGTGCCAATTGGCGTAAGTACTTGTTTTTGCATTTGTTCACTCCCTGCCTTGTCATTTTAAGCTTTCGGGCCACTTCCTCCTCCGTCATGCCGTCAATGATGATACTCTTGATAATATAACGAGCTTTATCAGGAAGTTGATGTAACAACTGCTCAATGTAGACTTGAGATACTATTGTACCCATCGAATCTTCACCCATTACTTGTTCGATCATGGCCACCTCGCGGGTGTAGCGTTTTCTTGAGACATACTGAAGACGCCAAGCGATTCGTCTCAACACTCTTTTACAGTTCTCCTTCATCATCTCGTCAGTCAAAAGCATCACCGCCTGGTAAATCACTCCAGAAATATAGAACATATGTTCTTATTATACAACACACTTAAATTTTTCAATAGATCCATATTTTTTAAATTAATTGTTTAATATTGAATAAATTTTGCTGTGACACCGAGCACCTCCTTTTTAATTCCATTTGTTAAAGCAACTTCTAACAATATAGGAAAATAATAGGCATAAAAAGCAACTACCAGTTTTCCATATAGATTACGGGACTGCCCACAACGTGAGACAAATCAAAACACCTTCAAGAAATTGCATCCATGTCGTAAGATATGGAGACAACCTTGGAGGTGTTTTTTAAGTGGCCACGAGAGTAGTAAGTTATCCCGCTGAGATCAAGTTAAAGGCTGTTGAAATGAGGCTGGCAGGTGTACCCGTAAAAGAAGTAAGGGAGCAACTTGAGATCAAGAACAAGACACAGGTGGAAACATGGTTACGTTGGTACAGAAATGGCTAAACTCACCGCTTTACCGGTAGGCAAACCGTACGCATATGGGAAAGGCCCAGAGTATGCCACGGAAGTTGAAAGGTTAAGACAAGAAAATCGTTTCTTAAAGCAACAATTGGATGTCTTAAAAAAGTACAAGGAGTGGGAAAGGAGGTGTGACCAGAAGCCGCAGTTCAGTGGATGGATTCTTTTTAAAGGGAGAGGTCTCTGTAAAACAAGCATGCAAATGGCTAGGTATTGCTCGTTCCAGCTATTATCGATGGAAAAATCAACGAAATACACAGCAGTTTGCCAATCCAATTTTCACTCGAATTCGGAAATTGTGCATAGCCCATAAATTTCGCTATGGATACCGAAAAATCACCGCACTGCTACGTCAGGAGATCCAAGTGAATTATAAACGAGTACAACGAATTAGAGAGAAGAAGGCTTGCAATGTAGAGTGAAAGTCAAAAAGCGAAAGGGAACCGGGCAACCGCACCAGGTTGCTGATCATCTGTTGAAACGGAATTTTCATGCTGAAAAGCCGTTGCAAAAGCTTGTTACGGATATTACTTATCTGCCTTTCGGCAGTAAAATGTTGTATTTATCGAGCATCATGGACTTGTACAATGGTGAGATCATCGCATACAGTATTGGGGATAAACAAGGTACAAGTTTGGTTATCTATAACATTGAATCAGTTGCCAGCAGTGACAAACTGCATGTTACATAGCGATCAAGGATCGGTTTATACATCTCGCGGTAAAGGAAAAAGGCATTACCATGAGCATGTTCCGTAAAGGTACACCTGCTGATAATGCCCCGATAGAATCGTTTCATTCCACACTAAAGTCTGAAACATTCTATCTCGAAGATATTACCTGTACAACGACGACCATCGTTAAACAGATTGTGCAAGACTACATTCATATTCGCATTCAAAAGAAACGAAACAACCAGTCACCGATTCAATATCGGCAACTGGTTGCTTAAAAACTAAGGTGTTTTGATCCCTGTCCTACGGACGGGGGGCAGTCCCAGCACTCCACCGTCACACGAGATTGTGTTTATGCACGTAAATGGCGGCTTGTGTTCGGTCCTCCACATCCAGCTTGGCCAAAATGTTGCTGACGTGCGTTTTGACGGTTTTGATGCCGATAATCAGCTCATCGGCGATCTCCTGGTTGGATTTCCCCTGGCCGATCAGCTTCAGCACTTCCAGCTCACGCGGGGTGAGCTGCTCATGGGGCAGCGGCTCCTGACCGTGGCGAAAACGGGCCATGATCTTGCCGGCCACGCGGGATTCCAGCACCGGTTCTCCGGCCACGGCGGCTCGGATAGCGCGGGCGATTTCAGCAGCGCGCGAGGTCTTCAGCAGGTAGCTGAACGCCCCTGCTTCGATCACCGGGTATACCTTTTCGTCGTCGATGAAACTGGTCAGCACGATCACCTTGCAGGAGGGACACTGCTCCCGGATGCGGCGGGTGGCTTCCACGCCGCCGATGCCGTCCATGACCAAATCCATCAGGACGACATCCGGTTTCAGCTCCACCGCCAGCCGTACGCCTTCCTCTCCGCTCGCCGCTTCGGCCACCACCTCTATGTCTTCTTCCGTGGACAGATAGGCGGCCAGGCCCATCCGCACCATCTCGTGATCATCCACCAACAATACACGAATCACGGATGCTCACTCCCTTCCTGTTCCGTTTGCGGCATCACCGGGATGCGCACCTCGATTTGCGTCCCTTTGCCTACTGCAGAGTAAATGTCAAGCGATCCGCCCAATTCCGCCACGCGCTCGCGCATGCTCCGAAGACCATAGGAGGTCAGTTTTTCGCCTTCCGGATTAAACCCGACCCCATCGTCCGTCACCCTTAGCCGCACCTGTCCCTGCAGCGTAAACAGCTTCACCGCGATCTGGTTGGCGCGGGCATGGCGCAGCGTGTTGGAAAGGGACTCCTGCAGGATGCGGAACAGATGATCTTCAATGCCGCTGGGCAAGCCTTCGACGTCTTCGATTTCCCAGGAGATCGCGAGTGTATTTTTCCGCGACAGTTCTTCCAGCAGATCGACGATCGCTTCCTTCAGGGTCTTGTTCTGCAGCGTGGCCGGACGGAGATGCAGCAAAAGCGCTCTCATCTCCGCCTGGGCGGCCGCCGCCATCTCCTCCACCAGCTCTATCTGCTGGGCAGCGCGCTGCGGATTTTTCTCCACCAGCCGCTTCAAGGCGGCCGTGGTCATCGCGATGGCAAACAACTGCTGGCTGACGGCATCGTGCAGCTCCCGGGCAAGCCGCTGCCGCTCTTCCGTAACGGCTGCCTGTTTCAACTGCTCCGCCAGCGCCGCGTTGTGATTGGACAGCCGCTGCAGCGACGCCACCTGCTCTTCCCACTGCGACGCCAGGCGGTTAAACTGCCAGCCCAGCTCGCCGATCTCGTCCGCGCCCAGATCGGGAACGCGGTAGGACAAGCGGCCGCGGCTCAGATTCATGGTCGCTTCGCCCAGCACGTACAGCCGCTTTTTCAACAGATTGCCGAAAATGTAGCCGCTGATCACGCCCAGCACCGTCCCCACGGCAAGCGAGACGGCAAAGGCTGCCAGCATGATCACCCAATCCGGCTCCGCCGGCAGTTTTATTTGCAGATTGGCGGCAAGCCACTGGCTCAGTTCCGGGTCGTCTACCAATGTCGAGTAGAGGAGACGGATCTTTGGATCGTTGGCCCAGGCGATGTGCATCAATAGGAAACAGAGGAACGTGGCGGTTACCGTGCCGATGACCAGCATCAGGCCGAACCGCACATACTGCCATTGTACGCTCGCTAATCGCTGTCGACGCATCGGTCAGTACCCCCTAGATGTACTTGACTTTTATATCGCCGACAAGCAGCGAGAGTTGTAAATGGACTTTTTGAGCGGCCTGCTCGTACTGCTCGGAGCGGACCATCACACTGCGGCTGATGCCGCCTTGCCGGTGTCCAAACACTTCCAGGTCGCCTAAGCTCACCTCGGCTGTAACGGCAACCGGCATGTCGACCGGCACGTAAATGGTGACGTCCCCCACCCAGCCGTCGACAGTCAGGAACGCTTCCTCCTGCATCACCATCGCCCGCGACAGGTCGATCACCACATCCCCGATGCCGTGCCAGATGTGCAGTTCATTCAGCTCAAACCTGCCGGACGTAAGATGAAAATCGCCGATCAGGGAACTGCGGGTATCCTTGGGCCGCAGAATGCTGCCGGGGTGATGGGTCTTAACCCGTTCCTTGTAGACAGGCCCGTATTCTGTTGGCTTGGCCAAGCGTGCCGCCTTATCGTGAAACGACTTATCGTCGGGCGCGTCCCATTTCGGGGAGAAACTGCTCATGTCACCGAGCGTATCCACCCGTCCGTCGCGCCGCTGCGAGCGCCCCCGGATCAGGCGGAAGCCAAAGTAGATCAACGCCAGAGGGACGAAGAAATGGAACAGCTCATGGAATCCCACGCCGAACCACATCTCCAGCGCAATCAGGATGCCAAATCCGGCCAAAAGACCGCCTCTGATGCGTTTTCGCTTCTCCCACATGCGCGCGCCGACGTACACCAATATCATCGGCCACAGGCTAAACAAACTGAACGAAATGATATGCAAGGTGTCGAGCAACAGGCCAATGCCCGTCAAGATGATCAGAACACCAGCCGTCATTTTGTGCAAGCGGGACAGTTTCACAGGAGTCTCCTCTCTTACGCCCCATGCCGCTCATTTTCCTTCCAAACTGTTACGGCATGTATAGATAAACGCAGGCGGAATGTTCAACGGCGTGAAATCAGTCTCGACCCGTTGAAAACGCGCCTGCAGCTCCGATTTCAGTTGCAGTGAGTATTGAAACGTGATGAACAGCCCATCAGGGGCCAGCGCGGATTCAATTTGGTCCAGAATGCCGGTACGCAGCGTTTCCGGAAAGATGGCAAACGGAAGGCCGGAGATGATTACGTCGGCTTTGCCCAACCTCATTTCCTCCATATACTGCCCAAGCTTTAAAGCCTCTTCCCGAATCGGCACGTCGGGAAACCGGTCGCGCAGCATGGTCCGAAACTGATGATCACGCTCAACCAGAAGGTAACGGGCGTCCGGCCGCTTCTTTTGGAGAATGGCTTGCGTAAACACGCCCGTGCCCGGCCCCAGTTCAACGATGACGCCAGCGTTTGCCCAATCCACATGGGTCAGCATGCGCGCGCAGAGAAACCGGGAGCTGGGGATGATGCTGCCGACTCGGCCGGGTTCGGCAAAAAACCGTCGTAGAAACACCAAGAAGTCTGACAAAAAAAGGACCTCCTCTAGGGGAAAAGCAGCCTGTTTCCCAGGCTGCCTTAGGTTCAATTCTACATCAAACGCCGCCGTTCCTCTCGCTTACGCTTGTTCCGGATGCTGTGGCGTTTCCTTTTTATCAAGCAGGGAGGCTTTGATCTGCGCCAGTTCCGCATCCAGCTCGTCCTTCTCCCATTTGCTCAGCGAGTGGTCCAGGCCTGCGTTGGTCAGGCGCCACTGGGCGCTGAGATCCGCTTCCGCCTCCATGCGCATCACTTTTTCTTCCATCCGGGCAAATCCGCGGCTCGCCGTTTCGCTCCCCATCCCGACAATGGCCTGATTTACCTGTTTTTGCGTCTTGGCTACTTGGGCGCGGGCCATCAGGGTGTATTTTTTCGCCCGCATCTTGTAAAACTCTTCTTTCAGCTCAGCCAGCTTTTCGCGCATCTTTTGCGCCGCGTCCGAAGCAGACTGATAGAGCGTCTCGTACTCCCGGGCACGCGCTTCGTACTGTTTCTTGTCGGCAAGCGCGCGGCGCGCCAGTTCGTCTTCACCCTCGCTAAGCGCCAGTTTTACCTGGCGATCCCGTTTTTCCACGAAGGCCAGCGCCTCTTCCCACTGCTGACGGAATTTCTTCTCCAGCGCCACCTGGCGGGCGACGGCCACTTCCACCTGTCCGATCTCCACTTCCATGTCACGCATGTACTGGTTCAGCATTACTACCGGATCTTCCATAGAATCCAGCACGTCATTCACCGAAGCCACAGTCAAATCACGCAAGCGTTTCAAGATACCCATCGTCACTTCTCCTCCTCATCATACCATATGATTCTCGTTGGATTAACAACCTTGTCCTGCGATCCGGCAATGCCGATGCGAGGATTACGGCTGCTGCCGCCTGGTTACACTTTTCTCCCATCGATCCAATACGTCATCGTCTTGCAGCACGCGCTGTGCCCACTGCCGCTCCCCGACGGTCGGAACCGTTTGATCCGGCACATCCCGTTGGCGAAGCAGGCGGAAGCCCAGGTACATGACACCAATGGCCAGCACGGCGTGGAACAAAACATGCAATTTGCCGATCAGCATCAGGAACCCGATCAGAAGGATCAGGCCGCCGGTAAACCGGGAACCTGAGCTGCTCATCATTTTGCGGGCGCCGTACAACATGATCAGCCCGGGAATCAGCACGCGGAGCAGCTCACTGCTGTCAATGCCAAGCTGATCGAGTATGACTAATCCCCCAATGAGCAGCAGGATCAGTCCGAGAAGCACTTTTCCAGACCGTTCGCTCATTAACTGCTTACCCTCCCATCGACTTTGTTTGGGTGTCACCCTTATGGCTTTATTGTAGACGGCTGACAGGTCTCGTCATAACGGGCGGGCGGTTGGTTTTTCCCTCCGACCCGGGGCGGAGGCACCTTCCTTCCGCAATCGGACAAGCACCCTGGCGAGATGTGGTGAACCATGCGCTGACGTGATCTGACACGAATCGTTTCCTGCTTGAGGGTGCAAATTGTGACAAAATTATGAACTCCACCAAAAAAAGACAGGAAAAATCGGACAAGTGTTGAATTGTGCTGAGGTGCGTGTAAAAAACATCGAATTTAGCCGAATTCCGCGGTGCGGAAACGGGGGACCCACGTTTTTCGGGGTGAATGGCAGCCGCCTGCCGGCCGCCTAGGGCATTCCTTTCGACCGAACCCATCAGCTAACCTCGTAGGCTTAGGAAAGGAGCAGTTTCTTTTGCGCAAAACGGTGGTTACTCTCTTCATCGCCGGGATGCTTGCAATAGGAGCAGGCGCTGCACACGCCCAGGAGGAAAAAACCCTGATGGGTGTTGTCAACAGCCTGTATGGTGTTCCTTACAAGTCGTCCGGCACAACCAAAAACGGATTTGACTGCTCCGGCTTTACGCGCTATGTGTTTCATGCGCTGGGTGTAGATCTGCCTCATTCGTCGTCTGCCCAATTCAAGTTGGGAGTACCGGTGTCCCGCAACGATCTCCAGCCCGGTGACCTGGTCTTTTTCAACACCAACGGGCACAGCGTTTCACACGTGGGCATCTACATCGGAAATGGCTTGTTTGTACACTCGGAGAGCGGCAGAGGAGTCGTCAACACGAAGCTGAACGATCCGTATTACTGGAGCAAGCGCTTTGTGGGTGCCAAGCGGATTGCGCTGCCTGCCATTGCCGAAGCTCCGCAGAATCCACAGAAAAAGAAACCTGTACAAGCAGCATCGCTGCCCGAGGCCACACAGCCGTCGCAGCAGCAAGAACAATCGACGCAACAACAGCAGAATGCACAACAACAACAACAACCGAATCCACAACAACAGCAGACTTCAGCACAACAGCAGTAACCGACGCACATTGAGCCAGGGACGACAGGTCTCTGGCTTTTTCTGGCTACATTTAGCACCTGGTGTCAAGAGGTAGTAACATCCATCTTTTCTACGCTGACGCGGCTTGTCCGTGCGGGTGCCAGGAATCTGTCCCCCGCATCAGGACGAACCGTGATATTATGATGAAAGAAACAGGACCAGAACACATCTGGTGACTGGGGGAGAGTTCCGGTGAAAGACCATGTTTTGATAGTGGACGACAATGAGGAAATTCTCGAAATGCTGGAAGATATTTTGGGAAGCGAAGGATACGATGTGTCCACGGCAGTAAACGGTGAGCAGGCGTTGGAGCTGTTGAACGCAGGCACCAAGCCCAATCTGATTCTGCTTGACATCATGATGCCCGGCATGAGCGGCTATGAGCTCTGCTCGCAGATTCGCCGCGAGTGGGAACTGCCCATCCTTTTTCTCAGTGCCAAGGGCAAGGCGGTAGACAAGGTGGTCGGCTTTGAGATCGGAGCCGACGACTACATCACCAAGCCGTTTGACACGGAGGAATTGCTTGCCCGCATCCGCGCCCACCTGCGCCGCTACGAACGCATTCGCCGTTACAGTGAGGAGGCGGCAGAGAAAGAGAGAGCAGCATCCTCCATTACTGTCCTGAAGTTCAAGGGGCTGGAAATTCACAAGGAAACGTACTCCGTTTACGTCAACGACCAAAAAGTTGATCTGTCCACCAAGGAGTTTCAACTGCTTACCTTTCTGGCCGAAAACGCGGGCATCGTCTTTACGCGGGAGCAGATTTACGACCGCGTCTGGGGCTACGGATACGGCTCGCTCAATACGGTTACCGTGCACATCAAGAACCTGCGCGAAAAACTGGAGAAGGATCGCCAGTTCATCAAAACGCAATGGGGGACGGGGTACGTGTTCATCGGGGAGAAAGTGTAGATGAGCATCCGAAAGAAGCTGTTCCTCTCGTTTATCGGCTTGATCACACTCAACCTGCTTTTGTTCAAGTTCGTTTTTGAAGACATCATCGTCGAGCAGTTGAAGACGGACCGGCACAACCAGTACCGGTATGAAAAGGAAACGGCGGAAAAGGTGCGGGTCAATCAGTTGTTGAACTCGAGCGTGTTCAAGGACCCGTCCGAGCGTCGGGAGCTGGAGACACAGCTTCCGGAAGACCTGATGTACAAAATGGTCGTCACGGATGCGGACGGCAACGCCATTTACATCAAGACATCTCAGGCTTACAACCTGAAAAACCCGCATACATCCAATCCCGCCGCCCAGGAGAAAAGCGATCTGAAAGTGGTGGCGGAATACCACTTTCAGCACGAACCCCCGCGTCAGGGACATACCATCATCTACTTTTACACGGATGAATCGGACATTCTCGCCACCAAAGGCGTCTCGATGATGCTGTGGTTCATCTACGGCAGCATCGCGCTGGTCGGCCTTATTCTGCTCACCTTCTTTGTCCGTTGGATCTTGCGGCCGGTCAGCGAACTGTCCCGCGTGACCCAGGAAATCCGTGAAGGCAAGCGCTACGTCTCGTTTAGCTACCGCTCGCAGGACGAGTTTGGCCAGCTGTTCGACTACTTTTCCGACATGGTAAACGAGCTTCGCGAGGCCGAAGACCGACAGTCCGAACTGATCTCGGCCATCGCCCACGACTTTCGCACGCCGCTGACGACCATCAAGGGCTATGCCTCCTACATCGGCTCGGGACGCGTCACCGATGTCAAGCGCATTCAAAAACAGATGCGCAAGATCGAGGAAAAAACGGCTGATCTGGAAAAGCTGCTGGACGAGCTGCAGGATTTTAGCCAGCAAAGCTTGGAGATCAAGCTGAACATCAGCCGCATCCACGTAAAAAGTTTTGTCAAAGGCGTCATCGAAGACTACCTGGTGCGCATCAAGGAGGCGGGGCTGTCGTTTCAGTGGAAGCTGCGCGTCTCCAACGAACTGCACATCGAGGCGGACGAGGCCAAACTGCGCCGCGTGCTGGAAAACCTGCTGAACAACGCCATCTACTACAACAAGCCAAATGGGTCCATCCTGCTTACCTGCGATCAGCGGGACGGGCACGTGCTCTTTTCCGTGATCGACAAGGGAGAGGGCATCGCGCCGGAGGACCTGCCCAAGGTGTTCACCAAATTTTACCGCGCAGAAAAATCACGCAACCGGAACAACGGCGGCACCGGCCTGGGTCTGCCCATCTGTCAGAGCATCGTCCAGCGCCACGGCGGCGTGATCACCGCAAGCAGCGAGCTGGGCGTGGGCAGCTGCTTTTCCTTTACGATCCCGTTTTTTCAACCATAATTTATTTCAATTTATTGATGGTTAATATTCACTTTATTTTTATCTGATACAGTATCTCTTGTAAGCAAGCATGTTGCTTTCCGTGATAAATAACCCCCATTTTTGGTATCTGACATCAAGCGGTCATGCTCGGTGGAAAGATGCCTCTTTTTTTATCCCCCTTTATTTCCGCACCTCCAGCCGCATCTTCAACCCGTTTTTCGGACGCAAGGTAACCAGCGGCTCCGGCTCCACCCGCTGTCCCGGTTCGGCCAGCCGCAGGCGGAAGCGCTGGGCGATCGTGGCCAGCAGCAGCGCCGCCTCCATCAGCGCAAAGTTGTTGCCGATGCAGATGCGCGGCCCGCCGCCAAACGGAAAGTAGGCGAATGCGGGAATTCGCTTCAGCAAATCGCCGCCGAACCGTTCCGGGATGAATTGGTCCGGGTTGTCGAAATAGCGGCTGCTGCGGTGCATCACATACTGACTCATCATCAGCGTCTCACCCGGACGGTACACGTGCCCTCCGATCTCCACTTCGTCCACCACTTCCCGGTTAATCACCCAGGCCGCGGGATAAAGCCGCAGGGTTTCGCTGATGATCTGATTGGTATAGACAAGCCGCGGGACATCCTCTGCCGTCGGCAGCCGTCCGCCCAGCACCTCGTCCAGTTCTGTCCACAGCTTTCGTTCCGCTTCGGGATGGGTGGCCAGCAGGTACCAGATCCACGACATGGTGTTGGCGGTCGTCTCGTGGCCGGCGACAAAAATGGTCATCACCTCGTCACGTACCTGCTCGTCTGTCATGCCCTGCCCGTCCTCTTCGTCACGCGCGGCCAGCAGCATGGCCAACAGGTCGTTCCGTCCTTCCCCGCCATTCCTCCGCCGTTCCTCGATGATCTCGTATATGGTTTTGTCCAGCGTCTTCGCCGCCTCCTGAAACTTCTGGTTTTGCGGCGTCGGCACGCCGAGCGGAATGTCGATTATCGCCGAAGCCTTGTTCGACACGTACTGCAGCCCGATTTCGATGGCGCGGCCGATCTTCTCGACACCTTCCGTCAACCCTTTGCCGAACATCGTCTCGGTGATAATCGCCAGCGTTACTTTCATCATGTCTTGGTGCACGTCACGGATATCGCCGTCTTTCCACCGGTCCATCATGGCGAGCCCCTGACGGACCATCACGTCGGCGTAAGCGGCGATCCGCTCCCGGCGAAAAGCAGGCTGCATCAGCCGGCGCTGCCGCATGTGCTTTTGTCCCTCGCTGGTGAGAATGCCGTCTCCCACCACTGCACGCGCCACCTGCAGTCCTTTGGCCTTGCGAAAGTGGGACTGTTTGGTGACCAGCACTTCCTTGATGTGTTCGGGATTGGTCAAGAGATACATGTGCCGGCTGGGACCAAAACGAAAATGGACGACATCGCCGTGCTGTTCCGCAGCCCTCTGCAAAAAGCCGAGTGGATCGCGGCGAAAGGCGAGCAAATGGCCGGATATGGGCAGCCCTTTGGGGGCGGGAATCGTTGTCAGGTTCATCGCAGACATCCTTTCCCAGTATCAGTGCTCGTCTCTAGTATCCATCCGGCCCGGCACCTTATACCACAAACGCCCTTGGGCAGCGTCAAAAAAACAAACCGCCTGAATTATCAGGCGGTCTCTCTTCTGTTTACGAAAGGGTCGGCTTGTCCACCTGCACCAGCCGGTTGGACACCAGCCGCTCGCGCACCTTGATGCCGATCCAGGCGGCCAGCACGGCCTTGATGACTCCCACCAGCAAAAAGGAAACGCCGCCGCTCATGATCGCGGCGCTCCACGGAATGTCCAGCACGTACTTGAGCTGAATCACGCCGCAAACCAGTGTCACAACCATGCCGACGTGGTTGGCCACCAGCGCCCAGCCAATGGAGAATCGGGTTTTCTCCAGGATCAGGCCGGTAATGTAGGCAGTCAGAATGAAACCGAAAATGTATCCACCGGATTTGCCGGCCAGCACCTGGAGTCCGCCGCTCGCCCCCGAGAAAACCGGCAGACCGACCGCGCCCAGCAGCACGTAAATGATCATCGCCAGCGTGCCGTACCGACTGCCGAGAATGGTGGCGGCCAAACCGACCGCCAGTGTCTGTCCGGTAATCGGAATCAGCGGCAGGGGAATTGTGATTTGCGAAAAAACGGCCGTCACAGCGGCAAACACAGCAGATAAGAGCATCCATCTCAATCGTTCGTTTCTCATGGTAACCTCCCGTTTTTGTCAACCAAAACATAAGATGAGTTAACACTTTAATCATAATGCCTGTCCGAACAAATGTAAATGGCAAAACGGGAGGTATTGAGGCACGCCGAATCGTCAGGCAGACAGGCGGGAGGCTCGCGCTTTCCATTCCCGATCGTTTCGGCTATGCGCGGCGGTCGCAGTACGCCTGGAGGTGAATCAGCGAATCGACCGTGTGATCGATCAGGCGGCGCAAGTCCTCTATGTTGCCCTCGTCGATCTTGCGGTGAAAATCGAGCGTGATCTGATTGGCAAAGCGCTGCGGCGGCCACTCCTGCCGATGCTCGTCTAAACGCGCCTTGACCGTCTGCGTGATGTGCGGCCGGTGTCCCCACACCTCGTTGAGAATCGCGGTGATCGCTTCTGTCTCCCGCGGCACGTCGCTGATCTCCAGGAAATAATGGATGCAGATCGTGCAGCCCACATGCTCTGTCAGCGGCTTGTCCAGCTGCTCCGCCGCAATGTCTGCCAGCGAGGTGCGCAGCTGGATCTGCGCCGTCACCGCCGTGTCACCATCAGCCTTACCTGCCTGACGGAATTCAATCTGAAACAGCCGCTCAAATGTAGCCAGGTCCATCACGTCGGAGCGGCCCGTGATGATGATGGCTCCCTCGAAATCCCGATCGTACACCACTCCTTCCAGCACGACCCGGATATTGTCGAACACCAGCGGATGAAACACCTCCGCTCCTCCTTTCCATCCGAATGGCACACGCTACTAGGATGCCCGTCTTTTTTCCGTTTGGCAAGAACGACTTATACTCCATTATCTATACACAATCCATAAACTGGTATAGTATTAAAACAACATCCAGTTATCTGACTGCCTGTCTGCCAACACTACATATTCTGACGAGGAGGTTTTTCATGAACGCTGCTGATCGCATGCTTGATCGCTACGCCGAATTGGCTGTGAAAATCGGCGTCAATGTCCAGCCGGGGCAAACCCTTGTCATCAACGCCCCCCTCTGCACGGCCGAACTGGTCCGCAAGATTGCCAAAACAGCTTACCTGACCGGAGCCAAACACGTGTATACCGAATGGACGGACGATGAACTAACCCGGCTCCAGTACGATCTCGCCCCGTATGAAGCGCTGACGGAATACCCGATGTGGAGAGCAAAAGCGTACGAGGAGCTGGCCGAGAACGGGGCTGCGTTTCTTTTTATCATCGCGACCGACCCCGATCTGCTCAAGGGAGTCAATCCGGAGCGGATCGCCGCTGCCGACAAAGCGATGAGAACTGCCATGTACACGTTTCGCAACTACACGATGAACAACAGCGTCAGCTGGTCGGTGATCGCCGCTCCCTCTCCTGCATGGGCCGCAAAAGTCTTCCCGAACCTGCCCGAAAGCGAGCAGGTGAGCGCCCTGTGGAATGCCATCTTCCGCGCCACCCGGACAGACGTGGACGACCCGGTGACAGCCTGGCGGAACCATCAAGCAGCACTGAACGAAAAGGTGACCTACTTGAACGGCAAGCAGTACCGCTGCCTTCACTTTAAAGCGCCCGGCACCGACCTGTCGGTCCAACTGCCGCCCGGTCACCGCTGGCAAGGAGGAGCCAGTGTGACCGCAAACGGCGTACCGTTTACAGCCAACATCCCGACGGAAGAAGTCTACACCGCTCCGTTGAAAGACGGGGTGAACGGCGTCGTTTCCAGCACGATGCCGTTGAGCCACAACGGCAATCTGATCGAGAACTTTACACTCCGTTTCGAGCGGGGACGCATCGTGGAAGTGACGGCAGAGACGGGCTTTGACGTATTGCAGAAGCTGATCGAGACGGATGAAGGCTCCCGCTACCTGGGAGAAGTGGCCCTGGTGCCGCATCAATCGCCCATCTCCCAGTCCAACCTGATTTTTTACAACACGCTGATCGACGAAAATGCCTCCAACCATTTGGCGATCGGGAATGCCTATCCGGTCTGCCTGGAGGGCGGAGACAACCTCTCCCCCGAGGAAATGGAGCAGCGCGGTCTCAACACCAGCCTCATGCACGTCGATTTCATGATCGGTTCGGCGGAAATGGACATCGACGGGGAACTGGCCGACGGCACACGCGAGCCCATCTTCCGAAACGGAAACTGGGCGTTCTAAACAACATCCTTCCTGCTTCCGGGCCGACGTCGGTCCGGGAGCAGACAAAAAAAAAAAAAAGCCGCCCGGCTGCGGCTGTCTCCCTGCACTTCTCCGCTTGCGCGAAAGACTGATACGGGAACGGCTGCCCTGGCGGCTCTCCTCTCTTAAACGGATGGATGCTTACCGCTTGTTGTAATGGCGCAGGTAGGCATCCTTCGCTATTTTTTCCTGGCAGTCAAAGCACTCGGTCATGTAGGATTCAGCCTGCTCTGTCATCGCTTGGCCGCACACGGTGCAACATTTGGCTTCCAGATTGCGGAAAAAGGTGGCGATCGGCGTCATGATTATAACCTCCCGACGTGTTCGTTGAGGTTATTGTATTATAACAGGGGTTGTTTTATAAAACGTTGTTATAAAACATTACGGCGCATTTTCGCTCGCTTGCTTCTGTTTTCTGTCCGTTTCTCCTGCTTTCGCTGTATTAATACTTTTTTGATTTTTCCGCGCTGTTTTACAACACAAGCGCACCCTGGACATGTTTTGATCAGATCAGCAGGTTAAACAGTGTCGGGTCCTTGGTTACCTCCACGTAGCGAATGCCATGCTTATTCATCCGGTCCACCAACGGCTGATAGTCCTCTCTGCACTTCAGCTCGATTCCGACAAGTGCCGGCCCGTTATCCTTGTTGTTCTTTTTCGTGTACTCGAAACGGACGATGTCATCGTGCGGCCCCAGCACTTTGTCGATAAACTCGCGCAGCGCTCCGGCCCGCTGCGGAAAATTGATGATGAAGTAATGTTTCAAGCCTTCATACAGCAGGGAACGCTCCTTGATTTCCTGCATCCGGTCGATGTCGTTGTTGCCCCCGCTGATGACGCAGACGACGTTTTTCCCTGCAATCTGCTCGCGGCAGGCGTCAAGCGCGGCAATCGGCAGGGCCCCGGCTGGTTCGACGACGATGGCGTTCTCGTTGTACAGTTCCAAAATCGTGGTGCATACTTTTCCTTCCGGCACCAGCACGATGTCGTCCACGATCTCTTTGCAGATTTCGCGGGTGAGCTGTCCCACCTGTTTGACCGCCGCCCCGTCCACGAACTTGTCGATCTCCTCCAGCGTGACGACGTCTCCCCTGGCCAGCGCCTCCGTCATCGAGGGAGCGCCGGCCGGTTCCACCCCGATTATGCGGGTGGACGGACTGACTCCCTTCACGTACGTGCCGACGCCCGCAGCCAGTCCCCCGCCGCCGATGCTCACAAACAGGTAATCGATCGGCTCCGCCATATCGTTCATGATTTCCGCTCCGACCGTGCCCTGTCCGGCAATCACCAGCGGATCGTCAAACGGATGGACGAACGTCATGTTCTGTTCCAGACAGTAGGACATCGCCTCCGCAAACGAATCGTCAAACGTGTCGCCGACCAGCACTACGTCGACATACTCACCTCCGAACAGCTTGACCTGCGACACTTTCTGCCGCGGCGTCGTAGCCGGCATGAAAATATGGCCGCGAATCTGCAGCAGCCGGCAGGAGTAGGCCACGCCCTGCGCGTGGTTTCCGGCGCTGGCGCAGACCACTCCCTTTGCCGCTGTTCATCCGAAAGGTGGCGGATCAGGTTGTAGGCGCCGCGAATTTTGAACGAGCGCACTACCTGCAAATCTTCCCGCTTCAAGTAGACGTTGCAGCCATACCGCTCGGACAGGAGCTTGTTTCGCTGCAGCGGCGTTTTCTCGATTACGTCTTTGAGCAAATGGTTGGCGACGATGATGTCTTCCATGTTGACAGCAGGCATGTGTTTTTTGCTCCTCCCCTGATGGTGATATCGGCAGCGCGGAACATGCAAAAGCCCCCGCCTCCAGCCTTCGGCGCATCGCGCACGACTGGCTGAGGCGAGGGCATCGCGGTACCACTCAGCTTCTCTGCTTTCCTCGCGAAAAACAGACTCGGCGAGTTCCCCTGAGCAGAACTCCCGCCCGGTAACGGGGGCGTGACCGTTGCCCTGTACTCAAATCGGCGATCCCGTTCTTTCCAAGGCACAGCTCCAAGGTGATATTCAAAACAGGCCAGCGGCTGTCCTTTCAGCACGAGGGACAGCTCTCTGTGCGCCGCTTCTGTTTTTACTCGTCCTTTTCCGCGCTGTTCAACCAAAAAGAACTATTTAAATTAGTAAGAAATTATAGTCATTTTGCCATGCATTGTCAATGCTTTGCCACTTCCCCCGCCAAATAAAAAAGCGGGGTCCGCCGTCCCCACTTGGTTTTGCTAAGATAGTTACACCGCTTCGTAGATCGCTTCGTAGCGCTTGCCGATCTCCTCATCGCTCATGCCGGCATCGCGCAGACGCTTGATCAGCGCAGTAGCCCAGATTTCCGAACGCTGTGCCATCTTGGCGTACTTTTTCGCCTCTTTTTCCTTGCGCTTGGCGCGATCCTCGCCGTTGGACTTCAGGTTGTCGAGGATGAACAGCATGTGCAGCGTCTCGTCCTCGTTCAAACTGGTCCAGTTGTCGTTCAGAAACGCAACCACTTTCTTATAGTATCCGTCAAACTCTTCAAAGGAAATCTCCGTATCCATGTTCAGATATTCCTTCATTTTGTCAAACAGCTCTTGCATCTTTCGTCACAACTCCCTCGTTTTTTTCTGCCCTATTATAGCAAAAAACGGGACAAGGGAGAAAGCCGCATCATGGTCAGATTGGCGGCGCTGTCCCTTCGGATTGTGATGACAAAAACGGGACGGAAAAATTCTGCCGGAAAAGCAGGTGTGGAGCGAATTCATTTTGGCACAGGTCCAGGCAGCGGTATAATGAAGGGACAACCACCTGTGAAGGAGATCGGCACGCATGAACAAATCGTCGCAAAAGGAAGCCGCCATTCGCGTCGGCCAGCAGATAACCCTGACGATCAAAAGTCTCGGCATCAACGGCGAAGGCATCGGCTATTACAAACGAAAAATCGTCTTTGTGGATAAGGCCTTGCCCGGGGAGGTGGTGCACGCCGAAGTGACGGACGTCAAGGAAACGTACGCCATCGCCCGACTGGTGCGCGTGGTGGAGCGCTCCCCTGCGCGGGTCGAGCCGCCCTGTCCGGTCTATGAGGAATGCGGCGGCTGCAGCCTGCAGCACATGGATTACCAGGCCCAATTGGCCAGCAAGCGGGAGCTGGTGATCGAATCGCTGCGCAAGTACGCCCGGCTGGAGAATCCGCCGGTGGCGGAGACGATCGGCATGGACAACCCCTGGGGCTACCGCAACAAGGCGCAGTTTCAGGTAGGACGGCAGAACGGCCGGCTGGTGGCCGGCCTGTACCAGACCGGCAGCCACCGCCTCGTTGACCTGGAGGAATGCCGCGTGCAGCACGAGGCGACGAACGAGATCGTCCGCACGGCGCGGCAGATCATGGAGGAGCTGGGCATTCCCGCGTACGATGAACGAAAACGGACCGGTGTCATCCGCACCATCGTCGCCCGCGTGGCCTTTGCCACAGGCGAGACGCAGCTCACGCTGGTGACGGCGACCGAGGAGTTTCCGCGCGTCAAGGAACTGATCCTGGAACTGCGCACCCGTCTGCCCGGCCTGGTCAGCATCGTGCAGAACGTCAATCGAAAAAAGACGTCGCTGATCTTCGGCGACTCCACCCGCCAGCTCTGGGGAAAACCGTCGATCGCGGAGCAGTTGGGGGAGCTGTCGTTTGACCTGTCGGCCCGCGCCTTTTTCCAGCTGAACCCGGAGCAGACGCGCAAGCTGTACGAGGAAGTGAAAAAAGCCGCCGGGCTGACCGGCAGCGAACTGGTGCTGGACCTCTACTGCGGCACGGGGACAATCGCCCTCTGGCTGGCGCCGTACGCCCGGGAAGTCCGGGGCATCGAATTGATTCCCGATGCAGTCGAGGATGCCCGCCGCAACGCCGAGAAAAACGGGGCCGCCAACGCCACCTTCCACGTCGGCCGCGCCGAGGTGCTGATGCCGAAGTGGGCCAAGCAGGGCGTAAAACCGGACGTGGTCGTGGTTGACCCGCCCCGCACCGGACTGGACGACGCCCTGATCCGCTCCCTCCTGGAGGTGCAGCCACAGCGGATCGTCTACGTCTCCTGCAATCCGTCCACTCTGGGCAAAGACGTGGCGAAGCTGCTGGCCCGCTATGAGCTTGTCAGCGTCCAGCCGTTGGATATGTTTCCGCATACGAGTCATGTGGAGAGTGTGGTGTTGCTTACTTTGAGAGGGGCAAAAGAGTAAGTCCGTTGTTTTTCTGACACCCCTGATACCAAGGGGCTGTTTGCCCCCTGCCCGCGTCGCGTTTTGGTGCGGACGCGATCTGCTTCTTTGCGGGGCGTCAAGAGAGCGAGCAGTCCCTACCACCCATGCGCCATGGACTTTGTCTGCACACGGAGACACGGAATTGCTGTTCCGTGTCTTTTTGCTGTAATTACAACGTTTTATATTAAATAACGGTTGCATGGAGTTCCCCGTTTGCTGATTGGGCGTATCGAGGGATTCGTCCCGCTTCGACAAAACCGATCGACGTATAGAGGTAATTGGACCGATCTCCTTCCCTCGTGTCGAGCATCAAAAGCGAGCGGCCTTCCTGTATTGCCCGCTCTTCCGCTTTTTGCATGAGCGAGCGGTTGCTATACTCTGGCAGCCCATATTTCGATTTCAATTTTAATTTCAGGCAAGCCCAGTGCAGTAATATAGCCAACGGTCATCGCAGGATAGTCATTTCCGAATAACTTGTCCCACTCGGCGTAGAAGAAATCCCAATCAAGTTTTTCCGTGGCCCAGATATTCACTTTAATAATATGTTCGCTTGTCAAGTTTTCCGATTCCAGAATTGCCTTGATATTGGCAAATGTATGAACCACCTGCTCATTCAAAGCCGCTGGTATCTCCCCTTGAGGGGTTACGCCGATTTGTCCTGATGCCACAAACAGTTCGGCACCTCTCGGGATTTTGGTGATGTGCGTGTACTTCCCAACTGGCGCCGGGACAGTTGCGGGATTGGTTCTGGTAATTTTTCCGCTCATTACAGCAACACCTCGTCATGTTGGATTGTTTACCGTGATGACACGCATGTTCGCGATCTCTATTTTGAGTGCGGACACTCCCTTTCTCTTAAAAAGTAAGTTTTCTACAGTATACATAAATCATGGGGTATAATAAACAATCATCTGCCAAAAAATGCCATATTTTCAAACCTTACACCGCTGTCGGCATTCATGGAAAGACGGCAATGAAAAAAGAAAGGAGTGGTACTGTGCATGAAAAAAAGAAAACCCGCCTGGTATAAATGGGCGGCTCTCACGGCTTGTGTCGCATTGCTGGTTGGCATTAGTCTTTTGGTTCCCAAACCAGGCAGTGAACAGCCTCGTACAGGCGCCATCTTGGATGTCGTTTATCCCAAGGCTTATGCCTTTGACGACCATGACACATGGAGTGAGGTTCGCGAGCAAAATCCTGTTGCGGATGATTTTATTGAGGCCGTCAATGAATTCGCGTATAAGACTAGCCCCCATATCCTGAATAACGGCGGCAAAAACGTAAATTACTCCCCTCTCTCGCTCTACTTTGCGCTGTCGCTTGCCGCATCCGGTGCTAAGAACGAGACACAGGCACAATTGCTTCATGTATTGGGTGTTTCCGATCCGGCATTTCTTTTGGAACAGTCAGGAAATTTATACCGCACGCTTTACAGGGACAATGACATTGGCAAGCTGAAAATCGCCAATTCCATCTGGATGAATCAAGAGCACGATGGGAACCCGGTTCAATTCAAACATGACTTTGTAAAACACGCAGCAGAACATTTCTATGCAAGTTCCCACATTGTCGACTTTGCCAAGGAAGAAGCCGGAAAAGCGATGGCTGCCTGGATATCAGCCAATACGAACGGTACACTGTCTCCCAGGCTGGAAACGAGTCCGGATCAAATCCTGTCAATCCTGAATACCGTATACTTCTATGACGAATGGGTTGATCAATTTGATAAAGAGAAAACAGCCGTGGATGTGTTCCACCTCGCAGATGGTCATGATGTACACGTCGAGTTTATGAATCAGACGTTTGGGACCGGAAGCTATGCAAAAGGAAAGGGGTTTACTCGCGCCGGCCTGGGGCTCAAAAATGGGGGACAAATGGTATTTATCCTGCCGGATCGCGGGGTATCTCCGTACGAGTTGCTTTCATCCCCCGAGCAAATGCGGAAGACGTTTGAAGAAGGCGAGGACAGCTATGGGCAAATCATCTGGAAAATCCCCAAATTCAGCTTTCAGTCAAACCTTGACCTGGCCAACGTTCTCAAAAAACTTGACGTGATTTCAGCCTTCACACCCAGGGCAGACTTTAGCGGTATTACCGAATACACAGCGTTTTTTTCTAGAGTCCTTCAAGGAACACATATCGCGATTGACGAAAACGGCGTGGAAGCGTCCGCCTATACGCTGATCGCCTATGCCGGTTCTAGGCCGCCGGAAAGCCGGGCAGAAATGATTCTTGACCGGCCCTTTATCTACGGGATTACGGCGCCAAACGGCAGCCTGCTGTTTGTGGGGATATGCGAAAATCCTGCTGAATAACAGCGATTCATTTGCTCCTTTCGAGCTGCGTGGAACGTGTGGCACTGTATGGATTTGTCTGTTTGAAGCCAGATTGTTAAGATAGTACCAACGTCATAATCAGGAGGCTGCCAGATGTTGAACATCATTATTACGAGTGTATTGGTTGACGATCAAGAGAAGGCATTGCAGTTTTATACAGAAACACTGGGGTTTGTCAAAAAGCAGGACGTTCCCATGGGGAAATTCAGGTGGATCACGCTTGTTTCTCCCGATCAGCAAGACGGTACCGAGCTGTTGCTCGAGCCAAATGATCATCCTGCCGCCAAAGCGTATCAGCAGAAGATCTATGCCGATGGCATCCCCGCAACCATGTTTGGCGTTGCAGATATTCAGAAAGAATACAATCGATTGGTGGAACAAGGCGTGAAGTTTACGAAGGAGCCGACCAAAGTCGGTGACGTCACAATCGCCGTCTTCGACGATACATGCGGCAACCTTATTCAACTGGTACAGAAGTAACTGTGTTAAACGAACGGGCCGCACCATCGCTGGAGTGGCTTTCACTAGACCCTGTGTTTTACCAACTACCAGATGAAAGTCGCGATCGTCGGTGATTTCAGCAGCTACCAAAGCAACAGCCTGAACGCCTTCATGTACGAATCCAATCAGGGAAACATGGTCTTATTCAAGGAGACCGAATCCGACGCCCTAGAGGCACTTCACCAGATATCAGCGTGAAAGCCAAAAAGTGGGAGAAAGAATATATTGAAGTGGAAAAAGCCGGTTTGAAAGTGAATGTGAAACAGAATGCAGAACCACGAACGGGAGCATGTGCAACACAGGCTCCCATTTTTTCGTGTAAAGCAGGGGGGCCCGCATGGCCAGACGCAAAAAAAGGGCCTAATAGCCCCTTTTTTGCGTCTCATGATTCACCGGCCGTGTCAGCGCAGCTTGGCCGGGTCCACCTCCGGCACAAGACCTTCCGCCGCTGCCCGCGTGAGCAGAGCGGTGACCGCCTCATACCCTTCTTCGCCCAGGTCGGCGGTAAACTCGTTTACGTACAGGTTGATGTGCGCTTTTGCCACATCGGGGTCCATCTCTTGCGCGTGGTGCAGCACGTACTCACGCGACGCTTCCGGGTGAGCCCATGCGTATTCGACTGACGCGCGGATCCAGCCGGCGATGGCCTTTTGATCGAGCGAACGGCGAGCGATGATCGCCCCCAGCGGAATCGGCAGGCCGGTATCTTCTTCCCACCAGCTTCCCATGTCGGCCAATAGGCTGAGTCCGTACGAGGGGTACGTAAAACGCGCCTCGTGGATGACCAGTCCGGCGTCGATCAAGCCGTCACGCACCGCCGGCATGATTTCGTGAAAGGGCATCACTACGATCTCGCCAACACCTCCCGGCACGTTGCGGGCGGCCCACAGGCGGAACAGGAGGTAGGCGGTTGAGCGTTCGCTGGGGACCGCCACGCGACGACCGGACAGCACCCCCGGATCGTTGCTGCCAGTCTTGGTCAGCACCAGCGGTCCGCACCCCCGGCCCAACGCCCCTCCGCACGGGAGCAGCGCGTACTCGTTGAGCACCCACGGCAGGGCTGCATACGAAATCTTGAGTACGTCCGGCCCGTTGGGTGCCGCTGCCAGGCCGTTGGTAATGTCGATGTCGGCGTATGTGACATCCAGCTTGGGTGCGCCGGGGATCAGGCCGTGCACCCAGGCGTGGAATACAAACGTGTCGTTGGGACAAGGCGAAAAGGCAATTCTCATCGTAGCACCTCCAGGAATACTGAGCTTGCTGCCTCCAATGCGTTCAGCGCCTCCGCGATGCGCCAGGAGGCACGGTCACGCGGTCCGACCGGGTTGGAAATGGCACGGACCTCCAGGACGGGGAGGCCGCATTGACGGGCGGCAACAGCCACGCCATAGCCCTCCATCGCTTCAGCAGCCGCCCCGGGCACACGCACGCCCAATGTACGAGCGGTCTCAGCGGTGCCTGTCACAGTCGTTACCGTCAGGACGGGGCCGGTGCTGACGGGCAGCCCCGCCTCGCGCAGCGCCTCAGTCACACGGGCCGCCCACTCAGCGGGGACCTGGATGCGGGCAGAACCGAATCCCAGCTCGTCCACGCTCAAGAAGCCGTCCGGAGTCTCCGCCCCCAGGTCTGCGGCGATAATCTCGTTCGCCACCACCAGGGAGCCCACTTCCGCCCGTCCCGTAAATCCGCCGCCGATGCCGGCAGACACGACCAGGTCGTACTGGCCAACAGCCAGGGCCCGCGCCGTACTGGCTGCCGCTGCCGCCGCGCCGACGCCCCCTGCCAGCACGTCAAAGCGGCGGTCGCCGCGCAGTCCGCGCAAGACCGCGTCTCTCTCTGCCGGAACAGCGGTCATCACGAGCACGCGCATGTCCGCTTTCCGCCGTTCGTGACCGATACCTTCAAGCGATCCCGTTTGCGGGTCCATCTTCATCTCTCTGATCTCTCCTCATTCATGATGCGTATATCCTTCCAACCTTCATGCACGTTCACACTCTTCCTCAACGTTATCGCTATCTCGTCTTCCTGTAAAGTTGTTTGCCAAAAACGATGTGCTCGGCCAGCGGTACGATCAACGCCATCAAGTCTTCCGTGAAACATGTGCCGAACCAGGAAACGATCACCATAGGACACAAGACCCATCTTTGCCGTTTTTTGCAGTCCGAAAGCAACGAATGTCTCTCTCAAACGTCTACTAGATTGGTAGATTTCTTCCGCCTACACGGCAGATCGTGTACGGGAACATTTTTCACGCAATAAGGAGGATTGTGAATTGAAACGATACCGCTTGCTGATGAGTCTGCTCCTCCTGCTGTTTGGGCTGCAGCCGATCGCAACGGCAGCTCAGCCGCAGACGAGCACAGGGGTGACCGCCAATGCTGCCGTCAGCCAATCGATTCCCCCGACAGCCCCGCCGGACATCGTCAATGGAACGGCTCCGCAACCTGTCATCAATCCGAACGCCGGTGCCGAGGGGAGCAGCACCGCTGTGAACCAGTCCCAGCAGGAGATGCGCGCCGCATGGGTGAGCACGGTGTACAACATCGACTGGCCGTCGAAACAGGGCCTGAGCATCGACGCGCAAAAACAGGAGTACATACGCTTGCTGGACGAGCTGAAAGCGACCGGCATGAACGCCATCATCGTCCAGGTGAGAGCGGAATCGGACGCCATCTACCCTTCCGCTCTCGTTCCCTGGTCCAAATGGCTGACCGGCACGCAGGGAAAACACCCGGGCTATGATCCGCTCGCCTTCATGATCGAAGAAACGCATAAGCGCGGCATGGCGTTTCACGCCTGGTTCAACCCGTTCCGGGCCAGCACGAACAAAGATCCGGGAAAACTGGCGGCAAATCACCCCGCCAGACTGCATCCGAATTGGGTCGTGCCTCACAATAACCAACTGATCTTCAACCCGGGCATTCCGGAAGTGAGGCAGCACGTGATCGCCACCATTCTGGAAGTGGTGAACAAGTACGATGTTGACGGCGTGCACCTGGACGATTATTTTTATCCGTACGGGCAGGAAGCGTTTAAGGACGATGCGACGTATGCCGCCTACAATCAAGGGAGATTTGCCAATAAAGGCGATTGGCGCCGCGACAACATCAACACCTTCGTCCGCGACCTGTACCAGTCGATTAAACGCGTAAAGCCGCAGGTGGAGTTCGGGATCAGCCCGTTCGGCATCTGGCGCAACGCGAAGGACGACCCCACCGGTTCGGACACGAACGGCCAAAGCTCCTACGACAACCTGTACGCCGACGTCCGCACGTGGATTCGCAGCGGCTGGCTCGATTACGTAGCGCCTCAGCTCTACTGGAGCATCGGGTACAAGCCGGCCGCGTACGACAAGCTCGTCCACTGGTGGGCGGCGGAAACAAACGGCACCCCCGTCAAACTCTACATCGGTCACGCCGCGTACCGCGTGGGCAGCAACACGACCGACTGGGCGACCAGCGATGCGCTGATCAAGCAGCTCCAACTCAACAAGGCGTATCCCCAGGTAAAAGGCAGCATCTTTTTCAGCGCCAAAACGCTGCTGAACAATACCGCAGGGGTGGGTTCCAGCCTGAAACAGTACTATGCGGCGCAAACCCCGTAACAACGGGCCAAGAGCCGAAGCGGCGCGGTTCACGTCACCTGCAGCCGACGGCTTTGCTGACACACATAGTGCCTCTGTAGACAACCTGCGGAAAAATCAACAAGGATCGTGCGGACATCCCGCAACGATCCTTGTTTTTTGACGGGAACGGCGGTTGCCGCCCCCCTAGTGATAGCCCCGTTCGCCAAACGGCTGCAGCTTTTCCATCCAGGTTTCCTCCAGCTTTTTCAGCTTGTCCTTGGTCTCCTGGTATTTGTCCTGCTTCACTTCCAGGCGCTCCACCACCTCAATGTCAAAGGCGTCTTTCCCGTATTCGTTCCACTCCTGCTGCAGCTTACTGTTTTTGTGACTGCCGTAATTCAGCTGGAATTGCGTGCCGTTTATGGTCTTCAGGTTCATGGTGCTGCCGATGAACACTTTCCCGTTTTGTCGGTTGGTAATCCGGTAGACACCCGCCTCAGTCTTCATTTCCTTGTACAGTTGTTTCAGTTCCGCTCGTCGATCCATCGGTATCTCTTCCTTTCCCTCAAAATCACGCTTTCAGCCAGTATTGGCTGCCGTCGTCCTTTCGATCCAGAAACCCGTAGTCGATCAAATACCGTCTGACGGTAACGTAGTCGTCATACACCGCCTGCAAGATCTGATTGACTTCTTTTTCCGTGTAGATGCGCTCAGGCTGAAACCGCTTGGCGATTTCCCGCAGCACCACCAGTCTGTGTTTTTCCTTCGAGGGGAAAGTCTTCAATGATCCATCGGTTCCTGCCGGGAAGTACTTTTTCAATAACTTGTCGTACTCGTCCAGCGTCACATTGTACCGATCGTCCACCATTCTGGCGGTGTGATGCACATCAATGAAGGTCGGCGCGTACTTGTCCCGTTCTTTCAACAGCTCCATCAACGTCAAAAACACCTTGGCCTGACGCTCCTTCTCCTTCAAGGCAAAGCGGTGATTCCGGATCGTGGAAGCGCTGCCGATGCCCAGCTCCTTCTGCACGTCCGCGTCGCTATTTCCCTGGTAAAACAGGCGCAGCAGACGGTTTTGATGGTCCGTCAGGCCGGTCAGCTTTTTGTCCAGCCGGATCAGGTAGTCAAACACGGACTGATGCGCCTGTTCAATGTGAACGCGCATATACCGCTCCGCTTCATAGAAAACGCCGTCAGCCGGATAGACGACGCCTTTCTCCAGCCGCTTGCCGCAAAGCAGGCATACAACATGGTCGTCCTGCAGAATGTACCCGCGTTTCAATTCCTCCAACGAGGCGTTCCAAAACAGTTCCGATACGCCAATCACACAAACACACCCTTGTTTTGTTTATATTTTTATAGACATTTTATTGTTTTGTCTATAATTTTGTCAAGGTGTGCTTGTATCCATTCGCAGGCTGACGGAGAAAAGATCGTGTCTCCGTCTATTTTTTCTATTCTGAACATATCTGAAAATGCGCAAGCGATTGGACAGTTAATGGTATAATAAAAACATAATTATTATCGTAGGAGGGGAATGAATGGAAGAAACGCTCAAACAACATGCCACTCATAAAAAATTGACCCTCGGCAAACTGCTCAAGAGGGCGCTGTTCATCCTGATCGGGTCTGGCCTCGTCTCCGTCGGGCTGGAAATCTTTCTGGTCCCAAATCACATCATTGACGGTGGAATAGTCGGGATATCTATCATCTTGTCCCACTTGACAGGCTGGACGCTCGGGTTGTTCCTGTTCCTGCTCAATCTGCCGTTTTTGATCGTCGGCTATAAACAAATCGGAAAAACGTTTGCAATTTCAACGCTGTTGGGCGTTACAGCCATGTCGATAGGAACCACGATGCTGCACGACGTTCGTCCGTTGACGGAAGACCCGCTCCTGGCAACCGTATTTGGCGGCATCATTCTCGGCATTGGTGTGGGCTTGGTCATCCGCTACGGAGGATCGTTGGACGGCACGGAGATTGTGGCGATCCTGTTTAACAAAAAGACACCGTTTTCCGTCGGTGAGATCGTCATGTTCTTCAACGTGTTTATTCTCGGAAGCGCCGGTTTCGTGTTCGGCTGGGACCGTGCCATGTATTCGCTGATGGCGTACTACATCGCCTTTAAGATGATTGATTTGACGATTGAAGGGTTTGAAGGCTCCAAATCGGTCTGGATCATCAGCGACAACTACAAGGAAATTGGAGACGCCATCGTCGCCCGGCTGGGACGGGGTGTAACGTACCTCCGCGGAGAAGGCGGATATACCGGCGACGACAAAAAAGTGGTGTTCTGCATCATCACTCGCCTGGAGGAAGCCAAGCTGAAGCTGATTGTCGAGGAAGTGGACCCCGGCGCATTTCTCGCCGTCGGCAACATTCACGACGTTCGCGGCGGGCAGTTTAAAAAGAGGGATATTCACTAACCGTTTGACAGGAAAACCGTGCCTGCTGGTGCAGAGGGGCACGGTTTTCGTTTTTTCCTGTCTTGTATTCTTTATAATTTGATTTGTAAGTCCGCCCGTCTTCTGCGGCAGCATCGACACCACCCGGCTCGCCTGTTCCAATGCCTGCGGAGACAGATTCAGCATCCAGAGCGGATCACCCGCTCCTGTTTCACCTCGTCCCGTTCCTTCAGATCATCGGCGGGCGGAAACAGCATCGCCACTGTCGTCCCCCTGCCCGGTTCGCTCTCGACGCGTATCTTTCCACCGTGCGCCAGCACCAACTGCTTGGCAATCGCCATGCCCAGGCCGGACCCGCTGGCGTCTTCCTGCGTGTGACCTCCCCGGTAGTACCGTTCAAACAGGTTTTCCTTCGTCTCTTCGTCCATTCCCGGGCCGTCGTCTGCCACCTTCACGACAAACCCGCCGCCGCTGTTTGGTCCGACTGACACCAGCACGTTGGTTCCGGGCGGCGTATGCTTCACCGCGTTGGCCAGGACGTTGGCGACGATCCGCCGGAACCATTTGCCGTCCACCTGCCCCAACAGCGACGCCACCTCCGGTTGAAAGCGGATGACGTGCCGCTCCGCCCCGGGGTCGTTGACCGTATCGACGACGATGCGCCGCACCTGTTCCACGATCTCCGCTGTTTTCTTCACCATCGGCAGGGCGTTGTTCTTGAGCCGGTACGTCAGGTTCAAATCCTCGATCAACCCGGTCATGTAGTCGGCCTTTTCCCGAATAATCCCGCCGAACCGGCGAATCTCGCCGGGCCCCCATTCGTACTGGTCCGATTCCAGGATGGCCGCGTAGCCGTAAATGGAACTGAGCGGCGTCTTCAAATCGTGGGACAGGCCGGTGATCCACTCTTCCCGGGTCCGTTCCATGTCCTTTCTCCGCCGTTCGCTGTCGCTCAGGACGACCGTCAAATGCTGCAGAGCGTCAAAGATGTCCTGAAACACGGCAAACGACTTCTTCCGCCTGCCCCTGCGTGTGGTGCCCACGAGCCTGCCGTTTCGGCCTGTCGGTTCTTGATAGCGTCCGTTTGCCAACTGTTCCAGCCAGTTCATCATGTGCAAGAGCGGCTGACCCACCCTGCGCCCGTACCACAGAGCAGCTGCGAGCACAACCAGCACCAGGATCAGCACGATTTTTAACAACGCCTCCTGCACCAGGCGATCGCTGTTCTCGGCGGCGGAGGTGCCGGGGCGGTAGAGCGGATTGGGGACGCCGACAACAAACGTGCGGCCGGTAGCCTCATCGTAGCGGCTGATGATATTGACCGGCCGGCTTCTCCGCTCCTGTTCCGCCTGCAGTATCTCAGCCGCCTCCAGCCGTTTGGCCGCCTGCGGATTGTTCCACTGCTCCACAAGGCTCCCCTGTCTGTCGTACACGGCCAGCCAGGCGTTGTGTTGGCGAAACGCCTCCTGCACTTCGCTCCCTGGCGCCGGACGGGAGACAGCATTTTCACCGGCCTCCCGCGGCAGCACCAGATGCAGCAGCCGAACCTCCGGCGCCGGGGTGCCGTACAGCACCAAATAGCTCTCCTCTCCCGACCGGATCGTCCAGATACGGGTGTGATGCGGAAAGCCGCTTTCGGGCTGAGCAAGCCCCACCAGTTCGCCCGGCGTGTACCGGCGCGGCACATCAGGCGGACAGTTGTAGGCGTAGACCGCTTCGCCGTTTCTGTCGATGACCTGCAGCCAGCCGTTTTGATTTTTTACGCTGTGCTCCACGTCCTCGTCGACGCGGACGCCATTTTTGTCCACAGCAATGAAGAACAAGGACAAGTCGCTGGCGCTGAGGAGGCTTAAATCGGTTGCCATTTCCCTTTTTGTGAGCTGGTAGCCTAACAATGCGAGCGAGATCACCAGCACGACGATCAGCACCACAAAAAACAGGAGCAGCTGGCGGAAGTGATGGACGATCATTTTGCGGCGCAGCCTCATCGCTTCCTCCCGTCAGCCACCAGTTTGTAGCCCAAGCCTCTTACCGTGACCAAGTATTTCGGCTGGCTCGGATTTTCTTCAATTTTCTGCCGCAGCTTGTGAATGTGGACCATGACCGTGTTTTCGTCAAAGAAGCCGTACTCGTTCCAGACGTGCTCGTATATCTGTTGCTTGGTGAGGACGCGGTTGGGACGCTCACAAAAAAAGAGCAGCAGGCGAAAGACCTGGGCGGAGCATTCCACCGGCTTGCCGTCGACGATCAGTTCGGCCGCCGCGACGTTTACCTGAAACCGGCCGAAATCGTATACGCGGCCGGAATCGTATGGCTGCTCCCTGGACTGGGACAGCGTCCGGCGCAAGTGTGCCTTCATCCGCGCCACCACTTCCAGCGGATGAAACGGCTTGGTGATGTAATCGTCCGCTCCGTACGCAAAGCCGCTCAGCTTGTCATAATCGGAGTCGCGGGCGGTCAGGAAAAAAATCGGCGCCTGCGTTCGCTGCCGTATCGCGGTGCACAGCTCAAACCCGCTCCTGTCCGGCAGCATCACGTCCAGAATCAGCAGGTCGTAAGCCTTCTTCTCGATGAGCCGGATGGCCTCTTCCGCACGCGTGCAGGTGTCCACGTTGCGGAACCCCTCTTTTTCAAGCACGGTTTTGAGCATCTGCAAAATCGCTTCTTCATCATCGACCAGCAATATGTGCGCTTGGTGTTCCACAGCCGTTCCCTCCTTGTGTTTTCATCATACCACGTGATGGAGCGCGGGCGGGTGACGACCGACATGTTTAAGAAAACGATAAGGAAGCGATTGGGGAGAAATAAGGCTCTCCTTTTACACTGAATCGTGAAAGGAGAGGAATCAACATGTGGGCAGTTTGCTTTCAAGAGTGTACCCGTCTGTTGCGGAGCGTGAAGTCGCTCATTACCGTCGCTGTGATCGTCGGGATCTCCTATTGGGTCTCCGATCTGGTCAATCAGGTAGCAGACATATTCTCGGAAAAGGAGCTGGCGCACGGACATGCGCTGGGCGTGTTCGTGCTGGTGATGCTTTTCGGGCCGCTGTTTGTGTTTGGCCTGTCCCATGACATCATGAACCGGGAACTGTCCAGCCGGACGATCCGGTTTTTGCTTACCCGTACCTCGCGGGCGAGCATCGTGCTCGGCAAATGGTTCGGTGTCCTGCTGTTCTGGACGTGCTGCATGCTGGTCACGTTTGGCGTCCTGTTCGCCTCCGTCCGCACGTTTGACGCCAACACGCTGTGGCAGTGCATGACACTGTTGGTGTACAGCACGTCCCTCGCGCTGTTGATGTCCATCGCGGTGCCGCGCCCCAGCTACACGATGTTTGCGGGGATCGTCCTGGGGTTGGGACTGCCCTTTCTCGGCCTCTGGACGCTCGTCTCCTCCCATGCCACGGCGAAGTGGATCGGCTATCTGACCCCCTACTTCTACATCGAAAAAGGGGGCGCGTTCACCGGCGTCATCTGGCTGTACGCACTGCTCTTTCTCAGTGCGTCCGTCTATCTGTTTCAACGGAGGGATTGCTAGTGGCACTCGTGGAAACCAACCAGTTGACCAAGCGTTTTGGCGAGCGAACGGTCGTCGACGGCGTCACCCTGTCCGTAAACGCCGGCGAAATCTTCGGGTTTTTGGGAAAAAACGGGGCTGGCAAGTCGACGTTCATCAACATGCTGACGGGCATTATCCGCCCCACTTCCGGTACGATCCGCATGTTTGACGGCGTCGGCCAGCCGGATGACTGGAAGCGGCGGATCGGCGTCCTGCCCGACTACTCCACCTTTTACGACTCACTGACGGCTCTGGACCACCTGCGCTATCTGGCACGGGTCAAAGGCATCCGTCTCAGCAAAAAGGAGTGCGAGCGCATCCTGGAGGACGTCGGTCTGGCGGAACACGCCGGACGAAAGGCAAAGACGTTTTCCTTCGGGATGAAGAAAAAGCTGGGCATCGCCCAGGCGCTGGCGGGCGATCCGGAGCTGCTGTTTCTCGACGAGCCGACCTCCGGCGTGGACGTGGAGTCGGCGCTGCAGATTCAGCAACTGCTGCTCAGGCTGCACAAGCAGGGAAAAACCATATTCATGACCTCGCACAACCTGCATGAGGTGGAAAAAATCTGTACGCGGATCGCGATTATGAAGGCGGGGAAGATTGCCTCCCTGGGCAGTCTGGCTGAACTGCAGGCGGCGCATCGCTCCTGGCGCACCGTCCGTGTCCGCCACTCCCAATTGGCCGCAGAACAGAAGCCCGAGCTGGTCGCCTTCGCCGAATGCATCGGCCGCCATCTTCAGTGGGAAGAGGGCCGGTTCTCCCTGCAGGTGGACGACGACCAGAACGTGGCTGCGCTGGTGCGGGCGCTGGTGCAGGCCCGCGTGGACATTTACGGCGTCCACGTGGAGGAGCCGTCCCTGGAGCGCATTTTTCTCGAGGAATGACGAAGGAGAGGGATTATCCCTCTCCTAACGTTTGCTTTATAAAGACCGGCAGATGAAAACACTGATGGATGATGCCCTCATCGACATACCGCGTATCCTTTCCGGAGACGCGCCCGGCTACCGGCTGATCGTACGTCTTCGACCCGAGGGTAAAGCTCCACAAGCCTCCCGGGTACGTGGGCACAACTGCCGTGTACATGCGGGTGATCGGAAACAGTTGGCTGATGTTGCGGTACGTCTGCCCCATCACATCGGCGTGAAAGATGGGGGACTGGCTCTGGCAGACCATCAGCCCGTCCGCTTTCAGCGCCTGTTGCACATGCTCGTAAAACGAATAGGAAAACAACTGCTCCGCCGGGCCGATGGGATCGGACGAATCGACGATGATCACGTCGTAGGTATCTTTCATCTCGCGGACAAACTCCACCCCGTCGCGATACAGGAAACGGACGCGGGGGTCCGACAAGCCGCCCGACACTTCGGGCAGATGCTGTTTGCACACCTGCACAACGCACTCGTCTATCTCCACCAAATCAACCTGTTCCACTTCCGGATATTTGCACACTTCACGGGCCGCCCCGCAATCTCCACCGCCAATCACCAGAACGCGGCGAGGCTGGGGATGAAACGCCAGCGGCACATGGGCAATCATTTCATTGTAAATAAATCCATCCATTGATGTTGTTTGCACAACTCCGTCCAAGACAAGCATCCGGCCAAAATCGTAGGAATCGAGAATCATCACATGCTGAAACGCTGACTGTTCCTCGTGGATCACTTCACGAATCCGGTAACGAATCATCAGGTTCTCCCGTTCGTTCTCGGTCAGCCAGCACGAACCGGCGCTGTTTTGAACAAACTTGGGCAATACGCTCATTTCTCACCCTCCTGAAAAACAAATAGAATCATTATCACCCTATCGAAAAATCGAATGATTTTCAAGGATGCGCGCGCTGCCCCCCCTCAGGCGACAATTTCCCAAAGCTCTTCCAACCGTTTGATCACAGCGAGGGGCTTGTGATCCGTAGCAGGCGGCACGCCGGCGGGATTCAGCCATACTGCCGAGAGGCCTGCATCCATCGCGCCGGCGATGTCAGCTGTCCAGTTGTCCCCGACGAACAGCGCTTCCGCCGGGGAAGCCCCCAAGCGCTCAAGTACAGCCGCGAAAATGCGCCGGTCCGGCTTGTGCCAGCCAATCTGCTCGGAGACGAACACCCTCTCAGCGGGAAAGAGGGGGGTGAGCCCCAGGCGTTCAATTTTTTCAAACGCCATGTCCGCAGGTCCATTGGTGACAATTGCCAGGGTGTACCGTTCTTCAAGCTGCGTCAGCAGCGACTGAACGGCGCGGTCGGGAACGACGGCTGCCATGCAGGCGGCCACATACTGCTCCTGAAAGTCGTCCAGCCGGTCTGTCTCCGCCCGGCGCCCAAATTCGGCGAGGGTGCGCGACAGCCGCAGGCGGCGCAGTTGGTCAAAGTTGATCCGCTTCTCCCGGATGTCCGCCCACAAGGCGTCGCTGTGCCGCTGCAGCGCCTCGTACACGGCATCGGGGTCAAGCCCGATCGTCAGCGGGTGGGATGCGATCGTCTGCCGCATGCCCTTTTCCCAGCAAGCTGAAAAATCAAACAGCGTGTCGTCCAAATCAAACAAGATCAGCTGAAAGTCCGGCATGGCCCTCCTCCTTTGCAAGCGTTTCATCGATGCGCCGGTTGTGCGCAAAAAAACAGCCCCCATCTTACCCATTGTAGAAGAAAAACGGGTAAAATGGAGAGGCCATTGTTGTCAGGCTGACCATGTTGTTGGTTATCCGCTGGTCTGCCCGCTCGGCATCGCCTCAGCCAGCGCGCGGGCCAGATCGTCCGGCAGCGGGACCGAGCGTCGCGCAACCGTGTCGATCATCACCATCGTCACGTCGGCGTCTGCCGCCCGTTCGTCCTGCTGATTGTACAGCTCCTGGCGGATGACGAAACTTTTCTCCCCGATTTTCACCACGGAAGTGCGCACCTGCACCTGCTCCAGCATCCGCAGTTCCTTGCGGTAGTTGATCTGGATGCTGACCACGACCGGCATGATCTGCCGCCGCTTCAGCTCCTCCAACGTAAACCCCTGCTGAAACATCCAGTCAAACCGGGCCCACTCCATGTACTCCAGGTATTTGGCGTTGTTGACGTGCCCGATCACGTCGATGTCGGTCGAACGAACGACCAGATCAAACAGATGCAGCATCCCCATCGCCCCTCTCTTCCTTCGCCTGTCTTTTTTCCAGTATAGCGAATGACCGCCGCTGAGTGAATATTCATTCGCAATATTCAGAAGGATTCTGCTGTTTTTTCTTCTCACATTCCTTATAATGAAAGCGTACAGACACATGAGGGAACCGCACGCTGAAAGGGACCTGATCCCTGTCAGGCGGGCGTTGGGACAGCTTGGTTACCACACCGGTTGCACGCCGGCCGGATCGGCGTGATGCGCCGGTGCGCAGGCAGCCGGACGTTTTCCCATCTTCCGGGAGGTGAAACACAATGGCACGTACCCTGTTTGAATGCGATGTACCCGGCGTTCCCCTCACCTAGCCGGTGCGGGAACGATCCTCGGATGTCCCCCCGGCACGCGACACGCAACACACCACATTTCCGGGAGGGGCTAACATGATGAATCCACAGTGGAAACAGCAGTTGATTGGAGGCGTGTGCCTCACGCTTGCCGCCGCTATCTGGGGCGGCGTATACGTCGTCAGCAAAGTGGTATTGGATGTAATTCCGCCGTTTACGCTCCTGATCATCCGCTTCACCATCGCGCTGGTGGTACTGGGCGCCTTTGTCGCAGCGCGGCGGGAGTTTATTGCGAGACGGGATTTTCCGCTCATCATGACCGTCGCGTTTGTCGGCGTCACGATTTCGATTGCCGCCCAGTTTGTCGGCACCAAACTCTCTACCGCCCACATGGGAGCGCTGATTACCTCGGCGTCGCCCGCCTTCATCGCCCTGTTTGCCGTCTGGCTGTTGAAGGAACGGATAAATGGACGGCAGTTGACCGGCATCCTGCTGGCCACCGTGGGCGTGCTGATCGTGATCGGCGTCCCGGACGAGGCTGATGCCCAATCGTCCCTGATCGGCAACCTGATACTGCTGCTGGCGGCGGTCAGTTGGGGATTGTACACGGTGTTGAGCAAAAAGGCGACGCTCCGCTACTCATCCCTGTCGGTGACGACTTACGTGGCCTTGTTTGGCATCATCTTTACCAGTCCGTTGATGGTGTGGGAACTGTCGGTGACGCCCGTCACCTGGGGGTTCGGCTGGGAGATTTGGGCCGGCGTGCTCTACATCGGCATCATCTCCACGGCGGGGGCGTTTTACCTGTGGAACAAAGGATTTGAGCTGATGCAGGCGGGCAGCGGGGCAGGATTTTTCTTCATCCAGCCAGTCGTGGGCGCGCTGCTCGGCTGGCTGCTGTTGAACGAGCATCTGGGCCTCGGCTTTTTTGCGGGAGCCGCGTTCATCTTTGGCGGCGTCGCCCTGTCCAACCTGCAGCAAGCGGAATCGTACGAGAAAAACGAAGGCACACCCCATTAGGGTGTGCCGCTTGTTGTTTCCTGGTATTTCGCGCCCCCTGGCTGACGAACGCATCCCACGAGGAAGCCGATCGCAGCTCCGCATACTGCGGGGAGCAGCCAGCCGATGCCTTCGTTGTAAAGCGGAAGGTGTGCAAATACCGACGTGATCCCGTCAAGCGAAAGCCCGAACTGTTTGAGCCCATCGACGATGCTGATAATTGCGGTAGCGATGGTGGCTCCGACGTACACTTCCGAGTATCCGCGGAACAGGCGATGCAGGAAGGAGAGCAGCATCAGCACAATCGCGATCGGATAGATCATCAGCAGCACGGGAACGGAAATGGCAATCAACTGGGTCAAGCCGACGTTGGCCACTGCCGCGCTGAACAGGCTCAGGATCAGCGCCATGGTTTTGTAGGACACGCCCGGCAGCCGTTCCGAAAAGAAATGGCTGCAGGCGGTCACCAGACCGACCGACGTCGTCAGGCAGGCGAGTATGACACCGGCTCCGAGCAGCAGCAGTCCCTTCCCGCCAAACAGGTGCTGAACCACCGTTGTCAGGATTTGCCCGCCATTTTCAGACTGACCCAGCGAGTGGCTGGTCACCCCCAGGTACGCAAGGGCGAGATAGACCAGCGCCAATCCGGTGGCGGCGATCACTCCCGCCTTGACAGTGGCCCACCCGAGCTTTTTGCGTCCGGTGATGCCGCGGTCCTCGATCGCGGACGTGACAACGATGCCGAACACCAGCGCAGCCAGGGCGTCAAGGGTGAGATACCCTTCCACGAAGCCCTTGAAGAACGGCGCCGATTGGTACGCTTCGGCAGGCTCGCCCGCTGATCCAATGGGATGCAGGAACGATTGGACAAACATCACGGCAATGATCAGCAGCAGGGCCGGCGTCAGCACCTTTCCGATGCGGTCCACCAGTTTGGAAGGACGCAAACTCAGCCAGAAGGTGACGGCAAAATAGACCAGTGTGGTGAGAAACAGCGGCACCCAGCTCGTCTTCGCGCTTTCAGGGAGAAACGGCAGCACGCCCATCTCGAAGGCAACCGTTCCGGTCCGAGGAATCGCCAGAAACGGCCCGATGGCCAAATAGACGACAACGGTAAATACGGCGCCAAATACCGGGTGAACCCGGCCCGCCAACATCTGCAAATTTCCTCCGCTCATCCCGGTGGCAATGACACCCAGGAGCGGCAACCCCACACCAGTGATGATAAACCCGGCCATGGCCTCCCATGCATGGGTACCCGCGGCTTGCCCCAAGGCCGGCGGGAAGATCATGTTGCCCGCTCCGAAGAACAGGGCAAACAGCATCAGCCCGATGGTCAGGGTTTCTCTATGGGTTAATTCTCTCATGGTTTTCCTCCCCAACTCTCAGGTAAATTGAAATTTTTTGAAATTTTTTAAAGTCCCTGTGAAACGCTCAGGTATCACACGAGTGTTAACTATATACCTTACGTTCGTTTTTTTCAAGTCCAAATAATGACAAAAAAAGACGCCCAGAGGCGTCATGCGTTCTGATCTTCCTTTCGTTTGACAGCGCCGACCGCTTCCCACACATAAAGCGACACATAGCTGCGCCAGGGTGCCCAGCTCTCGCCAATCCGGCGGATTTCCTGTTCGTCCGGCTTGCCCGGCAGGCTGTACACCAACTGGATGCCGTTGCGCAGTCCAATGTCGGCCGCGGGGAGCAGATCCGGCCGGCCCATGCCAAACATCATTAGGCACTCCACCGTCCATCTGCCGATACCGCGCAGCGGTGTGAGATATGCAAAAATCTCCTCGTCCTCCATCCTCCACAAACTGTCCAGATCGACACGGCCATCCACTACGGCGCGGGCGAAGTCGATGATGTATTCCGCCTTGCGCTGACTGAACTGCAGCGGCCGCAGTTCTGCCGGCTCCAGGCGGGCGACCGCCTCGGCCGTGGGAAAAGCAAAATAAGTGCGGCCTTGATCGTCCTGCAGCTTCTCTCCCGCCAACTCCAGCAACCGACGGGTCAAAGCAGCGGCAAACGGCAGATTCACCTGCTGTCCGATGATCGTCCGGACCATCGACTGAAACAAGTCGGCGTCCAACAGAAAGCGAAGCCCGCGAAAGCGCTCCGTCAGCGGGCGCAGGACATCATCCTGCCGCATGTGCCGGTACAGCGGCTCCAGGTCCACGTCGACACTGAACATGTGCCGGATCGTCGCTTCGAGCGCCATCTTTTCACTGGCGGTCAAGGCTGCATCCGTCCGCCATGTGATCGCCGGTTGTTCCACATCCCCGGTAAAATGCAGGGCCGCCACCACGGGCCGCTGTCCGACGCGAAACACGCGGCGGATCATTCGCGCTTCCGCCTCCACCTGCATCTGCGGGTCCGGGTGCGTTTCCAGCCTCTTCAGCAGCCGTTCAAACGAATACGGCGGTTTCACGGCAATTATGGAACCATCCATCGACACACATCGCTCCTCTCTGCGCGGACATCCAGCCCGTCGTGCTTGTATCCAGCCTACACCAAAAAAGGCCGTATGTCACACGGTTGGTGACAACACGGCAACAAAACGTAAAAGGACTCCTGAACCATGCCTGTGGGAAAAAACATCCTCGCCCGCCCAACGCGGGGCAGGCGAGGATCGTTTGGCGGCTTCTTACTTGCTGAACAGCCCTTTGATCACAAACGCCACGTTGGCCGGACGCTCGGCCAGACGGCGCATGAAGTATCCGTACCAGTCGTTGCCGTACGGCACGTAGACGCGCATTGTGTATCCTTCGCGCGCCAGCTCGATCTGGGACTGCGGACGAATGCCGTAGAGCATCTGGAACTCAAACTGCGTGCGCGGAATGTTGTACTCTTTTTCCAATTGCTTCACGTAGGCAATGATGTTGTCGTCGTGCGTGGCGATCGCGGCGTAGCAGCCGTTCAGCAGGTGCTGCTTGATGATCTTCTTGTAGTTTTCATCGACGTCTGCCTTGTTCGGGAAAGCCACTTCCGGCGATTCCTTGTACGCCCCTTTGACCAGTCGCAGGTTGACCTTCTTTTCTTTCAGCTTTTCGACGTCTTCGCTGGACTTGTACAGGTAGGCCTGGATGACGGTGCCCACGTTGTCGTAGTCTTCCAGGAGTTCGTCCAGAATCTCCAGCGTCACTTCGTTGTGTGCGTAGTCCTCCATGTCAATCCGCACGAAAATGTTGCCGTTTTTCTTGGCTGCGTCCAAAATCCGCCGCATGTTGTTCATGCACAGATCGCGGCTGATGTCCAGGCCAAGCTGGGTCATTTTCAGCGACAGGTTGCAGTCCACGCCGGATTGGTGAATCGCTTCCAGCGTTTTGATGCAGTAGTCTGCCGACTCGTTGGCCTCTTCCACGCTGTAGACGAACTCGCCCAGGTGGTCCAGCGTGCAGACAAGCCCCTTTTGGTTCAACTGGCGAACGGTTTTGATCGCTTCGGCAATCGTTTCACCGGCGACGACGCGGCTCGCGCCGAACCGCAGGCCCCACTTTTTCGCCGCAGCGTTCAGCGTCTTGTTTTTGGACAGGAACAGGAAAAAGTCTTTCATGAGTTGTTCCATGAGAAATCGGTCTCCTCCTCAACAGGGATCTGTGTCCATATACCTAGCAGGAATCGTGCCAAACGGGATGAACAGGACAGATGCCAGCGATTCAGCTTGCTGACACACAGGAAATTACACACATATGTACAGATTGTGTCCATTCTTGTACACTTTTGATTACAAGGTAAAACACTGCCCATCCGGTGGTTGGCCTGTACCATGCGTGTACTTCTTAGTTTGGATAGGAAGTGATTTTTTGAAACCGTTATTTTCTCTCGATTGTCCATTGGCTTGTCTGGCCGAGCCAATCGGCTCCGCTGCTGTCAGTATACGTGATGGCGAAACGGAAGGTGTGCTGCACCTCGGCGATCGCGACGCTGCTGTTCTCGTCGTCCCGGAGAAGGAGACGCTGCTGAAGGCGGGTGAACAGCTGCTTGCCTGGAAACGCCCCTCTGTGCCCGATCTGGTGACGCTCAACGAGGCAAACACTCCCTCCGGCCTGGTGACTGCTCATCGGCTGTTCAGCGCTTTCGTCACGTTGGCGCAAAACCAGTCCGCCCTGCTGCACACGCTGCTGGACACGATGAGCGAGGCCATTACGATTGTCGATATGCACAACGTGGTTCATTACTGGAACAAGGCTGCCGAGAACATTTACGAAATCGACCGCGCGCAGGTGGTGGGCACGCCGCTGGACGCCCATTTCGACAGCGAGTCCATCCGCCTTCTGGACGCGCTCAAGCAGGGCACCTCGGTGCAGCGGGTCTACCACATCCCCCGGCCGGACCGGCACGTGCTGATCAACGCCGCCCCGATCCGGCAGGAAGGGGATATTATCGGCGCGATATCCATCGAACAGGATATTACCGAACTGGTGCGGCTCAACGAGGAACTGTCCCACACCACCGCCCACCTGCACAATCTGCAACAGGAGATGAGCCGCTTTCAGGCGGCCGACGACCCGTTTTTCACGATCAAGGGACATTCCGCAGCCATTCAATCGGCGATTCAAGCGGCGCGCAAGGTGGCTCAGACGGACGCTACCGTCCTCATCTACGGCGAGAGCGGCGTGGGCAAGGAACTGTTCGCCCAGGCCATCCACCAGGCCAGCCGACGGCGGGAGAAGCCGTTTATCGCCATCAACTGCGGGGCCATCCCGGCTGCGCTGTTTGAAAGCGAGCTGTTCGGCTACCAGGGCGGAGCGTTTACCGGAGCGGAGAAAAAGGGAAAGCCCGGCAAGCTGGAACTGGCCCACGGCGGAACGCTGTTTTTGGATGAAATCGGCGAACTCCCGTTGGAACTGCAGGTCAAGCTGCTGCGCGCCCTGCAGGAGCGGCAGTTTTACCGCGTGGGCGGCACCGAGCCGATCACCGTCAACACCCGGATCGTCGCCGCTACCAATCGCCAGTTGGAACACATGGTGGCGGAGGGCCGCTTTCGCGAAGACCTCTACTACCGTCTGAACGTCTTTACGCTGGAGATTCCGCCGCTTCGGGAGCGGCGTGAGGACATTCCCGAGCTGGTGCAGTTGTTCCTGCACGAGTACGCCATCGCCAACGATCAGCCTGTCCCGCGCATCACTCCGGACGTGATGCAGGCCCTGATTGACCACACCTGGCCGGGCAACATCCGCCAGCTTCGCAACGTCATCGAGCGCCTGTCCATCCTGCAGGAAGGAGGTGTCATTCTGCCGGAGCACCTGCCTTCCGCCATCCGCTCCCTGACGTTGGCAGCGCCGCCTGCCGTGCCGCTGACACCCCCGTATGCGCCCGTTTCCCAGACTTCACCGGCGGGCTACCCGTTCGCTCCAGACTCGGCCCTGTCGGAACGGGAACGCATCCTGGCCGCGCTTGATCGCACCTACGGAAACAAAAAGGCGGCGGCCGACCTGCTCGGCATCTCGCGCGGCACGCTGTACAACAAAATGAGAAAGTACGGGATCAGCCATGAGCGGTAAGGGGACGCTGCAGCTTAGTACCTGTTCATGATCGCATCTGCTTGCCTGCTGCAAAAAGAAACGCCCAATCATAAACGATTGGGCATCAGACTGAAGACAAACGGTTCATTGAGTTAGCGTCCACAAAAAATGATTTCCAGGCCGAAAGGCCTGCCCATTCATCAACCGAAGCGGAAGACAATGTGCATCGCATGGCGGGATGGGCCAAGCGAGCTCCTTTGACGACCTACTCAGCGGAAAAACGAAGACGCGGGAATCAACAGGGGACACAAGTCTCACTTCCTCGAAATACCCAGATGTTTGTCCCCTGCCCGCGTCTCGTTTTGGAGCGGACATCATTCGCTTCTGTGCTGGGCGTCAAGCGAGCGAGCGGGCCCGCTCTCCCATGCGCCGCGGACTTGTCTACACGCTGAACGCCCAATCATAAACGATTGGGCATTTTTGTCGATCATCGCCGCACCGAAGCAGCTAACGTCCAGGTCTCAGCCGAATGATGCGGTCGTCTCCGGGCCCAGGCTCACCGCGTCCATCCCGGTTGCTGGTCAGGAGGTAAAGCGAACCGTCCGGCCCTTCCACGACATCGCGAAGCCGACCGTATTTGTTTTGGTAAAACACCGAAAACGATTGGACGACAGAAGGGTTCCCCGGGTCCAGGGCGACATTCAGGAGTTGTTCACCGCGCAAATTGGCGACCAACAGCCGTCCTCGCCACGGGCCTCTGGTCACAAATGTCATTCCCGCAGGGGCCCAGGTGGTGTCGCCGCTGTGCAGGATCGGCGCTGTCATACCGGCAGCCTGCTGATCCCCCTGGATGACCGGCCAGCCGTAGTTGCCCCCCGGCTCGATCAGGTTGAGCTCGTCGTGAGCGAAAGGGCCGTGCTCCGAACTGTACATGCGGCCAGAGGACGGACTCCAGCCAATCCCCTGCGGATTGCGGTGACCCCAACTGTACACCGGTGATTGCGGAAACGGATTGTCTGCCGGTATCGTACCGTCCAGGTTGAGGCGCAGGATTTTCCCCGCCAGACTGGAGAGGTCCTGTGCCCGTTCCGGGACGCGGGCATCGCCGGTGGTGATGTACAGCCGACGGTCCGGGCCGATTTTCAGTCGTCCGCCGTTGTGAATCACGTCCCCCGGAATCCCGTCGATCAGCACCTTGTCCACCCGTGCCCGATTGTTCTCCTCCCGCAGCCGCACGACACGGTTGTAGGTGCTGTCTCCCTGACGATAGGTGTGGTACACGTACAGCCAGTGGTTGGCGGCAAAATCCGGATCGACGGCCAGCCCCAACAGACCGCCTTCCCCTTCGCTCGTGAACGGCGCGGGAAAGGTGATAAGCGGTTCCGGAAGCAGCCTGCCCTGCTGGATCACGCGCACGCTCCCTGGCCGTTCTGTAAAAAGATGCGCCCGTCCGGGGCGACGTCCAGCGCCCAGGGCACGTTCACGTTGTCTGCCAGCGTCTCCGGCGTATACGGCACCTCCTCATCCGCCAGCACCGTGGGACGGGGCGCCGCGACGACCGGTTCCACAGCTGGTCTTTCCTGCCGTTCTGCGTTATTTGCTTCACACCCGCCGGCAGCCGTCAAGGCGATAGCCGCAGCAGCTGCCATCATCCACTTCCTCATCTCATCCCTCCGACAGCCATCTTCTCAGTCAGTTTGGTCATTCCGCCTCCTGAACAAAACTCCCGCAGGCTTTTTATACTTTTTTCCAGCCTTTTCTGCTACGCTCCCTTTCGGAAGGAGCGTGATTCATGGTGCATTCCTGCTTCTACTTGGTGCGGAAAAGTCGTCTTCCCCGCTATACGCGCAAATTGATCCGCCTGCGGATTCCGTTTGTGCTGGAAGAGACACACCGCATCATCAGCATCCCAGACGGCTACGTAGCCCTGGTGTTTCCGGAGTTGCCCGCACGCCAATACCAACTTGTTTTCCGGACATTCGGCTTTGACGGCCTTCCGTATCCGCATGTGTAATGACCTCTCTCTCGGAAAGGAGGTGATTGCCATGACGAAGCATCTGTACTTTGCCGTTCGTCTCCAGGACGCGGTGCACTTCATCCGGGTGTTGACCAGCCACGGCATTACGCGTTACCATCTGGAGCCGCACGAGGATCACGTTGCCTTCGTGTTCCGCAGCGTCTCTGCTGTCCGGTACACCATGCTCCGGCATGTCTTTGGTGCAGATGGCAAGTCTCGTCAAAGCCGTTGACAAGCGGACCGGCGTTCCCATGAGGGGCGCCGGCCCCCTAACCTTCTCTTTTAGGCAGACAGAAAAAAATTGGTTCCCTGTCAGAACCAATTTGCATTCCGCTATTCCGGTTGAGCCACCCTCCGTTCTGCCAACTGCCGCTGCAGCAGGTACTTGCGCAACGTGTGAAAATATCTGGAGCCAATGCCGACAATTTTGCAGCCGTAGAAGTAATGCGGTCCCTCGACACGCTCGTGGATCACCTGCAGGTCAGCCTGAACGATGCCATCGGCGCGATTGCGGCCGTACAGCTCCACGTAGAAGCACAGCTTCCGTTCGTCGGGAACGGGCTTGTTGGCGCGGATCGCCAATCCCCCCAGACTCAGGTTGACGAGATTCACCTTTTGATAGAAAAAGGCATTGGGCGCTGCGGAATCGACGGACTGATACTGGACCCATCCCTGGACGTCCATGTCAAACCGCGGATATCGACGGCGCTGCTCGCGAAATTCCATGACGGTCGGCGAGTGGAACAGAAAGAGACGATTGCGTTCTTTTGCCAGCACCACCGCCTCAAAATTGTTGATGGTGTCGTAGTCGCTGGTTCGCACACAAGGCAGTTGGTCCCCCACCGTCACGTCCACCTGGTCGGGAAAGACAGCCTCGATGAGGTCGCCCTCTTCATAGATAACGCTGCCTTCAAATAATTGCTTGCCTTTTCGAATTTGCAAGATGCATTCCATCTGCAGTCTCCACCACTTCACACAAAAATTTGCCGGCTTTTCCGGAAAGACTCACGCGATCGTTTTCACGGAAAATGAGGTATAATGGGAACATTGACAGATAGGAGGTTACAGAACCCATGAGTCGTTATCAATGGATTACATTGGCGTTGGCACTTGCCGTGGCCGCATGCTTCATCGGAGTAGGCGTGGCCATCAGTGAACGCAGTTGGCTCGGCGTGGTGGTCGGAATCGTCGGGGCGATCGTCCTGATGGGACTCGGCTTTACCTACAAGCGCAAACACATGCGCTGACCCTATGGCCTCAACGCCGAACGAGCAGGCTGTTCACGTAAAACAGCACGGAAGTAAACCCCTTGGCCTGTTTCAACAGCTCTCTGGCAATGGTGTAAATGTGCGGCTGGCTCCGGTTTACCTTGCGATCGGCGAGGTAAAAGGCGACCAAGCCGTCTACGATCATACGGTGAAACGCAGGATTGGGCAAGTGGTCGACGCTTGCCTTTGCTTGTTGTATAAAGTACCGCATCCGCTCCGTCGCTTCCTGCTCCGAGGCGTAATAGCTGACAAAATTGAGATCGCCGCCCAAGCGATCCTCTTCCAGATCGATCAGGTAATCCAGCAGGATGTGCAGCCCGCACACCCATGGAAAGTAAGCCGCGGTGACCGCCTCGATCTCTTCGTCCGGGACGTGCGGCTCCGTCGCCAGGCAAAACAGGGCAAAGATGCCGATGGTCGATCCGGTAACGGCGGCAAACTCCTGCCAGTACAGATCCCGGTGCCGCTCCTTGTGCCCGTCCCACCAGGCGAGCAGTTGTTTCTCCCGCTGATCGGGAGCGATGTGCTTGTACACCTGCAGGTCGCTGTAAAGGCGGGACAGTTCCAGCACGCGCGGCATGATTTTGCTGTAGCCGGGAAGCTGCCGGGCATGGCGCTGGCTGGTCAGCACGAGGTCGGCCAAAAAACCCCCGTCGTCCTTTTCCTTGTGAAACCGGTAGTAATCCTGCAGCGGAGCACCGGGTGTCAAGGCGTCCTGCATGGACAGATGAAGCTGCCGGAAGTCTTCGGGATCGAGCGACGTGCTGCGGTCGCAGAGATTGTCCAGGTAATCGCTGATCGTTTGGTAGGCTACGATGAGCGGTACGACGACCTCAACGTGAGGGACCACCTGAGCGGCGTAGACGGACCCGCCCTCGCAGTGGAATTTTTTGGTCTCCATGCTGGACAGCGCCTGCTTGCGGAGTTCCGGGTCCGGAATCGTCTGCGCCCGCCGGTACCAGGCGGCAAACTCCCGTTCCAGCACAGGACGAACATGACGGTAGATCCTGTACAACAGCTGCCACGGATGTCGTAGTTCCCTCACGTCATTCCCTCCTTATACACATAGCACTATCTTACCACAAATACCCTCTCTTCTCCTCATTGTTGCCGCGTGCGTGCCAATTTCTTCACACCTTCCGAAAAGAAGGGGAACACCTTCTGCCACCAGGCATGAACGGAAGAATGGACGGAGGAAAGAACGCCATGCGGGGAAAGGCAAACTATCCGATCAGCCGTTTGGCCTCCAGATACAGCACCAGGATGAATTTTTTTGCGTTGATCCGGATGGACGACGGAGCCGGTTCGATATGGGTCTCCAACTCCTTCATCCGTTTGCGCACTTCGGTAAAGTCAAAAAAGGTAGTCGCGTAGCTTTCAAACTTCGGGTGGGCGTAGTCGGTCAACCCGAGTGACGCGAGGTGGGTCAGCGCCTGATAGATTGCCCGGCGCACCCGCTGTTCCGCAGCCTTTACCTCTTTTTGCACGTCGGCGGCCGCCGCCTGCCAGCCCAATTTCTCCGCAGCCACGCTGGCAAAGATGTCTTTCAGGGCGGGAAACTTGTAATCGCCGGCTTCTTCTTTTTCCATCCGGTAGAGGTAGTCCAGCATGTCCAGCAAATCCTTGCTGCCGCTTTCCCCGATCATCCCCAATTCCGTCAGCAGGAATTTGCCCGCCGTGCGGATCGTCCTGTCCGGCACTGGCTGCTCTTTTCGCTCGCCGCCCGCGCCTTGGGTCAAGACACTGAGCGATCGCTGGATGCCCTCGATGGAGCGCTGCAGCAGGATGCGCTCCCGCACCTTTTGCAGGACGCTGATCACCTCCAGTCGGTTGATTGGCTTGGTGATGTAGTATTCGATGCCCTGGGAGTACGCCTCCGCAATCATGTCTTTGGATTCGACCTGGGAAATCATCACGACGCGGCCGGAAAAGCCGGACAAGTGGCGAACCGTCTCAATCCCGTCGCGGTTCGGCATCAACAGGTCGATCAGCAGGATGTCGACTCCCTTCAACTCCAGGTAGTTTTTGTCTATCAGCGAACCGTCCTCCGCTTCACCGGCCACTTCCCCCAGATCTGCATCCTCGATGATGTGAGCCAGCATCGAACGGATGGCCGGATCGTCATCTACAATAAAATAGCGCATGTCATCATCCTTTCTGCACGAGATGGGCCGCCGGCAGGCGAATGATAAAGACAGTGGCGTACCCGTCTGTGTTTTCGCAAATCTCGATGTTTCCCTGCAGGGTTTCCACCACTTCCCTGACATACGAAAGTCCAATTCCGGTGGACGGATGGCCCGACACATCGTACTTCGTGGTAAATCCGGGCTTGAACAGCAGTTCCTTGTCTTTGACAGCAATGCCCGGGCCGTCGTCGCTGACCGATAACCGCAGCCACTCCTGCCTCTCGTCCATTGTGGCGGAGACGGCCACCGTGCCGCGCTCCCGGATCGCTTCCACGGCGTTGGCAACGAGGTTGTTCACCAACGACAAGGTCGTGTAGATGTGACAGGATAAATGGGGCATATCCACGCGAGCCTCGAAGCGGATGTCCTTGCCCAGCAGGCGGGCATACTTTTCGTTGGCGCGGACGATGATGTGGATCAGCTCTCTCAGCGGCAGGTAGTCCCTGGCGTTTTCATCGGAAATCAGCTTGGACAGACCGGCGTAAATCCGCTGGTTGTCCTTTTTCACCTCGTGCACCTGCCCGGCGATGCGCAGCGCCTGCCGGGCGAAGGCCTCGTCGTTCTCGTCGCGGGCGGTGTCCTTCATTTTGCGGTACAGATCGTAACACTCCCGCGTGATTTCCTCCACTTGCTGCAAGGTTTTTTTCAGATGAATCGACTCCTCGTACAGGCTGGCGATCAGCATCAGCATGCGCTCGCTGCGGATGCGCTGCTGCTCCTCCATCCACTTCGCCTGACGGAGCTGGATCACGTTGAAAAAGCTGAGCACGAAAAAGCTGCGAATCAGCGCAATCGCCGACACCGGCCAGATTACCGAAAGTTGAAGCACCGCCTCCCACGACGACGCGCGAAACCAGAGTTCCACCAGATTGCCCCCAATCTCCGCCAGCGTCGCCAGCCCGCCGACCAACAGCGGGCGGTGGTGCCATTCATTGACACGAAACAGGGAGAAGAGACAGGAATACGTCACGTAAAAGAAAAAGGCGGGCAGGTGCATGTGAATGGAGGAAACCAGATCAAACCGATCGGACACAGCCCAATCCAGTGCAACCCGAAACAGCACCACCAGGCAGCCCGTCAGCCCCCCACTCACATACGCCGGAACCTTGCGCAGCCACAACAGGAAAAAGAAAAAAGCAGTCGTGCCAAAACTCACACGAAAATCGTCCTGAAACGGATGAAATTTCAACTCGCCTGCGATTGGCACGGCGATCAGCATCAGCATCAAAATGTATACGCTTTCTCTCATCGGTTTTCCACTTTCGTTGCAAGAAGGTTTCGACATTATTTTATTTTACTATAACTTTTGCATAGATTTTTGTAGTTTTTTGTAGGGAAGCGCTTACACTCGTGGGTAGATAGTCCCTTTCATCCCGCAAAATGATTGTATTCTGACAAAAAAAGGGTACTATAAGGTTATGGAAAGACTATTTGCATAAGGGGGAATTTTCATGAAAAAACGCAGTCTGCTTCTCTCGCTGACGCTGCTCCTCACGATGTCGCTCGTGACGGCATGTGGCGGCGGGAACAATGCGCAAGGGGGCCAGGACGGCAATGCCGGCGGTGGCAGTAGTGATCCGAGCCAACTGATCATCGCAACCGGCGGTACCGGCGGCACCTACTATCCGCTTGGCGGGGGCATGGCCGATCTCATCAAGAAAAACACCGGGGTAACGGCCACAGCGACTGCAACCGGCGCTTCGGCAGAAAACGTCCGTCTCATCCGCGACAATCAAGCAGATATTGCTTTTATCCAAAACGACATCGCCGAATACGCAAGCCAAGGCACCAACATGTTCCAGCAGGACGGCAAAATCGACAAGTTCCAGGCGTTGGGCGCCCTCTACAACGAGACCATTCAGATCGTCGTCGCCAAAGACAGCAACATTAAAAGTGTCGCTGACCTGAAAGGCAAGCGCGTCTCCGTCGGCTCTCCGGGCAGCGGAACGGAAATGAACGCCCAGCAAATCCTCGAGGTGTACGGCCTGACTTTTGACGATCTGAAGCTGCAGCGCCTCTCCTTTGCCGACTCTGCGCGAGCCATTCAGGACGGCCAATTGGACGCCGCGTTCCAGACGGCCGGCACACCGACTGCAGCCATTACCGAACTGGCCGCTACGACAGGCGTGACGATCATTCCGGTTGACGATGACAAGATTGACGCACTGATCCAGAAGTATCCGTTCTACGTAAAAACGACAATCCCGGCCAACACCTACCAGACCGTACCGGAAGAAGTCAACACCGTCTCCGTCAAGTCGATGCTCATCGTCCGCTCTGACTTAAGTGAAGACCTGGTGTACAAGGTGACCAAGGCGATCTTTGAGAACACGGACAAACTGGGACATGCCAAGGCAAAAGAAATCAAGATTGAGGACGCGCTGAAAGGCGTCAGCCTGCCGGTACACCCGGGCGCGAAAAAGTTCTTTGACGAAAAAGGCGTACAGTAAGACCCCATGTTTCTGCACAACCAGGTAGGAACCGGGAAAGGGCGGACGTCGTTCCGCCTTTTCTCCTTCCTTTTATTGACCACTGTGATTCTGGCGACTCTCATCCCCATTTTCCCCGCTCTGGTCATCCGCGACACGGAGACGAACCGGCTGGTGTGGAGCAGCCAAATCGCCGACGACGGCACATTTGCCATACGCTGGACTCATTCCATCAACCGCACGCCCGTCGTGGAGACGTACCGCGTCCAAAACGGGCAGATCATTTTATCCGAATTGACCTTTCAGGATTACGGGATCGGCATGGAAACCCAACTGGCTGACGATGAACAACTGATCAGCGAAAATGGTTTGTTTCGCATCGTCAACATGCACCGCGCCTACCCCGCCCTCCATCTGTTCATCGGACAGGTAAGGGCTAATCATACACTGCTTTTTTCCGGACGGGAAATTCCGCTCGCCGACGTGGACAATCCCGGCGCGGCGGTAACGATCCGGGTGGAGAAGCGCTCCATTTTGCAAGCGATTGGAGGGTACTAGATGAGCACGCAACAGATGAGTCAACAGGAAATGGAACGATTGATTGCTCAGTACGACAAGGAATCCGCCGTGCGTCAGCTGTCCGGGCCGATGAAATGGATCACCTTTGTCCTGCTGGTTCTGTTTTCCGTCTACCAACTGGTCAGCACGCTCTTCCTGACGCTGCCGCCGCAAATTCACCGCCCCATCCACCTGGCGTTTGGCCTGGGGCTGGTCTATCTGCTCTACGCCGGACGTTCGAAAGGGCAAGCTGACGGCAAGGTGGGAATCGTCAACATCATCCTGTCCATCGTCGCCGTCCTGGTGTCGCTGTACTGGGTTTTCGACTACGACGGGCTGGTGTTGCGCACCGGGAACTACACCACGTTTGACCTGGTAATCGGAGGCGCGGCCATCCTCCTGGTGCTGGAGGCCGCACGCCGTGTCGTGGGCCTGCCCATCACCATCATCGCCGCTTTCTTTTTGCTGTACACCTACTTCGGGCCGTACATGCCCGGCTTTTTGGAGCACCGCGGCAATGACGTCAGCCGGATTATCGGTCATTCCTTCTACACGCTGGAAGGGATTCTCGGCACGCCGCTCGGGGTGTCGTCCACGTTCATCTTTCTCTTCATCCTGTTTGGCGCCTTCCTGGAAAAGACCGGCGTAGGCGAATACTTTAACGATCTGGCGCTCGTCATCGCCGGGCGCCGCATCGGCGGACCGGCAAAGGTGGCCGTCTTCTCCAGCGCCTTGCAGGGAACGATCAGCGGAAGCTCCGTCGCCAACGTGGTGACGTCCGGCGCCTTCACCATTCCGATGATGAAACGCCTGGGCTACCGCTCCGAGTTTGCCGCCGCCGTCGAAGCGTCATCCTCCACCGGCGGTCAGATCATGCCGCCGATCATGGGCGCCGCCGCCTTCCTGATGGCGGAGTTCATCAACGTTCCGTACATGGAGATCGCCAAATCGGCTGCGCTGCCGGCAATTCTGTTCTTCACCGGCATTTGGATCATGACGCACTTTGAAGCCAAGCGCCTCGGGCTGCGCGGTCTGACCCCGGAAGAGCTGCCGAACAAAAAAGAGGTGCTGAAGAAACTGTATCTGCTGCTGCCGATTCTGGTGATCATCGTCGTACTGATGATGGGCGTCTCTGCCGAGCGTTCCGCCATCATCGGAATCGCGTCCACAATCGTGGTCAGCGCATTCCGCAAAGAGACGCGCTTGTCGCTTGCGGACATTCTGGAAGCGTTCGCTTCCGGCGCCCGCACCGCTCTGGGTGTGGTGGCGGCAACGGCTTGTGCCGGCATTATTGTCGGGATGGTCACGCTGACCGGTATCGGGCTGAAACTGGCCAACGGCTTGATCGACCTGGCGGGCGGCATTCTGCTGCTCACCCTGTTCTTCACCATGATCGCGTCGCTGATCCTGGGGATGGGCACACCGACCACGGCCAACTACATCATTACATCGACGATTGCCGCTCCCGCCCTCATCCAGATGGGTGTGCCGGACATCGCCGCGCACATGTTCACCTTCTACTTCGGGATTATTGCCGACATTACCCCGCCAGTTGCGTTGGCGGCGTTCGCTGCGGCCGGTATCGCCAAATCAAAACCGATCCAGACTGGGGTGGAATCAACGAGGCTGTCCATCGCAGCCTTTATGGCGCCCTACATCTTCGTCCTGTCGCCGCAGTTGCTGTTGATCGACACCACGTTTTGGGAATCGGTGTGGGTGTTGATCACCTCCACGCTCGGCATGATTGGCGTTGGCGCCGGTCTGATCGGCTTCTGGATGTCGAAGCTGAATCCGCTGGAGCGTATCCTGGCTGTCGCAGGCGGCGTTTTGGCCGTAATGCCCGGACTTGCCACCGACTTGTCAGGTTTCGCCCTGCTGGCGCTCGTGTTTGGTCTCTCCTACTTCAGGGGGCGCAAGGAAAATCAGCAGATTCAGATCGCTTCCTAAGCCAGGTGCTAGATGGTTTTATAAAACTACAGGCTGTCGATGCCATTTCGACAGCCTGTTTCTTTTTTACGCGAAGCAGTCAAAAAAATAGCTCTCCTCTTATCCCAGACGGGCCAAGTCGGAGAGCTACATTTTTTTATCACGCTGCATCAGTATTGTCCAATGGGGTGAGACTTCGTTTCCCTTTTTGACTACTTTTCTTCCGGTTGGCCGTCAACAAACCATTCCTTACCGTTGTCGCCAGTCTTGGACTTCAATTCTATTTTCACTGATGTTTTGTCGTCCCCACGTTGGAAAAGGATCGTTGTTTGGGTTACATCCTTATCGACTAACAAAAGAGGCTCATAGTCGCCAATCTTATGGTGAGACATTGCTTGATGCAATGCTTCCGTGTAGCTGACCTGTTCGCGCGTATCAAGTTTGTCCCAAATATGATGGTTGTCCGCATAATCTACCTGCTCCAAGCCATTTGTATCGATGTTGAATTTTTTCATTGCGGTATTCCAGGTCTTTTCCAGCAACTTGTTTGTCTTCTCTGATCGATGATTCTTTATTTTGTCTTCATGTTTGATTTTTTTGCTTTCCTTCTTTTGCGCTTCAACATAGTAGGGTGCAATTCCAATTCCGACACCTGTTAGTATTGCCACTGTGAGCAGTGAAGGTAAAAGTACCATGCGCTTTTTCAACGAAAAAACCTCCTCTTTTCTAAGTGATTTCACGAAATTTGCCTAACTGTCAACGCCGACTTTATTTTGACCCACCATCGCCGGTTTAGAATTGACCCACCCGGCGATTTTTTGTTGGTTAGGTGGTAGAGGGGGAGCCGTAGGCTCCAGTCCTCATCTTCTCACGAAGGCGGTAACTATTCCCCCTAATGTTGACGATGTGGGAATGGTGTAAGAGTCGATCCAGAATAGCTGTAGCAAGGATCGGATCGCCCATCAGTTCCCCCCATTCACCGAAACTCTTGTTGCTGGTCAACAGAATACTCCCTTTCTCGTATCTTGCACTTACTACCTGGAAAAAGAGGTTAGCTGCCAAACTGTCAAACGGTAAGTAGCCAATCTCGTCAATAACGAGGAGCTTTGGTCGAATATAGATACGGATGCGTTTATCCAGCCTGTTTTCCGTGTAAGCTTTTCGCAGATCTTCGATGAGTTGCGAGAGACTGACAAAGTAAACGGATATCCCTTGCGAGATGGCTTCTACAGCCAACGCCACCGCCAGATGACTTTTTCCTACTCCGGGAGGCCCTAAGAACAAGACATTCTCGTGTCGGGTTACAAAAGTCATCGTGGCCAGCTCTCGAATCAACCGTTCGTCAATGCTGGGTTGGAAAGCAAAATCAAAATCCTCCAGCGTTTTTCGGTAAGGCAAGTGTGCAAGTTTGGTGCGTACCTCCATATTCCGTTTTTGACGTTCCGCTATCTCGGCATCAAGGAGCGTGTTGAGAAAGGACAGATAGGTGGGCTGTCCATGACTTGCCGCTTCCAAGTGAGCATCCAAGAGTAGAGCCGCTTGCTGAAGTCCAAGTTCCTCGAGACGTAGCCGTGCCTGTTCCAGTTCGATCATGCTCCCACCCCTGTTAGCTGCTCATAGACATCCAGCGAACGCACTTCCACTTGCTGCGATGAAATCTGTCGGGCTTGCGGACGCGGATAGGCATATCCTTGAGCGGTCGAAAGACCTGCATACTGGTTTTCACAAAAAACAGTTGCGCGGGATCGATAGGCCTTTTGGTGTCGAGCAATACATGTGCCGTCGGCCCAGATTTCCACCCACCCATTCACTTCTCGAACGGTTACCTCACGTCCACTGTACCTCCATGGAACTCCATATCGCACACCATCGTAGCTAACAAATCCGTCTCGGCTGACCTGTCTTGGTTCATGCAAGTATTTTTCCCATCGTTCAGCTGAAGGGATAGGCGACAGATTTTCCTCACGGAGTCGGTCGATGGGACGTTCGCCGGTTGTTCCATGAATACGGCGGTTAATCCGCTCGCACCAGTGTAGGGCTTGTTGATTGAGATCCTGTAAATCAACGAAGCGTTTGCCAGGAAGAAAGTTGTTTTTTACGTATTGAACGCCTCGTTCCACTTTTCCCTTTGTTTCGGGGCGTCGAACTTTGCATACTTTTGGAACAAGCCCAATCGCTGCAGCAAAGTCGGCAAAAAGCGGATGCCAGCGAGGTTTTCGATCGTCTCCCATACCAAGTACGACGGTTTTCATCTGATCAGTCAGCATTACCTTTGGGATGCCTCCAAAATATTCAAAAGCATGAATCAAGCAACGAAGAAAGCTGTAGATGTCACAACGTTTTGTAAACTCGATATACGTAGCACGAGAGTACCCCAATACCATGACAAATACCGGCACTTTCCGGACGTTGCCGTCCAAATCTACGTAATCACACAGTCCCCAGTCGACCTGTGCATATTCACCAGGTTTCGTCTCGTAACGAAGAACAGCGGGAATGTGTTTGGGAGGACGGAAGTTCTTCACATAGTCTTTCAAGATGGTGCGTCCACCGGTGTATCCCTTTTCTTGTAGAAGATCGAATAAAACCTCGCAGTTATAGATACCTTCTTGAAGACGTTCCTGCAGGAACGGTTTATACGGATCAAGCTTGGAACCACGAGATTTACGGGTTCCCTTTTCGGGGGAGGATTCACCCCGGAGATATCGGCGAACTGTATTTCGAGAATGTCCAGTTAGACGGGCAATTTCACGAATACTCTTGCCTTCTGCCCTCATGGTATGTAACGATATCACTATCCCACTCCTTAGCATGTGTCTCCCTCCGAAATTAACTTGCCGGTTAAATCCGAAGGGGATATATTCGCTAAGGGTGGGTCATTTTCATTCCGGCGAACCTGGGTCAATTATATCCCGGCGGTGACACTAACTAAAGTTCTGTTCGATCCGACGTAGTAATTGAATCAGCGTCACTAGAAGACCACCAAATTCTATGATTCGATGTGGCATAAGTGTCATCCAATCCAATTGGGCAGTATGCACTAGCATAAGCTGTTGTCCCTGATTCTTTCTTGCTTTCTTTGTATCCTCGCTTTTTACCGCCCCCCCATATTTCTGTATAGGCTCTAGCATACTTTGTCCCATACGAACCAATGGTAACTGCATCACTTCTCCATTGTGTATTATCACTGTCGTATGAGATACTAACTCCTGTTCCCTGTTCAAAATAAATATTGGCCGCATATGCTGAAGTAGCTACGACACTGGTTAGACTTATGGCCAGCATCATCATCTTCATTTTTTTCACATAAACCCCTCCAGTATTTTTACAAAATTTACATATAAAAGGTTATCACATCCATGATGAGTGTGTGAATCCTATATTTTCAAAATAACCAAAAATTTGTAATTTGTTTACGACACCGTTGCCGTCTGTACACATCCTCCAATGGAACTAGATGTACCAATTTCTGGATCAACAAAGCAACGATTCGATATGTATTTCTTTGATGCAAAGGGGATTCTGAAAAATGTGTTCGCGAAATGTTTCCGGGACAGGGAACAAAAGCGGAATGTACAGCTTGTGGAATGAGAGACATTCATTTAGGTTCCAGGTGCATCCTTTAGTGCGATACTATTTACAATTTTTGACGGACACAAGACCACTTTCGTTTCATCATAAGTGTGTGATGCCTGTCTTTCTCCATCTACAGGCGCGTTTCGGGGGATCATCCTGTTTGCAGAACCACCACAATTTACACCCGACATGGAAAACGGGTCCCCTCTCCAGGGACCCGTCCAGACTGAAGACAAACCGATTGTGCCGAAGGAGAATCACGTTTCCAGACAGAGCGACTTGTGAGCCCTACCGAGCGGAGCAGCGATTTGCGGAAAAAAGGAGCGCCACCTCTGAATGGGCCGCGTAGTGATGCGGCTTTGGCGCTCCCCCGCAAATCGATGAGGAGCGTGCAGTTTGTGCTTCCCCGCTGGGCGAGCACGGGCCCCGCCGAACGCGAGCATTAGCTTGTGTTCGGTGGGTAAAGCACGGAGCGAATGACGGAAACGTGTTCTCCCCGCAACGGACATTTTGTCTAATCGAGTAGGAGGGGGTGGCTAACCCCCGTCCTCTCACACCACCGTACGTACCGACCGGTATACGGCGGTTCACCAAGCTTGACGAAGTGTGAAATATCGCTGTATCAAACTCATCAGCCCTTGTTGTTGCCAGTAGGCAATACCAAGGGCTTTGTGCATGTGCGGGGATTTTGTTGTCCGCCATGCCCCCTTTCGGGTGTTTGCGATTTCCAGTGCTCTTTTGTGAGAAAGGCCAAGCGAACGAAGTTCGCGGTACCTCGTACGAACTCGTTTCCACTGCGTCCATAGACAGAGTCGGAGCCTTCGGCGAATCCATTCCTCTATTCGCAGGAGATGGGTTTTCGCCTCGGCTAGCGCAAAATACCCGATCCATCCCATGAGGTACTGGTTGAGTTTTTGAATCCGCTCCTGCATGGTCATGCTCCAATGTGGGTTGGTTAATTGGCGAATCTGTTCTTTCAACCGGGTGATCGATTTGGGGTGCAGGCGTATCCGTGCTTTCTTTCCCAGAGTAAAGCTAAAGCCGAGAAACTTCCGATTGCACGGGCGATCCACCGCACTTTTCTGTTGATTTACCTTGAGTTTGAGAACCCTGGTCAAGTATCGCTCCACGCTTGCCTTTACACGTTCACCCGCACGTTTGGAGCGGACATAGATGTTGAATAGCTCTCCTCTTATCCCAGACGGGCCAAGTCGGAGAGCTACATTTTTTTATCACGCTGCATCAGTATTGTCCAATGGGGTGAATAAGGGTCTTGGATTTCCCTTCATGTTTCACGGGGTGGTTTGGCCAAATCGGAAGCTGAAAACGGTTAAACACAGCTTGTTACTCTAACATTTGCTCAAGAATTTTTTCACCTTTTTTATAAACGGATCCGTCGAGTGTAAATCGGTACAGAACCATCTTTTTGCTCTTGGTGTCATATATCCATAAAAACCTGCTGCCATCTTCCAAAGTGGAATGCAAGATGACAGCATCACCACTGGACAACGCCCCATCCTGAGCGAAGAGCGGCTCTGATAACTGCGGTTTCGTCTGAAGATGATAGATGATTTCTCTTGACGTCTCTTTTGCAGTCTCTGCAATCGAAACAATTCCGTAAACAACCGCCACTGTAAGTATCGAAAGTAAAATACCTACCCATATTTGAAACCAGTTGCTTTTCATTGCCAACCTCCTCCTCTCGTGGTCACTATTAAAATATCAAAATTTGTAATCTATTCCATTAATGAATTTTTCCGGGGGGGTATGACTTTTATGAAATGTCCCGAATGCAGCTACGAATTGAATCTGAATGAAAAACATTGGAGTCATGAGGGGGAAAATGTCTACGTTATACACTCACAGTTGCATCATGAAACGATGTACCACGAAATCGTTGAGCATTACTTGGCGTTGCCTGGCAAAGCTCCCGATGGGAACCGCTCATACACTCACATTATCATTGATGATGGTATGTCGCAAATTTGCGGTTGCTCTACCTGCTTTATTCAGAGCCACAGAGTACAAAGCAGAGTGGAGAAGCTCTATAGCGAACAGAATATATATTTTGGTTTTACTTTTTGACAATGTATTATCGCACGGCGGGATGGGCCAAGCGAGTCGCCCCCATCACCCCATGCACCACGGACTTCGTCTACACACTGACGGGCCCCTGTTTAGGGACCCGTCTTTTTACTTGCGAATCAATCTTGTCCAGCCTTCGTCCTGCTCCACCTTTTGCTCCTTCATCAGCTTGCCCAGGGCCCGCTTGAAGGCTGACTTGCTCATCGCGAACTTCTCCCGGATGATGTCGGCCGGGGTGTCGTCCGTGTACGGCATCGCTCCGCCCCGGTCGATCAGGTAGTGGAGAAGCTTGTCCGCGTCTTCTGCGTACCGGACTTCCTTGCGCGCATGCATCGAGCCGTTCAACCGGCCGTCTGCGCGCACGTAGCTCACTCGGCAGCGGACCGACTGCCCCAGGCGAAGCGGTTCCGTCATCTCGTCGCGGTGGACGAACAGCACGTGCTCGTCGTCCGTAAACAGGAACGCTCCCTCCTGGATCACTTTGTAGACCGTGCCTTCCACCCACTTGTTGTGCATGTCGTTGTCGGCCGGGACCGCAATCCGGCTGATTTCCTCCTCCGACACCGGCCTGGCCAGCAGACGTCCCTGCTTGTCCCGCTTCAGCGTCACCAGCAGGCGGTCACCCGCGCGAGGCCATTCCTGCCGCATCTTGGGGAGATCGTCCACGAACAGCAGCAGGTGCTTCTTGATGCCGTTATCCAAAAATACGCCCAGGCGCGGGGACACATCCACCACTTCCAGCCAGCCGTACTCGCCCCACGATACATAGGGCATCTGCATGGTAGCCGCCAATCGATTTTCATGGTCGTGGTAGAGAAAGACGTCCACCTCTTCACCGACCCGGAGCGGACCGTCTGCTTCGCTCCGGTGGAGAAACACCTCCGCCTCTCCCTCGTGAAGAAAATAGCCGAAATCCGTCTGCCGCGCCACCGTCATCGTCACGGTCATGCCCGCCTGGAGGTGGGTCAGAGCGGTGTGCACCCGGTTTTTGTTGTGCCTCTTGTTCATTTGCGTCCTTTCCTCTCTCTCCTGTTTGCATCCTAACTATACCCAACCGGCGGCAATCCATTCCACACCTTTTTGCCCATCCCGCAGAAAATTCGGCTAATCAGGCAAGTCCGGCCGACGGTTGCAATATGTATGGATTGTACCGGTTGTACCTGTTTTGATGTGTAACCAACTGATGACGACTGTCGTAATTACCAGCAGTTATTTCCAGTCTAAATAGATGGGAGCGACTCGTGATGCTTGTGCTTCTGGAACATATCATTCTCGGCATTGTTCAGGGGTTGACGGAGTTCCTGCCGATTTCCAGCACTGGTCATCTGGTGCTGTTCCGCAAGCTGTTCGGTCTGCAGGAAGCCGGCCTGCTCTTTGACACGATGCTTCACTTTGGGACGCTGATCGCCGTCGTCATTGTGTTTTGGCCGGAGATTCGTCACGTCCTGATTAACCCGACCGGCAAACTGGCCCGCCTGCTGGTCGTCGGCACCATTCCCACTGCCGTCATCGGCCTGACATTTGAAGACTATTTTGAGGAGATTTCCCGGACCGGTGTGACGATCGGGTGGGAGTTTCTCGCCACCGGCGTGATTATCTGGGGAGTGGAATCAATGCGCAGGGGGACGCGGAAGTTCGACGAGATCAACTACACAGACGCCCTGATCATCGGTACGCTGCAAGGCGCCGCCATCCTGCCCGCCATCTCCCGCTCCGGCCTGACAATTGCCGGTTCGCTTATGCGCGGCATCAATCGCGCCGATGCAGCTCGCTTTTCTTTTTGCTTTCGCTTCCGGCCATTCTGGGAGCTACCGGACTGCAGACGCTCAAGCTGGTCAGGCAACCGGTGGAAACGGACGCGATGATTCCGATGCTGGTGGGTACGATGTGTGCCGCCATCGCCGGATACGTGGCCATACGCTGGATGCTGAAGATCATCAGCACCGGCTCGATGAAAGGCTTTGCCGTTTACGTCTGGATCCTGGGCATTATCATCCTCGGCATGCAGTATTTCGGCGGATAGCCAAACAATAAGCCGGCGCTGCCGCCGGCTCTTTCACTTTATGTGCTCCTTGTCTCCGTACCGGCTGGCCACCAGTTTGGCCACCAGCAGCACGAGGCCGTAAAACGCCGTAGCCAGGAGCGATGTGGCCAGCCAGGTGGCGGTCCCCAATAACAGGTAGAGCAGGACGTGAGCAACAAAAATGCCCAACAGCCAGATCCCGATGTTCATCCGGTTGATAAAGGCGACCAGACTGCGCAACCAACAGACACCTCCCACTTGTGCAGATACTGTTGTTATTGCCCCTGCGGCCGCTTCTTATCCCCGTCCGGCCAAACTTCCGGGTCCCGCTGTCGGTCCTGCACCTGAAAGCCCGCCCGCTCCAGAATTTCGGCCAGCACATCCAACGGTGTGTTGGCCACCTGGGCAAACATCCGCCTTGTATGCAAATGCTGGGCGTGGGGAAAATCGTCCGATAGCTGCCTGCGCAATTTTTTTCCGCTGTGGTCCTCATCCGTAAACACGTACACCTCGTCGGCCGTCTCCAGTTTTTCCGCAAGCCGCCCCGCCTTGTCCGCGCTGTACGACCCGTATGTGCAGTAAATCAATACCGGTTCGGCCAAAACCTGCAGAAGCCGCTCCCTGTCCGTTTTTCCCTCGACAATAATGACACGTTCTTCCACGCGGCCACGCCTCCTTTTCCAGCGAGGTGATACGTTTAGTATACCCGTTCCAAAAGCGGCCGGAAATAGACCGCCGGGAACATCTGGCTGCGTAACACAGACGCCTGCCGGGGGAAGCTAGAGGTGAACCAGGGGGAAAGGAGCGTGCACCATGGCACAGTGGAAAAGCGCCAAAAATTTGAACCAGAAAGGCTTGGCTGTCACCGGCCTGACGAGCAGCACAATCGCTGACGACACGCACACGGAAGACAACCAGGGAACTTCGCAGCAGCGCAAGCAGAAGGAGCAGCCCGAGCCCCGGCCCATGTAAGGACCGCTTGTCTCTCAAACAGCCGTCTTATACAAGGCGGCTGTTTTGGTACCGAGGGAGCGAATCGCTTCCCGCAGTTACCCGGTTTGTCAGCCTTCCCACACCCTGCTGACCTCCCGCAATTCTGTGCCGTCAAATGACAATCGGTAGATATCGGGCATGGAAAGTTGTTGCCAGAATGCTCGTCTTCCCACACCCGTGCGACGGCGTATTGAAAATCCTCCACGGGTTTTTCAGACAAGATTCTTTCCTTGAACCCTTCCTCGATCTCCACCGCTTTCCCAATGGAATGGGCTATGCCTTCGACGGTTTGAATCGCTCGTCTGTACGGACTTGATATGACATGATCGACGTTTTTCCGCTTGAGCAATTCGGTTACTTTTTTCGCGTCCAGGCAGCCGCGCTCGGACAATGGCCGGTTTCTTTCATCCGGCGTATAAACGGAATGGGCGTGCCGCACAAGATACAGATTGGTTCCCATCAGATGCTCCCCCCAGGGATTCCCATATTTTGTTTTATTGTATCATTTCGAATCCATCTTGACGTGTACCTTAACCCGACACCGACATGTTCGTCCCGGACGGTGCAGTGATTGTCATCATTTCATTTCTTTGCAGAGATGTACGAGCCTTGCGAAAAAATGATTGCATTCCACCATCTCACGTCATATAATCTAACATAAAAATTAACATGTCAGATTATCTGACACAGAAAAGGAGTGGATTGCATGGAACCGACACTGCCTCTTCTCGCTTCCGCAGTGGATGCCACCTGGGTGATGGTCTCCGCCATTTTGGTGATCTTCATGCAGGCCGGATTCGCGCTGTTGGAGGCTGGGTCGACGCGCATGAAAAACGCCGGACACATCGCCGGCAAGACGGTCCTGACGTTTGGAATCTGCACCTTGGCGTTTTGGGCCCTGGGCTTCGGCCTGACGTTTGGCAACGGCAATTCGTTCATCGGACTGACCGGCTTTTTCTTCAACGGAACGGAGGAACAGGCGGCTGCGGCCTACGAATCCCTTTCCTTCGCCAACATTCCGGTCGGGATCAAGTTCCTGTTTCAACTGGCTTTTGCCGGCGTCTCCCTCTCCATCGCCTGGGGCGGCTTCGCCGAGCGCGCCAAACTTTCTGTCTACGTCGTTTTCGGAATATTGTATACGATCTTAATTTATCCGGTTGTCGGCCATTGGATCTGGGGGGGCGGATGGCTGGCGGACCACGGCAAACAGGATTTTGCCGGATCGACGGTCGTCCACCTGACCGGAGCAACCGCCGCTCTCGTCGCCACCATCCTGCTCAAGCCGCGCCTCGGCAAGTACAACAAAGACGGCAGTTCCAACTTGATACCCGGTCACAATCAGGTCTACACCACGCTGGGGGTCATCATCTTGTGGATTGGCTGGTTTGGCTTCAACGCGGGGTCTGCGTTTGGCTCCGTCTCCGGCCTCTTTGGCCATGTGGCGCTGACGACCAACCTCGCGGCCGCGTCCGGTGCGGTTGCCGCTCTGGGCATCGCGTGGGCTGTCACGGGGAAAGCAGACATCCCGAGCATGCTGAACGGCGTGCTGGCCGCCCTGGTGGCAATCACCGCTTCCTGCGCGTTTGTGGAACCGTGGGCTGCGATTGTCATCGGGTCCGTGGCAGGTATTCTTACATTCTATACTGCCATCTGGTTTGATCGGATGGGCATTGACGATCCAATCTACGCCTTCTCCGTCCACGGCATCGCCGGCATCTGGGGAACGCTGTCCAACGGCTTTTTTGCCGCTCCCGCCCTGGTAGAAAAAGTGGGCGTCGGGATGCCGGGCCTGTTCTACGGCGGCGGCTTCCACCAACTGGGCGTTCAGGCGTTGGGTGTATTTGCCGCGCTGGTGTATGTGCTTGTCGCTTCGTACGTCATTCTCGCCATCATGAAGAAAACGATGGGACTTCGCGTAACCGAAGAAGAAGAGGTGATGGGCCTTGACCTTAGCGAACACGGGGGATACGGATATCCCGAACTGCTGCAATCGGAACGCCCTTACGTTTCCGCCCCACAAAGGCGATCCACTCATTCTCTCACTTGAGGATTGTCACCGCATCGCGGACGCCGGTTCGTTTCAGGAACTGCTCTCCCTGCGCCGGGAGCTCTTGAACCTGTCCCGGTTGGAAGGGATGAATCGGGCCGGGGAAATGGCACCGTACGCCGTGACTGTCAATCTGATCCACGACAAGGTGATCCGCCAGGGCGTGCTGCTCGCCGTGCGCCACCTGGCGAAAATGGGCGTAGGCACGCCGCCCGTCCCGTTCGCCTTTCTCCAGTTTGGCAGCGGCGGGCGAAGCGAACAGGCCGTCATCAGCGATCAGGACAACGGACTTGTCTACCGGATTCTTGACGGCATGGACAAACGGGAGATGGAGCGTGTGGAAAACTACTTTCACCTGCTGGGGGCTGCCATCGTGCAGGGCTTGGAACAAGTAGGCTATCCGCCCTGCCGGGGCAACGTCACCTGCGTGTCGGCCCGCTGGCGCGGCAGCACGGACCAATGGATGGAGCGCCTCGCCGCCTGGGCTGCCGATCCGGTGTGGGAGCACGCCCGCTATCTCCTGTTGGTGGGCGACGCCCGCATCCTCTGGGGGGAGCCGGATGTGGTCGCCCCGCTGATCAAGCAGTACCGGAGGCTGCTCGCCCACAACCCGATTCTGATCGGCAGGCTTGTGAGCAACACCCGCTTCCACCGGATTCCGCTCACGTGGCTGGGCCGGATCGCTCCGGACATCACCGGCCGCTACCAGGGCGCGATCAACCTAAAATACGGCGTGTATCTGCCGATCGTCAACGTCGTCCGCCACTTCGCCCTGGCTCACGGCATTCACGCCGCCTCCACGCTGGAGCGGCTGGCTGCCCTGCGGGAAGCAGGCATCTGGCCGGTGGCGTTTTGCCGGGAGGTGGAGCACCACTTCCGGCTGCTGCTGGGCCTTAGGCTGATCGCTCCGCTGCACTGGCGGGACGGCACCTACGCCAGCAACAGCTACGTCAAACTGTCGGAGTTGTCGTCGGATACGCTCTCAATGCTGCGCGAGGCAATGAAGCTGGCGCTGCGGTTGCAGAAATGGACAAAAAAAATGCTGGCCGCGTACCCGGAATAGGGAGGTGCCGGCATGCACACCAGAGACCTGTGGGAACGCTTGCGGCAGATGAGCCGGGCCGCTGAGACAGTTCGAATGCCGTCAGCGGACCGGGACCTTGGCAATCCGGGGCTAATCGCCTTTCTCCGCTCGCTGCGGCGCGAACGAAAGGAAGCGGAGGGCCGGCTGCCGCTCGCCGATTTGGAAGTGGTCGTCGTCGATCTGGAGACGACTGGCTTTTCCCCTGACCGCGGTGACACCATCCTCTCCATCGGTGCCGTGGCGATGCGGGGAGACCAACTGCTTTTGGGAGAATCATTTTACAGCCTGGTCGACCCCGGCCGGCCGATTCCTCCCCACATCGCCTCCCTTACCGGGATACGCGACGAGATGGTTCGCACCGCGCCCGATCCGGCTGCCGCGCTCCAGCGCTTTTTCCAGTTTGTCGGCGACCGGCCGCTGGTCGCCCACCACTCCCGCCACGAGCGGCAGTTTTTTCGGGCGGCGTTATGGAAACATGGCCGCCGGCGGTTTACGCATCGGCTGCTGGACACCATGCTGTTGGTCCGCGTGTCGGGCGAGGTGATCGGCAACAGCTCGCTGGACGCCCTGTGCGCCGCCCACGGCATTCACATCTCCCGCCGTCACCACGCCTACTGCGATGCCGTCGCCGCCGCCTCGCTCTGGGGGATCTACCTGAGAAAGGCGATTGAGCAGGGATATACCGATTTGGGGGAGATCTACGAGGAACTCAGATAAAAAGGCTGTCCGTCAGTCTTGTCGGACAGCCTTCCGTCATGGTTCTTCCACAAATACCTCGTCGCCTTCCGACACCCGCCCCTGGGTGACGACGGACGCGTACACGCCGAAGTGGTTGCGGTGCCGCTTTACCACCGTTTTCAGCACAGCCGGATGCAGCTCCAGCGTATCCGGGTCGATGTTGATGGAGATGCAGCGTTCGCAAGGCTTGTTCACCTGCAGTTCCACGTCATTGATGCGCAGCCGCCTGCCCAGCCAGGCATCCTCGGCAAACGGCGTGTCCTCATCCAGCACGACTACAAAATTGGCCCGAAAGCGGCGAGGGTCCAGACTCTCCCGGCCAATCAGGCGGGCGATCTCCCGCAGCGAGGCATCGGTCACCAGCAGGATGTGATCTTCCCAGTTTTCTCCGCCTTCACGCGGTGTGCTGCGCACAGCAGTCACCGGCCGTCCCGTCGTCTCAGCCACCCTGGCGAACAGCGTCTCCTCCCAGCCGTACACGGTACCGTCCGGCGCGGTCACGCGCACCTCCGGATAGGCGTCCTCGCCGCTCTCCGCTGCCAGCCGGGCGGTGAAGCCCAAGACGCCCGGAACTGCATCCGCACTGAGATACTTGCCGTTCCTGTCCCGGAAGTAATAGCCCCGGTCGCCGTACACGCCAAATGCGTCCACGCGGCACGTCGTCAGCCGCTCGCCGCCCATAGCCTTGACGGGATGACGAAAAATCGCCGCAAGCGTCCCCGCTTTTTTCATCCCAGCCGCCTCCTCCGCCTGTTTTCCAGCGTTTCTCTATCCCGTAATGAACGAATTGCGCACCCGGCTCCAAAACGTGAGCCGCTTGTAGCGGGCAAACTTCACTTTGTCCACGCCGACGCGGCAGGTGATGGAGCACACGTCCTGCCAGACTGCCTGCTCCCGGTCCAACCCGATCATGATCTGTGGATTCATCACGATCAGTTCGACCTCGTGGTGCTTGGGCAGCACCAGCGAGCTGTTGATCGTCCGGTAGGCCTGATTGTTGATCGATGCGATCTCCGAGAGCTGAATCGCTTCGATGGAAGGATGGACGAGCGCTCCGTTCACCGCTTTGTTGTACGCCGTGCTTCCAGACGGGGAAGAGACGATCAGGCCGTCTCCGCGAAACGTCTCAAACTCGTCGCCGTTTATGTACACACAGGCCACCAGCGTGGACAGGGACGCATTGCGGATCACCAGTTCGTTGAGCGCCCATTTGTGAATGATGCGGCCGTCGCGGGTCAGAATGCGGCACGAAACGGTGGGGTATTCGGCGACAAACGGCTTCGTCTGCTCTTTGAGAGCCTGTACGAACGCATCCAGCTCGTTTGGCCGCCAGTCCGCGTAAAAGCCCAAATGGCCGGTGTGGATGCCGACGTATGTCGGTTCAAAGCCGTATTGATGCACCGCTTCCAACAGCGTTCCGTCCCCGCCGATGGAGAGCACGAGATCAGGCGTCTCGCCCTCTTCCCGGACAAAGCAGTACGGGCTGTCCTCGCCCAGCAGTTTTTCCTTCAGCTCCCGTTCTACCTCCCGGGAGTAGTCGTCATTCCGCAGTACGGTGGCAATTTTCATGGTGGTCTACCCTCACTTTACGCACATACATGCCTGCTATTCACAATGTTACAGGAACACTCCGGTGGCCGGGATGCCGACGCGGGCTACCAGCGCTCCGCCGCAAAACGGCCGGAGCGAAACTCCTCCAGCCGCCGCCTCGTCGCAGGCGACAACTGCTCCGGCAATTCTGACCAAGCAAAAAAGCGCATATCCGCCACTTCCGGGTCAGACTTTGGCCGTTCATGCTGGCGGTACCGGGTGACGTGGAACAGCGCGATGTGATCCCGCTTCCCTTCCCGCTCGCTGTAGTAGAGGTGGCAGATCCTCATCTCGCTCGCCTCTATGCCGCACTCTTCCCACAGCTCACGCCGGGCCGCCTCCAAAAACGTCTCTCCCTTTTTCACTCCTCCGCCCGGCAAATACCATCCGCTCACATACGTGTGGCGCACCAGCAGCACGCCTTTTTCATCGTCCGTGACAATCAGCCGGACACCCAGCGTCAGCGGCCTGCGGATACGCCAATACAGTTTGAGCAGCGGGTAGTACCAGGCCATCGTTTTCCACTCCCTGTGATTCCATTCCTGTTGCTACCATTCTACACTACCGCGAAATCCACCGCCATAGCAGGCACACGGCAGGTCAGCGCAGTGCCAGATGGCAGAATCAGGAATTGCAATCCGGTGTTATTCGCAAAAAAACGGGCCCTATTCTGGGCCCGTTAATGCTAGGCAAACCGTTTTTCCAACTCCCGGACAATCGCCTCCGCCTTGCGCATCCAGACCTGTTCCACAGGTGCGTCCTTGTCCACCGGCTCCTGAAACTGGTTCATGGCAGCCGAGGCGACAGGCGAGTAATATCCGATGTCTTCCTCCACACCGGTCTGGTAGACGTGTTTCAGCACAAACGGCGTCCCCAGTTCCAACCAGGCGTCCGGGCTGTCCAGTTCCCCTTCCATGACCGTCACCGGCAGCCGCAGATACACCATCCCCTGATCGTCCAGCTTGCGGTCAAAATACCCCCGGTGGTAATCCCAGTTGGCCAGGGTAAAGCCGTCCGGTTCGAGCGATTCGCGAAAGAATCCAAACGTGCCTCTCGTACCCGCCAAACTGCTTTCAATCGGTTGCATCTCCATCCCTGCCTTTTTCGGATTCTACCCGGTAGTGTGCGACAAACGGCGCGGTTGTACTCAAACATCGGTGAAAATGGAAAAAGCCTCCCGCCGGATACAGCCCGGCAGAGGCTTCGTGCTGGTGTTATGGTCAAATGAGGGAAATCGACAGCAGGGTAAACAGCGCCAGAGGAATCACCTTGCGGCGGCAACGGCGCTTTTTCTTCTTGTGAACAGGCACTCTGAACACGCCGAACGGAACAGGGTAGAAGTATGGATAGCTGGGGTATGGGTATGGACTGAAATCAGTATACGGGCTTACCTGGGAATACGGGTTGCCGTACAAATTGATGTTGTTTTGCAGCGTGACGTTGCCCTGGGGTCCAGCGGTTTCGTAGGGACTGACCGCTTCGTACGGACTTACCATTTCGGCAGGTTGTTCAAACGGTGCGGTTTGCTCGTAGGGGCTCACCACTCCCTCAGATTTGCCGGACGGACCGGCTGACTCAAAGGGACTCACCATCCCGTACGGACTCTCAGCGGGGCCGGTCTCGTAGGGACTTACCATCCCGTACGGACTGACGTTGGGCCCCACCTCGTAGGGACTTACCATCCCGTACGGACTGACGTCAGGCCCCATCTCGTATGGGCTTACCATCCCATATGGACTGACATTCGGCCCCACCTCGTAGGGACTCACCATCCCGTACGGACTGACGCCGGGCCCCATCTCGTAGGGACTTACCATCCCGTACGGACTGACGTTGGGACCTGTCGTACCGTATGGACTGACGGCACTCTCCCGAGGCGGACATCCGTCTTGCGGTCGTGATTTTTGCGGATACCGGCTGGAGACCGGCTCCACAGCTCCCATAACATCGGCCGGCCCCTCATCGTTTTCCTCAATTTCCACGTAGACGTGGAAATCGTCAACATCGAGAATTTTGCCCTCGTACACGCGGCCGTCCATCGCTTCGATCCGTACCTTTTGCCGCGCGTGCTTCTTGCAAATCTCCTGCACGGTTTCACGCATATCCTTTAACATGCTGACCGCCGCCGGTTCAGCCTGAAACAGTTGTTTTTGCGACGACTCCATGAAAACTCCTCCCCTTTTGTCGTTTCTGTATTACGATATACGCCTGCGTGTGGGGAGGTGTCTATTTTTCCAGGCAAGTCTAGCCCATTTTGCGGCCTTGTGACACGACACTCGTAAAGCGTTCGGGCAAAAACGGTTCCAGCCGTTCTGTCCGTCCCTGTTCCAGATAATCCGCCATCAGCTTGGCTGTGATCGGAGAAAGCAGAATGCCGTTGCGAAAGTGTCCGCCGGCGAGCGACAATCCCGACCATCCCGGCACCGGCCCCAACAATGGTTTGCCGTCGGCGGTAGCCGGGCGCAGTCCCGCCCATGCTTCCAAAAACGGGGCCGATGAGAGCGCCGGCACATACGGCATCACGCCGTTCAGCACGCCGGTCAAGCCTTCCAGCGTGACCTCCCGCTGGAAGCCGGCCTCGTCTTCCGTAGCGCCGAGGACGATTTTGCCGTCCCGTTTGGGCGTGATATAGCCCGTGCTGCCAAAAATCACTGTCTGCAGCGGAATCCCCGCCGAGTCGACCGCTGCGATCTGTCCACGCACCGGGAGAACGGGAATGGACAGCCCCAGCCAGCCCATCGCGATGCCGGCCCACGCCCCGGAGGCGATAATGGTTTCGTCGGCAAAGAGCGATCCCGCAGTCGTCTCGACGCCCACCACCCGGCTTCCTTCCGCGACGAAGCCCGTCACCACGCAGCCGGAAAGCAGCGTCACGCCCCGCCGCTTGCACGCCGTCACCAGTGCCTGCAGCAGCATCCGGTTGTTGACATGCCCTTCGGATGGCGAGTGGATCGCCGCGATCGCCCGATCCGTCAACAGCGGTTCAACGTCGCGGATGGCCGCTCCGGTCAGCCAGCGGACATCGTAACCGCTCTCCCGCTGCCAGGTGAACTTTGCGCGCAACTGCTCCGCTTCCTCTTCCGTCAACGCCACGGTCAACAGCCCGTCGATGCAAAGCTGCACATCTCTGCCCGCCTCTGCTTCCAGCTCCGCCGCCCATTCCGGGTAGAGGCGAAGCGACTCGATGCCCAAATCAAGCAGCGGGCCTGGCTGGGAAAATTCCTTGAGCGGAGCCAGCATGCCGGCCGCTGCGGAAGACGCCTGGCCGCCCCACGCCCCCTGCTCTGCCACCGTGACGGACAACCCGCGCCGCGACAGCTCGTAAGCCAAACTTAATCCGATGATGCCTCCGCCTACAATCAAACAATTCGTCATGGTTCTTCCTCTCCTCGATGGAACTGCGCCCCGCCCTGCTCAAGCGGCGAAGCCTGGGTAAACGCGCTGTTCTCCTGCCACCCCGCTGATGCCGCCCCACCGGACGAAAGCATGCAAAAAGCCCACCTTCCCCGGCAGGAAAGGTGGGCCGATGCACATCCGCAAACACAGACAGCTCTTTTGCTTGCAACCACTTCCCTGCGCCAGCATGATCTGGATCAGGTGCAAAGGGTCGACGGTCATCGCTTCCGTCCTCTCAGCCCTGCGTGATGGACTCCCCCAGTAGCTTTCCGTTATGTCGTTTACACCCTTCAGTATAGACTTGCGGCCGCTCCCTGGCAAGAGCGCGGCGCTCAGTCCTCGTCTTTCACATCGTAGCTTTCAGGAATGGGCTCGTTTCGGGTCGCCTCCTCCCATTCCCTCAGTTTGCGGATCTGTTCCAGATGATGTTGAAACTGGTCCTTGTTGATCAGGTATTCTTCGCCGTTGTGAACGGCACGGATGCGTCCCTCGCGGATTTTTTCCAGAATAAACGTCTCCGGCAGTTCCAGGTAGGCAGCGGTCTCGGACACAGTCAGGTACGTCTTATTGCTTTCCACGCAGTCTCGCTTCCAGTGCTGCTTTTTGCTGTTCATACCCCGGTTTGCCCAGCAGGGCGAACATGTTCGCCTTGTAGGCTTCCACTCCGGGTTGGTCAAACGGGTTGACCCCGAGCAGATATCCGCTAATGCCGCATGCCTTTTCAAAGAAGTAGATCAGCTCACCGAGATGGTAGGCCGTCGCTTCCGGAATTTCCACCACGAGGTTGGGCACGCCGCCGTCCACATGGGCCAGGAGCGTTCCTTCAAACGCTTTTTTGTTGACGAAGTCCATGCCCTTGCCTGCGAGAAAATTCAACCCGTCGAGATCGTCCGGATCTTCGCTGATCGTAACGTCCACCGCCGGCTTGGACACAGCCACCACTGTTTCAAACAGGTGGCGCATGCCGTCCTGGATGTATTGTCCCAGCGAGTGCAGATCGGCGGAGAACTCGGCAGATGCAGGAAAAATCCCCTTGCCGTCCTTGCCCTCCGACTCGCCGAACAGCTGCTTCCACCACTCGGCAAAATAGCGGAACTGCGGCTCGTAGCTGACCAGCAGCTCGACGGTTTTGCCTTTGCGGTAGAGCGCGTTGCGGACAGCCGCGTACTGGTAGCACGGATTGTCTTCCAGAACAGGCGTCAGGTAACGCTCGCGGGCAGCAGCAGCGCCCTGCATCAGTGCATCGATATCGGCGCCGCTCACGGCAATCGGCAAAAGACCTACTGCAGTCAGCACGGAGTAGCGTCCGCCGACGTCGTCGGGGATGACGAACGTTTCGTACCCTTCCTCGTCAGCCAGCCGTTTCAACGCGCCTTTCGCCTTGTCCGTAGTCGCGTAGATGCGTTTTTTCGCTTCCTCACGTCCGTATTTTTTCTCCAACCAGGCGCGGAACAGACGAAACGCGATGGCCGGTTCCGTCGTGGTGCCCGATTTGGAGATGACATTAATGGACACGTCTTTCCCTTCGAGAACATCCATCAGATGGGAGACGTAGACCGGGCTGATATTGTTGCCGACGAAGTAAATCTCCGGCGTGCGCCGTTTGGACTTGGGCAGCAGGTTGTAAAAGTGGTGGCCCAGCACATCCACGACGGCTTTGGCCCCCAGGTACGAACCGCCGATCCCGATGACCAGCAGCACATCAGACTCCGCTTGAATTTTCGCGGCTGCCTGTTTGATCCGTTCATATTCATCCTTGTCATAGTGAATGGGCAAATCGACCCAGCCGAGAAAATCACTGCCAGCCCCCGTCTTGTTGTGCAACAACTCGTGTGCCTGTTTGATTGCAGGGGCAAGCTGTGTCCATTCGTGCGGCCGGACAAAGCCCAGAGCATTCGAGCAGTCGAAACGAAGAACTTGGTTCATGGTTCCCTCCATAAAAAGACATGTTTGTATCTGTTTCTCATCTTATCATGTTTACCTTTGAGCCGGCAGAGAAAGAAGTCGGATCTGTCCTGCGGCGAAGAAATCTGCCGCATAATTGTGAACATTTTGTGAACGATTCCAACCCAATTGTTACCTTTTCCCTTCAGCCGCGTAAAACCATTCGAATCTTATCATTTGAATCTTATATCATGATGGATCAAGGAGACAGGATCGTATGAAAAAACGCTGGTGGATCGTCGGCTCCGTCGCTGTCGTACTGGGCGTGGGAGCCGCAAGCATGGCCCTGTTGGGCTCACCGCAGGGAGCAGGAATGCCTGTAAGCGTGGGAAAGGTCACCACGGCCGCGCTGGAGACCAAGGTACTCACCTCCGGGATCGTCACTGTCGCAGACAAGCAACGGGTATACGCCAATGTCAGCGGAATCCTGCGCGAGTTTGCCGTGAAGGAGGGGGATGTCGTCAAAAAGGGACAGGTCATCGGCAAGATCGACACGTCTGACGTGGAAAGCCGGATCATGGAGATCGACGCGCAGATCGAACTGGCCCGGGCCAACCTGTCCAAGGCACAGGCCGGCAGCGAACCGGAAGAACTGGCGCAGGAGCGGGAGCGCGTCGCCCAGGCGGAGCGGGATTACGACAATGCCAAACGGGAGTACGAGCGCATCCGGCAGCTGCATGAGTCAGGCGCCACTACCCAGCAGGAGCTGGACAAGGCGAAGGCGCAGCTGGACTCGGCGCTGTCTCAACTCAACGTGACCAGGCAGCAGTACGCGCTGAAACAAAAAGGGCCGCGCAAGGAAGAGATCGCCTCCCTGCAGGCACAGATCAACTCCCGCCTGGCGGAGAAGGCCCTGTTGGAAAAAGAACGCGTGCAAAGCGTGCTGGTCGCCCCGACCGACGGCACAGTCATCGACCGGGCCGCAGAAAACAGCCAATACGTGAACAAGGGAACGGAAATCCTGACGATCGCCAATCTGAACCACCTGTTGATCGAAGCGGACATCAACGAGTCCGACGTCAGCAAGATCAAACTCGGGCAGACTGCGGTGATCGAAGGCAGCGCGCTGGGCAAGCAAAGGCTGAACGCCAAGGTGATCCGCATCTCCCCGATCGCCGTCACGACGCCAAACAGCTCGGGACAAGGAGAAAAGACCCGGGTAAAAGTGACGCTGGAACCAAGCGGAGACTTGTCCGCCTTGAAACCTGGCTTTCACGTCGACATCGACATATCCGTGCAAAAGATCGACAACGCCCGGCAGGTGCCGATCGAAGCGGTGCAGCAGGAAGCGGACGGCAGCACGTTTGTCTGGGTGGCGGAAAACGGCGCGGCGAAAAAGCGGAAAGTGACCGTGGGCGTGGAAAACGAGCTGTTCGCTGAGATCACGTCGGGATTGAAAGGGGACGAACAAGTGATTCTCGGTCCGTTTGACACCCTCCAGGAGAACGCACCGGTCCTCCCATCCGAGGAACCGCAGAATTCGGGCATCTAACCTGTTCGGAAGAAAGGAGGTCGACCGATGCTGCACGTCGAAGGCCTGACAAAATCGTACAAGACGGGCGAGTCGGTACTGCCCATCCTGAAAGGTGTCTCGCTCACCGTGGAAAAAGGGGAATTCGTCGCCATCATGGGGCCGTCCGGCTCCGGCAAATCGACATTCATGAACATGCTCGGCTGCCTCGACAGACCTGATTCCGGCACCTACACGCTGGACGGGATTGAAGTCAGCAAACTGTCCGACAAGCAGCTCGCGCAGGTGCGCAATCAAAAAATCGGCTTCGTCTTTCAATCCTTTAATCTCCTGCCCCGTTCCACGGCGCTGCACAACGTGGAACTGCCGATGATGTACGCCGGTGTAGGACGGTCGGAACGGCGAAAACGGGCACTGGAAGCGCTGGAGCGGGTCGGACTGGCTGAACGCGTCCACCACAAGCCGACACAGCTCTCCGGGGGGCAGCGGCAGCGCGTGGCCATTGCCCGCGCGCTGGTAAATCGGCCGTCCATCCTGTTGGCTGACGAGCCGACCGGCAACCTGGACAGCCGCTCCGGCACCGAAATCATGGCCATGTTTCAGGAACTGCACAGCCAGGGCGTCACCATCATCCTGGTTACGCACGAGCCGGACATCGCCCAGCACGCGGAACGCATCGTCACATTCAAGGACGGCGTCATCATCCGCGACGAACGGGTGGAAAACCGGCTGATTGCCGTTCCGTCCGACGAGGTGATCACGACATGAACGTCTGGGAAAGTTTTCGCACCGCCCTGGAAGGCATTTGGGCAAACAAGATGCGCTCCGGCTTGACTATGCTGGGGATCGTGATCGGGATTACTTCAGTGATCGCCGTCACCGCCCTGGGGGAAGGCGGACAGAAAGCCATCATCAGCGAGATGGAGAAATTCGGTCAAAACTCGTTCAACGTCTTTGTTGATTACAACAGCAAGCAAGAGCATGCGCCGGAAGACCTTACGGTAGAGGACGCCGACGTGCTGAGCAAAATCAGTCCCAACATCGAACACATCGTGCCGATGAACCAATCCATGGCAATGCTCAAGGGACCAAAAAAGGAAGAGCGCGTCAACCTGTATGCCACGACGGCCGATTTTCCCAAGGTGCAGCCGACCATTAAAGTGTCCAAAGGACGTTTTTTCAGCGCCGCCGATGACAAGGAACTGCGGGCGGTGATCGTTCTGGAGGAAGAACTGGCACAGAAGCTGTTCGGCCAGATGAACCCGTTGGGCCAGCGCGTCCGCATGGGCAGCACCTCGCTGGTGGTGATCGGCACGTTCAAGGAAGACAAGTTTCGCTTTGACGTGGAGCAGTCCTACAGCGCCTACCTGCCCATCCGGTTTGACCAGAGCCGCTACGAAGAGCCATGGGTCAGCTACCTGATCGGCAAGGCCACCGACAAGGAGTCGGTCAATGCCGCCATGCAGCAGGCGATCCAGTACCTGAGCCGCAAGCACCAGAAAGAAAGCCACTACCGGGCCGTGAGCATGCAGCAGCAGGTCAGCCAGTTCAACCAGGTGACCGGCATACTGACGACGGTGTTCAGCGTGATCGCGGGCATTTCGCTGGTCGTCGGCGGCGTGGGCGTCATGAACATCATGCTCGTCTCCGTCACCGAGCGGACCCGCGAGATTGGCATTCGCAAAGCGCTGGGAGCGCGACGAAGTGACATTCTCGTCCAGTTTCTGATCGAGTCGGTGATCGTCTGCCTGATTGGCGGGCTGATCGGCGTCCTGTTCGGTCTTGGCACCGCCGCGCTGATTTCCTACTTTGCCAAACTGCCGCCGCTCATGTCCTGGAACAGCGTGTTGATCGCCTTTGCCTTTTCCAGCGCGATCGGCATCTTCTTTGGCCTCTACCCGGCCAACAAGGCCGCCAAGCTGGACCCGATCGAGGCGCTGCGATACGAATAACGACGCCTTCGCGGGGCACTTTCGCCCAACCGCACGGAAGCGTCCGCCTGCCTGATGGACATATCCCGAATCGAACGCAAAAAAAGCACCTGTAAGCGCTGAAGTGCACTCCATATTGCAGACTGATCAGATCAGCATGTCTCGCCGCCGCACGAAGAACGTCTTCAGCTCAACAAAAAAGCAAACGCCTGCAGCGTACAGGCGTCAGCTTGCTGCCCAACGGCAGGGCGTTTCTTCATGTCTGCATCTATGGGAGTTTGACCATAGCGCTTGCAGGTGCTTTTTCAATAGAGCGCCGGAGTGTCCGTGACCAGTTTCAGGAGAAAAAAGAGCGTTATCCCCACGCTGGCCACCGTCCACCAGAGCCATTTGCTTTCGGGCTTGCCCTCCTTGTATATGCCGATCAGCCGCCAAGTGCCTACCGCCACGCAGAAGATGCTGACAAACAGCAGGATTGTCCCCATGGGGCTCCCCCCTTCCCTTCTTATAGCTATATGGGAAAGGCGGGGAAAAAATCCCTGTACGCCTATCTGTCCTTTTTCCCCAGTCGGGACAAGATTTCGCGTCCCCGCTCCTTGAGTGATTCATCCTTGAGTGTGAGCTGCCGCTTTTTCATCAGGCCGTTTTTCGACGTGTCCGGCCGCTGCCTCCGTCCGTCCGCGCCCGCCGTCAATTGTACTTGCCTCCGCCTTTTTTCTCATACTCTTCCAGCAGTTCGGCAAAGCTCTTGTTGCGCTCCCGCTCTTCCTGCTCCCGCCGTCTGCGCTCCGCTGCTTCCTGTTCTTCCCGCTCGCGGGCCGCTTTTACCTCCCGCTCCAGCATTTTCAGCTTGTCTAACGCTTCCTGGCTCAGCATCTCTTTCAGGTTCAGACCCGTTTTCACCTCCGCGGCAGCCGGTTGTGCCGTCGGCCGCTGCGGTTGGCGCCGCTGTTTCTTCGCCATGGTCCATTCTCTCCTTTCACCGTTTGCTTGTTCATCATTACTGCTGCTTCCGGTCATACTAACACCAAGCGACACAAGAGGAGGGCAGATGATGGTACGCAATAAGGAAAAAGATTTCGGCAAGTCCCCCGGAATCAGCAGGCCGAAAGCCCAGTCCGAAGCGATCCGCTCTGACGGCTCCATCAATAGTGAACCACAAGAGCGGCTAAAAGAAAACCGGTAAGAGCAACAGGCGCAAAACCTTCGCCCGGAGGAGATGCTCACGATGGACCGCAAGCAAAAGACGGAACAAAAGACGGAAGTGAATAAAGACGTCTCGATCGATGGCACGCTTCCCCATCAGATTAACGCACCTGATTTTAAAAACTCGACCCGCTCCATGCAAAAACCGTTCGTCAACGAACACGGCGTCGTGATCGGCGACAGCTTTTACAATTCACCCGAATCGCCGCTCAACCAGTGGAGCACAGAGACAGACCCGTTCGTCATGGCCGGCGACAAATGGGTTCACCCGACCAATGACATCGGCTGGAATACGACGGAAAACAAGGAGCTGCTGGAAGACAAGCCGCCCAAAGGAGTGCCGTTCATGCACCCGACTCACGACGTCAGCATGGGCAAGGATTGACGAGAACATGCGCCGCTGTGCCATCAGCGGCGCTTTTTCCCGTATATGGTACAATAGATGGACATGATCTGTGAGAGAGGAGTTCCATCATGAGCATCCACGTGACCATCGAACCGGCGTTTGCCCAGGCCTACCAGCGATACGCTGGATTCCGCCCCGGCGACACGCTGCGCTTGTACGTCCGCACGGGCGGTCCCGGCACCGGCGGCCTGTTTTATGCGATTGAAAAAGACGAGGAGCAGCCGGGCGACGCAATCTTTGAGGTGGAGGGTATGCGCTTTGTCATTCGCCCGAACGACTTCTGGTACTTTGACGGCGCCGAACTGCGCTACAACGCCTTGTACGGGGAATACGGCTTTACCTTTCACAATCCGCGGCTGGACACATAGACACTTCAGCAGCCGCCCGACCGGGCCCGAGATCAGCCGCCCCCTTGCCGGGAAACTTTTCCCGCCGTTGTACGTATACCGAATAGAGTCTAGCATTACCGTTCGGGAGGAACTGGCATGAACAAAACCAGGTCAGCTCTGGTAATCCTTGGCGTTTTTCTGCTGACCAAACTGAAATGGGTTGTAGGACTGTTAAAATTTTCAAAGTTCGGCACGACGCTGCTGTCGATGCTCATCAGCCTGTGGGTGTACGCCTGGATGTACGGGTGGAAATTCGCAGCGGCTCTCGTCTATTTGATATTTGTCCATGAAATGGGGCACGTCATCGCTGCCAAACGCAAGGGGATCAAGGTATCGCCTGCGGTGTTCATTCCCTTTGCCGGCGCGTTTATTGCGATAAAGGACCAGCCGCGTGACGCCGCCACTGAAGCGTATTTGGCATACGGCGGACCGCTGGCTGGCATGCTTGCCTTTTTGCCTGCCCTTCCCCTTTATTGGTGGACGCATGATCCGTTCTGGGTGCTGGTCATCTATCTCGGTGCGTTGCTCAACCTGTTTAACCTGCTGCCCGTATCGCCGCTGGACGGCGGACGGGTCGTCTCTGTGCTGTCCACCAAAATCTGGTTGATCGGCCTGCTGGCGCTGGGGTTCATGATGTTTGTCAGCCCCAGCCCGATGATCGTCATCATTTTTATCTTCGGAGCGATGACCTGGTGGAGCCGTGCGCGGGAAGGGTACCGGCAGCGCGTGCTGCGTTATGAAAAGGAAAAGCTGGAAGGCGTACTGCAGGAGATTGCCCACTGGCCGCAGCTCGACTCGTCGATTGAGACCCGGGAACGGCTCAGCGCCGAAAAACAGAAGGCTTTTGCCATCCCGGTTCCCAAAGGGTTCGCTATCCCGTTTTTGCAGGATGACAAACGTTTTGTCCGCGAACGCATCGCCATGGACAAAGAGTATGCGGAGCGGATCTGGGAATTGTTCCGGAAGTGGGAGCACGAACCGGTGCTGTTTGTAGACGGTGATCCGTCCCGTCCCGCTCCCTCTCCGCTGCTCACCGAAGCAGAACAGACCACCCGCCAACAGCTGGCCCGGGTGGAGGAGCAGCTGCACCGTCTGACCACGTATTACGAGGCACCTGCCTCCACCAAGTGGAAAGTGCTGGTCGCCTATCTCGCCCTGGCCGGCGTACTCTCCGCCTTTTTCGTCTACGGCCAGCACCTGCTGGGCGTGCGCTGACAAGCTGCTTTTTTCCGTACAGGCCTCTGCGGTCGGTTGCGGGAGCAAAAACGGGTGAGACGGCCACCTTACCGCTGTTTTTTCCGGACAGCGGGTCCCCAGGGGGCGGAATGACGGTTTTTCGGCTTTGTGCATCAGGGTTCCAATTTTGTAACATAAAAGTATACATCAAAATATTCCAGAGAGGATGACTGTTTACTTGGAGAGTATTCCGCTAGTGCTGAACCTTTTGCTTGTCGCTTTTCTCGTCTTTCTGAACGGTTTTTTCGTTGCGGCTGAATTTGCCCTCGTCAAAGTGCGCCAGACGCGTTTGACCCAACTGGTCAATGAAGGACACAAACGGGCCGGCTTCGCGCAAAAAGTGACGCAACAGCTGGACGCCTACCTGTCCGCCTGCCAGGTGGGAATTACGCTGGCCTCGCTTGGACTGGGCTGGGTCGGGGAACCGGCCATTGCACACATGATTGTCGAGCCGCTGCTGCACAACTTCGCACTGCCCGACTACGTCATTTCCGCGATTTCGTTCGGCGTGGCCTTTGCCTTCATCACGTTCCTGCACATCGTATTGGGCGAACTGGCGCCGAAATCGCTGGCCATTCAGAAAGCGGAAGCGACCTCGCTGTGGGTGGCAGCACCGTTGATGCTGTTTTACAAGATAATGTACCCGGCCATCTGGGTGCTGAACGGAACGGCCAACCGGCTGCTGAAGTGGGCCGGACTGGAACCGGTGTCCGAACACGAAGCGGCCCACACGGAAGAGGAGATTCGCCTGCTGGTCACGCAGAGCCATCAAAGCGGCCACATCGACCAGACCGAACTTTCGCTCGTGGAGCACGTGTTTGACTTTTCCGAAACCCTGGCCCGGGAAGTCATGATCCCGCGCATCGACATGGTTTGCCTGTATACCTCCAACACGTTTGAGGAAAACCTTGAAATTATTCGCACGGAGCGCCACACGCGCTTTCCGGTGGCGAACGAAGATAAGGACAACATCATCGGGTTTGTCCACGCGACCGACTTTTACCTGGCCGCCCTGGAAAACAAGGACGTGCGGCTGGAGAATTACCTCCGCCCCGTGCTGACCGTGCCGGAATCGATGGAGATCAGCCATGTGCTGCGGCTGATGCAGAAAAGACGCTCGCAGTTGGCAATCGTCATCGACGAATACGGCGGGACGGCGGGTCTGGTCACCATGGAAGACATCCTGGAAGAGATTGTCGGCGACATTCAGGACGAGTTTGACACGGATGAACGTCCCGACATCGAAAAAACGCCGGAAGGCCTGTCCGTCGCGGGAAAAACCCTGTTGGCTGATCTAAACGATCACCTGCCCTTTGAACTGGTGTCCGATGACGTCGATACCATTGGCGGCTGGCTGTACAGTCAGCTTGAAGAGGAGATTGCCGTCGGCGCTTCCGTCGAGTGGGAAAACCACCTGTTTACGGTGACCGACATGGACAATCACCGCGTGACGCGGATCGCCATCACACAGTTGGTTCCCCCCGAAGCAGACCAACAAGAATCGCCATTGACCGCAGTGTAACAGCATACGACCGAAAGCCGGCATCTGCATGTGACAGATGCCGGCTTTTTCATGGGGACAGACGTATTCGACCGGATGGATAGCGTGTATGTGTCGCGGGATGCTAAAACAGCAGGAACCCCAGGCTGATAATCGCGCCGGTGACGAACAGCATCATCAGGCAGTACCCCATGATGTCCCGCGCCCCCAGCCCCGCCAGGGCCAGTACCGGCAGCGCCCAGAACGGCTGGATCAGGTTCGTCCAGGCATCTCCCCAGGCGATCGCCATCGCCACTTTGGCATGGGAAACGCCCAGTTCCGTGGCGACCGGCATCATGATCGGCCCCTGCACTGCCCACTGACCGCCTCCGGAGGGGATAAACACGTTGAGCAGACCCGCGCTCCAGAAGGTAAACAGCGGGAAAGTGGCTGGCGTGGAGATGCTGATGAACCACTGGGAGATGCTGGCGGCCAGCCCCGATCCGGTCATCATCCCAATGATGCCGGCGTAAAACGGAAATTGCACAACGATCCCGGCGGTCGCCTTGACCGCTTCGTTCATGGCGTCGAGAAACTTGCGCGGTGTGCCGTGCAGCAATATGCCGAGGAACAAAAATCCGAAGTTGACGATGTCCAGGTTGAGTTTGAAGCCGTTTTTCACAAAGTAGGCAATCAGGAAGATCAGACCCAACGCGGAGACGAGCATGGACACGATGCGGCTGTTCTCCAGCCTGGCGGCGGGGCTGTCCATTGCTGTCGCATCAGACGCGGCTGCCGTCTCCTCATGATCGATGCCCGGCCCTTTGTACACCACCGTATCCTCTTTCGCCGGCATCATCATCCGGTTGATCAGCGGCAGGGCGATCATGATCGCGATGACGATCGTCAGGTTCATCGGCGAAAAGAGCGTTTCCGACGTGGGAATCACGCCGATGACGTCCTGCAGGCTGTGGTTCTCCGTGGCCACCGTCAACGGGACGGAGCCGGACAGTCCGCCGTGCCAGACGACAAAACCGCCATACGCGCTGGCGATGAGCAGACGGTAATCCACGTTTTCCACCCGCCGGGCGATTTCCCGGGCCAGCAGAGCGCTGATGACGATCCCGAATCCCCAGTTGATCCACGCCGCCAAACAGGAGATCAGGCTGGTCAGAACGATTGCCTGCCCCGGTGTTTTGACCGAGGAAGCGACCGCGCGCAATCCCCGCTTGCACAGGTCCGTGCTGGCCAAGGTATGACCGGTGACAAGAATCAGCACCATCTGCATGGTGAAGCTGAGCAGTCCCCAGAAGCCGTCTCCCCAGTACGTTACCATCTCCAGCGGCGACTTTCCGTTGACAGCCATCCCGGCAAAAAACACGACGAATGTAAGGATGATGGCGAAGATGAAGGCGTCGGGCAGGTAGCGCTGCACCAATCGGACCGACGCGTTGGTCAAGGCTTGAAACACGTGACGTTTCCCCCTTTTCAAAAGAATTGGCTGCCTTTCATTTTTGGAAGTAGCAAAAGACATGCCAATCGTCAGGGAGGACAGGAGCCGCAAAAATGTATGCGCTTTCATAACGATGCTTGCGCATCATTGACTACTTTTTGCACACATTGACTCCAGTTTGCACAGTTCGTGTTTGTAACGGTGCAGCCCGTGTGCATGCGGTCGGCGCTCTACTCCCACTCCTGACCGTCCAGCCCATACGCTTCCAGCTTGTACAGGAGCGCGCGACGGGAGATGCCCAGCCGTTTGGCCGTCCGCAGCCGGTTGCCCCGCTCTTTGCGCAGCGCGCGGACGATCGCTTCCCGCTCCACCTCTGAAATGATGTCCCGCATCGTCCGATTCTCGATGCGGATCGCGGTAAGCCCGTCTGCTGCGCCGACCGGTTCGTTTTCCATCGGGTGCACCTCCACGTGCTCCGGCAAGATGGCCGAGCCGGCGGCCAGCACCAGTGCGCGTTCGATGGTGTTCTCCAGTTGGCGGACGTTGCCCGGCCAGTCATACGCCATCAGGACGTCCAGCGCAGCGGGCGAGAGATAACAGCCCTCCTTGCCCAGTTCCCGACCGTATTTGGCGAGAAAATGCTGCACCAACAGCGGGATGTCTTCCTTGCGTTCCCGCAGCGACGGCATGTGAATGGGAACAACATTCAGCCGGTAGTACAGGTCTTCGCGAAACCGCCCCCGCCGAATCAGCTCCCGCAGGTCCCGGTTGGTGGCCGCGATGATCCGGACGTCGACCGGCACGGGTTCCACGCCGCCCAGCCGAACCAGCGTCCGATCCTGCAGCACGCGCAGCAGCTTGACCTGCAGCGGCATGCTCAGTTCGCCCACCTCGTCGAGAAACAGCGTACCGCCGTCCGCCAGCTCAAACAGCCCCGGTTTGCGGCCGGCCGCTCCCGTAAACGCGCCCCGTTCGTACCCGAACAGTTCGCTTTCCAGCAGGGTTTCCGGGATGGCGCCGCAGTTGACGGGAATCAGCGGCTTGGCCGCGCGTGGGCTGTTGGCGTGTATCGCCCTGGCGATCAGCTCCTTGCCCGTTCCGCTCTCTCCCTGGATCAGCACTGTTGCTTTGGTCGTGCTGACCCGCCCGACCAGCTTGTACACCTCCTGCATCGCCGGACTCAATCCCACCAGCCCCGGTTGGTCCGTCCGTTCCTCTGTCTGCCTCCTGGCCACCCCTGCCGATTCGTTCGGCTCGCGCTGATGCATCGCCCTGGCCACCACCTGCTTGATCCGGGCCACGTCAAATGGCTTTTGCACGTAGTCAAACGCTCCCAGCTTCATCGCTTCCATCACGTCTGCGGCTGACCCGTAGGCGGTCATCATCACCACGCTGGGACGCGGCCCATCCACCTGCTGCAGCCGCCTCAGCGTCTCCATGCCATCCGGCTCCGGCATCCGCAGATCCAGGAGCATCACCTCGGGCTGAAAGCTGCGCACCAGTTCCAGCGCTTCCGCTCCGCCAGACGCTTCTCTCGTCTCGTACCCCGCTCTGCGCAGCGCCGTCGTCAGCGCCTTTCGCACATTGGCCTCGTCATCCACCAGCAGCACCCGTTTTTTCATTCTCTTCCTCCTTTCTGTCGGTCCCCGGCAGCATCACAGTAAACCGGACGCCTCCCGGCACGTTGCCTGCGCTGATCTGTCCCCCGAACGCCTGGACGATTCGTTGGGAGATCGCCAACCCCAGCCCCGTCCCGGCCGGTTTGGTGGTAAAAAACGGCTCAAACACGGACAGCAGGTGTTCTTCGGCGATGGGCGGGCCGTCGTTGGTTACGTGAATGCGCGCCTCCCGCTCGTCTCCCTCCGCCTCCACCCTGAGGCTGCCGCCGTTTGGCATCGCCTGTTGTGCGTTGATCAATATGTTGAGAAACACTTGTTTCAACAGTTCGGGCGAGGCCAATACAGCCGGCAGCGAAGCGGCGTACGACTTTTGTACCGAGATGCCCTGCTTGGCCATGCCCGGCTCCACCAGCGCCAACGTCTGGTCCAGCACGTCGCACACGGACGAGGGGACGTGCCGCTCTTCATTGGGGCGGGCGAACAGCAGCAGTTCGTCGGCAAATCGGTTCAGCCGTTCCACTTCTTCCACGATGATACCGGTGTACTCGCGGTTGTCGTGTCCGGGCGGCCATTCTTCCTCGAGGATTTGCGCAAACGCCTTGATCGAGGTCAGCGGATTGCGCACCTCGTGGGCGATGCTGGCGGCCAGCTCCCCCACCACGGCCAGACGTTTCGCCTGCGCCAGTTTGGCCTCCATCCGCTTCCACTCCGTCCGGTCGTCCAGCAGTGCGATGGCTCCCAGCATCTCTCCGGCCGGGCTCCGCCAGATGGAGGTGGTGACGTTGACAACCTGTGCTCCCTGCCCGCTGCGGGCGGGCCGCCACTCCGCGTCCCGGACCGTCCGACCGTGATGCAGGGCATCGGTCAGCGCAGCCACCAGCACCTCTTCCTCGGCAAAGATGTCCGTATAGGTCTGCCCCACCGCCTGCTCTACTGCCAGTCCCGTCATCCGGGCTGCGGCACCGTTCCAGGCCGTGATCCGTCCGCAATGGTCCAGGGCGACGATGCCGCTGTCCATGCTCTGCACGATCGTCTCCGTATGGCTGCGGCTCGCCTGCAGGTCACTGGCCAGCTTGTTGATCGCGTCAGAAATCTCCCCCGGCTCTCCGTCCAGCCGTTTCATGCGAAAGGACAGGTCAAACCGCAGCCGCCTCAATCCCGCCTTGATCTCGGCCAGAATCGTTTCCAGACGGTGCATGAGCAGGCCGCTGGCCGCAGCCGCCACCACGCAGCCGATCCCCAGAATGGCGTAGATGCTCCTCCGCATGCCTGCCAGCTGCACGTCGATGCTGCTCATCAGTTCGTTGGCCCAGGCGTATCCGATGATCCGGCCGTCACGGATCAGGGGAAGCATCGCGTTCATGATGTTTCCCCGCACCTGTTGGCCGACCGCCACCTCGATGACGCCGTCGCGCAGTACCCGCCGCCCGGGGTGGTCGGGAGGGATCGGCTCGCCCACGTAACGACCCGTCTCCTCGCTGGGACCGTACGTCACGATCGCATCCAGGCCCGCCGCGTAATAGCCGACCCCGACCCCCGGATGTGCAGCGGCGAGGCGGTCCGTCAGGGGTGCCAGCGCCCGGTTTAACGCTTCGATCTGCTGCTCCCGCGGCGCCGTCAGCATCCCTCGTTCCCGGAGCACGGCGTCAAAATCTTTCGACAATACGTAGTCGAGCTGTTCCGTTACCGCGATCAGTTTTTGCTTTTTCTCCTCCAGCAGCGCCTGCTCGGCCGCTCTCAGCAGCACCGCACCGGTAACGAGAATCGGCAGCACGGTCACGGCGATGACGGAGGCGACAAAGCGGATCCGGTACAGGTATGCTTTCACGCATCAATCACGTCCCTTTTTGCTTTTGCCTTTGGTGTGATCCTATTCTATCATAACAACTGTATCGGAGATTGAGATGCGCGAAAGGAGTTTGTCCATGATTCGAGTCTTGTTTGTCTGTCTCGGCAACATCTGCCGTTCGCCGATGGCGGAAGCCGTCTTCCGCCGGCTGGTGGAGGAGAAAGGGCTGGCGGAGCAAATCGCCATCGATTCGGCAGGCATCGGCGGTTGGCATGCCGGTGAGCCGCCGCACGCCGGCACACGCAAAGTCCTGAGTGAAAAGGGCATCCCGCATGACACCCTGCGGGCCCGTCAGATCACGCCAGCAGATTTTACTGAATTTGACTATATCGTCTGCATGGACGAGGAAAACCTGTCCGCGCTGAAGCGCATGGCCCCGCCCGGCAAAGCTGTTTACCGTCTGATGGACTTCGCGCCGCACCTGCCGGAGAGCGACGTGGAAGACCCGTATTACACCGGCCGGTTCGACTACGTCTACCAGCTGGTGGAGGCAGGCTGCCGCGGCCTGCTCGACCACATCCAGGCAAACGAAAGCCCCTCTGAGTGAGGGGCTTTTGCCTTTATACGGGTTAGTTGCACGTACAGAAACAATTTCCATTTTTATCCGTCCTAACTGGTGAATGGGATTCAAAAGGTGGTCAATTCCAGGCTTTTAATGATTGTTTGCACAATACATCCCTGATCTAATTAGACTTGTATTTTGAAAATAAAAGTATTGTAATTATATACCATTTTTGTTAATATGCGGACGAAAGTGTGTTGTTAGGAGGTAGAATATGTTCAAGAGAAAATCTTATAATTTTGCACTGTCGGGTAAAAAATTATTATCTATATCTATAGTTGCTGGATTGATAATTCTTGCAAAAACGGCAAATGCTTATCCTTCTACATATTCATTGGATGTACCGAATATAAAACAAGAAAAAGATCAATGGTGTTGGGCTGGAACTTCAGTGTCTGTCTTAAAATATTATGGAAAAAGTATCAGCCAAACAAGTTTCGTGAATAAGGTGAAAGGAGCTACTCTAAATCTGCCTGCAACGATGTACGAAGTGAAAAGAGGGCTCAATGCCTACGGGGTAAATTCAAGTGTATCCGAATCTCCAATGTCTTTTTCTAGCCTGATCTCCAATATCTATAGCAATGACAATCCTGTCATGGCACTAATTCAATGGACAAGTGGCGGTGGACACTATGTGAATATCGATGGGTATGACGAGGGATCAACTGATTATATCACTTACATGGATCCATGGTATGGAGATCATTTTGTTAAGTCTTACAAATCTTTTAAAAGTAGCAGTTCTCAAACATGGTATGGTCAAGTATTGTCAACGCCGACTTTATTTTGACCCACCATCGCCGGTTTAGAATTGACCCACCCGGCGATTTTTTGTTGGTTAGGTGGTAGAGGGGGAGCCGTAGGCTCCAGTCCTCATCTTCTCACGAAGGCGGTAACTATTCCCCCTAATGTTGACGATGTGGGAATGGTGTAAGAGTCGATCCAGAATAGCTGTAGCAAGGATCGGATCGCCCATCAGTTCCCCCCATTCACCGAAACTCTTGTTGCTGGTCAACAGAATACTCCCTTTCTCGTATCTTGCACTTACTACCTGGAAAAAGAGGTTAGCTGCCAAACTGTCAAACGGTAAGTAGCCAATCTCGTCAATAACGAGGAGCTTTGGTCGAATATAGATACGGATGCGTTTATCCAGCCTGTTTTCCGTGTAAGCTTTTCGCAGATCTTCGATGAGTTGCGAGAGACTGACAAAGTAAACGGATATCCCTTGCGAGATGGCTTCTACAGCCAACGCCACCGCCAGATGACTTTTTCCTACTCCGGGAGGCCCTAAGAACAAGACATTCTCGTGTCGGGTTACAAAAGTCATCGTGGCCAGCTCTCGAATCAACCGTTCGTCAATGCTGGGTTGGAAAGCAAAATCAAAATCCTCCAGCGTTTTTCGGTAAGGCAAGTGTGCAAGTTTGGTGCGTACCTCCATATTCCGTTTTTGACGTTCCGCTATCTCGGCATCAAGGAGCGTGTTGAGAAAGGACAGATAGGTGGGCTGTCCATGACTTGCCGCTTCCAAGTGAGCATCCAAGAGTAGAGCCGCTTGCTGAAGTCCAAGTTCCTCGAGACGTAGCCGTGCCTGTTCCAGTTCGATCATGCTCCCACCCCTGTTAGCTGCTCATAGACATCCAGCGAACGCACTTCCACTTGCTGCGATGAAATCTGTCGGGCTTGCGGACGCGGATAGGCATATCCTTGAGCGGTCGAAAGACCTGCATACTGGTTTTCACAAAAAACAGTTGCGCGGGATCGATAGGCCTTTTGGTGTCGAGCAATACATGTGCCGTCGGCCCAGATTTCCACCCACCCATTCACTTCTCGAACGGTTACCTCACGTCCACTGTACCTCCATGGAACTCCATATCGCACACCATCGTAGCTAACAAATCCGTCTCGGCTGACCTGTCTTGGTTCATGCAAGTATTTTTCCCATCGTTCAGCTGAAGGGATAGGCGACAGATTTTCCTCACGGAGTCGGTCGATGGGACGTTCGCCGGTTGTTCCATGAATACGGCGGTTAATCCGCTCGCACCAGTGTAGGGCTTGTTGATTGAGATCCTGTAAATCAACGAAGCGTTTGCCAGGAAGAAAGTTGTTTTTTACGTATTGAACGCCTCGTTCCACTTTTCCCTTTGTTTCGGGGCGTCGAACTTTGCATACTTTTGGAACAAGCCCAATCGCTGCAGCAAAGTCGGCAAAAAGCGGATGCCAGCGAGGTTTTCGATCGTCTCCCATACCAAGTACGACGGTTTTCATCTGATCAGTCAGCATTACCTTTGGGATGCCTCCAAAATATTCAAAAGCATGAATCAAGCAACGAAGAAAGCTGTAGATGTCACAACGTTTTGTAAACTCGATATACGTAGCACGAGAGTACCCCAATACCATGACAAATACCGGCACTTTCCGGACGTTGCCGTCCAAATCTACGTAATCACACAGTCCCCAGTCGACCTGTGCATATTCACCAGGTTTCGTCTCGTAACGAAGAACAGCGGGAATGTGTTTGGGAGGACGGAAGTTCTTCACATAGTCTTTCAAGATGGTGCGTCCACCGGTGTATCCCTTTTCTTGTAGAAGATCGAATAAAACCTCGCAGTTATAGATACCTTCTTGAAGACGTTCCTGCAGGAACGGTTTATACGGATCAAGCTTGGAACCACGAGATTTACGGGTTCCCTTTTCGGGGGAGGATTCACCCCGGAGATATCGGCGAACTGTATTTCGAGAATGTCCAGTTAGACGGGCAATTTCACGAATACTCTTGCCTTCTGCCCTCATGGTATGTAACGATATCACTATCCCACTCCTTAGCATGTGTCTCCCTCCGAAATTAACTTGCCGGTTAAATCCGAAGGGGATATATTCGCTAAGGGTGGGTCATTTTCATTCCGGCGAACCTGGGTCAATTATATCCCGGCGGTGACAAGTATACAACTTTAGATCCTTTTAGGTTTGGAAATATTTAAAATAAGGAGGTACAAATGTGCGAAAAATCCTTTTCACATCTGTAATCGTATTGCTCGCTATTGGCTTCTTTGCAATCGGTTATGCCTCTGACAAACCGGAACAGCAGGCGTTGAAGGATTATCAACGTATTCAGAAACAATTTGAAAAAAGCGTGTCAGCGCAAGCATCAATAGACAATCTGAAACTGTCCAACTTTTCGATCCCCATTTTCTTCACACTCACTGCGGAAGAAATCGCTTCATACGAGGGAAAGGAACTGTCAGATATTCTACAGCCATCGGACCAGTGGCTGTGGTTTATGCAGGACAACGGTGAGACAAAAGGTATCGTAATTGCGGACAGCAAGGAGCCGATTCAGATGGGGGGTGAAAATTACAGTAAAGACTTGATGAAATTGTATAAGGCGATTCAACAAAATGATTCAAAAGACAATGATGTTCGTTACTTTGAATTCCAGGGCGGCGGAATCTTTTTGAGCGTCGACAAGAATAAAGAGGAAGTGTGGTTGACCAGCCGGGCAGCCGAGCTATTGAACTTATCACCGTACAAAAAATTGTCACCGGAGACGGTCTTGAAGAAGATGAAAGAGCGAATCACAAATACAAAAGATTTATGGGAAGATATATGGGTAAACTCAAGCGAACAAGAGGGCACTGGCGAACAGTATGAATGAGTTCGGGTTACCATTTTCCCCGTCAGCCTCTTCTTCCAACCGTGCTGTCACTTCGCCCGATTTTGCTGTGTCGGCTGCCGCGGCCTGCTCGACCACATCCAGGCAAACGAAAGCCCCTCTGAGTGAGGGGCTCAGCGTGTAGACAATGTTCGCGGCGCATGGGAGATCGGGCCCGCTCGCTCGCTTGACGCCCAGCACAGAAGCGGATGAAGTCCGCTCCAAAACGAGACGCGGGCAGGGGACAAACATCTGGGTGTTTCGATGAAGTGAGACTTGTGTCCCCTGTTGGTCCCCGCGTCTTCGTTTTTCCGCTGAGCCGGTCGTCAAAGGAGCTCGCTTGGCCCATCTCTCCATGCGATGTACGTTGTCTACAGTTTCGGTTGATGAATGGGCACGCCTTTCGGCCTGGAAATCATTTTCTTATGGACGCTTATTCAATGAACCGTTTGTCTTCAGTCTGAGCCCCTCCAAGTGAGGGGCTTTTGCCGATTGTCCCTTAGTGTCCGACACCCGTATCTAGTCGGTGCTGCCCTTTACAGAAGAAAATAAATCACGAGGGCAACAAGATACAAGTAAACAACTCTTATATTGAATCTTTCGCAAACCTTTTGCAACCAACCTGATACGTATTTGTCGACGACTTTCACCACAAGATACAGGATTGCTGCTGCTATTGTTATACTAATAAATCTATTTTGAACTATGAAATCGAACCATTCATGGGACTTAAACGTTACCAATAAGGAAGCAAAATACAAAAACTTGAAATATGGTTCTTTTGCGTTTTCCATTATTTGAATTTGTTTTAATTCCTTCCTGATCTTCTTCTACCGAATGTTTTTGTAGCAATTTATAGAATTCTTCTACCACTTTTCAGAAAGAGGTGAATTACCTGAAAAGTTAATGCCCTTGTAAAAGTAAGAATATTTTTGTTCTATTTGTTGTTCATTCTTCTGAGATGTACTTACTTTAGAAACTGCAGGGGTAGCATTCACAACAACTGGTGCTGTGAGAGAAAATACCGTTATTAAGGTTAGCACAGATAATGAAACTGTCTTTTTCAAAACATTCCCTCCTTATTTTGGGATTTTTCCATTCCAAATTGTATATATATTACAATAATTTGTAAATATCTTGGTAAGTGGATTTACAATTTTGTCATACCGTTAAACACTTGCGGTCATCAGAAAACCGACGTCAGCTTGCTATTAGTCCGCGATGATGGTCAAGACTCAGGTGGTACTGCTCATCACAAAAAAGGACAGGACAGCGTGTTTTGACGCTGTCCTTTCTCCTGCGTGTCTATCAGGAAGCTTGTACCTGTTTGATAAACTCTTTCATCAACTGCGGCAGATCGTTCCAGGCATGGCCGGAGATCAGGTTGCGGTCCACATGGAAGCGGGTTTCCACGTAAGTCGCCCCGGCTGCTTCCACCTCCGGACGGCAAGCAATGTAGGCGGTCATCTGACGCCCCTTGATCTGGTCAGCGATCACCGTCAAGGCCACGCTGGCGTGACACAGAATCATGATCGGCTTATCCTGTTGGAAGAAATGACGGGCGATGCGGGGAAAATCCTTGTGCATCCGGATGTGTTCCGGAGCGCGCCCGCCCGGAATGATCAGCGCGTCGTATTCTTCCGGGTTGATCTGTTCAAACGAAGCGTGGGCTTCCACCTGGTAGCCCCGTTTTTCCGTAAACGTCTGCCAGTCTTCAAAGTCGTGCACGACAGTATGGAGCACCTTTTTATCCGTAGGGGAAGCGATCGTTACCTCAAATCCTTCCTCCAGGCATCGATAGTACGGGTAGTACACTTCCAGTGCTTCGACGGCGTCACCGGTCAGGATCAGCACTTTTTTCGACATTCTGGCTCCACTCCTTTACAATGTGTTTATGTGACAAGCAATATTATAGTCACGTATGCCATACGTCGAAAGCATGCACTTTTTCGTGCGATGGTTACAAAAAGGATACTATTGACGAATTTCAAGCAAACGAGGAGAAGGACATGTCTGACATTCGCAAGGAGATTCAGGAGAAGATCCGCAACGGAGACTTTAACTGCGAGAAGGAACTGACGCTGTCCATTATCAGCGGCAAGTGGAAAATCGTCATCCTGTGGCATCTCGGGGTAGAAGGGCCGCACCGCTTCAGCGAACTGCAGCGGCTGTTCCCCAAAATTACGCACAAGATGCTGACCAACCAATTGAAAGAACTAATCGAGGACGGCATCGTTCATCGGGAAGTCTACCCGGAAGTGCCTCCGCGTGTGGAGTATTCCATGACGGAGCTGGGGATGACCCTGCTGCCCATCATTCAGATGATGTACGAATGGGGGAAAAAACGCATGGCTGCGATCAAAAAAGAGATGGGGCTTGCGGAAGCGGAAGCTGAAACTGAAGAGGTGTCAAAAAAGGGATAGACGCTTGTCGCGCTATCCCTTTGCCTTTGCTTATGGTGATGGTGATGGCTGAACACTGTTTTTCGGCGGTGCCATCAGGTCGCGCAAAATGGCCACTTCCACCCGTCTGTTTTTGGCCCGTCCTTCCGGTGTATCGTTGCTGGCCACCGGATGGTACTCGCCCATGCCGGTCGCGCTGAACTTGCGCGGATCGAGCTGTTTGTTTTCCAGCAGGACTTTTAGGAAGTTGACTGCCCGTTTGACGCTCAAATCCCAGTTGGAAGGAAACTCCGCGCGATGAATCGGGACGTTGTCCGTATGTCCGGTGACGGTCACCTTTTTGGGGTGAGGCACCAGCATCGCTGCCAGTTCCGTCGCCAGCTTCCGCGCTTCCGGCTTAAGGTCGGCCTTGCCGGAATCAAACAGCGCGTTGTCCAGAATGGTGATCAGGAGCCCTTCTTCGGTCATTTGGGTCTGCAGCTTGTCTCCCAGCTTGTTGCTGATAATGTACGCTTCCATCTGCTGCTGCAGCTTTTTCAGGTCTTCCGTTTCCTTGTGAAACGCCTCTTCCAGCTTTCGCTCTTCTTCCGTCTTGTTACGTTCGGCCTGCTGCCCCTTGTGCAGCGTCTGCTGGGGGAGGGTGGGATCGAGCGGCACCGGGCTCGGCTGATCCAGTACGCTGATCCCGCCGTTTAGTGCGACGTTGAAGGAGCGGACCAGTTGGTCAAATTTTTGCGCATCCAGCTTGCTGGACGCAAACAGGACAATGAACAGCGCGAGCAAAAGCGTCAGCAGGTCTGCATACGGAATCAGCCAGGTTTCGTCCATGTGCTCTTCGTGACGTACCTGACGTTTGAGTCGTCTAGCCATTTACCACGGCCTCCTCCTCCTTCTTCACATCCCTCGCCTCCACGCGTTCCTGGGTCGGGATGTAGACCAGGAGCTTTTGCTCAATAGCCGCCGGGGATACGCCCGCCTGAATGGAGAGCAGCCCCTCCACCATGATTTTCTTAATTTCGATTTCCTGTTTGGATTTGCGCTTCAGCTTGTTGGAGAACGGGTGCCACAGCACGTAACCCGTAAAAATACCGAGCAGCGTAGCGACGAACGCCGCCGCGATGGATTGCCCCAGCACATCTACGTCGCTCATGTTGGTCAGCGCGGCAATCAGGCCGACCACCGCCCCCAATACCCCGAGAGTCGGGGCGTAGCTGCCCGCCTGGGAAAAAATTTGCGCGCCCGCTTGATGGCGCTCCTCGATCGAATGAATTTCTTCATTGAGCACGTCGCGAACAAACTCCGGTTCGCCACCGTCAATGATCATCTTCATGCCGTTTCTCAGGAACGGATCTTCAATCTCGTCGGAGGTGTTTTCCAGCGCCAGCAGGCCTTCGCGGCGGGCAATGGATGCCCAGTGCATGAACTGGTCGATCAACTCCCGCTTGGACGGCAGCTTTTGTTCGGTAAACAGCACGCGAAACAGCGCCGGTATCCGTTTGATCTCCGACAGGGGAAACGCGTTGAACACGGAGGCAGCCGTACCCACGATGATAATCATAAATGCTGCCGGATTGATTAACGATGTCAGGCTGGCGTTTTTCAGCACCATTCCGACACCAACTGCGAGGATGCCTAGTACAATACCGATCCAGGTCGACTTTTCCATGGTGACACTCCCTACTTCCCGTAATCAAAAATCTCTCTATATATGGTTTCGGTATTTCTGCTCCGGGTTGTGAGAGGAAGTTGAGGAAAAATCGAAACTCTTTGTTACACCGCTAACGCAAAACGGCTTTAGGCAAACCACTGGGTCAGCCCGATCATGACCAGGAGGCCGAGAATAAACGAAAAGGTGGCCGACCGCGCGTGCCCGTCTCCATGACTCTCGGGAATCAGTTCCTTGTAGACAATAAACAGCATCGCGCCGGCGGCAAACGACAGGCCGTAAGGGACCAGCCCCTCCACAAGCGCCGTCAGATGGTAGCCGACCAAGGCAGAGACAACCTCCACCGATCCGGTCAGCGTGGCGAGCAGGAACGCCTTGAAGCGGCTTACCTGCTGATTAATCAGAAACAGCGCGACGAGGAAGCCCTCCGGGGCATTTTGCACCCCGATCGCAAAAGCGATCAGACCGCCCAGTCCGGGATGCTCGGCAGAGTAGCTCACTCCTACGGAGAGCCCCTCCGGTATGTTGTGCAGCGTGATGGCTGACAGAATCAACACCGCCTGCGTATCCATCGAGATGTTGACGCGCGTGTGCTCCAGGTCAATGTGCGGAATGAGGCTTTCCAGCACGGTCAGCACAAGCGTTCCGGTCAACACGCCGAGACAGACGACGACAAACTGCTCGTTCGCCAGCGCCTGCGGAATGAGACTGAAGGTGGCGGCCGCCATCATGATGCCCGCTGTAAAGGCGAGCAGGATATCTCGCCAGCGGTGTGTCACCGAATGAAAGAAGAGAATCGGCAAGGCTCCTAAACCCGTCGCCAACGCCGACAGCAAACTGCCGATGACCAGTTGTTCCATTCCCACTCCTCCAGCGCTTTGAGTCCACGATACCCACATGATACCACGGAGAGCGGACCAGAAGGAAACACTTGGCTGCCCGTCAATCCCGGGTCCTCCCGGCTCCCGCTTGCAGGCAGAAACAGCGCCGTAATAACGGCGCTGTCAGCGTGTAGACAAAGTCCGTGGTGCATGGGTAATGGGGCCCACTCGCTCTCTTGACGACCAGCAACGAAGTCGATAGAGTCCGCTCCAAAACGCGACGCGGGCAGGGGGCAAACATCTGGGTATTTCGACGAAGTGAGACTTGTGCCCCCTGTATTCCCCGCGTCTTGCGTCTTTTCGCTTTGCAGGTCGTCAAAGGAGCTCGCTTTGCCCCATCACCCCATGCCATGTACTTTTTCTCCACCTTCGGTTGATTAATGTGCAGGCCTTGCGGCCTGGAAACGATGGGAAGATCGGTTCCTTGGGAAACTACATCATAATAAAAGCAGTTTGTCTTCAGTCTGACAGCCCCGTAATAACGGCGCTGTCAGTGTCCGAGAGCAAGTATCTGCTGAATCCGCGATTCTTCGTTCAAAAGCGGGCAGGTGTAGCAGTACCGGCCGCTCGCCAGGCAGTGCTGGAAGCAGCATTGGCGGCGAATGCGAATCTGCCGGTCCGGCTGCTTGGGATGCGAGACGACGGTAAAGTTGGTGTCAAGCGGATTGCCTGTGGTGAGGCCAAACAGGTCCGGCCCGGCTTGACGGCACAGAAAACGAAAATCGGCGGCAAGCTGACCGCGAAGCGCAGCCAGTTCTTCCCGCTGCTGCCACTCCTCGTAATAGTAGTGCACGATGTAGGCGGTATGCGCCCACAAAACCTTGGCGTGAATGCCGGTAACCGCAGACAGGGTCGCAATCAGCGGGTGAATTGTCTCCGCAAAAAAGCGGCGCAGCACCTGTTCCCGCCAGACGTCCCGCCCCTGTCCGCCGGGCGTGCTGACACTCCCATCCCGCAGGACAAACCGGGGAAGGGCCCAGTTTTTCTCAGCAGTCAAAAGAATGTTGCCCAGCGATAAATCAAGCCCGGCCGAATAGACGGACATGGCGTACAAGCCGCCGCACAGTACGGTCAGGAAGCGTTTGAAGAAGATGGACGCGGTCACCACGGGCGTGGGGGAACCGATCTGTTCACCCAGCTGGCGCAAAAACGGCTTGACGGTCTCTTTCTGCAGCAGACCGTCTGCGGCAAACACCAGCGGCGCAGTCACTTCGCCTGCGATCGAGAGGCGGTACGTTTGTTCCAAGACGGACAGATTCAATTCGGCGGACATGGGCGACTTCCTTTCGTGTTCTCTCCTTGGCATTATATTCAGCTATAATGATTTTCATTATCATCTTTCTTGCTGACATCCATTATAAGCCGCCCCCCCTCCCGGCACAAGGGCACGACGACGAAATCAGCACAATCGATGCATACGATTGCCATATACCGCCAGAATAACAATGTAAGCACGTAAAGGAGGGTTGTTATGTCACTGATTCCTTATGAACCATTTCGCCATCTGGAGAACGTGCGCCGCGAGCTGGACCGTTTCTTTACCACCGGAATGCCCGGCCTCTTCGCCGGCACGGAGGGGTTCCTGGCCACTCCCCGCATTGACGTGTACGAAACGGATACGGAAGTGGTCGCGACGTGTGACATCCCCGGTCTGGAAAAAAAGGAAGACGTGCAGATCGATATCGAGAACAACGTCCTGACCATATCCGGCAGCATCAACAAGGTCAACGAGGTGAAGGAAAACCGGATGCACCGGCAGGAGCGGTTCTCCGGCCGCTTTTCCCGCTCCGTCACGCTCCCTGCCCGTGTCTCTTCCGAAGGGGTAAAAGCCACCTACAAAAACGGCGTCCTGGAAGTGCGCATTCCCAAAGCGCATCCGGATGAGAAGCGGCGCATTGACGTGGAGTTTCACTAGGTCCCGCCAGCATGGAAACACGCCTCCCCGCACAGGGAGGCGTAGTTTTTTGGACCAGGCACTCTTTTCAGGAGGCGGAAAACTGTCACGGGAAGTCGTGATGTGCGGCGTACGTTCGTTACATCATGTCTCCGACCGGTACGTTTCCCCCAGTTCCGCATGAGCCCAAATAGTGGCGGAAACTGTTCTTTCCACTACTCCCGCCTCTCCCCACAGATAATCACTGGGGCGAAAGGGAAGCTCGACCTGCGCGCGCTTGTGTAGGATAATGGAACAAACACAAAAGAGACAAAGAATTGCGAAACAGGGTAACGGGAAAAGGAGGAACCCATCGTGCGACACTACGACGCGATTGTCATCGGAGCCGGTTCAATGGGCATGGCAGCGGGGTATTACCTTGCCCGGCAGGGAGTGAAAACACTGCTCCTGGATGCCAGCGATCCGCCTCACCAGTGGGGGAGCCATCACGGGGATACCCGGATCATCCGGTACGCATACGGCGAAGGCAGGCAGTACGTGCCGCTGGCGCTGAGGGCCAAAGAGCTGTGGACTGATCTGGCCGAAGAAACGGGAAAGCGCCTGTTCGTGCAAACGGGCGTACTCAGCGCGGGGCCTGCGGACGCGCCGTTCCTACGAGAGGTGCAGGAGAGTGCAGCGCAATACTCGCTGCCGCTGGAAGTGCTGGACGCGGGGAATGTCGGACAGCGCTGGCCGGGCATCCGTCTGCCCGCAGAGTTTCTCGGTTGTTTTGAACCGACAGCGGGCGTTCTCTACAGCGAAGAGTGCATCCGCGCCTACCGCAATCGGGCGCTGGCTGCCGGAGCGGAGCTGCGCACCGGCGAGCGGGTGACCGGCATTCAGGCAAAGAGCGACAGTGTCAGCGTGCAAACGCAAACCGACACCTACAGCGGGAGCGCGCTGCTGATCAGCGCCGGCGCCTGGAGCGCAGGGCTTTTGGCCTCGCTCGGCCTCTCCCTGCCGCTCACTCCCACCCGCAAAACCGTCTCCTGGTTTGCTGCGGACGAACAGCTGTACAGCAGCGACCGCTTTCCGGCCTTCCTTTTCACGCTGGCCGATTCGATGTTTTACGGTTTTCCCATCCTGGACGGCGCGGGGGTCAAGATAGGGCGGCACGACGGCGGGCAGCCGGCCGACCCGGACCAGCTGGACCGGACCTTTGGCCTTTATCCCTCGGACGAAGCGCATACGCGGTCGTTCCTGGAACGGTATATGCCCCAGGCTGCCGGACCGCTTCGCCAGGGCAAGGTCTGCCTGTACACCTATACGCCTGACGAACACTTCATCATAGATCGTCATCCCGAATATCCCCATATCGTCATCGCCGCCGGTTTTTCCGGTCACGGCTTTAAATTCGCCAGCGCCGTGGGAGAAGCAGCCAGCCAGTTGATCACCCGGGGAACATCAGAGATCGACCTGTCCCTGTTTCGAGTGACCCGCTTCTGAACAAATTGCACGCAAACAGCCTCGCCCAAGTCAGGGGCGAGGCTCAGCGTGCAGACAGCTACACCTCCCAAACGGACGAGCCGATCCGAGCGATAACCAGCTCCCATGCCGGCAGCGGCTCTGCATGTGAAGCCTGGGCGAACGAGCTGCCCTCAAACTGGGACAGGTACGCAAACCCGGGCCGCGTCACCAGATCAGACAGGAAGGCCGACCGGGTGGCGCCCGGTCTCCGCTGCCGGTTGAGATGGCGAATGAACATCTCGGCGGGACCGATGCCGATGCCGTGACCGTAGTACTCCCCTCCTCCCAGCACCACTGCATTCTCTCCCTGCCACTCCGGTGTGGACGGATCGAAGTCGGGATTTTCAAAATACACAATGTCTCCCGGCAGGAAGGACCTCGTCCGAACCGTTGTCAACCGCAGGTCCTGGTCATACCGCCAATCGTACAGAAGCAACCCGGAAAACAGCCGGTCAAAGTCGGACCGCCGTATCGATTGCAGCACGGCGTAGTAGATTATGACCACCATCGCCGTGGCGCATTCCAGCGCGTAGGCCCGGCCGCGGCGGAAAATATCCTCGATGGCGACGGACGGCGGCACGTTTTCCCGGAGCAGGCACCCGCCGTACTCGGTTTTGATCCAAAACTCCTCGTTGCACCTCGTCCGTTCGAAAGTGGCGAATGCCAGTCCGCTGTGGGCAAGTGCCACTGCTGATTTCACCAACCGCTCGCGCAACTTCAGTTCAAACCGCAAGACCTGGGCAGAGGGATAGGCGTATACGTCCCGGCTGCGCGCCATGGCCGTCACCACTTCCCGCTGTCCCCCGGATAACGACCACGCTCCCAGTAACTCGGACGGATCGACCGGCGAACCTGCGATTGTAATCATGCGATCACCCCTCTCTTACCGGATCCTTGTAAATGTCTATGCAACGAGACGGTGAATATCACCCCCATCTCTGCTGCGGATCACAAGTCGAGGAGTGCATTCTCGCTAGGCGAGCCACATCTGAATGGCCGGCAGCAGGAGAAATACCCACACGACCGAGATGAGCGCGCCGGCGATTACGGCCAGCGTCGAGGAGCTTCCCGCCAGATCCCCCCGCTCAAACGCCTTGACCATGCCCAGCACATGTGCCCCCATGCCGTACATCAGCCCGATCGACTCGGGCCGGTTAAGCGCGCAGCGTTTGATGATCATCGGTGCCATAAAAACGCCCGCATAACTGGTCAGCATGCAAAACACGGCTGTCAGCGACGGCACTCCGCCGATCGCCTGCGACAAGCTGACGGCGATCGGCATGGTGACGGAACGGGGGATCACGCTGATGGCCGCCGTTTCCCCCAGGCCCACGAGCATCGTCGTCGAGACACCCGCGATGATGGACACCAGCGATCCGGCAGCCAGACTCAATATGATGATCTGCCAGTTGGCGGCAAGAATCGGCCAATTCCGGTACAGAGGGACGGCAAACGCCACTGTCACGACACCCAGCATTTCGTGTAAAATGGAAGCGTTTTCAATGTACACCTCGTAAGGAAGACCGGAGACAGCCAGCACCCCGATCACCGCCGCCGGAGTCAGCACGGCGGGAGAAAACAGCAGGCCCGGTCTGCGTCGATTTATCCGCTTGCTGAGCCAATAAAAGAGAACAGTCAGCGGCAAACTACACACGCTCCACGCAATCACGCCGCTTCCCCTCCCTCATCCGGTGCAGCCGTTCCGCTATGACACCGGTGGAAACCATCACCAGTGCGGTTCCGCTCAACACGACGAGCAGCACCAACAACCCCTTTGTCCCCAACAGCCACGGGACCTGCACAATCCCGACGATCGTCGGCACAAAGAACAGGATCATCTCGCCAAAGAGCAGCGCCGCTCCCGCTTCCACCCACGTGAGCCGCACCCATCCCGCCTGCAGGGCAACAAACAGTAGCATCATCCCGATCAGGGAGCCGGGCACGTGCAGGTGAAATACCGCCGCGACCGCCTTTCCCAACCAGGAAAACAGGAGCAGAAGCAGCATCTGCGGGATTGCTTGCAGCCATTTTTTCATCGGGACCGCCTCCTACGGACATGCCACATTGTTACGTTCATTCTACGCCGTCCCGATTTCATTCGTACAATACATAATTGTCATCAAATCCATGCCTTGTGGTTATGATGCAAGGTGCTGTTGAACAAAGGCGACAAACGCCCGTGCCGCGCGCGACAAATAGCCGTCCTTGCGGTAGATCAGTGCGTAATGCCAGTCGATCGGCGGCGAAGAGATGCGGACCATTTTCAAAAGACTGTTGTTGAGCCGTCTGGCTACGGAGCGGGGAACCAGTGAGATGCCCAGTCGGGTCGCGACCATTTCCCCGACGAAATCCCAGAGCGAACTCATGTAGGCGACCTGCGGTTCAAACCCGGAGCGCCTGCACGCCTGCCGAACCACATCGTGCAGGGCGTACTCCTCGGTGAACAGGATAAACGACTCGTCCTTCAATTCCGCCAGACTGACCGACTCCCTGGCGGAAAGCCAATGCTCTCGGTGAACGATGGCAACCAGGTCCTCCGCCGCGAGCGGAACGGCGACAAATGATTGCGTGTTGACCGGAAGCACCGTCAGCCCGACGTCGATGTGCCCCTGCTCCACCTGCACCTCCAGCCGCTTGGCGCTGTACTCCCTCATCTCCAGGTCGATGCCGGGGTATTCCTGTTTGAACCGAGCAATCACCTGGGGCAGCAGCAGGGATCCGACCGTCGGCATCATGCCGATTTTGACCCTGCCCCGCTGCAGGTTTCTCATTTCGGCCACAGAGGCATAGAGGCTCTCCATCAGCTGAAGCATTTTGGTCGCATGCTCGTACACCAATTCGCCTGCATCGGTCAGTTTCATCTTCCGGTCGCTTCGCTCCAGAAGCGTCACCCCGAGCTCCGCTTCCAGACTTTTGATCACCTTGCTGATGGACGGCTGGGAGACGTGCAGGACCTCCGCCGCCCGCGTAAAGCTCCGCTGCTTCACCACTTCGGCAAAATACTGAAGCTGCCTGATGTCCATCGCTCTGCCCCCTCTTCGCGCAGCTTGTCTGTCCTTCCAGCTTACCACACATGTCAGCGCGCGCAGAAATCCTCCCGCTCCCGCCTCCAGGTCCGCATCCGATTTCCCGGGGAACTGTCGCGATCTGTCCACGCCCCCAAAAAAGAAACCACCCGCAGTCCGGATGGTTGGCGTCTTCCGGCGCTAGCGGATGGCGTTCCAGTCGTATGGCGTCTCCTGGTAGACGTAGTAGTTGAGCCAGTTGGAAAACAGCAGATTGGCATGGGCACGCCAGTTTACCACCGGCGGCTGGCTGGGATCGTCGTTGGGGAAATAGTTTTTGGGAATGGCGATGTCCAGGCCCTTGCTGCGGTCGCGCTCGTACTCGTCACGCAGCGTCCCCTGATCGTATTCCGAGTGGCCGGTGACGAAGATCTGCCGGCCGTCCTTGGTGGCCACGATGTAAACGCCCGCTTCTTCCGATTCGGAAAGGATCTCCAGCTCGGCCACCTTTTCGATGTCCTCCCGCCGGTTTTCCGTATGGCGCGAGTGGGGGATGTAGAACACGCTGTCAAATCCCCGGCACAGCTTGACGTTTGGCTTGTTTACCGTGTGCGCAAAGACACCGAACAGCTTCTCGGGCAGCGGGTGCTTGGGCACGCCAAAATGATGGTACAACCCCGCCTGCGCCCCCCAACAGATATGCAGCGTGGAGGTGACGTTGGTCAGCTTCCAGTCGAGAATCTGCTGCAGTTCCTTCCAGTAGGTGACCTCGTGAAACGGCAGTTGTTCAACCGGCGCGCCGGTGATGATCATGCCGTCAAACTTTTCGTCCTTGATCTCTTCAAAAGTCTTGTAAAACGTGGACAGGTGCTCAGCCGGGGTGTTTTTGGAGGTGTGGCTGCCGGGATGGAGCAAAACGATTTCCACCTGCAGCGGCGTGTTCCCCAAAAGGCGGAGCAGCTGGGTTTCCGTCGTCTGTTTGACCGGCATCAGATTCAGGATGACGATGCGCAGCGGCCGAATGTCCTGCGTAAAGGCCCTGCTTTCCTTCATGACAAAAATGTTTTCTCTTGCCAATATCTCTGTTGCCGGCAGTTCGTCAGGTAATTTGATTGGCATGGTTCTCCCCCTTCCATCCGTCGCAGTGATGTCCGCAAGACAGTAATCCGACAAATTCGACAAGTATACTTTTCTTTCCTGCTTCCAGAATAGGTTCAAGGAAAGAAAATGATGACAATTTGTGCAGCAAAAACCCCCAACCACCAGCGGGTCAGGGGCAGATGCCATGTTCGTGTGCAATCGCGGGTTCCTTGTCTCTGTGCGGCCGGCCTGCGTGCCTCACGCCTCAGCCGGCAGCTGTTTCGTTTCGTTGTACACGTCATAATCCAGCTCACCGGTCACTCTGCTGGTAAGCAGGCCGGCCGTCATGCTGCCGCTTACGTTGAGAGCCGTCCGGCCCATGTCGATGAGCGGCTCGACGGAGATCAGCAGCCCGACGATCGCCACCGGCAGATTCATCGTCGACAGCACCATCAGAGCGGCAAATGTCGCACCGCCGCCCACGCCCGCTACGCCGAACGAACTGAGCGCAACGACGAGAATCAGCGTCAGAATGAACGACGGCGAAAGCGGATCGACGCCGGCAACAGGAGCCGCCATTACGGCCAGCATCGCCGGATAGATTCCCGCGCAGCCGTTTTGGCCGATGGACAGACCAAACGACCCGGCGAAGTTGGCAATGCCCTCCGGCACTCCCAGTTCGTCCGTCTGCGTCTTGACGTTAAGCGGCAGCGTACCCGCGCTGGTCCTGGATGTAAAGGCGAAAGTCAGCACAGGGAACGCCTTTCTCACAAAGGTGAGGGGATTTAATCCCGCCAGAGCCAGCAGCAGCAAATGAACGGCAAACATGACGAGCAGGGCCGCATACGACGCCACGACAAATTTGCCCAGGTTCCAGATGGCTTCGTAGTCACTGGTGGCGGTCACCCGTGTCATGATCGCCAGCACGCCGTAGGGCGTCAGACGCAAGATGAGCGTCACCACCCTCATCAAGACCGTGTAAAACGTGTCGACGATGCCGGCGAATTGTTCGGCATGGTCAGGATGCTTCCGCTTCACTCCCAAAAACGCCAGGCCAATGATGGCGGCAAAGATGACGACGGCGATCGTCGATGTCGGGCGTGCTCCCGTGAAATCCTGAAACGGGTTGGCCGGCAGCAGCTCCAGGATTTTTTGCGGCAGCGTCATCGTTTGCAGCTCGCCCAGCTTCTGCTCCACCTGCTCGATGCGCGCAGTCTCCGCTGCTCCCTGCTGCAGCTGCACGCCGTCCAGGTCAAACACGAATGTGAAGCCAATCCCGATGGCTGCGGCCACTGCGGTCGTGCCCACCAGGATGACGAGAATCAGCGTGCTGATCCTCCCGATGTTCGCGGACAGCTTCATTTTGGTAAAGGCAGCCAAAATGGAGAGAAAGACCAGCGGCATGACAATCATTTGCAGCAGTTTGACGTAGCCTTTCCCCACAATGTTGAACCAGTCGATCGACGTCTGCAGTACGTCCGACTTGATGCCGTACACAGCCTGCAGGATCAGACCGAAAACGATCCCTGCCCCCAGAGCGGCAAAGACGCGTTTGGAAAACGACACATGCTTCTTCTGCATGGCATACAATCCGGCCATCAGAAGCAGCATGAACACAATGTTTACAATGGACAACAACGTCAGCATGATAATTCCCTCCGATTGTCCGGCATGACTTCCTGATTCCGCTCCGATGCGGAACAATACATTTATATGATACAAAAACCGATAGGTCAAGTAGGATTTACACTTACATACATACGCAACACCAGACGCCTATGTCATTATCTCATCTGGCACATACCAGATTGACAGCAAAGGTTACCATCGGTTATTTTATAACCAACGGTTACTAACCATTGGTTATCATATGTCCAATCACATGAAAGGAGCGAGAATTCCCATGCCGAACAGACAGGAAATCCGTTCCGAGGAGACGCGACGGGCGATATTGGCAGCAGCCGGAACGCTGTTTGCCGAACGCGGTTTTGACGCCGTGACCATGCGGGAGATCGCCAAACAGGCTGGATGCTCCCACACGACCATCTACCTGTACTTCAAGGACAAAGAGGCGCTCCTTCACCATCTCTCCATGGAACCGCTGCAATCCCTGCACCAGCAGATGGAGGCCTTCCTGCGCGACCAAACGCTCGCTCCCGCAGACAGCCTGCAGGCAGTCACCCGGACATTCGTCCGCTTTTGTCTGGCGAACCGGAACATGTACACGATTTTTTTCATGGCAAAAGCGTCCCGCGTTGACGAAGAGACGCCGGCGCTGGAGGTCCAGCAGATTCGGAACCGGTTGTTCGGCCTGCTCAGGCAGGCGGTCCGGGCGTGTCTGCCGCCGGATACGCCGGACGATCGGGTGCTGGCCTACACCCGCATCTATTTCTTTACCCTGCATGGAATCATCGGAACGTACACCCACTCCGCCGAGCCGCTCGACCACCTGCTGAAGCGGCTGGAACCCACGTTTGACCTCGCCTGGGACGTCCTGCTGGCCGGATTTCACCATACCGCGACAAAAGGAAGTGGTGCGTAGATGAAGGCGGAACAAATCTCCGAGCACATTTGGAACCTCAAGGCGTGGCTGCTGATCCCCGTGCGCGTCTGGGTCGTTACCGCTGACGACGGCGTCACGCTTGTCGACGCCGGCCTGCCGTTCATGACCGCCGGCATTTTGCGGTTTATCGACAGGTTGAACGCCGGTCCGCTGCGGCGCATCCTGCTCACGCACGGCCATTCCGACCACGTCGGGGCGATCAGGGGATTCTGGACAAATACGCCGTTCCCGTATACGCACACCGCATCGAGATTCCCTACATGGAAGGAGCGCTGCCGTATCCCCGCCGCAAGAAACCGGAGCGCAACGTTGCCGCAGGACTGGCGGCACCGCTCGCCGAAAGCGCGGACGGACAGCTCCAACCCATCGCCAGCCTGAAGCCGTACCTGACCCCCGGCCACTCCCCCGGTCACGTCGTCTACTATCATGAGCAGGACCGCGTGCTGCTCGCCGGCGACCTGTTTACCTCCAAAAACGGACAGCTCCGCCGACCAATGCCGATGTTCACGGCGGACATGGCGGAAGCGGTGAAAAGCAGCGCCATCGTGCGGGAGCTGATGCCCAGGCGGCTGGAAGTATGTCACGGCGGACCGGTGTTTTCGGCCGGAGAGCAGGTGGCGGCGTATATGCGCAAGTACGGGTAAAGTCTCGAAAAAAATCATTGGAGCGTCCCCTATCCTCCCAGAGTGCAGACAACCGCACCTTGCCATCCACTGCAATGCAGCTCCGCTCGCTTTCTGGCAATTACAGGAATTAACAGCTATAATAGGATTGTCCCTATGCGGTCTATATGTCTATATATGGAAAGCAAGCGAGAGGATGATTCCGATGAAAAAATGGGTAGCGGCTGCATTGTGCGCCTCACTGGCATCTGTCGGCGGTTGGGCACTTGCGAAAAACACGGATAACATCACATTGATCGTCAACGGCAAAAAAGTAGAAACGGATGTGGCCCCGCAGATTATCAACGGACGCGTCATGGTTCCCGTTCGCGCGGTGTCGGAGGCGATGGGCGCTGAAGTGAACTGGGACAGCAAACAAAGGTCGGTGATCGTCAGCAAACCGGAGGGGCCAACACCGATCGCCCGTTTGCCGCATGAGCAGACCACGCTCTATGCCCTGAAACAAAAAGATGACCTGTATACTCCGCTGTTGGCAGAACACCAGGGCCAATTCAAGCTGTTTGACTGGAAAAGCGTAACAAACCCCAGCTACGCGCCAACGATCCAATCCAAAGACCTGACGGGTGACGGAAAAGACGAGCTGATCTTCATTCTGACGACCGGATATGGAACCGGGGCACTGACCCAGGACGTCCACGTCCTCCAACCGGACACATGGGAGGAACGAAAGGTGCCTGATCCGGTCGAGACGCTGAAGCAACACATGACGAGCAAGGTCACCAAGGACCACGTCGAGATTTCAATTGACGGAAAGACAACGGTGATCCCCGCAGACAAAATCCCTGCGGAACCATCCAGCTGGTTTTCGTCTCTTGGAATCGGCGGCATCGTGACCTATGAAACGCAGGGAGACGCGCTGCTCGCCCGTGTTCCCGCCCAGTTGTCACCGGCGCATGTCGTGGGCCAGTTTCACATCACCTATCAGTTTGCCAAGGATCAATTCCAGGTAAAGACTATCGAATTCGTGCAGGACTAGCCTGGTCAAACGAAGTTAAAGAAGAAGTGCTAGAGGACAACATCACCCATGACACCACAGACTTTGTTTACAGACTGAACCGGACAGCGTTTTGCTGCCCGGTTTTGGTTTTTTTAATAGCCCTCCACCCGGAAGAAGGTGTGGTTGCCAATCACTTTTTTCTCCACGACCTTCCTTGCAGTGGAACCAGGGAAGGTGAAGTATTCGACACCGTTATTGTATGACACCCTTGTCGCATAGTACGAGTTGGTCACAAACCACAGGCAGTTGCCGATCGGATTGGGCGTCGTGGACATGTTCATGGCGATATTCAGCGAATCCTTCCAGGCCTGCGAGGAAAGATCCGGCTTCCGAGCCGCTTCCGTCGTCATTCCCTCAAACTGATACTTCTTCAGCAGCACCCCCTCGTACGTATTCCCGCCAAACTCGGAAAGGTTTTTGGCTTTTCGGTTTTTGGCCACGTGCGCACAACCGCGCTTTCCTTCAAGCGATTCCCCACGCGCCTCGGCATATACCATGCGGGCGAGCAAATCAACGCTGTCGCGCCCTTTCATTTCAGTGAGATCCCACGGATCACTGCCGATATTCGTCAACGGTTCACCATACGGATACGCCATGTCTGATACCCCTTTCATGTTTTGGATTTGAAAGAAACGAAGGGGTGTTCAACTTAAGCGGCCCCACCCCAAGCCGCTCTGTTGAATTTCGTTTCATCTCCATAGGCAGGAACAGGGACGAAAATACAACCCTGGCTGCAAAAAAGAAGGAATCTCTGCCCGGCGGCGAAAAAAAAGCCCTCTCCCCTGAGAACAGGCGTTTTTCGCGCATGTGTGAAAAGCGTATCAGCAACAAATTGACGAGTGCGATTCATTCCTGAATAATTATACAAAAACGCATAATAGTGAATCATACGGCAAGCTCAGTGCCTGATGAGCGCACACCATCGGCATCTATTCAAGAATGGATAGGGACAGGGCAAAGGGGGACAGCGACGTGAATGACCAACACACGTGGAGCGAAGATTTGGCCATCCTGCAGTCGCTCAAGGACGATCTGCTGGTCACGAATACGGATGGCATCATCGTGCGGGCCACGGAAAAAACCGGGGAGATTTACGGTGTGGACACGAAAGATTTGATCGGCAAGTCGGTGTACGACCTGGAGAAGGAAGGGCTGTTTACGCCGATTGTCACGCCGATGGTCATCAAGGAACGCAGAAAAGTCACCGTGATACAGACGACAAACAAGCGGAAAAAGCTGCTGGTCACGGGCATTCCGGTGTTTGATCCCAACGGCGAACTGATCTTTATCGTCAGCTACTCCCACGACGTGACCGAGCTGATCAACCTGCAGCACTACCTGCAGGTGCTGGAAGAAGACATCGAGCGCGTGAAAAGCGAGCTGGACATGCTGCGCAACAAGCATCTGCATGCGGACGGAATCATCGCCAACAGCGAGGAAATGAAAACCGTGATCGACACGGCGCTCAGGGTGGCCGAAGTGGACGCCACCATCCTGCTGCTCGGTGAATCCGGGGTGGGCAAATCGCATGTCGCCAAGTTTATTCACAATCACAGCGGACGCGCCAAGGGACCGTTCATCGAAGTAAACTGCGGAGCGATCCCCGATGCGCTGTTTGAGGCGGAACTGTTTGGCTACGAGAGCGGCGCCTTTACCGGGGCCAATCCGAAAGGAAAGCTGGGGCTGGCCGAGCTGGCTTCCGGCGGGACACTGTTTCTCGACGAAGTAGGCGAACTGTCGCTGATCAACCAGGTCAAACTGCTGAAATTGATTCAGGAGCGTCGGTTCTTCCGGCTGGTCGGCACCAAGGAACGGGAGGCGGATTTCCGCCTGATTGCCGCCACCAACAGGGACCTGGAAGCGGCCGTGAGCGAAAAGACGTTTCGCGAAGACCTCTACTTTCGCCTCAATGTCGTGCCAATAACCATTCCGCCGCTGCGCCGGAGAACGGAGGACATCCTGCCGCTGATCCAGCACTTTTTGCGGCAGTTTGAGCAAAAGTACAAGCGAAAACGGACGCTGGACGAAGCCGTGATCCACCGCCTGATCTACTACGAGTGGAAAGGAAACGTGCGGGAACTGATCAACGTCATCGAGCGACTGGTCGTCACCTCTTCCTCCCCGGTGGTGACGGTCGATCTGCTGCCGGCGTACCTCAATCGGCGATACGATCAGCCGCTGTTCGATGTGCATGAAAATCGGCCGCTGCAGGACATCCTGGATCAGGTCGAACGGCAGGTCCTGCTAAAGGCGAAACGAACGCACAAGACCACGGTGAAAATGGCGCAGGCGCTGGGGATCAGCCAGCCGTCCGTGGTGCGGAAATTAAAAAAACACGGAATCACGTAAGGGGTTGGAACGAAACTTGCAGTTCACTCCCGGCAGACAAACGAGGAGGGTTGCTGCATGTCAAGCGATTGGAGTCATTTGGTTGGTCAGATGCATACCTTGCTGGCGCCAAGCATGGCCAAAGACCACCCGAATCTGCCGGTAGTCAAGGCGGAAGGCGTCTACTACTACGGATTGGACGGCAAGACCTATCTGGACTTTACATCCGGCATTGCCGTCGCCAATACCGGTCATCGCCATCCGAAAGTGGTGAAGGCAATCAAGCAGGCGGCGGACCAACTGGTGCACGGTCCGTCCGGCGTAATCATGTACGAGTCGATCCTGCGGCTGGCCAAGGAATTGACCACCGTGCTCCCGGCTGGACTGGACTGCTTTTTCTTTGCCAATTCCGGCACGGAAGCGATCGAAGGGGCCATCAAGCTGGCCAAGCACGTGACGAGGCGCCCCTACGTCCTCTCGTTTCTCGGCTGCTTTCACGGGCGTTCGATGGGTTCCCTTAGTGTGACGACATCGAAAAGCAAGTACCGAAAATTTCTGCAGCCCAGCGGCTTGTCCTACCAGCTCCCCTACGCCAGAGTGGATGAAGTTCCGCCAGGGGCCGATCCTGACGTATATTGCGCCGAACAACTGGAAAAGGATGTGGCGACACTGTTCGCCCATCAGGTAACGCCCGAAGAAGTGGCCTGCGCAATCGTCGAGCCGGTTCTGGGCGAAGGCGGCTATATTGTCCCGCCCAAGGGCTGGCTGAAAAAGCTGAGGGAGATCTGCGACCGGCACGGAATCCTGTTGATTTTCGACGAGGTGCAGACCGGTTTTGGCCGCACCGGCAACTGGTTTGCCGCCCAAACCTTTGAAGTTACCCCTGACATCATGGCGATCGCCAAGGGGATTGCGTCCGGCCTGCCGCTCAGTGCCACGGTCGCTTCCCAGGAGCTGATGAAGCAGTGGCCGCTGGGCAGCCACGGCACCACGTTTGGCGGCAATCCGATCGCCTGTGCGGCAGCTCTGGCCACGCTGGAAGTGATGAAAGAAGAGAACCTGGTGGAAAACGCGCGCGTGATGGGCAGCTACGCTCAGGAACAGCTTTGCCGCCTGCAGCAGAAACACCCGACGATTGGCAGCATTCGCGCCGTCGGACTGATGATCGGCATCGAAATTGTCGATCCGCGCACGAAGGCTCCCAATGGAGAGGGATTGCTGACCATCCTGAACAAGTGCCTGAGCAAAGGCGTGTTGTTTTACCTGTGCGGGAACCGCGGTGAAGTCATCCGCATGATTCCTCCGCTCACGGTGACCAAGGAGCAAATCGACGTTGGCCTGCGCATGCTGGACGAAGCCATTACGGAATACGAACAGGAAATACTGTGCATCGGCAGCAGTGCCGTGTAACCAACTTTCACAGGAGGAGGCCGTCTATGGTAAGGTACAAACCCAAGGATTCATCCCAATCCCCCCGCTTTTGCGGCGTGCGCACGTTCATGCGGTTGGAACAGGTGCTGACGACGGACGGTGTCGACTTTGCGGTGGTGGGCGTCCCTTTTGACACGGGGGCGTCCAACCGAACCGGTCAGCGGTACGGCCCGCAGCATATCCGGAACGCTTCGGTGCTGCTTCGCCCGTACAATCCCGATCAAGACATCCATATCTTTGAATACTGCTCCGGTGTTGATTACGGCGATATCGACGTGGTTCCATTCAACATTCACAAGACGTACGACAACATGGAGCGGGAGCTGTTTTCGCTCATCGCCAACGACGTGACCCCGATCATTTTGGGCGGGGATCACTCCATCTCGCTCGGCAGCCTGCGCGCATTTGCCAGAAAATTCGGTCCAGTCGCCCTGATTCACTTCGACTCCCACGGAGACACATGGGACAGCTATTTTGGCGAAAAGTACACACATGGAACGCCGTTCCGCCGGGCGGTGGAAGAAGGATTGATCGATACGTCCCATTCCATCCAGATCGGGATGCGTGGACCGCTCTACGGACCGGAAGACATCAACGACGCCCGGGCGCTTGGCTTTGAAGTGATGCCGATGAGCGAACTGCGCGCCATCGGCGGTGAACAGGCAATCCGCCGCATTCATCAGCGGGTGGGAAATCGGCCGGCGTACGTGTCATTTGACATTGATTTTGTCGATCCCGCGTACGCGCCGGGCACGGGAACCCCGGAAGTCTGCGGGCCTACCAGCTACGAAGCGATTCAACTGGTGAGAGGGCTGGACAAGCTTCAGCTGGTCGGGTTTGACCTGGTCGAAGTCCTGCCGTCGCACGACCCTGGCGAAATTACAGCCGGACTGGCCGCGGCCGTAGCCTACGAAATGATCAGTCTGATCGCGTGGAAGCACCGCCGTAAACAGGTACATCAGGAGGGATAATGGATGAACAGCATCGATACGATCGTCATTCTGCTGTATTTCGCGCTGCTGATTGCGGTGGGCGTCATCGGCTCCAGGCGCGCCCGGACATCGGAAGAGTACGCATTGGCGGGACGCAATCTGGGCATGTTCATGTTTCTCGGCTGTTTGTCCGCCGTCATTTTGGGCGGAGCTTCCACCATCGGCACGGCGAAGCTGGGCTACACATACGGCATTTCCGGCATCTGGTTTGTCACCATGATTGGTGCTGGCATCATGCTCCTGGGCGCCTTGTTCATCAAGCGGATCTCCCAGTCCAACGTGACGACGATCAGCGAGTTTTTGGGCAAGCGTTACAATGCCGAAACCCGGCTCGTGAGCGCCCTGGTTGCGGCAATTTACACGCTAATGGTAGCCGTGACGCAGGTGATCGGGATGGGCACCATCATCAACGTGCTGCTGGGGTGGGACATGACTCTCTCGATGGTTGTCGGCGGCGGAATCGTGCTGTTCTATACGATTTTGGGCGGCATGTGGAGCGTAACGATGACGGACATCATCCAATTCATCGTCATGACCGTGGGCGTTTTCCTGGTCATGCTGCCGATGAGCCTGTCGCATGTCGGCGGGTGGGATCAACTGGCATCCAGACTGCCGGCCGCCCATTTTGATCTGACTTCCATCGGCGGCGAGCAAATTTTTCAATATTTCCTGCTGTACGCGCTCGGCATGGTGGTCTCCCAGGATATTTGGCAGCGCGTCTTTACCGCCCGCACGATGCAGATTTCCCGTACCGGTTCCGTTTTGGCCGGTGTCTACAGCATGTTGTATGCGGTTTCATTGACCATCATCGGAATGTGCGCATTCGTCGCCTTCCCTCAACTGGAAAACCCGCAAAATGCGTTCACCACCATGGCCATTTCCATTCTGCCCAATGGCGTGCTGGGCCTCGTGCTGGCCAGCGTCTGCTCGGCGCTGATGTCGACCGCCTCCGGGACGCTGCTCGCCTCCTCCACATTGCTTACTCACGACATCATGAAGCCGTACTGGTTTCGGGACATGGACGATCGGCAGCTGCTGCGGCTGTCCAGGGTAACGACGCTGTTCATCGGCGCGCTCGCCATTGTCTTTTCAATCTGGATTCAGGACGTGCTGGTCGCGCTTGACGTGGCGTACGCCATTTTATCCGGTGCGATATTCGTTCCGCTCGTGGTTGGATACTTTTGGAAGCGGGCGACAGCGAAGGCGGCCTTTTCCTCGATCATTGCCGGCACCGTCGTCGTGCTGGCCGGATTGGCGATCGAAGGTCTCAGCTCGACGAATCCGATCATGTACGGCATCGCCGTCAGTTTGGCCGTCATGATCGGCATGTCGTACACAACCGCCCCGAGCGTTTCCGACAACGTCCATTCAATCAAGTGACGGGGCACTTCCACCCGCGAGCCTGCGGCGACGGGACCCGGGACAAGCTCGCCGCGAACGGATATAAATGAGCCACGAGAGAATATGAGGCTGACATCCTCCGTGCATCCGGAGATGTCAGCCTCCTTGTTTTCCGGGCGATGCCGGTTTGTCGTATCAGCGCTCAGGCGCGCTTGCTTTCAACTGAATGGTGGCGGTTCGTTTCTGCTGATCCCACTCGATTTTCCCATCCAGCAGTTCCGCCACCAGCCGGAGCGGGACCATTTCCGTACCGGCAATTGTCCGCTTATCCGCCGACAGGGGCAGCGCCTTTCCATCGCGAAACACCTTGCCCTGTTTCGTGATCCGGATGACCGTGCCCTCTATGGCTGCCACCAGTGCGCCGTCCTGCTGGTCTATGTGAACGGCCGCCCCCAGTTTCTCAAAGGCCTCCATAGTCGGAACGTAGATGCTCCCGCGGATCAGTACGGGCGGCGTGAGGAAGGAAATCTTCTCCGACTGCCGCATGACCTGGATGGGAGCGACTTTGCGGGGGACGACCACCAGGGCGTTGCTCAATTCCCTGCCCGGCGCCGTCAGCAGCTTGCCATGCGCGTAAAGGCCGGATGACGCTCCGCCGTCCAGGTTCATCGCCGCCACCAGCCCCATCGACTGGCAGATGCCGGCCAATTGGGCCAGGGTGACATTGGGGACCGTTCCCATCACCAGTTGATTGTTCGCCGTGTAGCCAATAAACGAGCGCTGCCCGCTTGCCTTGGTCAGCTTGGGATCATTCATTCCCTCTGCGACCGGATTGACGACGATTTTCCCGTCCTTTACCAAAGTGGGGCCCGCACTGGTGACGTGTTGAAACGAATTTGCATCAAACCGGGAGGAACGGTCGATCACCGGCAGGGCGTTTCCGTTGAATCCGATGGACGACCCGCTGACGCCGTCGTGTTTCTTCTCGTAGTCGATGACGATCAATCCCCAGGGCGGCTTGTAATCCCCCTTGTTGTAGGCCATGAAAAACGTTCCGTTAATCGCAGCCAGTGCTCCCGTTCGTTTTGCCATCCCCGCCAGGCTTTCCGTCCGGCCCAGCTCGTCCCGCGCCAGTACCGGACGGACTTCCAGCCGGGGATCGTTCAGATTGATCGTGACGAACTGGACGGTTCTGCTTCCGGCAGACGTGGAAACCTTTTTGCTGCCCGCCATCACACTTTTGGATACATCCTGTGCCGCTCCCTGCGCGGCCAGATGAGCCGGCAAGGCAAGCGCGACGAGCAACACGATGGATATTAGCCATTTCCCTATTTTCATTTCACATTCACCTGTTCCGAAACGTATGTATTTCTGATTAAATTTTATCATAATTTTCCATCGACGAGCAGCGCGTATGACATCCTCTATGTACGCATGGGACGGGCTTGGTTATAATGAAACTCATCATCCGCCGGACACAGAAAGTTCAGGTGATCAATCATGCTGTCGATTCGGGTCGTACGCATGCCGGCCAATCTGCCGCCGGACTACGTGGATCTGTTCCTGTCCAGGGTATCCGCAGAACGAAGGCAGAAAATCGCCCGGTTTGTTCGCAAGGAGGACGCTTACCGCTCCTTGCTGGGCGAGGTGCTGGTCCGCTCAACCCTCTCCGAGCATACCGGTGTGAGGCCCGATGCGCTTCAATTTGTCTACAATCCCTATGGAAAGCCGTTTTTGCAAAACAACCCGGATGTGGGCTTCAATCTCTCCCACTCCGGGAACTGGATTGCCATGATCTGGGGCGACAGCTCTTGTTGCCCGGGTATTGATGTGGAGCGGATCGTGCGCATGGATCTGCACATCGCCGAACACCTCTTTACCCCGCAAGAAAACCGGATGCTTGCCTCCAAAACGGGAGATGCCCGGTTGGAGTATTTCTATCGCGTATGGACGTTGAAGGAAAGCTATGTGAAAGCCGTCGGCAAAGGCTTGTCCATTCCGCTTGATTCGTTTTCCGTGGTGTGTACGGAAGAACAGACGTGGTATTCCCCGGAGGCGGACGGTTTCCATTTTACAAGCATCAGCTTGGACGAGGAGCACATCCTGTCGGCCTGCTCGTGCAAGGCTGCGCTCCCTGATCACGTCCAGCACGTCTCCCTATCGTCCTTGTACGAAACCCTCCTGTAGGGAAATGCAAAACAGCCGGATTGCCTTGGCAACCGGCTCAGTGTGTAGATAATGTAGCTGTTGCGAGGAGAACACGTTTCCGTCAGCCGCTCCGTGCTCGCCCAGCAGGAAAGCCCAAACTGCACGCTTCGCATCGATTTGCGGGGGATCGCCAAAGCCGCATGGCTACGCAGCCTGTTCAACGGTGGCGCTCCCTTTTCCCGCAAATCGCTGCTCCGCTCAGTAGGGCTCACAAGTCGCTCTGCCTGGAAACGTGATTCTCCTTCGGTACAATCGGTTTGTCTTCAGTCTGACAGCCGGATTGCCTTGGCAACCGGCTGTCAGTGTGTAGACGAAGTCCGTGGCGCGGTGGAGGCGCGCCCCATGGAAGCCGGAGGAATGTTGGCGAAGGCGGCGATCTGCACCGCTCCGACCGTATGGCCCGGGAAAACGCCGACGCCGAACAACAGCGTGCGAATCAGCCACGGGTTGGTGCCAGCCCGCCACGTATATGACGCACACGACTGCTTTCGGGTTCAGACGTGCCTTCATTGTCCTTGTCCGACAACAGCCCCTGACCCGGCTTGCAGGCTGCGGGGCCGCAGGTCGGTCCATTGTGAGCGGATGTAGTCCAGGCATTCCTGACGCGTCTGCGGCCCCAGCACAACAGTCCAGCCTTCAGGCACTGCGATGAATGCCGGCCACAGGGAATACTGCCCCTCGTGATTGATCAGCACCAGAAAGGTGCCATCCGCTTTTTCAAAAGGATTGGTCATCGAATCATTCCCTCCTCGAGTGTCCGGATGCCGGACGGTCCAAGGCCTTCAGCTTGGCCGCCAGTATCTGGCCGATTTCGGCAAGCGGGCCGGGCTGACACAAATCCTTGTGCCGGCACGCGATGTCATGCCGTTCGATCCGTCCGCTTACATAGGGAATCCACATATCCGGTTCAATCGGATCAAACCAGTCCGGGATGATCGTGGAGCGGAAAAACAGCAGGTCTCCCTCGTATCGCTCCGGTACATACGCTCCCAGAATGCGGACCGAGTTCACATACGTTTGTTTCAGATTCATGATGGTCGATTCATCCAGGCTGGCCAGTGCGCTGGCGTCGCTGCGGAGGATTTCGAGCGCGCTGGCCATGGTGAGCGGGCCGCCACCCAGGCTGTCCGGATCATAGCCGCCCAAGGCGAGCAGCGCGATCAGGGCCTCCTCTTCATCCGGTTCTCCGCGAAGCGGCAGGAGGTGGCTGGGGTACGAATCGAGCATGGCCAGGAACGAGACTTCTTCTCCCTCTTTCTGAAGCTGCACGGCCATCGCATGCGCTACATTGCCGCCAAACGACCAGCCCAGCAGCCGATACGGACCGGCAGGCTGAACGGAACGAACATGTTGAAGGTAATCGGCCGTCATTTCTCCCAGCGTTTTCGGAAACTCCTCGGTCCGGGCAATGCCTCGGGCCTGCAGGCCGTAGATCGGATATTCCGTGCCGAGATGTTTCATCAGCCCGGCATAGCACCAGCTGAGTCCGCCTGCAGGATGTACGCAGAACAGCGGGAGCTGCTCGCCGTGGGCGCGGAGCGGCAGCAGCACCTGGAGCGCGCTTTTTCCCGTGTCCATGTCAAGCCGTTCAGCAAGCCCGGCAACAGTAGGCGCCTCAAACAGCACGCCGATGCCGATGTCCCGGCCCATGGTCTCGCGGATGCGGCTCATCAGGCGAACGGCCAGCAGCGAATGGCCCCCCAGCTCGAAAAAGCTGTCATCAATACTTACACGCTGCAAACCCAGCACCTCGGCAAACAAATTGCACAAGACCTCTTCCTGCGGCGTTCTGGGGCCGCGCCCGCCTGAAGTCAGGGAGAAATCGGGCGCCGGAAGCGCCTTGCGGTCCAGCTTGCCATTCGGCGTGAGCGGCAGGACATCCATTTCCACGATCGCTGACGGCACCATGTAATCAGGCAGACTGGAGGCGGCAAACCGGCGCAGTACAGCAGGTTCGACGCTTGTGTCCGCGGCCGGAACGACGTAAGCCACCAGGCGTTTGTCTCCCGGCTGATCCTCCCGCACCACTACCGCCACCTGGGCCACAGCGGGATGTCTGGCGAGCACGGCCTCGATCTCGCCCAGTTCGATGCGGAACCCCCGAATCTTCACCTGCTGGTCGGCACGGCCCCAATACTCTAAAGACCCATCGCTGAGCCGCTTGGCAAGATCGCCGGTGCGATACATCCTCGTACCGGGGGGACCGAACGGATCGGCAACAAACCGCTCCGCCGTCAAATCCGGCCGTCCCCCGTAACCGCGGGCCAGTCCGGCACCGGCGACGTACATCTCCCCCGTCACTCCCGGCGGAACAGGCTGCAGGAAATCATCCAACACGTACACCCGCAGATCCGGTATCGGGCGGCCGATCAGGCTGTTGGCACCGGAAGCTGCATGGTGACGGTCAAGCTCGATATAGCTGACATGCACGGTCGTCTCGGTGATACCGTACATGTTGATCAGCTTGGGAGCATCGTCCGGATGGCGCTGATACCAGTCCGCCAGACGTCCCAATTCCAGCGCCTCGCCGCCGAAAATCACGAAGCGCAAGGAGAGCATCTGACCCAGGTCAGGATGTTCCCGATCAGCCTGCATCAATTGATAGAACGCTGACGGCGTCTGGTTCAATACCGTCACGCCCTCCCGCACGAGAAGCTGGAGGAACTCTCCCGGCGACCTGCTGATCGCATGGGGCACCACTACAAGACGTCCGCCATGCAGGAGCGCTCCCCAAATCTCCCACACCGAGAAGTCGAAGGCATAGGAATGGAACAGCGTCCACACATCGTCAGAGCCAAAGCGGAACCAGTGATCGGTGGAAGCAAACAATCTCACCACGTTCTGATGCGGGATGACGACGCCCTTGGGCCTTCCCGTGGAGCCCGAGGTGTAGATGATATACGCCGGGCTGTGTGCAGACAGACGTCCGCGGCGTTCACGGTCACCAGGATTGGCAGGAGAATGCTGCCTGAGCCGCTCTTGCGTCTCCGGTTCATCCAGCACGATCAGGGGCAGACCGCCAGCATCAGGCAGTCTGGTGACCACCTGCGTGCTTGTAATAATGGAAACCGGTCTTGCGTCCTCCAGCATATATGCCAGCCGGTCGGCCGGGTAATCCGGATCGAGAGGCAGGTAGGCGGCTCCGGCCTTCAGCACGGCCAGCACGCCGACAACCATTTCAAACGACCGCTGCAGCGCCAGGGCCACAACCTGCTCCGGACCGACCCCCTCTGCAATCAGCAGATGCGCGAGCCGATTGGCCCGGGTGTTCAGCTCATCGTAGCTCAGGGAGACATCCTCATGGACGACGGCCACAGCCTCAGGACTTCGGACAACCTGTGCCTCGAACAACTCCGGCAGCACGGTCTGCGGCACATCGTTTCCAACCGCGCTCCATTCCTGCAGCATGCTTTGGCGCTCTTCCGGCATCAGAATATCGAGTTCTCCGATCGACTTGCCCGGATCAGCAGCCACAGCCTCCAGTACTCGCAGGAACCGGCCCGCCAATGTTTCAGCCGTACTGCGTTTGAACAGATCGGCGCTGTATTCCAGAATGCCATCCAGACCCGCAGGAGTGCCATCCGCCGAACGGCGCTCCTTCAACTCCACGGTCAGGTCAAATTTGGCCGTGCCCGCACTTTCAATTGTCAGGCTGCTCTCCACACCAGTAAGTTCCAACGCCGCATCAGGCGTGTTCTGGAGCACCAGCATGATCTGAAACAGCGGGTGTCTGGACCGGGAGCGGACGGGGTTCATAACCTCCACCAGCCGCTCGAAAGGCAGGTCCTGATGCTCGTACGCAGCCAGATTTACCTCACGGACTCTGGCCAGCAGTTCTCGGAAGCTGGGGTTTCCAGACGTGTCGGTACGAAGCACCAGCGTGTTGATGAACAATCCGACCAGGCTGTCCAGCGCATCGTCGGTCCGCCCGGCAATCGGACTGCCGATCGGAATATCGGTGCCTGCGCCGAGGCGGGTGAGCAAAGCGGCGAGGGCAGACTGCAGGACCATGAACAGGCTCGCTCTGTTTTCACGGGCCACTTCCAGCAGTCGGCCGTGCAGTTCCTCGCTGATGTGGAACGGAATGACACCGCCCCGGTAGCTGGCTTCTGCCGGTCTTGGATAATCGCACGGCAGTTCCAACTGATCCGGCAGGTTGGCAAGTGTCCGCGTCCAGTACGCAAGCTGTCTGGCGATCAAACTGTCGGGATCGCGCTCACTCCCCAGAAGCTGTTCCTGCCAAACCGCGTAATCCGCATACTGTACCGGCAGCGGCGGCCATGACGGGAGCTCGCCCCGGCAGCGGGCTGCGTAAGCGGTGGAGAGATCGCGGGCCAACGGGGTCAGCGACCAGCCATCTCCGGCGATATGGTGCAGCAGCAGCAAGAGTACGTACTCGTTTTGTCCAAGTACGAACAATTGGGCGCGGAGTGAAGGCTCCGATGAGAGTTGGAAGCTGTAGCGCACGGCGTCGGCAAGCAGCCCGGGCAGTTCAGCCTCGTTCGTTTCCGTCACAATCAGCTCAGGTCGAGCGTCGGCTGCGTCCAAAACCAGCTGGTGCGACGCGCCCGACTTGTCGGGAAAGATGGTGCGCAGGGTTTCATGGCGAGCGACGACATCGCCAATCGCCTCCTCCAGCGCCTGTACATCCAGTTCGCCGGACAGGCGGGCCACGAGCGGAATGTTATAGGCCGGATTGGGTCCATCCAGTCGGTACAGGAACCACAAGCGGCGCTGGGCAAACGAAAGCGGCACTGCCTCCGGACGCGCGACCGGCCGCACAGGCGGTCTGACATCCCGCGCATGATCGAGCCGCTTGACCAGCCCTGCTACCGTGGGTGACTCAAAGAGGCTGCCAATGCTCAATTCGACACCGAAGACATCGCGGATACGGGCGATTACCCGTCCGGCAAGCAGGGAGTGACCGCCCAATACAAAAAAGTCCTCGTCTATCCCCACATGAGCCAGGCCGAGCACTTCGGCGAACAGGTCGCACAACATCTCTTCCTGCGGCGTCCTCGGTCCGCGCCCTGTAACCGTATGGAGATCAGGCGCCGGCAGTGCCTTGCGGTCAATTTTTTTATTCGGCGTCAACGGCATTTCGGCAAGTTGGACAAACGCGGACGGGATCATGTAATCGGGCAGTTCGGCGGAGACATGCCGGCGCAGCTCGGCTGGGTCTATGCCGGCGGATGCATGCGGGACCACATATGCCACCAGCCGTTTGTCCCCTGGCTGGTCTTCCCGGACGACTACTGCAACCTGGGCGATCGCAGGATGCCGGGACAGAAGCGACTCGATCTCGCCGAGTTCGATCCGGAACCCGCGAATTTTCACCTGGTGATCGACACGGCCCACGTACTCAAGGGAGCCGTCCGGCAGCCATCTCACCAGATCTCCCGTGCGGTACATCCGGGAGCCCGGCGCGCCGTACGGGTTGGCCACGAATCGCTCGGCCGTCAGCTCCGGCCGTCCCAGGTAGCCGCGAGCCAAGCCGGCACCGGCAATGTACAGCTCTCCCACCACTCCCGGCGGAACGGGCTTCAGTCCGCCATCCAGCACATACACCCGCGTATTCCAAATCGGCCTGCCAATCGGGGGTGTTCCCGCTCGCTCATCGCCAAGGTGCATGGCAGTGGAATAAATGGTGGTTTCCGTCGGACCGTATTGATTATGGACATCGCACCCCAGTTCCTGCAGGGCGAGTTTGAGCCCGCTGGGGAACGCCTCGCCTCCCGTAATGATGCGCAGGCCGTCAAATTTGTCGGGCCTGCTCGCTGCCAGCTCGTGCCACAGGGTCGGCGTCGCCTGCATGATCGTCGTGCCGGTCTCGCGAATCATTTTCGCCAGAGCCGACGGGTCCATGATCGTATCCTTCGCGGCGATGACAACACGGGCCCCGCTCGTGAGCGGCAGGTACAGCTCCAGAACCGAGATGTCAAATGAAATCGTGGTAACCGACAGCCACGCATCCCGTTCGTCCAGCGCAAACCGATCCTGCATCGCCAGGATCAGGTTGGTCAGATTGCCAAACGTGACCATGACCCCCTTGGGTCTTCCGGTCGAACCGGAGGTGTACAGCACGTAGGCAGGATGAAGCGGCGACAAGCAGTTTGTTCGATCAGCATTGCCGGGATTGTGAATCGCTTGCCGCATCAGCCTGTCGATGGTTTCCGGCTCGTCAAACACGAGTCTTGAGCCCGTACCACAATCCGGCAGCCGATGGGCAACCTGTCTGGATGTGATGACGCATACGGGTCTGGCGTCCTCCAGCATGTAGGCTAACCGGTCGGACGGAAAGTCCGGGTCCAGCGGCAGGTACGCCGCTCCCTCCTTGTGAACCGCCAGTATGGCGACGACCATCTCCGGTGAACGCGGCAGCGCAAGCGCGACCACACGCTCCGGTCCGACACCGTGCGCCATCAGCAGATGGGCAAGCTGATTGGCTCGTTTGTTCAGCTCGGCATAGCTGAGCGAAACGCCTTCAACCTCCACGGCGACAGCCTCAGGCGTGCGGGAGGCCTGCTGCTCAAACTGCTCGTGCGCGCTGGTCGTCGGCAGGTCATGAGCGGTTTCATTCCATTCAAACAGCACCTTCTGGCGTTCCTCCGGCAGGAGCAAGTCAATCTGCGAGACTGGTTGGCCGGGGTCAGCCGACGCCATATTGTCCAGAAAACAAAGAAAGCGCCGCTGATGAACCGCCAGCTCGTCGGCGCCGTAAATCGCCGGATTGGCGTCAAAATTGAAATGCAGCCCGCTGCCGTCTGATCTGTCGTAGACGTTTATCGTCAGGTCGTCCACGGGGCCGGCCGACAGGTTTCGCGTTGTCGCGCGATGGCCGGCAAAGCGCACATCATAGTCAAACGGCATCACATTGATCATCGGACCAAACAATCGCCGGTTGTCCCCCAGCAGTTTCAGATCGCGCCGCAGATCTTCATGCCGGTAACGCTGATGCCGTCTGATCTCGCGGATTTCCTGCGAGACCTGCTGCAGGAGAGCTGCCAGACTCATGTCCGGCCGCACCGTCAACCTTAGCGGCAGCACGTTCATGACCATTCCCGGCACGCGCAGCGATGCAGAGCCGAGTCGGCACATCATGGGCAAGCCGAGAATTACATCGTTTGCGCCGGTCAACCGCTGGACATAAGCCGCCGCAGCGGCAATCACGACGTCAGACCAGGTTGTCCCCGTCTGGCTTGCCAGCCCTTTTAGCGCAGTCATGCTGGTTGGCGGAAGCTGTGCCGACTGACGCAAAAAGCCGCGGGATGTCCTCGCCGCCCTGTCTCCCAGACTGACCACCTCGGGCTCATCGGCGAAGCGTGACAGCCAAAACTGCCGATCCCGCTTTATTTGCTCCGAGCTGCGATAGGCTGCCTCTTCCTCCAGGATGGAGTGAACAGACCCAAAGGCCGCCTCGTCGTACGGCCGGCCATGGACGAGTGCCGTATAGATGTGTGCCACCCTTTGTGCCAACAGCGAATAGCCAAAGCCATCAATCGCAATATGATGGATGCGCTGATACCAGAAGAACCGGTCAGGCGCCAATTTCAACAGCGCTTGTGCAAACAGGGGACCGCGGGTCAGATCAACCGGTTGGGCCATGTCCTGCTTCATCCACGTTTCTGCCGCTTCCTGCGGATCTTCATGGCCGCTGACGTCCTCGAAATGCAGCGGCCAGTCAGCAGACGGGCAGAGGCTCTGCCACGGACCATTCCAATCCTCGCCGAAGCGCAGATGCAGCGTTTCCGCCTCCGTCACGGCCCGGCGCAGGGCAGCCTCGAACAGCGCAGGATCGACGGGGCCATGGATTTCGATGCACTCGGTGGTGTTGAAGATCGGATTGTCCGGGTCGAGCTTTTGTGCAAACCAAATGCCATTCTGCGCACCCGACAAGGGCCAGCGTACATCCTGATGATCCGGCATGAACATCACCTCTTTCATACGACGAAGTAATCCTGATTGGGCAAACTCTGCTTCAATCGTGATGACAACAGCGCCCACCAGGCGGCCAGTGTCGGCTGCTCAGCCAGTTCCACAAAGGTCACCTCTGCACCGCTGCGGCGCCATCTCTCCACCAGCGACATGATCCTGACGGAATCAAGCCCCCACACGTTAATCAGGTCGTCGTTTTCCCCAAGGTTTGCCGGCAGTTCCTGGAGCAAATCAGCTACTTGCGCGCGGATCGCTTCCTGCGTGATCGGCTGCGGGTCACTTTCACGGGCGGCCGGCGCTTCAGCCTGCACGCCGCTCAGCTGATCGATCAGACGCTGCGTCGTGATCGTGACCGCGCAGCGCTCAGCCGCGTAGGTCAGCGCCATCATGTGCTTCTCCCGAGAGAAATCCGCTACCGCATCTGCAACGAAGAACGGCTGCACATCTTTCATGAACGCTTCGCACGCGGTCATCAGGCAGCCGATATGGGCGTAGATGCCGCACACGATAAGCTGATCCCGTCCGCGCTGCTGCAACATCTCCAGAAAATTGGTCTGTTGAAAGGCGCTGTACCGCCACTTGGTCAACACCAGATCCTGCCCGCCCGGCGCAAGCTCATCGACGATCTTCTGCTGATCGGCGCACTTCGTCAGTCCCGGCCCCCAGAAATCCTGCAGCAGTCCGCGCTGCTCTGGGGACTGTTTGCCAGGCTGCGCCGAATAGATGACGGGGATTCCCTGCTCGGCGCAATAGGCTTTGAGCTTTTGGATATTGGCCAGAAGCTCCACGACCGGAGACTCCGTAACGGTGAACGCATTCAGAAAATACTGCTGCATGTCATGAATCAGCAGAGCCGCCCGCTTCGGATCAGGTGTCCACGCCACCCTGTTCTTCGGCAGGTCAGACTCTACAGGCATCGGATACGGCAATATGGCGGGAATCGCCATGCTAACTCCTCCCTTGCTTGTGTTGGTGCGTACGCGACTGCAATTGCTGGGCGATGCGTTCACGCAGCATTTTTTTGCTGATCTTGCCGACTGCCGTCATGGGGAACGAATCGACAAATTCCACTCGATCCGGTATCTTGTAAGCCGCCAATCCACGCTCCCGCAGGAACGCTTTGAGTTCGGCCGCTGTGGGAGCCGGATGATGCGGAATCACGAAGGCGCACGTGCGCTCGCCCAGATAATCGTCCGGCATGGCGACCACGGCGGCGTCATGTACGCCGGGATGAGCGAGCAGATGGTTCTCCACTTCTTCAGCCGCCACCTTGTCTCCGCCCCGGTTGATCTGGTCTTTGGCACGTCCCTCTACGACCAGATGACCTGTTGGAGTCAACCGTGCCAGATCGCCCGTGCGGTAAAAACCGTCAGCAGTGAACGTCTTGGCGTTGTGCTCCTCGGCCTTGTAATAGCCGCGAATGGTATAAGGTCCCCGGGTCAGAAGGTGTCCCACCTGGCCCGGCTCGACTTCGCGATCATTGTCGTCAACCAGGCGAATCTCATCATACGGCGACATGGGTCTGCCCTGGGTGTTCACGATGATCTCCTCGGGATCATCCAGCCGCGTGTAATTAACCAGTCCCTCCGCCATCCCGAACACCTGCTGCAGGGTGCAGCCCATCGTCGGTTTGACCATCCTGGCAGCCTCAGCGGCGAACTTGGCCCCGCCCACCTGCAGGACCTGCAGGCTGGACAGATCATGCCTTCGCGATGCCGCCGCATCCAGCCAGACCAGGGCCAGCGGAGGCACTACGGCCGTAATCGTGACCTGCTCCCGCGCGATCAGCGGAAACGCCTCGTCCGGGCTGCCGCTGCGCGCGAGAACCACTCTGCCGCCGGCGTACAGCGTCCCGAGTACGCCGGGCGAGCTGAGCGGAAAGTTGTGGGCAACAGGCAGTACCGCGAGATACACGCTGCTCTCATCAAGCTGGCAAATCTCGGCGCTGACCCGCAAACTGTAGATGTAATCATCGTGCGTCCGGGGAATCAGCTTGGGCAGTCCGGTGCTGCCGCCGGACAGCTGGAGAAACGCCACATCGCTGGCGCTCGGCCCTTCCGGCAGACTGACGGAATCTGTGCGCATTTCATCCAGCGCGTCAAACTGTCCCGGGTCGCCCGCCACAATCACGTGACGCAAGGTGGGAACGCTCTCCTTGACATGAGCGGCAAGCTCGCGGTAGTCAAACCCCGCTTCAACGTCTGGGATGACGTACGCAACCGCTTCGGTGAACTCGCACAAATAGGTGATCTCACTCTTTCGATGCAGGGGGAGGGCAAACACAGGCAGCGCCCCCAGCCGAAACAGTGCAAAAATCACTTCAAAAAATTCCGGGATATTGGGAAGCTGCACGACGACCCGGTCCATCGGCTTGATTCCCAGCTTCTGAAACCCCGCTGCCAAGCGGTCGGCCCGGGCGTCAAGTTCCGCGTAGCTGATCCGCCTGTCACCGCTGACGATGGCGATGCGGTCCCCGTAAGCGGCGGCACGCTTCCGCAGCATCTCACCAAACGTCTCACCCTGCCAGCACCCTGCCGCCCGGTATCGATCGGCAAATTCCTTGGGCCACGTTGGGCATCCTGACAGCATGACTTACCCCTCCTTTCTTCCGGCCAGCACCGGCTGGTTCAGCCCCATGGCCAGAAGCATGGTGCGAAACTTCGCAGATGTTTCCAAAAGTTCTGCCTCCGGATTTGAGCCGAGGACGATACCTGCTCCCGCAAACAGACGAATCACGCGCCCCTCCACTTCGGCGCAGCGGATGGTGACTGCCCACTCCCCATCGCCGTTTGCATCGCACCATCCGACCATTCCCGTAAAGAACCCTCGATCAAACGGCTCCAACTCCTGAATCACCGCACGCGCCTGATCGACAGGCGTTCCGCATACAGCGGGAGTCGGGTGAAGCGCTGCCGCCAGCTGAAGCGACGAGGTGGAGGGATCGATCAGCTCCCCGTTTATTTCCGTGGAAAGATGCCACATGGTGTTGGTCTGCACCAGCGAAGGCTCCCGGGGAACGTCCAGATGCTTGCAATAGGGACGGAGCGCTTCGACGACTGCCTCGACGACCACCGCATGCTCATGCCGGTCCTTGGCGGAAGCAAGCAGCGAAGCCGCGCGCCGCTCATCCTCGCGGGGATCGTCACTGCGGGCCGCAGAACCTGCCAAGGGATTGGCCATGATGTACGGCCCTGTCTTGGCCACGAGCAGTTCCGGGCTGGCGCCGATCAACGTCCGCGATCCTTCGCTGTCCGCCGCAGCGCTGCGCACGCCCTTTGGCGTCAGGTTTGCCGCGAATGTGTAGCCGCGCGTGTTGTGCCGGGCCAGGTTGCGGAGCAGTTGATGGATATTCACGGAGTCAGAGGAGGTCAGGTGCAGCGATCTCGCCAGCACCACCTTCTGAATGTCACCTTGTTGAAGGCGCGCCAATATCCGGTTTACGCCCTCCTCATATTCCGCCGGCGCCGGTATTTCGCGAATCTCAAAGGCAGATGCAGCGTTCTGTTCAGCCAAAACGTCCGGTGTGAATTCAAGCGGTCCTGCCCATTGGAGGGTTTGCGGCACGACGAGTTGGGCTGGCTTCGTGTGATCAAACGGAACCGCGCCGACTGCGACCGACGTGCCGTGCCCGGACCGCTCGGCGCTGGCAAGCAGCTCGGCAACTCTTCGGGCCAGGCTTCTCAACGCATCCGGTCCCTCGTACTCCGGCAGTCTGGCCCATTCTCCCTCTGCCAGCAGGGTACGCTTGGGCGAAGAGAAAAAGAAGGCGGAGCCCGCTTGATATGCTTCGAGCAGCGCTGTGGCGCTTGCCGCGGAACCAGCAACTTGTTTCAGCATTCATCGTCATCTCCCATCCATTTTTACATTCCCAGGGTTGCACCGCCGTCGACGCACAGGTCGTGCATCGTAATATGCCGCGCCTGGTCGGATACCAGAAACAGCACCGCATCGGCAATGTCCGAGGGCTGGGCCATCCTTCCAAGCGGTATGCCCAGGCGGTACTGCTCCAAATTGCCGGCGATGACAGCCTGCGCGCCATGGTCATCCGCCCATAATGCCCGCTGCATGGCTGTGTCGGTTGAGCCGGGCGATACCACATTGCAGCGGATATTGTACCGGGCGTACTCCAACCCCAGGCACTTGGTGAACATCGTCGCAGCTGCCTTCGAGGCCGCGTAGGCCGACATCTGCATGCGCGGCACCCCAGCGGCGTTTGAAGCGACGGTCACAATCGCACCGGATCGGCGGGAGGCCATGCGCCTGACGACCGCGCGGGAAACATAGAACACTCCGTTTGCATTCACCGCGAACGTGGCCGCCCAATCCTCGTCGCTGAGCGATTCGATTGGCCCTGTGCGCAGCACGCCGGCGACGTTGACCAGTATGTCGATCGGACCGAGCTCCTGTTCGATTCGCTCTACCATCGCTTCGACGGCGCCGCTGTCACGAATGTCTGTGGGAAAAGCTGCTGCCTGATGACCGCCGGCACGCAGTTCTTCCACGAGTGCTTGGACGCCTGCGGCCTGCTTGTCTGCCGCCGCAACCAAGGCTCCACGCTCGGCCAGGGCCGCTGCTACCGCTCTCCCGATCCCCTGCGCGGCTCCTGTGACCAAGGCAACTTTACCCGTAATTCCCGCAATCTCCATAAAGGTCTCTCTCCTCTTACTCCCATCGGGGCTGCAATGATGCGGCGCACTCTCCACTCGTCACGCGCCGCATGGCCTCGTTATTTCTCTGGATACAAGGCAAAACGCAGGGCCCTGCTGATCAGGACCGGCAGCACCGATACATGGTTTTCGTCCTCAAACTCTTTGAACACCACCTGCAGCCCACGTGCAGCATGGGCGGACAGACGTTCTGACAACTCCCGGGCATGATAGCAATTTTGGGATACGTGATCTTTTTCCATTTCTCCGAACCCAAGCAGTACCTTGATGTTCAGCGATTCCTGCTCCAGGCGGGCTGCGAACTGCTTCTCCGCCTGCATCAGATGCTGCCGGTTCCAATGGATCGAGGGGCTGCCGGCGATATAGCACTGAAAGGCATCCGGCTTCGTAAACAGCACGTGCAGGGTGAACAGTCCGCCAAGGGAATGGCCGAAGAGCGTTTGTCTGCTGCGGTCGATCTTGAATTCCCGTGCGATCCGCGGCTTCAGCTCTTCTTCAATGAACTGCAGGAACGCTTCAGCTCCCCCTTGCGGAGGCAGGGCAGCCCCGTTCGGAAGTTGCGTAAATTCCGTGGTGGGCATGGGCGTCAGATCGTAATACCGGGCCGGGGCAAACGGGCCGTCCGTTTCATAGCCGATGCCGACGACCAACGCCGGTACAACCCCTGTCTTCTCCGGGCGGCCGCTCTGCAGGCGAACGGCCTCCACCATCGTTCCGAAAACGGAATTGGCATCCAGCACGTAAATGACCGGATATCCCGAGGGAGGCGGCGCTTCCGCCGGGGTGGCCACCATGATCTGATAGCTGCGGTTTTCCGCGCGCGACTGCATGATCCATCGTTTGGAACGGGGGATTTCCGCCTTGCCGCTCGCGGTCTCCTCGAGCGAGACAGCGCGCTGTTCAGGATGATCGAAAGACATGGATGACATTTCCTACCTTTCTTCACTTACATTTACATCTGGACGGCGTGAAAATCTCCCTTCCAGGCTGCAAGGTGGCCCCATCGATGTGATGTCGTTTCACTTGTTTGCCATACAGGGAGACGTTCAGACATGCGTTTGCTTCCGCTTATTTGGCAAGCAGTTTGACCGTATCGTCAATAATCTTTTCATAGGCGATCAGACCGCTGCCAAGCCAGTACTCGTCGTTCACCTCGTACACGTGCCCCTGCTTCACCGCCGGGATGCTCTTCCAGATGGAACTTTCCGTCATCTCCTTCATGCGCTGTGTCCCTTGACCATACGCATTGATGACAAATATGTAGTCAGCGTCAAGATTCGATAACGTCTCCAGCGTCACGTTCGCACTGTTTGCGTTCTCCACCAGCTTGGACTTTCCGACCCCCAACTGCTGGTGCACAACATTCCCGCACAGATAATTTGCTCCCATCAGGCTGACGCCTTTGGCAGCAAAGCGCATAATCGCGACCTTTTTTCCCCCGACCGCCTGATCCAGCTTTTCTTTGGCCTCCTGCACTTTCTGCCGGTACGCTTTCAGCGCTTGATCGGCTTCGGCAGATTTGCCGAGCAGCTCTCCCAGCGTGACGAGCGACTTTTCGACGTCGCCGGACGCATTCTGAAACACGTAGGTCGGTGCGATCTTGGCATAGTTCTCATAGGTGCCATTGGCGGCGTACGTCGCGGTGTGCAGGATGATCAAATCGGGATTGTAGGACATGATCACCTCTGGAGACGGCAGTCCTCCCGAGAAGTCCAGCTTCGGCACATCCTTCAGCTCCTCTTGCAGATACGCGTGTGCCATGTTGCCGTTGGACCATTGGACCACTGGCTTGATGCCCAGCTTGAGCAGCGAATCCTCGAGATAAGGGGCAAATACCCGCTTGGGTTCCGCTGGCACGGTGATTTCATGGCCAAGTTCGTCCTTGACCGTTCGCTCACCAGACGATGCGGGAGTGTTTGCTCCCGTTGCAGAAGTATCAGCGGCAGTTGACACCGATTGCGGCTGTTCGGACGACTCCGCACGTTGAGCCTGATCGGAGCCGCAGCCGGTCAGCAAACTGACTGCCAGCACCAGGCACAGCCAGACGGTAAACGGAAAACGAAAGACAGTGCCAAACCGATTGGCCAGATGAAACATGGTGTTCCTCCTCTTGTGATAATCATTCTCACCGAGAATGATTATAGATGATGCCGCTCAAGCGTCACCATGGGTTCTATCCAGAAGAACATTTGGACATTTTCCCGTAAACAGGAGCATGGCTTCATCCAGCATCCGGAGAATGGACATCGCCGAGTACTCAAACCACGGATCAGCAGAGATCAGGTGCACATTCAGGTTTGTGACTGCTTTCAACTGGCGCCAGGCCGCCTTGTGCTGCAGCGCCAGCCAGTACGCCCGCGACGATGCCTCGGGACACACCACCAGCAATATCCGGTCAGGATCAAGCTCCGCCACCTGCTCCAGCGTAAGCTGCGCATGTTCGGACGGTTCCGGCCGAAATACGGTCCTGATCCGCAGATCCCGGTGCAGCACGTCCTCCAGCCCGCGGTTCCAGTAGGCATGGATCGCCTGGCCGTAGATACGCAGCACCAGAATGCTGTCGTGTCCCAGCTTTGCCTCAATCTGCTCCCGGGCCGACTGAACCCTCTGTTCATATCGCCGGATCCACATCTCCGCCTGATCCTCCCTGTCCAAAAAACGGGCGATCATGCGGAGCTGGTCTCTCCACCCCAACTTCTCTGTCGGAACGAAAAACGAAGACGCCATGTCCGTCAATTTGTCTTTCTCGGCGGGCAGCAGTTGGTCGGTTCCGACAATGGCGTCCGGTCGAATTCGTATGATCTTGTCCAGGTTTGATTCAAACTGCCAGCTCGTGTACGGGTCGGTCAGCGTTAAATGCGCCTTGATCTGCGTGCGATAGGCGTTGTAGTAATAGGGCGTCCACTTGGGGTCCAGCGGCGCTGCAATCGGCACCACGTTCAACGCAAGCAGATGACCCGTAACCGCAGCGGAGCACGCAGCGATGCGTTTCTTGAAATGTTTCGCGAAATCGGACGGTGATACGCCCACTTCCTTTTTAAACTTGCGGCTAAAGTAAAACTCGTCGCTATACCCAACTTTTGCGGCGATATCCCGCAAGCGCTCCCCGGATTCGGCCAAATAGCGCTTCGCCCGGTTGATGCGCAAATCCGTCAAATATTCCATGGCGCTCTGACCAAATGTCTTTTTGAAAAGATCCACAAAATACTTGGGACTGATGTTCGCCATCTGCGCAAGCTGCTTGATCGAAAGAGGTTCGTTGTAGTGCTGGTCCATGTATTCCTTGATTTTGGCCAGGTTTGCTTTGGGATTCCGTCTCGGCCTGCACGAGCTGATGTCCGCTGCCTGTCCGTTGTCTGTACGCATGAGACGCCTCCTCCTCCCAAACACCAATAATGAGAATCATTATCACTAAAAAGGTAGCACAGGCGGCTCTTCCAGTCAATCCCATTATGGAAAATGAATCATGTGCACCACTGTCTGGACAGCAAAAAAGGCACGGAGCAACTGTTTCCGTGCCTCAGACTGAAGACAAACTGTACTTTTTCATTGAAGTTCCGCAAGGAAACGATCTGTCCATCGTTGTCAGGCCGAAAGGCCTGCACATTCATCAACCGAAGATGGAGAAAAAGTACATCGCATGGAGTGATGGGCCAAGCGAGCTCCTTTGACGACCGGCTCAGCGGAAAAACGAAAGACGCGGGGAAAAACAGGGGACACAAGTCTCACTTCGTCGAAACACCCAGATGTTTGTCCCCTGCCCGCGTCGCGTTTTGGAGCGGACATCATCCATCTTCTATGATGGGCGTCAAGCGAGCGAGCGGGCCCGATCATCCATGCGCCACGGACTTTGTCTACACGCTGAGGCACGGAGCAACTGTTTCCGTGCCTTGTTTCATCTGCTTTTACTTCTCCAAAAGCCGTCCTCCGGCCACCACGACGCGCCCTTTCTTGATCACCGTGTCCACGTGGTTGATGCCGAAGTGATACGGCACATACGCCAGGTTTTCGGCGTTGAACAGCACCAGGTCCGCCAGCTTTCCGGGCTCAAGACTGCCCACCTGGTCTCCGCGGCCAATCGCATAGGCTGCGTTGATCGTCATGGCAGTAAATACTTCCTCCGGTGACATGTTCAGATTCAGGCATGCCAGGGTCATCACCAGCTGCAGCGATTCCGTGGGCGAACTGCCCGGATTGTAGTCAGTGGACAGCGCAACCGGCACTCCCAGCTCGATCATGGTTCGGGCCCGAGCGTGGGACTTGGCGCGCAGGTTGAATGACGTTGCCGGCAGGCAGACGGCGATCACGCCCGCATCCCGCATCGCCTTCAATCCTTCATCGGTAGCGGCCAGCAGATGCTCTGCGGAAATGCAGCCCATCTCTGCGGCCAGCTGCGCCCCGCCGAGCGGTTCAATCTCGTCGGCATGCAGCTTCAACCCGAACCCCAGCTCTTTTGCGGCGGCGAGAATCGCCCGCGACTCATCCACCGAAAACACCCCGTGCTCGCAAAAAACGTCGCAAAACTCGGCCAGTCCCTGCCGCTTTACCTCCGGCAGCATCTCCTCGATCACCAGCTTGACGTATTCGGCGGAGCGGCCCTTGTACTCCGCCGGTACGGCGTGTGCCCCCATAAACGTCGACACCAGGTCGATCGGATGCGTTTCATCCAGCCGCCTGGTCACACGAAGCTGCTTCAGCTCGTCTGCCAGCGTCAGTCCGTAGCCGCTTTTTGCCTCTACAGTCGTCGCCCCGTACAGCATCATGATATCCAGACTCTTCCGTGCCTTTTCGTACAGTTCGTCTTCCGTCGCAGCCCGTGTAGCCCGCACCGTGCTGAGAATCCCGCCGCCCTGGGCGAGGATGTCCAGATACGACATGCCCTTTAGTTTCAACACCAGTTCGTTTTCCCGGGAACCACCATGCACCAGATGGGTGTGCGGGTCCACCAGGCCCGGCGTCACCAGACGCCCATTTGCATCCAGGCTCTGCTCGATGGGCAGCCCGGCGATTTCCGCCCGGACGTCCGCTTCCGCACCGGCGGCCACGATTTTGCCATCCGCAATCGCCACAGCTCCGCCCGTCACGAGCCCGACATCCGACATCTCGACTCCCCGTCGCGGCCCATGCTTGCCGCCCATCGTCACCAGCACACCGATGTTGTGTACCAACAGATCAATCCGTTCCGGCTTCACGCTTTCTCTCCTCCATGGAAGCATCCCGAGGAAAACCTCCCTCGGGATGCCGCTTTTTTCGCGTTGTTTCGCTCGTCTTTCCCCAGACGGTCAGATGTCCAGCATCGGCACGCGAACACCGCGCTCCTTGGCCGTCTGGATCGCCTTGTCGTACCCGGCGTCGGCGTGTCGAATGACCCCCATGCCCGGGTCGGTGGTGAGCACGCGGGAAAGCCGCTCTTCCGCTTCCTGCGAACCGTCAGCCACTACCACCATGCCGGCATGCAGGGAGTAGCCCATCCCCACGCCGCCGCCGTGGTGCACCGACACCCAGCTGGCGCCTGCTGCCGTATTGACCAGCGCGTTGAGGATCGCCCAGTCGCCCACCACATCGCTGCCGTCTTTCATGCTCTCCGTTTCCCGGTTGGGAGACGCCACCGAACCGCAGTCGAGGTGGTCGCGGCCGATGACGATCGGTGCGGATATTTCTCCGCGTCGCACCATCTCGTTGATGGCCAGACCCATTTTGACCCGCTCGCCGTATCCCAGCCAGCAAATGCGCGCAGGCAGGCCCTGGAAGGCCACTTTTTCGCGGGCCATGGTAATCCAGCGGCGCAGGTGCTCGTTTTCCGGGAACAACTTGAGCACCAGTTCGTCCGTCTTGTAGATGTCTTCCGGATCGCCGGACAGCGCTGCCCAGCGGAACGGGCCTTTCCCTTCGCAGAACAGGGGACGGATGTAGGCCGGGACGAAGCCGGGGAAGTTGAACGCGTCTTTCACCCCTTCGTCGTAGGCCACCTGGCGGATGTTGTTGCCGTAGTCGAATACGACAGCTCCCATTTTTTGCAGGTCAAGCATCGCCTGCACGTGCACCGCCATCGACTCGCGAGAAAGGCGGACGTACTTGTCGGGATCGTTCTTGCGCAGTTCGGCCGCCTCTTCCAGCGTAAAGCCGCGGGGCACGTACCCGTTGAGCGGATCGTGCGCGGATGTCTGGTCGGTGACGAAGTCCGGCACGATGCCGCGGCGCACGAATTCGGGATAAATGTCGGCAGCATTGCCAACGAGACCAATGGACAGCGGCTTGCCCTGTTCCTGCGCCTCCCGGGCCAGCTTCAGCGCTTCGTCCAGGTCGTGCACCATCACGTCGCAATACCGGGTGTCTATCCGGCGCTGAATGCGGGACGGATCGACGTCGACGCCAATTACCACCCCTTCATTCATCGTAACGGCAAGCGGCTGAGCTCCACCCATGCCGCCCAACCCGGCTGTCAGGGTGAGCGTCCCTTTCAGCGTGCCGCCGCGGTGCTGGCGGGCCGCTTCCGCAAAGGTTTCATACGTCCCCTGCAGGATGCCCTGAGTGCCGATGTAGATCCAGCTGCCGGCGGTCATCTGGCCGTACATCATCAGCCCCTTTTGCTCCAACTCCCGGAACGTTTCCCAGTTGGCGTACGCCGGCACCAGCACGGAGTTGGAAATCAGCACGCGGGGCGCGAGCGGATGCGTTTTGAAAATGCCGACCGGTTTTCCCGACTGCACCAGCAGGGTCTCATCCCCCTCCAGGTTTTTCAGGCACTCCACGATCTTGTCAAAGCACTCCCAGTTGCGCGCCGCTTTTCCGATCCCCCCGTACACCACGAGGTCTTCCGGACGCTCCGCCACTTCCGGGTCCAGATTGTTCATCAACATCCGCAGGGCTGCTTCCTGCTGCCATCCTTTCGCGTTCAATTGGCTGCCGCGGGGTGCGCGGATGATGCGTGCCTTGGTTTCTGCCATAGGGTCCTCTCTCCTTTTCCTCATTGTTTTCTCGTCATGACGCCTGCCATGAACGTAAGGATTACGTGCAGCGCCGTACGAACCGTCGCCCGGCGCGGGTCCTGCAGGGGATCAATGCAGACCACGTCAAATCCTTTAACTTTCGGGTTTTGGCCAAGCAGGTACACAGCGTCGAGCAGCTGCCACGACGTCATGCCAGCCGGCACCATGGCCGGGACACCCGGTCCAAACGCCTGATCCAGCACGTCCATGTCCACTGTCACGTAGATGGCGTCCGTGCCGCTGCCGGCAATCTCCATCGCCTTGTAAATCAGCGGCTCGATCCCTTCCCGGGCCACCTGCCGGGCGGTAAACTGGGTAATGCCCTGTGAAACCGCGTATTCCCTGTACGCCTTGGAGTTGGCAAAGCTGTGAATCCCCACCTGGGCGATGTGCTTCCCTTCCACCGTCCCCGACTCCAGTAGGCCGCGGATCGGAGTGCCGTTGGTCGGTCCGCCGTCTTCCAGATTCCGTACATCCATATGCGCGTCAATTTGCACGATGCCCACCTTTCCGGCAAACCGCCGCTTAAACGCCTTGACCGACGGGCAGGTGATGGAGTGGTCTCCTCCCGCGATGATCGGGAGCAGGTCGGGCAGCGCTTCGTAGACATTGGTCAGCGCCTGCTCGATGTTGGCGTGGCATCGGTACAAATCCGTAGGATGCATCTGGACGTCCCCCAGGTCGCGTGCCCGCAGCGCCGTCAGGTCGATGTCGTAATCGATGCTGTACGTCGTCACAGTGGGAAACAGCTCCCGCAGCGCATTGGGCGTCATGGAGGCCGCCGACACGCTGATCGACGTCTTGGAGAGCGGCACGCCGATAAACCCGACGTCAATCGGCTCCTCTCCGTCCCACGGTGTCAGCCACTGGGCCACTTTGGTCTCATAGCGGTCCCGCCAGTTGGACTGGCGCACCAGTTCCGGAGGATTCATCAAAGCAATCCTCTTTTTCAATAAAACCCCTCCTTGTCTCACCACGATCCAGCACTAGCCACCGAGATACGCTTTTTTCACGATGCCCTGCTCCTTTAGCTCCTCAGCCGTTCCGTGGAAACGGATCTCCCCGTGCTCCAGGACGTAGCCGCGATCAGCAACAGAGAGAGCCATCGTCGCATTTTGCTCGACCAGGAGGATCGTCATGCCTTGCCGTTTAATCTGCCGGATCGTCTGAAAGATGTCTTTCACTACGATCGGCGCCAGTCCCATAGACGGCTCATCCAGGATGAGCAGACGCGGTTTGGCCATCAGTGCCCGACCGATCGCCAGCATCTGCTGTTCGCCCCCGCTCATCGTGCCGGCGAGCTGGTCTTTTCGCTCGGCCAGCCGGGGAAACAATTCGAACACGCTCTCCATCTCCCGCTCCAGTTCTGCTTTGGAAGCCCGGCGCGAATACGCCCCCATCATGAGGTTATCGGCGACGGTCAGCCTGGGAAAGACCCGCCGTCCTTCTGGCACCATCACGATTCCTTCCTGCACGATGCGGTGGGTGGGAACTCCGTTTAATTCGTTCCCGCCATAACGGATCGAGCCCTTGGCCGGGAGCACCCCGCAGATCGCGTTAAGCGTCGTGGTCTTGCCCGCCCCGTTGGAGCCGATCAGCGTCACCACCTCGCCTTCCTCGACGGAGAGCGACAGGTCGCGCACGGCGTGAATGCTCCCATACCAGACATTCAGCATGTCAATGTGCAGCACCGCTGTCCACCTCCTCTCCCTCTTCCTTGCCGATGTACGCTTCGATTACGGCCGGATGGGAGACCACCGCCTCCGGCACATCGTCGGCGATCTTCACCCCGTGGTCCAGCACGGCGATGCGGTCGCACAACCCGACAACCATGGAGACGTTGTGCTCGATGAGGATGACAGTCGTGCCCTGCTCGCGGATAAGGCGGATGAGCCCCATCATCTCCTGCACTTCCTCGGCGTTCATGCCGGCGGTCGGTTCATCGAGCAGAAGCAGCTTGGGCCGGGAGACGAGCGCACGGGCGATTTCCACCCGCCGCTGGTTGCCGTAAGACAGGTTTCCCGCCTGCTCGTGCTCGCAGCCCGCCAGTCCGACTATCTCCAGCATGCGCAGGCTTTCTTCCGTCACCATCCGCTCTTCGTCCCGGGCGGAACGAAGACCCAGGATCGACGCCCATAGCCCGGCGCCGGTTTTGTGGAACATCCCCACCTTCACGTTGTCCAGCACTGTCTCTTCCTTCAACAGCCGGATATTTTGAAAAGTTCGAGCGATCCCGCACCGGGCGATGCGATAGGGACGCAGCCCTTGAATCTCCCGTCCTTCGAATGCGATCGTTCCTTCATCCGGCTTGTAAATGCCCGTCAAAATATTGAAAAACGTCGTTTTCCCTGCGCCGTTGGGACCGATGAGCCCGACGATTTCTCCCTGGCGGACCTTGAGGCTGACATTGTCCACCGCCGTCAATCCGCCGAACCGCTTGATGATCCCCTGCATATCAAGCAACCCGATCACCGCCTTTGTCCAAGGGTTTGACCGCTGACCGGCGAATATTCACAAGTTTTGCGCCGGTTTTGCCAAATAACCCTTTCGGCCGGTACCGCATGATCAGCACCATGAGAATGCCGTACAGCATCATTTTGTAGGTGTCGAGGTACTTCGGATCGACGAGTTCGAACTCAAAGAGCCGAAACATCTCAGGCAGCATGTACAGGAGCGTTACCCCAAAGAAGGTACCGAAGATGCTGCCAAGCCCTCCCAGCACCACCATGCTCAGTACCGTGGCCGAAACGGTGAAGCCGAATGATTCGCCACTGATAAACGACACCTTGTGAGCAAACAGCGCCCCGGCCGCTCCCGCGTAGGCCCCGCCAATGGCAAACACCAGCACCTTGTAATACGTCGTGTTGATGCCCATTGACTGAGCTACCGTCTCGTCCTCACGAATGGTCATCCAGGCCCGGCCAATGCGCGACCCGGTCATCTTTTTCATGATGACCACGGCGGCAATCAGCACAACCGTCACCAGCAGCAGGTACCCTGTGTTTTTCAGCGCTGTCCCGAACAGGGAAGGCGCCGGGATCGCGTCAATTCCGTAGGCCCCGCCGGTGATCTCCGCGTTCTTGAAGAAGGACTGAGCGATCAGCCCGAGCCCGAGCGTGGTGATCGCCAGAAAGTCTTCCCGTACCCGCAGGCTGGGAAGCCCAAACAGCGCGCTGATAAGGAAGGTGACGACCACGGCGGCTGCCATGGAAAGCCAGGCATTCCACCCGTACTTCACAGACAGGATGGCGGAGGTGTAGGCACCGATGCCGTAGAACGCGGCGTGCCCCAGCGACACCTGTCCTGCGTAGCCCGTGATCAGATTCAGGCCCAACCCGAGCAGCAGGTAGATCATCCAAAAGACAACGATGTCAACGTAATAGGGATTGAAGAGATCGTCCATCGCCACCACCTACACTTTCTCCACGTGCTTGCCGAACAATCCGGACGGCCTCAACAGCAAGATCAGAATCAGGATCACAAAGGCGATCGCATCCTTGTCGACGACCATTTTGGTCATGAAACCGTCGCTAAGCGATTCCACAATACCCAAAATCAGGCCGCCGGCGATGGTTCCCGGGATGGACCCCAATCCGCCGAGGACGACCACGCAGAATGCCTTCAGCCCGGGGATTGCCCCCATTGTGGGAAAGAGCGAGTTAAAATTCCATGCGACCAGCACGCCAGCGACCGCCGCCAGTGCCGATCCGATCATAAACGTTACCGACACCACGCGGTTGACGTTGACGCCCATCAGCGACGCCGCTCGCATGTCCTGAGCGGCTGCCTGGATGGCGATCCCCATTCGGGTACACTTCAGGAACGCGTACAATAGTCCCAGGCCGATCAATCCGGCCAGAATGATGAACAACTTCACGTTGGTAAACGTGACCGATTCCGTTAACGGGATGACGGACACCTCGACACCCGTCTCGGGAAACGCCCGGGTATCGGAGGTGAAGATCACCTGGAACAGGTTTTCGAGGAAAATGGCAACACCTACGCCGCTAATCAAGGTGGCGATGGGATGGGCTCCCCTAAGTGGCCGGTAGGCAAAGCGCTCGACCGCCACTCCGGCCAGGGCAGCCACCGCCATGGCAAACAGGATGGCAAGGATAAACGGCAGGTGCAGATACGTGATGGCAATCATCGCTGCAAACGCGCCGACCATGTAAATGACCCCGTGAGCAAAGTGGAGCAGTTTCAATACCCCGTACACCATGGTCAGCCCGACGGACACCAAAATGTAGATAAAGCCGAGCGCCACTCCGTTCAAAATTTGCTGTGCCAGCACCCGTCTCACTCCTTTCCTGGCGAGAGTCAACGTTGTGAGAAAAAAAGGAGGACCACCGGGCGATCCTCACCTGCATATCACACCAAACCTAAACTCAGACAAAACGATCAGTTAGTGGTACACCTTGGATGTGACAAACTGGAACGTGCCATCCTTCACCGTCATGAAGATGACCGGCTTGATCACCTCGTGATCAGGGCCGAAGGAGATCTTGCCCGACGTGCCCTCAAAGTCCTTCGTCTCGTTGATCGCTTGTGCCAGTTTCTCGCGGTCCGGGCCCGCTTTCTTGAGCGCCTCAAGAATCACCATGGCGGCGTCGTAGCTTTGCGAGGAAAGCATGTCCGGTTCTCCCTGATACTTCTCCTTCCACGCTTTCACAAACTTCTGCACGACCTCGCGCTGGTCGGTGGTGTAGAACGACGTCGTGAAGACCGAATCTTCCGTATTTTCTTTTCCGAGCTCCAGATACTTGGGCGAATCAAACCCGTCCACCCCGAGCAGTTGGGCGGTGATCCCCGCTTCCCTGGCCTGCTTTACAATCGCGGCCGCCTCATTATAGTACCCGACGATATACAAGGCATCCGGGTTGGCTGCCTTGACCGCAGTCAAAAGAGAGCTGAAGTCCTTGTCCCCCATCTTGAACGGACGGTCAATGACGATGTCCGCCCCCAGTTTCTTCGCCTCTTCCTTGAATGCGCCGAAGATGGACTGGCCGTAGTCGATGTCCACATACAGCACAGCGAACTTTTTCTTGCCCAGATCGTTGACGGCGTAATCAGCCATAGCTTTCCCCTGGATCGGGCCGGTGTAGATGATCCGGTTTACGTAATCCCCGCCGTTGGTAATCTCCGGGTGAACTGCGTACGCAACTGTCATGGGTACTTTCGCTTCCTGTACCTTGGGCGCTACCGTCTTCGAGGGGCCGCTGTACGCTCCTCCGACGATTGCCACCACCTTGTTGCTGTTGATCAACTTTTGCACAGCTTTGAGCGCCTCTTCCGGCTTGCCCTGATCGTCTTCAGCAATCAGTTCCACCTTTTTCCCGTCAATCCCGCCTGCCGCATTGACCTGCTCCACAGCAAGCAACGCGGCATCACGGCTGTGCGTCCCGTCGGTCGCTGTGGGGCCGGTCAGCGGGCCGAACCAGCCGATTTTAATCGTGTCGCCACCGCCGCCAGAACCTCCTGTGCCGCCACTGCCAGAACTGTTCCCTCCGCAAGCGCTTACAATCAGAGCCAAACTTACCAATCCCGTCAGCAACAACGAAGCTTTTCTCAAACTCACGCGACCCCCTCTATTGTTTTCCGACAACTCGCCCTACTGCGAATTATCTGAGTCTTACGCGATGTCGTTATCTCGTATTCTACTGCATTGATTGGGCCTCTCCACTAGGCGATATTGTCAACTGTTAGCACAATTTTGCTCGACGGTAGGCAGTGGGGGAACAGTTCGCGTACTTTTTAAACGTCCGGGTAAAGTAGTTGGCGTCCTGAAAGCCGACAACAGCCGCGATCTCCTGGATGGTGCAGTCGGTCGAACTCAGGTAGTACTTGGCTTTTTCCACCCGCAGCCTGTTGAGAAAGTCGATTGGGCTCATGCCTGTCTCCCGCTTGAACAGGCGGCTCAGGTGATACACACTGACGCAGCAATATTGTGCTACTTCTTCCAGCGTGAGCTTCCGGCGCAGGTTTTCTTTCAGGTAGCGGACGGCCTGACGAATGATCGGCGAAACATCGCTCAGGTCGTTTTGCTCCATGTACGCTGTCAAGCGACGGGCGTATTCGCATACTTTTTGCACGAACTTGTCATACCGGATGGTCACGTACAAATCCTGAATAAATCTGGCGTTTTCCGACAGGATGAGGGCGGCATTGGCCCCCGAATCCAGCACCTGACGGGACATCGTAATCACCAATTCCACCGCTTCCGATTTGAACATGTTCACGTCATGGCGGTACGTCTGCGCCATTTTGTCCAGCAGCGCCCGCAGAGAAGCGACCGTTCCCTCTTCATCGCCGATCCGAAGGCGTGCGACCAGTTCCGCCCGCTCTGCCGGCGTGAGCGGCGAGTCCCAGCCGGCTTCCCGTCCCTGCTTCTTTTCGTAGTGGAAAATGAGGGCGTTGCCCTGAAAAAACCGGTCCACCATGGCCTCTTTCGCTTCTTCGTAGGAAAAGTGAAGCTGGTAGGGGTTGTCGTAATAGCTGCCGATCCCGATCGATACGTTTACTCCGCGCTTCTTGCACCGTTCTTGAATCTGTCGGGCTATCCGGCCGGTGACCTGCCGGAATCCCGACTCCTTAGGAGAGTGCAGCGCCAGTTCCACCAGGACTGCGAGAACGCCCTCGGCCACCCACACCCAGACAAACGGTTCGCTGATCGCCTCGCATACGCCTTCCACCACCTGCTGGCCGATCTCCATGCTCCAATGAAACGGCTTGCCGATCACCAGATCGGTATAGCGGTCGATCGAGACCACCATCACCACCTGCGGGTGCACCCGGATGCCGAACGATTCCTGCATCTCTTCAAAACTGCCTTCGTGCACCAGCGTCCCCGACAACAGCAGGTGAGAAAACGTCGCCTGTACAGGGTCCTGTTTCATTGCGCTCACTCCTCGCTTTAGACTGCGATTGTGGCTCGGGCGTGGACCGGTGAACCGTGCCTGCAGCCGCAATCAAGGTCTTAGCCCTATGGTACAGTATTTCCGGCATGTTTGAGGATCGGGAAGCATTGAAAAATCCTGCCAATCGCCAGCCGGAAAGCTTGTCTCCACCGTCACCAACCCCCGTACGACATTCTGTCACACGGGGGTTGGTTTGTTTGCAGTCGCGTTATTTTTCGCGCTTTCTTTTATACTTGTTCAGGAATTCCAGAATGAGGCTTTATAAGTTTCTTATCAGCTTTTCAGCCTTGATATCTTTTTTCACTTCAAGATTCGCATTCTTATAATCGGACCACGATTCCAAAATAATTCTTGGTTCCGCTTCTATGATGTCCTTGGCTTTCTCCAAATCGCCTTGCTTGAACGCATTGATAATTGCGATTAAATCCTGACGATCTAACAATTTTACGTGATTGATGCCCGCTAACGTTTCACATGAAGTTGTGAAACTGGTTGACGCAATCACAATAGACTTTTTTGCTTTGTAATATCTCATTGAGGAATAGACCTGTTGGACAGCAGCGATTCCAACTGGATTATTGATATCTTGGCGCTTAGCCTGAATCACGTTTCGGACTCCGGAACGATCCGTGAAAACAAGGTCAGCGCCAAAATCTCCGCTTCCTACCGTCTTATAGACTCCCGTATACCCCAACGCAACAAAAAGGCGGTAGAGATACAGTTCGAATTCATGACCATCTGTCATCTTGTCAATATCTTTTATATCGATGTTTAACGGGTCAAAATCCTTCTGCACAGGAATAGAAAACTTCTTTGAACCAAATAGTTTGGCACCGGCAATAAAGATCATCATGAGAACAATTACAAAGATGGCTAAGATGGAATAAAACATGCTTCCTCCAAAACTCCTGCTAATTGCTCGTCTTTTCGACAATCAATTCCTTGAATGACCTTATTCCGTTACGTACTATCACATTTTTACGATTTCCGCCAAAACGTTGAACAGTCTGCTTTATCCCGAATGTTAAATTCAATGATTTTCGCAAGCAGATCGTAATGGACCGGCTTATTCCACGGGATTCGAAACAATCCCTTGGTAGCACTGTAGCCGGCCTGTGCAATCTCATCGGCAAACCGCGCAATGCCCGCTTCTTCCGGTGAAACGCTTAAATGCTGCTTCGCTGTGGAAAAGGCGATGATAAATGTGCCGTGATCGGTAAACATGGGCGTATTCCACTTGATATGCGGTTCCAAATTGGGGAATGTATTCGCAACCCACGCCAACACTTCCTTTGTCCGTTCACGGTGGTCAGGGTTATCAATGCCTGCCAAATACGCTGCAAAAACCTCCATGCGTCTGCCTCCCATCATCATGTCGTGCAACGTACTCCAACTTGCCTGTTGGCGTTATGATTGCCGTCAGTCTCACATGTTATGTTCAGCAGAAATACGTCATAAACGTCGACCAACTGGCAGCGATGACATTCGCCTGCTGTACGCCGCCTTTTTAGTGATCGGCATACACATCGCGGTACCTAGAACAAGAGAGGGAGCAGGATCACTTGATTGATGACGTGCGTAGTGACATGTCCGAGCATCGCATATGCCAATCCATGCTTCCAATATAAATAGCCGAACCCAATCCCCGGCAAAACGTTGAGCAGCATCGTACGAGTGACAGTTACCATGCTTACCCCCAGCATTTGTGCATTTGCGGGAAGATGCCCGACAGCAAACAGAAGCGCGGCGATGACAATTCCCGCCACGTACATTCCGCTGCTGATTGCAGATCTCGTCATTTTGCTGACAAGCCATACAATGAGCGTCATTAGTCCGAACCGCAGCAGTATTTCTTCAATGATGCCTCCGAACAATACGCTGCCCAAAAAATAAAGCCAGGAAAATTCAAACTTCTCATCCAGTCCCAACGCTTCGGCAAAGACCAGCTTTTCCGGAATGGCGATCAAGCAGGCAGACAAAAGTCCGATGGCGGCTGCCGCGGCAAGGCTTTTGCTGTTATAAACAAACGGTTTGTTCAAACCTACTTTTGGCGAAGCCCACAAGCCTGCGATCGTGGCAATCCCCGCCAATACTGCTGTTTGCAGCATCGCCACGATGATCATGACGTTTTTTGACCCCAGTTTGGCGACAATTTCTCTTTCCATTTCAGGCGTTAACGACATGACTTGATGGGCGCCGATCACCCCACCGGCCACCAACCCTAAAATGAAAACAGCGATCACTTTTTTCATCGTTACCCTCTCCCAATAATCCCATCGCGCGGCGTTCCTGCTCGATGCCCCCGCAACAAGATTTGATACCTTGCCATATCCTCTGTTGAGTTGCAGCCGCCATAGATGTCGCATACGCCCATTTTGTCATATATTACCTGTATAAAGCAATTCGCGAATGAGAGACTGCGTTACATACGCTCCCGTTCGTTCAAAGGCTTAATCATGCAATCCCTTACCGTTGAGAATATGCGGCACGTATTTTTCAATCCTTGACTCACGCGTTTTGGATTGTTTGGGTTTGGAAAAATAAAGAATGTATGCTCTTTGCCGTCCCGGCGTCAATGCTTCAAAGGCAGTTTTCAAGGCAGGCATTTCAGCAAATTTCTTTTGCAGTTCCTCAGGAATGGTGAGTTCTGCCTTCTTGCTGCCATCCACTTTCAAGCCGGCTTTTTCCACTTCAATCGCTTCATGAATATAGGCTTTCAAGATGGGTTCCATCTCGATGATTTCTTGCACATTGGTGAAGCGAATCTGGCGCGCCGCCTGTACATGTTCCGTTTGTCGGATGAGAATGCCGTGAGTATCCTGCAGCAATGCTCCTTTGTGAAACAGCAGCGCACAGTATTCTTTAAATCCATGTATGAGAACTACGTTTTTGTTCTCATACGTGTAACAAGGATGCATCCACTTAAAATCTTCGGTCAGGCCGCAGTCTAGAACGATATTGCGCAGCGCCTCAAATTCTGCCTTCCATTTCGTCGCGTTCCTGATAAATTCATCGACTTTCGGATTCATGCTGCTGCTGGTCATGAAGTACACCCCTTTTCCATGTTTGATCACTATTGTCCGTTAGTTTCATCCTTTCCGTCAGTCTAACAAGTTATTTGTCCCCGGAAATGTGATAATTTTCGAGCACCTGGCAACTCACTTGTGATCAATTTCTGTACCTCTTTCCCGTGATCAACAGATAAAAAAGAAAACCCTTGAGACATAAGGGTTTTGCTTAAGTGTCAGCAACGCCACACTCTCATGTGGGCTCGATAATAAATAAGGCATAAATACAACATGTATTGAGTTGTTAATTAAGACGGCTTATACATAATGTGCTATCAATAATTTAATCATTGAACTCTTAAACTATTTTATCTTTGATACTCTTACATAATATTGTCAACAATCAATTATATATATCAAACTGATGTATTTTTGAGGCTAATTCTACACGTTGAACAATGATAGTATCAATATTTCATAAGAATTGCTCTCGGTATCCACTAGACTTATTAAATACTAGTGCCCATCCCTCTCGCCACTCATGCAAGTACTTTTCGAAATTACTTTCATATTGTTTTATTGTTTCTGTAAGAGTAAAAATTTCTTTTGGCTCAATGACAACCTCCCTTGAATTGTCATGAAGAGTGGCTTCGAAAAGAGTAAAGTAAAAAACCGGAGTGTTATCACCTGGATCGTGAGCAATACGCTCCATTCGAGCTTGAATTAACTCTCGAAACCGCATCTTCTGTTGCGCATCCATACGAGCCCCAAGTATGACCCCCACTAGTTGATTGGGCAAATAGTAGAATAATCTTTCCTGTTGGGTTAGCTCAACATTCTCTCCAAAAAGCCATGAATCGGGAGAGTCGAGAATTAGTCGAGACTCTTGTTCATAGCTCCAACAATTATGTTTCAACAGATACTGCTCAGACTGCTTTTTATCTAGCTCTAATTTCTCTTGCTCTTCAAGTTCCCTTCCAACAACATATGAGGGAAAATAGTAAAAGGCATTGTTGTGGGTTGTATCTGGGCTATATATTACCTCCTGAAATGGAAATCGATCGGGAAGCGAGAAACTCATTGATTGACCAATGCCTGCTGGAGTATTCCTTCTAATAGCATTTTTCTTTCTTCGCGGACACTGATAGAGACAACCATCAACGGCTTTAAAAATTAGACAGTGTCCTCGATGCATTGAGGCATAATGTGACCACATAAGAATATTATTGCAACTACGCGATAACGAGACAAAGTACTTATTCCTTGGCTTGTACAAGTTTAGAAAACGTTTAATCTGTGCATCGAGAAACATTGCAACTAGTGGTTTTGGTGGAAAAGAAAGCGATCTTAAAATTTCATTGTAATTAAGTCCAAGGGCAGTACCGTAGGTTATTGGTGATATACTGGCCAAGTACTCCGAGAGTTGTTCTTCCCATGCTAATTTGTTTGCAGCGTCAAATCCTTTCCATGCACACTCTAGTAGACGTCTCCATTTTTCCTTATCCGCTTCAAATGATAGGAAGACCTTTCCATCAAATGGATCATTACACTCTATAGCTGATGAGAAGTATATCTCATCGTACATGAATTCCTTAATGGCAAGTTCGCTATAAGGTCTAAAGCGATAATACAGCAACTCTTCCCCTCCTCGACTTACGAGATTGATCATATATTGGTAAGTATTCCTCAAAAATGTTTTTTGTTTAAATTACGTCAATTCTCTCTGAATTTTATCAATATCAAGATCTTTGTAGTTTGTTTAGACATTCATTACCTTCATTGTTCTTGTAAACAATCTTGTACTTCTCATCTAACAAATTAGGTATCTTTTGCATTTCATTAAAACTAAAGTTTTCTATAGCTTTTGCTAATGAATTCGCAAAGGGGTTATCTGCAACTGCTATTGTTGTTTTTTTAGCTACATTTTTTAGGGCTTTATTTTGCAAGATATCATAATCAAGCCCCTTATATAAAAAGACATCTTCAGAATAGCTAAAGATAATATAATTAATGGCTTTTAATTTTTCGTCTTTCGATAGTTTCCTGAACTGTTTAAAAAAATTACGATATCTTTTGTCTCCATTTTTAGTGAAACAAATAATTATACTTTTATCTTTCAAAGGAAACACACATAAATGGAGATCACTCAACTTATAATCTGGTGAAGCATTATATATGTTGTTTATTACGTTGCCTTCAAAATCTGCAACCAATGCAATGCTACTTTGAAACGCTAATGGCACAACGTAATCCAAAATTTCAAAATAGTTAATGAAATAGTAATCATTCCACTTTGATTGGCTAGCTTTTTTGGCATAACTAAACTCTTTAATATACTCATTTAAATCCAAACGATTAATAAATTGGAGAATGCTTAATTCAGAATCTATTTCTTTCTCCAAATTCTTGTACAATACAATTTCCAACTCTCTTTTGGCAATGTTTTTTAAGTAATTTTTCATTGCAATCTGCGATAACATTTTATCAGTTGGATTATTTGAGTAATTATTGGGATTTTCGTAATCACAAAATATTTGGCTGTCACACTCTCTGCAAATTAATTTAAAAGTTCCAGCTTCATTAAGTCCTTTTTCTCTCTCAAACAATGGTATATCAATGAGATTCCCTGAATAATACAAATATCCGTTTAATGAAATATTTTTTAAACAAAACTTAGGGATAGAATGCGAATTACAAAAACTGGAGCACTCTTTTCCACAACAAATACAATGAGTTCTTTTCGCTTCTAATTTACTTTTTTTTACAAAAGAATTAATCAGCATGTTATACGCAACCTTATTTGACTTATATCTCTCAATTTCAGTTTTTGAAAATCCTAAATGAAGCATATGAACATCTTTTTTCATCGTGTAAGACACCTCTAATACTCGATAAGGAATCATAAGATTACTGTCTAATCTTTTCGTTTTTCGGTATTGGGGTCGCTTTAATTCCTAATTCTCTAGAAGGAAAATAAATATTATTATAATTAAGTATCTGCAATATTTCGACCTATTGGTTTGATTTTCCTGCAAATTTATCACTCCAATAATACCATATATATACATATCTCATATATTCTCTCCACTATTTGATGTATTTTTGAATGATATTTGTCGCCTCGGGGGCAAAACCAGCCAAACACGAAAAGGATTGAGCTTCGCCCGAGGCAAAGTTCAATCCCCTCATAGCTTTTCATCTAAATTGACAGACCGCCATCGACAGGTATGACAGCGCCATTGATATAGCTGGCCTCATCACTGGCCAGGAATACATACACATTCGCGACATCCCTTGGTTGTCCCAGCCGTCGGAGAGCGATTTTCTCCTTCATGCCTTGAAGTACAGATTCCGGCATTTTGTCTGTCATCGGGGTCACGATAAAGCCGGGAGCCACAGCGTTCACGAGAATTCCCTTCCTGCCAAGCTCTTTTGCCCACGTTTGGGTCATGGCGATCACCGCTGCTTTCGATGCGGCATAATTCGTTTGTCCGAAATTCCCCATCCTCCCCACAATGCTGCTGGTATTGATGATTCTGCCGGCGCCTTCCCTGATCATATGGGGTACCACCGCTTGCGTGCAGTGAAAGACACCGGTCTGGTTAATGGAAATCACGCGGTCCCACTGTTCCTGCGTCATCTTTACGAGCGTAGCGTCCATGGTGATTCCGGCATTATTGATCAAGACATCAATCTTTCCATAGCGGTTGATTACTTCACTGACCATCCAATCCACTTGCTCGCGGTTGGATACGTCAACGGCCAGTCCGAGGCCATTCACCTCGTTTGCCACTTTATCCACCTGCTGCGGATCACGGTCAACGACAACAACATGTGCCCCTTCGTTTGCAAATATTACACTCGCTTCTTTGCCTATTCCTCCTGCTCCTCCCGTAATGATGACAACTTTCCCTGCCAGTTTCATGCACGACACTCCTCATCACATTTTTGAATCCATTCCTTATGAGTTGCAATCAATTTGTCAAAATTATCCGAACATCATGTCCAATGCCAAAACGCCGAGTATGCCGTAAATCGCGACAAGGGTGTACATGAAACATACAGATTTGATGGTTTGTCCAATCGTCAAATTAAAATACTCCTTTGTCATCCAGAACGAGACATCGCTCGGCGGAGCCCAGGCAATGGAAGCACTTCCGATGGCAAGTACCATCAATTCAGGGCTCACACCTGTTTCTTGGACGATGGGCAGCATAATTCCTGCTGTCGTTAACACCGTTACGGTTGCCGATCCTACAGCCAACCGAATGATCAGCGCAATCAACCATGCCAGGATAAAGGGAGAAATATCCCATCCGTTCGTGACATCGGCAATGTATTGTGCCATGCCGCTGTCAAGGATTACTTGCTTGAAGGCACCGCCGCCACCGAGGATAAAAATGATTCCTCCCATGGAGATCAGTGCACCTTCGGCAATTTTCATGATTTCAACCATCGTCTTTCTCTTTTTACGCAGCCCAAACACGTATACGGCGACAAGCAGGGAAACAAGCAGGGCGATATCCGCATTCCCGATAAAGGTCAGGGTTTGATTGATGATCGACTCTTTCGGAAATGCGAACTCTGCAATCACCCCGATCAAGATCAAGATAACGGGTAACAACGTCGTGAATACTGACGTTGCAAAGGATGGGACCTCAGCCATGTTAAATTCTTTCTTGGTGACCAAATGATTGGGGATGTTGATCTCCCAATTCCGATACAGCTTGGCAATCAACGGACCAAAAATCACCGTAGCGGGAATGGCCAGCAAAAATCCGTATCCCAACACAACACCCAAATTCGCCCCTAACGCAGCGGAGATTGCGGTTGGTCCCGGATGCGGCGGCAAGAAGACGTGGGTAATGGAGATTGCAGCCAGAAAGGGTATGCCCACCTTCATCAACTTCACTTTTGCTTCATTGGCGATTGTATACACGATGGGAATCAGCAAAATGTAACTGACTTCATAAAACAAGATTACCCCCAACACAAATGATGCGATACAAATCGCCCAATCCACCCGTTTTTCCCCGAAAATCTCAATCAAGGTAGAAGCAATTCGGTTCGCTCCGCCGCCTTCCGAGATGATTTTTCCAAAAACCGCTCCCAATCCAATAATAATCGCCAGATGCCCCAGCGTACCGCCAAGTCCCGCTTCAATGGATTTTACGATCGCTAACGGCTCCATTCCCAGGAAAAGTCCGACGAAGATTGCGGACAACATGAGCGATAAAAACGCATTGAACTTGCATACGATAACGAGCAGAAACAACAGGACAATCCCTAAAAACAATGCGACAAGCGGCATACCCGTACACTCCTTTCCATTTTCGAGGATTTCAACATCAGGGGCTTTTCCCGCTTTCCTATAGACGCGAACCAAAATAGACAATATTGTCTTCGAATTTCGGAGGTCTGCCCTTTTTCTCCGCTTCTTTCACCAACTGAACGACCAAATCGTTGTACGGCGTTTTAAGCCCTGCCTCCCTTCCTTTTTTGCTGACGAAGCCGTTGATGTAATCAATTTCTGTCGGTCTCTGTTTCTCCAAATCTTGCAGCATGCTGGCTTTTGTATTGCTGTGCGGTCCCCATACTTCCCGGTAAAAGCTCATTTTATTAGGGACGTCATCGTGATCCCGCAGCTCAAGAAACTCCATGTCTTTTCCCTGCATCGGCTCCAGGCGGATTCCGTGCGCATGTGCCACCTTGATCGTTTCATCGGCGATATGGGCCAAATGAAACATCGCTGCCTCATTCCTCAAAATGTCACCGAAACGGCAGCCCAATGCCGCCGACATTCCGCTAAATGTGGCATTCATCAAGAGTTTTGCCCATTTGATTCCCTGAATGTTGGCTGAAATATGACAATGCCCAACGAGATCCAGCACCTTCTTTACTTCCTGGATGCGAGGCGTTATCGATCCGTCCAGTTCTCCAATGTCAAACGCATAGTTTTGCATCGTATGTACTTCCGTCGCCAGCTCTGAAATCCCAGGTCCCAACCATGTCGCCCCGAACCCGACCACGCCTCCAATCGTTCTTTCGCGCCCGATCACGGACGAGACATAATCTTCAGGCACACCATTTTGCAGCGTACACACGATGCTGTCCTCAGACAGATGGGGGAGCAGTTGTGCCAGCGTCGTCTTGTTATAAACCTGCTTGGTCAGCAGAAAAACCAAATCATACGTACCTGTCATTTCGCTCGGCACAATCGCTTTTACGGGTACACACAGATCCAAAAAGCCGGTAATTCTTGCTCCTGAATTGTTGAGTGCGTCCACATGCTCCTTGTTAATATCGATTAACTCTATCTCTCGCCCCCCTTTCGTAATCAGCGCTCCGATGATCGTCCCCAACGAACCCGCACCCATAATTGCCATTCTCATCTGTTCTCCTCCTCACTCGCTGATTCTCTTCATTGGTCTGGTGTGAAGTCTGGTCCGATGTGAAATCGCTTACATTTTTTCGTGTAAGATCGTTCTCATAACGTGCTCGCTGTTAGTGTTTTGCTGCACGTTTCGATTGCTTCAAGCCCAAAATCTCTCTCGCTTCATTGGGCGTTGCAACGTCTCTCCCCAGCATGTTTGATAACTGGACGATTCGTTCCACAAATTGCGCATTCGTCTTTGCCAGTTCACCCTTCCGAAAATAAACACTGTCCTCCATGCCCACGCGGACATGTCCCCCCAACAGAATGCTCATGGTATTGATCGTCAGTTGATCTTTGCTGGCCCCGATTGCTGACCACGTGGAACCAGGGGGAAGGCTTTCAACCAAAAACATCAGATTTCTCGGGGTAGCCCGCATTCCTCCCTGTATGCCCAGGACAAATTGAAAATGTGCGGGCAAATCAATCAGACCTTTTTCCGCCATCCTCAACGTATTCTCCAGCATGCCGACTTCAAATATTTCAATTTCCGGCTTGATCTGATGTTCTTTCATTTTTAACGCCAACCGCTCCAGAAACTGTGGAGTGTTATAAAAGACATGCGAGCCAAAATTCATCGTACCGGCATCAAAGGTCGCCATCTCCGGTTCCAATTCACAAACCTTCAGCCTGTCTTCATCGTTCATAAACAAACCGCCAGCCGTCGTTAAGTTGATAATGATATCGCACTTGTCCTGAATGCGAGCGACGACTTCCCTGTACGTATCCAAATCCAAGGTATTGTTTCCGTTTTCATCTTTCACATGAATATGTGCGATTGATGCGCCCGCTTGCCAAGCCTCATAAACGGAATCGGCGATTTCTTTCGGAGTAAGCGGCAGATAGGGCGTATGCTCACGAGTCGTCTGAGAACCTGTGGGAGCAACGGTGATAATCAATTTTTCCATCGCAATTCCTCCTCGCATCGTTTTTGAATGCTTGCTCGCCAAAAAGCCTCATCGAAACGTTTCGATAGAAAGCGTAAAAAAAGACGTGAAACCCCTGTGATTTTCAGTCTCACATGTTTGTGAACAAAGTGAAAACATGGATGTTTACTTCTCTTTTTCACTGTTTTCAGCAATCCTCATCGACGGACAGACACTACACTTCTGGCGAAACGTTTCGCTGCTTGTGATTCTGATTATAATGACCACTATGTATAAAATCAATATTTTTTGCAGAAAATTTTTATAATTTCTACTACAACCACAAAAAAACCATTTTCACTTTCACCAAGAAAGGAAAATGGTTAAGACTGAAGACACACAGATTGTTCGAAGGAGAATCACGTTTCCAGGCAGAGCGACTTGTGAGCCCTACCGAGCGGAGCAGCGATTTGCGGGAAAAAGGAGCGCCACCTTTGAATAGACGGCGTAGCAATGCGGCTTTGGCGATCCCCCGCAAATCGATGCGTAGCGTGCCGCCTGGCTTCCCTGCTGGGCGAGCACGGGCCCCGCCGAACGCGAGCGTTAGCTTGTGTTCGGTGGGTAAAGCACGGAGCGGATGACGGAAACGTGTTCTCCCCGCTACGGCTACTTTGTCTACACACTGACCATTTTTCTTTCATAAAGAAAGGAAAATGGTTATTCAGCTCATTTTCTTTTTTGTGCGCCGCAGCTTTCACGGATGACCAGGGATGGCGTGAGGATAATTTGCCGCGCCACCATCTGTTCCTTTTCCTGTATCATCTGCAGCAGCAATTCCATCGATAGTTTCCCCATCTCATACGTGGAGTGATCGACGCTGGACAGGGGGACCAGGAAATTTTCCGAAAAGGAGCTGTTATCATTGCCGATAACGGCAATATCCTCGGGTACGCGAATACCCGCTTCTCTCAGCCCCTTGATCACCCCGAACGCGACAATATCGCTCACCGCACAGATTGCCTCGGGCAATTCCTTCACCTGTTCGAGCATCTTTTTTACATTCCGGTACCCCGATTCCATGGAGTATTCCCCGTCATACAAAAGCATGGGGTCTACCTCTAATCCGTGTTGAGCCATACATGCGATAAATCCGTCTTTTCTCTCCCGTGCCGTGTTGATTTCCAAATTGCCGCCAAAATAGGCAATTCGTTTGTACCCCAGTGAAACCAGGTGATTTACGGCTAATTCAGAGCTGAGCGGATTGTTGATTCCGACGAAATTTTTATCATACCCGGGCGGCTTTCGGTTGATTAACACATACTTTAACCCTGTTTTTTCAATTTCGTTTAAATCCTTTGCTGTAGCAATATTCGCCAGAAGAATGCCGTCGACCTGTTTTTCGACCATCAGCTCCAAATATGCCTGAATGCGATTTCGGTCATTAGAGATATTGCATAAAATTACGTTGATGTTATGGTCAAACGCCACATCTTCAATGCCTTTGATCATCGGCGGGTAAAAGGGATTTAAGATATCTGTCACGATGAAGCCAATGGTATTCGTGGACTTCTTTTTCAGGCTCCGCGCTACTGCATTTGGCCGATAATTCAGTTCCTCAATCGCCTGCATCACTCGCTTCGTCAGTTCCGGACTCACATATGCGGATTGATTAATGACGGCCGAAACGGTCGAAAGTGACACTTTCGCTCTCTTGGAAATGTCCTTCATCGTAGCCATGTGAACCCTCCACGAAAACGTTTCGATACTGTTACTGTATACGAAATGTAGAACAATTGCAATTTTAATACGGTTAAAAAAATACAGTACATGTAATCAACCAGAAGCATTCGTTATGGATTAATGTCAGCATGATTTGCTTTTGAATCCTTTCCTTGGGTGCAGATCACCTATTCAAACCCAAAAAAGACAACCAGAAGACACTCACGGGGAAATCCCCCTGCACGTGCTTCGAGTTGTCGCGTAAGTGCGGATATTATATTGAAGATTTATGTAACGCATCCGGCTATGCTGGATTCGGAATGAGTCCAAGGCTGCGGACCCGCTGTCTGCGCATCCACTGCGTTGCGACCCATTTTTCCCCTCGAACAACGGGAACGCTGCTGTGCAAGGTCAAGTCGTTCAAGGCTTGGTCGCGGTAAAAATATTCAAAGTACACCGCAGAGCCGCGTTTTGGTTTCACCGATAACCGCAGTAACGGAAAGACTGTCTCTCCCCCTTCTTCCACATCGTTCAAATAGATGACCAGCGTGCTGATCCGATTATTCTTGGCCGAAGGAGTATTTGGACGGAAAAAGTCATGATGAGCCTTGTATTCTTGACCGGGAGCGTAGTGAAGCACTTGTAATCCTTCTGCGTGTTCGATCGGCACGTTCATCAATTCGGAAATTCGCCTTTCAATGCGCCGAATCAACGGGTTTTCCTCTTCTTCAAAAAACATCCCGCGGCTCGAGCGAATCTGGCTGACCACCTTGTTGACAAGTCTGGATTCTTTTAGACGGGAGGCGGCTGCCTCAATCAACTGCTGGCATTCGTCGTCACTCAGCACCGGTTCAAACCGCATGACCAACGGCACTTTGTTGAGGAGCTCTGCCGCTACGACGCAATCATTGAGGGAGTAGAACGATTGAATCGGCAAGATGGAAATCTCATCGCTCATATCTCTCACCACTGCTATTCTGAACAGATTGAGATAACGAACTTGCATCAATGATTATACATCAGCAAAGGTTTTTCTGATAATATCCCCTTTTCGTTGATTTTTTCGCATAACGCTGCAGGAACACGCGATTGTAAGCCTCTTTCCCGCATAAGTGGTAATTGCGTTGTGCAGACCGGCGCGGACTTTTGCAGCGGGATGGGCGGATTGCCGTTATCCGTTTTTCCAGATGTACCTCGGCCCCTCAGCTCCAATCACTCCGCTCGGTATAAACCCCGCTTTTTCAAGCACTCTTTGGGAGGCAATATTGTCCGGCTCTGTCTCGGCTTCTATGGATAACACGCCTGGCTGTTTCGATGCCCAGCGAACCGCTGCGGATACTGCTTCCGTCATCAACCCTTTTCCTTCGTATTCCGGATTTATTCCGTAGCCGATTTCAACCATTCCATTGTCGTTCAGTCCTTTGAACGACAAACTGCCAATAATTTTCCCGCTTCCATCGTTCAGCTGCAACACCCACAGCGCATGCCAAATGCGCTGCTCCGGATTCTCCAGGCAACCGGCAAGCATTTCTGAATAGGCGGCTTTCAGCGCTTCGTTTGATTCGTTTTGAATCACGTCACGCATTTCTTCATCAGAAAGCGGATAAATGTTCAGTCTCTCTGTTTGAATCATTAATATACTTCCCTTTCTATCGTTTCATTCAGGGTTATGATGGTTGGCAAGAAACTGTTTCGTTCAAGTATAACGTTACATATAGGATCGTCAGTCCAAATCTCATTACGAACCCAGATGCAGCTTTACTGCATAGATGGCATCATCCCATTCTGCTGGTACAGTGCCTATTTCTTTCCAAACTGTGAGAGCCTTGCACGGGCATCGGCAAAGTCCCCTAGACTCGAATAGCCGTATAGCGTCTCCAGTCTCAGTGCGTCGTCCAATGGGCGTCCGATCAGTTCAAGGATGGTCTCCTTGGCGGAACGAACGGCATTGCGGCTGTTGCGCCGTATCATGTGCGCCGTCTCCTCGGCGGTCTTCATCAGTTCTTCAGGCGGCACGACGCGGGTGACCAGTCTTAGCGCGAGCGCCTCCTGTGCCGAGACCTCCCGTCCTGTCAGGGTGAGATCAAGCGCCACGCCGATTCCGGCTACCGCCACCAGGCGGACAAGGCCGCCATCACCTTGGTGCAGGCCATAGCGCACCTCGAAGATGCCAAATTTGGCCTGTTCGGAAGCGATGCGGATATCACAGGCCAGGGCGATTTCCAGCCCGGCGCCGACGGCATAGCCGTTGATCGCAGCAATGATAGGCTTGTAGATACGGTGCTGCCCACGAGTCAGCCCACCGCCGAGGCCATGGGGGATATTCTTGCGGATATCCAACATGTTGGCCCCCTCCCACTTGGGGATAAAGGTCTTCAGATCGGCGCCGGCGCAAAAAGCCCGCCCACTGCCGGTGAGAATGGCCACATCCACGGCATCGTCGGCGGCGAAATCCCGCCACACTTCCGCCAGTTCTGCGTTGGTGGCCTCGTCAATGGCATTCATCGCCTCGGGGCGGTTGAGGGTGACATAGGCGATGCCATTGCTTTTTTCATAGAGAACATTGCTCATAAGGATGTACCTCCCGGCGTCCCCTGCAAGGGGACATCAACATTTTTTGTCCAGCTTCGCCTTGGCGATGGTCAGGCTGACGTGGGCAACGGTCTTGCCGTTCATACTGCAATGTCCACGGAAGACGCGACCTCGGTGAAAAAGCACCGTGCATCCAGTAGTAATGTGATGATCTCCCCAGTAATGCTACAAGACAGAAGATTGACTATTCAGATAATGAAGTCCCTATAATTTTAAATCCCGCTGGTTTTGTCTGCAACACACACAACCATTTTAGAGATAAAAAAATAAAAACCCTTGATACACAAGGGTTTTCTGCTCTATTTCAGGGTCAGCAGCGCCACACTCTCCACATGCCCCGTATGCGGGAACATATCCACCGGCTGCACTTCCTTCAGCTCGTACAGCTCCGCCAGCACCTTCAAATCCCGGGCCAGCGTCGACGGGTTGCAGGAGACGTACACCACCCGCTGCGGTTTCATCTGCAAAATGGTTGTCAACAGCGCCTCGTCGCAGCCTTTGCGCGGCGGGTCGACGACGATCACGTCGGGGCGGATGCCCTGGTCTTTCCACGCAGGGATGACCACCTCGGCCGGGCCGGTTTCAAAGGTGACGTTGGCGATGCCGTTCAGTTCGGCATTGCGCTTGGCGTCGGCGATCGCTTCCGGCACGATCTCCACGCCGTAGACGTGACGGGATTTTTGCGCCAGAAAGAGCGAAATTGTCCCGATGCCGCAATAGGCGTCGATCACCGTTTCTGTCCCGGTGGCGCCGACGTACTCCAGTGTTTTGTTGTACAGCACTTCCGTCTGCACCGGATTCACCTGGTAGAACGAGCGGGCAGAGATGGCAAATTTGATCGGGCCAATGTAGTCGTAGATCACGTCGCTGCCCCAAAGCGTAATCGACGTTTTGCCGAAAATGACATTGGTCTTGTCCGGGTTGATGTTTTGCACGATGCTGGTCACACCCGGCACCTGGGCGCGGATGGACTCGATCAGCATCTCTCGCTGCGGGATGAATTCCTCTGTCGTCACCAGCACCACCATCACTTCGCCTGTACGCGCCCCCACCTTGGCCACCACATGGCGCAGGAGGCCGGTATGGCGCACTTCATCATACGGCTGGATGCCCAGCCGGGCGGCGATCCGCTTGACGGCGGCGACCGCTTCGTCGTTGGCCGGGTGCTGGATCAGGCATTCGTCCATGTCGACAATCTCGTGGGAGCGCTCGGCGTAAAAGCCGCCCACCAGCGCCCCATTCTGCTCGCCGATCGGCACCTGGGCTTTGTTGCGGTAGCGCCACGGATCGCTCATCCCGATCGTCGGATGGACGACGACCGCTCCTTCCCCGTCCACGGGAAAGCCGCCAATCCGGCGCAGGTTGTCTTTGACGATCTGCTGCTTGTGCCGGATCTGCTCCTCATAGGCGAGGTGCTGCAGCGAACAGCCACCGCAACGGTCATACACCGGACAGGGCGGCTGGGCGCGGTGCGGACTGGCTTCGATCACGTCCAGCAGCGAGGCAAAGCCGTAGCTTTTTTTCACGTGCTCTATCCGTGCACGCACCCGCTCTCCGGCCAGCGCTCCCTGCACGAACAGGGTGTAGCCGTCCACCCGGCCGACGCCTGCACCTTCGTGATTGAGTCCGGTTATCTCCACTTCTACGGTTTGTCCGAGGCGGACCGGCAGGTCAAGCTCCGGCTTGACCGCCGTTCCGCGTCGCTTCTTTGCTGTCTTGGCCACTACTGTTGCTCCTTTTCACTTTCATACTGAAAAACAGAAGGGGTTCCCCGCCGCCTTTGACCGCGTCATGGCGAGGGGCCTGACCTCACTGGCTCACGGTACAAACAATTCGAGATGCCCTGGCAGCGCTTCGCATACGCACGGAAGCTCGCCGCCCAGTTCCCCGTCCAGATTGAGCTGAACCGTCTCGCCTGACGGGGATGTCGCCTTGATGTAGTCGGTTTGAAAATACAGCAGGTTGGGGTCTTTTACATGCTCCCCTCGTATAGCCTGTGCCGCCAGGCGGATAAAATCGCCCAGGCCAACTTTTTTGACGACGATCAAATCCAGCTTGCCGTCGGAGATGTCGGCGTTGGGGGCAAGCCGGTCGAAACCGCCGACCGAATGGCTGTTGGTGATCAGGAAAATCATGATTTCTTCGTCGACCAGCACTTTGTCCCGCGTCTCCAGTTTGACGCGGATGGGATGAAGCGACGGCAGCTTTTCCAGTCCCTTGACATAGTAAGCCAATTGGCCCAGAAGGGTTTTCAGCTTGCTGGGCACTTCGTAGGTCAGGTTGGTCAGCGACCCGCCGCCGGCGATGTTGATAAAATACCGGTTGTTGATGCGGCCGACGTCCACCCGCTTCCGCTTTCCTGCTGCGATGATCTTGCAGGAACGAGTAATTGATTTGGGAATGCCGAGAGCACGCGCAAAATCGTTGCTCGTTCCGCAGGGGATGATGCCGAGAGCGGGCCGTGCGGGCTTTCCGGCCATGCCGTTCACCACCTCGTAGATGGTGCCGTCTCCGCCGGCGGCGATGATCACGTCAAAGCCGCGCTTGACCGCCCGTTCCGCTTCTTCGGTGGCGTCGTCTTCCCCTTTTGTCGCGTAGCACGACGTCTCGTAGCCGGCAGACTCCAGCAGTTCCAGAATGTCCGGCAGCCGCCGGCGCACGATTTCCCGGCCGGAGCTGGGGTTGTAAATCAATCTGGCACGTTTCAACGCATGTCCCTTCTTCCTGTACTCGCTCATGGCTTCTCTCTTTTCATCATATCCTGTATAGCCATTTTTGGGAATCGCTATGCTGTACCCGACATGTTATCATAAGAGGATAGGAAAAGATTACAATCGGAGGAGATAGGAGGAGCTTGTGTGAAACCCATCATCGTAGGCGTTGACGTAGGAGGAACAGCAATCAAAATGGCCCTGCTCGACACGGAGGGCAACATCCTTGCCAAAACCCAGGAGCCGACACCCGTGGCGGACGGCGAAGACAGCGTCCTGCAAAAAGTGGTGGACATGGCAACGAGCATGTTGCACCAGCATGGCTTTTCCAAGGAACAGGTGGCCGGCATCGGCGTAGGGATTCCCGGTCCGGTCGACGCGGCCAACGGCATCGTCTATCAAGCGGTAAACCTGCACTGGAAGCGCCCCGTACCGCTGCGCGACAAACTGCAAGCGCTCATCGGCCTGCCGGTGGCTGTCGACAACGACGCCAACACTGCCGCGCTTGGCGAGATGTGGCGGGGGTCCGGACAGGGTGCCAAAGATATGGTTCTGATCACACTGGGCACTGGCGTTGGCGGCGGCGTGATCCTGCACGGCAAGGTGGTCAACGGCATCCATGGCGTAGGCGGTGAAATCGGCCACATCACGATGGTGCCCGAGGGAGGTCCGGCCTGCAACTGCGGCAAGACCGGCTGTCTGGAGACGTACGCCTCCGCCACCGCGATCATCCGTGAAGGCCTAAAAGCCGCGCAAGAGGGGACAAGCCCGCTCCTGGCAGAAACACTCGCCCGCCAAGGCGACATCAAGGCCAAGGACGTCTTGGATGCTGCCAAGGCGGGAGATGCTGCCGCCCTGGCGATCACCGACCAAGTCGCTTTCTATCTGGGTCTGGCCCTCTCCCATCTGGCGGCTACACTCAACCCGGCCAAGTTCATTATCGGGGGCGGCGTCGCGGCAGCCGGCGAGTTTCTCTTTTCCCGGGTGCGCGAGTCGTTCCGCCGGTTTGTTCCGTTCTCTCACGTAGCGGAGTCGACCGAAATCCTGCCCGCAACGTTGGGCAACGATGCCGGTGTAATCGGCGCCGGTTGGCTGATTCGCGACTCCCTGGTGATAAGCGACTCCGTGGTTAAGTAGGCAGCATGCCGTATCCCCTCTCACCGCAACTGCTGCTGAACGGCGAAGACAAAAAAGGTGCGCCGGGCCAAGCGAACTGCCGACATTGAACGGCATCCGCCGCCCGGCGTCAATATCTCACGAACTATCTCACGACCGCTCCTTCCCGGCGGAACAGACGGGCGGTCGCGGCGATGATGGCGGTCACGTAGAGCAGCGACGTCCCCAGTCCGATCAAGGTGTGCAAGGGATCGACCTCACCGTAAAACGCCTCCTTGCACAAGGCCACCCCGTTGAAGACCGGCAAGACGTAGTACAGCGCAGGAATGTCTACAGGGTGGATGGGCATCAACATGTAGGACGGAATCATCGCCAGGATGACGACGCCGGTCATGTAGGTCTGCCCCTCCTTAAACGATTTGGCGACGGTGCTGAGCGTCAGCTCCAGCCCAGCGAACAAGGCGGCCAGCAGCACAATGGTCGCCGCCAGCACTGCAAGTGAGGCCGGGGACAAAAAGCCGAAAGAAAGGTCGGTCCCGTCCACCTTCAGAGGTCCCCACCGAAACACAAACGAGAGGGACAGCAGCGAGGCGGTGGCGCTGATGCAGCTCATCACCATGACCGCCAGCAGCTTGGCCGTCAGGATCTGGTTGGCAGCAATCGGAGTGGTCAACAGCGATTCCAGCGTGCCCCGCTCTTTTTCGCCGGCGACCAGATCGGTGGCGGCCGCCACCCCGCCGGAAGCGAGCGACAGCACCACCATCAGGGGAATGATCCCGGCCAGAATGCCGCCGGTCTGCCGTTCGTCGGACGCAGCGTTTTCGTACGTCGTTTCAATTGGCTCGATCGCTTCCACAGACAAACCCGCCTGCCTGAGCCGCATGCTGACGATGTCGGAGCTGTACTGCTGCACTGCGCTGTCGATCACGCTTTTTGCGTACACCGACTTTTGGTTGGTGTTGTCGTAGGCGACATGCAGCTGGACTCTCCCCCGCTCCGCAGTACCTGGTCGAAATGATCAGGGATGGTCACAATTGCCCGCAGTTCTCCCGCCTTCAGCGCCTCCATCGGTCTGTCCGGCGACAGGATGCGGACGCCTGGCTGAGAGCGGAGATGATCCACCAGTTTCGACGTGCCTTCAACGGCGATCGGTACGTAGGAGCGCGCTTCCTTTTCCACGTTGCTGTACGACATGCTGAGCAAAAAGAACACAAACGGTATCACGACAAGCGGTATGAGAAACGTGCCGATCAAGGTCTTGCGGTCACGCAGCAGATCGAGCATCTCCTTGGCGAATATGGTCCACACGACATTTTTGTCCATCAATGTCTGCCCTCCTCGACCATCGCCATGAAGATATCGTCCAAGTCATTCATGCCGCAGCGCTCTCGAAGCGCTGCCACCGTACCCGCATAGCGGATGCTTCCCTTGTGAATGATCGCGATGCGGCTGCACAGCTTTTCAATTTCCCCCATATTGTGGCTGGAGAACAGGATAGTCTTTCCCTCTTCCCGGAGCATCGTCACCATGCGCCGAAACATGTTGGCCGCCGTCACATCCAGTCCGGTCGTCGGTTCGTCCAGCAGTATCACGTCAGGATCGTGCACCAGTGTGCGGGCGATCGCTACTTTTTGCTTCATCCCCCGGGAAAACCCGCCGACCCGCCGATCGATAAACGCCTCCATTTGAAGCATCCGGCTCAACTGATCGATGCGTTGGTCCAGGCGCGGCCCCGTCAGACCGTACAGCCTGCCGAAATAGGCGATGTTTTCCCGCGCCGTCAGCCGGTTGTACAGGCCCACGTCACCCCCGAACAGAATGCCGATACGCCGGCGAACTTCCACCGGCTGGGTGCGGACAGAATATCCCCCGATTCGAATATCTCCCTCGGTTGGCTGCAGGATGGTCGCCATCATGCGCATCGTCGTCGTTTTGCCTGCGCCGTTTTCACCGAGCAGCCCGTACACTTCGCCGGAGGAGACGGAAAACGTCACGTTCCGCACTGCCGCGACGTTGCCAAATCGTTTGCTGACCTGATCTACTTCGATCACTGACTGCTCTCCTTTCTGATCCACTAGCAACACCACGAGAATATTTGGCTTATCATCCATTATATATGAAATCAACTGGCCGATGTCCCCTGAGAGTACGGTATACGGACAAATAAAAGAAAACCCTTGCAAGTTACGCAAGGGATAATCCAACGTGTTTTCGTTTGAAATCTTCCAGCGAAAATCCGGCAAACAGCGACAGAAACTTGTCGGTGTCGTTGATGTAGTGGCGGTTTCCCCGCTCATCCGGGTGTTTTTCCAAGAAGAGCACGGCCACCAGCCGGTTGACCGGAATGCCCTCCGCATCCTGATCGTAGATGCCCCGCTCGGCCAGCACCTTTTCAAAGTAGCGAACGTAGGTGACGGTGACCGTTCTCTGCTGTCCGTTCACCTCACAGGTCGCGATGGATCGTTCAAATGTATCGGCAGGCGACCCACCTTTGCTCGGCGGCACGCTTTCTCCCGTGACGGACACGATGTTCATTTCCATGCCCTCCTCCTCCACACATTGTCCCTTTTCATTATAGGGGAGCGGGCACAATCTTACAATTCAAACAAGGACTTCCTGCCTTGACGGCAAACGCTTGTATCAACACAACAGCAGCCGGTCTGTCAGAGATGCTTCTCAGGATTGAAAACGCTCCTCGTTACTTTTTGTTTGCTTTTTTATTATCCAGCCTTGATTTTATGTTAAGAATCAACACAAACAGAAATAGAATTCCGCCGACTGTTCCTGTAATCAGTTGATTGTCAGTCGAAAAATTAACGATCGTCACGATTAACAGGCATATGGCGCCTACCAGGGATAAATTGTCTTTCATTACAAATATCCTCCTTTTCTGTATAATATTATACGAAAAACTCTTGAAAAAATTCTATTTTTATTGATATGTTTAAGTTACGCAGAGTAATAATTTTTAGTAAGGGAGAGAAGGCTTTTGCAGGTTAAAAAGTTTCTGTTGTGTTTCTTGTCATTTTGTCTCTTTGTTACTGTAGTTCCTAACGTTGCCAATGCGGATGAGAATGAAAACCTGCCAGCAGAACAGTTAATTGATAATGAAGTCTTTGATCAAACCACTGTTATTCTTCAAGCGATTGAAGATATTCCACAAAGTGTTTTGGATCAAGGCCCTCAAGCAACTGCGATATGGTTCCAGGAAACAACCGGACTATACGTTACTGTAGACAGTGAAGATAATTTACACTTTAGCGAGGTAAAACCAAATCTTAAAGTTTCCAGAAGCGTTGCAGGATGTATTGCTGCAGTGGGAATAGCTTTGGTAACCAATGCATTTTCATTCACTAAAATAACAAAAATTAAATCAGCTATCAAAGCTCTTGGGGGAACTACAAAAGCAGTAAAGACGATAAAAAAATATTATGATGAATTCCGGTACAATGGTTTTTCCAGAAAGAAATCAATTTCAAAAGCTTTGGACAAAGCTTCTGAAGGATTATCTAAATCTGTGAAGGATGCATTATTAGATTTCTTTAATCTCACGAATGTAGTTGCTAACTGTTTTTAGCATCAAATAATAGGTTCATCTGTAAATGAACGAGAAGGTCCATGCATGCCCTTGATTTATGATTTGTTTACCCGTCGCTCGATTTGATTAAAAAGCACCCAATTAACGGGTGTTATTTTTTTGGGTGAATACTGTTGGATTCCAAAGCGTTGCACACCGACAGGGTCCCGATGATATACATAATGGTTTTCACCTTTATCCTACGATTAACTACTTCTGCCCAGGTGCAAAATGCCCATCGGTCGCTGACAAAATACCAGGAGCGGATCTCTGTTCCCGCGCAACAAAAAGGGACACGCTCCTCAATGAGAAAGCGTGTCCCTGTTTTGTCCGTCTGTATCTTACGCGTTTTGCAGCACTTCCCGCAAGAGCTTGTTGACCATCGGCGGGTTTGCTTTGCCGCGGGTCTGCTTCATTACCTGACCGACGAAAAAGGCGACGGCCTTCTCGTTGCCGGCCTTGTAGTCGGCGACAGCCTGCGGGTTGGCGTTGACCACGTCCTGGACGATCTGGCGCAGGGCGCCTTCGTCGCTGATCTGCACCAGCCCTTTTTCCTCGACGATCTGTTTCGGCTCCTTGCCGGTCTCCACCATCTCCTTGAAGACGGTCTTGGCGATCTTGGAGGAAATCGTGCCGTTTTCGATCAGCTTGATCATCTCGCCCAGTCCGTGCGGCGTAATTTTCACGTCGGCCAACGTCAAGTTGTTGGCGTTCAAATAGCCCAGCAGTTCCACCATCAGCCAGTTGGCGGCCGCTTTGGGATCAGCGCCCGTCTTGACGGTTTCGTCAAAGAAGTCGGCCGTTTCCTTGGACATGGTGATGACGGCGGCGTCGCTTTGCGGAAGGCCGTATTCGTTCACGTAGCGAGCCTGGCGAGCGTCAGGCAGCTCCGGAATGGAAGCCCGCACGGCTTCAATCCACTCTTCGGAAATCTGCATCCGCACCAGGTCCGGGTCCGGGAAGTAGCGGTAGTCGTGCGCCTCTTCCTTGGACCGCATGGAGAGGGTCTTCCGGTTGGTTTCGTCCCAGCGGCGGGTTTCCTGCACGACCGTGCCGCCGGAGAGAACGACCTGCTTCTGCCGCTCCACTTCGTACTCCAGTGCCGCCTGCACGTTGCGGAACGAGTTCATGTTTTTCAATTCCGTCTTGGTGCCGAATTCCTTTTGGCCCACCGGACGGATGGAGACGTTGGCGTCACAGCGCAGCGAGCCCTGCTCCATGCGCACGTCCGACACGCCGGTGTACTGCAGGATGGCCTTCAGCTTTTCCAGATACGCCTTTGCCTCTTCAGGCGAGCGGATGTCCGGTTCGGAGACAATCTCCACCAGCGGCACGCCGACGCGGTTAAAGTCGACCAGCGTATCGCCGAAGTCGCTGTGAGTCAGTTTGCCCGCGTCCTCTTCCAGATGCAGGCGGGTGATGCCGATCCGCTTTTTCTCCCCGTTGACTTCGATCTCGATCCAGCCGTTTTTGCCGATCGGCTGGTCAAATTGGGAGATCTGATACGCCTTGGGCAGGTCCGGGTAGAAGTAGTTTTTCCGGTCAAACTTGGTTTCGCGGGAAATTTCGCAGTTGAGCGCAAGCGCTGCCTTCATCGCGAACTCCACGGCCTGCTTGTTGGTGACGGGCAGGACGCCGGGATGCCCCAGGCAGATCGGGCAGGTATGGGTATTCGGCGGCGCACCGAACTCTGTCGGGCAGCCGCAGAAGATTTTGCTGTTGGTGGAAAGCTCGGCGTGTACTTCCAGGCCGATGACGGTTTCAAACTGGCTCATCTCTCTTACCCCCTCACCCGTTCCGGCTTGCGCAGATAATGGCCGGCAGCCTGTTCGTAAGCGTGGGCCACGCGCAGCACGGTGGATTCGTCAAACGCCTTGCCGACGATCTGCATGCCGATCGGCAGGCCGTTTTGGGCAAATCCGCACGGCACGCTGATGGCCGGCAGCCCTGCCAGGTTGACCGGTACGGTGCAGATGTCTTCCAGGTACATTTTGACCGGATCGTCGATGTTTTCCCCGATCTTGAAGGCCGTGGTCGGTGTGGTCGGGTGCAAAATCACGTCAAAATCGGCAAACACGTTGGTGAAGTCCTGGATAATCAGGGTGCGAACCTGCTGCGCTTTTTTGTAGTAGGCGTCGTAGTAGCCCGACGAGAGCGCGAAGGTTCCCAGCATGATGCGCCGCTTCACTTCCGGTCCGAAGCCCTGGCTGCGCGACTCCTTGTACAACTCGATCAGGTTGTCGGCGTTTTCGGCGCGCACGCCGTAGCGCACCCCGTCAAAGCGGGCCAGGTTGGACGACGCCTCCGAGGACGCGAGCAGGTAGTAGGCCGGCACGGCGTACTCGGTGTGCGGCATGGAGACTTCACTCCAGGTGGCGCCCATGCTCTCCAACTGCTTCAGTGCAGCCAGCACTGCTTCGCGCACCTCGGGGTCGATGCCCTCGCCGATCAGCTCCTTGGGCACGCCGATGCGCAGTCCTTTCACCTCGCCGGTCAATGCGGAAAGGTAGTCAGGCACCTCGACGCTGGCCGACGTGGAGTCGTACTCGTCGTGGCCGGCAATCGCCTGCAGCACGTAGGCGGCGTCTTCCACGTTTTTCGTAATCGGTCCGATCTGGTCCAGCGACGACGCAAACGCCACCAGCCCGAAACGGGAGACGCGGCCATATGTCGGCTTCAGTCCGACGACACCGCAGAAAGCGGCCGGTTGGCGGATGGAGCCGCCGGTGTCAGAGCCGAGCGTGAAAAAGAAGTGGCGGGATGCCATGGCGGCAGCCGAACCGCCGCTGGAACCGCCCGGCACGTACTCGGTATTCCACGGGTTTTTCACCGGGTAAAAGCCGGAGTTTTCGTTGGAGCCGCCCATGGCGAACTCGTCCATGTTCAGCTTGGCCACAATCACAGCGTCCGCTTCCTTCAGCTTTTTCGTGACGGTGGCGTCGTAAATCGGGTCGTAGTTGGACAGGAACTTGCTGGCACAAGTGGTGCGCACGCCTTTGGTGACGATGTTGTCCTTCAAACCGGCAGGCAGGCCGTAGAGCAGGCCCAGCTCCTCTCCTCCCTTGGCCAGACGCTCGTCCAATGCTTTGGCTTGAGCCAGGGCCCCTTCTTCGTCCACGTACAGAACGGAACGGATGTCTTCGTCGTGCTCCTTGACGCTGGCGATGGACGCCTGCACCAGGTCGGTGACGGACAGCTCTTTTTTGCGCAGAGCGCTATGTATTTCCGACAATCGCTTGTCAAACAGCGACACAATGGTGTCCTCCCTTCTCCTGTATGTCTGCGGTTATTCAAATACAGCCGGTACCTTGAACTGGCCGTCTTCGTGGTCGGGCGCGTTTTTCAGCGCATCTTCGCGCGAGAGGGACGGACGGTTCACGTCCTCGCGCATGACATTCTTCACGTCGGTCGCGTGGCTGGTCGGCTCAACGCTGGACGTGTCCAGCTCGTTCAGCTTGGCGGCGAATTCCAAAATGGCGTTCAGGTCTTTCGTGTATCGCTCCGCTTCTTCTTCGGTCAGCTTCAAGCGGGCGAGGTTGGCTACATGCTCCACTTCCCTGCGGGTAATGGCGCTCATCCATTCCACCTCCGAAACTATCACATAACTTTGATCTTACTTGAAAAGAGCAGGTTCAGTCAATTTCAGCCGGGATTTTTCGATTATGAGCGGAGATCATATGAAAAGACAAACAAACCCGAGAGCGTGCTCTCGGGCTTGCGTTTAGCATTCACTGCCTGGTTATTCGCTTGCTTTCAGTTGTGCCAGCTTTTGTCCCATCAGCACCGTGCTGCCGATGGAAACGTTGTCCGCCCATTCCAGCTGTCTGGATTCAAACAGCAGGATGACGGTGGACCCGAATTCAAACCAGCCCAGTTCGTCTCCCTTGTCGAGACAGGGCTCTCCCTGGATCGGACCGCTCGTCTGCCGGCCGTGTTTGACGTTGGTCGTGGCGGTGTTGTACACGACTTTTACGCTGCCGACAAACAGGGCACCCACCTTGACCAGCGCGACGCAGCCCATCTGTTCCGTCTTCATGTAGGTGACGAGGCGCTCGTTGCGGGCGAACAGCCTGTCGACGTGTTCAATCCCCAGTTGGTTGACCGGATACAGGCGCCCCGGCACGTACGTGTAGCGGAGCAGTTTGCCTGTCACCGGCATGTGGATGCGGTGATAGTCACGCGGACTCAAGTAGATCGTGATGAACCTGCCGCCGTAGAAGCGTTCCGCCATTTCCGGAGCGTCGCCCAACAGCTCGGCAAGGCTGTACTGCTTGCCTTTGGCCTGAATCAGCGTCCCCTCGCGAATGTCCCCCATTTGCGATACCGTTCCGTCCACGGGGCTGATGACGACATCCGTTCCCGGAGCAATCGGACGGGCCCCCGGTTTCAGGCGGCGCGTAAAAAATTCCTTCAGCGTGCGATATTCATGAACCGGCTTTTCCATAATGGTCGGATCGATCTTGTAATGGCGGATGTAATGGCGAATCGCCAGCCGGCTGAAACGGGATGCGGTGATTTTCCCCATCGTCCGCGACAGCGCATTCTGCGGCAGGCGGTGTATCAAGCCGGGAAGCAGCTTCTTACGCATATGACAACTCCTCATGGTTCCGTTCAAAGGTCATAACCCTACTGTACCATTTCTTTACACGGGCCGTAAAGCCCGGACTCCGACCATGGTCTCATCATTTTGAGGTGGGCGATTGCTATACTATAATGGCGGTACAAGCTTACCTACAGGAGAGACCGGGGCATGGGACAACAAGACATTGAGGTGCTGATCAATCAGTACGGCAGCGTGCTGACCCGTTTTTTTGAACATATGTCCGATATGGTATTTCTCATGGCAGTCGAAGAAGGACCACGTTTTCGCTACGTGCTGATGAACCCGGCCGCCATGCAGGCGGCTGGTCTGACGGAAGCGGCATACGGAAAGCTGATCGAAGAGGTCAATCCGGAAGAAAAGGCAGCCGTCCTCAACAGCATGTACCGGCAGGCGGTGGCGAGCGGAACGGCAACCCATTTCACCACCTACGGCGAACTCGTCGGTGAAACCATCCTCACCCCGATCTGCGACAGCAATGGCGTTTGCACCCACGTGTTTGCCGTGACGCGGGACATCACTGAACGCAAAAAACTGGAATCACAGCTGGCGCACATGGCGTACCACGACATGCTCACCGGCCTTCCCAACCGACGCTTGCTGCTGGATCGCATGCAGCAGGCCATCGCCAAGGCAAAGCGTTCGAATCAACTCCTGGCCGTCTTGTTCCTCGACTGTGACAACTTCAAGGATATCAACGACACCTGGGGCCACGACGTCGGCGACCAGTTTTTGCAGGTGATGGCCAAACGCCTGACATCGTGCGTACGGGATGTGGACACGGTCGCCCGCCTCGGCGGCGATGAATTCGTTATCCTGCTGACATCCCTGGAATCGGAGACAGAGGCGGCCAAAGTGGCAGCCCGCATCCTGGACGTGCTCCAGCAGCCGTGGTTGATTGCCAAGCAACAGTTTTCCATCACCACCAGCATCGGTATCGCCTTCTTTCCCCACGACGGCACTGACACGGATCAACTGCTGCGCCACGCGGACCAGGCTCTGTACAAGGCCAAGAGCAGCGGGCGAAACAACTATCGCTTCTACTCCCCATCCAAAAAGTAACATGAACAATCACAGAGACATCATTGAAAATGCCAAAATTTTTGGCATCTATGCAAAATAAATGGTCACCAGCCACTCTTTCGTCCGTTTTTCAACGGGCTTGTTTTATTTGCGGGCGAAAAGAGCGGCTGGAGCAGCAAAAAGGCTGCCCCGTATGGGGGCAGCCTTTGTCGTCTCGTTGATTACAGTTTTTCGGAAACAAGTTTGGCCTGCGTAAACAGCAGCAGGTAGTCCGGACCGCCCGCTTTGGAGTCCGTACCGGACATGTTGAAGCCGCCGAACGGATGCACGCCAACCAGAGCACCAGTGCACTTGCGGTTGAAGTACAGGTTGCCCACGTGGAATTCGGTGCGTGCTTTTTCCAGATGCGCGCGATTGCGGCTGATTACGGAGCCGGTCAGGCCGTACTCGGTGTTGTTGGCGATTTCCAGCGCGTGGTCAAAGTCACGTGCCTTGGTAAAGGCCACCACCGGACCGAAGATTTCTTCCTGCATGATGCGCGCCTGCGGATCAACATCGGCAAATACGGTCGGCATGATGAAGTAGCCGCTGTCCGGTCCTTTTTCGCCGCCGACCATCAGCTTGCCTTCCTGTTTACCGATCTCGATGTATTCGAGAATCTTGTTGTATGCTTTTTCGTCAACAACCGGACCGGTGAAGAATTCCGGATTGCGAACATCGCCGACGGTGAGCTGTTTCGTCAGCTCCACGACGCGGTTCAGCACCTGGTCATATACATCCTGGTGAACGATCGCCCGGGAGCATGCGGAACATTTTTGACCGGAGAAGCCAAACGCGGATGTCACGATGGCTTGCGCCGCCAGTTCCAGATCGCAGTCGTTGTCTACGATGATGGAGTCTTTACCGCCCATCTCGGCAACGAGGCGCTTGATCCATTTTTGGCCCGGACGGTGTTTGGCCGCCAGTTCATTAATGCGCAGGCCCACATCGCGGGAACCGGTAAAGCTGATGAAGCGGGTCAGCGGATGCTCCACGAGGAAGTCGCCGATTTCGCTGCCGGAACCAGGCACGAAGTTGACGACACCCGCCGGAACGCCTGCGTCTTCCAGGATTTCCATGAACTTCGCAGCGATGACCGGCGTGGTGGATGCCGGCTTCAGCACAACCGTGTTGCCCGCTACGATTGCAGCCGTGGTCATGCCCACCATGATCGCCAGCGGGAAGTTCCACGGCGGGATCACGATGCCAACGCCCAGCGGGATGTAGTACAGTTCGTTGTCTTCGTCCGGAATGCGGGTCAGCGGATGGCGTTGAGCCAGTTTGTCCATTTGGCGTCCGTAGTATTCCATGAAGTCGATCGCTTCCGCCGTGTCAGCGTCGGCTTCTGCCCAACTCTTGCCTGCTTCCTTGACCAGCCACGCAGAAAATTCGTGTTTGCGGCGGCGCAGAATGGCAGCTGCTTTGTAGAGGTAGCGGGAACGCGCTTCCGCCGGAACAGCTTTCCAGCTCTCAAAGGTTTGAGCGGCAACCTGAATCGCTTTTTCCGCCAGGGCCTGATCGGCCTGGGAAACGATCCCGATCACTTGTTCTTTATTGGAAGGGTTGATGGAGCGGGATTTCTTTTCCGTTTTGATGCGCTCGCCGCCGATGATCAGATCGTACTCGCGGCCCAGCTCGCTTTCCACTTTGGCAAGCGCTTCTTCAAACGCCTTCTTGTTCTCCGGCAAGCTAAAATTGGTAAACGGCTCGTTTTTGAATTCCACTTGCATCTGTGACGCCTCCTTATCATGTTCTCCAAATTGTCATCACAAATTATATGCAAGGATCATACCAACCTTGTACGACCTGCAGACCACTATAGTGTTTGCATTTTTACCGAAAAGCAACAGTCCGTAAATGGAATTGGATATGAACAAAAATGTGCAATTATCTGAACACACGTAGACAAAAGTGTCTCCTTATTTACTTCACTTGATATCTTCATCATGATGAAGTTGCTGCTTGCGAAAACAGAAGCCGGTCATCCCCGTATACGCGGGAAAACCGGCTTTTTCATTTTCATATATGAAGTATTTCTCGCTTTCTTGCCAATAGACAGGACGTTTTTACTGACGATAGATGTGCATGTACGGCTCTCCGCTGGCCGGCCGGATGTAAATCGCCAACGGCCGGTTGATCGACTGCACGTACAGATTGACGTGCACGCTTTTGTCAAACGCCTCATCAATCGCAGCTGCAGCAAATTGTGTGAACTGCAGCACCTCTGTTCGTGAATCGTACTCGGCTGTTGCGGTAATGGTGAGTTCCGTCAACTTGCCGCCCATGAATCGACCAAGTCCGGTCATGCCGATGTATTCTCCGAAGAAGTTTTGCGTTTGCCGCTTAAACTTGTCGAACTGCAGCGATTGCTGTGCATAATTTTTCTCCGCAACATCGCTGGGGAACAGGAAGTATTCCTCGTTAATGGGCTGCCATTTGGAAATGGCAGTCTCATTGGCGTTTACGGTTCCCGACATGATGAAATGGCCCGGCACCAGCGTCGAGTTTTTGTCCGGCACCTGGTAGAGCGCGAGCACGATCGGGATCTGCGGATTGTCTGCGCGGACCGCCTGCACGATGCGGGCGGCCACCTGCTGCCCTTTGGCGCGCAGTTCATCCGTATTGTAGGTCTTCTCCTTGCCCGTCGCGTCCATGTAGATCGGCGACAGGGAGATGCCGAGCACCATGCCGGCCAACTGCTTCTGCTGCTTCTCCAGATAGTCGTGCTCCAGCACATTGACGAGCAAGCCCGTCTTCTTTTTTCCGTCCGGGGCTTTGATATTGTACTGCGCAATCCATTCGCTGACCTGTTCCGCTTTTATCTGCTGCCCTTCCTGAAACAGGTACTCGTCCGTGGGAAACGTATCACGGGCAATTTCCATCAACCCCAGCTCCAGACGGCTGAAATCGATCCGGTAGCTGTTTCCTGCCAGCATGCCGCGTGTCTGGTTGGGTTTGTAAGGAACGATGCTCCCGTAGTAATCTTCCGACACCGCCACCACCGAAGTGATGGTGGGATTGGGCGGCAGGTTGTTTTTCTGGCCGCCCCCGGGCCAAAACGAGCAGCCCGCTGTGACAACCGACAGGAGTGCCGTCAACGCCAGTGAATAGAACTTGGACTGTTTTTTCATTTTCATAACCAGTACTCCCTTGTATTTGCAAACAGGCATAACGCCCTTGTTTCTCGCCTGGGTGGTCAGTTCCACTTCGTCCACTTGTCATCAGTGAGTGCGTACACAAAGGCAGATTCGCCGATGCCCACCCACCTGTACGGGCCTGCTCCGGGCGCAACCACGATCAGCTTTTCCGGAGCCTTGGCCGCAAGCGGTCGCCACTCTCCGTCCTCTTTTTCCATGATGCCCTGTTCGGTGGCTACCGCCAGTATCCCCGTCGTCCGGTCGACGGCCAGACAGTAAATCTGCTGCACATTCGGTACCGTTTCCGTGTACCACTGCCCGCTCTCGTGATAGAGCAGATTGTATTGCGCAGCCACGTACAGGCGGTCTTCCAGCGGATTGTAATCCATCGCGTACACTTCCTGATCCAGCGGCAGCCACATCTTCCACTGGTCACCCTCGTCAGACGACTGGTAAATGCCCTCGCCGGTGACAAAGGCAAACAACCGGATCTGGTCACCCTCACGTGTGCCGATAAAACTGCGAATATTGGCCGGCTTGGGAAGCCCTTCGTCCGCCCGATTCCACGTCTCTCCCCCGTCTGTGGAGCGCATGACCCCGTCACTTCCGGCCATGAAGATCTGCCGTGGGTTCTGCGGATCGACATACCAGCCCGCTACGTCCTCCTGCTCCAACTGCGGGAAGAGAAGTCCCCACAAACCGCCGCCGGCCGAGCTGTACAGACCGGAGTGGGTCCCCACCCAGACCTGCCGGGCATCCGCTGTCATCGCCAGGTTGTGCACCACTTCCCCTTTTTGCAGAACGTCTTGGTAGGTCAAGTCACCCGGTATGGCGGCCGCTGTCACTGCAGGGGTCACCGGCTTGCTCCGCTCGTTCTCGCTGCAGCCTGCCAGAAGCGCCAGCGCCGTTATGACCATTCCCGCACGCAGCAAGCGATACATGCTTACCACACCCTTTCCCGTTCTCAAACACAGGTGGCCGCTGTATGGCTACTTGTTGTTCCCTTCCAAAAGCTGCAAAAAGCCGGCCTCGTCCATGACGGCCACACCCAGTTTTTCCGCTTTTTCCAGTTTGGAGCCTGCCTTTTCACCGGCAATGACCAGGTCGGTCTTTTTGCTGACACTGCCCGTCACTTTGCCGCCCAGGCGCGTTATCGCTTCTTCCGCTTCCTGGCGGGTCATGCTGGACAGCGTGCCGGTGAGGACAATCGTTTTACCGGCCAGCGGCAGGTCGGCTCCGCTTTCCGCCCGTACGCCCTTGTAGGTCATGTTGACGCCTGCCGCCTTCAGCCGTTCGATCACTGCTTCGGCCTGCGGCTGCCGGAAGTAGTTGACGAGGCTGGCAGCCATTTTCGGTCCGATCTCGTTGATCTGCGTCAGTTCTTCCTCACTGGCGCGCATGATGGCGTCCATGTCGCCGAAGTGTTCGGCCAGGACGCGCGCCGCCTTGGCTCCGACGAGGCGGATGCCGAGGCCAAACAGCAGCCGCTCCAGCGAGTTTTCCTTGCTGGCTTCGATTGCCGCCAGCAGGTTGTCGACCGACTTTTCGCCCATCCGCTCCATGCCGAGCAGCACGTCCCGCTGCTGGTGCAGATAGTAGAGGTCGGCGACGCTGTGAATGATGCCGGCGTTAAACAGCTGGGCCACCACTTTCTCTCCGAGCCCCTCGATGTTCATCGCCTGCCGGGAAACGAAGTGGATGATGCCTTCGCGAATCTGCGCCGGACACATCGGATTGATGCAGCGCAGGGCCACCTCATCGTCCAGGCGAACCAGTTCGCTGCCGCATTCCGGACAGTGCGTCGGCATGGAAAACGGCACTTCCCCGCCGGTTCGCCGTTCGGGCAGGACGGCCACAATCTCGGGGATGATGTCCCCCGCCTTCTTGACCACCACGTGGTCGCCGATCAACAGCCCCTTTTCCCGGATGATGTCCTCGTTGTGCAGGGAAGCCCGTTTGACCGTCGTTCCCGCCAGGCTGACCGGCTTCAGCAGGGCGGTCGGAGTGACTGTCCCCGTGCGGCCCACGGACACCTCGATGCCCTCCAGAATCGTGACCGCCTCTTCCGCCGGGAATTTGTAGGCGATCGCCCAGCGCGGGCTTTTGGCGGTAAAGCCCAGTTCCTGCTGCTGGGCGTAGCTGTCCACCTTGATCACCATGCCGTCGATGTCGTACGGCAGGTTCCGCCGCTTGTCCGTCCAGCCGTGGACGAATTCGATCACATCCTCGATGTTGTCAAACACCCGTCGCTCCGGGTTGACCTTGAAGCCCAGCGACTCCAGCAGGTTAAGCCCTTCGCTGTGCGACTCCACGCTCTCCCCCTGCAGCTCGCCGATGCTGTAGATAAACGTGTCCAGTTGGCGGGACGCGGCAATTTTCGGATCGAGCTGGCGCAGCGAACCGGCCGCCGAGTTGCGCGGGTTGGCAAACAGCGCTTCCCCCCGCTCTTCCCGCTCCCGGTTCAGCTTTTCAAACGCGCTGCGCGGCATGTACGCCTCGCCCCGCACCTCCAGTGTCAGCGGCCGGGTCAAGCGCAGCGGGATGGACCGGATCGTCCGGAGATTCTGCGTGATGTCCTCTCCGGTGGTGCCGTCACCGCGGGTCGCCCCCTTGACGAACAAGCCGTTTTCGTAGTGCAGGGAGACGGCCAGCCCGTCGATTTTCAGCTCACAGACGTAGTGGACGGTCTGGCTGCCCACCGTCTGCCGCACGCGCCGGTCAAAGTCGCGCAGGTCCTCGTCGTCAAACGCGTTGCTCAGGCTGAGCATCGGCGTCTTGTGCACCACTTTTTCAAAAAAGGGCAGCGGTTCGCCCCCGATCCGCTGTGTCGGCGAATCGGGCGTCACCATGTCCGGGAACAGGTCTTCCAGATCCTGCAGTTCCCGCATGAGCATGTCGTATTCCTGGTCCGTAATTTCCGGTCGGTCCTCTACGTAATACAGACGGTTATGCCGCTCGATTTGTTCCCGCAGTTCGCGAATTCGTGCTTCTGCCGTCAATCGGTCCATCTCATTCATCCTTTGCTATACCGTTTCATATTTCACTTTTTGTTAAGCTCGTTCAATCGGGGCAAACTTAGCCAGCAGTTTCTTGATGCCGATCGGGCTGGGGAAGGCGATGTCCAGCTCCATGTCGTCTCCGCTTCCCTTCACCTTGACCACTGTTCCGATGCCCCATTTTCCGTGCTTCACCTTTTCGCCCACTTTCCAGTCGATACCTGCGGCCGCGCCGTGACCCGGCAGCTTGGCCGCAGACTGCGCAGGCCGGCCAAACGGCGAGGCACCCGTCCGCATGCCTGTCGCGGATCGCAGCCCCGTCTGTGTCTGCGCGCCAAACGGCCGACCAGCCGCTTCCCGCTGGCCGAACACCCCGATACGGGCAAAGCGTCCCTCGATCACCGGGCTGCCGTCCAATAGTTCTGCGGAAATTTCCTGCAAAAAGCGGGAAGGGGGATTGTTCGTGGTCCGGCCAAACAGGGTGCGCATCCGGGCGCAGGTCAGGTAGAGGCGCTCTTCCGCCCGGGTGATGCCGACGTAGGCGAGGCGGCGCTCCTCCTCCATTTCCCCTTCGTCAAACAGCGCCCGGCTGTGCGGAAACACCCCTTCCTCCATGCCGACCAGAAAGACCACGGGGAACTCCAGCCCCTTGGCGCTGTGCAGGGTCATCAGCACGACCTGGCCTTCCGCGGAGGGGTCTTCTTCTGCTGTCCCGTCCTCCGTCAGCGTGTCAATGTCGGCAATCAGCGCCAGGTCGGTGAGGAAGGCGAGCAGGCTCTTGTCGTCGTTTTTCCGCTCAAACTCCTGGGTAACGGACAACAGCTCCTCAATGTTTTCCAGACGGGCGGTCGCCTCCAGCGTCTTCTCCTCTTTCAAAGCCTCCCGGTAGCCGGTCCGCTTCAGCACCTCTTCCACCAGCTCTGTCACCGTCAGGTAATCGGTCATCTGCATCAGGTTGGTGATCAGCTCGTTAAAGGCGAGGATGGCGTTGGTCGTGCGCGTCGGCAGCCCCATGTAGCCCACTTCCTGAATCGCACCGTAAAGCGACAGGCCGTGCGCGCTGGCGTAGTTCTGCAGTTTTTCCACGGTCGTCTCCCCGATGTTGCGCTTTGGCACATTGATGATCCGCGCCAGGCTGATGTCATCGTCGGGGTTGGAGATGACCCGCAGATAGGCGAGAATGTCCTTGATTTCCTTGCGATCGTAGAATTTCGTGCCGCCCACGATCGTGTACGGAATGTTCGATTTGATAAACACTTCCTCGACCACGCGGGACTGGGCGTTGGTCCGGTAGAGCACGGCGAACTTGTCGTAGCGCTTGTAGGCGGGCATCAGCTTGTTGATCGTGTCCACGATGAAGTACGCCTCGTCGTGCTCGGAATCACCCTGATAGCAGCCGATCTTTTCCCCGGTCGGATTTTCCGTCCAGAGCTTTTTCTCCTTGCGCATGACATTGTGGGCGATTACCTGGTTGGCCGCCTGCAAAATCGTCTTGGTGGAGCGGTAGTTTTGCTCCAGTTTGATCATTTTCGCTTCCGGATAGTCCTTTTCAAAGTTCAAAATGATGGAAATGTCCGCGCCGCGCCACTTGTAAATGCTCTGGTCGGCGTCCCCGACGCAGCAGACGTTGCGGTAGCGGTCGGCCAGCATGGAAATCAGCATGTACTGGGCCCGGTTGGTGTCCTGGTACTCGTCCACATGGATGTAGCGGAACTTTTTCTGGTAGTATTCCAGCACTTCCGGCACTTCCTTGAACAACCGGACCGTCGTCATGATCAGGTCGTCGAAGTCCAGCGACTGGTTGCTCTTCAGCTTTTTCTGGTACGCCTCGTACACCCTGGCCACGACCTGGCTGTACGGATCGGCCGCCCGTTTGGCGTACGCCGCCGGGTCCGTCAGCTCGTTTTTCGCTCCGCTGATTGCCGCCAGGATGGCGCGCGGTTCGTATTTCTTCGGATCGAGATTCAATTCCTTGAGGCATTGCTTGATGACGGACAGCTGGTCGCCCGCGTCAAGAATGGAGAAGCTGCGGCTGATCCCCAGGCGGTCGATGTCCCGCCGCAATATCCGCACGCACAGCGAGTGGAACGTCGAGATCCAGATGTCCTCCGCTCCCGCGCCGACGATGGACGCCACGCGGCTCTGCATTTCCCGCGCCGCCTTGTTGGTGAAGGTAATGGCGAGGATGCTCCACGGCGCCACCTGTTTTTCGCTGATCAGGTAGGCGATGCGCTGGGTCAGCACCTTGGTCTTGCCGCTGCCCGCACCCGCCAGAATCAGCACCGGCCCCTCCGTGGTCAGGACCGCTTCCCGCTGCTGCGGATTCAGTCCAGCTAAAATTCGGTCAATTGTTGCCATATGTATACGTCCACCTTTCTTGCCTGTCAAAGCGCTCCCGAACGAAAGCATATGTTCCTATTTTCGCACAGATCGAAGGCAAGTTCCAGTTGAATCCGATCCCTCGCTCATGCAATCCCTGCCAACGGAAAGACCGCCGTACCCGCGCAGGAGCAGCGGCGGTCCTTTTCATGGCGCATCCAATATCACCGGCAGTCCATAACGTCCCCTCGCATCGCTGTCAGCGGGATTGCTGGGACGACAGCAGCGGTTCGTACATCATCATCGCGCGATTTTCCGCGATAAATTCGTCATCGAGCCATTCTCCGTCCAGCGTGTACACCCGGCGGTGCAGGACATTGGTTCGCTCGTAGCCTCCCCAGATGGCCGGGGTAATGGCATGCTCCTTTTCGTACACTTCGTACCGCCGCGTGGGAGGGTATTCGGCTCTCCACTCGCCGACGAGGTGAGTGTCGGTGAGAAACACGTGCAGCTGGAACGATTGCTGAGTCTGGTTGGCGATTTGCAGATCGAGGTAGTTGTAAAAACAGGTGGCCCCGCTGCCGAACGGCTGGGTCCGGTTGGCGTCGGGAAACACGTCATAGCCGTGCCGATGCCGCTCCGTGACCGTCAGCGGAGTGTGCAGGGTCATCCAGTATACAAGGTTGGACAGCTGGCACAGTCCTCCCCCCACACCGGATATGACGCGGCCGTGTGACAACAGCATGCCCTCCACGTACCCTTTCCTACGCGTCGGCTTGCCGATCAGCCGCCAATAGGAAAAGGTTTCCCCGGGACGAACGATCACCCCGTTCAGCCGTTCGGCAGCCAGGCGCAGATTGATGATTTTGTTGTGCTGCATCCACATGTCCACATTCTTGAGCCGACGCAGGAGCGGCGTCTGATGACGGATGTGCAGATGGGGCAAGAGTTCGCTTTGCTTTTCACGCGAATACTGCTTTCCCCCCAGCAGCCACTCTGCGTACCGTTTCAGGCGGTAGAAGCACACTCCCGCCGCCAGCCGCAACCGACTTCGCGCAACAGGTCTCATTTGCTACCTTCCTTTCCGGCAACTCTTTGGATCATGCACACACGATTACGGATTCGTGTGTGAACAGAATGGGCGATACATTTCTTCCCCCTGCAACCAAAGACCCGCACATTCACATACTGATAATCTAGGGAGGAGATGCGCATGTTTCGCACGGGAATCACCTTGTCCGCCACCCTGTTGACGGCGCTGCTTCAGCCGGCTGCCGTTTTGACCGTCGCATCCGATTTTTCGTACCACCGGACGGAAACGATCGCACACCGGGGGGCTTCCGGCTACGCACCGGAGAACACCATGGCCGCGTTTCGCAAGGCGGTGGAGATGAAGGCGGATTACATCGAGCTTGACGTGCACGTCAGCAAGGACGGTCATCTCGTGGTCATCCACGACAATACGGTCGATCGGACGACCAACGGCACCGGCCGCGTAGGCGCCCTCACCCTCAAGGAGATGCTCAGGCTGGATGCGGGCCGTTTCTTCCACTCCGCCTTTGCCGGGGAACCGATCCCTACCCTTGACCAGGTGCTGGACGAATTCCGCGGCAAAATCGGCATCCTGATCGAGCTGAAGTCGCCGGAGCTGTATCCCGGTGTAGAAAGCAAGGTGGCCGACGCCCTGCAGAAGCGCGGCATGGATAAGGCACGCAGCGCAAAGGTTATCGTGCAGTCCTTCCATTTTGAATCGCTGAAACGGTTTCACAAGCTCCTGCCGGACATACCGATCGGTGTGCTGACCAACAAGGCGAGTCATTTGACAGACGCGATGCTGGACGAGTTTGCGACCTACGCCAACTACGTGAACCCCAGCCGCAATCTGGTGACCGCCGATCTGACCGACCGCATCCACGAACGCGGCATGCAGGTCTTCGCCTGGACCGTGCGCAAACGGGCCGAGGTGAATCCGCTGCTGATTGCGGGCGTTGACGGCATCATTACCGACTTTCCGGATTATGTGCCCTCCAGCCATCGCAGATAAGCGCCATCTGCCACACCCGGCGTCGGGCAAAGCAGACAAAGGGTCGCCCCACGGAATACGGGCGCCCTTTTTTTGGTGCCGGACGGCATTTTGTCTAGTTCATAATCGGCACTTCCCCAATGGAAACACACAGATTTTGGCCGTTTGCCGTTTACCAACATCGTAACACAAAAGTTTGTTGATTATTGGAATTTTTTCCACATTTTCAGGTGAAATAAAAAACCATTTCGCGAGTCCGGCTATCTAATAAATGGGAGGAAGGAGGCAACGAGATGACAGATTTCATCGAGAAGGCAAAAAAAGGAGATGGTGAGCGGACGTTTCTCGTACAAAATCGAACAGGCCCGGATCGTCGGCAAGGAAGAGCGCATGCAGACCGCGATGACAAAGGCTGATCAGGAATTGGTCGAACCGGAAAAGCAATTTTCGCCAGGAACGGCTTACCTTGTCTATCAACGAACGGATCGTCCGGATATGGAATCCCATTACTACCAACAAAAGAGCCTGGTCATTGCCGATTTGTCCGCATTCCAGGACCAGTTGGGCCTGTTTGCAGAGATTCCGGAAGTATTGGCGGGCGGTTACCGATTTGTCGAAGGGTCACTGGACTTTGAAATAGACCGAGCGGGTTACGATGAGCTCCTTTGACGACCTGCCCAGCGGAAAAACGAAAGACGCGGGAAAAACAGGGGGCACAAGTCTCACTTCGTCGAAACACCCAGATGTTTGCCCCCTGCCCGCGTCACGTCTTGGAGCGGACATCATCCACTTCTTTGCTGGGCGTCAAGAGAGCGAGCGGGCCCGATCACCCATGCGCCACGGACTTAGTCTACAAACTGAAAGGAGACTCATCAATGAGTCTCCTTTTCCCTTACCGCTGCTTCTGCACGCCTTTGACAGCGGCAACCGTCGCGAGCGCCGCCTGCAAGTCGTCGTAGATCACGTTGCCCACCACGACCGTGTCGGCGATCGCCGCCATCTCCGCCGCCTGCTGCGGTGTGCGGATGCCGCCGCCGTAAAACAGATGCGCCCCTTCGGCTCCCGCCCGGCACGCCCGGACCAGTTCCGGGTCGCCGTAGGTGCCGCTGTACTCCACATAGACGATGGGCAGGCGGCAAATGTTTGCCGCCACCTGGGCATATGCTTTGGCCTCGTCGCTGTCTGCGATTGGGCGGGCCTTGGTCAACTGCGCCACGCTAGCCTCGGGGTTGGCGATCAGGTAGCCTTCCGTGAAGATCTCTTCCCAGTGGATGTAGGAACCGTACGCCTTCAGGCCGGAGACATGCGGCGCAAAGATCCAGTCCGGATCGCCCGCGTTGAGCACCAGTGGTATGAAATAGGCGTCAAAGCCGGGCACTACCGCATCCAGCGAGGAGATTTCCAACACGGCCGGGACCGCGTAGCGGCGGACCCGTGCCATCAACTCCAGCGTGTTGTCGTACGTCACGCCATAGGTGCCGCCGACGATGATCGCATCCGTCCCCGACTCGCACAACGCTTCCAATGCCTCGTCGCCAATCGTTTTGTCCGGGTCCAGTTTGAAGGTATGGCGCCAGCCACGATAGTCAATCACCGATGTCTGCCTCCCACTCTACTTGCCGATCCGCTCCAGCGCCAGTTGGTAGCCGTCGTTGCCGTAGTTCAGACAGCGCTTCACACGGGAGATGGTCGCCGTGCTCGCTCCTGTCTCCGCTTCGATCTGGTTGTACGTGTACCCCTTGCGCAGCATGCGGGCCACTTCCAGGCGCTGCGCCAGCGACTGCATTTCGTTCACGGTACAGAGATCGTCGAAAAAGCGATAGCACTCCTCGATGGTTTCCAGGGAGAGAATCGCTTCAAAAAGCTGCTCGATCCCTTTGCCTTTCAATTTTTCCAATTGCATCACAATCACCCCATCATTTCGCAGGGAATGTTTTTCACTGTAAAATTTTCAAGCACTAAAGCCCTAAGGCTATTCTAATCTTAGAAGATATGGCGCCACTTCGCAAGCCCTTATTGGTATTTCACATAGTGGGACAGCGATGGTGCGTTGGGGACGATCTCCACCCACGTGTTGCCCGGCAGCAGCGGCAGTTCCTTGGTCATGGCCGCGTCCTCATACGCGCGAATGATGCCGCCCTGCCGCTTCCACTTGATCTTGCGCGCCATTCCCTGTTCAAACAGATAGCCGTCACCCGGGCCGACTACATCCACCTGGCGCCGTCCTTCCTTGTCCAGCACGCGGTGTCGGGCGGCGATAACCAGCACGTTGGTGGCGGATAACTGCTCGCCGGTTGTCAGGTCGAGGTGCGGCTTGCCGTCGGTCAGACGCAGGTATTTTTTCTTTTCATTGTCGTACTGAAAAGCTGCCTTGTTCAGGCGATGGAACGTGATGTCGATCTGACTGGCCGGCTCTCCCCCGGTAATCTCAGCATCAGCCGGCAAAAAGGACATCCGCGGCAGATCGCTGTTCGTCCGCATGCCCTTGTCGCGGATCGCCTGCTCGATCAGGTCGGGCTTGGTGTAGAGATTATGCGGCGGGTTGCGAAACGTTTCCCGCCAAAAATAACGGCCGTTGGGAATCTCGTCCAGATGACTGTAGTCGGAACGTGCCAGCGTCGCCAGTGCTTCCGGGCTGCCGCCCGCGTGTACGAGCACGGCGTCCAGGCCGACGCCAATCTCGATAAAATACTGGCGAATGCTGCGTACCGGGCCGATCACGTCCGGCCGCTGGCTGTGAAAGACAGCGAGAAAACGGGTCATTTCCCCCTCCGCCAGCACCTCGTACACCAGGTCTGCCTGATTCAACCCGGACTGCGGACGCGCAGCCGGCGCGTTGTTGATCATCACCATGATCGGCCGCTGTTCCAGCTTCACCGGGCTTCCCAGACCGGTAAACGGGGCGGTGTAAGCGTATTTCGGCTGTTCGGTCGGAGGTGTTTCTACATGGGGAGCGGGCGGTTGCTCCGGCTGGGGCGTGGTGTCGCCCGGTTTTCCGGTACACGCCGTGAGCAGCGCCAGAGTCAGCAGCGTCAACATGAATGGTGTGCGTCTTCGCATGGGAGCGCTCCTTTCCAGTTTTCTCATTGCCTTCCTCTCTTTTCTGCGCGTGACAGGAGAATCCTGCTTCCACACGTTTTGCACGATTCTCATACGCCCCTCCCACACATCACCAACGGCGCTGTGCTACAATGTTACCAAACGACTGAGGCAAAGCGAGGAATGAACCATGCAGACTCCCTACCTCGTCTATCTCGTGGACGACGAAACCAATCTGCTGGGGCTTTTGCAGTCCTACCTGGAAAGCGCCGGTTTCCGGGTCAGGGCGTTTTCCAGCGGGGCCGACGTGCTGCCGGTGCTGGACGAGCCGGAACAGCCCCACATCTGGATTTTGGACATCATGCTGCCCGACATTGACGGATACGAGCTCCTGCGGTTGATACGCAGCAAATCGGACGTGCCGATCATTTTCATCTCCGCCCGGGATCAGGACATCGACAAAATCATCGGGCTGGAGCTGGGCAGCGACGACTATCTGGCCAAACCGTTTTTGCCCCGGGAACTGGTCATCCGGGTGCAAAAATTGCTGCAGCGCACGTACGAAAAAGGGCCAGTCCTCGCAGCAGCCCAGCCGCAGGCGTACCAGGATTGGGTCGCGGTAGGGCCGTACCTGATTTCGGAGAAAGGCCGGCTGGTCAAGGAAGGGGACAACCTGATCGAGTTGACCACCAAGGAGTTTGAACTGATCATCTACCTCCTGCACAACCAGGGGCTTGCCCTGAACCGGGAACAAATCTTGACGGCCATCTGGGGAGAGGATTACATCGGATCGGACCGGGCGGTGGATGACCTGGTCAAACGCATCCGCAAAAAAATGCCCAAATTCCCGCTGGAGACCGTCTATGGCTTCGGCTACCGTTTGACCCGGCCGTGATGAATCCCATGATGAATAAATTCCGTTTGAAAAACCTGCCGCTCTCCCGGCAGATATTGATCTTGTTCATGCTGCTGACCAGCGTGCTGGGGATCGGCGTGGGCATCGTCTATCCCTTTGCCGTCAAGCATTATCTGGTCAACAACACGTATGCCCTTTTGGAGGAAGAGTTCTACACCCTGTCGGAACACATCGCCTTCAACGAGCACAACGAGCTGCTCCCCGTTCCCGCGGCCGCTCCCTACTTTTTGCAATTGCTCCTGTCGCGCTATGAATACTCGTTTGACATGATCGTCTTTTCCGCGGACGGCCATGTGCTGGGCAAGCGCTTGACAGACAATCTCTCCTACGAGGACACAGTCGACCTGTTCAGGGGGGCGTCCTCCTTTCCCCGGAACCGGCTGCAGCACGGCACGCTCGAACGGGGCGGGGAGGACTACCTGTTTGTCAGCAAGCTGATGGATTACCACGGCTTTCCCTACTACCTCGTCCTCTTCTCCAAGGAGCGGGAACTGAACCAGATCAATGCGCTCTTGACCCGCCAGTTTATGATCATCTTCATTATTCTGCTGCTGGTGAGCTGGCTGTTGGCTGTCTGGTTCAGCCGCTATCTGAGCAAACCGCTGCGTACCTTGGACGAGTCGTGCCAAAAGATTGCCCGCCGGCAGTTCGACATCCCGCTGACGATGGACCGGGAGGACGAGATTGGCCAGCTGGCCCGCTCGTTTGAGTCGATGAAAAGCCAACTGAAGGAATACGACGAGTCGCAGCGCCACTTTATCCAAAACATCTCGCACGAGTTGAAGACACCGATCATGGCGATACAGGGGTATGCCCACGGCCTGCTGGAAGGCGTGTTTAAAGGCCCGCAGGCGGAAAAAGGGCTGGAGATCATCATGGAAGAGAGCAAGCGGCTGGAAAAGGTAGTAGGTCAGCTCCTCTACCTGACGAAGATCGAGTCGGTCTCCCAGATGATGCAGATGGGGCGCGTCGATTTGGCGGAAATGTTCAGCCTCCTGCAGCAGCGCCTCTCTGTGCTCAACCCGGCCGTCAACTGGGAACTGCGTCTGCCTGCTGCGCTGGTGCTGGAAGGAGACGGCGAACAGCTCAGCACGGCGTTCGTCAACATCCTGGAAAATCAACTCCGCTACGCAAACAGCCGGCTGACGATCACCGGTACCCAGACGGGCGATACGGTGACCGTCACCATCTCCAATGACGGGCCGCCCATCGAGGAAGCCCTGCTGCCCCATCTGTTCCAGCGTTTTCGCAAAGGCAAATCGGGCAAGCACGGCCTCGGTCTGGCCATCGCCCGCGCCGTCTTCGAAGCCCACGGCGGAAGCATTTCCGTGCGAAATGAGGCGGACGGCCCCTGTTTTACGGTGACGCTGCCGGTTGACAGAAAATAGACTTCCGGAATGAATTGAAGTCCCGGTCATCCCGGGACTTTTTTGCTGCGCGCCGACCGTTTATGTCCAAAACAATTTCCATTTTCACACAATACGGAATATTCATTGACGTATATGCTATATCCTGATATGTTAGAGAAAAATATATTTCTCACAAATGATATGGGGGTTACGTCATGAAATCACAAACCGTTCGCTTGTTGCTTGCCGGATTGCTGGCAGGTTCGCTCGTTGCCGGCTGCGGCGGGGGCAATTCCACTTCTTCGGGAGGCAATGAAGGCAGCGGCGGAAACGCCGGCTCCAACGTTATCAAAATCGCCACGCAAAGCCCGCTGTCCGGCACGCAGTCGCTGGAGGGCGACGGGATCAAGCTGGGGGCGCAGTTGGCCGTCCAGGACCGCATGGAAGACTTCAAAAAGCTGGGCTTTGACCTGCAGCTCTTCCCGCAGGACGACCAGGCAGACCCGAAAATCGGCGTCTCCAATGCGGAAATGCTGATCGCCGACCCGGATGTATACGCCGTGATCGGCCACTACAACACCGGTGTCGCCATCCCCTCGTCCGTCAAGTACGAGGAAGGCAAACTTGCGATGATCTCTCCGGCCAACACCGGCGTTGAACTGACGGAAGCAGGCAAAAAGAGCGTAAACCGCCTGGTGGCGCGCAACGACCAGATCGCGCCGGCAGCAGCCAAATACGCCAAGGAAAAGATGGGCATTACCACCGTCTTCATCGCCCACGACAAGACCGCGTACGGACAGGGGCTGGCCGATGAGGTGCGCAAGGCGTTCAAAGAGCTGGGTGTGAAAGAGGTGGCCTATGAAGGCATCAACCCCGGCGAAAAAGACTACAGCGCAATCGTGAACCAACTGGTGGCACACAAGCCCGACCTCGTCTTCTACGGCGGCATGTACGCCGAGCTGGGAATCATCGCCAAGCAGGCCCGCGAGAAGGGCTACACGGGCCAATTCATGGGCGGTGAAGGGCTGGAGTCGAACGACATGTACAAAATCGCCGGACCTGCCGCAGAAGGCATCGTCTACGCAACCGTGGTCAGCGACATCCGCTCCCAGGAGGAAGGCAAGAAGTGGGTGGAACGGTTCAAATCGGCATTCAACAAGGAACCGGGCGCATTTTCTCCGTTTGCCTATGACGCAACCCTGGTCGCTCTGAACGGCATCGAGCAGGCGATCAAGGAAAACGGCGGCAAAAAGCCGACGCGCGAACAGGTGATGAACGCCATCCGCGCCACAAGCGAATTCAACGGTTTGTTTACCAAAGTGAGCTTTGACGAAAAGGGAGACAACAAGCACTCCCAGGTGTATATCTACAAGTTCGGCAAAGAGAAAGCCGAGTTTATCGGCGAAGCGGGACAATAACCCGCTTTCCGGCGCCTGCGCACAGCAGGCGCATTTTTTTGCCTCTGCCGGCTTGCACACAGCAAAATACCCCTTTGCGCTCGCAGCCGGACATAGCCGGCAGACGCTGCGCAAAAGGGTTGTCCATCAACAAACAGGCTTGTTCCTCGACATGTGCTACACCTCTTCGATCAACCGAGCCAGCAGGGCAGCGCGTCTGGGAATCTCGTCCAGCTCCACAAATTCCTCCGGCGAGTGGGCAAACCCGCCTTTTGCCCCCAGCCCGTCAAGGGTAGGGAGACCGCAGGCGGCGGCGAAGTTTCCGTCGCTGACGCCGCCGGTGCCCGACTCCCGCAGCGACATACCCAACTCCTCTGCCCCAATCTTCCGGGCCAGGGCAAACAGGGCGGCGACCTGCTCCGTCCGTTCCATCGGCGGACGGCGGATGCCGCCGGACACCGTCAACCGCGCGCCGGACAGGCTGGGCGTCAGTCCCGCAAACAGCCGCTCAATTCGCCGCGCTTCCTCCAGCGTCCTCACCCGGACGTCCACTTCTGCTTCGGCGTAATCGGCCACCACATTGGAGCCGATTCCCCCTTTGACCAGCCCCACGTTGACGGTCGTCCCGCTCGCATAGTCGGTCAGTCCGTGCAGGTACTGCACCAGCCGGGACAGCTCCTCAATCGCCGACACTCCTTTGTCGTGGTCCACCCCGGCGTGGGCGGAAACGCCGTGGACGTGCAGAGTAAAGTGGGCGCTGCCTTTGCGCCACGTCTTCAGCGCGCCGTCCGGCTCCATCGGCGGCTCCAGCACGAAGCCGGCCAGGGAACGGGACGCCTCCCGTTCGACGAGTGCCCGCGAGGTAGGGCTGCCGATTTCTTCGTCGCTGTTGAGCAAAAGCACCACCTGCTTGTCAGCCGGCAGACGGTTCAGCTCCGCCAGCGAGCGCAGCGCAAACATCGCCTGCAGCACGCCCGCCTTCATGTCGTAGACGCCCGGGCCGTATGCTTTTCCCTCCCGGATGAAAAACGGACGACGGGCTGCTTCCCCTCGCGGCCAGACCGTGTCGTAGTGGCCAATCAACAGGACTTGTCTGCTGCCGCTTCCCAGCACGCAGCGGACCTGGTCGCCGTAGACGCTGTTGGGGATTCGCTCCGCCCTGCCTCCGGTCAGTTCCTCGAAGCAGCGGGCAAACCACTCCGCCATCCGATCCCCCGCCTCCTTGTCGCGTGAGGGGGAATCCATGTTGACGCAGGCTTCCAAGAGCTGGATCAGGTGTTGGTGATGTTGTTGCAAATACGAGTGAATTGACATCGTGCCTCTTCCTTAATGGGATTGGGAATTGAGTCCAAACAGGCGCTCCAGCCCGTACACCTTTTCCAGCAAGACGATAAACACCAGGCTGAGTAGGATGACGACCGCGGAGATGGAGGCCACCAGCGGGTCCAGCGTCTCCTGCATGTAGGTGAAAATAGCCAGCGGCAGCGTTGTCGTGTCGGGCGCCACCAAGAAGAGCGACACCGTCACGTTGTCAAACGAGGTCAGAAACGAAAAGATCATACCCGACACGATGGCCGGCCGCAAAAGCGGCAGTGTGACGTCCCAAAACACCCGCAGCGGCCGGGCTCCCAGCATGTAGCCCGCCTTTTCCAGGGTGTAGTCGAACGTGCTGAGGCCGGTCAGCACCAGCCGCACCACGTACGGAATGGAGATCAGCGTGTGGGCCAGGAGCAGGCCGGTAAACGTGCCTGCAATGCCGATCCGCGTAAAGAACAGCAGCGCGGCGATCCCGATGATCAGCGACGGCACGGTCAGCGGCGACAGCAGCAGGCCGTTGATGACCCCGCTGCCGCGGAATTTGTACTTGCTCAAGGCAAAGGCCGCCAACGTGCCGATCAGCGTCGCCAGCACGGCCGTAATCGCGGCAAGCTGCAGGCTGAACCAGAACGACTCGATAAACTCCGGCCGATCCAGAATCTTGTCGTACCACTGCCAGGAAAAGCCATCCGGCGGAAACGACAGGTATCCGGCCGCGGTAAACGAGCTGGGGATGATAACCAGAAACGGTAGGTTGACCAGAAGCAGCACAAAGAAGGTGATCAGTCCGAACCCGTTCAGCTTTTTCATGACGCAAACACCTCTTTGTATCGCTTGGTTTCAATCAACCGCGTGTACAGAGTGACCAGCAGGATCGTGCTGCCCAGCAGCAGGAAGGACAGTGCCGCTCCCAGCGGCCAGTTGAGCGTCGACATAATCTGTTCGTAGGCGATGACCGGCATTACTTTCACAGAGGTGCCCCCCATCAGCGCCGGCGTCACAAACGCGCTCATCGACAAGCTGAACACCAGTGTCGTACCGGCGATAATACCCGGCAGGGTGAGCGGCAGCGTCACGGTGAAAAACGTCCGCAAGCGAGACGCTCCCAAAATGGACGCCGCCTTGGACAGCGGCGGATCAATCGCATACAGGCTGGTGGCGATCGCCAGCACCATGTAGGCGATAAATGAATCGGTCAGGCCAATGACCACGCCCAGCTCGTTGTACATCAGGCGCAGCGGTTGGTCGATCACGCCCAGCCTCAGCAGCGTTTCGTTGATCCAGCCCTTTTCACCGAGTACAACCACCCAGCCGAAGTTGCGGATCACCACGCTGATCAGATGCGGCGCCAGAATCAGTATGGTGACGACGCCCCGCATCCGGCCTGAAGCCTGCGCCATGAACATGGCCACGGGAAAGCCGAGCAGGAGCGTGCACAGCACCGTCCAGAGGCTGATGCGGATGGTCCGCCAGAGAATCTCCAGGTAAAACGGGTCCTGGATGAACAACAGGTAGTTTTGCAAGCTGAACGCCTGCGTGTCGTCCTGAAAACTCAACAGGAGCATCAGCAGCATCGGAATCAAAAACACGCCCAGGAGCACGATCATGCTCGGCGCCGTCAGCAGCAGAATGGAGATACGCTTGCTCATCGGCTATCCCCTCTCCGCCGGCATGACCAGCACGTCTTCGCTCTCCCAGCGGCAGTTGACCGCCCTGCCGGGGGTAAGCTGCATCCCCTGCCCGTCCATCTGCACCTTAACGGACAGGGTATGACCTCCCACCTTCACCTCGCACTCGGTAAAGGCGCCCAAAAATGAGGCAATCATCAACTGGCCGCTGACGTGATTGACCTCACTCGCTGCCGCTCCGTCCGCCAGCCGGATTTTTCCGGCCGCACAAACACCGCCACTCTTTCGCCAGGAACAAACACCCGCTGCTGCCGGGCCGCCCTGACGATGAGGCCGCCCATCGTTTTCACAGTGAGACTCTCTCCGTCCTGAGCGAGTACGACTCCTTCCAGGCGATTGGTCTTGCCGATGAAGGTGTGGTCGAACTCGGAGGCGGGACGGTTGTAGATCTCCTCAGGCGTGCCGATCTGCTCGACGCGGCCGTGGTTCAGCACGACGATTCGATCCGACAAAGAGAGCGCTTCTTCCTGGTCATGGGTAACGAAAATGGTGGTCACGCCGATCTCCTGGTGCAGCCGCTTCAGTTCGTCGCGCAGTTCTTCGCGCAGCTTGGCGTCCAGGTTGCTGAGCGGCTCGTCCAAAAGAAGCAGCGACGGCTCGATCACCAGTGCGCGGGCGATCGCAATCCGCTGCCGCTGACCGCCGGACAACTGCTTGGGATAGCGTTCGGCCACATGCGGCAGCTTGACCAATTCCAGCACCCGCTTCACCCGCTCCTGCATCTCGGCTTTGCCCACCTTGCGCAGCTTCAGCCCGTAGGCGACGTTTTCCGCCACCGTCATGTGCGGAAACAGCGAATAGGTTTGAAACACCATGCCCAGTTCGCGCTTGTAAGGGGGGACGCCGTTCATGCGCCGCCCTTTGATCAAGAGCTCCCCTTCGTCCGGGTCCAGAAATCCGGCGATCATGTTCAGCGTGGTCGTCTTGCCGCAGCCGGACGGCCCGAGAAACGAGACAAACTCTCCCTGCTCCACCTGCAGGTTGAAATCCCGAACCACGACGTTATTCTGGAACTTCTTCATGATGTTGCGCAGTTCGACGTCAATTACCTTGCTCAAAGGGACACCTACTTTCCTGTCAGCGGCGCGATCTCTTTGTTGAAGCGATCGAGCCACGCGGACATTTCCTTGCTGATCGTGTCGTAGTCGAAGTTCACCACTTTACTGCGGTCAAACTCCAACTGCTTGGCCACGTCTTCCGGCAGCTTCACGGCCGTGGCCGGGTTGTAGTAGAGCTTGGTCGCGTACATGATCTGCACCTCGTCGCTCAGCAGGAAGTCGATAAACGCTTTGGCGGCGTTGGGGTGCTTGGCCCCTTTGACCAGCGTGGCGACGTTCGGCACGATGTTTCCGCCCTCTTCCGGGAAGACGAATTCCAACGGCAGGCCCGTCTCTTTTTGCGTCAGGCTGCGGGCCATCGTCCAGGTGGTGTAGGCTGCACTTTTGTTTTGCAGGTTTTGTTGGAGTTGGGCCGCGCTCTTGGCAAACGTCGGCATGTAGCTCGCAATCGTTTTCATTTTTTCAAAGCCGGGCTCGATGTTTTTCTCCGAACCGCCGTTGGCGTAGGCCAGCATGATCATCGTGGAGCGGCCGAAGTTGCTGGCCACGTCGGTCATTGTTATATAGCCCTTCACTTCCGGTCTGGTCAAGTCGTTCCATGACTTGGGCACCGGCAGGCCTTTTTCCTTGACGAGCTCCGCGTTGTACGAGATGCCCATCGGCGTAAAGTTGACGGTTACTCCGCTGTTTTCCGCGACGCGCAGGTCCTGCGGAACGTTTTTCATGTTGGGAATGTCCGTCTCGGAAAGCGCCTCCCACAGCCCTTCCTGGCGCCCTTTTTCCTGTTCGCCTCCCTCGACGATGGTGACGTCGATCTGCGGCGCGTTTTTCTGCGCTTTTACCTTGGCCACGATATCGGTCGAGACGCCGGAGACGTAGGTCATCTTCACGTTCGGGTACTTCTCGTTGAACTTCTTGAAAATCTCGTCTTTCATTAGCTGTTCGACGGTGGCGCCGTTGCCCGCCACGACCAACGTGTCCTCCAACTGCGCCTGTGCCTGGCTGCCGCCCTGCCCCACAGGCTGGCCGGACGCGGTTGACTGCCCGGCGGAAGACCCACAGCCGGCGAGCAATGAACCGGTTAAAGCAAGAATGGACAGTACCGATAATGCCTGTTTCTTCACGTGTTCATCCCCCGCTATGTGTATGTTTATTGGCAAATCGTTCACGAATAGAAAACACAGTTTCCTATTCGAGAACTATAGTGATATACTATCATAAAGGAGACTGACAATTCAAGGTAGTCTGAGTAAAGGGATGATTATCTCTTTTCGAACCGTAAAGTCTTCCCGGTTATGGTAGACTAATTCTAAATGTGAGCTTTGGAGGAGTCGTATCCATGGATCATTTTCTGTCTTCCGTACGCAACAGCTGCCGGCTCTTGAAAATCTTCCTCGACGCGCCCAAGGAGCTCGGCGTGACGGAATTGAGCAAGCGGCTGCAGCTCTCCAAGGGAGCGGTGCACAAGCTGCTGGCGACGCTGGAGGCGGAAGGATTTATCCGCCAAAACGAAAAAACCAGGCAGTACACACTCGGCTACACGCTGCTGGAGCTGGGCAACAAGGTGCTGAAAAACCACGACATCGTCGACTTTGCCGCTCCCTATATCAACCGCCTGGTATCTCGCACGCAGGAGCTGGTCGTGCTGTGCCTGCAGGACGTCACCGACGCCATCTACGTCACCAAGGTGGATTCGCCTCACCCGATCCGCTTTACGGTCGAGACGCACCGCCGCTTCCCCCTTTATTCCACCTCCGCGTCCCGCGTGCTGTTGGCCTACAAACCGGAATCGTTTCAGGACGAGGTGCTGGCGGAGGGAATCCGGACATACACGCCCTACTCGTACACGTCAGCCGACGAGATCAAGCGGGCGCTGCAGGAGATCAGGGAACGGGGCTACGAATTCAGCTCCGACCGGCGCAACGTGGGCGTTACCGGGATGGCGGCGCCGCTGTTTGATTCCACCGGTGAAGTAGCCGCATCGGTCAGCGTGATCGGCCCGTCCGACCGCGTTCTTCCCCAGAAGGATGCGATCCTCAGGGAACTGCTGGAGACCGTGCGAGAGATGTCTGCAGAATTGGGGTACCGTCCGTGAGCACTGCCGATGCTGTGCCCGGATCAGCCATTTGGTCTGGTCCGGGCTTTTTTGTGCACGCGGCTGGCCCATATAAGCGGAAAACAATAACGTTTACGTTAACGTTACCGTTTTGTATCATAAACCTTGTCTGTTTGTCGTCGTGCCATTACACACGCGTATGGGAGGGAGCCCGTTGTACCGCATTGAGGAGGCAGCCAAAAAAACCGGCCTTACGAAAAGAGCGCTTCGCTATTACGAGGAATTAGGGCTGGTCAATCCGTCCGGGCGAACGGAGAGCGGATACCGCATGTACACGGATGAGGACATCGCCCACATCCTGCACGTCAAAAACACCCGCGACCTGTTGGGAGCGTCGCTGCAGGAAATCAAGGACATGATGGACCTGTCCCACAAATACGAGCTGTTGAAGCAGGGCTATTACCAGGAAGTGTCCACCGAAGATAAGCTGAACCTGCTGACCGAACTGGAACGGACGCTCCTGGCCAAGCGCGGCTTCCTGCAGGACAAACTGAACAAACTCTCGGAGCTGCTGGCCGACTACGATGAGAAGCTGACCCGCATTGCCAGAAAAAAACAGGAACTGCAGACAGAAATCGAAATCAAAAAGGAGGATTCCTAATGGAAAGTCACGCGCATGCCTGGCGCATCATCATGCAGCAGCCAAAATCAGCCTGGGCTGTCGCGTTTGCCTGTGTGGTCGCTTTCATGGGGATCGGATTGGTCGACCCGATCCTGCCCGCGATTGCGAGCCAACTGAATGCCACGCCCAGTGAAGTATCCCTGTTGTTCACCAGCTACATGCTGATGACCGGCTTGACAATGCTGGTCACAGGATGGGTCTCCAGCCGGATCGGACCCAAGGCGACGCTCCTGGTCGGCCTGGCGGGCATCATCCTGTTTTCCTTTCTCGGCGGCATGTCCGACTCGGTGATGCAGATCGTCTGGTTCCGCGCCGGCTGGGGAATGGGCAACGCCTTTTTCATCTCCACCGCCCTGGCGGTGATTGTCAGCGTGGCCAGCGGCGGCACAGCGGGAGCGATCGTCCTGTACGAAGCGGCCATCGGTCTGGGGATGTCCGTGGGGCCGCTGCTTGGCGGGCTGCTCGGGGGCATCAGTTGGCGCGGGCCGTTTTTCGGCGTCGCCGTGCTGATGGCGATCGCGCTGCTTGCTGTCTTCGTACTGCTCAGCGACGTGCCCAAGCCGAAGCGGCGCAGCTCGCTCCTTGATCCGTTCCGCGCGTTGCGGCACCGCGGCCTGTTTACCATGGCGCTGACGGCGCTTCTGTACAACTTCGGGTTTTTTACGCTGCTGGCGTTTTCTCCGTTTGTGCTGCACATGGACGAACACAGCCTGGGATACGTGTTTTTCTTCTGGGGCGTGATGCTCGCCATCACCTCGGTGATCGTGGCGCCGAAACTGCAGGAGCGCTGCGGGTCCGTCCCCACGCTGTTCGCCATGCTGCTGCTGTTGTCCGCAGACCTGACGGCCATGGGATTGGGCGTATCGTCGCAAGTGACGCTGGTGCTGGCTATCGTCCTGGCCGGCGCGATTTTGGGCATTATCAACACCGTCCTGACCGCATCGGTGATGGACGTCGCGCCGGTGGAGCGTGCCGTCGCGTCTTCCGCCTACAGCTTCGTCCGTTTTGTCGGCGGCGCGATCGCGCCCTGGCTGGCGGGCAAGCTGGCCGAGTGGTACTCGCCGCACGTCCCGTTTTACGCGGGCGCGCTGGCCGTTCTGTTCAGCATGATGGCGCTGTACGCCGGCAAAAAACAACTGGCGAGCCTGCATTGATGCGCAAGCTCGCCTTTTTTTACACGCTCTTCCCGATCTTCAGAAAAGGGCCCGCCACAGCACAATCGCCCCCACCCCGGCCAACAGCGCCCAGACGACCTGCTTTCTCCACAGGCCGACGGCGAGTGAAACCACCCCCGCCGCGAGGTACTCCGGACTCCACTGCCCGTCTTTCCCATAAAAGAGAATGGGCGGCACGGTCAGCGAACTGAACACCCCCACCGGGACCATGGCCAGTCCGCGCCGGAGCCAGTCGGGGATCTCCCAGCGCGAGCTGATCAGCAGCATGGGAAACCGCGTCAGATAGGTAATCACGGCCATCAAGACAATGATCAGCAGCACCTTATCGTTCACGGATCACCGCTCCCATCACCACTGCCGTCAGCGTTCCGGCAATCACCGCCGCCGTCCCGCCGCCTCCCCAGTACGCGAGGCAGGCGACAGCCGCAGCGCCGGCCGCCACCTTCACATGAAACGGGGAGAGCAGATTAATTGCGAGAAAGCCAAGGAACGTGGCCACAAACGCAAAGTCCAGGCCGTACGCCTCCGTTTCCGTAAACACCGCGCCAAACCAGGCGCCGGCCAGCGTGCTGGCGTTCCAGATCAGATAGTCGACCGCGCTCGCACCGGCAAAAAAGGAGAGGCTGGGCTTTTGGCCGGACGCCAGATAGGTGGATGTCAGGGCGTACGTCTCGTCGTTCAGGCCAGCCGCCATCAACGACAGCTTCCACGGTGGCGTCCCGCGAAAGTGGGGCCCGAGCGACAGGCCGTACAGCAGGTGACGGGCGTTCAGCAAAGCCGCGGAGACCAGAATGGGCCAGCCCACAATCCCCTGCGAGATCAGGCCGACGGCGGCAAACTGCGACGACCCTGCGTTGACGAGGAGTGAAAACAGCAAGGCTTCCGCGATGCCGAGACCTGCCTGCCGGGCGAGGATGCCAAACACAAGCCCGTCCACGATCCCTGCGGCGGCGACCGGGATAATTTGAATCATGCCTGTGACAAACAACGTGCGCGCAGAGTTCACTCGCTTCCCCCTCCATACACTGCTATACTCTACGCTTGTCAGTAAGTTCTGTCAAATGCAGGAGTGCATGTACGGCTTTTACACTCCGTATAGCAGCCGCAGCCCCGCATCCATCTCCTCCACCGACAAGGCCAACCAGTATTCACCTGGCTGGCCGCCTGATACCATGCTATTCCAAGCCCAACTCTTCCATGGTTTTTACCTGCAGCCCCTTTTCTACGCCATTGGGCGGTTGTACTGTCTGACCGTCTGTTACAAATTTCCCTTGATACACTCCCGCTATTACATAAGCGTCATCAGCAATCGGCCCTTCGTACTTTTCCAAAAAGACAATCGCCGTCTCCTTTTCCGTAAATGCCTTGTTCCCTTCAAACGTGTATTCCTTTCCATCCTTATATCCGCCGGTTTCGAGAATCTTGACGGTTTCTCCGTTTTGGACCTCTCCTTTATAGACATGCAGCAGTTTCGCTTCACTCAACGTAAACACAACGTGTTTGTATTGGAAGCTGTCCGCCTTTTCAATTTCAACCTCTGCAATCAATTGAGAGTTGTCCTTCAACTGTTCGATACTGGAAAAACTCTCATTAACATCTCCTCTTACATCTACCGCAGTTCCCGCCTTCTCCTTTTGTTCAGCCCCGTGAACGTTTTCGTGCCATTGAGTTGCCTGGTCGGATGCAGGTTGATTGGCATTTACGTAAAGGTATCCGCCGACAGCGACACTGGCAGCGGCTATCACAGACAACATGACGGTTTTTTGGTACATCATCGGCATGCACCCTTTCGCGTGGACCGTTTTTGGAACAGCCATATTCCTCACGACTCACATCGTTTGCAGAGAGGTACGTTCCAACTCTGATGTCGAATCGTCCTGCAAACCTGTGCGTCTATACGAGGAGACGAAGAAATTTCCATTTCGTTACAAAAAACACCGATGGAGTCATTAGACTCCATCGGTGCTTCACTTCTATGCAAGGTACGCTTCCCGCACCTGCGGGTTTGCCAGCAGGGTGGCCGCCTCATCCTGCAGGATGATCTCTCCCGTCTGGATGACGTAGCCGCGATGGGCCACGGAGAGCGCCTGGTTGGCGTTTTGCTCCACGAGCAGGATCGTCATGCCCTCCTTATTCAGCTCCGTGATGATGTCAAAAATCTGTTCGACCAGAATCGGCGCCAGCCCCATGGACGGCTCGTCCAGCATCAAAATCTTCGGCTTCATCATCAGGCCGCGTGCGATGGCCAGCATCTGCTGCTCCCCGCCGGACATCGTGCCGCCCTTTTGGTTGATCCGCTCTTTCAGCCGGGGAAAGTAGCGAAATGCCCGCTCAATTCCTTCCTCGATCAGATTCTTGTCCGTTACGGAGAAGGCGCCCATCTCCAGGTTCTCCCGCACGGTCAGCTTGGGGAAAATGCGCCGCCCCTCCGGCACGTGGGCGATACCCAGCAGGGCGATTTCATGCGTGCGCATTTGGGTGATGTCCTTGCCGTCAAAGAGGATTTTGCCTTCCCGTGCGCGCGTCTGGCCGCAGATCGTCTTCAGCGTGGTCGACTTGCCTGCCCCGTTGGAGCCGATCAGCGTCACCACTTCCCCTTGGTTGACCTGGATGCTCAGCCCCTTTAACGCGTGGATGCCGCCGTAATAGGTGTGTACGTTATGCAGTTCCAACAATGCCATCTGTGATTCCTCCCCCGCTTACGACACTTCCGACGCGCTTTTGCCCAGGTACGCCTCGATGACTCTGGGATTGTTGCGGATTTGCTCCGGCGTTCCCTCGGCGATTTTGCGTCCGTAATCCAACACGTGGATGTATTCGCTCAGGCCCATGACCAGCTTCATGTCGTGTTCAATCAGGATGATGGTCAGTTCCAGTTCGTTTTTCAGCCGGCGGATAAACTCCGTCATCTCCGCTGTTTCGCGCGGATTCATCCCCGCCGCCGGCTCGTCCAGCAGAATGATTTGCGGATTGGTCGCCAGCGCGCGGGCGATCTCCAGGCGGCGCTGCAAGCCGTACGGCAGACTGCCGGCCTCTTCGTTGGCGACGTGGGCGATCCCGACGTATTCCAGGAGTTGATAGGCCTCGACGCGGGCCCGCTCTTCCTCTTCGCGCACCCGCTTGACGTTGAACAGGATGCCCAAGAGTCCTGCCGTCAGCCGGCTGTGCGTACCCACCATCACGTTTTCCAAGGCGGTCATCTGCTTGAACAAGCGGATGTTTTGGAACGTGCGGGTGATGCCCCGCTCGGCAATCTGGTCCGGCCGCAGTCCCTTGATGCTTTTCCCGTCCAGCAGGACATCGCCCTCGTCCGGCTCGTAAAAGCCGGTGATCATGTTGAAAAACGTGGTTTTCCCGGCCCCGTTCGGTCCAATGACCGCCGTAATCGTCCCCTTCTCAATCTTGACGGTGACGTCCTGATTGGCGACCAGACCGCCGAAGCGCTTTGTCAAGCCGATTGCTTCCAACAGTGCCATAATGATGCTCCCTCCTTGTACGCTACGACTGGTTGCCCTGCGACAGCTTGCCTTTCGCCAGCCTGCTCAGGATCCCCAGACGGTTTTCGCCCAATTTGCTTGTCCGGATGGCGTCGAGATCGGTCTTCTTGCGCTTCGCCGGAATCAAACCGTTGGGACGGTAGAGCGCCACGAGGATCAACATGATGCCAAAGATCAACCGCTGGAACTTGGACGGATCCAACTGGTTCGGCAGATTGATGACGCCCGCCTGTTGCAGCGAGTGGAGGAAATTGGAGAGCTCTTTCAGCAGCTGCACCTGCAGCACCGTGACGAATGCCGCCCCCAATACCACGCCAGGGATGCTTCCGCTGCCGCCGAGGATGACCATGACGAGAATCCCGATCGACTCCATCAGCGTAAACGAGGTCGGATCGATAAACGTCTGCTTGGCGGCAAAGATGACGCCGACCACACCGGCGAAGGAAGCGCCCGTGGCAAACGCGGCCAGCTTGGTGTTCAGCAGGGAGATGCCCATGGACTGGGCCGCCAGTTCGTCTTCCCGCACCGCGATCCAGGCGCGGCCGATGCGCGAGTTTTCAAAGCGAAAGTTGGCCAGGACGATAAAGGCGATGACGACTAACACGATAAAATAGAAGTGGAACGGCGTGCCCATCTTCATTCCCAACAATTCCGGCTGCGGGATCGGAGTGATCCCCTGCGGGCCGTTGGTGATGTTGATGGGTTTGTCCAGGTTATTGAAAATAATCCGAATAATTTCACCAAACCCCAGCGTGACAATGGCCAGGTAGTCCCCTTTCACCCGCAAGACCGGTAGACCGAGCAATATCCCGAAGATTGCCGCCACGATCAAGCCGACGATGAGGAACGGCCAGAACCACTCGCCCGACAGCGGAAACAGGTCGCCGGGGATGAACTGGTTGGCCTGGGACGTGGAAAAAATCGCGTACGCGTACGCACCGGCGGCGAAAAAGGCGACGTAGCCGAGGTCAAGCAGTCCGGCAAATCCGACCACGATGTTCAGGCCGAGCGCCATGGCCACGTAGATGCCCACCTGCGAAGCCACTTCCATGTAGTAGCGGTTGTCCCCCGCCACCAGCGGAATGATGATTAACAGCACCAGTGCTCCGATGAGCATGCGGACCTTGCTGGAGGCGTTGGTGTAGTAGATCAAAACAATGGAGGACAAGATTCCCAGAAACGCGATGACCGATTTGTCCAAGAAGTGCAGTGCGGCCGAAAAGCCAGCGATCCAAATCAGCGTAACCGGAAGCGGAATCCCTTTGAACGACTTCCATACCATGTTTGCCATGCGTTTCACCTACACTTTCTCTTTTACGGCTTCGCCAAACAGGCCTTCCGGTTTGAACAGAAGCACGAGAATCAAAATGCTGAACGCAAACACGTCTTTGTACTCGGCGCCAAACGCTCCGCCGGTCAGCGGACCCATGTACGCGCCGGACAGGGACTCCAGCAAGCCAAGCAGAACACCGCCCACCATCGCGCCGCGGATGTTGCCGATACCGCCGAGAACGGCTGCGGTAAACGCCTTGAGACCGAGAATAAAGCCGATGTAGGGGTCAATCGTGCCGTAGTTCTGCGCGAACAGTACCCCGGTTGCGCCGCCCAGGCTGGAACCGATCAAAAAGGTAAGCATAATGACTTTGTCCACGTTAATGGTCATCAGCGACGCTGTTGACTGGTCCTGCGCAACAGCCCGCATGGCGATACCCCACTTGGTCTTGTTGATGAACAAGGTCAGCGATATCATCATCACAATGGCGAGCACGATGACGATCAACGCCTTCGTCGGAATCGCGGCGATGCTGCCCAACGGGATGGAACCTGAAAAAAGAATGGGACTGTTCAGATAAAATTCGTTGCGGGCAATCGCTTCCGTAAACCGGACGAGATCCTGCAGCAGGAACGACACGCCGATCGCGGAAATCAGCGGAACGAGCCGCGGCGCACCGCGCAACGGACGGTAGGCTACCCGCTCAATCCCGACGCCGAGGGCTCCGGTAATGGCCATCGCGATCAGCAGGGTTATAAACAGTGCGACAAACGGATTCATCCCCTGAAGCGCCCCCAGGGCGTCCGTAATCAGCAGGACCTCCGTCCCCACAAAGGCGCCCACCATGAAAATCTCACCGTGCGCGAAGTTGATGAACTCCAAAATCCCGTACACCATGGTGTAGCCGAGCGCAACGACGGCGTACATGAAGCCCAGCGTCAAGCCGTCAACCAACACCTGAGGCAAAATGTCGAGCAGCATACTTTCCCATCCCTCATTCCTTTGTAAACTTGCGGTAATTGTAAATTTTCTGTATTCGGCGATCAAAAAAACAACTTGCCGCCCGGCGGCTGTCGGGACAACCGCTGCTTTTTTGCCTGACGCGCTGTCTTTGTGTGAGCGGTCGTACCGTCAGCGAAAGGCTTGTCCGCGCACTGGACAACTCCTCAAACAGAAAGGGCGCACACCTGAGTGTCGCCCCGGGTTGAAAGAGGCTTGTTCGGTAGTCTGCGATGTCTGGCCCTATTTAAGCAACGTATCCTGCGATACCGGAGCCGGCTGCTCATTTTGGATCGACGAATACAACGATGAAACCGTCCCCTTTTCCGTCACAGGTATTCTTTTCTCGAGCAAAGCACCCCTTCCACGGCGGGACAGGTTAACATAATCATATCAGAACCACCCGTCCACCGCCACCCATGAAATCACTTGGCGGCCCGTAAAACGTCCACCCAGGGAGGATACCCGACATGGGCCAAACGTCTCACAGGACCGTTCCTGTCTGGCCTTTCTTAATTGTAAAATATATCAGGAATTTTACAAGAGATGAATAATGGTATTTTCAATAAACATATTTTTTATACATATAACAGCGTAAAGATGAAGCTGTATTAAATCCAAATAAATATATCAATACTTTACTAAGGTGAAGTAATTGATGTTTGCGAAGACATTCCTTTGCCGAAAACATGTTTTCCTCATGGAAGGGGAATGGGCGGCACCAAAACGGCCCCCGACTTCACATCGACGATCCCCTCGGCGGTAAGCCGGGCATACGGCAAATGGGTGGCGGTAAAAAACAGCAACGAATAGAGCGGGTCCAAATGCGCGTACCCCTTGTCCCGCAACAGGTCGGTCAGCGATTCCGCCATGCGGATGACGTCGTCCATCGGCGCGGGAGAAAACTTTCCGGCGAGCGGCAGCGGACATTCGCAGATCACCCGTCCCCCGTCGATCATGACCACGCCTCCGCCAATCTGCCGGACGCGCCGCAGCGATTCCGCCATGGCCTCCGGGTTGCGCCCGATGACCAGCCAGTCGTCGGAGGCCGTGTAGGTGCTGACCAGTGCCTCCAGCGAACGGCCGTATCCCCTTACCAGCGCCTGTGTCAGCCGCTCCCGGTCAGGATTGAGACAGCAGATTACCGCCAGCTCGGGATCGTTCTCCAGCGAAACGCAGCCATCCCGGTCTGCCGGCAGTTCCTCCCGCTCCAGTGTGGTAATGACCGCATTGCGCATGTGCAGGACCGGCAGCGGTCCGCCCGTGTGGCGAAGTCGAAACGCGTCCGCTCCCACGTCCCTGCCCAGCCGGTCGACGGGCGGAAACTCGTACTGCTCCCAATGAGGCAGCACCGTGGGCACCAGCAGCCGCCCTTTTTCCGCCGCCCGTCGTCCGTTGGCGATGACCAGCTCGGGCGTCGGCTCCTCCGGACGAGTAAGCAGCAGAACGTCGGCGAGTCGGCCTGGGGCAATCCCCCCGATTTCGGCGTCCATGCCGTAGTAGACGGCAGGATTGAGCGTCGCCATCACGTAGGCCTCTTCCGGCGGCATGCCCGCTTCGATCGCCACTTTTATCGTGTAATCCATCAGGCCGTGCCGGTGCATCGGCGGCGTGCTGCCGTCCGATGTCAGCATCATGCGGGGCGACCAGGGCAGTCCCATTTCCAGCCAGCCGCGAACCAATTCCGGCAGGTCCGGCCGGATGGAGGAGTGGCGCAGTGCGACATACATCCCCAACTGCAGGCGGCGCAACAACTCCTCCGCCGTGATGCTCTCGTGGCAGGCGGTGATCCCGGCGGCAGCCGCTGTGTTCAGGGTCTCCACCGACGCTCCCGGATGATGTCCTTCGATCCGTTTGCCAAGATCGCGGGCGTGCTTGAGTCCAAACAGCAGGGTCTCGTCTTCGTTCAACACGCCTTGCCAGTCGGTCAGTTCCCCGCCCTGGACGACCAGCGGATGCTCCAGCATTCGCGCCAGCCCTGCCCGGTCAAACGGCGGCTCTGCATGTGACCGCCTCCGCTGCGGATCGAGCCGACCCCAGAAAAACTGCTTGACCGGATGGGCCGACAGCCGCTCCATGATCTGTGCCACCTGCGCAAACGGCAGGCTCATCAGCATCATCGTGTCAGACACCAGGGTTGTCGTTCCCCGCTCCAGTGCGAAGTCGGCCAGCGAGAACGGATTGTACCACTGAAACGGATGGGCGTGCGGCTCCATGTACCCCGGCACCGCGTACATCCCAGCTGCGTCTACCACAACCGTATGTTCGGCCACCTCCGGCTCCTTTTCCCCCACATAGGCGATCCGTTCTCCGGCGACGACGACATTCACCTCCCGCCATTCCTTGGTATACACCTGCAGCACCCGCGCTCCCTTGATCCACATGTCGGCAGGGGCCTGCCGCTTCGCCACCCGTAACAGATGCAGGTAAGCCTTTTCGTTGATCGGACGGACTCGCATGGTATGCACTCCTTTCCCTGTTTGGCGCACGGATAGAGAATCCTCTGCCACAGCAACCATTTCCTAGCGAACGCTCGCTCACTTCCTGTGTACACTTCTCCGTTCGCCTACCGGTCTCCTGTATCCAACCCCTCTGTTAACAACAATTCCCTCGCGTGATTTTTTCCGCCCGGCACACACTACCAACAGGAACTGTTAGGACAGGAGGAACAACCATGCAAAAAAACGTCGGAACCGTGGATGCTCTGATCCGCATCACTGTCGGCCTGTTGGGGCTGGCCTACGGCGTCGGCAGGATGAGCCGCCGCCCGTACCGCACTCCCTGGCTGTTAATGGCGCTGTCAGCCATGAAGGTGGCAGAAGGCGTCACCCGCTTTTGTCCGATGCTGTACGCGATGGGTGTCAACAGCTGCGATCGCGCCGGAATGCAAAACATGCTCAGCAAAGCCAAGGACATGAGGAACCAGGCACGGAAACCGCGCAGTGGCACGGCTCCCAAGCAGGAGCAAACCAAACTGTCGGCCGAAGACAAACAGCTCGAAGCGGCTGTTAAGGAGTACGTCTCCTACCGCCAGGCCGAGGAAGCTTCCCGCAACGAAGAGCGCGCCAAAAAAACGGACGACCGCCACAGCCGCGACGAACATCTCGAGCCAACTTATTCCTAGGAGGGACAGCCCATGTCACTTGTCGGACCTCCGCTATACGAATGGTTTTCCCACAATGCGTTTGTCTTTGCCTTGATCATCGGCTGTGTCGCCGTCATGGGCTACTTTATGTACGCTGCGAACAAGAAGAAAGGGAGATACCGTCAATAACCGGACGGATCTCCCTTTTTTGCCATACAGGTCGCGATTGGCACGAATCTAGCGTCTGCGCAGCGCCCTGTCTGCGATGTCCCGGCGGTAATGCGCACCCGCGAAGCTGATCTGCTCAACGGCAGCGTATGCCCGAGCACGCGCATCTTCCAGCGTTCGTCCTGTCCCGGTCACGCCGAGGACACGGCCGCCGCTGGTGACAATGCCTTGCTCCGTCTGTTTGGTGCCGGCGTGGAACACGGTGACGGACTCGCCCGCCTTTTCCAAGCCGCTGATCAGCTCGCCCTTGGGGTATTCACCCGGATACCCGGGAGCGGCCATGACGACGCATACCGCACTTTCCTGCTTCCACTTTACGTCGACCGATGCCAGTTCCCCCTGGATGGCAGCCGTGCAGATGTCTACCAGATCGGTCTCCAAAAGCGGCAGGATCACCTGCGTTTCCGGATCGCCGAAGCGGGCGTTGAACTCCACGACCTTCGGCCCCTCGTCCGTGATCATCAGGCCCGTGTAAAGCACGCCCCTAAACGGGATGCCGTCCTGTGCCATGCCGCGGGCCATCGGTTTGACGATCGTCTCCACGATCTGCTCCACCAGCTCTGCCGACATGTGCGGCACAGGCGCATAGGTGCCCATGCCGCCGGTGTTGGGGCCCTGGTCACCGTCAAAGACGCGCTTGTGGTCCTGGGAAGTCACCATCGGCTTGACCGTTTCCCCGTCGACAAACGACAGCAGGGACAGCTCTTCGCCGCGCATGCACTCCTCGATCACCACGCGCGCCCCCGCCTGGCCAAACACGCCTTCCTTCATAATCCGGTAGAGCGCCGCTTCCGCTGCTTCCAGCGTTTCCGCAACGACCACCCCTTTGCCGGCTGCCAGTCCGTCCGCTTTGACCACGATCGGCGCCCCCTGTTCACGCACGTAGGCCAGGGCCGACTCGTAGTCGAGAAACGACTCGTACCGGGCCGTCGGGATGCCATAGCGCTTCATCAGATGCTTGGCAAAACTTTTGCTGCCTTCGATCTTCGCTGCCTGCGCAGTCGGCCCGAAGATCGGCAGGCCGCGCTCCGTGAAAAAGTCGACGATTCCGCCCAACAGCGGGTCTTCCGGACCGACCACTGTCAGGTCAACCCCCTCGTCTTTGGCAAACTGGGCCAGGGCGGCAAAATCGTCAACGGGAATCGGCACGTTTTCCGCCAACAGCGCCGTACCGCCGTTGCCAGGCGCGCAGAAAATCTTTTTCACCTTGGGACTTTGCGCCAACTTCCAGACGATGGCGTGTTCGCGGCCCCCGCCGCCGATTACCAGTACGTTCATGCGTACTCCCTCCTGTCAGCGGTTCTGACAAATCCGCTTTTCTCTTTCGCTCTCATCAATTCGTCAGCGATTAGTGTTTGAAATGGCGTACACCGGTAAACACCATCGCGATGCCATGGCGGTTGCAGGCGTCAATGGAGTCCTGGTCGCGGACCGAACCGCCCGGCTGAATGATCGCTGTAATACCTGCCTTCGCTGCCGCTTCTACGGTGTCCGGCATCGGGAAGAAGGCATCGGAGGCCAGCACAGCCCCTTTCGCTTTTTCTCCCGCCTGAGCGATGGCAATGCCGGCAGCACCGACGCGGTTCATCTGGCCAGCGCCCACGCCGATCGTCATGTTATCCTTGGCGAGCACGATGGCGTTCGACTTGACGTGCTTGACGACCTTCCAGGCGAATTTCAGCTGCGCCAGTTCTTCGGCGGTCGGCTGTTTGTCGGTCACCACGCGGATATCGGCATCGTCCAGTTGTTTCACGTCGTAGTCCTGCACCAGCGCTCCGCCCGCCACCGGCGCGATGCGGAATCCCTGCGCGGCTTCCCGGGACTCGTTCAGCGAGGGGATGCGCAGCAGGCGCAGGTTTTTCTTCTCGGTCAGCACGGCCAGCGCTTCTTCGGTGAAATCAGGCGCGAGGATGATTTCCAAAAACGTTTCTTTCATCAGCAGGGCAGTGTCGCGGTCCACCGGACGATTGGCCGCCACGATGCCACCAAAGATGGAAACGGGATCAGCCTCGTACGCCTTTTGGTAGGCTTCGCGAATGTCGGCACCGATGCCTACGCCGCACGGGTTGGAGTGTTTCACCGCGACCACGGCAGGTTCGGCAAACTCGCGCACGATGGCCAGAGCGGCGTCAGCGTCGTTGATGTTGTTGTAGGAAAGCTCTTTGCCGTGAAGCTGTTGGGCACGTGCGATGCTGGCTCCGCCTGCCAGCGGCTCGCGGTAGAATGCGGCCCGCTGATGCGGATTTTCGCCGTAACGCAGATCTTGCGCTTTTTCGTAGGTCACTGTGTAGCTTTCCGGCAGGAAGTCGCCCACCTGTTCGCTCAGATAGCGGGAGATCAGCGCGTCGTACGCAGCCGTGTGGCGGAACACCTTGGCGGCCAGACGGCGGCGCGTATCCAGGGACGTATCCCCATTCTGCTCGATTTCCGTGGCTACCTGCTCGTAGTCGGCGGCGTCCACCACTACAGTGACGTACTGGTGGTTTTTCGCAGCCGCACGCAGCATGGTCGGCCCGCCGATGTCAATATTCTCAATCGCCTCCGCAAACGTCACGTCCGGTTTGGCGATCGTCTGCTTAAAAGGATACAGGTTGACAACAACCAGATCAATCGTTTCAATCTGCAGGTCGTTCAGCTGCTTCCGGTGGGCTTCATTGTCGCGCACAGCCAAGAGGCCGCTGTGGATGTTCGGATGCAGCGTTTTGACGCGCCCGTCGAGAATCTCAGGGAAACCGGTCACTTCGGAAATGCCGATAACCGGAATGCCCGCTTCTTTCAGCATGGTCGCCGTACCCCCGGTGGAGATGATCTCCACGCCGGCATCAGCCAAACGGCGCGCAAACGGAATCAACCCTGTCTTGTCGGAAACGCTGATCAGTGCCTTTTTCACACTCACGGATAGAACCTCCTGATATTATTGGAAAGAATATAGAAAACACGAACATTATAAGTTAATTAAAACATAATTGTACGTTTTTATCAAGGTTTCCTCCCAAAAAAACGAACGCAGCCGCATCGTGCCAAGGCACGCGAGACTGCGCTTCGTTTGCATTACACGTCTATCGCCTTTTCTTTCTCCCGTCCTGCCATTTTCTCAATCGTTCGGCAAGCGGATCGCTTTTCACTTTTGCACTGGCATGCGACACCTCTTTCTTCGGGGTGTTTGTTCCCTGTGCCTGCCTGTTCGCCAGCGCGCTGATGGATTCGAGCGATGGGGGTTTACCGTCCTTCAACTGTTCCTTCACCTTCACCCGCGTTTCCTCGCTCAGATTGAGCCCCATGTCTGACAGTTCGTCAAACACTTCATCCAGGTTTCCATTCCCTCCCTTCGGCAGCTTTTGCGCCAGCCGCACGATATCCTCCATCGTCCAGTTCCGTCCTGTTTTCTTGCTCAGCTTACCCAGCAGATCGGATATCAAATCGCCCATGTGGGCCCCCTCCTTTTTTCCGCTTTCGTACTACTGTATGTAGCAAACGCCCGGGTGGGGACCGTTTTTTCCAAAATAGCCCGGTGTGCAGACAAAGTCCGTAATGGGTGCATCATGGGTGTACGGGAAGGGAATTGTGCATACCGTAAAGAATTAACAACTTTTACTGCGTACACTAATGGAAGTACCGGAGATGAAACGTCTGGAGGAATCCTTTCATGACCAATCGTGATGACGTCGCTTCCCGTCCGCTACCCACGGGAAACATGCTGCTTGTCGCGGGCATCATTCTCGTCGCCTTCAACCTGCGCCCCGCCCTCACCTCCGTAGGGCCGCTGATCGGCTCCATCCGAACGGATACAGGCCTGTCCGGCAGCATGGCGGGTTTTTTGACCACGCTGCCGCTCATCGCCTTTGCCGTCCTGTCCCCGATCGCTCCAAAGATCGCAGAACGCTACGGGAATGAACGGACCATCTGGGCGGGACTGTGTATCTTGCTCGTCGGCATCATCCTCCGCTCGCTCGGGGGGACTGCCGCGTTATTTGCCGGCATGGGCCTGATCGGCTTGGGAATCGCCATTTCCAACGTGCTGCTGCCGGGGCTCGTCAAGCAGCGGTTTCCGGACAGGATCGGACTGATGACGAGTGTGTACACCACGGCGATGGGCACCCTCGCTGCGCTGGCGTCCGGTCTTAGCGTCCCGCTGGCCCAGGCGCTGCGTCTCGGATGGCAGGGAGCGCTGGCCTGCTGGTCCCTGCTGACCCTCGTCGCGCTGGTTGTGTGGCTGCCGCAGCTCCGTGCATCCGTCCACATCACAGGCGACCAGGGCAAAGCGTCCGACAGCAGCCGACTCTGGCGTTCACCGCTGGCCTGGCAGGTTACCGTATTCATGGGATTGCAGTCGTTTGCGTTTTACTGCACCATTGCCTGGCTGCCGGAAATCCTCCATCACCACGGCATGAGCACTTCCACCGCCGGTTGGATGCTCTCGATCCTGCAGTTTATCAGTCTGCCGGCCACATTCCTGGCACCGGTGCTGGCCACCCGCATGACCAACCAGATGGGCATGGCCCTGGTGATCGGTCTGTGCTTTCTGGCCGGATTCGGCGGGCTGCTGGTCGGTGAAAACAGCCTGCTGCTGTTTGGATCACTGGTGCTGCTCGGCATCGGGCTGGGAGCCAGCATCAGCCTGGCGATGACGATGATCGTCCTGCGAACAACGGACACGCATCAGGCTTCCGCTCTGTCCGGTATGTCGCAGTCCGTAGGGTATTTGCTGGCCGCCGTCGGGCCGATCCTGATCGGACTTTTCTACGATTGGACCGGTTCGTGGACGTTCCCCCTGCTGACGCTGCTGGCGGTCAGCCTGCTGATGACGATCGCCGCTGTCGGGGCGGGACGGAACAAATACGTATAAGTAGGCCCCTATGGCACGAAACAAAAAAGGCCCTCCGCCACGGGAATCACACCCGTCGCAGAGGGCCGCTGTTATTTCTCCAGCCGCACGTGCCGCCCTTCCAGCCTCATCCGGCCGGTCAGCAGTCGTCCGATCACGTCGACCAGCAGTTCGTGCTCCACTTCATGAATCCGGGCAGCGAGGCTTTCTGCCGTATCCGTCTCGTGCACCATCACGGGAACCTGCGCGATGATCGGTCCGGTATCCAGACCGGCATCGACGACATGTACCGTTACTCCCGTTACCTTCACCCCGTAGGTGAGAGCCTGCCCGATCGCATCCTTGCCGGGAAAGGCCGGCAGCAGCGAGGGATGCAGGTTGATGATCTGTCCTTCATAGGCGGACAAGAGCGTCGGCCCCACCAACCGCATGTACCCGGCCAGCACGACCAGCTCGACGTCCCGCCTGCGCAGCTCGGCGACGATTTCTGCCTCAAACGCCGCCTTGTCCGGGTACGCTTTCGGCTCAAACGCGAACGCTTCCACGCCCAATCGCGCCGCCCGTTCCAGCACTTTGGCTCCCGGCTTGTCACAGACGAGCAGTACCACTTCCGCGCCTTCCAGCCGGCCGTTTTTCGTCGCCTGCACGATTGCTTCAAAATTGGAACCGCTGCCCGAGGCAAAAATGGCTATCCGTTTCACCACGTCACCCCGTTGTAGACGACGCGCCGCTCGCCCGCCCGAATTTGACCGATCAGGTACGGCTGTTCACCCATTTGCTGCAGCGTGCCGATCACGTTGACGACGTCGTCCTGTTTGACGACCAGCACCATCCCGATGCCCATGTTGAACGTGCGGTACATGTCGGCCGGGTTGATGCTGCCCGCCTCCTGCACCAGCCGGAAAATCGTCAGCACCGGCCAGGAACCGACGTCGATCACCGCCTGCGTTCCCTCGGGCAGGACGCGCGGAATGTTTTCCGTGAAGCCGCCGCCGGTGATGTGGGCCATCGCCTTGATCTCATAAGACTGGAGCAGCGAAAGAATCGGCTTGACGTAAATCCGGGTCGGCGTCAGCAGCTCTTCCCCCAGTGTTTTGCCGAGCTCGTCCACATGGTCGTGTAGCGACATTCCCCGATCCGCCAGCAGCACTTTGCGCACGAGGGAAAAGCCGTTGCTGTGCACGCCGCTGGAGGCAAGCCCCACCAGCACGTCACCCGGCTTTACATCAGCACCGGTGATCAGCTTATCTTCGTCCGCGACACCGACGGTAAACCCGGCGATGTCGTACTCGCCTTCCGCGTACATGCCCGGCATTTCCGCCGTCTCCCCGCCGATCAGCGAGCAGCCTGCCTGGGTGCAGCCGTCGGCGATGCCCTTGACGATTGCCTCGATCTTTTCCGGAATCACTTTGTCGCAGGCCAGGTAATCGAGGAAAAAGAGCGGTTCCGCTCCCTGCACGACTACGTCGTTGACGCACATCGCCACGGCGTCGATGCCGATTGTGTCGTGTTTGTCCATGGCAAACGCGAGCTTCAGCTTGGTGCCCACGCCGTCCGTGCCCGAGACGAGCACCGGTTTTTTGTACCGGGACACATCCAGGCGAAACAACGCGCCAAATCCGCCCAAATCAGTCAGCACCTCGGGACGGAACGTCCGCTTCACATGCTTTTTCATCCGCTCTACCGCTTCGTTGCCCGCCTCGATGTCGACGCCTGCTTGCTTGTATGCTTCGCTCATGGTTTCACCCTCTTAACACTTGTCTGCCGGCAGTGCCGCCTCAAATTCAATCTCCGTGGGATACTGGCCGGTGAAGCAGGCCAGGCAGTGGCCGTTGTTGGGAGCCGCGTCCGTACGGCCGATCGCTTCGATCATGCCCTCCACCGACAAAAAAGCCAGCGAGTCCGCGCCGATGATGCGGCGAATCTCTTCGACCGATTTGGTGGCGGCGATCAGTTCGTCCCGGGTGGATGTGTCGATGCCGTAGAAGCAGGGATTTTTCACCGGCGGCGAACTTACCCGCACGTGCACTTCCCGCGCCCCCGCCTCGCGCAGCATGCGGACAATGCGGCTGCTGGTCGTGCCGCGCACGATCGAATCGTCGATCATCACCACCCGCTTGCCTTCCACCACCTTGCGCACGGCGGACAGCTTCAGGTGTACGGCCCGTTCCCGCAGTTCCTGCGTCGGCTGGATAAAGGTGCGTCCCACGTAGCGGTTTTTAATCAACCCGATCTCGTAGGGAATGCCGGTCGCCTCCGCGAAGCCGATGGCCGCCGAGATGCTGGAATCGGGCACGCCCGTCACCACGTCGGCCTCCACCGGCGCCTCCAGCGCGAGCTGCTTGCCCAGCCGCTTGCGGGCCATGTGCACGTTGATCCCGTCGATGTCGCTGTCCGGACGGGCGAAGTAAATGTACTCAAACGTACAGATGGAACGGACGGTTTTGTCCGTAAACGTCGTCTCGCGGATGCCGTCCTCGTCGATGATGATCAGCTCGCCCGGCCGGACGTCGCGCCAATACTCTGCGCCGATGATGTCAAAGGCGCACGTCTCGGAGGCTACGCAGACGGCGTCGCCCAGACGGCCGAGCGACAGCGGACGCAGACCGTTCGGGTCGAGCGCAATAATGAGCTGCCGCTCGTTCATCACCAAAAGCGCATATGCGCCCTTGATGTGCTGCAGCGCTTCCCTGACCGCTTCCGCCAGATCGCGGCTTTGCGAACGGGCGATCAGGTGGGCGATCACTTCGGTGTCGCTCGTCGTCTGGAAAATGGAACCCTTGGCCTCCAGCTCTTTTCGCAGCACAGAGGCGTTGACCAGGTTGCCGTTGTGGGCGACGGCCATGCTGCCGTGCGCGTAGCGGAAAAAGAGCGGCTGCGCGTTTTCGATCTTGCTCGCCCCGGCCGTGGTGTAACGCGTGTGGCCGATGGCGATATGGCCGCGAAACTTCTCCAGGTCGCCCTTGCCAAACGCCTCCGAGACCAGCCCCATGCCGCGGTGCTTGTACCACTTTTCACCGTTGGAGGCGCAGATGCCCGCGCTCTCCTGGCCGCGGTGCTGCAGGGCGTGCAGCCCCAGATAGGTCAGCGGGGCTGCTTCCCGGTGGTTGTAGATGCCAAAGACGCCGCATTCTTCGTTCAGTTTGTCCCAGATCAACCGATCAAACATGGAATCGCATCCTTCCAAGCGGCTTTCAAATCGGCAAGCGGCGCATGGATCACTTCCGTTCCGTTGACGTTCACCACCAGTCGCTTGCCGCCAGTCGTTCCAATTACCTGTGCCGGCACACCCCGTTCTTTTGCCAGCGCCAGCACGGCGTCCGTTTGTTCTTGTGCGACGCTGAGCAGAATGCGCGATTGCGACTCGCTGAACAGCAGCACGTCACTGCGCAGGTCGGACTCAAGCGAAACGGTTGCGCCGATCTCGTTGCCAAAGCACGATTCCGCCAATGCGACGCCAAGTCCTCCTTCCGACAGATCGTGCGCAGATTTTACCAGCCCCTGGCGAATGGCGTCGTACACCAGTTTCTGCACGGCCGCTTCTTTTGCCAGGTCAATGTGCGGCGGACGTCCCGAGATGGAGCCTGTCGCCCATTTTTGATACTCGCTGCCGCCCAGTTCGGCGTAGGTCTCCCCGAGGAGGATAATCGCGTCCCCTTCGGCCTGGAAATCCTGGGTGGTGATGTGATCGACGTCCGCGATCAGACCAACCATGCCGATGGTCGGCGTCGGGTAAATGGCGTCGCCACTGCGTTCGTTGTAAAACGACACATTACCGCCGATGACCGGTGTGTTCAGCGCGAGGCAGGCTTCGCTCATGCCGTCGACCGCTTTTTCAAACTGCCAGAACACCTCCGGCTTCTCGGGATTGCCAAAGTTGAGGCAGTCGGTGATCGCCAGCGGTTCGGCACCGGAACATACCACGTTGCGGGCCGCTTCCGCCACGGCGATTGCGCCGCCCACCTGCGGGTCGAGGTAGACGTAACGGCCGTTGCAATCCGTGCTCATCGCCAGTGCCTTGCGGGTGCCGCGAATCATTACCACGGCCGCGTCCGAACCCGGTTTGACCGCGGTATTGGCGCGGACGATGTGGTCGTACTGTTCGTATACCCACGCCTTGTTGGCGATCGTCGGCTGAGACAGCAGGGCTTTCAGCGTTTCGTTGGCGTCAGCCGGTTCGGGGATGGCCGCCACCGGATCGACGTTGGCGTTCGCTTCGTAGTACGCCGGCACAGCCGACGGTCTGTGGTAGACCGGCGCGTCATCCGCCAGGGTCTTGACCGGCACTTCCGCCACTACTTCGCCGTGGTGCAGCAGGCGCAGCATGCCGTCGTCCGTCACACGGCCGACAACTGCCGAAGCCAGGCCCCACTTGTCAAAAATGGCGATCGCTTCTGCTTCCTTGCCTTTTTCCACGACGACCAGCATGCGCTCCTGGGATTCGGAGAGCATCATCTCGTAAGCGGACATGCCCGCCTCCCGCTGCGGGACCAGGTCGAGGTTCATCTCGATGCCGTTGCCCGCCTTGGAGGCCATCTCCGCGCTGGAGCAGGTGAGACCAGCCGCGCCCATGTCCTGAATGCCGACGACGATGCCGGTGTCGATCAGCTCCAGGCATGCTTCCAGCAGCAGTTTTTCCATGAACGGGTCGCCTACCTGTACAGCCGGCCGCTTTTTCTCCGACTCGTCGTTCAATTCCTCGGAGGCGAATGTCGCGCCGTGAATGCCGTCCCGGCCGGTGCTGGCCCCCACGTAGATAACCGGGTTGCCGACGCCCGTCGCCACCCCTTTTTGAATCTTGTCGTGGTCGATCAGGCCGACGCACATCGCGTTCACCAGCGGGTTGCCCTCGTAGGTGGCGTCAAAGTTCACTTCGCCGCCCACGGTCGGGATACCGATGCAGTTGCCGTAGCCGGCGATGCCCGCCACCACGTTTTCAAACAGGTATTTCACGCGCGGCGAGGTCAATTCCCCAAAGCGCAGCGAGTTCAAAAGCGCCACCGGTCGGGCGCCCATCGAAAAGACGTCGCGGATGATGCCGCCCACCCCGGTTGCCGCCCCTTGGTACGGCTCGATGGCGGAGGGATGGTTATGGCTTTCGATCTTGAAGACGACGGCCTGGTTGTCGCCGATGTCGACGATCCCGGCCCCTTCGCCCGGTCCCTGCAGCACGCGCGGCCCGCTGGTCGGAAAGCGGCGCAGCACCGGCTTGGAGTTTTTGTACGAGCAGTGCTCCGACCACATCACGCTGTAGAGTCCTGTCTCCGTCCAGTTCGGCTTGCGGCCGAGGATGTCCACGACGCGCTGATATTCTTCGTCAGTCAAGCCGATCTCCCGGTACAGGCGCTGGTCGGCGATTTGATCAGCGGTCGGTTCGTTACGAGTGAGCTGTGACACTGTTTTTTTCCCTCCATGTCTTCAGAATCGAGGTAAACAGGCGCCGGCCGTCGGCGGAACTCATCCATTCGTGCACGGCCCGCTCCGGGTGAGGCATCATGCCGAGCACGTTGCCCCGTTCGTTGCAGATGCCGGCGATGTCATCTATGGAACCGTTCGGGTTTTCCCCTTCGTAGCGGAAGACGATCTGGTTGTTGGCCTGCAGCCGTGCCAGCGTCTCGTCGTCGCAGTAGTAGTTGCCTTCGCCGTGAGCGATGGGAATCCGGATCACTTCACCCGCAGCGTAGTCGCGGGTAAACGGCGTGTCGTTGTTGACCACGCGCAGCGGCGACAGCTTGCAGCGGAACTTCAGCGAACGGTTGCGGAGCAGGGCGCCCGGCAGCAGTCCGACTTCGGTCAGGATCTGGAAGCCGTTGCAGATGCCCATCACCAGCTTGCCGTCCTCAGCTGCCTTGACCACCTGTTCCATCACCGGCGAAAACCGGGCGACGGCCCCGCAGCGCAGGTAGTCGCCGTAGGAAAAGCCGCCCGGCAGCAGGATGACATCGTAGGCGGAGAGGTCGGTCTGTGCGTGCCAGACGTAATCCACCGGCACTTCCATCACGTCTTCAACGGCGTTGTACAAGTCGATGTCGGCATTGGAACCGGGAAAGACGATTACGGCTACTCGCATGGCTCAGCCCTCCACGATGTCAAAGCGGTAGTCTTCAATCACGGTGTTGGCCAGCAGTTTTTCACACATCGCGCGGACGCGCTCCTCCGCCTGCGCCCGGTCGGCCGTGTCCAGCACCAACTCCATGTACTTGCCGATGCGCACGTCTTTTACTTCGTCAAACCCAAGGGTGTGCAGCGCTCCCTTGACCGCGTGTCCTTGCGGGTCGAGCACGCTTTGGCGCAGCGTCACGTATACAACAGCTTTACACATGTGCTTCTCCTCCCAATCGTTTCAGCATTTCCCGATACGCTTCTTCCACATTGCCGAGATCGCGGCGGAAACGGTCCTTGTCCAGTTTCTCCATCGTCCCGGCATCCCAGAACCGGCACGTATCCGGCGATATTTCATCCGCCAGAAGAATCTCTCCCTCCGGCGTGCGTCCAAACTCCAGTTTAAAGTCGACGAGAATCACGCCGCGCTCGCGCAGGTACTCCTGCAGCACCTCGTTTACCTGCAGACCGATACGCTCCAGCACGGCCAGGTCGTCTTCGCTGGCGACTCCGAGCACCTTGATGTGCGAGTGGTTGACCAGCGGATCGCCCAGTGCGTCGTCTTTATAGTAAAACTCCACCACCGGGTGCGGCAGGGCCGTTCCCTCCGCCATCCCCAACCGCTTGGCCAGGGAACCGGCCGCGATGTTGCGGACGACCACTTCCAGCGGAATGATCTCCACTTTGCGGACCAACTGTTCCGTGGGCGACAGCAGGCGGATAAAATGGTTGTCGATGCCCCGCTCTTTCAACAGCGTGAAAAAGATGGCGGTGATGCGGTTGTTCAGTTCACCCTTTCCGGTGATGGTGCCTTTCTTTTCCCCGTTGAACGCGGTCGCATCGTCCTTGTACTCCACCCAGTATTGATCGGCCAAAGACGTACGATAGATGCGCTTTGCCTTACCTTCATAGAGTTGTTCCCGTTTTTCCACTTCCGGAGTCACCTTCCCCGAGCAAAGGTTGCGTAATGCGTAATATACACGAACATTTCAACTCAATTAAAACACAATTATACGCATTTATCAACGAAAATGAGCAGATTAGCATTCGACAAACGTTCGGGAATTTATGTAATTTTCCCCGACCACTCAAATTTAACATTCGGTAAACAATCATGTACGCCATATTCTTTCCCTGTCCGGGGAGGTTCAGTCTGCGCTCCGCCCTCAAGAGAAGCGAAGCCAATCAGCCGCTGGCTGCCGCAGCAGAAAAGAAGAAAAGTCCGGATTCCCGGACTCAGACTAAAGACAAACGGTTCATTGAGTTAGCGTCCACAAAAAATGATTTCCAGGCCGGAAGGCCTGCCCATTCATCAACCGAAGCGGAAGACAATGGGCATCGCATGGAGGGATGGGCCAAGCGAGCTCCTTTGACGACCGGCTCAGCGGAAAAACGAAGACGCGGGGACCAACAGGGGACACAAGTCTCACTTCCTCGAAATACCCAGATGTTTGTCCCCTGCCCGCGTCTCGTTTTGGAGCGGACTTCATCCGCTTCTTTGCTGGGCGTCAAGCGAGCGAGCGGGGCCGATCTCCCATGCGCCGCGGACTTTGTCTACACGCTGAGTCCGGATTCCCGGACTCAGACTAAAGACAAACGGTTCATTGAGTTAGCGTCCACAAAAAATGATTTCCAGGCCGGAAGGCCTGCCCATTCATCAACCGAAGCGGAAGACAATGGGCATCGCATGGAGGGATGGGCCAAGCGAGCTCCTTTGACGACCGGCTCAGCGGAAAAACGAAGACGCGGGGACCAACAGGGGACACAAGTCTCGCTTCCTCGAAATACCCAGATGTTTGTCCCCTGCCCGCGTCTCGTTTTGGAGCGGACTTCATCCGCTTCTTTGCTGGGCGTCAAGCGAGCGAGCGGGGCCGATCTCCCATGCGCCGCGGACTTTGTCTACACGCTGAGTCCGGATTCCCGGACTCAGACTAAAGACAACCTGCATTTTCTCATTAATATTTTGCAAGAACCGATCTTCCCATCGGTTCCCGGCAGGGCACCATCACCATGACACCGCGTTCACTCCATTTTCAACCGCTCTTCACGCATTTCGGCAACAGATTTCGCGTCGCGATGTTCAAGCGCTTCGCCATACTGCAGCGGCGGTCTGATCTCCACCATCGGAGCGGCGCTTTCGTTCTCCAGCGGGCTCATCTCGGCCGGATCGCCGACATTTCGCATGGCGGGCGGAAACCGGTTTTCCGCAGTCATCTGCAGTTCCCTCCAGTCTTCATGGAATGCTGTTACGATGTAGGATGACCAGCTTGACGAAAAAAATCCAAAATCCCTGATTTTTACATCTGGTGCACAGCCGCCCCCCAGGTCTGAAGTGGTACAGAGCGACTTGTCTCAGCTTGAGGGCAGCCGGGTGACTTACGCTTAAACTGCGGCGGCTTTCCTTTTTTATGCTACACTGGTAGAGGATAAATTTATCGGGGAAAGGATGAGTCCACATGTTTCCGTTTGAGGTATTATTCCCGACCCGGATTTTCTTTGGCACCGGCGAAATCGCCCGGTTGGGGCGGGAAGCGAAAGCGCTCGGCCGCAAAGCGCTGCTCGTCACCGGCGGCCGTTCGGCCAAACGGACCGGTCTGCTGGACCGTGTGCAGTCGCTTCTGGCGGAAGAACAGGTGGAGTACGTGCTGTTTGACAAGATAGAACCCAACCCGCGCACCACTACCGTCGACGAAGGAGCTGCGCTCGCCCGCGAACACGGCTGCGACTTTGTCATCGCGCTCGGCGGCGGATCGGTGATGGACGCCTCCAAAGCGATTGCGACGGTGGCCCTCTCCGGCCGACCGATCTACGATTACCTGCGCGGCAATCCCTCTGGTACGGCCAAAGAGCTGGTGCCCGTGCAGGAAGCCCTCCCGCTGCTGACAGTGCCCACCGTGGCAGCGACCGGGTCGGAAGCGAACAACATCAGCGTGCTGACCCACTGGGAAACCCACGAAAAATCGTCGATCAACGGCCCGGGTCTGTATCCGAAGGTGGCGATCCTCGATCCGGCGCTTACCTACACGGTGCCGCCGCACGTCACCGCGGAAGCGTGCGCCGACATCTTCGCCCACCTGTTTGAATCGTATCTGATCAGCGCGGAAGGCACGCATGTGCAGGACGGCTTTACTGAGACGCTGATCCGGCTGGTTGCAGAACACTCGCTCACAGCCATCCGCCAGCCCGATCACGAAGAAGCGCGCGCCACGCTGCTGTGGGCAAGTACGCTGGCGATCAGCCCGTTTACCCTGTCGGGGCGCGGAGCCGGCTATCCGCTTCACGGCGTAGAGCACCCGCTGAGCGGCTATTACGACATGGCCCACGGGCGGGGATTGGCCATCTTGTCCCTGCCGTACTTTGAACAGATCATTCTGCCCGACCGCCCGGAGCGGCTGGCGCGCATGGGGCGTCAGTGCTTCGGGGTCACGGAAACAGACGACCATGCCGCCGCACGGGCGACGATCCAAGCTGTCCGCAGCTGGTACGAAGCGATGGGCATCACGCAGCGCCTCTCCGACTTTGGCGTCACCCACGACGCCCTGCCGGAATTGGCACGGGATGCAGTGCAGATCGGCGGTCGAGGTGCCGGCCATCTGGCAAGCTCCCGTCCGCTGCGTGAGCAGGATGTCATCGCCATCTACGAAGCCTGCCTGTGACACTTGGGCTGCGTCACCTTTGCGAAGCGGTCCGCCTCCCCTCCCGGACGACTGCCTGGCCGAATGCCGGTCTGGCCGGACATTCGGGCGGTTGACCGTGTGCGTTCATCCAATCAGCCAGCCCCGCCATGCATGTGGCGGGGCTTGGCTTGCATGCAGACGGAAGAAAATCTATACTTGCAGATATAGTAAAAAAATTTTTACTACTGGAGGGTTCCACACGATGGCAGATCCACGGATTAACGAACTGGCCAGCCGTCTCATCCGCTATTCGCTTAATTTGCAAAAAGGAGAAAAAGTGCTGATCGAAAATATCGGCGTGCAGGTGCCGCTGGTGCGCGCCCTCGTCCGCGAGGCGTTTGCCGTAGGCGCCCTCCCGCTGGTGACACTGAAGGATCAGGAAGTGCTCCGGGCGCTGATCCAGGGGAGCAACGAGGAACACATGGAACTGATCGCCAAACACGAGCTGACGCGCATGCAGGACGTCGACGCATACATTGCGGTGCGCGCGTTTGAAAACATCAACGAGTTTTCCGACATTCCCGAAGAAAAGATGGGCCTCTACTCCCGCATTTACTACAAACAGGTGCACTTCGGCGAGCGCATCCCGAAAAAACGCTGGGTCGTGCTGCGCTATCCCAACAAGTCGATGGCGCAGTTGTCCAACATGAGCCTGGAGGGTTTTGAAGATTTCTACTTCTCCGTCTGCAACCTCGACTACGCAAAAATGTCCAAGGCGATGGACCCGCTCAAGGAACTGATGGAAAAGACCGACCGCGTCCGCATCATCGGCCCGAAAACAGACCTGCGCTTCTCCATCAAGGGAATCCCGGCTATCAAGTGCGACGGCAAGCGGAACATCCCGGACGGTGAAGTGTACACCGCGCCGGTTCGCGACTCCGTGGAAGGCACGATTTACTTCAACACACCGACCAACTACCACAGCACCTCGTTTACCGACGTGCAGCTTACGTTTAAGGAAGGCAAAATCGTCGAGGCGACCAGCTCCAACACCAAAGCCCTGAATGAAATCCTCGATACGGACGAAGGCGCCCGCTACATCGGCGAATTTGCCATCGGCTTCAATCCGCACATCCTGCACCCGATGCAGGACATCCTGTTCGACGAAAAAATCGCCGGCAGCTTCCACTTCACGCCGGGCAGCGCCTACGACGTGGCCGACAACGGCAACCGCTCCTCCATCCACTGGGACATGGTGCAGATCCAGCGTCCGGAGTACGGCGGCGGCGAAATCTGGTTTGACGATGTCCTGATCCGTAAAGACGGCCGGTTTGTCCTGCCGGAGCTGGAAGGACTCAACCCGGAGAATCTGGTGTAAGCATGATGAAGACCGCAGGTGTTTGCACCTGCGGTCTCAGCGTTAGACAAAGTCCGCTGCGCCTGGGAGATCGGGCCCGCTCGCTCGCTTGACGCCCCGCACAGAAGCGGATGAAGTCCGCTCCAAAACGAGACGCGGGCAGGGGACAAACATCTGGGAATTTCGAGGAAGTGAGACTTGTGTCCCCTGTTGATTCCCGCGTCTAGCGTTTTTCCGCTGAGCCGGTCGTCAAAGGAGCTCGCTTGGCCCATCCCACCATGCGATGCCCATTGTCTTTTGCTTCGGTTGATGAATGGGCAGGCCTTCCGGCCTGGAGATCAATTTTTGTGGACGCTAACTCAATGAATCGTTTGTCTTCAGTCTGCGACCGCAGGTGTCTGCGCCTGCCATCTGCAAATAAAAAAATTCGCTCAAAAGACTCGATTGCAAAGCAACTCACCGAATAATAGAGTGCCAGGGTGATCTTTCTTTCTTACACAGCTCATTTCGTCATCGTACAGGTCTGGCGTCATACCAGTATCGAAAATAAGCGATTGGCTCTTCTGATCTATACGACCATTGATCCCATACGCTGCTCTTTTCATCGGTCCATTTGGTTATCACCGGGCGGTATTCACCGGGCTGGACAACGATGGGAAGCGATGCAATCGTGTCCAATGATTCCTTCCGGTCATCAAACAATTCAATCTTCAGCCGTACTTTCATCGGCTCGTCTGTATAGTTTTTCACCATAAACAGATGGCGGTAATCTTCGCTGGAACAGTTCCGCCAACACGGTAGCGGAGAGGAAAACACCAGTTCTACACGTATCTTTCCATCCCTGATGTTCTCGTCCTTCGCAAACACTTTCTCGGCGTGCTTCAATATGTTGACATATTCCCATTTACCGGACAAAGGATACATGAGAAATCCCAACACACCCAAGTGTGCAAGTAAACCCAATATGAACAAGGCACCCTGTTTGGTTTGGTGAAACCGTTCTGGGTGTTTAAAGTAATCATGGATTAAACCGAAGAGTACAGCAACTAATAAAAAGAAGCCTAACAACATAAGCACAAGAGCCATAATCGCCATTTCTGATGGAGAAGAAAAAAAGGGAGTCCATAGACGGATTGGAAATGCCAATGGGCGGAAACAACGATCCCCAGCATGGCCAGGTACAAATACAAGCCGATGCGTTTCAGTACACGTGACGAGTACTTAATACCAAAAACTACAAACAACAATGGAATTGAAGAGGTTATGCAGACAATAAACTGTTCCATTTTGACCATCTCCGCTATTCTATGTAAGTGTGACGCGACCAACTGCTTTACTCTCCCCGGTATTTTCGCTCAATTTCCTCCTTCATCTCTTCAAACGATTCCTCGGTCAGGTTAAGCAGATAGTCGGTCAGCTCTTCCTTTGAGCGGGTGACCAACGCCTCGCGCTCCTGCCGCATCCGGGTCAGGTACGTTTTTGCCTGGCTGCCAATCTTCCCGGTGGCGGCCAAATACTCGATTGCCGCCCCCACGTTCAGACTTTCCCGCCAGTTCTTTTCATACCAATCACGGTCGTACATATCGATCCACTTGTGCCTGTCGATGCGCACAGCTTCCGCCTCTGTCAGCGCGTCCCGCTTCCACATATCCCACTTCTCCGCGATCTCCCGGGCTCTCTCCAGCTCCGCCTGGAACTGCTCCTGATTGGTCACATTCGCGTACAACCCTTCGGCCGCCTGGGCAATTTGCTTGAGCTGTTTCTGCCCATCGGCATTGACGTCGAACCCGATGACATTCAAAAGTGGCATGACATGCGAGTTGGAAAGTTCCTTGGCCGCGGCAACCGGATCGCCGTCACACGTCTCAATCCCGTCACTGACCAGATAAATCACGTTGGTATTGTTCTCGGCTCCGTACGTGGCCAGATCCGCCTGTGCCAACTGCAAAGAGCGGGCAATCGAGGTCCAGCCGGTCGGTTCAAACTGCTGCAACGCCTCCTCCAGCCTCTGCGCATCGAACGGCTGCAGCGGATAGACCAGCTCGCTGCTGCCGCACGAGAGCTGTTTGTGCTTATCAGCATTGCTGCCTTTATGTCCATAGACGCGCAGGGAAACCCTCGCTCCCTCAGGGAGGCTTTCGGCAAATGCTTGAATTGCTTCCTTGGCCAACTGCATTTTGGTCTTTTCACCGATTTTTCCGGCCATGCTTCCACTCGCGTCCAAAATGATCTCCACGTTGAAATGCTCCTTGAACTGGAGCCGGGTATCTTCTATGTCGGGGTTGCCGAAAGACGCCACACGCCAACGGTCCACAACAGTCTGGGGGCTCGCGTAGTCTTCGGCAAACAGGGCAAGCAGTTTCTCCCCGTACACTTGCACCATCGCTTCATCCACACCGTCTACCAGGAGGGGCAGGCGATCCAGTATCTTCGCGATGTCACTGTGCTGAGGATGGTTGGTCAGATAAAAATGGGTGCCGGCCAGCGGGCCCGGTTGTGCGGCAATCAATTCCTGCGTCGTCTGCGGCAAGCGGGAAGTGTCCGGCGCTGAGCCTGTAACGGCCGTCCCCCATGAACAGCCGCCAAGGGACATAATCAGAATCAAGCCGCCCAGCATACGAGTCCATCTGTTAATGAACGTCATGTAGTGATTCTCCTCCCCGGCTTTTGTAAGTCTGCTGTGTCGTCATGCTTACAAGGTGATGCGTTTTCCGCCCCATCCCATTACTTCGGCAAAAGCGATCCGCCTGCTTTTCGCCGTCTGCTTCACCTTTTCCGTAACCGTGTTTAGAAATGCCAATCCAAAAGTATCGCTCTGGTACCGGACCGATGTCTCCACCTCAATCCGCATGTCGCTGTCAAACATGGTGACGACCGATCCGCTGCGCGTCGCACCGTTGGCTTGCAAAATTTCTCCTGCTGCTTCGCGAATTTTCCGTTGTGCAGACTCCAAACCTTGATAGAGATAACCATACAGCACACCATTTGCCGGTACATGTGAAAGCAGCACGTTATCAATGGCACGGTAGCGGACCTCGCTTTCCGACCAATCAGGATGAATGCTGCGCAGCCGCATCGTTTCCAAATCGACTTTCACCATGATAAAGTCCGGGTCCAGCATGCCAGCTATGGAACTGTCGTATTCACGGATGGCTTCCTCCGCCTCTTCGTAAATGATTTGCACGGCTGCGATGCTCGCCTGCTGCGCGCTGTTGGCTGCCACTTCCTTGTCCACAAAGATCGTGGACATGTTGAAAAGCAGCGTGAACATGACAAGAGACAAAAAGAAAAAAATCGTCAGAACAAAAACAGTCATATTACCCCGTTGGTTGCCAAGCAGCTGTTTCACCTGTTCCATTCAATGAACCACCCGTCCCCGTACCTCGCGGCCAAGCGAAATGACTTTGTCTTTCTCCGCCATGTGCTGTTTGATTACGTCAGGAATGAAAAACAGGTCGAGATTGACACCGATTCTCGCCGTAAAGTAGCTGCCTTCATCGGAAATGTGTGAATCGCCGCTGTCATAGGAAATGCCCCCTCCAGCAGAACGTACAATTCGCTCCGCTGCGCTCATCGCCTCGTTTGTATTTCTCGTGACAGCATATACTTTGGCCGCCTCATTTGCAGCCGACTGGGCGATGATGACGGCGTAGACACCGGTTAAAAACTGCCAGAGAATCAGCAGAATGAGAAAGACAAGCGGCAAAATCCCGAGAAACTCCACGGTGACAGAGCCTTTTACATTGTTCAGACAGCGGATTGATTTCCTCATTTGTAATGTCACCTCCGTTTGCTGGCTGCTGCCTTCGCACACCTTTGTTCTCCCGTCGATTTGTTACTGTGCCTGCACGTTTTTGCTGTACTGCTGGTTGATCGCCTCAATGGCTTCTTTGTGTGTTTTGTCGTTCGATGATTCCGAATCCGGGTTTTCGATGTTCGGGAATTGCCGCAGTACCTTTTTGATTTCCTCACTTTGATGGCCATACGGGACTCCGGCAAAGCGTCCCGGCGGCAGCTTGTAAAACTCCTCCGCTGTCTCCGGGAGTTTGGTCAGGCCTTCCGGGATCATGGATTTTAGCAGCTGTATTTTTTCCTCTCGGCTTTTTGGCGTGTCCACTGTAGATTCCCCTGTCTGATGATCCGCAGCAGAATGGTGCGTGGGGGCACCTGACGTTTTGGGATCAGCTGGTTTCTCCTGATCGGATGAGCAGGCTGACAAGACAAGCAAACACGCCAGGAGGGCAGAGAGCAGCTTATTCGCGTGTGCCTTCATAGCCGAAACCTTCCTTTTTTCGCAAAAATCAATCAGCAGTCCGCTCCCCTCTTCCCTTGATCACACCGTTTCAGTCGTTGGCGAATCTAGTTTGTCGCATGTTTCTTTTTGACGAGATTCAGGTGATTTCGCTTGATAAACGGCAACACAGCCGCAAGAATGAGCAAATCAAGGGGAAATTCTTTCCGGATAATCGCCATCAAAGCAGTGGCGGGAACGATTAAGGCATAAAAGTAGATCACCATGAACTTCCAAAAACGCTGCCAGTTTTGTACCGACTTGGACATGTTACACACCTTCCCTCCGCAATGATTGGAGCATTATCACTGCGCATTTTTTCGGCGAAGCTGCTCCATAGCCGACTGTTCAATAAATGGAAAGGTTATCCAGATTGCAAAGAGCGCGAATGGAATCGGCTCCCCCAATACGATAAAGAGACAAGAAAGCGGCAGCATGACACCATACATGATGACTCCTGCAATGTTCCAAAACCGCTGCGACACGACATTTCGCTCCTTTCACCTAATTGATGCTAGCCTTCCACTGGTTCCAACCCTTTTACCTCGCTTGGTTCGCTGATCCATTGATGGGTATACATGGTGAAAATTACGGTGATCAGCGGGAATACGATCACGTTGAGCAAAAGCTGCGTAAACCAGACCGCCCCAAAACTGGTCGTAATGTAGATGACGGAGGCAAACCCGGCCATGCTGATCAGCCACTGGACGGCACTTGCCAGCAGAATCAGGCCGAGAAGCGGCACAAAATGCCGCTTTGCCAGTTCAAAGGAGGAACGCATGCATTTCCAGGGGGATCTCTTTTTCAGCACGACCAGAAACGGCGTAAGGCAAAACAGGATCAAGAGAACCACCCCCGGCACGACAAACAGCACCATCCCCAGACACACTGCCAGCGCATAGACGATCCCGAACAGAAACACGGAGAAGCCGTTCTCAAAGAAGGTACGGAACGCATGGCGAAGCGGCCGTTCCTCCCCCTCCAGTTGGCTTTTCACGTATTGGACAAACACAATCTGCACAACGGTCAAAAACACAAGCATCAGAAATAAGTTGTAAAAACTGGACACGACCGGGGCTCCGGCCAGCGCAGCCAGAAAACTGACGTAATTGATCGTAACATTATGAACCAGCAAAAACGGCAGCAGAATCACACCCGACAGAAGCAGCAGCGCTTCGATATGTCGCGCGTAAAAGCGTATGCTTTCTTTCAGCGGATTCATTGAACTGCACCTCCTGTGTTCCTGTCCGCTTAAGGGATGCGCAGTATGGCAAATACTTCATCCTGCAGAATCTCCCTGTTTTTCTCTTCAAAAGCTTGTTTCATTTTTTACATCGGTCATTGAGCAGTGCCGCTTCCTCCGTTAAGAGGAAAACCATCCAAGTACCTTGCCAATACCTTTGCGAACCGAGCTGATGCGTTTTGACAGCGCTCCTCCCGAGGCTTTGTTGTACCATTTCACCAATCGGGCTCCTGCCCAGAGTACGAACCCTGTCGCGACACATGCAAATGCTATTGCCTGCCATCCAGGAATAGTGGAGGTGATCACCCCTATGTCCATCAATGTGCTTCCCAGGTTGCCTATCCCGTCCACAAACTTCTCATTCTGCTTTTCCTCACCCAAATCGGGATCGTACGCCTGCCTAAATTGGCCGACCATGTTAAAGAAGTCAAATGGCAAACTGATTGCTGCAACAGCGACGTTTAAGCCAGTTACAACGCCAGGCACTCGTACAGTACCAGCATTAGCGGGTGCATATCTTTGAAAAACAAATTTGTAACTGTCATACGCCCCTTTGGCATCCAGACCATCCAACGTGAGTCCAGGCAGATCGCTATACGGTGTATCCTGGAGGGCGATATCAAGTCCTTTTACGCCAACTCTGAATAAAACTTTGCCATAGCTGGCTCCTGCCTGCCCAGCCGTTACCGTTCCTCTTTCCACTAGTTCTTTGGAATAGTTGAGAGTCCCGCCAATGATCTCCTTGTAGGACAACTCCGCCAACTTGTATGCTAATGTCTCGGTAAAGGGCTGGGGTTTAGCTGACCGCCCGTCCTGCTTCAGACTGTGGGGCGTTAGGTCAGGCACGCTGATGTTAGGCGGGCGGAGATCTGGCACATCCATGGTAGGAGGCTTCAATGTGGGTACTGTGCCGTTTCGCGGCTGCAAGTCAGGTACGTCCCATCGAGGTGCTTCCAATTTCGGCACGTCCAGTTGCGGTACGTCCCATCGAGGTGCTTCCAATTTCGGTACGTCTAATTGCGGAACATCCCAATGCGGTGCTTCCAATTTCGGTACGTCCAGTTGCGGCACGTCCCATTGCGGTGCTTCCAATTTTGGCACGTCCCATTGGGGAGCCTGCAAATCGGGAACTGGCAGTTTGGGAACATCATACGTTCCCCCTCCCAGGTTTGGTACGTACGGCCGCGCCACTGCAACCACTGGGAATACATTCATCAACAGAATCAACAAGGCGAAGATACCAGCGAACCAGGCTCTTCTTCCTCTACTCCTCACAAACTTTGCTCCTCCTTGCATCAGTTCTTTTCTTTTACATTTGCGTTATATTTCTGGTTGATCGCGTCAATGGCTTCTGTGTATGTTTTATCGTTCAAATTTTTAAGGAACGTCTCCAATTCGAGCCCTCGCTGCCGACTCAATTTGTAATGTGCTTTTTCCATCTCTTCCAGTTTGACAATGGTGCTTTTATCCAATATTTCTTTTCCTTCCATGTATAAAAAGGCAGAGGAAAAATTATTGCTTTCCCGATTTGCCTTTGAATTCCAGGCCAATCCAAAACGAAGAATTTCCTTTACTTGAGAAAGATGTTTGGAAAAGGCATCATGAGAGGCGCCATTTTTCCACTTCCACCATTTTCGGGCAATATCTTTGGCCTGCTCAAATTCCTTCTCCAATTCCTTTTGATCCTGGATCAGCACATAACGGCCTTTTGCCGCTTCTGCCACCGCTTTGAGCTGGCGCTGTGCTTCGCCATCCACTCCGAAGCCAACAACGTTTACGATCGGCGTCACGTCAGAGTCAGCCAACTGTTTGGCCACCTGTACCGGATCGCCGCCGCACGTCTCAATCCCGTCGCTGACCAGGTAGATGATGTTGGTGTTCCTCTCCCCTTTGTACGCCTGCAAATCTTGCTGCGCCTGCTCCAGGGCGAGAGCAATCGGCGTCCAGCCCGCCGGCTTGAACTGCGCCAGCGCACTGTCCAGCTTTTGCTTGTCGTACGCCTGCAGGGGATACATCACATCGCTTTTGCTGCAGGAGCGCGCTTTATCTGCTTCCGATCCCGTCCCCTCATGGCCGTAGACCCGTAACCCTACTCGCGCACCGTCAGGCAGGGAGGCGGCAAACGAGCGGATCGCTTCCTTGGCTGCTTCCATCCTCGTCTTGCTCCCCGCCATATGGCCCATGCTGCCGCTTGCGTCCAGCACGATCATCACGTTGTACTGCTCCTTGAACTGATAGCGCGGATCATCCATGTCCGGGCTGCCAAACGAGGACAGCTTGATCTGGTTGATGATTTCCTCCGGTTCCGGGTAATCTTCGGCAAACAGCCCGAGCAGCGCGAGGTAGTACAGCTCGATGATTTCCGAATCGGGGTTTTCAATGTTCGGGAATTGCCGCAGTACCTTTTTGATTTCCTCACTCTGCTTACCGTACGCGACACCCGCAAAACGCCCCGGCGGCAGCTTGTAAAACTCCTCCGCTGTCTCCGGGAGTTTGGTCAGGCCTTCCGGGATCATGGATTTGAGCAGCTGTATTTTTTCTTCCCGGCTTTTTGGCGTGTCCACTGGTGATTCTCCTGTCTGATGATCCGCAGCAGAATGGTGCGTGGGATCATCTGGCGCGTTGGAATCGGCTTGTTTCTCCTGATCGGATGAGCAGGCTGATAAGACCAACAAACATGCCAGGAGAGCAGATAGAAGCTTATTCGCTTGTGCCTTCATAAATAGCGACCTTCCTTATAGCGTTTAGATAATGTCCACAGCGCTTGGGTGATGGGCCAGCTCGCTTGACCCATCACTCCACGCCAGGTACTTTATTTCTACCTTCGGTTGAATGTGCAGGCCTTGCGGTCTGCAACCGCGGGGGAAATCAGCTACTCTTCTTTTACATTTTCGCTATATTTCTGGATGATCGCCTCAATGGCTTCTGTGTATGTTTTATTGTTCAAATTATCAAGAAACATTTTCAATTCGTCTCCTCGCTGTTGGATCAATCGATTTTGTGTTTTTTCGATCTCTTTCAATTTGTCAATGGTGTTTTCATCTAAAACCTCCCTACTCAGGTAAGAAAAGGCGGAGAATAAATTAAAGCTTTCCCGTCTTCTCCTTGCATCCCAAGTAAATCCAAAATGAAGAATCTCCCCTTCTTGAGATAGATATTTAGAAATTGCATCATGAGTGGCACCACTTTTCCACTTCCACCACTTGTTAGCAATCTTTTCGGCCTGTTCAAATTCCTCCTCCAGTTCCTTTTGATCCTGAATCAGCACATAACGGCCTTTTGCCGCTTCCGCTACCGCTTTGAGCTGACGCTGCGCTTCTCCATCCGCTCCGAAGCCGACGACGTTTACGATCGGCGTCACGTCAGAGTCCGCCAACTGTTTGGCCACCTGTACCGGATCGCCGCCGCACGTCTCAATCCCGTCGCTGACCAGGTAGATGATGTTGGTGTTCTTCTCCCCTTTGTACGCCTGCAAATCTTTCTGGGCCTGCTCCAGAGCGAGGGCAATCGGCGTCCAGCCCGCCGGCTTGAACTGTGCCAGCGCACTGTCCAGCTTTTGCTTGTCGTACGCCTGCAGGGGGTACATCACATCGCTTTTGCTGCAGGAGCGCGCTTTGTCTGCTTCCGCCCCCGTCCCTTCATGGCCATAGACCCGTAACCCTACTCGTGCACCGTCAGGCAGGGAGGCGGCAAACGAGCGGATCGCTTCCTTGGCCGCTTCCATCCTCGTCTTGCCCCCCGCCATATGGCCCATGCTGCCGCTTGCGTCCAGCACGATCATCACGTTGTACTGCTCCTTGAACTGATAGCGCGGATCATCCATGTCCGGGCTGCCAAACGAGGACAGCTTGATCTGGTTGATGATTTCCTCCGGCTCCGGGTAGTCTTCGGCAAACAGACCGAGCAGTGCGAGGTAGTACAGTTCGATGATTTCCGAATCTGGGTTTTCGATGTTCGGAAATTGCCGCAGTATCTTTTCAATTTCCTTATCTTGCTTGCCATACGGGAGACCGGCAAAGCGCCCCGGCGGCTGGTTGTAAAACTCCTCCGCTGTCTCCGGGAGCTTGGTTTGGCCTTCCGGGATCATGGATTTGAGCCGCTGTATTTTTTCCTCCCGGCTTTTTGGCATTTCCGTAACTGTTGATTCTCCTGTCTGATGATCCGCAGCAGGTTGGTGCGTGGGATCGTCTGGCGCGTTGGAATCGGCTTGTTTCTCCTGATCGGATGAGCAGGCTGACAAGACAAGCAAACACGCCAGGAGGGCAGAGAGCAGTTTATTCGCATTTGCCTTCATAACAGCGACCTTCCTTATAGCGTGTAGATAAAGTCCGCAGTGCATGGGTGATGGGCCCTTTCGCTCGCTTGCAGACCAGCACCGAGGTGGATCTGTCCGCTTCAAAACGCGACGCGGGCAGGAAACCCATCACTCCACCCCAGCACTTTATTTCCACCTTTGGTTGAATGTGCAGGCCTTGCGGTCTGCAACCGCGGGGGAAATCAGCTACTATTTCTTTACATTTTCGTTATACTGCTGGTTGATCGCCTCAATGGCTTCTGTGTATGTTTTATCGTTCAAATTTTTAAGGAACGTCTCCAATTCGTTTCGTCGCTCCTGAATTAATTTGTCTTGTTTATTTTTGATCTCTTCCAGTTTGGTAATGGTGCTTTTATCCAATATTTCTTTCCCTTCCAAGTATAAAAAGGAAGAGAAAATATTATAGCTTTCTTGCCTTCCCTTTTTTCCCCAGTCAAATCCAAAACGAAGAATCTCCAATCCTTGAGAAAGATGCTTGGAAAAGGCATCATGAGAGGCGCCATCCTTCCACTTCCTCCACTTGCGGGCAATCTCTTCGGCCTGCTCAAATTCCTCCTCCAGTTCCTTTTGATCCTGGATCAGCACATAACGGCCTTTTGCCGCTTCCGCTACCGCTTTGAGCTGGCGCTGTGCTTCTCCATCCACTCCGAAGCCAACAACATTTACGATCGGCGTCACGTCAGAGTCCGCCAACTGTTTGGCCACCTGTACCGGATCACCGCCGCACGTCTCAATCCCGTCGCTGACCAGGTAGATGATGTTGGTGCTCTTCTCCCCTTTGTACGCCTCCAAATCTTTCTGCGCCTGCTCCAGGGCGAGGGCAATCGGCGTCCAGCCCGCCGGCTTGAACTGTGCCAGCGCACTGTCCAGCTTTTGCTGGTCGTACGCCTGCAAGGGGTACATCACATCACTTTTGCTGCAGGAGCGCGCTTTGTCTGCTTCCGCCCCCGTCCCCTCATGGCCGTAGACGCGCAGTCCCACCCGCGCACCGTCCGGAAGGGAGGCGGCAAACGAGCGGATCGCTTCCTTGGCCGCTTCCATTCTCGTCTTGCCACCCGCCATATGACCCATGCTGCCGCTTGCGTCCAGCACGATCATCACGTTGTACTGCTCCTTGAACTGATAGCGCGGATCATCCATGTCCGGGCTGCCAAACGAGGTCAGTTTGATCTGGTTGATGATCTCCTCCGGTTCCGGGTAATCTTCGGCAAACAGCCCAAGCAGCGCGAGGTAGTACAAATCGAGTATTTCTACATCCGGGTTTTCGATGTTTGGGAATTGCTGCAATACCTTTTCGATTTCCTTATACTGGTGACCATACGGGACACCGGCAAAACGTCCCGGCGGCAGGTTGTAAAACTCCTCTGCTGTCTCCGGGAGCTTGGTCAGGCCTTCCGGGATCATGGATTTGAGCAGCTGTATTTTTTCTTCCCGGCTTTTTGGCATTTCCGTAACTGTTGATTCTCCTGTCTGATGATCCGCAGCAGGTTGGTGCGTGGGATCGTCTGGCGCATCAGCTGGTTTCTCTTGATCGGATGAGCAGGCTGATAAGACCAACAAACATGCCAGGAGGGCGGAGAGCAGTTTATTCGCGTTTGCCTTCATAACAGCGACCTCCCTTTATCTGCAAAAATTAAAAAGTAAAGCCTCATTATGTATAGATAGATGCAGGCATGAAGATGTCTTGCCTGCACCTTCACCGCCTGATCCGTTATTCACCAATTTTTTTAATGATATTGGACAGCGTTTCGGAAATAGCATTCCCTACGCTTGTTTCACCTTTATTAAAATACAACTGAATTGCCGCAAAAATCGCCAGAATCACCCCGGCCAGCGCAATCCACTCAATTGCCTGGGCCCCTTTTTGGTTGTTCAGGGAAACCAGCATTTTGGCATACCATTTTTGAATCGTGTTTGTCAGCATGTTACAAATCCTCCTTCATGGATATAAAAGATTTTGATTCCGCATACTTGCAAACTTCCCGATTATTTACACTGCCAGACTGAGAAAGGGATCACCCCCTTTAAAGGCCATGTGTTATTTGCTTACCATGCGGAAAACATCGTGGCGTTCTCCAGGATGTTTAGCACCATCAAACCGCCGATCAGGGCGATCGCGGTGGGCGCGACGACGAATGTGGTGATCAGGGTTACTTTTGGTGAGGCTTTCGCCGCTTTCTCCTTGATCAGTTCCTTGCGTATGCGCCGCATGTTCTCGGACTGGATTTTGAACGTGACCGCGATCGGAACGCCGAGGCGCATCCCTTGTATCAGCGCTTTGATCAGCATTTGAAACTCCGGGTTGTCATTGCGCCGCAGCAGATTCTCGTACGCTTTTTCCCGCGGCACCCCCAGATCCAGCTCCTGATTGAAACGGGCGAACTCCTCCTGCAGCGGCCCGGGAAAAAACTGGATTACCGAGCGCAGCGATTGGTCCAGACTGACGCCCGCCTGCAGCGTCACGCTTACCGTGTCGAGAAATTCGGGCAGATCGTAGCGAATCTGCTCCTGCCGCTCCCTCGCCTTTCTTTTCAGCAGGATGATCGGCAAAAAGTAGCCGACCATCGGCCAGACGACCAGGCCGTAGGGGGCGAGCGGAAAGCCGAGGACAAAGAACACGGTGCCGACGATGACGCCAATCAGGGCGAGCAGGATTTTTGTCCCCTGGAAGCGTTCCACACTCAAATCCAACGGGCGGCCCGCTTTCAGCAGCCACTCCTCCACCTCGTGCGACTCGCTGAAGAAGTTGATCCTCTGCCCCAGTGCCGCGTAATCGTCGCTGTACTGCAGCAGTTTTTTCAACCACTTTTCGGAAGTCGTTTCCCGCTTGCGGATTTCGTATCCCGGCCTTCCCGTGGTTTCGTGAATGTGGGTGAGCAGCTTTTCCCTCTCGACGGAATAGCGGTAGGATTCTTTCAAAAAAATGGCGAAAAAAAGCAAACATAAGAACAAACAGGTGACCATGAGCGCGTCCATCGTCTCACACCTTTATATTTGTTACTTTTCGGACCAGCAGATAGGACAGGATCGTTCCCAGGATAAACACGGCCAGCAGGATCAGTCCGAAGCCGGAGAACAGCGGATCGATAAACCCCTTGTTGATCGTGTTCATCATCAGCACCAGGGCGATCGGCATGATCGGTACCAGAATGGAGACGTAGCGCTGTTCGGCGGTCATCGTCTTGATCTCCTGGTTGACGATTCGCCGATCCTCCAGCGTTTGTGCCATCTCCTGCAGCACTTCGCTGAGGTTCCCGCCGGCGCGCCGCTGGATGTACAGCGTGGCCGCAAAGATCCGAAAATCCCGGGTCGGAATGCGCTTTTCCATATCGGCGAGCGCCTTGTCAAAATTGACGCCCAACCGCATTTCACGCGCCATGCGCGCAAACTCCTGCCCGGCTGGCTGCGGGATTTCCCTGGCCACCAGTTCGATCCCCTGTGTCAGCGTCAGCCCTGCGCGCAGCGAGTTGGCAAGCAGGCGGCACACCTCTGACAGCTGGTCGTTCAAGCGCTCCTGGTACTTGTTTCGCCGCACGAGAAACAGCAGCTTCTGCAGCAGGTACATGCAGGCAGAGCCGGCGGCGATATTGTAAGGAAACGGCAGCCCGACGACGTTGTTGAAAAAGAAGGCCAGCCCGAACGCGCCAACCAGCAAAATGCCGTAATACTCGGAAGGCGCAAGGGGAATGTTTGCTTTGATCAGCTTGCTTCGTATCTGCTTGGCATGGGGGGTACGGTCGAAGCGATCCCCCCATTCGAGGAGAAAACTTTTGCGCTGGGATTTGACCTCGTACCACTCTTCCACCCGTTTTTTCCATTCCGTCTTTTTCGCCCGATAGCCCAGGTATTCATAGATCCCCCATATTCCGAGCAGAACGGAGAGACTAAACAGAATAGAGATGCTCACGTCGTTTCACCTCTCCTGCCGCAAACAGCGACTCGTCTATCTCGATCCCAAACGTTCTCAGCCTTTCCAGCGAACGGGGCACGACGCCGGTTGCGGTAAAGTACCCCAACACTTCCCCCCTTTTTCCGATGCCGGTGCGCTGAAAGCGAAAGATTTCGTTTACTTCCACGCGTTTTTCTTCGGTTTTTACCACCTCCGAAATGGAGACGATCTTGCGCTTCCCGTCTGAGAGACGCATCACCTGCACGATGATGTCGAGGGCGCTGACAATGTACTCCCGAATGATGGAAGACGGCAAATCCATGCCGGCCATCACGACCATGCCCTCCAGCCGGTTAAACGCATCCTGGGGCGAGTTGGCGTGAACGGTGGTGAGCGATCCTTCGTGCCCCGTGTTCATCGCCTGCAGCATGTCAAACGCTTCGGCGCCCCGCACCTCCCCGACGATGATCCGGTCCGGCCTCATCCGCAGGGAGTTTTTCACGAGCTGGCGAATCGTGATCTCCCCTTTTCCCTCCATGTTGGGCGGGCGGGCCTCCAACCCGACGCAGTTGGGGTGGGCCAGCCTCAGTTCTGCCGAATCCTCAATCGTGATGACGCGCTCATAGTGGGGGATGGCGCAGGCTACGGCATTGAGCAGCGTCGTCTTTCCGCTCCCGGTGCCGCCGGAGATGAGCACGTTCATTTTCGCTTCCACGACCGCCTGCAGAAAGCGGGACATCGCCTCGTTGAACGAGCCAAACCTCATCAGGTCATCCATGGTGTACGGCTCTTTGCGGAATTTCCGGATCGAGACCAGCGTGCCATTCAGGCTGATCGGCGGAATCACTGCGTTCACGCGGCTGCCGTCTTTCAGCCGGGCGTCCACCATCGGCGAGCTTTCGTCGATCCGCCGTCCGAGCGGCGCCACGATCCGGTCGACGATGTGGCGCAGATGCTCCTCGTCGCGAAACTTCAGGTCGGTCAGTTCCAGGCGGCCGTTCCGCTCGACGTACACCTGGCTGTGGCCGTTGATCGAAATTTCCGTGATCTCCGGGTCGTTCAGCAGCGGCTCCAGCGGGCCCAGACCGACGGATTCGTTGATCAGGCGGGTGAGCAGCAGTTCCTTTTCGTTTCGCGGGATGACGACCTTTTCTTCGGACATGTATTGGGATACCAGGCGCTCAATCGCCAGGCGCATCTCGCTCGACGGCAGGCTGGTCAGCCGTTCCAGGTTGGTCTCCCGCAAGAGTCGCGCCTTGTAATGTTCCGCCAGTTCGTCCAGGTACGGATTGCAGGAAGGAGCCGCAAGCGAAGATGCGATGGTCCGGGGCGCCTCATCGCCAGGCGGAGTCTTTTCATCCCTGCGTCGGAATAATGCCATCTAACTCCCCCCTTACGACAATTTCCTGAGCACCCATTTGCGAATGTCCTTCGCCGCAGGAGACAGCTTTTTCTCGTTGGCTTCCTTTTGCAGCGGCTTGCCCTGATTGACGGCCGCCTGAACGCCCTGGTGATCCCTGCTGATTTCAGCGGTGATCGGGGCGGTGATCAACCCCTTCAGGTCGGAAACGGCCAGTTCGTTGTCCCTGCCCACCTGGTTGACGACCACTTCCAGCCTGCCTGCGGTATCGATCCGAAGCCGTCGGAACAACTCTTCCGCGAGCCGGTAGATCTGAACCGAAGGCGTGTCGAGATTCATCACGTAGCAGATCAGGTCCGACTCCGTCAGCGCCGCGTAGGTCAGCTCGTTCATGTGCGCCGGCAGGTCGACAATGACAAAATCGTAGCTGCGGCGGCTGGCGCGGATTAACCGGGTGATAAATTCCTCCGGGATCTGCTCTGCTATTTCCGCATCACGCGGACTGACCAGGACTTCCAGCTTGGAATGGAGTTCCCGCTGTGCCACATTGCGAATGTGGTTCTCGTTCATCTCGTGCATGACCGGCATCAGATCGGCCAGCGTGCGATTGCTGTCCAATGAGAGAAAGGTTTCCACACCGCCGTACTGCAGGTTGAGGTCGATCAGCAGGGCGCTGGCGGTGGATTCCAGTTTTAATGCCTGCGCAAAGCCGGTGGCTAGCAGCGTGCGGCCGCTGCCCCCTTTTCCGCTGTAAAAGGAATACACTTTTCCCCGGCCGCGGACCAACGCCTTGCCGGACGCGTTCGCTCCCTTTTTCCGCTGCTGTATCTGCGCCAGCTCGGAGATTTTCTCAAGCCGGTCCGTCAACAGCGCCAGTTCGTCAGGCATCACGATGTACTCAATCGCACCGGCGCGGACGACATCCCGTAGCAGGACGAAATCCTGCTCTTCCGTGAGAAAGATCACAATGCCCTCGGGCAGCTCGGCCTGTATATACTGGACCAGTTCCACGCCCGACCCGTCCTCAGGCTGCACGAGCAGGACGATATCGGGGCCAATCCGGTCAATCTCTTTCTTCACTTCCAGCGATGTGGTGTACTGCACATGCTCGTAAGGAGCGAGCCATTCCCGCAACAGGTCTTTCACCGAATCGTAATCGGCTACGACGAGAATGTTGAGTTCCGTTTTCATGCCTTACCCTCCGGTTTTGGTTCCTGCTTGCTGCATCGCGGGCTGTCCCGCGTTTGGCGACGGCGCAGGAGGTGTCTGCGGCGCCTGTGCCCCCGGTTTTACCGTCGGACTTTCGGCCGGTTTGGTTTCGGGCGCAGCGCTGTCGCCAGGCGTCTCCTCCTGGCCGGGTTTCGTTTCTTGAAACGGCTCGGAAATGGCCGCTCCGCCTTTGCCGACATTGGCCTTCAGGATCCGCATGAGCTCTGCGTAGTTCTGCTGATGGATGAACCGGGGCACGTCCTCAAACGGCAGTTCCAACGCCACTCCTTTAAACTTGCCCTCTGACTTGGCCACCATCGCCACCAGCACATCTTTCATGAACACTTCCGTCACCGGCTTACCGTTCACCTGGTGCGAGATGATGACATCCACGCGGTCAAGCGCCTCCAGTTCCTGATCGAAGACGACGTTTCCCCCGGCATACACCGTAATCAGACGGTGATTTTGGTCCCGGACGATGTTGGCGGGCTTGAGAATGTTTTTGGTAATGACGTCGCCCTTGGACAGGGGAACGACCGTCACCTGGTTTTTCAGGCTCAATTTGTCGGTCACGTAGGACTGATCCGCGTATTTCTTCGGGATGGGCCGCGTCGTCACCTGATCCGGCTGAATCAGCGAGCGGGACGGAATGTCGGCGTTCGCCACGTAAATCTCCACCATTTCCCCCAATTCCGCGTTCATATCCTTGATTTTTTTCAGAAACAGAAAGCCCGCCAGAACTGCAAGCAAAAGGGATAATGTGAGAAAAATAATGGCACGTCGTTTGGATTCCAGCATGCAGATGATTCCCTCTCCTTGGATAGTCGAAAGATTTCGGAAGCAATTATAAAATTACAAAATAAGGAAAATGCTTGCCGCAACACGGCGTCTCCTCGGGTGGATCAGACAGCTGCTGCCGCCATGTACAACAGAATCGTCCCCCCGGCGATGAACGGAGCCAGCGGAACCTCTTTCCACTTTTCTGCTGCCGCCCGCCTTTTTCTGATCGCCCACAGGGGTATGGCGACAAATCCCGCGATGATGTAGGAAAGGCCCATAATCAGCAGCCCGGCCTGCCACCCCACAGCGGAACCCACAAGCGCAAACAGCTTGATATCCCCTCCCCCTAGCTGGCCGTTGCTGACAACTGCCATGACTAGCGAAATCCCGCCCAACACGATCACGCCCAGCGCATATGTCATCCATTGACCGGGGTGGGCGATGGCATGAACGACGAGGAAGTACGCGATCCCCGGCAGCGTGAGCCAGTCGTAAATCATGCGTCGGCGAAGGTCCGTGTAGACGGACACGGCCATGATGAGAAAAACGGGAACGGTCACGAACGGGGACAGCAATGCATGCCCTCCTTTCCAAAAATTAATTGTGATGGATGTTTTCACCATTATCTACGGAATTTGCAAGTGTCAGTTTCAAGATTTCATAATTTTTTTGGTTGCAAAGCCCCAGGTTTTTTTCACGCCGCCTCCATGTTCCTCTGGCCATCTGTTAGGGCCGCCATGCCCCGCTCGCGTCCAGGATGCAGTTCGTGAAGAAAACATGCGTTCGACTTTTGTCGTTCCCGATTCCCAATAATTGGGGTGGGTGTTTTCTCCGTCATTGACGGAATTTGTAAGCAAAAGGTTGCAAAGTTTGCCAAAATTTTTGGTCGAAAAGACCCAGAGACGTTTTTTTGCGTCCGGCTGCTGGAAGGTTCGGACAGCCCGGAGGATTTGCCAAACAGCGGCCTGTATCGAAAAAAAAGCCAAAAGAACAATGCTGTTCTTTTGGCTCAGATTGCAGACAAACCGTTTATTTAGTAAGTGTCCACAGGGAAGTAATTTCCATTTTTTCCATGCCGGATGGCCTGCACATTCATCAACCGAAGCTGAAGACAACGTACATCGCATGGAGGGATGGGCCAAGCGAGCTCCTTTGACGACCTGCTCAGCGAAAAAACGAAAGACGCGGGGAAAAACAGGGGGCACAAGTCTCACTTCGTCGAAACACCCAGATGTTTGCCCCCTGCCCGCGTCGCGTTTTGGAGCGGACATCATCCACTTCTTTGCTGGGCGTCAAGAGAGCGAGCGGGCCCGATCACCCATGCGCCACGGACTTTGTCTACATGCTGAAAGCCAAAAGAACAATGCTGTTCTTTTGGCTTTGTTATCGCTCCACGCGATCTTCGCCAGTCTTCTGTTATCTGCCGGTTCCCGCCTGTCCCAAACGCTTACCACGCAGCAACGCAGCCGTCCGTGCGCATGTCGGTGCCGCCGATCAGCACGCCGTTTTCGTCCCGCCAGATGATCTGGCCGCGGCCGAAGTTGCTCGAAAACGATCCCCACTTGATCCGGTGACCCTTTTGTTCCAGGGCGAGCGCGATATGTTCCGGGAAGTGGCGCTCCACCTCCACCGTTTTTCCTTCCAGCCACTGCCAGCGCGGGGCGTCCAGCGCGGCCTGCGGGTTGAGGTGAAAGTCGACCGTGTTCATCACCACCTGCACGTGCCCCTGCGGCTGCATGAAGCCGCCCATCACGCCAAACGGTCCAACCGCCTTGCCGTCCTTGGTCAAAAAGCCCGGGATAATCGTGTGGTACGTCTTTTTTCCCGGCTCCAGGCGGTTGTCGTGAGCGGGGTCCAGCGAGAAGTTGTGGCCCCGGTTTTGCAGCGCGATGCCCGTTCCCGGCACGACGATGCCAGAGCCGAAGCCCATGTAGTTGCTCTGGATAAATGAGACCATGTTGCCTTCCCCGTCTGCCGTCGCCAGGTAGACGGTTCCGCTGGAGCGAGGGTCGCCCGGTTCCGGCATGAGCGCTCGCTCACCGATCAGGTGGCGCCGCTCGTCGGCGTACCGGTCGGAGAGAAGTTCCCCGACGGTCACGCTCATCTTGTCCTGCTGCGTAATGTAGCGGAACCCGTCGGCAAACGCCAGCTTCATCGCCTCGATCTGCTTGTGGTACGTGTCAACTGTCTCTTTTTCCCCGAACGCAAAACCCTTCAATATGTTCAGGGCAATCAGCGCCACCAGGCCCTGGCCGTTGGGGGGAATTTCCCAGACGTCGTAGCCGCGGTAGTTGACGCTGATCGGCTTGACCCATTCCGGCCGGTAGGCTGCCAAATCCTCTTTGCGCAGGAACCCGCCGCACTGCCGGGAAAACGCGTCGATCTTTTCCGCCAGTTCGCCGCGATAGAAGCTTTCCGCTCCCGTCTCGGCAATCTGCCGCAGCGTCTCGGCATGGCCGGGCGACCTCCAGATCTCGCCCGCTTTCGGCGGCCGACCGTCCGGTGCAAAGGTGGCGAACCAGGGGGCAAATTCCTCACCGCTCAGCACCTGGGAATATTTGTTGAAGGCGGCCGCCCAGTAGCGGGCCAGCGTCGGGGAAAGCGGGTAGCCGTTTTCCGCGTACTCGATCGCCGGCTTCAGCACGTCCGCGAGCGGCAGGCGGCCAAAGCGGCGGGACAGTTCCGCCCATGCCGCCGGCGCCCCCGGCACTGTGACCGGAATCCAGCCATAGGCAGGCATGGTCTCGTGCCCTGCCGCCTTCACCGCTTCGATGGAAATGGCCTGCGGCGCGGGACCGCTCGCGTTCAGCCCGTGCAGTTTCCCGTTGGTCCAGACGAGCGCAAACGCGTCACTGCCGATGCCGTTCCCCGTCGGTTCCACCACGGTGAGGCAGGCAGCCGTGGCGATCGCGGCATCAATGGCGTTTCCTCCTTTTTTCAGGATGTCCAAGCCGGCCTGCGCCGCAAGCGGCTGCGAGGTGGCCACCATGCCGTTTTTCGCATACGTCGTCATACGCCGGGACGCGTACGGGTACTCCATTGCGTCAAAATGTGTCATACGTGTACCTCCGATCAACTGTAATCGTTAGCCGATGAAGAAAAACCCGTAACCCATGGAGAGGGCGATTACAAGCGCAGGGTTCAGCTTCCACTTTTCCAGCAGGAGAAAGGAGGCGATGGCCAGGATGCCGGTCTGCATCCAGCCGATGCCCTCCACGGCTCCGAGGAAAAACTCGTACGTCATCGTGCCCAGAAGCACGGTGACAATCGGACGGACGGATTGGGTCATCGCTTTCACCTGCGGCGCGTTGCGAAACACGTTGAGGAAATTGAGCAGCAGGATCATGGCGACAGCCGTCGGCGCTATTGTCGCCAGGAGCGCGACCGCCGCCCCCGGCACGCCGGCCACCTGGTAGCCGACGTAACCCGCCAGCTTGGTGGCGATCGGACTGGGCAGGGCGTTGGCGACCGCCAGCACCTCCCCGAACTCTTTCATCGTCATCCAGTGATAGTGGTCGACCACCTCGTTCTGGATCAGCGGGATGCTGGGCGGCCCACCGCCGTAGCCGAGAATGTTGGAGATAAAAAACGCCCAGAACAGCTGCAGGTAAATCATGCCGCCCCCTCCTTGCCGCCCGGCGTTTTCCGCTTCCGCAGCACCCAGGTGGAATAGGCAAACGAACCGGCTAGGGCAATGCCCACCACAATGCCGGGGTGCAGGTCAAGGAAGAGCAGGGCCACCAGCGACAGGACCAGCATGAGGGCGACGCCGCTCTTGTTGCCCGCTCCCTGCCAGCCCTTCTGCAAAAAATCCCAGGTCAGCACGCCGGTCATGACGGCGATCACCGGCTGGATCGCCTGAACCATCCCGTACACGCCGGGCGCGTCCTTCCACTGGTAAATCACCTGCAGCAGCGCGATCATGACCAGCACGATGGGCAGCACCACCGCGCAGTTGGCCACCAGCGCGCCGCTCCAACCTTTGACCCGGTACCCGATAAACGCTGCCAGCTTGGTGGCGATCGGGCCGGGCAGGGCGTTGGCCAGCGCCAGGTTGTCGGTAAAATCCTCTTCACTTACCCATTTGTACTTCTGCACGCACTCGGCGTAAAACAGGGGGACCATCGTCGGTCCGCCGCCGTAGCCGAAAATGCCGATGCGAAAAAACGCGAGAAACAACTGCCAATAGATCATCTGAATGCCTCCGTCCCGCCGTCAGGTCGCCAGCTCGCCTGCATGTACCAGGTGGCAGGAGACGAACTGTCCGCCCCCGATATCGGCCAGGCTCGGCGCTTTGGTCTTGCACAGGTCGGTCGCATGCGGGCAGCGCGGATGGAACGTGCAGCCGCTCGGCGGATTGGCCGGACTGGGCAGGTCGCCGGTCAGCAGGATGCGTTCCCGCTTCTGCCGCGGCTTGGCCACGGGAACGGCAGACAAGAGCGCCCGCGTGTACGGATGGCTGGGATTGTCGAACAGCGTCCGTTTGTCGGCAATTTCCACCACCCGCCCCAGATACATGACGGCCACCCGGTCGCACAGGTGTTTGACGACCGACAAGTCGTGCGAGATAAACATCAGGGTCAGGTTAAACTCTTTTTTCAAATCTTTCAACAGGTTCAGAATCTGCGACTGGATCGAGACGTCCAGCGCCGACACCGGTTCGTCCGCGATGATCAGCTTCGGCTTCACCACCAGCGCCCGGGCGATCCCGATGCGCTGCCGCTGGCCGCCCGAAAAATCGTGTGGATGCCGGTTCAGGTGCTCCTTGCGCAGACCGACGATCTCGATCATCTCTTCGATGGTTGCCAGCCGTTCCTCCCGCGTCCCGATGTTGTGCACCGCCAGCGACTCCATTAGGATTTGCTTGATCGTCATGCGCGGATTGAGCGAAGCGTACGGGTCCTGAAAGACCATCTGCAGGTCCTTGCGCATGCGCCGCATCTCTTCCCTGGACAGTCTGGCGAGATCCTTGCCGTCAAACCAGACCTCCCCTGCGGTCGGTTCCAGCAGCCGCAAAATGGTCCGGCCGGTGGTCGACTTGCCGCACCCCGACTCGCCCACGATACCAAGCGTCTCCCCTGGAAACACCTGCAGGTCGATGCCGTCGACGGCCTTCACGTATCCCGTCGTTTTCTTGAAAAAGCCGGACTTGATCGGAAAGTGTTTCTTAAGCCCTTTTACTTCCAACAGCGGCTTCATGCCTCATGCCTCCCTTCTGCGTACAGCCAGCAGCGGCATTTGTGGCCGTCCAACTGCAAAAGCTCGGGTGGCTGTTCGCGGCAGATCGGCATGGCCTGCGCGCACCGCGGGGCAAACCGGCACCCCTTGGGCATCTGGTGGGGCAGCGGCACCGCGCCCGGGATGGTGTCCAGGTACTCCCGCTCCTCGTCCAGCTCGGGAATTGACTTCATCAGGCCGATGGTGTACGGGTGTTTGGGCTGCTCAAACAGCGTTTCCACGTCGGTCTCCTCCACCACCTGCCCGGCGTACATGACGATGACGCGGTCGCACATTTCGGCGACGACACCCAGATCGTGCGTGATCAGCATGATTGATGTGCCCGTCTTCTCCTTCAGTTCCCGCATCAGGTCGAGAATCTGCGCCTGGATCGTCACATCCAGGGCCGTCGTCGGCTCGTCGGCGATGATCAGCTTGGGGTCGCACGCCATCGCCATCGCGATCATGACGCGCTGCCGCATCCCCCCGGAGAGCTGGTGCGGGTACTCCCCGTAGATCTCCTCCGCGCGCGGCATGCCCACCGCTTTCAGCATCGCGATCGCCCGTTCCCTGGCCTGCGCCTTGCTTACTTTCCAGTGCAGCTGGATCGCTTCCTCGATCTGCCTGCCCACCGTGTGCAGCGGGTTGAGCGAGGTCATCGGTTCCTGAAAGATCATCGAGATGTCGTTGCCGCGCACCGCCTGCATCTCTTTTTCCGACAGTTCCAGCAGATTGGTGCCGTTGAACCGGATCGTTCCCTCCGCCCTGCCGTTGGGCGGCAGCAGGCGCATGATCGAGAGGCTGGTGACGCTTTTGCCGCAGCCGGATTCGCCTACGACGCCAAGCGTTTCGCCGGCGCGGATGGAGAAGTCGACGCCGTCGACCACGTTGACGACGCCGTTTTCCGTGCGAAACCGCGTTCTCAGTTGTTCCACTTCCAGTATGGTCGTCATGAGGCTCTCCTCCCCCGTTTATTTCCGCACCCGCGGATCAAGTATTTGCTGCAGACCATCCCCCAGCAGGTTGAAGCCGAGCACGACCAGGAAGATCGCCATGCCGGGGTAAAAAGTGGCGTACGGCGCGACGGACATCAGCGTCTGGGCCTGATTCAACATGCTGCCCCAGGACGGCGTCGGCGGCTGTACGCCCAATCCCAGATAGGAGAGCGAGGCTTCTGCCAGGATCCCCGCCGCCATCGCCAGCGTGGCCTGGATGACGATCGGATTGAGCGCGTTGGGCAGGATGTGGCGGAAAATGATCCGACTGTCCTTGACGCCCACCGCCCGGGCCGCCTGGATGTACTCCATGTTGCGAAGCGACAGCACCTGCCCCCGCGTAATGCGGACAAAGGCGGGAGAAAAGCCGATTCCGATCGCCAGCATGGCGTTGCCGAAGCCGGAGCCGAGCACGGCCGAGATGGCGAGTGCCAGAATCAGAAACGGAAACGCCTGCATCGCATCCACGGTGCGCATGACCACCCACTCATCCCAGAAGCCGCGGTAGTATCCCGACAAAAGGCCGATGGGCACACCGATCAGCATGGCGATGCCGACAGAGATGACCGCCGCCTCAATCGAAATGCGAGAGCCGTGGATGACCCGGGAGAAGATGTCCCGTCCCAGATCGTCCGTGCCAAACGGATGTTCCGCGCTGGGCGGCATCAACACCTTGTCATAGTTCTGCTCGTTGGGATCGTAGGGGGCGATCTGCTCCGCGAAAATGGCGACGACAATCAGCGCCAGAATGATCAATCCGCCGAGAACACCCATGCCGTTGCGCACAAATTTTCGCCATGCGTTCATGATCCTTCCGCCCCTTTCCCCGCCTTGATGCGCGGATCGATGACAGCGTACAGGAGGTCCACCGCCAGGTTTACCACCACGACCAACATGGCCGATACCAGGATCGCTCCCTGAACCGTGACGTAATCCCGCTTGAACACCGATTCCACGATCAGCCGGCCAAAACCGGGAATGGAAAAAATCGATTCGGTGATGACCAGCCCGCCCAGCAGGCCGGCAATCATCAGACCGGAGGTGGTGACCACAGGAATGAGCGCGTTGCGCAGCGCGTGGCCGAGCACGGTGCGTACCTCGTTCAGCCCCTTGGCCTTGGCCGTGCGGATAAAGTCCATGTTGATCACTTCCAACAGGGATGAGCGCAGCATCCGCATCAAGACGGCCGATTCGCGCAGGCCGGTAGCCAGACAGGGCAGAATCATCGCCATGATATTCTGCACCGGGTTTTCGCTGAACGGCACGTAGCCCGAAGACGGCAGCCATTGATTTTCCACGGCGAAGTAAATGATCAGCATCATCGCCAGCCAGAAACTGGGGATGCTCATGCCACCCAACGCGGCAAACGTGCTGGTGTAGTCAATCCACGTTCCCCGCCGCACGGCTGCCAGGATGCCGGCCGGAAAAGCGATGAGAAGCGCGACGAGAAACGTGCCAATGGTCAGTTCCACGGTAGCCGGCAGCCGCTGTATGATCAGTTCGGAGACCGGCACGCGGTCGGTAATCGACATGCCCAGGTCCCCCTGGAGCACTTTTCCCAGCCAGGAAACATACTGGACCACAACCGGCTTGTCCAGCCCCAATTCGGCCCGCAGTTCCTGATACGCCTCCGGTGTCGCCTCCTGTCCCAAAATGACCCGGGCAGGATCGCCCGGGATCAGGTGGATTAAGGAGAACGTCATGATCGACACCAGTAGGAGAATCGGGATTGTCAGCAGCAGACGTCTCACCACAAACATCATGACAATTCCTCCCCGCACTACAGTGTGTCGATTACTGCTTGTCCAGTGTCGCCGTGCGGATCAGGCCGTCCGGCACATAGGTAAATCCGCTGATCTTCTTGTTCATCGCCAGCAGGTTGTACTGGTGATAGACGTAGACGTAGCCCGCCTCTTCCTGCAGGATCTTGACAGCCTCTTCGTACATCTGCCTGCGCTTCGCTTCGTCAATCTCCACTCGCGCACCGACAGCCAGCTCATCCAGCTTCGGAATGCTGATGCGGCCGTCGTTGTTGGAAGTGCCAGTGACGACGAAGTCGTAGAAGTTCTGGTCGGGGTCCTGTCGTCCGGACCAGCCCAGGTTGAGTGCCTCAAAGTCGCCGTTATCCCCTTTTTCAATCAATTGGCCAAATTCCAACTTTTCCAACTGCACGTTGATGTTATACGGTTTCAGCATGTTTTGGATCACGGCGCCGAATTGTTCGTTTTCCGTCGAGGTCGCGATATACATCTTGAAGCTGAATCCGTTTGGCTTGCCGCCTTTGGCCAGCAGCTGCTTGATCTCATCCGGATTCGGCTTGACCGGCTTGTCCAGCTCGCTGTTGTACGCCAGATTGCCAGGTGCAAACGGCGAACGGCCCGGCAGCGCGTAGCCGTTGAACAGCACCTTGACCACCGCTTCCCGGTCGATGGCCCGCTCCACGGCCTGGCGCAGGTACTTGTTGTCAAACGGTGGCTTGCTGTTGTTCAGATAAAAGCCCATGTAGCCCATGCTGGGTTCGGCCACCAACTGCAGGTTGGCATCTCCCTTGATCGCCGGAATCTCCTTCACCGGCACCTCGTCAATGATGTCCAGCATGCCGGAGCGCAGGTTCTGCACCTTGGCCGTGCCATTGGTAAACACCTTGTAGGTGACCTCGTCCACGTTCACCTTGCCGTTCCAGTAATTGTCGTTGCGCTTCAACGTCACGTGGTCCCCTTTGACGTGCTCGACGAAGACGAACGGCCCGGTGCCGACCGGATGGTTGAGGAAGTCGTCCCCGTACTGTTTGACAGCCGCCGGTGAGACCATCATTCCCGAGCGGTCGGCCAGGATGGAGATGAGCGGCGCAAACGGTTCCTTCAGTTTTATCTGGACCGTGTGCTGGTCAACGACCGTAACGTCTTCCACCACTTTCAACTCGCTTTTGCGCCTGGATGACTCGCCGTTCATGTTGCGCTCGAAGTTGAACTTGACCGCCTCCGCGTCAAAGTCGGTGCCGTCGTGGAACTTGACGCCCTCCTTCAGCTTGAGCGTGTAGGTTTTGCCGTCCGGCGACACTTCGTACGAGCTGACCAGCATCGGCACGATCTTGCCGCTCGGATCAATGTCAAACAGCTTGTCGTAAAGGCTGGCGTACACCATGCGGTCGACCAGCGCGGTGGAGGTGCTTGGATCGAGCGTCGGCGGATCTGCTTTCAACCCGATGGTGATCACTTTTTTGCCTGTGCCGGCGGTCGGCGCGGTCCCTGCTGTCTGACTGCCGCCACCTCCTCCACAACCGGCCGCCAGCAGCACTGTTCCCAGTAGTGCTGCCAGCAGCGTTTTTCCCATCTTTTGCGACAACATAAGTCCTCCTCCTTCTCTTTGGGTTGCATGAATATGGCAACCGTTCCTGCTGCCAGGAACGATTGTCTTTAACGAATAAAGCGAAAGCGCGATTTCAGTACTTTCAGTTCGTTGATGACGTTGACCTTGGTGATGCCCTCGATTTTGTTGAGCTTGTTCATTAAAAATTGCGACAATTCCTCGTAATCGCGGTTCAACACCTGAATCATCAACTGGTAATCGCCTGTGGTCAGCACAACCAGCCTGACCTCGTAGATGTCCTGCAGTTTCGCCACCACGTCATCCAGTTTCCCCGCCTCTACGGCCACCTGGATCAGGGACTGCACCGTAATTCCGGCCTTGACCGGGTTGACGATCCCGACCAGGCTGAGCACACCCTCGTCCTGCATCTGCTGCACGCGAATCCGTACGGTCTTTTCCGTGACACCCAATTCCTTGGCGATCTGCGTAAACGGCAGACGCGCATTGTCCTGCAGCCTACGGGCGATCGCGTAATCCAAATCGTCCAATTGGGAATACAGTGAGCGATGATATTTTTCGTCCATAACTTCACTACCTTTTTTCGACCAGATTTACCGCAACACATTACATATCACGGCAATAAAATAAATTTTCATGACGAATATCGTCTGTTTTTAGATAATATAATACGATTATCATCTTATTGCAATAGTTTTTGCAAAATTTCTCCAACAACAAAGATCCCGGGCAGCAGGGGCCTCCTGCCGCGCGGGATCTGCGCAGATCGCTTTTTCTATTACAAAACCGCTTTTTTCAAGTGGAACAGGTAGCGGTTGCGGATAATCCAGAAGTAGACGAATTGCACCAGCACAAAACTTGCCAGCACGATCAATGTCGGTTTGAAGACCGATGCGATGAACAGCAGCTTCAAAAAGCTTTGCAGCGACACAAACGCGACGGCGCTGTGGACGATTGCCACCAGGATGGGAGCAAAGAACAACAGGGCGATTTGCGTCGTGACGATTTTGGACAGCTCTTGTTCGGAGAGCCCGATTCTGGTGATGGCGCCGTACTGCCGCTTGTCGTTTTCCAAATCGGTGTACAGGCGGAAGTACAGGAAGCTTGCCGCTGCGACGAAGAACAGGACACCGACGAAGAGACCGATAAACAGGCTGGTGTTGGCCAGCTGTTTCAACATGTAGTAATCCGAAGTGCGGGCGGAAAAGTCGTTCATGATAAAGTCGCTCAACATGGCGTCTTCGTCGCTAAATTCCTGATCCAGCTTTTCGCTGAGCACCTTCGTCTCTTTCCAGTTGTCCACGACGTAGCCATAGTTATGCTGTTCCTTTTCCGCTTTGACCTGGTCGTACAGCTCATCCTGCACGACGACGAGCGGCTCGCCCCTGAATGGATCCATCAGGGGAACCCCTTCCCCACTTTTGAGCTGAAGGGATGCGCTTCCGATCTGCAGCGTCCCGCTCTTGATCGGCCTTTCGCCGGTTCTTCGCGAGTAGTAGATTGCTTCTCCCTCGACTGCTGTCACTTCCTCGGCGCCAGCCGCGCGGGCAAAGCGGTTGTAATCGGACTGCTTCACTACGGCGACCGCGGAGTAGCGCTTGTCTGCGCTTTCCGGGACGGGCAGGTAGCGCATCGTCAGGGCGTATTTTTCAAAGGAAAAACCGCCTTCAGCCAACGCCGTTTCAATCTTGGCCAGACGTTTCTCCAGATATTCCTGTTCCGCCTTTTTCCCCACATACTGCCGATACTCAAACGCAAACGGATGAGTCTTGACCACTGTTTCCTCAATGGAACTTGCCAGAGCCGCCAGCGTTCCGATCGCGCAAAACGCTACCGTGGAGACGATGCAGACGAGGAAAAACATGCGCGCGTTGTCCTTTACCCGGTAGGCCAGATCGGAGAGGGTCACCAGGTTGGTGCGCTTCCAGTAAAAGCGGCGGTTTCGCTTCAACAGCCGGATCATGAACACGCTCAACTGTGTGAACAGCAGGTAGGTACCGGCAATCGTCAGTGCGCTGACTGGCAGCAGCAGGAGCGGGACGAACATCCCGTCCGCCCTAAACGCCAAAACGTAGGCTGTCCCCAGCAGCCCCGCCGCCAACAGCGAGAGAAAGACCGAGGCTTTCGGCTCCCGTTTTGGCCGCTGGCTTCCCTGCAATAGTTCCAGCAGGTTGCTCCGCCTCAAAAACAGGACGATGCACACGGAGATGGCGACAAACAGGAAGAGGAACGCCGCCACCGTCAAGGCAATCGCCTTGAGCGGGAAGTAAAACGGCAGCGCCTCCACTTCCAGAAGGAAACCGGCAAACAGGAAGAACAGCTTGCACAGCACCATCCCCAAGCCAATGCCAAACACAATCGACAGCGAGCCGATGATGAAGTTCTCCATGAAGATCAGCATGTTGCGCTGAAAGCGGGTCATGCCGTGCATGAACAGGATGCCAAACTCTTTTTCCCGCTTTTTCAAAAAGGCACCGACGCAGTAAAACAGGAAAAAGAACGAAAACAGGTAGATGATGTACTCGGCCACTATCATGCCTATTTTCACGTTGGCGTTAATATTTCCGTTCTTAATCTCCGGGTGGAAGATAAACATCGCGTAGATGAAGAAAATCATCACGGAAAAGACGCTGCTGATGAAAAACGCGGCATAGGTGCGCTTGTTGCGGGAGACGTTTTTAAACGCGAATTGCCGAAAGGTCATGCGCGTTCCCTCCCAACAGAGACAAGGCGTCGATGATTTGCTGGAAAAACGCCTGCCGGCTCTCTCCCCGGTACATCTCGTTGTGCAGTTGTCCGTCCTTGATGAAAATGACGCGGTGACAGTAGCTGGCCGCCAGCGGGTCGTGGGTGACCATCATCATTGTTGTGCCGTCGTTCTTGTTGATCGCTTCCAGCGTCTCCATCACGCTGCGGGAGGCTTTCGAATCCAGGTTGCCCGTCGGTTCGTCCGCCAGCAGGAGTGACGGCGAGTGGATGATCGCCCGCGCAATGGCCGCCCGCTGCCGCTGGCCGCCTGACACCTCGTAGGTGCGCTTGTCCAGGATGTCGCTGATGCCCAATTTGACTGCCACGGTTTCAAGCTTCTCCTGCATGACGCGCACGTTTTCACCGTCCAGCGTCAACGGCAGGATGATGTTTTCCCCGATGGTCAGCGTGTCCAACAGGTTGAAATCCTGGAAGACAAAGCCCAATTCCCGGCGGCGGAACAGGGCCAGCCTGCTCCCTTTCAACAGGTGGGGATTGGTGCCGTTCAACAGCACCTCTCCGGAAGTGGGCTTGTCGATGGTGGAGATCATGTTAAGAAGCGTCGTTTTCCCGCTTCCGGACGGCCCCATGATGCCGACAAACTCCCCCTTGCGAATCGTAAAATCGATGTCGGTCAGCGCGCGATACGTGACCTTGCCGCCGTATATTTTGCTGAGTTTCCTGACTTGCAACATGTCCATATACGCGTCTCCTTTCGTTTGAGATTTTCCCATGCAGTCTTCTGTTTCCACACTTCCCACTATACGGACACGCGCGCTGTCAAGCTATCGAATTAGCTTTCATCCTCCTTACGATCTTGTAAGGTTGGGACGACGGCAGAAAAGACGATGCGCACCGACGTGCCCTCCCCCACCTTTGAGTCCAGTTCCACCTTGTGATGCAGGCGGCCGCAGATTTCCCTGACCAAATACAGCCCCATGCCGGTCGATTCCGGGTAGCGGCGGCCGTTTTCCCCCGTAAAGTACGGCTGAAACACGCGGTGGACGTCCTGCGGGGGAATGCCGATGCCGTTGTCCCGCACTTCCAGGACCACATCCATTCCGCGCGAGTAGGCGAGGATGGCCACTTTGCTGCTTTTGCCCGCGGAGTAACGGACGGCGTTGGTCAGCAGTTGATTCAGGACGAACGACAGCCATTTCTCGTCCGACTCCACCGTAAACCGCTCGTCCACCTTCACTTCGGGATACACCTGATTGCGGATAAACATTCGCTTGTTCTCCGACACCACCGCCTGGACCAACTGCCTAAGCACAACCGGTTCGATGAGGAAATCCTGTTCAAACCGGTCCAGCCGGGCGATGTACAAGACCGTCTCCAGTCCACGCTTGATCCGGTCCACCTCTTCGCGGACACTCTCCGCCCGCGGATCGGGGTCATCCTGCAACAGCAGGTGAATGACCGAGATCGGCGTTTTCATCTGGTGCACCCACTGCTGGATAAACGTCGTGTGCTCCCGCTGCTTCGCTTCGTAGGCGTGGAGCTGTCCCTTAAACAGCCGGTACAATTCCTGAAACGTCTGGTCGACCGCGCGTCCCAGGGCGGCGTTGCCGTGGTGCTGGTTCAACTCCTCCAGCGATTCGATTGGATTGCTGAGCCGTTGGTAGACCTGCCGGTTCAACAGGTAGCGGATGACCAGGTAGCTGCCGGCAAAAAACGCGCACAGAAACACCCCGTAGCTGGTCAGCAAAGGGTTCCAGTAGCCGGCCAGCGCAAAGATGAGCACCAGCAATGCCAACTGGACAAAGAAAAACACGAGAAAGACGATCTGGTCTTTCCAAAACAGCCTCATCGTCCGTCCTCCCAGGTGACCCGCAGGCGGTAGCCGGAGCCGCGAACCGTCTCAATCGCTCCGTCCAGATTCAGGTCTTTCAACTTGCTGCGCACGCGCGTAATGTACACGTTTAATGTGTTTTCATCCACGAACTGCTCGTCCCACAGCTTCTCCAGCAGGCGTTCGCGGCTGACGATACGCGGGTACTGGTTGATCAGCGCCTCCAGGAGCAGGGCCTCTTTTTTGCTCAGCTCCACTTTTCTGTCAGCGATCACCAGCTCCATCCGCTCCGGAAACAGCTTCAGCCCGGCTACCTCCACCGTCCGCTCCCCTTCCTGAACGGCGTATATCCCGTAGGCGCGGCGAAGCTGGCTGCGGATTTTCGCCAGCACTACATCGTAGTCAAACGGCTTGGTGATGTAATCATCGGCACCGTTCTCCAGCGCCATCACCTGGTCCATCTTGCTCTCCCGCGCAGAAATGAACAGAATCGGGCAGTTGGACACCTGCCGAATCTGCCGGCACCAGTAAAACCCGTCGTACTTGGGCAGGTTTACGTCCAGCAGCACCAGGTCGGGCTTCACCTCGCCAAACACCTCCATCACCCGGTCAAAGTGTTCGATCGTAACCGCGTGATAGCCGTATTTCTCCAACTGGTTTTGCAGCAGTTTCGTAATCTTCGGATCGTCTTCCACGATCATGATGGTCGACATCGGCATACACCTCGCTCTTATACTCCCTAGTTTGTACTATACCAAAAGACTTCCAGCGGCAGTAAATAGACGGGTCCCGCCGGATTTGCCTGCGCGTTTGCCGGGCACACGAAAAAGGGATGGCGCTGTCGTCCATCCCTCGGGGGGTTCCTATCCTTGGGCAGCCATGAGCTTTTGCAGTTTGCGGATGCCGCGGAAGTGCAGAATCTTCACGGACGCTTCCGACTTGCCCAGGACTTTCGCGATTTCGTTCATTTTCAGGCCGGCCAGGTAGCGCAGCGAGATGACGCGGCGTTGGTCTGCAGACAGCGTCCGCACGTTTTCCCACAGCGTGTCATGGGATTCCCGGCTCAGCACCCGCTCTTCCGGCAGCTTGTCTTTTGCCTTCATCGCCGCAAACATCTCGGTGTCGACCGGGCACTCCCGCTTTTTGCGCAGGTAGTCAACCAGGGTATTGTGGGCGATGCGATAAATCCAGGCGCCAAACGGATGGCGCCCGTCGTACTGGTCCAGCTTGGCGTACACCTTGATAAACACGGTGGTCGTCAAATCCTCCACGTCCCAGACATTTTTGACGCGATAGCGGAAATACCTGTAAATGCTGGCGGAATACTCTTCGTAAATGCGCTGCTGATTCCATTGTTTTTGCATGCTTGTGGTGTTCATGGTTTTCTCCCGTTTCCCCATCAAGGTTTGCAATTGATTTGTCTTTATTGTAAAAGCAGGCGGCTGCCCGAGCTATCGGGTTACATTTCAAGAACCTTACATTTTTGTAAGGTGGGAAACGGGCCAGCAACGAAGTCAAAGCTATCTGCTCCAAAACAAAACGCAATCAGGGGGCAAACATCTGGGTTGGCCATCTTTCATCCTTACTGCAGTTTGAGCCAGGAGGAAAAATACGTCTCTGTCACCGGGAAATAGGTCGTCGCAAACCGGATAAACTCCTTGGTGTCCACCTGTTGATAGGCATATCTCTCGTAATACGCGCGAAGAAAACGCCAGCCTTCTTCCACATCGCCGTACTTGGAGACCAACTCCCACAGCCGCAGTGGCGGAACGACGTAAAACGCTCCGTAGGTTTCGCCGTCATACTGGTTCAACGGCAGATTGGACGGCTTCTCACCAGCCCGGTTGGCTCGAGCGAAAACCTCCTCCTCTGTCATCTTGTCGTGACCAAGCAAGAACAGAGAGACCGCGAATTCGGTTATGCCCTCGTCCAGCCAGCCCTCGTGATAGGGGTCGTTTGCCACAACAGCGTAGAACCATTGATGGGCAATCTCGTGAACGACCGTTTTTCTCAATGATGCAAGGTCGTCTTGCGGAGCGACGGTTACGATGCCGGGATACTCCATACTGGCGCCATCGTCCAGCATGATGTCCAGTTGCCGATGGGGATAGCTGCCGATCTTGTTGATGAAAAACGGCACGGCCTCCCTGGCGGCTGCCAGCACCGATTCCATTTTCCCCCTGTTCACTTCCTCGCCAAACACGCGAATCTGTACTCCGCTTACGTTGTCGGAAACGGAGGTAAGGCCGTTTACGACCGCAGCAAACACTTCTCTGACGCGAGAAATGGTCACCTGCCCCGTCTCTGTCGCTTCAACCGGATCTTGATCAGACGAACTGACGAACAGATACCCTGTTGGAATGTGATAGGAAACGGTAAAATCAGCATGACCCGTATGATAGGATTCGCTGCTGATCCGGAAATCCTGTTTGTTCCATCCGTTGTGGTACGTAGCCAGCATCGGATAGGCCTGGGCCAGGTAATAGCGTTGCCCTTTCCTGGCGAAACGAATTCCGTCCTTCGGGACCGTAAACGTGTACGAGATGCGTACTTCCCGCTTTTCGCCCGGTGCCATCCCCTCCGTCAGGGGAATGGTGAGCGTATCATGTGTAAGCTGGTAATCCGTTTTCTGCCGATCCAGGTGGAGGCTGACGATCTTCACGTCGGCCGCGTCCTTTACCGTATGGGGCTTGTTGGCGTTGGTAAACGCGTTGGGAATAAAGTAAAACAGCAAGCGATCCCAGGTATCCGGCGAATGGTTTTCCACCACAATCGTCGCCTCAGCCGTAAATTTCCCGCTGTGATCCATGTGAAAAGCCAACTGGTACGTTCCTTTGCTCCCGTCTGGAACCGGACGGGGATCAAATCCGGACAGATCGCTAACCTTGCCCGGTCTGTCTTTGGCTCCGTCCCCTGTTGACTGATTGGGTGCGTATGCAGAAATCGATATATCTGCCTCCTGGCGGGGATTCATCTGCCACAACCGGGTCGTGCCGATTGCAGCTCCTAACAGGCTGGAAACCAGCAGCACCGCAATCGTCAACTGCAGCTTCCGTTCCGTACGCTGACGATTTCGTTGTGATCCGCGAATGCCTGCGGCCGGCCTTAGGCGCATCGCCATTACCGCCGGAAAAAGAGCCCCGAGGAGGGCTGCCAATATCGGAATCAAGCCGACCCCCATCAGCCACAGGACATCGAGGCCGGGCAACTGACGGTACATCCACGCAATCAAGGCACATCCCAAAGCCAGCCCGCATCCGGAAGCGAGGAGTCCGCACATCACCCCTTCCCATACGATCAGGCGAAAAATAGCCCCGCTGCGCCAACCGACGGCCTTGAGCAACAGCAGTTCCGCTTTTCGTTCCATGACGTTTTGCCACATGATCTGCGCCGTTGTCAGCACAGCCAGTGCCAAGGCGAGTATCATCGCGATGTAATGGACATCCCCGATCTCAACGGCCACATACTGCCCCAGCCACGACGTGTACAGAACTCCCTGCAGGCGGTTCGTGACAAACTCATAAAAGACCAGAAAGCAGGTGGGCACCGCCATGGCAAAGACGGACAACAGACTGCGGCGATACCTTGCCAACAAATGGCCCCAGGCCAGAGAAAACGTTCCCTTCACCCGCACGGTCCGTCGAGTCACGGGACGCATCTCGCCATACCGCATGATTACGTGCGGCGTTATCTTGCGGACTAGCCATGCAGCCGGAATCGCCGCAAGCACATAAATGACCAGACCGCACAAACCGATGAAAAAAATACGCCACACCGGCACCGCTGCTTGTTGCTGCCATACAGCAAATCCCGCGATTGCCCAGCTAACCAGCGCGGCCCCTCCCCCCAACAGGGCCGCCTCAACAAACATCATGCCCGCCACGCGTCCGGGCCGCCAGCCGACAGCAAGCAGCAGACCGAACTCGTCTGTCCGGGCGTACAGCGTAACCAGATTGGTGGCGAACACGTAGGCAACAGCTATGAGCATCACGATACCAATCACCCCGGAAAAGCCCAGCTTCGTCTCCTGAACCAGGGTAAAAGCCGTCCCAAGCTTGATAAAAAACTGCTCCATCCACCCCGACTCGTCGTACGTACCGTTTTTCGGGATGTGAACGAGAACGGGCTGGGGAGACGATCCCAGGGTGATATCGACGATCAATCCTGTCTTGTTTTCGATCTCTTTCGCCAATAATTCTAGTTTTTCCTTATTCTCTTCACTTACCTCCTGCACTCCCTTTACCTTCAGCCGAATCGCGGCAATCGGTTTGTCACCCAACACCTCTGCTGCCGCTTCCAAGGTAGTCAACAGCAGAGGTGGACTGGTAAGAAGTCCAAACGGATTGTCAGTCGGTTTCACCTGTACCGGGGGATTTAATGGTCTGTCGTTTTTGTCCAGCACCAACCGCCCAGTAGCGGGCCGATAGGTTTCCATGGGCAGCTCGCTGTCCGGTTCTTTGGAAATACGCAACTTTTCGGGATCGTAAAACCCTATCCAGTAAGGGGTTATTTTCCGGTTTTTCCAATCAACAAAAAAATGGGTGGAGCGAAAGGAGTTGGGATATCGCTCGGGCTTCATTAAGAAGTATGTCTGAAGTTCTGCCGGAATATGGGGCTGCACCGGTATCGCCTCGTACCCGTAAGGCCAGCGTTCTGGGTAAGGACTGCTCACTTTTCGCAGGGAAAGCGAAGAAGGCTTTTCCAAAATTAGTCCACCGAGAGAGGCAGACTGGCCACCGTGATCATCGCGTGAAAAAGGCTGTCCCGTTTCAGGGTCCACGCCCGACAAACTGGCCATAATCAATTGGTGCATCTGCCGAGAGTCAAACTCATATTCCAGCCGTTCTCCAGCGCTTTTTTGTTGGTGCAGATAGGAAACCCCTCCGTTCTTCTTCACCTCTTCCATCGTCCGGTTGGCATCTTCACTCGTCGCAAACGGGAGATCCAAGCGTTCGTACCTGTAAGTAACCTTCAGGTCGCTGTCCATTCTGCTGCTCATCAGGATGGGCAGATGCATCACCTTTCGTCCGTCTCCCACATTTATCGTTGTCACTTTGTCCTGTTCCGTAAAATACCGGCTTTTCCCTATCGGCAAGACGGCTTGATCCAATCCGACCAACGCCGCTTCTGCCTGAGGATCGATGCCAACAACCAGCAGTTGTTGATTGATTCCTCCGCCCACATCTAGTATCCATGATTCCACCCCATAGTCACGCAGCGCCTGTTCCCAATCGGTCGGCATGCTCCAAGGGCCGACGGTGTAATACCTTGTCTGTTGCATCATTAGATTGGGTTGTACACCATCGTTGGCATATACCTCCACAACATGCCGATAGATTCCCGGTTGTTTGGGCTTGCTGATCTTCCCAAACGAAAAAACGGGCCTGTCGTATCCGATAGGGGCCAGCGGTGCGGCAACTTCTATATCTGACATTCTTTTGATCGCCTCGTAATCCGCGAGGCTGATTCCCCCGTGCAGACCGCTCAGATAGTTGGGTTCCAATAGCCCGTCCCGTTCCGTGACACTGCGTGTATCCGGGGGACGAACCACCAGATGATAGGCCGCCTTCCAGCGTTTTTGCAAAATATCGTGGGTCGTGCCGCTGCTGCTCTCCGTAACGCCGATAAAGTAACTGAGAACGGAACTGACGGCCAACATTCCGACCAGCAGCAGGAGAAAGCGTTCGGGGTGACGCCACCACTGTGTCCAAATATACTGAATCATCCCGTCTCCTTCCCGGAATCGGACACGATTCGCCCATCGCGCATCTCGATGATCCGATCCGCTTGATCAGCTAAGGTTTGATCATGCGTGATCAAGACAATGCCGCTACCGTGCTCCTGCTGATAGGTTCGCAGCAGTTTCACGATGTTTTCACTGTTTCTCGTATCCAGATTGCCAGTCGGTTCATCGGCAAGCAGCCAGTCCGGACGATTGACCAATGCACGGGCAATCGCCACGCGCTGCTGTTCCCCGCCCGATAATTGGGACGGCAGTGCATCGCTCTTGGCCTCCAGCCCCACCCAGGCCAGCAGTTCCCGTGCTCTCGCTTTTTTGTCATAGGAAACCTTTCGCGAAAACAACGGTGCCATCACGTTCTCCAGCGCGGTCAACGCGGGCAATAGATGAAATTGTTGGAACACGAACCCGATGTGCTCAAAACGGAAATCGGCAATTCGCTTCCCCTTCAACGCCAGAACGTCCACGTCACCGTATCTGATCGTTCCAGCCGTCGGTCGGTCAAGCGTGCCGATCAGGGTAAGCAATGTCGTCTTTCCCGACCCTGAGGGGCCGAGAATTGCGGTAAATTGTCCTTTGTCCAGCGTCAAGGTGACGGATTGAAGCGCTCGGGTAACCACACCGTCACCATGGTAGGTTTTTTCCACGTCCACAAGTGTGATGGCTGTACTCATTGGTTCCCCCTAGCTTACTTTTTCAGACGATAGGCCAATCATGTCCATAATATTCTCGTAACTGGAAACGGATTGGGTGGCTAAAATGATTCCTTCCCGGTCGATCAGCATCGCGGTTGGCACCGAATGAATCAGGTATGTATTCATAAGTCCATCCGAACGAATGAGATGAACACCATCTGGCACCTGCAAGCCTTCTTCGTAGTAGATTGGATTGGACACAACAACAATTCTGAGATCGGTGTAATGTCTTTTTACATGAGCTAATTCAGGTACCACGTGTTTGCATGTTCCGCACATGTCGTTTGTAAATACCATCAACGTATTTTTTTCTTGTTCATCCGGCATTCTTACGATTTGCCCATGCTGATCCTTTTCCCGGAAAAAAGGCGCTTTGTCTCCTTTGGCTAAAGTTTGCGGCTCTAACCGGATGTCCCCCAGCCGAAAACGATTTAAAAATTGGACAACCAGACGAACAAAAACGAACAGGATAAAGGTTTGAATAAAGACGACCACCCATAATAAAAGATTTGAGATTACCAATTTGTTATCCATACTTCCACTCCCCGCATGAGTTAAGCTAGCTTCTCCGGAAGCTCTTGATTCGTTTTGATAATTCCCAAAGGTGATTGGAGATGATAACCATCATTACAACCAACCATGAAACAATCACGACTTCAAAGATTCGTGGATAAAAAAGCTTGAAAGGCTCTCCTCTCAACAAGTTGTCCGTACTTACCCACGCAGACGGATAAAGGAAAAGCCATCCTCCCATTATCATCAAAGTGAAATTGCGCAACACAAGCCACCAGGACAGGGTGTGATTGCCTGCAATACCGCCACAACCGCAAGATACCTCCCTGCGCCCACGCACGAGATTTATTGCGATCGCGCACGAGTAGACGGCCAGAAGCAATATGCAAAGCAAAGCAGCAGCCTGTTGAAACAAACCGACACATAACAGAATCCCTGCCGCCAATTCTGTTGCCATCTCCGCACGTGCAAACGGATATGCGAGAGAAGGAGGGAGGATTCGGTAGTTGATAACAGTGGCTACATGCTCCTCCTTTTTTCGGAATTTCGTGACACTTGTACTCAAAAACAGGGTTCCCAGAATCACTCGTGCAAATAAACTCAGTTCCTCCATCCTACCACTTCCTTCGTGTATTCGCTTTCTGCGGAAAACCATTGTGCCTGCATGGTATACATGTGGTAATACTCTTGCCTGAGTTCCATCAACTCTTCATGTGTACCCATTTCCACAATTTTTCCTTCCTTCATGACAATAATTCTGTCGGCCATTCTGGATGCTGCCATCCGGTGCGAAATAAAAATGGCGATTTTCTTATCAGCAAGGAGTTTAAAGTTTTGAAAAATTTCCATTTCAGCTATTGGGTCGAGCGAAGCGGTCGGTTCGTCTAGAATCACTACTTGACTGTCGCGAAACAAGGCTCGCGCTAATGCTATTTTTTGCCATTGCCCACCTGAGAGGTCTTCTCCGTCCACCAGTAGTCTGCCCAAGGGTGTCTCATATCCTAGCGCGAATTGTTGAATGAAGGAGTCTGTTCCGCTTACTTTTGCAACGGCCTGAATCCTCTCCCAATCATCCATTCTCTTAATATCGCCAACTGCAATATTCTCTCGAACCGTTAAATGATATCGAATAAAATCCTGGAAAATCACTGTAATGTTACTCAGCAATTGTTTTTGGTCAATGTCATAGATATTTTTTCCATCTATTTTAATCTGTCCGTGAAGAGGGGGGTACAAGCCCATTAGACATTTAATCAACGTGGTTTTTCCCGACCCATTTTGCCCTATGATGGCAATCTTCTCCTGGGGATTAATATGAAAGGAAACATTGGACAAAACATCCCGGTCACCATGAATATAGCGGAACGAAACATTTTCAAACGTGATTCCCCTCTGGATGGGAGTAGGAAATGGTTCTTGACCCTTGTTAATCTCGATGCGCGGTTCCTTAATCTCAAAAAATTGATAAAAATCTTTGATGTACAACTTCTCTTCATACAACTTTGCAAGAAGCGTGGAGATACGGTTCAATGTTCCTTGTGTTCCCTGTATCGCCTGGATAATAGCAATGAAATCGCCAATGCTCATTTTCGTTGTGCGTGCCAACCATATCAGAGCAACTGCCATGCCCATGTAAAAAAAGGACGAAACAGCCTCCATGCCAACCTCTGCCCCCTGCTGCCTCCTTTCCAATCGAAGGGTTTCGCTCGCATTCTGTACAAATTTTTCAATCCATCGATTGAGAAAGAAGGAAGCCAACCCAAACAACCGAATTTCCTTCGCCGATGTTCGATCCTGCAGCAGGTATTTATAGTATTCCGCCTCACGGGCTACCGGGTTTTGCTTTACATGGAGACGGTATCTGAGTTGACTATATTTTGCTTGAACCAAAAAGATGGGAATTGTCGCTAAAAGACTTACAAGCAAAAGGCTCCAATGAATTACAATCAAAAAGGCCGCGTACGAACACAAACTGAGTGCAGCTTCAAACATATCAATCATGGTTCGTACAGGTGATAAAAATCTTGATCCTCCCCCCGATATCCGTTGCAAATGATTGTGATATTCTGCCAGATCAAAATACATGACGGGAACTGACGAGGTGTTTGCCAATATCATGTGCTGAACGTCAAATTCTACTTTATATACCATCTGTTTATCTAAATATTCCTTAATATTCTTGCTTAAAGATGAAAGAACTGTAATTGAAAATTGTCCGATCAGCAACCAGACCAGAGCAACATACTCCCATGTATCACTCTGGATGAAACGAGTGACTTCATCAATTAACTCTTTTGAAATCCACAAAGTTAGAAACGGGAAGCAACCGTTTACAATACTTAATGTGACGGATGCGATCATCCACCACTTTCCTCTTTGCCACACGAATTGAATCGCTCTCACAAGATAACTACTTTTCATTTCCTGCACCTGTTTTGCCAATGGTTTGTGCCAGGTATTTCATCAAATAAGGAACCAGCAAAAATTCGCGAAGTACGACTCCCTCTTGGTTAATGACAAGAAATGTAGGGAATTTCGTGATACCAAGCCGTTTCAGATTCTTTCTGTAAAATGGTATAATATCCACAAAACGGTTATAGTCGTCATAAAATTTTTGAAAGTATTCCGCTTCATCTGCTTCTGTTATACAAGCAAACGGTAGTTGCCATCTTTCATTCTCGCGCAAAAATTCGGACAATGCTTCATGACAAGGCGGGCAAGTCGGCGATGATACTAACAGAACAGATATCTTATCTTTTACGGCAGCCGGTAAAGCCAACATGTCACCAATCGATTTCCCAACTGATTGTTGAATGGGCTTCGACCGGTAACGCGCTTGGGGAAGAAAGGAGATCTCCATTTTTAGCTTTTTGAGGAACATAACGATTTGAGCCGACAGGATCCCCCATCCTAAAGCCAAGACAATATATGAAGTAAAAATCATTACATCCCCCACCTGAACATATGTGTCTGCTCATAGATAGTGGAAAAAGGAGGTCGCCTTCATAAAGGCCTCCTTTTTCCACTACCACACAAGTATTTTGATGGCGTTTGCGCTATGAACCTCTGATCTTTGCTGATGAAATGGTTAGCAGCATCTCACTTTAGTTTCCTCACATCGTTCACCGCTTCTCGTGTCATACGTGTACTTAATATACGTTTTGGTACCGTAATCCGAGAAACAGTCAGACCAAGTGGCCAACTCGCATACATATTTGGGGCCACCGATGAATCCAGGTCTGTCGCAAGCTTCGTACATAGGAGCTACCCCAAACAAATTTGAAATTTTTTGAAACATTCCCAATCACCTCCTTGTCTGTATGTTATTTAATTCTTTATTTTCTGTCAATTGATATTTTCCATATAATGTTTTTATTATTTCGCATTATAGAGTTATTTCTCAATTTACTGTCATCAACAACAATAAGGAATATGAAGGGTATTTTTTGACTGACTGAAGACTTTCGCAAGCGAATAACAAAAAAAAACGCCCCCGGCTTCCCGCCGGGAGCGTTTGTATGCGCAGCTTGCAGCAATTACAGCAGTCCAAGACGTTTGAAAATCGTATCCACGTGCTTCAGGTGATAGCGGTAGTCGAAGCAGTCGTCCAGCTCTTCCTTGGTCAGCGTGGCGGTCACGGTCGGGTCCTCTTCCAGAATGGAGCGGAACGAACGCTGTTCCTCCCACGCCTGCATGGCGCGCGGCTGCACGGTGTCGTACGCCTGCTCGCGGCTCATGCCCTTTTCGATCAGCTTCAGCATCACCTGCTGCGAGTAGATCAGGCCAAATGTGCGGTCCATGTTGCGCTTCATGTTTTCCGGGAAGACGGTCAGGTTTTTCACGATGTTCATGAAGCGGCGCAGCATGTAGTTCAACAGCTGCGTCGCATCCGGCAAAATGACGCGCTCCACCGAGGAGTGGGAGATGTCGCGTTCATGCCAGAGCGGAACGTTTTCGTAGGCGGAGAGCATGTGGCCGCGCACGACGCGGGCGAGGCCGGAGATGTTCTCGCAGCCGATGGGGTTGCGCTTGTGCGGCATCGCCGACGAACCCTTTTGTCCCTTGGCGAACGGCTCTTCCACTTCGCGCATTTCGCTCTTTTGCAGGCCGCGGATTTCCGTCGCGAACTTTTCGAGCGACGTGGCGATCAACGCCAGCGTCGCCATGTACTCGGCGTGACGGTCGCGCTGCAGGGTCTGCGTGGAGATGGGGGCCGGTTTCAGTCCCAGCTTTTCGCAGACGTACTGCTCCACAAACGGGTCGATGTTGGCGTACGTGCCCACCGCTCCGGAAATTTTGCCGTACGCCACTTCTTCCTTCGCCGCGCGGAAACGAGCCAGGTTGCGCTTCATTTCTTCGTGCCAGAGCGCCAGCTTCAGGCCAAAGGTGGTCGGCTCCGCATGCACGCCGTGGGTGCGTCCCATGCAGACGGTGTCCTTGTGCTCGCGCGCCTTGTCGGCGAGGATGGCGATAAAGTCCTCCAGGTCCTTTTCCAAAATCTTGTTGGCCTGAAGCAGCAGGTAGGAGAGCGCCGTGTCCACCACGTCGGTGGAGGTGAGGCCGTAGTGCACCCACTTCTTTTCTTCGCCCAGCGTTTCCGAGACGGCGCGGGTGAAGGCAACGACGTCGTGGCGCGTCTCCTCTTCGATTTCGTAAATCCGCTTGATGTCAAAGCCGGCGTTTTCACGCAGCTTTTTCACGTCTTCCTCCGGGATGACGCCCAGCTTGGCCCACGCCTCGCAGGCGAGGAGTTCCACTTCCAGCCACGCCTTGAACTTGTTTTCTTCGGTCCAGATGGCGCGCATCTCCGGTCGCGTATAACGATCAATCATGGTTTACCTCCGCTTGGTTCGTCCAGATTTCCAGTCGATCAATCTGCGCCAGCGCCTCCTCGACGCTGGGCGCCAGCACGTTTATATGCCCCATTTTTCGCTTGGGCTTGCTTTCGTGTTTGCCGTACAGGTGCAGCTTGGCCGTCCGCGGCAGCTGGTCGATGCGGTCCAGCACCGGCTGCAGGTGCTCCCCGAGGATGTTGACCATGACCACGGGGGAGAGCAGTTCCGTCGAGCCCAACGGCAGGTCGCACACGGCCCGCACGTGCTGCTCAAACTGCGAAGTGACGCAGGCATCCATCGTGTAGTGGCCGGAGTTGTGCGGACGGGGGGCCAGCTCATTTACATAGAGTTCCCCGTTTGCGGTGAGAAACATCTCGACCGCGATCAGGCCGACAACGTCCAGCCGTTCGGCGATGGTCCGGGCGATCGCTTCCGCCCGCTGCCGGATGTCGTCCGGCACCCGCGCCGGCACGATGGACAGGTGCAGAATGTTCTCCCGGTGTACATTTTCCGCCGCAGGAAAAACGGCCAGCTCACCGGACGGATTGCGCGCCGCGATCACGGACAACTCCAGTTGAAACGGCACAAACTGTTCCACGATCAGTTCCGTGCCCGCTTTGAACAACGTATCATACGCTTCGGCCAGCTCCGCTTCGCTTCTCAGGACCCACTGTCCCTTGCCGTCGTAGCCGCCGGTAGCTGTTTTCATCACCGCCGGCAGACCCAGATCGGCAATCGCCGCCCGCAGGCTGTCCAGCGAGTCAATCACGCGAAACGGCGCCACCGGAATCCCCAGCTCCGCGATCGCCGTCTTTTCGCGGATGCGGTTCTGGGTGATGCGCAAGAGACGGCTGCCCTGCGGGACATAGGCCTGGCTTTCCAGCACTTCCGCCACGCGCGCGTCCACGTTTTCAAATTCGTAACTGATCACATCGCTGATCTTCGCCAACTGCATGGCCGCATCCACGTCGTCGTAGCGGGCGACGATCTGCCGGTCGGCCGCCTGGCCGCAGGGCGCGTCCTCAGTCGGGTCCATTGTGACGAAACGGTATCCCATGGCCCGGCCGGCCAACGCGATCATGCGCCCCAACTGGCCGCCGCCGAGAATCCCGATGGTTGCGCCTGGTTTGATCGGAGTTCTGTTCGTCATGCCAATTCACTTGCCTCCAACACATTCTTGCGGATCGCGTCCCGTCTGGCGACAAACCGCTCCTGGATCTCTGGATACTTGATGCCGAGGATCTGGGCCGCCAGCAATCCGGCGTTGACCGCGCCTGCCTTGCCGATCGCCACGGTGGCCACCGGCACGCCGCCCGGCATTTGTACGATCGAGAGCAGCGAGTCCAAACCGTTCAGGCTGGATGATTTGACCGGTACGCCGATCACCGGCAGTTCCGTCTTGGCCGCCACCATCCCGGGCAGATGGGCAGCGCCGCCCGCTCCCGCGATAATCACCTCAAGGCCGCGGCTTTTGGCGCTCTCGGCGTATTCAAACATCAGGTCGGGCGTGCGGTGCGCCGACACCACTCTCTTTTCGTACGGGATTGCGAGCTCGTCCAAAATCGCGCAGGCGTCCTTCATTGTCTCCCAGTCCGACGTGCTGCCCATGATGACACCCACCAACGGTTTGACCATGACACACTTCGCTCCTCTCTGTCAATGTCAGAAGAAAACCCAAACGACATCGGCCGCGCATTGGCCGCTCATCGCCTGGGCTGGCTAGTATGGATCTCACGCTTATCAACATCTTCAGTGTAACAGGGGGAGCGATCGCCTGTCAACCTTGATTCCGAACGTTAATAATTTCATGATATCAAAACATTCGTTTTTAATCATTCAATCGATCAATATCGGATATCCGTTGCGCAATCTCACGCAAAAAAAGACTGCTGCGCCGAGGCGCCGACAGTCTTTGTGATGCTGTTTCTATTCCCGCAGCCAGATGAAGTACGCCAAAAATACGAAGAAGAGCACGTACATCACCGGATGCACTTCGCGGCCTTTGCCTTTCAGCAGTTTGGTGATCGGGTAGACGATAAATCCGGCGGCGATCCCGGACGCGATGCTGTAGGTCAGCGGCATCATCAGAATCGTCAGGAAAGCAGGGAACGCTTCCTCCATCTCACTCCAGGCGATGTTCGCCATGTGCGACGCCATCAGCACGCCGACGATGATCAGTGCCGGAGCCGTTACCGCAGGCGTGACAACCGCGAGTACCGGCGAGAAGAACAGCGCCAGCAGGAACAGCGCACCCGTGACCACGGAGGCAAATCCGGTCCGTCCGCCGGCGGCTACACCCGCAGCCGACTCGATGTAGCTGGTCGTCGTGGACGTGCCAAGCACCGCACCGGCCATCCCGGCGATTGCATCGGAAGCGAGGGCGCTGCCCGCACGCGGCAGTTTGCCGTCTTTCAACAGACCTGCCTGGCTGGCCACACCCAGCAGCGTACCGGTCGCGTCAAAGAAGTCCACAAACAGGAACGTGAATACCACGATCAGCATCTTCATGCTGAACAGCGCGGAGAAATCGCCGAGGTACTGGAACGCAGCGCCGAACGTAGGTGCCAGGCTCGGCGGCATGGAGACGATCTTCTCCGGCAGGTTGACCAGCCCAAAGAACATCCCGACAATGGCGGTCACCAGCATGCCGATGAAAATGGCCGCGTTCACCTTGCGGGACATCAGCACCGCAGTGAGAATCAGGCCAAATACGGCCAATAGCGCGTTTTTCACAGCCAAAATCTCTTCCGGTTTCATGCCTTCCTGTATCGTCAGATGGCCGAGCGAGACGAATGTTGCCGGGTTGTCGACGATGATACCGGCATTTTTCAGTCCGATGAAGGCAATAAACAAACCGATCCCGGCCGATACCGCGTTTTTCAGCCCCTGCGGAATGGAGTTGACGATCGCTTCGCGGATGCCGGTCAGCGACAGCAGCAGGAAAATCGAGCAGGAGAGAAATACGCCGGCCAGCGCTTGCTGCCAGGGAATGCCCATCGTCAGCACGACGGTGTAGGTGAAAAAGGCGTTCAGCCCCATGCCCGGCGCCTGCGCAATCGGCAGACGGCCGACAAAAGCCATCACCAGCGTCCCGATGGCGGCTGCCAGCGCAGTCGCGGTAAAGACGGCTCCGAATTCCGGATAGTTCGCTTTCAGCTCCGGCGGCAGGTCCGCCCCGCTGAGCATGTACGGATTGACAGCCAGGATGTAGGCCATGGCCAAAAACGTGGTTATGCCGGCGATTGTCTCGCGGCGGTAGTTGGTGCCCAGCTTGTCAAATTCAAAATACTTCCGCACCGAATAGACCCCCCAAGTATTGTTTGCGGCAAATGAAAAAGGTCGAGGCGCAAACAACGCCTCGACTCCGAACAAAACACACCGGGCAAAACAGAATGATAAGATCTGCAGACGCATCCCGTTGACGTTTCGTTCGTAGCCAGGCCGTTTACGGCGACCTCGTAGAAACTCCCGAGCCATATTCCCGGGATTATACGAACCTTCTTCCTTACCTGTTCACAACGAGAAGTGTATCAGGAAGAATATTTAATGTCAACGGAAAATACGAACGTTAATTTTTCCTTATCGATTAATATCCGGTTATTCCCACTCAATGGTTGCCGGCGGCTTGGAGGTGATGTCGTACACGACGCGGTTGACGTTCTCTACCTCGTTTACGATGCGGGTGGAGATTTTCTCCAGCACATCCCAAGGAATGCGCGCCCAGTCAGCCGTCATGCCGTCGATCGAGGTGACCGCGCGGATGCCCACCGTGTAGGAGTAAGTGCGAACGTCGCCCATGACGCCCACGCTCTTCATGTCGGGCAGCGCTGTAAAGTACTGCCAGATTTCCCGTTCCAGGCCCGCTTTGGCAATCTCTTCTCGCAGGATGGCGTCCGATTCCCGAACGATCTCCAGCTTTTCTTCCGTTACTTCGCCCAGGACGCGAATCCCCAGACCCGGTCCCGGGAACGGTTGGCGCCATACGATTTCGTCCGGCAGGCCCAGTTCGGTCCCCAGATTGCGCACTTCGTCCTTGAACAGGGTTTTCAGCGGTTCGATGAGCTTGAACTTCATGTCTTCCGGCAGACCGCCCACATTGTGGTGGGACTTGATCGTGTGGGCCGTTGCCGTTCCGCTTTCCACGATGTCGGTATACAGCGTTCCCTGCGCCAAGAACTCCATGTCGGTCAGCTTGGACGCTTCTTCGTCAAAGACGTAAATGAATTCGTTGCCGATGATCTTCCGCTTCTGCTCCGGATCGGTGACGCCTTTCAGCTTGTCGAGGAAGCGGCGGCGTGCGTCAATTTTGATCACGCGCATGTTGAACTTCTCGGCGAACGTCTCCATGACGCTTTCCGCTTCTCCCTTGCGCAGCAGGCCGTGATCCACGAACATGCAGGTCAGCTGATCGCCGATCGCTCTGTGAATCAATGCCGCCACGACGGAGGAGTCGACCCCGCCGCTCAGCGCGCACAGGACTTTCTTGTCACCCACGGTTTCGCGAATGCGCTTGACTTCGTCCTCGATAAAGGTGGTCATGCTCCAGGTGCCTTCACAGCCGCAGATATGAAACAGGAAGTTGGCGATAAACTCGTTTCCTTTTACCGTATGGCGCACTTCCGGGTGGAACTGAACGCCGTACAGCTTGCGCTCCGGATTGCTGATCGCCGCTACCGGACAGCTGTCGCTGACCGCATCCACGCGGAACCCTTCCGGCAGCTCCACCACTTTGTCGGAGTGGCTCATCCAGACGATTTCGTTTTCGTCCCACTTGTCATAGAGGCTGTGTCGCTGCTGCAGGCGAAGCTCAGCCTTGCCGTACTCGCGCTTCCCGGCGCGCTCCACCTTGCCGGCGAGCATGTGGCTCATCAACTGCATGCCGTAGCAGATGCCCAGCACTGGCACGCCCAGATCAAAAATGGCCGGGTCCACCTTGGGCGCCCCTTCTTCGTACACGCTGGCAGGACCGCCGGAGAATATAATCCCCTTCGGCTGCATCTCCTTGATTTTTTCCACCGGCGTATTGTAGGGCAGCAGCTCGCTGTACACGCCCAGGTCGCGAACACGCCGCGCGATCAACTGATTGTACTGCCCTCCAAAATCCAGAACGACGACCATTTCCATTGGCTTGTCCATGTATATCCTCCTTATCCTGTTTACGCCAGGTTGTCACCGGAAGTTTCCACCCTGCCCTCGGATGTACGGCCCGCTAAGGTCCGGCCCCAAAAAAACCGGGACTGTCGCCTCCGGTTTACCGACGCGGAGGCAGAGTCCCAGTTTGTGTACACTTGTGCGGTTGCATGTACAAAAATCCGAAGTCCTCTCCTCGTAGTCGCTCGATTTACGGTCGAGCGGTAGAAACTTTCAGGCCCTATCCCTGAGATTATACGAGTCTCATTGAAGGACATTCTAACAGACTGCGGGTGAATGTTCAAGGTTTCAGTTGACGGGTAAGCCGTTCGATCACTTGTTCCGCCACCGAGCGTGCCTTGGCTTCGATATCCTTATAGCCGTACAGCATGCGCTCGTACACATGGGTCAGGTACCACAAGTCCTGCCGCTTGTCGCCGGAGATGACCAGGCGGCTGACGTATTCGCGCAGGGTTTCCCCCTGTCGGCGGCGGCTGTACAGGTGCTCCACCAAACGCAGCAGCAGCCTGTAGCGATCCTCGTACCTGTCGTTCGGATAGCTGCTCATCTGGTGCTGCAGCCACCAGACAGCAAAGTGCCGCCTGCGCTTCCAGGCCACCGCCCCGGCCACAGCCAGCAGTCCCAGTCCAAACGCGTACACCTGCCACGGAATGTCAATCGACGAGCCAGAGGTGCCGACTGATCCTTCCAACTCGTCAAGCCGTCCGTTTCTCCGCTCCTCGGCCGTTGTTCCGCCGAGGTCTGGCAGCGGGAGCGGCGCTTGCTGCTCCGTCGTCTGCCGGTCGTATTTTACACGGATCGGCGACACAAACGTGCTGGTCGCCTCAAACGGAATCCAGCCGTGACCCGGGAAGTACACTTCCACCCAGGAGTGGGCGTCCTTGTTGCGCACCTCCACCAGTTCGTTCCCGTTGCCGTCGCTGCCGACCCGATGACCGGGAGCAAAGCCTTTTACCCAGCGGGCGGGAATGCCGATCGTCCGCAGCATCACGGCCATCGAGGTGGAAAAGTGATCGCAGTACCCCCTGCGGGTCTCAAACAGAAACTGGTCGACAAAATCCTCGCCCGGTGCGGGCATTTGCACATCCTTGGTCTCGTATTTATATTCTCCGCTGGTGCGCAGGTAATTCTCGATCGCCCGCACTTTTTCGTACGGTGTTTTCGCGTCCTTGGTCACCTGTTGGGCCAGATCGCGGATTCTCGGCGGCAGGCTGTCGGGAAGCTGCAGGTAGCGCTGCCTGATCGCTTCGGGATAGTCGGTGCCCGCCTGGATCATCGCCTTTTCACTGATGATCGGCACTTCCGCCACCAGTTGGTAATTGTCCAGATTCAACATCTGCGTATGGGGGCCCACCGCCGCTCCTCTTCCGGACTGCTTCACCAGTCTGATCGTGCCGTTCCGCACTTCCACATGCTGATGTTCCTTGTCGTACACCAGCGTCGCCTTCGACGGGGTGTAGTCCGTCAGTTGTTTCAACTGTCCCGGGTAAAAGACGGTCGGAAACTTCGGCCCCTGAAATTCCAGCGAAGCCTTTACCTCTTTCGTCTCCATCCCCTCAAACAGCGCGTGATTCCATCGATACGATTTCGGGGTCAGGATCTCGTCGAACTCCCCGTCCCTTTTTTTCCATCCGCTCCCCGTATACACGTCTTTGGAATCGCCGCGCCAATAGGAGCGCTCATTGGTGATGGCCATGAACACCACGGTCTCGTCCATCGTAAACGGACCGCCCAGGTGCTCGTCGTTGTTGTCGTACCCCACCTTTTTCATCAACCCGTCGCCAAGACCGCCCTTTTGTCCAGTGAGAAACGCGATCGGGTCCGGCCAGGAAGCTTCCTTTTTCGGCGCCGCGTTGGCGATGCCGACCGTGACCGCCACAATCAGCACTGGTGCCAACAAGGATTTCCACAGCGTCCAGCGCCGACCGCCGGTAATGGGCGCCTTGTTGGACATGACGAGCAGCTGGGTGACAGCCAACAGCAAAAATCCGTACACAAGGGTGCGGACGATCCCCCCGTCTGCTTCATACGGCATAAACGTATCCAGCACGGCCAGGTACAGTTCGGTCAGAAAGACAAACCACAGCCCCTGCCGCTGTTCCAGCACCAGATACGACAGCATCGAAATCAACACCACGAGGAGCAGATCAAACAGCGCATTGCGCGAGAGCGGCGTCATGGCCGTCCACTCCTGTTGAAGCGCCAGCGGCAGGTCGTGAACGACCCGGACAAACAGCTCTCTCAGCCATTGCCCGTCGAAAAACGAGATGGCAAAAAAACTGCTGTGCAAAATCACCAGGAGGCCCACCAGCTTGACCGGAAACGTCAGCCAGCGGTACGGCACCACCAGGTCGATCAGCAGTACGCCAGCGGCAATCACCAAAAACGGCGCCAGGGTGCCGGTGTCAGTCAGCTCCTGAAGCGGCAGCAGCCACTCCCGCAGCATCAGAAACAAGAGCAGCGCCGCGATCCACTCAAATCCTTTGGGTCGCTTCCATACGCTCATGACGTCACGCACCTCCGATCCGCTTCCATTCTTCGACATCGCTCATCGGAACCGCCTTGCAGGTGACCCTGCCTGATGCCAGCAGCCGCAGGGCCTGCTTCTCGTCGAGCGACAACAAAGGATCGTCGTGCACATACAGCAGTTGGACGCGCCGGCCTCGATGGGACAACCGGGTCAGGAGGTCGACCAGCTCCTTGTCGAGGCAGGCCGTGATCACTGTCAGCGTCACGCCCGGCGGCTGCTCCAGCGCTTCCCGACGAAGGATGCGGACAAACGAGTCCGTCCCCTCCGGCATGACGCGGGCCAACTGGTCAAATACCCGGAAAAAATGCGTCGGAGAACAGGCCGGCGGAATGGCCACCCGATCCTTTTGCTTGTACACCAATCCGTAGTGATACTGGTTGCGGTTGGCGTACGCGGTCTGGCTGGCGGTCAGTTTGACTGCTGTTTCAAACAGCTGGAACGGCTTGTTCTGATAATGCTCTTTTTCCACGTCGAGAAAAAACACGACCTGGTTCATCGCCTGGTGCTCGAATTCCTTTGTCTTCAGCCCGGTTCCCCTGGCCGACGCCCGCCAGTGAATCTGGCTCATCCGATCGCCGCGCTGATAGTCCCGGACGCCCCGCACTGCCGCAACATCATCCGAATAGCGGTGCGAGACGTGAATCGTCCCGCTGAAGTTGCCGTCTCCCAACGACCAGCTGTTTAGCTCCCGGTAGCGGGGATAGACCAATAAGTCGTTGGAGAGGGGGAACGTTCGCCGCCGCTCGATAAACCCGAAAAAATCGCCGCCGCTGATGACGCATGCTTCCAGGTGATAGTAGCCGCGCGGCAGTCCCGGAATGACGTAGCGAAACTCCACGCTGCGCTTGAACCAGGGAAAGACAAGCTGACGGTGCGGCTCATACACACCGGCCAGCCGTTCGGGCAGAGGTTCGATCACCATGTTCCACCCCAGCGGAAACCAAATCCTCCGCTTCAGCCGGACGGTCACGATCACGTCCTCTCCTTCTTGCAGGCGCGAACGATCGATTTCACGTTCAACTTCAAGGCCGGTAAACATGAGGGAAAAGGCAAGCACTTCGTACGCCAAGAATACCAGGCAGCTGTAGAACAAAAACCAACTGGCAAATCCGCCTTGAAACTTGGCAAACGCGTACGTGATCGCGATCAGCACAAGTGCCTTGCTCTTCCCGGATATCAATTCTTTCATACGCGTCACCGCCTCTAGCTGACCGGCACGCGAGTTTCCGACAGGATCGCGGACAGAATCCGGTCGATTGTCGCTCCTTCCAGACGCGCTTCCGGTTTGAGAATGATCCGGTGGGCAAAGGTCACAGGCACCAGTTCCTTCACGTCATCGGGAATGACGTAATCCCGTCCGCGTACGAACGCCAGCGCCTGCACAGCTCGGAACAGCGCCAGCGCGCCCCGTGGGCTGACGCCCAAGTAGACCTGGTGATGATCGCGCGTCCGGTGGCACAGGCGGACGATATACTCCTTGACCGACTCCGATACCTTGACAGCGGCGACCTGGCGCTGCAGCTCGGCCAGATCGTCCGCAGTCATCACCGGCTCCAGCTGTTCCAGCGGATTGGCTGCAGCAAAGCGGTTCAGCATGCGCATTTCTTCGTCCACTGTGGGATAGCCCAGGCGAAGCTGCAGGAGAAAACGGTCCAGCTGCGCTTCCGGCAGCGGAAAGGTTCCTTCGTACTCCAGGGGGTTTTGCGTCGCCATAACGAAAAATGGCTCCGCCAACCGATACGTCACTCCGTCTACCGTGACCGAGCGTTCTTCCATTGCTTCCAGCAAGGCCGACTGGGTTTTGGGCGATGTCCGGTTAATTTCATCGGCCAAAATCACATTGGCGAAGATGGGACCGGGGCGAAACTCAAATTCCATGCTTTTTTGATTATAGATCGCCACGCCCGTCACGTCCGTCGGCAATAAGTCAGGCGTAAACTGAATGCGTTTGAAGTCCCCCCCGATCGAGCGAGCCAACGCACGGACCAGCATAGTTTTGCCCACGCCCGGAACGTCTTCCAACAATACATGGCCGTTTGCCAAGATGGCCGTCACGCATAACTCAATGATCGACCGTTTGCCAATCAACACGTTCTCGATATTCCCAATCAATTTCTCCACAGCAGGGTGAGTCTGTTCCAATTTCATTTGATTCATGGTGACACAACTCCTGTTCCCGTGTTATCGTCCAGTACGGCAATCGCAATGGCCTGACAGCTTGTCCATGACCATCCGCGACTTTAGTCGAAAAAATCTACTCCTAACGTACTGGATTAGCTTGGCAGTGACAAGGAAAAAAACGTTAATAGTTGTAAAATTGAGAAACCGCTTATAGAAAAAAAGAGTAGGAAGTTCTCCTACTCTGCGGTTCGATATGCAATGTTATGGCGTGCCCTGAGAGATTCGAACTCCCGACCTTTTGATTCGTAGTCAAACGCTCTATCCAGCTGAGCTAAGGGCACATAAGCAAGATGTCTCTCCGACGCACGTACAGAGAGCAGAAATAATGGAGCGGACGACGGGTCTCGAACCCGCGACCTTCGCCTTGGCAAGGCGACGCTCTACCAATTGAGCTACGTCCGCATGGTATTCAAGATGAGTAATGAAAAGATCCAGTACAGCACAGCTTTCACAGGCAAATCTTCCAAAAGAAGATACTGGAACATGCTGCATCACAGTGTAAAAGGCTTGCACGATTCGCAAACCTTCCCGATCTGCTATGGTGCGGGTGAAGGGACTTGAACCCCCACGGTTTCCCGCCAGAACCTAAATCTGGTGCGTCTGCCAATTCCGCCACACCCGCATACGTCTTGGGGTCCCCGCAAAGCAAACCGATGATGCACAAGTACATTGCTCACTTGTGGGGTTGTAAAAACTGGTGAGCCATGAAGGACTCGAACCTTCGACCCTCTGATTAAAAGTCAGATGCTCTACCAACTGAGCTAATGGCTCATGAAAATGGCTGGGGTACTAGGATTCGAACCTAGGAATGACGGAGTCAAAGTCCGTTGCCTTACCGCTTGGCGATACCCCAATGCGTGATACGTGGTGCCGGCGATAGGAATCGAACCCACAACCCCCTGATTACAAGTCAGGTGCTCTACCAATTGAGCTACACCGGCAAAATCCTATGAAAGGAAATGGTGGTTCGGGACGGAATCGAACCGCCGACACGAGGAT
>NZ_OY569118.1:3700000-3852500 GCF_961514395.1 Brevibacillus aydinogluensis
AAAAATCGTTCCAGACGCCGATCAAATGGACGATGCCCACTGTTGCCAGCGGCGGCTTCATCAGCGGCAGAATGATCTTCCAGTACACCTGAAAACCATTGCAGCCGTCCAGCCGTGCCGACTGGTCCAATTCCGTCGGGAGCGTCTTGAAAAACCCGTAAAAGACAAACACGGCAAAGGGGATTCCGCCGGCCACGTACAGAATCACCAGGGACGTCAGCGTATCCAACAGCTTCAACTGCAGCATGATCATATACAGCGGCAGAATCGCCAGCTTCATCGGCAGCATCAAGCCCAGCATGAAGAAAAACAACACGTACGGATTCCAGCGAAACGGATAGCGGGACAGGTAGAAAGCGGCAAGTGACGAGAGAAACAGGATCAACAAGACAGACAGCCCGCTCACGTAGACGCTGTTCCACACATACGCGCCAAAGTTCACCTTCTCCCACACCAGCTTGTAGTTTTCCAATGACAGCGAAGCGGGCAGACCGAGCGGCGACGTGAGGATCTCCAGATTGGATTTAAACGACGACGCGATCATCAGAAAAACGGGATACAGCATCAAAACGGAAAAAACCAGCAGCACCAGATACTTTGCAAACTGTCCGAGCCTTGCTGTCATGGTCGAACCTCCTACAGTTCGTATTCCTTGCGTTTAAAGAAAAAGAGCAGCACCGCCGTCGCGCTGGAAATCATCAGGAACAGCACGACTGCCAACGCCGAGCCCAGCCCGATGGACTCGCCCCCCTCCACTGACCCGAAGGCCAACCGGTAGAAGTACGTGGCCAGTACATCCGTGGAATAGTAAGGGCCCCCTTGCGACCCCTGCATGGCAAAAATCAGTTCAAACGTTTCAAACGAGCCAATGAACGTCAAAATCGTCATCACCATGATCGACGGCATCGCCAGCGGCAGGGTTATGCGCAGCAGCATGGTCAGTCCGGAGGCCCCGTCAATCTTGGCGGCATCGTATATTTCCGCCGGGATGGCCTGCAGCCCGGCCAGGAAGATCAGCACGGCAAAGCCGAGGCCGTACCAACTGTTGACGAGGATGATTGCGTAGAGGGCCGTATCCGGGTCGCCCAGCCAGGGGCGGGCCCACTCTTCCAGTCCGACATGCTTCAGCAGGGTGTTCAGCGCCCCGTACGTCGGGTTCAAAATCAGGCTGAACAGGAAGCCGACGACGATCACTGACAGCAGCTTGGGCAGAAACAAGACCGTTTTAAAAAACTCCTTGCCGCGAATCCTGCTGTTGATGATCAGGGCGAGCAGGAACGCAACCACCAGCTTGGCGACGATCGTCCCCACGAAAAAGATGACGTTGTGACCGAACCCGCGGAAAAACATCTCTTTAAACGGCGATTCGGTAAACAGGCGCACGAAATTCTCCAGACCAATAAACGCGCCCCGCTTCAATCCGTTCCACTCGTAAAAGCTGTTCAAAAACGCACTAAAGATGGGATAGACCTGAAACCACACGTAAATGACCAAGGCCGGCAGCAGGAACAGGTGAACCAAATGCTTGCTCAGGTTCAGCCCCCGACGCGGAGCGGCCTGCCGCTTTACTTCGGTCGATTTTTCCAACACGGCCATGGGTGAACCCCTCCCGAAAAACAGGGTACAGCCAAGCGCCCCGGCCTGACTGTACCTCTGCTTGAATTTTTTCCGGCGCGCCGCTACTTGTTCGGCTTGAACCACTTGTCGGCGGACGCCTGGGTCGCTTCCGCCACCTGCTCGACGGTGAGCTTGTTGATGTACATGCCCTGCAACGAATCCTCAAACGTGGTTTTCGTGGTCGGCGTTCCCTCCCCAAAATGAACGAGCATCAGGTACGGGACCATGCTTGCTTCGCTCAGCTGCGTCATTTTTTGCACCAGCGGATGCTTGGGGGTCACGCCGGGAATGGGGCTGACGCGGTTTAGTTCGTCGCTGAACAGTTGGCCAAACTCCTTTGAGGCGAGGAACTCCATGAACAGCTTCGCCTCTTCCGGATGCTTGGACGCCTTCACTATACCGTAGGAGCCGTCCACCCAGTTGACGATCGGCGTGTCGCCGCCTTTCTCTTTGGCCAGCGACGGGATCACGTCAAGAGGCATGTCGGGGTTGTGCTTTTCAAACGTTTCCAGCCGGTAGCTGCCGTTGATGTACATGGCAGCCTTGCCGGTATAGAACAGCGCCTGCGCGTCATTGTCGTCGATTCCCACAAAATCGGGCGGGAAAAATGGTGCCAACTCCTGCATCTTTTTGATCGAATCGAGAAACGCCGGATCGTTGAAGGTGGCCTCGCCCTTCATCAATTTGTCCACGAAGTCGTTGCCGCCGTATGCACTGATGCCAATGACGCTGTGCGTGAGGGAGAGCAGATAGGCCGCTTTGCCGGACTGCGCGATGGGAATGATTCCCTTTTGCTGGAGTGCACGGCACACCTGGAGAAATTCGTCCCAGGTTTGCGGAGGCTGCAGGCCGTTGTCGGCAAACAGCTTTTTGTTGTAAAAGATCACGGCGGAGTTGATCGACAACGGGACGCCGTACACCTTGTGGTCACTGCCCCTGGCTGCGTCCAAATACGACTGCGGAATCTCCTGGAGCCCTTTGAGATCGTCCAGCGGCAGCAGATACCCGGCGTCGGCCATCGCACGGGTGCCCGCATACGGACGAAGCTGCACGATGTCCGGCCCGGTTCCGGAGGTGAGGGAGTTGGTCAGAATGGTGTTGTACTCAGTCGATTTGAACGGTTTGAACTTCACCTTGATCCCGGGATGCTGCCTTTCAAACTCGGCAATAAACACAGCGTACGCATCCTTGTCTTCCGGCCGCCAACTGTACATGACCAGTTCCACCGGCTCCCCTTTGGCCGGTTCACCCCCGCCCGGCTGATCACCCGCAGACGACGACGGACTGCTGCTGCAAGCAGCCAGGACGAACACCAGACATGCACATAACAGCCAGACCCCTGCTCGTTTCATTGTGAATCGCCTCCTTACCCTTTTTTCGCTTGGCTCGCTGTCAACATATCTCTGAAGTATTATTTTACATTTTATTTATAAAATACGAAACATTTTTTCGGTAAACATTTGTACTATTCAGAAAAATAACCAGAAAACGCAAGCACCTCAGGCTTGCCTTCCAAATACAAATAAAAAAAGAGAGACAGACTGCTGTCTGCCTCTCGTGTTGAATCGGTATCCCGATTCATTACATCATGCCCATGCCGCCCATGTCCGGCATGCCGTTGCCTGCTTTGGTCTCTTCCGGTTTGTCAGCCACAACGGCTTCCGTGGTCAGGAACATAGCTGCCACGGATGCAGCGTTGGACAGTGCGGAACGGGTAACTTTTGCAGCGTCTACGATACCTGCATCGATCATGTTTACCCATTCTTCGGTAGCAGCGTTGAAGCCGATGCCAACCGGTTCGTTTTTCAGGCGCTCCACGATGACGGAGCCTTCCAGACCTGCGTTCGCAGCGATTTGACGAACCGGCTCTTCCAGTGCGCGCAGCACGATTTGCACACCCACTGCTTCTTCGCCCTCGGCAACCACTTTCTCAACAGCTTTGATCGCGTTGACGAGCGTGGTACCACCGCCAGGCACGATACCCTCTTCCACTGCAGCGCGAGTGGAGTTGAGTGCGTCCTCGATGCGCAGTTTTTTCTCTTTCAGTTCGGTTTCGGTAGCTGCACCGACTTTGATCACTGCTACGCCGCCAGCCAGTTTTGCCAGGCGTTCTTGCAGTTTTTCACGGTCGAAGTCGGAGGTGGTGTCTTCGATTTGTTGACGGATTTGAGCAACGCGGCTTTCGATTGCAGCCTTGTCGCCTGCACCTTCCACGATCGTGGTGGTTTCTTTGGTAACAACAACTTTACCAGCGCGGCCCAGTTGTTGCAGTTTGGTGGATTTCAGTTCCAGACCCAGTTCTTCGGTGATCACTTCACCGCCGGTCAGGATTGCGATGTCTTGCAGCATAGCTTTGCGGCGGTCGCCGAAGCCAGGCGCCTTAACGGCTACTGCAGTGAAGGTACCGCGCAGTTTGTTTACTACCAGGGTAGCCAGCGCTTCGCCTTCTACATCTTCTGCGATGATCAGGAGCGGTTTGCCGCTTTGTACCACTTGCTCCAGCACCGGCAGGATCTCTTGGATGTTGGAGATCTTCTTGTCGGTGATCAGGATGTACGGATCTTTCAGAACCGCTTCCATTTTGTCGGTGTCGGTGATCATGTACGGGGAAGCGTAGCCGCGGTCAAATTGCATACCTTCTACAACTTCCAGCTCAGTCGTGAAGCCTTTGGACTCTTCAACGGTGATAACGCCGTCTTTGCCCACTTTTTCCATAGCTTCAGCGATCAGTTCGCCCACTTCAGTGCTGTCAGCGGAAATGGACGCAACTTGCGCGATAGCCTCTTTGCTTTCCACCGGTTTCGCGATGGACTTGATTTCTTCAACGGCAGCGCGTACCGCTTTTTCCATACCGCGACGAACAACCATCGGGTTGGCGCCGGCGGTTACGTTTTTCAGACCTTCGCGAATCATCGCATAAGCCAGAACAGTAGCGGTGGTCGTACCGTCACCAGCGATGTCGTTGGTTTTGGTCGCAACTTCTTTCACGAGCTGCGCACCCATATTTTCATAAGCGTCTTCCAGCTCGATCTCTTTCGCGATGGTCACACCGTCGTTGGTGATCAGCGGAGAGCCGAATTTTTTCTCCAGAACCACGTTGCGGCCTTTCGGACCGAGGGTTACTTTCACGGCGTTAGCCAGTGTTTCCACCCCGCGAAGCATCGCGCGGCGTGCGTCTTCAGAGAACTTGATTTGTTTTGCCATCTCAAACTCAACCTCCTGCGTTATGTGTTTTCCGTACGTTCCTTATGTGAAAAGCCTTAGCCGATGATCGCGAGGATATCGGATTCGCGGAGCACGAGGTATTCTTTGTTGTCCACTTTTACTTCGGTGCCGGCGTATTTGGAGAAGATTACCTTGTCGCCTTCTTTCACTTCCAGCGCGATGCGCTCGCCGTTGTCGGCAACGCGGCCGGAACCGACTGCGATTACGCGTCCTTCTTGCGGTTTCTCCTTCGCAGTGTCAGGCAGAACGATACCGCTTGCAGTCGTTTCTTCTTTGGAGATTGGTTCGATTACCACACGGTCACCCAATGGCTTCAGCACAAAAAACACCCTCCTTAAAGTCTAGGTTCATGAAGATGATTGTTGTTAGCACTCGATCGAGGGGAGTGCTAACACCCATTACCTATAATAATGAATCCCTATGTACTTTGCAAGTAGTTTCCCTCACTTTTTTCCATCCGGCCTGTTCTCGTTCCCTCTCATTTTGACAGTCTTTTCTTTGGCATTTGCTAGATTTTCGGTTCTACCAGACCAGCTTGTTCATATAGATAAACCATGAAATCAGACAAGCCATCCAAGGAGGGAACCTGCATGCGCAAATGGATCTGGATCGGCGTGTTCGCCCTCTTGGTCGCGGGCATCGGCCATTTCCTCATCGCGGGCAATTCGTCCGCCATCCTCGCCAACGTCCAGCCGACCACGCTGTATTGGGACGGCAAAGCCGTAACCGGCGTTGATTCGTCCGGGTATTTTCACGACGGTACCCGTTACCTTCCCGCCGCACTTGAATACAAGGGGGTCACGTATGTTCCCCTGTCTTTGATCGGCCGCCATCTGAACAAACCGACAGGCAGGGACGAGGCCAGCCATTCCGCCTGGCTGGGACAAGCACCGGGGGCGGCAAAACGCCCTTCGCCCCAGCAGACAGGCCCTGCCGCAGTCAAACTTCCGCCTGCTCAGTCAGCGACCGCGCCTACCGAGACCAAACGTCCCGCTCCGAACACTTCCGCCAGCCTGTTCGGCATTTCTCTCGGCATGCCGGCCGAGCAGGTGGTCAAAGTGCTCGGCAAGCCGGCTCGCCAGGAGCCGAGCGGTCTGGGGTACCAGTGGTGGATCTACAACTGCGATCCGGCCCGTTACCTCCAGGTGGGCATCAGTGACGGCAAGGTGGTGGACATCTACTCCAACGCGCCCCAAGCCAAGACCGGCAATGCCTCCATCGGTACCAGCCTGCCGGCTCTTGTCCGCCACTACGACATCGCCCATACCGTCTCGTTTTCCTACATGAACGCCCACGTGGAGATCACCAACCAAAAATACCAGCGGCCGCTGGTCATCGTCGACGGTATCCCCCACATCTTTTACCTGGACAAGCAGAACGGCGACAAGGTGACCGCCATCCGCCTGATTGACACGCTGATGCTCTTGCGCGGCAGCTTTTACGAAACGAAGTGGACGTATCAGGGCGAGGCTCCCAATTTCGATCCCCCTCCGCTGAGCGTAAAGGAGCGGGAGCAGGTGAACACCGCGATGGAACGTCAACTGCTCGACCTGGTCAACGTCGTCCGCTACCGCTACAAACTGCCCCTGCTTACCTGGAGCGACCAGGCCGCCCGCGTCGCCCGCCAGCACAGCCGGGACATGGAGTCCCACGGCTTTTTCGACCACGTCTCCGCCACCACCGGCTTAAATCCATTCCAGCGGCTGCAAAAAGCAGGGATCGCCTACAGCATGGCGGGAGAAAACATCGCCGCCGGCTACCCGGATGCCATCGAAGCCCACGAGAGCTGGATGAACAGCCCCGGTCACCGCAAAAACGTGCTGGAAAAAGGATTCGCCCAACTGGGGGCGGGCGTGGCGACCGACTACTACACCCAGACGTTTCTCACGCTCAAGCAATAAGGACGGGAGTTCTCCCGTCCCGTTTGCCCTTTTTTAAGCCCAGTCCTGCCGCTGCGGGTACGCCGCACCTTCAATCCTGCAGGCGGACGAGCTTTTTTAATCCGTCCACCTCGCCGGCAAACTCGACGACCAGGGTCTCGTACTGCTTGGTGTGCAAAATCATCCAGGGGCGACGGCTGCCCGCCTTGGGCATGACGACAAACATTTCGGCAATGGCGGCGTCGATCTTTGCTGGCCGGTGAACCAACTGCCTTGGCGGCACCAGCGGGATTTTGACGATCAGCGCATGTGAAAGCGGCGGATTCAGCTCCTGCACCCGCCCGCTGACACTGTTCAGGAGAACCTGGGCTTCCGTCTGAAATGCCTCTGTGTTGTCAAAGGTATTCACCACCCGCTCTTCGTCCGTGTCAAACAGTTCTACTTGTTCGGCCGCTTCTGCTTTGACCGCTCCCGTCTGCAGTGGAGAGGCCAGCAGTGCCAGACAGAGAATCAGCCACATGGATGTACACACCTCCTGTTTTCCCGTAGTAGTATGCCCGGCCGCCTGCAAAAGTAGAAAGGACGGCATATGCCGCCGACGTCATCTGCATTCCGCCTCACAACGGGCCGGCGTACCTCGTGCTTACGGTTGGTACCGCCGCTCCCTGGTCGGGACCTTTACCGACAGACTGCCCATGCCGGACGCACCAAAAAAAAGCCCCCGCCGCATTTGGTCAAGACCCCATTTTGTAGACACTTAAAAAACCCCCGGCCGTTAGGCCGCATGCTGACGCCTGTACTCGACTGGCGTCAGCTTATTTAATTTGATTTGCAAACGCTCTTCATTGTAAAAACGAATGTACTCCTCAATTCGTCTTTGCGCTTCATCCAGACTTCGAATATCATAAGGATAGAGAGCTTCTGCCTTTAAGTGCGAGAAGAAACTCTCCATAGGGGAATTGTCTAAACAATTGCCCCTTCGCGACATGCTGATTCGGGCGTCAACCTTTTGCAGCATGTCGTGGTATGCGTGGGACGTGTACTGGGAGCCTTGATCGCTGTGTACGATCAGTCCAGTCACGTCCTTATGCTTTTCAAATGCTTTCCGAAACGTCTCCAGGACAAGGGCATTGTCATTGTGTAAGCTCACATGGTGCGCCACGATTTCGTTGTGAAACAAGTCTTTAATCGCTGATAAGAAGATACGTTGATCTCCTACACGAAACTGGGTAACATCGGTGACCCACTTCTGGTTTGGTTTCTCGGCTGTGAAGTCACGCTTCAACAGATTTTCGGCAACACGACCATCAGATTCAGCCGCTCGATACGTGCTCCGATACGCTCGCTTGCCACGAATAATGGCTTTCAGCCCAAGAATTTGCATGAGTCGTAACACCTTCTTATGATTCACAACCTTGCCGTATTGACGAAAGAGTTCCGCTTGAATTCTTCGATACCCATATATTCCTTTTCGTTCATCATAGATGGTTTGAATCTGCTGTTTCAGTTCTCCGTCTCTATCCCACTCCTTCTGTGCAAGATACCGATAATACCCACTCCTCGATACACCAAGAAGTTTGGAGAGTTCGGTAATCGGGTACAACGCTGCGACATTCTCCATCACACGATACTTTTTTCTTACACCTCCCGCATCCAGATTTCCAAACACTTTTTTAGAATTTCGTTCTCCCGTTTCAATTTTTTCACATGTCGATCTTGATCGATGTACGCTGTACGTCGTCCACGCTGATCCAAAAGACCGAACTCCCCAAGTTGTTTGTATTTCCGCATCCACTTTTTTACTCGATCCTTATCCTGGATTTCTAAATGCTCAGTGATCTGTCTGTATGTCCACTTCTCCTCTACATGCAATCGTATTGCCTCCATTTTCAACGACAAAGGATAATGTTTGAACTTTTGACCTTTGATAGCCATAAAAAATTCACCCCTTAAAGTAACATCGGTTTTCCCAAGGGGTTTTTCCAATGTCTACTTTAAGGGGTGCACTCTAATTTCGGCAGGGGCCTTTGCACGCATCAGCGAACTGCTTCGTCCGCTTCCCATCCGTATTCTTTTTCCCAGGTCTCATCCTCTTTCAGCTGTTTGCGGTAGACGATCCGCGACAGCCAGACGCTCAACTCGTAGAGGAGCAGCAACGGGATAATCACCAGGATGTCGCTGACAATATCCGGCGGCGTCAGCGTAACTCCCACCACCGCCAGACCGAAGTAGGCAATGCGGCGAACCTTCGCCAGCCGCACCGGGTTGAGGATGCGCAGCCGGGTCAGAAACATGACGACAATGGGCAGTTCAAACAAAAACCCGAACGGAATCACCATGTTCATCAGAAACCCGAAGTACTCGGCGATCCCGTAGTTCGGCTTGATGTCCATCCCCAGCGAGATGCCGCTCACGAACTGCATCACCATCGGGAACACCACATAGTAGCCAAACAGGAGGCCGACGACGAACAGCACGCACGCAGCCGGGATGAACATCAGCGTCACGCGCCGCTCGTTGTCGCGAAGACCCGGCGAGACAAACAGCCAGGTCTGATACAGGGCAAACGGCAGCGTCACCACCACCCCGATCAAAAAGGCAAACTGCATGTACACCCTAAGCGCGTCAGACGGGTGCAGGGAGATGAGCGGAACTCCCTCGGTGATCGGCTTTTCCTTCAGATATTCGACAATTGGGCCGGCAGCAAAAAAACCAACAATCAATGCAGCAACAAATACAACCAGCACCCAGATAATCCGTCTGCGCAGCTCAGTCAGGTGCTCCACAACGGTCATTTCACGATCGTCCGACATGTCCACCACCCGGTTACGCCTTGGGCTGTCCGCTTTCGGCCTGCAGCCGCTCCTGTTCCAGCTTTTCCCGAATCTCCTTTTCCAGGCGTTCGCGTTCCAGCCGTTCGCGAATTTCCCGCTCCAGCTTCTCGCGGTCAAGCGCGTCCTTTTCGGTAATCACAGCCTTGGCGGGCTGTTCCTTCACCTTGGATTCGGCTTCGTCATCGTCGTCCTTGGTCAGGCCGCGGGTGGCGTTCTTAAACTCCTTCAACGTGTGACCCACCGCGCGCCCCAGTTCCGGCAGTTTCTTGGGGCCAAACAGCACCAGAGCAAGCACAAGAATCAAGATCAACCCTGGAATCCCAATCGTAGAACCCATTCACATTCACTCCTTTTCTCCATCAGCCAACAGTGTTGCCAGCTAGCATGTGCGCAATCCGCCGTATCCCAACCGGGTCATGTCCGACTCGACGATTCGCTCGCCGGCCAGGATCCGGGGCAAAAACACGTCAAACGAGGTAAACGGCTCGTGCATCACCGCTCCGGGCAGACCCAGTATCGGCACGTCGCCCTTGTAGGCTACCATCAGCATGGAACCGGGCAGCATCGGCGTGCCGTAACGGACCACTTCCGCTCCAACACCGGCAATCGCTCCCGGCGTGCGGTCGTCGGGGTCAACCGACATCCCGCCGGTCACCAGCACCAGATCGACGCCCTCCTCCAGAAAGCGGATAATCTCCCGTTCGATCGCTTCCTTGTCGTCGGGAGCAAAGCGCTGCTCCGTCACACGGGAACCGAGCGCCTCCACCTTGGCCCGGATCACGGGGCCGAACTTGTCGGCAATCCGGCCTGAATACACTTCACCGCCAGTGGTGACCACTCCCACTTTCTTTTCGTAAAACGGCTTCACCTGTACGATCGGACCGCTGAAGCCCCGCGCCAGCTCTTCCAGGCGGACGATTCGTGCTTCCTCCATGATCAACGGAATGATCCGCGCGGCGGCCACCGTCTGGCCGGGCTGCACCACCTGGTCGCTGTAGATGGTGGACAGGGCGATGCCTTCCAGCGCGTTGATCGCGTGGACGGCTTCTTCGTTAATCTTCGCCAGCCCCAGCCGGGTCGCCTTCATTGACACCTTTCCCTCGTAAGGCTCGGTCAGCGTCAGCCCGTCCCCGGACACCGCCCGGGCAATCCGCGTGCCCGCGTCATCCTCATGAATGTACCCCTCCGGCATCTCCAGCACGTAGATGTGCTCCTTGCCGATGGAGAGCAGCGGTTCGATGTCCGCTTCCGTGATGACATGCCCTTTTTTGAACAGGCGTCCTTTAAATTCGCCGGGCAAAATCTGTGTCATATCGTGGGGAAGCATCATGCCTACCGCTTCCCTCACAGGCACTTCCTTCAGCTTTGGTTTTTCTACCAACCCAATCCTCCCCAATCTTCATTGGCCTCTCCCGTTCCCTGCAAAATGTGCAAGGCATCGGACAGCATGTCTCCGATGGCGTTGAAGCAGATTTCCACGCCGCTGGGATTGCCGGGGAGGTTGATGATCAAGGCGTTACCGCGCGTACCTGCGACAGCGCGAGTCAGCATCGCGCGGCGGGACTGCTGCAATCCGGCCCGACGCATTTCCTCGGCCAGACCCGGAACGGGCCTGTCCATGACCCACGTTGTCACTTCCGGGGTGACGTCGCGCGGACTCAACCCGGTACCGCCGGTGACAATCAACAAATCGCACTTCTCCCGGTCCACCAGCTCGATCATGTTCTCTTTCAGTTCCTCCATGTCGTCCGAGACGGCGCGGTAAATGGCCACATCCACCTGCAGCCACTCACGGGTCAGCTTGCGGATGATCGGGATTCGATCGTCCACCCGGTCTCCTCTTGCAATGGAATCACTTGCCGAAATGACGCCAATTTTCCAGTTGCCCACAGTCCATTCCTCCAATTGTCCTTGCAGTTGTATTGTACACCGTTTTGATCCCGCTGTAGATAGTGCAGTTGGAAAATATGCAAACCTGACACAAAATTGCCGCAGACCGGCATCCACTCAGCGCGGATCGGCTGCCCTGGTCTCAAGCACGCCCGCTTCCGTCACGAGGTAATCGAGACGGACGTCATGCGGCTCTACCGGCACGGATGGCACCACCTGAAAATGGTAGCCGCAGCCGATCAGCATCGGCTTTTGGTCCAGCGAAGCGAGAAACCGGTCGTAGAATCCGCCGCCATAGCCCATCCGACCCCCCTGCCGGTCAAATGCCACACCCGGCACCAGCACCGCGTCCAGCGCAGCCAGATCGGCCTCCTCCGCTTTTTCCGGGTCCGGCTCCATGATCCCGTATGCCCCGGGCCGCAGCATGTCCGGTCCGGTATAGCGGTAGGGTATCAGCCGGCGCTCCGCCACGAGGGTCAGCGGAAGCCATACCTCCTGTCCCCTTTGACGAGCGCTGTCCAGAAACGGGACGATGTCCAGCTCCTCTCGTATCGGATGAAAGGCCATCACGGTCCGGCACGCTGCCAGTTTGGCAAAGGACAGCAAATGACGGCACGCCTCCCGGGAGCGATTGGCCCTTTCCCCGGCAGGCAGCGCTGCCCGCTCGGCCAGCATCTGCCTGCGCAACGCCTGCTTCAACTTGGCCCGTTCCATTCCCAACGATCCCCTCCCTGTTTTCGGTGCCTGCGACGGGAGGCGCAAGGGTTGTCCCCGGCGCGCTCTCTACGCTACACTTGTCTGATAGGATAAATTGCGACGGCGACCGCAAGCACAAAAAAGCGCCGCCCGCCCGCTTGCGGTGCAGGTATGTATTAAAGAGGTGACATGCAATGATATTGCTTCAGGCTGAACATATACACAAAACGTACGGGGTTGAGACTATTTTACAGGACATCTCCCTGCAAATACAAACCGGAGAACGGATCGGACTGGTCGGCGTAAACGGCGCCGGCAAGTCGACATTGATGAAAATCCTCGCCGGTCAGCTCAGCTATGACAGCGGAACCGTCCGGATTCCAAAGGATGTCACTGTCGGCTACCTGGCTCAGGACAGCGGATTGGAATCGGAGCGAACCATCTGGGACGAGATGCTCACCGTGTTCAGTGATCTGCAGGAGGAAGAGCGTGAGCTGCGAAAACTGGAAGCGCTGATGGGCAACCCTGACGTGCTGGCTGACGAGAAACGCTATCAGCAGATTCTCGAGGATTACGCCCGTCGTTCCGAGGCGTTCAAGGAGCGGGGCGGTTACGCCTACGAAGCGGCCATTCGCGGCGTCCTGCACGGGCTGCGGTTTGCCGACATGGACAGCCAGACCCCGATCAAGACGCTGAGCGGCGGGCAGAAAACCCGCCTGGCGCTGGCCAAGCTGCTGCTTCAGGCCCCCAGCGTCCTGCTTTTGGACGAGCCGACCAACTACCTGGATATCGAGACGCTCACCTGGCTGGAAACCTACCTGCAAAACTACCAGGGAGCCATCCTCGTCGTCTCCCACGACCGCTATTTTCTGGACAAGCTGGTGACCGTCGTCTACGAAATCGAGCGAACCCGCGCCACCCGGTACGTGGGCAACTACAGCCGTTTCCTGGAACAAAAGGCGGCGCGGCTGGAGCAGGAATTGAAACGCTACGAAAAGCAGCAGGAGGAGATTGCCCGGCTGGAGGACTTCATCGCCCGCAACATCGCCCGGGCGACCACGACCAAACGGGCCCAGAGCCGGCGCAAGATGCTGGAAAAGATGGAGCGGCTGGAGAAGCCCATCATGCAGAACAAATCGGTACATTTTTCTTTTGATATCGCCAAGATGAGCGGCAACATCGTGATCAAAGCGGCCGACCTGAGCATCGGCTATCCGAATGCCGCCCTCTCCCGCAACCTGACGTTTGAGATCGAGCGGGAAGAACGCGTCGCCCTGGTCGGCCCCAACGGCATCGGCAAATCGACGCTGCTGAAGACGATCGTGCAAAAACTCCCTGCGCTCTCTGGCAGCATCCAGTTGGGCAGCAACGTGACGATCGGCTACTACGACCAGGAGCATCGCGATCTCAACGAGCAAAATACCGTGTTGAACGAGATCTGGGACGAGTACCCGCAGATGCTGGAAAAGGATGTCCGCACCCTCCTGGGCAACTTTCTGTTCAGCGGTGACGACGTGCAGAAGCGCATCTGTGAGCTGTCCGGCGGCGAACGGGCGCGGGTTTCGCTGGCCAAGCTGATGCTGAAGCAGGCCAACTTCCTGATTTTCGACGAGCCGACCAACCACCTGGACATCTACAGCAAGGAAGTGCTGGAAAACGCGCTGTACGATTACCCGGGCACGATCCTGTTCGTCTCTCACGACCGCTACTTCCTGAACAAGATCGCCACCCGCGTGCTGGAGCTCACCCCTGATGGAGTGACCAGCTACCTCGGCAACTACGACTATTACGTGGAGAAAAAACAGGAGTTGGCCCAGCTGGCAGCCGAACAACAGGCACCCTTCGGCAAGAAGCAGGGAACAGCCTCATCCCCCCAGACGGAAAAATCCTCGTACGAGCTGGACAAAGAGGCAAAACGGCGCGAACGTCAGCGTCAGCGCCGGCTGGAGGAGATCGAGGCAATCATTCAGCAGCGGGAAGCCGATATCCGCAAATGGGAGGAAGAGCTGTGCCTGCCCGAGGTGTACAGCGACCACGTGCAAGCCAAAGAGCGAAACGACTTGATCGAGCAGGCGAAAGCGGAGCTGGAGCGGCTCTACGAGGAATGGAGCGAACTCTCCGAAGGGTGATGCCCCGCCGATGTTTCCCTTGGCAGACTTCCTTCGGGCGGTAAACAGGCGGCACCGGTGCAAGGCGACAGTAAATGGACTTTAAGCCCGTCTGTGCCGCCAGGGCCAACCGTCCGGCTGCGATGACGCCAGCAAGGTCACGACGTGGAGCAGCGATGCTCCTCCGTCTTTCCCAACGCTGCGTACAAGGCAGGCACAACAAGAAACACGATGCAGGTCGCAGCGGTGATGATCCCGGAATCGTTGAGCAAAAGACCGGCCAGTGCCCCGGCGATCACGCCTGAAAACCCCCTGACCAAAAACGGATAATCGCGGGCCAGATGGCGCAGGTAGCGATCGTTGCAGAGAGCCAGCAGGCCGAGGACGACCAGCGAGACGGCAAACACCTTGCTCCACACTGACACGCGGATCAGCCGCAGGTTCATCTCCAGTTTGCGCTGCACGATCTGAGCCACGTCCGTCCACTCCCCTGAGGCGATCTGCTGCGCCACCCGGCCAATGTGAGTGGGCGGCTGACCGGACAGCAGACTGGCCACCGTCAACGCGACCATCCCTGCCAGGACACCTCCTGCCAACAGCAGGAGGCCTTTTTTTCCCATTCGCCACCCCTGCATCCGCACAAACGCCACGGAGAACCCGACCAGACCGGCGAGAAACCCGCCGGCGTCAGCCCCCAGCCCGGGAGACGCCATGTAATACAGGATGAAGCCAAACAGACCGCTGCCGACGACCACGGACAGCGGATCGGTCCCTCCCTCCGCGTCCTCCCGCCTGTCCCGCCGCCACTGAGCGAGCGCTGCAGCAAACAGGATGGCGCTGCCGATCAGCACCCCTTCGTATTCGTTGCCCAACCCGTAAAAACGGGCGCCAATCACCGGATCGTACCCCAGATAGGAACGGCGCATCGCCGGATTGCCGAACATGCCGTCCGACAGCAGCGCCAGCGTGGTCAATCCCGCCACGGCAGACAATCCGGCCGGAAGCGAACGCGCCTGTTCCAGCAGCATGCCCCCCGCCAGCGCAGCTGTGATGACCACCGACAGGACAACCGCTGACGGCACCTTCCAGCCGACCAGCCCCTCCACCAGAAACAGCAGGGGAAACCAGAGCATCGACAGCAGCGCCAGACGGACAACGCGCCGCGCCAGGTTCAGCCTCCCGCCGTCTGTTCGCCTTCCCCACAGCCAGAGGAACGAAGCCGCTCCCAGGATCGCGATCTGCAGCATGACGTACGTGTACAACACGGAAGAACGGTTGGCGTAAATGTGGTGAATCCGCTCCACTTCACGCAGCAGATCGGACACGTTCATTTCCTTCGACAGACGCAGCAGGTGGCCGGTCAGCCGCTCCGGCGGCGGCACGCGCAGCCATGACAGGACGGTAGGCAGTACATCCAGACCGCTGACCACCCCCGTCTGTCTGGTCGTCGCCGAAGTGAGCACCCCCGCCGCTCCTCCCCGCCACAACAGGAGCGGCGTCAGCAGCGCTTTCTCCTTTTGGGCCTGAACATGCGGCGCAGGCGACAGCAGCATCACCAACTGGTCCGGCCTGCGTTCCCTCAGCACCCGGTCCAAAAATGCACCAAGGTCGGACAGTACCTGATCGTACTGACGGGCGAACCGGTCCGGGGCCATGTCGTCCGCCGCTTGATAGAGGCGAGCCAGGTCAGACAGCTGCACGGTAATCAACCCGGAAGTGCGGTCTTCGCGAATCCGGTCGGCAAGGTAGTCGTAGCGGGTCCGCACGCCGTACGGGTAGTCGTCCCGCCGCTCCAGGACAGCAGCGGAGAGATCTCCCCGGGGAACGCGCCCCTGCTCATCCATGGCAAAAAGTACGGCGTGCCGCTGTCGCACGTCGTCGTAATCACCGTTGCCGTAACTGGCAGCGGGAATGCCATGACGGGCAAGCGTTTCGCCCAGCAAACCGATCCGGGTGGAGTACGGCTTGGACCGGTTTTCCGCGTGCAGGCGATAGATGCCGGGAAACACGACCCGGAAACGAGCCGCGTCTGCCCCGTCGGCTGGACTTAGCTGCCGGGCACGCTCACCTGCCGTCACCCCGGAAGAGAGCAGCTCCTCCGGGTGATACGCCGTACCGCTGCGCTCCGTGTACACGGCCGGTCCGCCGCTGCCGAGCAGCAGGTAGCCATTGGCAGCCGTACGCGCCCCCGGTGTACGGATGGAGAGCGCGCCCGCTTCCGCCTGCTCCAGCCATGTATCCACATGTGGATAGCTGCGCAGGCGGTCCAGCTCCCGAAACGACATCCCTTCCACGAACAACGCCACCACCTGCCTGCCTGCCGAATGGTCTGCTCCGGTTGCATGCACCGGTTTTTCCGCTGTCACAGCAGCACCAACAGCGACTGCGGCAGCCGACGCTTCCGGATTTGCAACAGCCGCCAACAGCAGGCATAGAGCCAGTACCTGCAGCCCTTTTGTTCTCACCAGGCACCCTCCTCTGTTGATAACACCGATACTTTTATCCACAAATTCCACAAAAAAATCCACAGGAAAATGTCGATTTTCCCGGCAATTCTTCGTGTTATCACCAGTATTCACAGGAGCAGGTGAACGCATCCGCCGAAAATTATCCAGAGCCTGTGGATAAAGATGTGACGTGTCAGCTCGCTCTCTTCCGCTCAGCCGGCTGCCGAAAAAAATCGCGGCATTTTCAGCAATTTGTGCGAAAAAAAGAGACCCATACCTGGGTCACGATTGAGGAGATGGAGAGAGAATGGAGAGAAGAAGATGAATGTTATGTAATGAATTCTAACATGAAAATTCATGAAGTCAACCATTTTACGGAAAAATCCGCAAATAAATGTTAGAAAATATGACATAGGAGATGGTCCAAGCGAGCTCCTTTGACGACCGGCTCAGCGGAAAAACGAAGACGCGGGGACCAACAGGGGACACAAGTCTCACTTCATCGAAACACCCAGATGTTTGTCCCCTGCCCGCGTCTCGTTTTGGAGCGGACTTCATCTGCTTCTGTGCCGGGCGTCAAGCGAGCGAGCGGGCCCGATCTCCCATGCGCCGCGAACTTTGTCTACACGCTGATATAATTTTCTTCCCCACACCGAGATGAAGCCCCTATGAAAAAAAGAGTGCCTGCGGAGTCACTTCCGCAAGCCCTCTTTTATCACGATAGGGAAAGACCGGGCACGCCGTTCAAGTCAAGGTCGGCAAACTGGCCTTTCTGGTACTGGATGTACCCGGCGGCTGCGATCATCGCGGCATTGTCGGTACAGAGCGACAGCGGCGGGATGACCAGGGCAATGCCCTCCGCCTCACAGCGCCGCTGCAGCCGTTCACGCAGCCCGCGGTTTGCGGCCACGCCACCGGCCAGCAGCACCTGCCGGGCCTTGTATTCCTTCGCCGCCCGGATCGTTTTTTCCACCAGCACCTCGGTCACCGAATCCTGAAAACTGGCCGCCAGGTCGGCGGGATCGATCGTCTCTCCCCGCTGCGAAGCGTTGTGCAGCGTATTGAGCACCGCCGACTTCAGCCCGCTGAAGCTAAAATCATAGGAGTCGGGTTCCAGCCAGGCGCGCGGCAGCGGCACACGCGGCTCTCCTTCACGGGCCAGCCGGTCGATGTGCGGTCCGCCCGGATAAGGCAGTTTCAGCGCCCGGGCCACTTTGTCGTACGCTTCACCGGCGGCGTCGTCCCGGGTTTCTCCCAGAATCTCGTACTCGCCGTGCGCTCTCATCAGCACCAGCTCGGTGTGGCCGCCCGAGACAACCAGCGCCACCAGTGGAAACTGCATCTCTTCCACCAGCCGGTTGGCGTAGATGTGACCGGCGATGTGATGAACACCGATCAAGGGGATGCCGCGGGCAAAGGATATGGCCTTGGCCGCCGCCACACCCACCAGCAGCGCGCCTACCAGACCGGGGCCGTACGTGACCGCGATGGCATGGATGTCATCCAGTGACCGGCCTGCCTGGCTCAAGGCCTCCTCGATCGTCAGCGTGATGTTTTCCACATGACGACGGGAGGCCACCTCCGGGACCACCCCGCCGAAGCGTTTGTGTATGTCCGCCTGTGAGGCGATCACGTTGGACAGCACGATGCGGCCGTCCTGCACCACCGCAGCCGACGTCTCGTCGCAGCTCGTCTCGATCCCCAAAATGTACGTTGGTTCCCCCGAGTCCTTGTGCGCCTGGTATGCCTGCCGCACGCGTTCCTCGTAGCGGGAAGGTTCTCTTCTGTTCATTGCAGTGTCACCCACATTATGATCGCGTCTTCGTTATTGTCCGAATAGTAGTGTTTGCGCAGCCCCCGCTCCTCAAAGCCCAGTTTGGCGTACAAGCGTCGGGCCACGGTGTTGGACGGGCGCACTTCCAGCGTCATGCTCCTTGCTCCATACGCCACGGCCACTTCCATCATTTTACGCATCAGCCGCTCCCCGATCTTTTTCCCCCGCCAGGCGGGGTGCACGGCCACGTTGGTAATGTGCGCCTCGTCCAGCACAACCCACATCCCGCAGTAGGCAATTACCTTGTTTTCCCGGTTCACGACAACGACGTAGCGTGCGTTGGGGTTTCTTGTCAGTTCGTTGACAAACGCATCGGGCGGCCAGGGTGTGGTAAACGACAGCCGCTCCAGTTCCGCAACCGCTTGTACGTCGGCCAGTGTCATAAAGCGAAATCCTACCGGTTCTTGTTGCTCCATGCCTCTACTCCTTTTGGGAACCCTCCTGATTTTGGGCCAGCCACTTTGCTTCTGCTTCTGCCAGTTGCAGATACTCGGGCACCAGGGCATGCGCCGATCCGGCGTGCTCGATCTCGCCCAGTGCCAAAAGGCCGATATGGGCCGCCCGCGGATGGTTGTGCGAAGCCGGAGCAAACCGGGCTTGATCTCCCAGCGCCGCCGCAATCGTCTCCCGATGCAATCGGACGTCTTCGCCCAGGAACAGGATCGGTTCTCCTGCGGCTTCTTTGCACAGCAGCGGCAGCCAGTCGGAGAGCAGGATGATGCGTTCGGCCAACTGGACCTCGACCGCCTCCATTCCTGCTGTCCGGTACGCTCCGCTGTAAACTTGTCCCCGCCGCGCGTCGAACAAGGGAACGATCAGTCCCGGAAAGCCCAGCGCGTTTTGCGCCACCGCCTGCAGGCTGGAGACGCCGACGACGGGCAGGTTCAGCGCCCAAGCGATGCTTTTGGCCGTGGCGACGCCGATGCGGACACCTGTATACGATCCGGGTCCTTTTGCCACGCCGATGCCGGCAAGCTGTTCCGGCCGCGTGTCCGTCTCGTCCAACAGCCGGGAGACGCAGTCCATCAGGCGAACGGAGTGGTTTTTTTGCTGGTTGGTGGTCACTTCCGCCAGCACACGTCCCTCCTCCACCACGGCTACGCTCAATACCAGGTTGGACGTGTCAATCGCCAGTACGCGCATCACTATCAAACTCCTCGCACAAAGTCACATACCGCTCTCCCTGCGGCACGAATTCGATGCGGCGGGTGTCCGCCCCCTCGTTTCGCAAGATGATCGTCAGCCGCTCCTGCGGCAGCACATCCTCGATCAGGGAAGCCCATTCGACCACGCAGACTCCATCACCGAAAAAATACTCGTCCAGGCCGAGCGACTCCACATCGTCCCCCACCCGGTAGACGTCCATGTGATAAAGCGGCAGCCGTCCCTGATACTCTTTTATGATGGTAAACGTCGGACTGTTCACCACCTGCTTCACGCCCAGACCGCGGGCCAGTCCCTGGGTGAAAGTCGTCTTGCCGGCGCCCAGGTCACCCTCCAGCGCCAGAAAGTCGCCTGGCCGCAACCGTTCCGCCAGACGTTCGGCAAACTGCTGGGTCTCCGCGACTCCGGACAGCGTCCACCTGTATGTCATCCCTGTCATCCTCTCTTGTCAGTCGGCTTGTGCAAAATGATTGTAGCCCGCTTTTGCCATCGGACCGCATACGCCGTCGCGGCACAGCGTGACGGACGGTCCGCCCTTTTCCACGCGGCCGATAATGCGAAAGGATATGCCCGATTGGGCACATTGCCGCGCAAGCGTCTCCGCGCCCGCCGGGTCCACCGTGCCTGCCAACTGATAGTCTTCGCCTCCGTACAGCGCCCAGTCCAGCGGGTCCCTGCCCGCCTGTGCGGCGTACGCACGGGTCGCTTCGTGCATCGGCACCTGCGCGGCGTCCACCACCAGGCTCACGCCGCTCGCTTCTGCGATCTCCCACAGCTCGGAGGCAAGCCCGTCGCTGATGTCGTTCAGCGCCCCCGCCGCTCCGGACGCAAGCAGCAGGCGTCCTGCCTCAATCTGCGCCGCGGGCCGCTGGTGGCAGGCGACAAGCTCCGACCACTCAGACGGCACGCGCGCTCCCGCGTCTCTGGTCTGCAGCAGCAGATGAAGTCCTGCGGCCGATCCTCCCAGGTGACCGGTCACAAACACGAGTTGCCCCGGCCGTGCACCCGAGCGGCGAAGCGCCCGCCCCTTTTCCACTTCCCCCAATACAGTCACGGACAGGTGCAGGGCGTCGGGCGCCGCCACCGTATCCCCGCCGATCACCCGGACGCCATACGCAGCGCACGCCTCGTAAATCCCGTCGTAGATTTCCCGGCATTCCGCCGCTGTCCAGTGCGGGGGTACGGCGATGCTGACCAGGGCAAAGCGGGCGATCCCGCCCATTGCCGCCACGTCGCTGATGTTGCTGATAACCGCCTTGTAACCGATATCGCTCGGCTTCATCGTCTCCCGCAGAAAATGGACGGTTTCCGCCATGGCGTCACAGCAAGCGACTACCTCCATGCCCGGGGAGGGGGAAAAGACGGCGGCATCGTCGCCAATTCCCACGGAAAGCCCGTTTCCTTCCTGGCCGGCCGAACGGCTCGTCCACTGGCGGATGAGCGAAAATTCGTCGTGCGCCACCGCGAACGCTCCTTTTTCCACATAGTGCATTCATTATACCGTTGTCGTCCAAAAGCACGCAAGGAAGAGGGCTTTCCCTGACAAGCCCTGTTGTCTCCCGCGCGCTCCCCGCCGACAGTCAGCTGCCGTCCGCCCGCGCCAGCTCCCTGAGCGACAGCTTGCCCCGGCAGCGGCCGCAGCGGTACCGAGCCGGATTCATCTTTCGCTTGCGCTTGTAGCGCATGCCGCACTCCCGGCAGACCAGTTCGTACCGGTAGGGCAGCCGCGTCCGTCCGCCGCTTACCTGCTGGCAGTACCGGCTGCCGCCCACCTGTTTCAACAGCTCGCGAAACTCCCGGTCGCGGTGCCGATACCCCCGTTTTTCCAGGTGCAGGTGGTAGTGGCACAGCTCGTGTTTGATGATGCCGATCAGTTCCGCTTCTCCGTGCTCTTGCAGATGGCGGGGATTTAATTCGATATCGTGTGAATGAAGCAAGTACCGCCCGCCTGTCGTGCGCAACCGCCGGTTAAAGCGGGCGCGATGGCGAAACGACTTGCCAAAAAACGCCTCCGAGATGGTTTCCACCAGCGTCTGCAATTCCTGATCCGTCATGGGTTCCTCCCCGTCCTCCGCCTGTCCCCTCGACCTCTCCCGCACGTATTGAAAAGTAACGGATGAATGAGCTACACTTGTTGGGAAAGACACGTAGAATGGTGGAGGACTTATGCGTTATCTGATCTTGCAGGAACAGACCGGGCTGCGCTTTGTCGCCATGCCCGAATCCCATATGTACCAACTGGTCGCATTGCTCAAACGGCTGCACAAGGAGATCGGCAAGCTGACGATCGCCGACCGTCCGGAATTGCCCGTCATCATCGCCGAGTGCACCGGACTGGAACTGCTGAGCGACGCCTGCCCAATCGAAGAGGGCCTCGCTTACGTCAGCCGTCTGGAGCGCTGTTTTGCCGCGCTTCAGGAGAGCGAGTATCCGCTCATTTCCCTGCTCACGGAAATCCGCGCCCTGCAGGCGCAGCTTGAGTTTTTGAACGAAGAGGAATAAGCATCGCAAAGAAACAGGTACCTCCGGCGCGTCTTCGGCATACATTGCCTATAGATGATTGACGCCAGGAGGTACTCTCATGCCACAGTGGATGCGCAGGCAACTGCAGCGTGCCTTCTTCGGAAAGGACGTGCGGCAGATTCGCCTGTTGAACAGTTGCTGGTTTTTATATTTGGAAAAGCACGGCGGCCGCTTGGAGTAAGCAGAGGCCGCTTTTTTTTGCGTGCAGGCGGCCTCCCTCGGCCGAGACGGAAGGACGTCCGGGCACTTACTCCTCTGGGGCAATCATCGTCAAGCCGACGCGCTGCCGCTGTTCATCAATCTCCACCACCCAGACGTCGACGATGTCGCCCACCGTCACCACGTCCAGCGGGTGCTTGACAAAGCCTTTGCGCATCCGGGAGATGTGGACAAGACCGTCGTTTTTCAGCCCGATGTCCACAAACGCCCCGAAATCCACCACGTTGCGGACCGTGCCCTGCAGCTTCATTCCCACGGACAAGTCGGAGAGCTGGAGGACGTCGCTGCGCAGCAGGGGCTTGGGCAGTTCGTCCCGCGGGTCACGTCCGGGGCGCAGCAGGCTGTCGACAATATCGGCAAGCGTCGGTTCGCCAATCTCCAATTGCCGCGCCGTTTCCGCCAGATCCAGCGCCTGCAGCCGTTCGCGGCAGGTCTGGCTGCCGATCTCATCGGGAGTGATGCCGATGATCGCCAGCAGTTTGTGCACCGCCGCGTAGGATTCGGGGTGGATCGGCGTTTTGTCCAGCGGATTGACGCCGTCCATGATCCGCAAAAAGCCGATGCACTGTTCATACGTTTTGGCCCCGAGGCGAGGCACGTCTTTCAACTGCGAGCGATCGGTGAACTTTCCGATCTCCTCCCGCTTCTTCACGATGTTGCTCGCCACTTGGCGGGTAATGCCGGAAACGTACTGCAAGAGGGAGGGGGAAGCGGTATTGACGTCCACCCCGACGTGGTTGACCGCCGACTCCACGACGAACTGCAGGCTTTCCGCCAGGCGGGACTGGGAGACGTCGTGCTGGTATTGGCCGACGCCAATTGATTTGGGGTCGATCTTGACCAGCTCAGCCAGCGGGTCCTGCAAACGGCGGGCGATCGATACGGCGCTGCGCTCGGCCACGTCCAGATCGGGAAATTCCTCCTTGGCCAGTTCCGAAGCGGAGTAGACAGAGGCGCCCGCCTCGTTGACGATGATGTAAAACACGCTCTGCTTTAGCTCCTTCAAGACCCCGGCGATGAATTGTTCCGTCTCCCGCGAGGCCGTTCCGTTGCCGATGGCGACGACGTGCACGCCGTATGTTTCGATCAGCTCCACAACCTTGGCTTTCGCTTCCGCCACCTTGTTGGCAGGCGGCGTCGGGTAGATGACGGCCACCTCCAGCAGTTTGCCGGTCTCGTCCACGACGGCCAGCTTGCAGCCGGTCCGGTAGGCCGGGTCAACGCCCAGCACCACTTTGCCCTTCAGCGGAGGCTGCAGCAAGAGATTGCGGAGGTTTTCCGCGAAAATGTGAATCGCCCTCTCTTCTGCCTTCTCCGTCAGCTCTGACCGCACTTCCCGCTCGATCGACGGGGCGATCAGGCGCTTGTAGCTGTCTTCCACAGCCGCTTCCAGCCAGGGGCGGGCCACCGTCTCCCGGGTGATGACGCGTTTTTTCAGATAGGCGAGAATCTCCTCCACTGGCGCCTCGACCGCAACCTTGAGGATGCCTTCGTTCTCGCCCCGGTTGATCGCCAGCACGCGGTGGGGAACCACCTTTTTCAGCGGCTCGCTGAATGCGTAGTACATCTGGTAGACGTTTTTCCCGTCCGCTTCTTCCGCCTTTTGCTCCGACACCAGCACCCCTTTCTGGAACGTCCGCTGCCGGACCCACTGCCGAATCTCTGCATCGTCCGAGAGTTGTTCAGCCACGATGTCCATTGCTCCCTGCAGCGCCTGCTCCGCTGACTCCACGCCTTTTTCTGGGTTGAGGTACGCGGCCGCCTCAGCTGCCGGGTCACCCGCCGCAGGCAACCCCAACAGGTACATGGCCAATGGCTCCAAGCCCTTTTCCTTGGCCATCGTGGCCCGGGTCCGCCGCTTCTGCCGGTACGGCCGGTACAAATCCTCCACTTCCTGCAGCTTGACGGCGCGTTCGATGGCCGCCTTCAGCTCGTCGGTCAGTTTGCCCTGCTCCTCGATCAGCCGGATAACCTCTTCCTTGCGCACGGACAGGTTGCGCAAATAGCGAACGCGCTCGTCAATGGCGCGAATCTGTGTTTCGTCCAGCTGCCCGGTCATTTCCTTGCGGTACCGGGCGATGAAGGGCACCGTATTGCCTTCGTCCAGCAAGGCAGTCGTGCGCTCCACCTGATGCGGCTTGACGCCCGTCTCCTGCGCGATCGTCTGGATCATCAACGTTTGGTCCATTCCGTACCTCCTGCTCTCATCCTACGCGGTTATTGTATCACAACCGTCAAATCGCCCCCAGCGCGCATCGGACCAAAAAACGGAGGTGATCTCCACCTCCGCCGTCGTTTGCGTTATGATGTCGGGTTGTCAGCTTGCAGCGCCGCGCGCAGTTTGCCGAGAGCCCTGCGCTGCAGCCGCGAAACGTGCATCTGGGACATGCCCAGCAGATCCCCTGCCTGCTTTTGGCTCAAATTCCGAAAAAACGTAAGATGAATGATGGCCTGTTCCCGTTGGTCCAAAGCATGCAGGGCGCGGTCCAGCATCAATTGCCGGTCGATCCGGTCATACCCTTCCTCTTCTACCCCGACCATGTCCAGAAGCGAGACGGCGTTGCCGTCGCTGTCCGACTCCAGCTCGCTGTCGATCGACAGGGAATAGTAGCTCCGTCCCATCTCCAGCGTCTCCAGCACGTCCTCCTCACTGATGCCGAGCGCTTCCGCGATTTCCGCAATCTGCGGGGAGCGCTGCAGGCGGGCAGTCAGTTCGTCCGCGATACGCTTGATCTTCGGGCTCAGCTCCTTGATCCGCCGGGGGACGTGGACGCTCCAGGTCTTGTCGCGGATGTAGCGTTTGATCTCCCCGACAATGGTCGGCACGGCAAAACTCTCAAACGTGCGGCCCAGCGCAGGGTCAAACCGGCGTAAGGAGGCAAGCAGCCCGAGCATGCCCACCTGAAACACGTCCTCGTAGGAAATCCGGCCGCGCACGAATTTTCTCGCAAGCGTCTCGACGAGTGGGGTATAGGCGCGCACCAGTGTCTCCTGCAGACCGGGGTCCCCTGTCTCACGAAACGCGCCGACCAGCCGTATCAGTTCTTCGCGGCTAGGCTTCCGCTTCGGAATCCGCCCGGTCATCACAAGCCACCCCATCCCCCCGCAGGTACTTGGTCATGGTGACCGTCACTCCCTCGCTCACCTGAACGTCCACCTCGTCCATCAGCGCATGGATCAGGAACAGCCCCAGTCCTCCTTCGGCCACGTCATCGAGGTCGGCATCGGGGTGGATTGGCCGCAAATCTGCCGGCTCTCTGTCAAACCAAAACCCTTTCCCCTGATCGGCCACTTCGATGACCAGGCGATCCGGGAAGACACGGCAGGTGACGCTCAGCTCCATCTCCTCGGCGGCGCGGTCGTAAGCGTGATTCACCGCATTGGTACAGGCCTCGGCCACCGCCAGCTTGATGTCTTCGATCTCCTCGTAGGCAAATCCCATCCGGTTGGCAATGCCCGAAACAGTCAGGCGGACAACGCCCACATACTCCGCCTGGGCTGGCAGCGTCAGTCGGATCACATCGGCCTCAGGTCGTTGCGCCATTCGTCGCTCTCTCCTTTGCGGGGAACAATTCGTTCATACAATCCGGTGAGCCGAAACAGCCGCTCCACCCGCGGCGACAGGCGTTCCACAAGGAGCCGGCAGCCCGTCTGCCTGCACACTTTCATCGCCGCGACAAAAATCCCGATCCCCGTGCTGTCCATGTATTCAACGGCTGTCAGATCCACAGCGACGCTCCTTACGTCCGGCTGGTTGACCAGCGGCAGCAGGCGCTCCTTTAGCTGCGGCCCCGTATAGGCGTCAATTTCCCCTGCGAGTACCAGCACGTGTTCACCGCCGTTGCTCGTGTGCGTAATCGTCAGGTCCATCCGAACTCCCTCCCGTATGCTGTGCTCACGTCCGTCGAAGTACGATCATGGTGTAATCATCCGGCAGTTCAAACTGGGAGAGGAGCAGCAGCCTGTGGTAGAGACGGTTGGCCATCTCCTGGGCCGGCACTCCCACTTCCCCCTGCAGATAGGAAACCAGCTCCTCCCGTTGGAAGTACGCCCGTCCTACCTTGCGTTCCGTCACGCCGTCCGTCAACAGGATGAGGCAATCTCCCGGTTCGAGCTCGACTTCCCGCTCCTCGTACGTGCTTCCCGGCGCAATCCCCAGAGCTGCGCCCCTGCCTTCGAGATCGTAAAAGCGGTCCTCGGCCCGCCGGTACAAAAAGCCCGGTTCATGTCCCGCCGTCGCGTAGCAAAAGCGGTGAACATCCGCGTCGTAACGGCCGTACACCATCGTGACAAACATGCTCGGATCGAGGTTCCGCTCCACGACATTGTTCAAATGACGCAGGATGCCTGCCGGCCCCAGCTCCATCTCGCCCAGGCCGTCGATCGCATATTTGAGCATCGACATGCACATGGCGGCGGGGATACCCTTCCCCGTTATGTCGGCGATCGCGAGGCTGAACCTGTGACTGTCGTGGCAGACAAAATCGTAGTAATCGCCGCTCATCTGTTTGGCCGGCACACTGACCAGCCCTACATCCACACCGGGGCAGGAGGGCAGCCGCTGCGGCAGCAGTGCCTGCTGCATCGCGGAAGCTACGGCGATTTCCGACTCCAACTGCTGGTGCCGGCTCCGCCAACTGTGAATCGAGCGGTACGCGTTCCCATACTCGATCATGATTTCCGTCAAAATCTGAAACGACTCCCGGACGAACTCGGGAACCGGCCCCAAACGCTCCAGCGCCCGTCCGTGCAGGTCGGCGAGCTCTTCCGGGGAGACGTTGCGGGCCAAGAGCTGCTTGCCCAACTGCTGGGCGCCGTACAAAGGGGCTTCTCCTTTGCCCTCCCGGTAATCTCTCAACAACCGTGCATACTGTTCTTCCAGGTCGTCATACGTCAATCGGGGTCACCTCCCCCCGCTTCGTTCCGCCACTTGACAACGATGACACGCGTTCCTTTTCCGGGAACGCTCTCCAGAAAAAACTCGTCCATCATCCGCTTCACACCCGGCAGTCCGGCTCCCAAACCGCCTGAGGTGGAATACCCGTCCTCCATCGCCTTGCGCATATCGGCGATGCCCGGACCGGTGTCGGCAGCCGTGATCCGCAACCCGATACGGCTGTCCCGCTCCACCTGTTCGATGAAAATCGTGCCGCTGCCCGCGTACAGGTAGATGTTGCGGGCCAATTCGGAAATGGTGGTGGCGATGCGGGACTGCATGATGGTGCCAAAGCCCAATTGTCTCGCCATGTTGCGGCCGATCTGCCTGGCCGTGACAATGTCCGCCTCTGTAGCGATGTTGACTTGTTCTGAAAAAGGCTCTGTCACAACCGGAAACTCCTTCCATCTGCACTTGTCACCGATCCGATTTAGCAAAACGTGTCAATTTTTGTCTACGAAATCATTTCGCTGCCGCTGTTTTGAATCCCTGCCCCGACAGCAAAAAAACCACTTGCTGCACAAGTGGTTTTTGCTGTCTGAGCATCAGGCAAACGATTAAAAGTCAATGAGTCCCAGGCTGATCTGCAGGGATTCATTGACGCGATCCATCATCTCGTCGTCCAGATGCGTTATCTTATCGGTCAGCCGTTGTTTGTCAATGGTTCGAATCTGTTCCAGCAGAATTACGGAGTCACGGTCAAATCCGTACGTTTTTGCGTCAATCTCTACATGCGTCGGCAGTTTAGCCTTCTGAATCTGCGCCGTAATGGCGGCGACGATGACCGTTGGACTAAAGCGATTGCCAATATCGTTTTGAATCACTAAAACAGGCCGTACGCCTCCCTGTTCAGAGCCAACGACCGGTGACAGGTCAGCGAAAAACACATCGCCACGTTTGACAATCACAAGTCACACCCCGCTAACTAAGCGGATAAGAGTATGGTCAGCCTCTTCCTCTGCGCCAAATGCCTCCGATGCCATTTTCAGATTGATTTTCGCCATTTCCATGTAACCTTTTTGCATGGTTTCGCGAATGACACGCTTTTTGCGCTCTTTCAAGTAAAGGTGCATCGCCTGGCGAATAAACTCGCTGCGATTGGATTTTTCTTTCTGAATAACGCCATCCACTTCCTGAAGCAGGTGATGTGGCAAGCTGATCATGATGCGTTTCGTGTTAGACTTAGACAAGACAAATCCACCTCCAACCATGACCGTAACATCCCGCAGACTCGTTCCACCGCGATCCAGTAGGAACAATACCATTATGTCGAACCATTTTCAAAAATATACCTGTCCGATCGCTGTTAGGCAAAAAAAAGCCTGTTTTGCGCTCTAGTTGTATTCGCGTTCCATCCGCAAATTCCTGCCTGATGTCGAGTGCTAGTTATTTACACTTTGTGACAGGGCACGCTGACCCGTCAGTAAATGGTACACGTCCACCACTTTGCCGTCCCGCAGATAGACGCGCGGGATGCGGTGATCAAGCATGCACGCGACCTCGTAATTAATCGTCCCCAAACAATCGGCCACTTCATCCAGCGAGATTTCCTCGTCCCCCTGTCTGCCGTACAGCACCACCTCATCACCCACCCGTGCCGTTCCGTGATCGATCCTGACCATGATCTGGTCCATGCAGACCCTGCCGACCACCGGCGCCCGACAGCCATTTACCAAAACCGATCCGCGATTGGACAGCAGCCGCGAAAACCCGTCGGCATACCCGATCGGCAGCGAGGCAATCTGCTCGCCCGGCTGCGCAGTGTACGTCGCCCCATAGCTGATCGTATAGGGCGGTTCGGTCATGTGCTTGAGATGGGCAATCCGGGTCTTCAGGGAAAGCGCAGGGACCAGTTGCACGCGAGCCTGCTGCTTCATGTAGGCGGATGGGTATAGTCCGTATAAACCTATGCCTAAACGGATCGTATCATACCCCCATTCGGGAAAGGCGATGGAGGCAGCGGTATTGGCGCAGTGAACGCGCGGCAAACGCCTGCCCGTCTCCCGCAAGGCACGCAAATACGACTGGAACCGCTCGTGCTGCTCGCAGACAAGCGTGACATCCGGTTCGTCGGCAGTAGCAAAATGCGTAAAAATGCCCGCCCAGCGGAGCAGGGGACTGTTTTCGAGCGCTTCCACCACGGCAAACAGCTCGTCTTTGGAGCGCACGCCAAGCCTGCCCATGCCCGTATCCACCTTGATGTGAATACCGACAGGCTTGGCCGACGCCTCCTGCAGCAAGCGATTCGCCTCCGTCATCCAATCGGCATGGTAGGCGGTCAGCTCCACCTCCCAACGGCTGGCGGTCACCACTGAATCCGTCGGCGTATAGCCGAGCACCAGGATGGGCGCGGTGATCCCCGCCTTCCTCAGCACGATCGCTTCGTCCAGCATCGCTACGGCGAGCGAGTTCGCCCCGCTGTCCAGCGCTTCCCTGCCGACGTGAAAGGCGCCGTGTCCGTAGCCGTCCGCCTTGACCACGGCCATGATGCCGGTGGAAGCCGGTATGTGGCGGCGGAACGCCTGCACATTGGCCCGAATCGCATCCAGATCCACTTCAACCCAGGTATCGCGGCAGTACGGTTTCATGTCGTTCGTTATCTCCTCTTTTGCAGCTTTTGATAGACAAACAGCCGTTCGTTGAGGTGGTTGAGGAACTGCCGGGACACCATCAACGAATGCCGCTTGCCGCCCAACTTGTACAAATGGCGGCCTTCAAAAATCGGCTCCACTTCCGACAGCGGATATCTCGTCTCCCGACCGCCCATGGAAACGATTAGATGCGTCTTGGTCAGCTTGTACGACGGCCGCAGCGTATACTTGTACACAAATGGCGCAAGGCAGACGACCGCGATCGCGATGGCAAAGGCAAGCACTTTGAAAGCCGGTGATTGTGTGTTGAAAAATTGAGACAACAAGAGCATCCCGACCACAAAGAATAGCGTCTCCATAATGCGCATTTTCATGTTTTTTCGCAGCAGCAGGTCTTTGTAGCCGGACTCTTCCTGGTACAAAATCTCATCGGACGTTTTTTTCATGGATGATGCTTCACCTCATCGCGTAGTTACTTCGACTTTATCGCTTTCTGACGCTGTATGTCAATTCGCTTGTCGCGGGCAGTATGTACTTTTCGTCCACCCCGCTGCTATTCCCGGCAACCCGCTGAAATTCCCGGCACTGCAGTCGATGCGAAAGAGACAGCCCCATACACGACAAAAAAGGACGGCGAATGCCGTCCCGATTGATTATTTACCGCTCACGCCGTACGTGGATTGGGCCACCTTGACCATTTCCTCTTCCGGCAGGTCGCCGGTCAGCGTAAACTCCACGCCGTCCAGTTCCCAGCTCAGGTAGCGCTGATTGTCAGCATTTTGGATCAGCACCCCGATGGTGAAGCCCAGATCGACCGGAACCCCCTGCTCCGAGGACACCGATGTCGCCGTGGGGCGCGCTTCAATCAACTTGTAGTTGTACAAACCCTTGTACTCCAATACGACCGTCCGTTCACCGTCCCGGGTAACCGGCTCGATGTCGCCCTGCTTCACGCCTTCGGGGATGTAGGTGGGCACAATGACGCCGAACTGGCTGGATGGCGGTTTGCTTGTGTCGTTTGCCTGCGACAGCGTCGGCACCACCGGCAGCGAACTGGTGCTCATGTTGCGGTCTTTGTCAAACGCATCCTTGTCAAATTGCGGGTTGAACACAAAGTCGGTAAAGTTGATCGTAACCAGTGTATTCATATTGGAATCCATGATTTCCGCACGCGTCGGCTTCAGCTCCTCCGTCAGCCAGATCTTCTGCCTGGTCAGGGAGCGATTGCCGGAGTAATTGGCCTTGACTTCAAATACGTACTGCTTGTCGTCCATTTCCATCTTGCGTTCCGTGTCGTCAATGATGCTGCGGGCCAGCGTCTCGTACAGATAGAGCGGACCGTTGTTTTCCGGCCAGCCGCTCTGGAAGCGGAAGCTCTTGTTGAGATGCGGCGTCAGGACAAACACCCCTTCATTGTTGCGCAGGATGATCTGCGTAATGCCTCGCTGTTTGGACGTGAGCGCGACACGGTAGTTGGTCGGTTTTTCGTACCACACCGACACGTCGTACTCCATCGCCGTGGAGCCAGTCTGCATCGTCAGTACGGCCTGAGATTTGTAGCCGGCCATCTTGTCCAGCGTGCTGCTCAGGTCATCCACCACATCGTCCGGTGTTTTCTGACCGAAGCAGCCGCCGAGCAGCAGGGAAAAGACCAACAAGAAAACCAGTGGAAAAGCTGCCCGTTTCATTCAAAGAACTCCTCCTTGTCTGCTAATTTCGACAAAGAAGGGCACCCCTGTCTATTTCCTGGGAAATCTGTCAGTCTTTCGCCTCTTCCGCGCACATCGTGTCAATAATCCGTTCGGGTATCGGGGACGCGACATCGCCTTGATCGGCTGAAGACTTACCCTATCTGTTAGAGCAGGTAGTCCCTCCTGATCTACGCGATATAAATCTATGTCCATCCTCGTCCCGATATGCAGACAAGTTTTACAGTTCTTCCACTACAACCTGCGCCACGGCATAATCCCGGCTGTGGGAAATGCTGAGGTGAACCCGTACCCGCTCCGGTGTGAGTCCGACCCGCTCCAGCGCCTCCCTGCTGATGCGCAGGTCCGGCTTGCCTGTGTCCGAAGAGAAGATTTCCAGATCGTGAAAGCCTACCTGGCTGCCAATCCCGGTGCCGAGCGCCTTTGCCGCCGCTTCCTTGGCAGCAAACCGGCCGGCCAGATATTCCGCCCGCCGCGCCTTCTCCTTCCCGTCCAGCAGTGCTTTTTCCGCGTCCGTAAACAGGCGGTCAAGCGCTTTCGTACGCCGCTCGATCAGCGCCTGTACGCGTCCGATTTCCACAATGTCCGTGCCAATTCCCACGATCATACACAATCCCGCTCCCCATTCTTTGATTATGCAGTGACGATATCACCCCATTCTATTATTGGCAAGTGCTGCATCAAATCAAAAAACAAACCCCCGCAAAAAAGCGGGGGTGATTGTTCCTGTTATTCGGTAGGTTGCTGCGCTTGCTGAGCAGATTTCGCAGCGGATTGCTGGTTTTGACGGCGTACTTCCGATACGTTGGTTTCGCTTGCAAATTCGGTAGCGGTGTTTTGCGCAGCTTGTTGTTGCGCTTGGTTGGCACCTGCTTGTTTGTTTTGTTTCGGCATCGTCCATTCACCTCCTCCATGTCACTGAATATAATGTGCACCGCTAGCTATGTATCTATTCCACCTGATTTTTCCTCATCATGCAGCGAAACCACACGGGGACGGCTCAAGGGGCGGTGTCGGTTCGCTGTGGTTTTTGGGCATTCTAAGTGCCGATGGCGGCAGGAGTTCCCCTGTCCCGCCGCGAAGTATTCCCTTTCATTTGAGTACGAAAGGAGCAAACCCACATGGCTCGTACGGTCATTGTCTACACACAGCCTACCTGCGGCCCCTGCCAGGAGGAAAAATTATGGCTGACGCAGCAAAACATCCCGTTTGAGGACCGCGATATCCGCAAAAATGACGCCTATTTCCAGGAAGCGATCCAACTGGGAGCGAGCATGACGCCTGTTACCCTGATCGTAAACGAAGACGGCGAGCAAATCGTCGTTCACGGCTTTGACAAGGAGCAGTTAAAAAAAGCGTTGAATCTCTCTTGATTCAACGCTTCAGACTGAAGACAAACTGTACTTTTTCATTGAGGTTCCGCAAGGATACAATCTTTCCATCGTTGTCAGGCCGAAAGGCCTGCACATTGATCAACCGAAGGTGGAGATAAAGTACGGGCATGGAGTGATGGGCCAAGCGAGCTCCTTTGACGACCGACTTAGCGGAAAAACGAAGACGCGGGAATCAACAGGGGACACAAGTCTCACTTCCTCGAAATACCCAGATGTTTGTCCCCTGCCTGCGTCTCGTTTTGGAGCGGACATCATTCGCTTCTGTGCTGGGCGTCAAGCGAGCGAGCGGGCCCGATCTCCCATGCGCCGCAGACTTTGTCTACACGCTGAAGCGTTGAATCTCTCTTGATTCAACGCTTTTTTCCTGATTAAAGAAATTTTATGCGTAAACATTATAAAGCCGCTTCCAATGCAGAAGCGGCTTCGCCAAATACTCTGGCGCACAGTCGTTTATTATGCGAGCGATTGCACACTCGCTTGTTTTTTCTCCTTGATGAGAGGCGACAGGTCCGGCAAGTGCGAAAGAATCTGCTTTACGGCAGGTGGGCACTCCGTGTTCAGGGAGTAAAACACCCAGGGACCCATGCGCTTCTCCTTCACCAACCCGTGTGTTTTCAATTTGGCCAAGTGCTGGGAAACAGATGGTTGGGATGTTTGCAAAATCTCCACGAGATCGCGTACACAGAAAGACTGTACCTGCAGGAGAGCCATGATCGTCAAGCGTGTTTTGTCGCCGAGAAGCTTGTAGATCTCAGACAAATACAGCACCTGAGTCAAATCCACATCCATAATACCCCACCTTTGCCTTGCATATCTGTTTATCAGTATACAATACACACATAAGGCAGGGAAGATATGATGTCGACAGTTCCGTGAACACCAATCAGACGTCTCTTGTCTTCATTGCTTCCACCAGGCGGTCCGCTGTCCGGGCGGCCAGCGCCATCACCGTGTTGGTCGGATTGGCGCCGCCTGAGGTGACAAACGTGGAAGCACCCGCGATGAACAAGTTGGGAATGTCGTGGGTTTGCCCGAATTCATTGACTACCGACGTCGACGGGTCCTTGCCCATCCGGCAGCCGCCCATCAGGTGGGCCGTGTCGTCGACGACGTGCTGCGGTGTGCCGCCCATCGCTTCAATCAGCCGTTTCATCTGCTCGATGGCGTGCGCGATCAGCTTTTTGTCGTTTTCACCGTAGGAAAAGGTCACTTTAGGAATCGGCAGACCGTACTCGTCCTTCTCGTCGCTCAACGTGACGGCGTTGTCGGGATTGGGAAGCACCTCTCCGACGAGCGTGATCCGGGCGTAGTAGTTGTAATCCAGCATCGTCTCCCGCAAGGCTTTTCCCCACAATAAGGTGCCGTCCATCCGTTCCGCCGCAATCCCACCGGCCATCGCCACCGGTCTGGCTCCATGGGCGCTGAGCGTGTACCCCCGGGCAAATCCCCGGTTCCGGTCCGTCTCGTAAAAATGCTGGGTCAACGCAAGCACAGGCGTCCCTTTGTACAGGCGCACTTCTTCCGGAAGCAGTCCGTACACGTCCTGACTGGAGTGGGTCATGATCGCCTTGCCCACCCACCCGCTGGAATTGGCCAGTCCGTCGGGAAAATGGGGCGTGGCCGAATTGAGCAGCAGGCGCGGCGTCTCCACGACATAGCCGGCGAGAATCACCACCCGGGCTGTCTGCTTGTAGGTGTCGTTGCCGTGTTGAAAGAGAACGCCGGTAACGCGTGTCCCATCGGTGAGAATCTGCGTCACCATGCAGTCGGACAGCACTTCCGCTCCCGCCTGGATCGCTTTCGGGATGTGGTGAATCAAGCCGCTGTACTTGGCGTTGGGCATGCAGCCCTGGTTGCAAAATCCACGGTTGATGCAGGGAGGCCGGCCGTCAAACGGCGCGGACAAAATGGCCAGCGGCGCGACGACGCTGTCGAAGCCCAATTTTGCGCACGCTTCGCGAAACAACTGGGAGTTGGCGCTGATCGGCTCCCGCACCGGAAACGGATACGGCCCGTTGAACGGCCCCCAGGGGAAGTAATCGGGACCGGACACGGCAATTTCCCGCTCGATCTTGTCGTAGTAGGGAGCCAGGTCCTGATAGCGGATCGGCCAGTCTTCGCCTACACCATCCACTGTCTTGGTCATGAAGTCGCTCTCGTGAAACCGCAGGAAAACCCCGGTAAAATGAACCGTGCCGCCCCCTACGCCCCTTCCCGAGTTGTTGTGCCCCAGCCGCAGCGGATTGTTCCCGTCGACCAGGCGGGTCTCCTGCCAGCCGAGGTTTTTCATCGCCAATTCGTCACTGGCAAAATCGGTCTGCGGATTCCAGAAGGGGCCGGCTTCGATCACGACGACGCGCAGCCCGGCCTTGGCCAGTTCGTATGCCAGCACGCCGCCTGCCGCCCCCGCCCCGACGATACAGACATCCGCCCCGTCCGCGTACCGGCGCTGATCCAGCCGCTTGGAACGATGCCCTTCATAATGGTCGATGTGATGCGTAACCCGGTCCTTATTCTCCATCCGCTTTCGCCTCCCAGGGATCCACCAGTCCTTTTTCCACGCGCACATAGCCGCGCGGATACGCCGGTCCGCCGTAGCCGATGTCCGACCAGACCAGGGGGTGAGAGTAATACGCCTCCACCGTGTCGCGGAGCAGCTTGGTGAAAAAGTCGACGGGGTTCAGCTGCGCCCAGGCGGTCGTAGCGGGAACCTGCCCGGCAGCCACCGCTTCCAGCACAGCCTGCTGCTCTTCCCGCTTCAAGCCGGGAAATTCCTCGCCGTACATCTCGCGGCTGGCCTCGTTGACTCCGGCCAAGCCCAGAAGGTACAACTGCTGTTTGGGCGGCACCCCCACTTTCCGCTGCGATTCACCGATCGGACTGGCGGCCGTTTCGTCCAGATGCTGGACCACGTACGTCAGCACCTCCAGCCGGTGGTCATCCACCAGCACGCTGACGATGGACTGCAGCAGTATCGCTTCCGTTTTGGTAAAAAAACGACAGGCCACTTGCGGAGTGCGCCGCTTGGCCACGATGTTCCGGGTGTGAGGGTCCCAGGCCTCGTGTTCCTCCCACACGTCATACGATGGGTAACGGCTCGTTTTCGCCATGCCGCCTCACCCCCAGTACAGGGCCAGCAGCCCCAGGGCCGAGATCGCTGTCATCAGCAGCGGCAGCATAATGGGCGGGCCAACCAAAAAGTTTTGGCTCTGGGAATACCCGCCTACGCGCTGTCCCACTCCCGCAGTATGCAGATAGGCTCCGTACAGACTGCCAACCAAGCCAATCCACATAAACAGGGCAAACAGCACGCGCAGCCACCCCGCATTGTAAAAAGCCAGGACGATGGCGGTCACGGCAAACAAAGGCCCTTCGATCACCGGCACCCACATCTCCCAGCGGCGAAAGTTTTGCCGGGCGTGGAACAGTGTCACCTGAACAGACAGCATCGCAAACGCAAGTCCCACAAACAAGAGCAGCACCCGCTCAAGGGGCCAGCCTTGCCACATTGGTCATCTCCTCCTAGGAATCACATGTTCATCACCAGTGCTGTCCCTATTTTTTCCTCGATTTCCAGCGGCTATTCTCCCAATCGCGGCTCACTGCCCCAAAGACCCGAACCCAGCACAACAAAAAAAGGCCAGCCTGTCCACAGGCTGACCATGAGCGACCCGTTTATCCCGAAATAAGCAGCGTGAGATACAGGCCAGTCAACGTGAAAAACAATGTGGGCACGGTAAGGACGATCCCGGTGCGGAAATACTGGCCCCAGGTAATCGTCACACCCTTGCGCCCCAGTACGTGCAGCCAAAGCAGTGTCGCCAGCGAACCGATTGGCGTAATTTTGGGCCCCAGATCACAACCGATGACGTTGGCGTAGACGAGCGCTTCGCGAACCACCCCCGCAGTCGCCGTGCCCTGGACTGCCAACGCGTCAAACATCACCGTCGGCAAATTGTTCATCACCGAGGACAGCACTGCTGCAGTAAAGCCCGTCCCAACGGTCGCGGCAAACAGCCCGTGGACGGACAGCACATCCAGCCAGTCTCTCACCCAGTCGGTCAAGCGGGCGTTGTGCAGCCCCCAGACGACCACGTACATCCCGATGGAAAAAATCACGACCACCCACGGCGCCTCTTTCACAATCCGGCGCGGTTGAATCGCCGCGCTCTTTCTCGCTGCCAGGTAAAACGCTGCAGCCGCCCCGGCAATCAGCAGCGACACGGGAAGGTGCAGCCATTCACTAGCGAAAAAACCGGCCAAGAGAACGGCCAGAATCGGCCATGACAGGCGAAACAGCTCCTGATCCCGAATGGCCTCACGCGGCTCTTTCAGGTGGGTCAGGTCGCAGCTTCGGGGGATGCTGCGGCGAAAATACCAAAACAGCACCAGCAGGCTGGCCCCCACCGATACCAGCGTGGGCAGCAGCATCCTGCCCGCGTATGCGGCAAAGCCGATGCCGAAATAGTCGGCCGATACGATGTTGACCAGGTTGCTGACCACAAACGGCAAGGAGCTGGTGTCAGCGATAAAACCGCTGGCCATCACAAAAGCGAGCACCACCCGCCCGTCCAGCTGCAGGGCGCGCACCTGCGCGAGAACGATCGGCGTCAGGATCAGGGCCGTCCCGTCGTTGGTAAACAAGGCGGAAACGACCGTGCCCAACAGAATCACATAGACAAACATCTTCCGGCCGCTGCCTTTGGCCAATCGGACCATGTGCAGCGCCGCCCACTCAAAAAAGCCGATTTCATCCAGGATCAAGGATATGACGATGATGCCGACCAGGCTGATGGTGGCGTTCCACACGATGCCCGTCACTTCTCCGACGTCTGCCAGCGTGACCACCCCGCAGGCCAGTGCCAGCAGCGCGCCGCCGACAGCCGGATACCCGATCGACAGTCCGCGCGGCTGCCAGATGACTAGAGTCAAGGTAACTGCAAAAATGATGAATGCAAGCCAGACCACTGTTGTTTCTCCTCTCGCTCATCCCCCGCTGTGTCTGTTGTGTACGCGCGGCGGGACACATACATGAAAAAGAGCGAACCTCAAAAAGGCCGCTCTTCTTATATTACGATACTGTGGAGTTATCCGAAACGCCCCGTGATGTAATCTTCTGTCCGCTTGTCGTTCGGATGTTGGAAGATGACCGGAGTGGCGTCGTATTCCACCAGTTCTCCGTTGAGGAAAAACGCCGTCTTGTCGGAGATGCGGGCCGCCTGCTGCATGTTGTGGGTGACGATGACGATCGTGTAGGTACCCTTCAGCGTGAGCAGGAGCTCCTCGATCTTCGCCGTGGAGATCGGATCGAGCGCCGACGTCGGTTCGTCCATCAGCAAAATCTGCGGTTGGACCGCCAGCGCGCGGGCGATGCAGAGACGCTGCTGCTGACCGCCAGAGAGACCGTACGCCGGCTTTTTCAGCACGTCTTTTACCTCGTCCCAGAGCGCGGCTGCCCTCAGGCTGTTTTCCACGATCTCGTCCAGCGTGACGCGGTCCGTTATGCCGTGCAGACGCGGACCGTAGGCGATGTTGTCGTAAATGCTTTTCGGAAACGGGTTGGGCTGCTGAAACACCATCCCGATGTTTTTGCGCAGACGCTCCACGTCCACGTTGGGGCCATAGATGTCTTCGCCAAACACCTTGACCGTTCCCGTGATGCGCGTGTGCGGAACGTAGTCGTTCATGCGGTTCAGCGTCCGCAAAAACGTGGATTTTCCGCATCCCGACGGGCCGATCAGGGCCGTGATCGAGTGGGGTTCCACATCGAGATGGATATGATGAAGAGCTTGCTGTTTGCCGTAGTAGAGATTCAACTCACGAACCGAAATGACGCTCATGCGGTAATCGCTCCTTCGTTTCTCGTCTTCTCGATCGCGTCGCGGTGGACCACGAGGCCCTCCACCATGCAGTCAACCTGCGCGGCGAAGAGCTAGTCGCATTCAACATGCGGGCAATTCGACAGAGGGAGATTCAGCCGAAACGGCCGCTGATATAATCTTCCGTTTTCTTGTTTTGCGGCGCGGTGAAGATTTTCGACGTGTCGTTCATTTCCACCAGTTCTCCCATCAGGAAAAACGCCGTCTTGTCGGAGATGCGGGCAGCCTGGTGCAAATTGTGCGTCACGATCACAATAGTGTACTCTTCCTTCAAATCCAGCACCAGTTCTTCAATTTTCATCGTGGAAATCGGGTCCAGCGCGGAAGCCGGTTCGTCCAGCAGCAGAATCGTCGGCTGCATGGCGATCGCCCGGGCGATGCACAGCCGCTGCTGCTGGCCTCCGGACAGGGAGAGCGCAGACTCGTGCAGCCGGTCTTTCACTTCATCCCAGAGCGCTGCCTTGCGCAGGCTTTTCTCCACCAGCTCGTCCAGATCCCGCTTGTCATGCACGCCGTGAAAACGGGGAGCGAACGCAATGTTTTCGTAAATCGATTTGAAAAACGGATTGGCCCGCTGAAACACCATGCCGACCACCTGGCGCAGTCCTTCGATGGTGATCTTCTCGCTGTTCACCTCAATCCCGTCCACCACGATCGAACCGGTGACGCGGCAGCTGTCAACGAGGTCGTTCATCCTGTTCAGGCTGCGCAGGAGCGTTGATTTTCCGCAGCCTGATGGTCCGATAAACGCCGTGACCGCATTGCGTTCAATGTCCATGTTGATATTGGAAACGGCGCGTTTTTCGCCGTAGTACACAGAGACGTTGCGCATTTGAATGATCGTGTCAACCGCTGTGCCTGTTTGCATGGCGTTTATCCCTCCCCTAATTCGTTCCCGAAGTCATTTTCTTGTACAGCCAGCTGCCAAACCAACGGGCACCGAGATTGAACACGAGCACAGCCAGGACGAGAATGGCAGCCGCCCCGTCGGCGACGTCCCGGGCATCGGGGGTCAGCCCTTCGCTGTTTACTTTCCAAATGTGCACGGCAAGTGTTTCAGCCGGGCGGAACGGATTGAGCGGAGACGTCGGGCTGAACAGGGAAAAATCGGTGAAATTCAAGGTGGGAGACGACATTCCGGCGGTAAACAGCAGCGCCGCCGCTTCCCCGAAAACCCTGCCGGAAGCCAGAATCGCGCCGGTAATTATGCCCGGCAGCGCCGCCGGCAGAATGACGGAAACAATCGTCCGCCACTTGGTAATCCCCAGCGCCAGACTGGCCTCCTTTTGGCTGCGGGGGACGTTTCGCAGGGCATCCTCGGTAATCCGCACCAGCAGGGGGAGGTTAAACACGGGCAGGGCCAAGGCGCCGGACAGCAGGGAATATCCCCATCCAGTCATGTTGACGAACACCAGCAGCCCAAACAGGCCGACGACGATGGATGGAAGGGAAGACAGCACTTCGATGCTCAACCGGATAAACTGGGTAAACCGATTATCGGGAGCGTATTCAGCCATGTAGATGCCGGCCCCGATTCCCAGCGGCAGGGCAATCAGCATGGTCAGCACCAGCAGGTAGATGGAGTTGAACAACTGCGGCCCTACTCCCCCGCCTGCATTGACAATGTCGGGCGGAGAGGTGAGAAAGTCGAGCGTGAGCTTGTGCCATCCCTGCGAGAGGATGAAGCCAAGCAGCCCCACCAGTGTGCCGATGATCAACAGCGCAATCAGTGTAAGAACAACCGTGGCCGCGCGATCAATAACTTTTGCTCTCATTTGGTCACCATCTTCCTTCTGCCGAGAATGCGCAAGACCATGATGAAGACAAACGACATCAGCAGAAGCAGGAGCGCCATGGACCACAGGGCGTTGTTGTAGGGCGTCCCCTGGATCGTGTTACCCATATTCAGCGTAATCGCGCTGGTCAGGGTGCTGATCGGATCGAGCAGGCCGCCCGGCAGCCTGGTGGTGTTGCCAATCACCATCTGCACAGCCAGCGCCTCCCCGAACGCACGGGCCATCCCCAACACGACAGCGGTCAGGCACCCCGGCAGCGCAGAATGAAGCACCACATTCCAAATCGTCTGCCAACGGGTCGCTCCCAGCGCGAGCGAGGCGTTGCGCAAATCCTGCGGCACAGCCTCAATGGCGTCCATCGCCACACTGGTAATGGTCGGCAGAATCATCAGGGCCAACACGAGCCCCCCAGCCAGCAGGCTGAACCCCAAAACGTCAAACTGCTCGCGGATAAACGGCACCAGCAAGGTAAGACCAACGTAGCCGTACACGACCGACGGAATGCCCACCAGCAGTTCGATGACCGGCTTGAGCACTTTTTTTCCGAAACCCGGGAACATTTCCGTCATGAAAATGGCTGCGCCAATGCCCAACGGGGCCGCAATGAGAGCAGCCAGCAGGGTGACGAGAGACGAACCGAGAATAAACGGCAGCACGCCGTATACAGCCGGTTCACCTTCCGGGTCCCATTTTACCCCGATCAAAAACTCGCCCAGGCTCACCCCGTTGACCAGGAACGTCGACAGCCCTTTGGAGGCGATAAAATACGTGATGGACAGCACGACAACCACCAGCACACCGGCGCACGCCATGGCGATAAAACGGCCAGTAACGTTCTCTGTAAACTGACGCTTGTTGTACGTCAGCAGCTTGCGATCGATCGCGGACGTCCGTTCCCCGACTTCCGACGTGCGGTCTGCGCTGATGCGGTTGTTTACGATGATTGACCCTTCCGAACGATGGCTCATACTCTCCCTCCATATGAATCAACGAACATATAAATCAGCGAAACACGCAAAATGAGGGGCAAGTGCCCCCCCACCCCTCATTCTGCTGCCGATTGTCTGTCCATTATTTTTGGGTTACATTGCCTTGGGCGTCGCGCTCCACCTTCATGTCGGTGATGGGCAGGAAGCCCAGGTCCGTGACGGTTTTCTTCTGTACCTCATCGCTCAGAATGAAGTCGAGAAACGCTTTTGCCGTGCCGGTCGGTTCCCCTTTGGTGTACATGTGTTCATACGCCCATACCGGATACTTGTTCGCGGCGATGTTTTCCGCAGAGGCTTCCACGCCGTCCAGTTTCAGCGCTTTTACCGAATCGTCGATGTAGGAAAGCGCCAGGTAGCCGATTGCACCCGGAGTTTCGGCTACGATTTTGCGGACAGTGCCGGAGGAGTCCTCGGTGATGCCTTCTGCTTCGTCATGGCCGTCCAGCGCGAATTTGTGGAAGGTGGCGCGAGTGCCGGAGCTCTTCGGACGGTTGACCAGCGTTACTTTCAGATCTGGGCCGCCTACTTCCTTCCAGTTGGTGATTTTGCCGGTGAAAATGTCAATCAACTGCTGCTTGGTCAGATTGTCAACCGTGACTTTCGGGCTTACCACCGCTGCCATCCCGACTACCGCCACTTTATGGTCAACCAGTTCGTTGGCCGGAATGCCTTGTTTCTCCTCGGCGAAGATGTCGGAGTTGCCGATGGTGGCTGCCCCGCTGGCAACCTGGCTCAAACCGGTGCCACTGCCGCCGCCCTGCACCTGAATTTGCACGCCCGGATTCTTGGCCGTGAAGTCTTTGGCAGCTTGTTCGACGAGCGGCTGCAGCGCGGTGGAACCTACGGCGGTTACCGGCTCGCCGGATACGGAAGATCCGTTGTTTTGCGTATTGCCTTGTTGTTCCGGTTGTGCCGGAGCCGCGTTGTTGCTTCCGCATCCCGCCAGAAGCGCCCCTGCCACGGTCAGCACCATAAGCAATTTGCCGAGCTTTTTCATCTGATGAAAATCCTCCTTAATCATCGGTTTGGATTGTTTCTCTTTCCATGAACAAACTATATCGCTCGAATGTTGCTGAATTGTGGTGCCATTGTAAAGCTTTCATAAAGTTTGCCGATTCGCCCATGCCCCTTCCATAACAAAAAAACGACATGTCCGATATTGGACATGTCGTTTTTCATTATTGGCTGTCTCTTGTCAACGGTTCCGTGATGTCAACGTGCCCCATCAGGGACTCGGTCGGCTTGCCGTCTTCCAGAATCACGATTTGCTTCACTTCGTCGAACTGGAAGAGCGTCTGCTTCAACGCATCAATGGCCAAGGCTTCGCCGCTGGAACCGAGGTTGTACACATTCTTGCTGTCAGCGTCAATGGTCAGTGTGCCTTTGTCAAACGTGACAGAGTGATAACGGAAATCCTTCCACAGCGGGCTGTGTCCCGCCTGCTTCGGTTTTTCCAACAGGGCGATCGCTTTTTTGTACTTGTCGAGGTCATCGGCATACGCGATCTCCTGCTCTTCCTTTTTCAGGTCCGTCAGGTTGTCGTCCGTGTAGTATACGGCGATTGTCTGCTTGGTGAGCTGCGGCTGCTCCGGCTGTTCAGCCTGAGGTTGCCCCGGCTGTTCAGCCTGCTGTTGCTGCGCAGGTGCGCCCGTCTGCTGGCCGGATGGCTGCGGCTCGGGCTTCGCCCCCTGTCCGCATCCTGCCATAAGCAGCACGAGAGCAGCAGCGAGTCCGATCAAACTGCGTCGTTTCATCGGGAACCCCCCTTCTGGTCATGTCGCCTGACTTGCCGCTTACCGGTACGTGAGATAGTACTCGCGAATGGCGGCGGCAAGCGCTTTGGCTACTTTGTCCTGAAACGCCGGCGACGTGAGTTGGGCGTTTTCCGTCGGATTGGAGAGGAAGCCCGTCTCCGTCAGCACGGCCGGCATTTTCGTGTTTTTAATGACGTAAAACGCCGTTTGCTTCACGCCACGGTCGGCAAATTTCGTCGCCCCCTGCAGGTGGCGGTGCACAATCCGGGCAAGGGCCTCGCTGTTGGCGTTGTAGTAGAACGTCTCGGTTCCCCCTGCGGTCGGCTTCGTGAACGAGTTGGCGTGAATCGAGATGAACAAATCCGCATTGCGGCTGTTGGCGAACTCCACGCGCTCTGCCAGGGTCAGATAGACGTCTGTGGTGCGCGTCATCTCCACCTGAAACTCGGGGTACTGCTTCAACTCTGCCGCCAGTTTTTTTGACACGGCCAGGGTAAAGTCTTTTTCCACATTTCCGGCTGTGCCGCTGGCCCCATTGTCGTGGCCCCCGTGCCCCGCGTCGACGACAATCAAAAAGCCTGTCTTGCCGGGAGCAGTCGCAGCAGGCGCCAGTTTGACGGCAATCCCGTCGTTGGTATACTCCAAATTATACTGACTCTTCTGGTTCAGCTCAATGACGACCCGAACCGTCTTTGGCGAAGAACTGTACTGGCTGTAGCGGATATTGGCAATCAACGTGTCGTCTTCAGGCTTGTCCGACGGCGACATCTGATTCGCCTCTTCCGTTTGATCCGGCTGATTCTGCCCATCTGTCTCTTCGACCTCGTCGGCCTTCTGGCTGCCCAGTTTGGCCACCAGGTCGTCGTCCAGCTCGGTCTGCGGCAGATCCAGCACGATGCGGTGCGGTCCCTCCAGGACGAACGTTTCAGGGGTTACTGGCAGCGTGGTGTCGATCCAGACGCTGTCCCCTTCTGCAGCAACACCGGTAAAGCGGCTGAGCCGTTTAATCTCGACGCGGTTGTCCCGTTTGTCCCACGTCATGCGGCCGCCCAATTCCTCTTCCAACCGATCCAGGGGCACGACCTGCTGATCGTCGATGGTGATGGCCTCAGCCGGGTGCTTCCAGGCGAAATCCTTCCATCCCACTTGTTCGGCCACCGCCTGTGCGGAGACGTACAGCGAGTCGCCCATCCGGTAGAAGTCCAGCGACTTGGACGGACTTTTGCCGTTGATCAGCACGGCTGGCGTCTCGTTGGCGATTACCGTGCGGGTGGACGCGTTCCATCCCACCGTGACACCGAGCGATTCAGCGACAAACCGGATCGGCAAAAGCATCCGCTGCTGGCGCACGACCGGCGGAGTGTCCAGCTTCACCTGTTTCCCGTTGACCTTGGCTGCCGTGGAATCAAGCGTGAGCACTAGATTATGTACGCCGCGCTTGATGGTGGCTGTCCGCGCGGCCTCATCCCACTTCACATCGGCGCCCAAGCCTTCGGCGATCACACGGATCGGCACCAGCGTGCGGCCGTTTTGGATAAGCGGCGGCACGTCAGGCTTGACAGCTTGTCCATCGATCATCAGGTTCACCGGTTCTTCCTTGGCGCTGCCAGCTGCCGCAGCCCACCCGGGGATGAGCAGCAGGACCAGCAGAACAAAAAATAGTAACGATCGTCTCTTCATCCTGACCTCCTCCGTTGGTATTTCTTGTTTTGGCATAAACTACCGAGCGGGATGCGCCATAGTATTAGACGCAACAAAGGCGGCAAAGTTTGTAGGAGTTTTGGACCAAATTCAGTCGAAAAAAGATAAAATACGTCGAATTATGTCACGTATTTTCCAGTAATTATTAGTTGACAAAAAAGAGGCGCTTCCTTGGAAGAGAACGCCTCAACGTTTGCCCCAGCCCAGAAAACGTCTTTCCTTCCGGCTGGCCTGGGTGACGGATTTGCCTGTCAAACCTGAGTTTGCCAGGAACTGCTGAATCATGGCGATCACGGCCGGGTTGGAAAGCACCTTGATCGACTCCGCCACCTTGGGATTTTTCAATTGGGGAAACGCACTGCTCAAATGAGGAAGCAAGGGCAGCAGGTCTTCCAAGGAGAGCTTGGGTTTCTCCGGCTCCACTTGGACCGGAGCCCTCCGCCGCCGGCCAAAAATCGACCCCCGCCTGCGAGGGACCGGCTGTACCTTCAAGCGGTTGAGCGTCTCCTTCATCTCCTGCAGTTCACTCCGCACCTGGTCCATTTCGCTGATGATCTGTTCTTTGCTGGTGTATTGAGCATCGGCCAACTGGTTCATTTTCTCAAGCAATTGCGCGAGGGAGACGGTGGTTTTTTTCTTGCCTTTCGTCTTCTGAGCGATAGTCTCACCTCCCCCGCTATTTCATTCGCTTCTTGATGTTGTTTAAATCGCCCAGCTTTACACCCTTTTGGGCCAGCTTGTTCATCAGGCTGTTGACGTCCTCCGTTCGAGCCATCCGCCGAAACTGTGCCACGTACTGATCCAATTCCTGCTCGGTAAACGACTTCCCGAACTTTCTGCCCAGATCGCGCATCACTTCCTTCAGCCCTGCGTCTGTCTTCAGCTTATCTTTCGGTATGGACCTGACCAGGTTCAGCAGCTTTCCAAGATCCACGGCTTCTCCCCCTTGGTACGGTTTATTCCTTGTTACTCTATGACCAAAGAGGCTCGGGGGATTGGTCGATTGTCCCTGTCGGATGAAAAAAAGAAGAGAAGCACACGCATGTGCTTCTCGGTTTTGCCCTTATTCAAAGGAAGCCCATTTCCAGTCGACGTTGCCAAGATCGCTGATGACAACCCCTTTGAGGTTCTCCTTTTGCACCCAGGAGTGGGTGTAGTAGTAGATCGGGATGACGGGCATTTCGTCCATGAAGATGGACTCGGCCTCGGCCAGAATCTGCTTGCGCTTCTCCGTATCATTTTCCATGCTGGCCTGATCCAGCAGCTCCTTGAACTTGGGATGTTCCCAACGGGTGTCGTTGTTGCCGCCCATTTTTTCCTTAAACAACTCCAGGAAGTTGATCGGGTCGTTGAAATCACCCAGCCAGCCCTGGCGGCCGATTTGGAATTTGCCTTGGTGCAGGTCTTCGATGTACACCTTCCACTCCTTGTTTTCCAACCTTACATCGACGCCCAACGCTTTTTTCCATTGATCCTGGATCGCCTGGGCGATTTTTTGGTGCCCTTCTGTCGTGTTGTAGGAGAGGGTGACCGTCGGCAGCTTGGTGATGCCCAGCTCCTTCATGCCTTCTGCCAGCAGCTTCTTGGCAGTCTCCACGTCGTTGTCCTTGAAGTAGCCGTCCTTGTTCAGCGCCATGGTCGGCGGTACAGCCCCCATCGCCGGAAGTTGACCGGCCTGCAATACGTTGTCGATCAGGGATTGACGGTCAATCGCGTAAGCAAATGCTTTACGGATTTTTGCATTATTAAACGGAGGTTGCTCTGTATTGAACTTATACCAGTAGACACCTGCGATGGTCTTGTTGTGCATCTTCCCGGATTCTTTCAACATCGGGATGGCGTCCGTCGGCAGTGCACTTATCGGCGCGCCGGCCCAGTCGAGCTCGTCGCGTTCAAACATGGACAGTTCGGTGTTCTCGTCATCTACCATGGAGAACTCGATTTTGTCCATTTTTACCACGTCTTTATCCCAGTAATTTTCATTTTTCACGAGCACCAGCTTGTTCTTGTGCTCCCATTCCGCCATCTTGAACGGACCGTTCCCCACGTGGGTGCTCGCCTGCATCGCCCAGTTCGGGTTGGATTCAACCAGCTTCTTGTTGACCGGGAAATAGGTCGGGAACGCCGTCAGTTCCTTGAAGAAAGGCGTCGGCCTTTCCAGCTTTACTTCCAGCGTCTTTTCGTCCAGCGCCTTGACGCCGACGTCCTCCGCTTTCGCCTTGTTCTTGTTGTACGCCTCTCCGTTCTTGATGTAGTACAGCTGATACGCGTAGGCTGCTCCGGTCTTCGGGTCGAGCGCGCGCTTCCAGGCAAACTCGAAGTCGTGCGCGGTCACCGGGTCGCCGTTGCTCCACTTGGAGTCGCGCAGATGGAAGGTGTACGTGAGGCCGTCAGCCGATACGTCGATTTTTTCCGCCACGGACTCGTGCGGCTGACCGTCCGCGCCGATCCGGGTAAGCCCGTCAAATGTTGCCCGAATAATGGCCGAAGAGGTTGTATCTTCGGAAAGACCCGGGTCAGCCGTAGGCGGTTCGGAGTGCAGGTTCAACCTCAGCACCTGCGAGCCGGTTTTCTTCGCTTCCTCTGCCTGGGACCCCTGGCTTGGGTTGTCGGAATTGCCTCCACACCCTGCGAGAGCGGCACCGAGCACGAGGAGTGAACTCATCGCAATAAAAATATTCTTTTTCATGCCACTTATCCCCCTTGTCTAAATCTTTCCTCAAATATACCTCTATATATGTTGTTTTTAAACAAGTTTTACGTTGATTTAATAAAATTTTATTTATTTATAAAAAAAATCGTCGGAATGATAAACATTCATGCAAAAGTGGACGGCAAACATAAAAAACGCCCGAATCAGCCGATTCGGGCGTCAGAGGAGGGACGGCCTTAGAATGCCGGCACAACCGCTCCTTTATACGTATCCTCGATGAACTTTTTCACATCCGGCGAGTTCAGCTCTTTCGCCAGCTTTTGGATGGCCTCGGAGTCCTTGTTATCCGGACGTGCTACCAGATAGTTGGCGTACGGAGAGTCCTTGTCTTCAATGATCAGTGCGTCTTCGGTCGGCACCAGTTTGGCTTCCAGCGCGTAGTTGGTATTGATCATCGCCAGATCCACTTCTTCCAGAACGCGCGGCAGCATGGCTGCTTCTACTTCTTTGAACTGCAGGTTTTTCTTGTTTTCGACGATATCTTTTACGGTGCCTTTGATGCCAACGCCGTCTTTCAGCTTGATCAGGCCGTTTTTCTCCAGCAGGGCCAGCGCACGGCCGTTGTTGGTCGGGTCGTTCGGCAGAGCGATGGTTGCACCGTCGGCCAGTTCGTCAATCTTTTTGATTTTCTTGGAGTAAGCACCAAACGGCTCGATGTGCACTGCCACCACCGGCACCAGGTTCATGTTTTGGTCTTTATTGAACTGCTCCAGGTACGGAATGTGCTGGTAGAAGTTGGCGTCCAACTGTTGTTCGTTCAACTGCACGTTTGGCTGTACATAGTCGGTAAATTCCTTAACTTCCAGGTTAATGCCCTGTTCTTTCAGTTTCGGCTGGATGAATTTCAGAATTTCAGCATGAGGTACAGGCGTAGCGCCCACTTTCAGGGTGATTTCTTTTTGTTCGCCCCCGTCCGAACCGCCAGACGCATTCGGAGCGGTTTCGGTTTTCGTGCCGCATGCCGCCAGAGACAGTGCCAGTACAGTCGACAGAATGGAAACAGCCCATTTTTTCACAGATGATTACCCCTTTCTCTTTCATATTGTTGTCTTTATGGTAAAGATCTTACTTGCGGCTGAAACGGATTACCAATTTGTCTCCCAGCGTTTGCAAGATCTGAACCAACACCAGCAAAATCACGACAGTAACAATCATCACATCGGTCTGGAACCGCTGGTAACCGTAGCGGATGGCCAGGTCGCCCAGTCCGCCGCCGCCGATCACGCCAGACATCGCCGTGTAGGAAACAAGCGCCACGGTGGTAATCGTAATGCCGGCAATCAACCCCGGACGGGATTCAGGCAGCAGCACGTTCCAAATAATCTGCCACTTGGACGCTCCCATCGACTGGGCCGCTTCGATCACACCGCGGTCCACTTCCCGAAGCGACGTCTCCACCAGTCTGGCGAAAAACGGAGCCGCCCCGATCACCAACGGCGGAATCGCTCCCTTGACCCCCAGCGAGGTGCCGACCAGGATTTTCGTCAGCGGAATCAACATGATCATCAGGATGATAAACGGCACCGAACGCAGCACGTTTACGACAAAGGAAGCAATCGTGTAAAAGACGCGGTTTTCCAAAAGCTGTCCCTTGGAGGTGAGAAACAGCAGGACGCCCAGCGGCAGTCCGATCAGGACGGTAAACAGCGTCGAAAAGCCCAGCATCGTCAGTGTATCCAATGTGGCCTTGCCGATTTCCGCCACATCGACGTTTTCAAACGTCAGTCCCATGTTACATCACCTCCACTTCAAGACCGCGCTGGCGCAGGGTTTCGATCGCGCGGCTGTTCTGCTCCGGATTGCCGCTCAATTCGACGACCAGCTGGCCGTAAGGTGTATCTTTCATCCGCGAAATCGTACCCTGCAGGATGCTGAACATCGTGCCGGTCTCCTGCATGGTCTGGAACAGGATCGGCTGGTACGTCTTTTCGCCCAGGAACGTGATGCGCACAATCGTCTGGTCGCCGGCCGCCTTTTCGTGAGCCACCACTTCCCGCAGCTCGGCGGAATCGGCCACCTGCTCCACGAACTCCCGCGTCGTCGGATGCTGCGGTTTGAGGAACACGTCCAGCACCTTGCCTTCCTCGACGATGACACCTCCGTCGATAACGCCGACACGGTCGCAGATGGAGCGGATGACGTGCATCTCGTGCGTAATCAGGACGATGGTCAGGCCCAGCTTGCGATTGATGTCGAGCAGCAGGGCGAGGATCGAATTGGTCGTCTGCGGGTCGAGCGCGGACGTCGCCTCGTCACACAGCAATACTTTCGGATCGCTGGCCAACGCGCGGGCGATCCCGACACGCTGCTTCTGCCCGCCGGAGAGCTGGCTCGGATACTTGTCGCGGTGTGCTTCCAGGCCGACCAGTGTGAGCAGTTCGTTTACCTTTTTGTCAATCTCCGCCTTGGGCCGCTTGGCCAGCTTCAGCGGAAAGGCCACGTTCTCCGCCACCGTGGCCGAAGAGAGCAGATTGAAGTGCTGAAAGATCATGCCGATTTGGCGCCGCTGCTCCTGCAGCTTGCGGTCATCCAGTGTAGTCAGGTCGACGCCGTCTACGATTACGTGACCGGATGTCGGACGCTCCAGCATGTTGATGCAGCGAATCAGTGTACTTTTCCCGGCACCGGAATGTCCGATGATGCCGAAGATTTCTCCTTTTTCTATGGTCAGGTCAATCCCCATTAGTGCGGGGACCGTCTTGCCCTGTACCGTGTAGTTTTTGCGCAAGTTTTGCAAGCGAATCATCCGGTTCACCTCCCTATACGGAACAAACCCCTTTTTCAGCATGAAAAAGGGGTTTGCATCGATATCCGATCACATCCACCCTTCTCATCTCTCAAGATTCTCCGATCTTGTAGGAATTGGCACCGCGACACCCATCTGTGCGATGAGCCGGTTGCCGGGCTTCATTGGGCCTGTCCCTCCGCCTCTCTTGATAAGAAGAATTTCTCCGTATATGCTGTTTGTTTGTATTTTCGTTGATACAAATCGGATTATATTCCATTTAAAAAAACGATGTCAATGGAAAATTAAAGGAAAAGTGCAGGGCGATCTGCCCGCTTGAAGAGAGCCTCAGCTCTGCTTCCCGTCCGTTTCCCCCGCGGAATTGGCTTCCGGTTGGGCTTGCAGTTTTTCCTGAACAAAAGCCTGAACACGTTCCACATCAGGAATAAGGACAGCACCGGCGCGATTGGATTCGCTGAACATCCCCATTGGCGGAAGCTGATACTGACCGGGCTGTTCGGTGTTCAGCGTCAATCCGAGCGAGGCCAGCTTCAACATGTCCAGAGAGCTGATGTTGGTCTGCACGTACGGGGTAATTTCTTTCAAAATGGACGGCAGTTGGATCAGCGTGGTGCCGCTCTTCATCTGGTCGGCCAGCGCGGCCATCAGCTTCCGCTGCCGCTCCGTCCGCGTGTAGTCGGACGTCGCGTCGTGACGGAAGCGGACGTATTGCAGCGCCTTGGAGCCGTCAAGCCGCTGCAGCCCTTTTTTCAGATCAATATCGTACATGCCCTTGTCCGTAGGGTCGCGGTACCGCATGTTTTTCTCCACGTACAGCTCCACGCCGCCGACAGCGTCAATCAGATGCTTGAAGCCCTCGAAGTCGGTGATCACATACCGGTTCACCGGCAGCCCGGTAAACTGGCTCACGGTTTCCATCGCCAATTCCGGCCCGCCTTCGACAATTGCCGCATTGATTCGCGCATGTCCGTGGTCGGGAATCTCTACGTAGGTATCGCGCAAAATCGAAAACAAGTCATATCGTTTCGCAACCGGATCAATGCTGAGCAGCATCATCGAATCGGAACGGGGCAGCGCGTTGCTGCGCATGCCGCGCCGGTCAACGCCCATCAACAGGATGTTGACGCGCTCCTTGCCGTCCCACGTGGGAATCTCCGCCGCCTTGGTCGCGCCGCCGGCGGGATGGTCGATTACGTTTGGCTGTTGAATGTCCTCGGCAAATTGATACAGCGAATATCCGTAGTACCCCCCTGCCGCAGCGACTGCCACGATCAGGAGGAGCAGCATTCGTTTCAAAAAGCGCATATGGAAAACGCCACCTTTGTCTCTTTCAGATAATATACTCCCCACTTTGTCTAGTATACTCGAATCCGGTCGAAGGCGGGCACCCTATATTTGGCTGGAATCTTGTTATGTAGGTGCGCATGTGACCTGGCGATGCTTGAATAAAAAATGACACCTCCCTGCTACACGCGGATGAGGTGTCATCACAAACATTGGGCTATGCTATTGTTAAACAGATTGACTGGGCCATCCTGTCACACAGGGACAGCCTCCAGCATTGAGACGGCTGCAGACGTCGGAATGATCCGCTGCAGTTCAAAGCCCGCTTTCCGGAAAAGCGTCCGGAACTCCGCCTCGGTCCGTTCCTTTCCCGTAGCCATGATCATCATTTCCAGATCAATCAACATGGACGGATGCGGTTGATTATTGGCCGGAACGACCATCTCGATCACCAGGAGCTTTCCGTCTTCCCGGATGGCCCGTCGGCAGTTGCGGAAAATGGCAACGGCTTCCTCGTCGTTCCAGTCGTGGATAATGTTCTTCATCATGTACAGATCGCCGCCTGCCGGAACCGATTCAAAAAAGCTGCCGCCGATACACGCGCACCGATCCGCAAGCCCGGCCTCGGCAATGTGCCGCCGGGTGCCCTCAATTACGGCGGGAACGTCATAGATCGCCCCTTTCAGCCCCGGATAAGCATTCAGGATGGCGGTCATTAATCGGCCGTGACCGCCTCCCACGTCGATCACCTTGTCATATGGGGAAAAGTCGTACGCCCGCACCAGCGCCGACGCCATCCGGTTGGACATGTCCGACATGGCCTGGTTGAACTGCTCACCCGCATCGGGATGACGCTCCAGGTACGCAAAAACGCCCATGCCGTGCACGTCCTGAAATGCCGATTTGCCCGTTTTCACCGTATACATGATGTTGCTCCACGCGTCCCGATGCCATTTTTCCCCCATCATGATCGCCATGCCGCGCAGGCTGTTCGCTCCTGACTGCAGATACGAACCGAGCGGCCCCAGTGCAAACCGCTGCTCACCTTCCTCCCGAAACAGCCCGATGCCGCACAGCGCCCTCAAAATGCGATGGAGCGACGGGGCATGCGTCTCGGTCGCCTCGGCAAGCTCGCCGACGTTCTTCGGCCCATCCGCCAGCAGATCAGCAATTCCCAGCTTGGCGGCAACATAGATGGCCTGCTGCACCCATCCCCCGGTGATCCATTCCATGACCCGATCGGCTAACGCCTGTTGTAACTGTGACTTCTTCTCGTTTTGCATCCTGTCTCCCCCGCTCTATGGATTTTGTCTCACTGCCAAGGGTATTCAGGCACGTACAATAAAATTCCAGTTCATTCAAATAATAACGCTCTTTTCCATTTTGGAAAAGAGCGTTTGTCTCCGCGGTTATCTCCACAGTTAAAACTTCAGCTCCGGCAGCTGGTACCACTCGCCGGACATCCATTCGCTTGCCTTCCAGCGCAGCACGTCGGGACGGACGAGCGAAATGATCTCCTGGAAAAAGGCGACCCGCTCGATGTCGGTCATTGGGACAAAGCGGTTTGCCGCCTCCACATCCGCCTCCAGTTCGCTCATCTTGCTGACCCCGAGGATCGCGGTGGACACGGGCAGACTCCAGGTGTAGCGCAGAGCCTGTTCCGTCCACGGCGCCAGTTGGCCCAGCGCCATCACCTTCATCCCGATGACAGCCACGCCTTTTTCCACCGCCAGCGGAACGAATTCGTGGGCAAAGCTGTAGATAAAGTGATCCAGCGCCGACAGGGCGACCAGTGCGCTGTCAAACGGGAAGCGGCGAATGGCTTCCGCCAGCAAACGGGGATCGGTATGGCCGCTGATGCTCAGCTTGCGCACCAGCCCCTGTTCCCGAGCCTCGACGAGTGCTTCCAGGGCGCCGCCCTTGGCAAAAATGGCTTCAAAGTCGTGCGGCTGCATGACGTTGTGCACCCGCCACTCGTCGACGTAATCGGTCTGGAGCCGCTTCAAGCTGGCTTCCAGATCGCGCCAGGCCAAATCACGCGTCCGACCGCCGGTTTTGGTGGCGATCCACACCTTGTCGCGCAGCCCTTTCAGTCCCTTGCCCAGCCGCGTCTCCGACTGGCCGTCGCTGTAACTGGGCGCCGTATCAAAGTAGTTGACGCCTAATTCCACGGCGCGGCGGACAATGGCAATCGCATTTTCCTCGCTGCAGCCGTGTTCATCCACAATGCGCTGGGCGCCAAAGCCCAGCAGGGAGACCTGATGAGGGTCTCGTCCAAATGAACGGGTAATCATGCTTGGTCATCCTTTCGCAACATGCGCCCGGGCGTTCCCCCGCGAACCGCATCCCACCGCAGCGGCTTGCAAGCAGCCTGGCGGCGGGTCCATGGGGGTGCCGGGCTGTGGCAATTCGTTTTTACAACCACGCAGAACAAGACGCCCGCAGCGGAGCGTCTTGCCTCATGTTCGATGTTAGTCGCAATATTTATCGTACGCGTCGGTCAACAGCTTGGAAATGGTCACCAGGTCGTTGTTTTCGATCTGATGGCGCTCGATCATCGTCACCAGTTTGCCGTCCTTCATCAGGGCAAACGACGGCGACGACGGCGGATAGCCTTCAAAGTACTCACGCGCCTTGGCGGTCGCCTCTTTGTCCTGACCGGCGAAGACGGTGTAGAGGTGATCCGGCTTTTTCGGATGGTTGAGCGAGTGAGCCACGGCCGGACGGGCCAGACCGGCCGCGCAGCCGCAGACGGAGTTGACCACAATCAGTGCGGTGCCTTTCAGGTTCGGCAGCGTTTTTTCCACTTCCTCCGCCGTGCGCAGTTCGGTAAAGCCGACGCGGGTCAGCTCGTCGCGCATCGGTTGAATCACTTGATTCATGTATGCCTCGTAGGACATCATGGGGCATTCTCTCCTTTTTTCCGGTACATTTGCTCGTTATCAATTATATCCCGTGAAAGCCCATTGGAGAATGGGTTCCGACACTTTCACCGGTTTGGCCGCGCCTACACTTCCATCAGGATGGTCAAAATCATCGGATTGCGGCCGGTTTTTTCATAAATGAACGGCTTGATCACTTCGTTGATCTGCGACTTCAGCTCGGACCATTCCTTGATCTTCTTGTCCAGCGCCTCCTGCAGCTTCTGGCGGACGAGCACGGTGGCCTCCTGGATCAGCGATTCCGATCCGCGCACGTAGACAAAGCCGCGGCTGACGATGTCCGGGCCGGTCAGGATCTTGAAGTTTTTCATGTCCAGGCTTACCACGACCACCATCAGGCCGTCTTCCGCCAGGTGCTTGCGGTCGCGCAGCACGATGTTGCCGACGTCGCCCACGCCGCTGCCGTCGATCAGGACAATTCCAGCGGGCACTTTGCTCAGCCATGCTTTTTCCCGCGTGCAGTTGAGCACATCGCCGTTGTCCATGATGAAGATGTTGCTCTCCTCGATGCCCACCTGCTGCGCCAGTCTGGCGTGCATTTTCAGCATGCGGTACTCGCCGTGGATCGGCACAAAGTAGCGGGGGCGGATAAAGTTAAGCATCAGCTTCAGTTCCTCGCTGCTGCCGTGGCCGGACGCGTGGATGTCAAATACGTGGCTCAGCACCACGTTGGCTCCCGCCCGGTACAGCTTGTCAATCGTCCGGCTGACGTTTACCGTGTTGCCCGGGATCGGCGAAGCGGAGATGATCACCGTGTCCTCCGGATAAATCTGCACCGAGCGGTGGGACCCGGAGGCGATGCGGGTCAGTGCTGCCATCGGCTCGCCCTGGCTGCCCGTGCAGATGATCAACACCTGGTTGTCCGCGTAGTTGTCGATGTGCTTGACGTCAATCAGCATGCCCTCCGGCATCTGGATGTAACCCAGTTCTTGTCCGATCTGAAACACTTTTTCCATGCTGCGGCCGATGACCGCCACTTTCCGGTCGCACTCCATGGCCGCGTCCACCACCTGCTGCAGGCGGTGCACGTTTGACGCGAATGTGGCCAGGATAATCCGACCGCGCGCCTTTTTCACCACGTCGAGAATGCCTTCGCCCACCGTGCGCTCCGACATGGTAAATCCGTACCGTTCGCTGTTGGTGCTGTCCGACAGCAGTGCCAGCACGTCGCCGCTGCTGCCGATCCGTGCGATTTTGCCGAACTCCGTAGTGGGGCCGACGGGCGTCAGGTCAAACTTGAAGTCGCCCGTGTGAATAACCATGCCCTCCGGCGTGTGGATAACGATACCGAACGAATCGGGAATGCTGTGGTTGGTGCGGAAAAAGGTGGCTTTCAGCTTTTTGAACGGAATCTCCGTGTCCTCCGAAATCGGGATCAGCTTTACCTCGTTCTGCATCCGGTGTTCTTCCAGCTTGGCCTTGACCAGGCCCAGGGTGAGGCGGCCGCCGTAAATCGGCACCTTGATCTGCTTCAACACATACGGAATGGCACCGATATGGTCCTCGTGTCCGTGCGTCAACAGCAGCGCCTTGATCTTATGCTGATTCTCGATCAGATAGGTGATGTCCGGGATGACCAGGTCAATGCCGAACATCTCGTTCTCGGGAAATTTGACCCCGCAGTCGATGATGATGATCTCGTCTTCGTACTCGACACAGTACATGTTTTTGCCGATTTCGCCGAGACCGCCCATCGCGAAAATCTTTACGTCGCTCAATACTCGTTCCTCCCAATAGATTTCGTGCATGTGTTATTGGAAACCCGACCAATGCATGCCACCTTTTATTGTATCACATCGGATCGCCTTCGTTTCATCCAGTCTTGCCATTTTCCCGCATTCTGCTACCGGATCATGAAAAGAATCCGGCAGCAAAAAAAGAGCCCTCATGAACCGCCATCTGCCGAAGGGCGCAGGGTCTATCTATTATCTTTGGTGGTCCTGGCTGCAGCGAGTATGATGCCGGTAATCGGGCACACTACCGCTCAAGCGATATTTTCTGCGGACATTTACTACGGAGAGGCAGGTGCGCCCTGATGCGTGACCGATTGCACCGACGGGGCTGGATAGCTGCATACGCGGCGGTGCTGCTGCTCCTCCACGCCCTGCCGGCCTCTGCGCAGCCTCCCTACGCCAAATGGGGGCGGCTCGCGATCGAACACACGATGAAAACGTACCCGCAAGCGGAAATTGTCGACTACCTGCATGTCGGGCGGACGAGCAAAACGCCTGCTACGTGGGAAGAGACGTTCAAGCTGCTGCTCCGGGAGGGCAGACGCATGTGGGCCGTTATCGTGCGGATCGAGTTTGACAAGCAGACGGAGAAGGTCATCGCCATCCGTTTGGAAGAGACCGGCTGAACAGCCAATGTGACGAAGAGACCCGTGATGTTTGAATGGAACCGTCCATGAAACAGTTGAACCCGCCCCGGGACTGAACACGTCAGGTCCGGCTTGGGCGGGTTTTGTCGAATATTGATTTCCGGCAGAAGCACTCCCGAATGGCTGACTAATCAGCCAACAGCTCAATGTCTTTCAACATGCTGTCCATATCCATTTTGGACGCCATCCCGTACACGCGGCGCATGTTGCCGTCCTTGTCGACGAGGAACATGACGGCGGTGTGCGCAAACGAACCGTCTGGCTGTTTCAGCACGGCGATGCCAAAGTCCTTGGTCACTTTTTCCACGGTGGCTTGATCGCCGCGCAGGAAGTACCAGCCGCTCAGATCGGCACCAAACTTGTCGGCGTACTCCTTGAGCACGTCCGGCGTATCCCGCTCCGGGTCAAAGGTGATCGTCACAAACGCCACCTTGTCTTTGAACAGCCCTTTGGCCTTCAGCTGTTCCTGCATCTTGGCCATGTTAAACGTCGTGGCCGGGCAGATATCCGGACAGTGGGTAAAGATGAACTCCACCAGCCGAACCTTGCCGTTGGTTCCGGACAGGGTAAATGTGGACCCGTCGATGTTATCCAGCGCAAAGTCGTTTATCTGCTTCATGACGGGGATCTGACTTTTTTGCCAGTACTGGTAGCCGAATACACCGACGACGAGCATTCCCAGCACGGCGGCCAGCACGGCAAACCAGTAGCGCTGCCAGAACGACACTTTGCCTTCGCTCATATCACGTGCCTCCTCTTCCTGATCGCGCTGTTGCCAAACGGCGATCACGCGCGTTTATCTCTGCACCGATACGTTACGCTTCCGTTTCCCCCGGCCAAGCGAGCATGCCGCCCACCATGTTGGCCGCATCGAAGCCCAATTCCTGCAAATACTGGGTGGCCATGTGACTGCGGGCGCCGCTGCGGCAGACCAGCACGACCGGTGTCTCCTTGTCCAGCTCATCGACGCGATGCGGCAAAAAGCCAAGCGGAATCAGTTTGGCTTGCTTGATGTGGCCCGCATTCCACTCCTCCAACTCGCGCACATCGATAACCTGCACCTTCTCTCCCGCAGCCAGCTTCTCCAACAGCTCCCGCGGCGTGATTTCCTTTACCCCTTGTTCCGCCATATGTACAAGCCTCCTGTATCTTCATAAATATGGATTCCATACCGTCACCCATCATACCATACCGGCGGCTGTGTTCGTACATGACATTCCTGTGAAGTTAAGTCCCCCCTCTGAGTCGTAAGAACAGTGACAGGCAACAGTAACAGAACAGATGCATTTCATGATGAACCGGATAACCCAACGATAACGAAATTCAGAGAGATTTAAATTACTTTAAGACAGGAGACAGCTACAGAGTTGAAGGAGACGTCCTGTGCATTTAATAAAGTCGACAAAAAAGCTTCAGCCCAGTTAGTTTGCCTTACATGCTATTGCAAATTCTTATTGAAAAATCTAGCGCAGCGGCAAGGGTGTTAACTACTCTTAATTATTAAATTAATAATTGGAGACCTTCGTATACCGAAGGTCTCCAGTTCATCAATGATCAATGATTGTAAATAGCAACTTTTCCATCAGATGGGATGTATCCATAGACCCTAATTCTATAGGTTCCTGTGTCTACAGCAACATTGGGACTTGTATAGCCAGTTTGGCCTTTCCCAACAGAAACCCGTCCCAGATTAATACTTTTCCTTACGTTTCCATATGAATCTAGCTGATCAAGATAAACCGAAACATCACAACTACTATTCGTAGCCCACACACCTGCATTTGCACTTCCAGATTTTAGTGTGAATGTTTCGTTAATCACATAAGTACCATATTGCGAAACGAAGAATCGGCTCCAATCTTTCGCAATTTCTTGAATACCTATAGACTCTTGAATTTTATTTGTTTTCTGGCTAAGACTTTCTGATGCAACAACAGGATTAACAAGGGATGAAAGTGCAAGGCCTAGGGACGCAACGGTAAAAAGCATTTTCTTCATTCTCCCAACTCCTCATACATTATTTGGAATTTAATCCAGGTACATTGTACCCTATCTTTTACATTTTTTGAATGCGGTTCAATATATTGTCAATAACAGAAAGTTTTGGTGGTATTCTATTGAAGATTTAGGAGGATTTTTCATTCAAGTAGAGAATTGTTAGTTTTTGCAAATACTTTCAGCTTTCATCCAGCGAGTGTTTATGATACGGAGGATTATATGAAAAAAATCTCGTTTCTCGATGGATTACGTGGGACAGCTGCAGTGGTCGTGGTCATCTCTCATTTTGTGCAGGTATTTTACCCTTCTCTTTTCACCTTGCGTCCTGAAATGATGCATAACCAGTTTGAAGCATGGTTAAGCAAAACACCATTCAATCTCTTCTATAACGGAAACTTTTCCGTTTGTATTTTTTTTGTATTAAGTGGATTCGTATTAAGCTATAAATATTGGGAAACGAGAAGGGTAGATGTCGTCATAGAAAGCACGGTGAAACGATACTTTCGGCTTGTACTGCCTGTGTTTTTCTCTATTTTATTGGTATACATCATCCTTCTTCTAAACGGATTTTCTCTTGAAACAGTCTCGCCCATCACGTATACAGATATGACAACACATTACCATGCGCTTAGCCATGATTTTGTCACCATGGTTCGCACTGCATTTTTCGACACGTTCTTTCTCGGCAACGCTGACTATAATCCTGTTTTATGGACCATGAATTACGAACTGATCGGGTCGTATCTCATTTTTGCAATGTTGATTGTGTGCAGAGATACTCCTTACCGCTACGTAGCCTATCTCTTGCTGATCTACATGTTGCGTCATTCCTACTATCTTGCATTTGTGTTAGGCCTGCTTCTCTGCGATGTATATCACAATCACCAGCGTACGCTGCACGTGTTTCAAAAACCTTATATACCTTTACTAACAGGGATTTTGGGGTTGTATATGGGATCTTATCCTTACATCGATACATCCAATACCATATACGCATTACTCGACGTCTCTTTTATGGGATATGATCCGATGAAGTTTAACCATGTTTGGGGTGCTTTTTTCCTCATGATCGCAATCTTGGCTTCTACTGGTATTCAAAAGATCTTATCCTCCCCCATCTGCGTGTTTTTGGGAAACATCTCATTTTCGCTGTACCTGTTGCATTTTACGATCTTATGTTCTGTGTCTGGTTATATTTTTTCTCTGTTGAACGGCAGTTTCTCCTATAATGTCAGTGTATGTATCAGCTTTCTCCTGTCCTTCCCGCTTATGATGGTTGGTTCATATCTTATGTACAGATATATAGACACAACGTCGATATTCTGGGCGAAAAAGTTTTATCTAACTCTTTTCCGGAAGCAAGTAAAGCCGCCCCGTGTAAAAAAAGCATATGTTCAGGATAATTCCCTCTTATAGGTATGTGGTCTGCAAACGCCCGAAAGAAAGCATTCGGGCGTTTTTCATTACAGCCGCCGTGATTCAGGACAAAAAGCAATCACAACAAATCCCCTTGACTTACCCGGAAATTCTTATTGACCAAACCCGGCGGCCCCCCTATAATACCAAGTAAGCACAATTTGCAAAATCTTTCGATTTCATCAAGAGCGGCGGAGGGACAGGCCCAATGAAGCCCGGCAACCGGCAAGCATCCTGCTTGCATGGTGCCAATTCCTGCAGAATCCCGGATTCTGAGAGATGAAACGGCCGCTTGATTCGGAATGACCGAAGCCTTCTTTCTCTCCGGAAGAAGGCTTCGCTTTTTATCCATTCATTTTCATGCAGGAAAAAGGAGAGATGACCATGTCGGATCAACGTCAGTGGAAGCCGGAAACCATTGCGCTGCACGGTGGACAGTCGCCTGACCCGGTGACGGGCTCGCGCGCGGTGCCGATTTATCAGACGACTTCGTACGTGTTTCGCGATACGGAGCACGCCGCCAACCTGTTCGGGTTGAAAGAGGCGGGCAACATCTACACGCGTATCATGAACCCGACCCAGGACGTGTTTGAACAGCGGGTCGCCCTGCTGGAAGGCGGTGTCGGGGCGCTGGCCACTTCCTCCGGGCAGGCGGCGATTACCTTTGCCATCCTCAACATCGCCCAGGCCGGAGACGAAATCGTCGCCTCCACCAGCCTGTACGGCGGCACCTACAACCTGTTCTACCACACGCTGCCGCGGTTCGGCGTCACCGTTCACTTCGTGGACCAGTCCAATCCGGACAATTTCCGATCCAAAATCAACGAAAAGACAAAAGCGCTGTTCGTCGAAACGATCGGCAACCCGCGCATAGACGTAGCCGACATCGAGGCGATTGCCGCGGTCGCTCACGAATACGGAATTCCGCTGATCGTAGACAACACCTTTGCCACCCCGATCCTCTGCCGTCCGTTTGACCACGGGGCCGATATCGTCGTGCACTCCACCACCAAGTTCATTGGCGGACACGGCACGGCCATCGGCGGCATCATCGTTGACTCCGGCAAGTTCGACTGGAGCAGCGGCAAGTTTCCCGGCCTGACCACGCCCGACCCGAGCTACCACGGCATCGTCTACACGGAAGCGTTCGGCCCGCTGGCGTACATCGTCAAGGCCCGGGTTCAACTGCAGCGGGATATCGGGGCAGCTGTCGCGCCGTTCAACGCCTTTTTGTTCCTGCAGGGGCTGGAAACGCTGCATCTGCGCATGGAGCGGCACAGTGAAAACGCTCTGGCCGTCGCCCGTTATCTGCAGGCACATCCCGCCGTGGAGTGGGTCAGCTATCCGGGATTGGAGAGCGATCCGCACTACCGCCTGGCGCAAAAGTACCTGCCAAAAGGTGCCGGAGCCATCCTCACGTTTGGCGTGCGCGGCGGCGTCGCCGAAGGGAAAAAGCTGATCGAGTCGGTCAAGCTGTTCTCCCATCTGGCCAACGTCGGCGATTCCAAGTCGCTCATCATCCATCCGGCCAGCACCACCCACCAGCAGTTGACGGAAGCGGAACAGCTCGCTGCCGGCGTCACCCCGGGCCTAATTCGCCTTTCCATCGGGACGGAGGCGATCGACGACATCATCGCCGATCTGGAGCAGGCGCTGAAGCAGGCGGTACCCCAGCAGGTTGGCTAAGGTACGAGACAGGTCAACGCACGGGCGCCCGTCGCGCGCAAAGCGTCCAAGGATGGCGAGCGTCCGCGTTCGTTTGCATCAAACAGCGAAGGGAGTTCCCCTTCGCTGTTTTTCTATTGCAGGACGCCGGATTTTCCACATTCGGGCGCAAGATTACATCATGGTGATATCGGGATTCTCCTTCTCTCTATTGCCTTCGCCAGTCATACACGTCATTGTTTAAAAGATTTAACGAATGACCGTTAATAACAACAGTGTGATCGTCCTTCCATTCAATAGATGCTGTATCAACGCGATACTCCCAATAGATATTGCGTTTTTCCCCTGTACTTGTTACCAGTTCACCCCTGATCGCTGTAGAAACAGTAGCGCCGCCGTCAACAAGGTATAGTTTGATGACGTATTCATTTGAAGGCGAAGCCGATTCCTTGATGAATGTCCCTTCTGGAAGATTGGACATCGAGAAAAAGAAATGGTACACGACGATGCCAACAAGAGCAGCAATCAAAATCAAGACGACCAAAGCCACGAAAAGCACTTTCTTTATCCGCAAAGCACCAGCCCCTTTACCTATTATTTATTGAATTACGTTTTGTCGGGATTTTCGGCTCGCTCGTTTCCCTGCGATTTTATCAAACCCCAAAAATTTTATGAAGATTTGGCAAAATAAGGTGTCGCGCTGTATAATACCTTCCATACTGGAACTACCGGTGCCCTATTTTCCGATAAAGGAGACGTCCGCATGATCCATCGTCCTTTGGACACATTGCTGGAAAGCATCAACCGCGTCATTGTCGGCAAGGCGCCGCAAATCCGGCTGCTTGTGACGGCTCTATTGGCCCGCGGCCACGTGCTCCTGGAGGACCTGCCCGGCATGGGCAAGACCGTGTTGGCCAAAACGCTCGCCCAGGCGATCGGCGGTACCTACAACCGGGTGCAGTTTACCGCTGACCTGCTGCCTTCAGACGTGGTCGGGCTGCACGTGTTCAACCAGCGGACCGGCGAGTTCGAGCTGCGTCGGGGACCGGTATTCGCCGACGTGCTTCTGGCTGACGAGATCAACCGGGCCACGCCGCGAACGCAATCCGGCCTGTTGGAATGCATGGAAGAACGGCAGGTAACCATCGAAGGGGTGACACTCCCCCTGCCGCCGACGCTGTTGGTGATCGCCACGCAAAACCCGATCGAATCAGAGGGAACCTATCCGCTTCCGGAAGCGCAGCTGGACCGCTTCTTGTTCCGCCTGTCGCTTGGCTACGGCAGCAGGGAAGACGCCCGGGAGATCCTGCGGCGGTTCCGGACAGGCTCACCGCTGGAGCAGGTGAAGCCGGTGATCACCGTCGACGAGATCGCTGCCATGCAGCGGGACGTGACAGCGGTGCACGTCAGCCCCGCCGTGGAGGAGTACATCATCGATCTGACGGCAGCCACCCGTCACCACCGCTCCGTGGAAACGGGTCTCAGCCCCCGCGCCATGATCGCTCTGCTGCGCTCGGCGCAGGCGTCCGCTTACCTGGACGGGCGCACCTACGTCCTGCCTGACGATGTCAAAGCCGTGTTTCCCGCTTTGGCCGTCCACCGCATCCGCCTGTCAATGGAAGCGGAACTGCACGTGACGGAGCAGGAAGTGATCGACGACATCCTCAAAAGCGTGGCGGCTCCGGTCGAAGAAGGCGTGTGATCCACACATGAGCACGAGACAGGTGTATCACGTCTTGGGGTTTCTCTGCCTGCTGTTTGCCCTGTTTTCGGGCAGCCGCTTTCTCTGGCTGTTTGGCGGCTTCTACTTTTTCATGACGCTGGTTCACCGCTGGTGGCGGGCCAATCTGCCGCGCTGGGTTCGGCTGGAGTGGAATGCTGACCTGCGCCGGGTGATGCAGGGGATGCCCGTCACCATCCGTTTCACGCTGCACAACCGCTCCTGGCTGCCGCTGCCCGGCACGGTGATCTCTCTGTCCTTTCCCAAACACGTGACAGTCGAGGGAGCGGATGAGGTGACAGCAAACAGACAGCGCTGTACAGCTCGCTTCCGCTTGGACCTGCCGCTGAGGACAAGCGCGGAACGCACGTTTACGATCACCCCGCACAAGCGCGGCCTGGTGTGGCTGACGGAAGCCCAGGCGGACACGCTCTCTGTGTTTGGCGAGGAACAGGACCCGATTTCGCTCCCGCTGTCGTTTTCCCTCCTGGTCTATCCGCTGCCCTTGGCGCTGCCTCCGCTGTTGGCGGCGGCAATCGAGCCTGACGGCGGCAAGCTCACGCGCAGACGCCGGGAGGAGGATGTCACGTTTTTTCGCGGCGTGCGCGGTTATGTGCCGGGAGACCGGTTAAAGCACATCCACTGGAAAGCCAGCGCGAAAACCGGCGCGCTGCAGACGCGGCTGTTTGAGCCGACCGCCCGCCCCAGCTGGAAGGTGGTGGGACACATTCTGCCGTCCTACGAACCGCTGCTGCAGCGGAACAATGAACCGGCGAACGAGCGGGTCATCTCCGCTCTTGCCGCGCTCTCGGTTCTCTGCCGCCGCCAATCGCTGTCCTGCGACATGTTCCTGACCGTGAAACAGCGCGGCCGGGAGCAGTTCCACCTCCCTCCCGGCAGCGGCAAGGCGCACCACATCCAGGTCATGACCCAACTCGCCCGCCTGCATCAGTACCTGCCGACTTCGCTGGCGGCCGCATTGCGGCGGTTGGAACACGGCGTCACCCGTGACACGATCCTGATCGTCACCCCGCGTCTGGACGAGCCAGCAGTAGAAGCAGTCAAACGGCTGGTGCGGCGCGGTCACAACGTCATGGTGCTGGACGTGTCGCAGGAGCAGCCGGTCCTGCGCCGGCACGAGTCCGCCCGCGCCCAGGCGAGGAAGGAGGTCTTTTCATGACGTGGTCCATGTTGGGACGCAGGATGCTGGTGTTCTGGATGGAAGCGCTGCTGACGGCCTCCGTGCTGATGCTGTTCCAGTGGCTGCCGGCCCAGCCGGAAAGCATGATCGGCTTTGTCCTGTTCGCCGTGCTCCTGCTCTCTCTGGGAAGCTGGCTGCACCAGGGAGGAGGACGCCATCTCCTGCTCCACCTGCTGCTGTATCCGCTGGTGGCTTCCGTCGGCGGTTTGTGTTTTGCCGCGTTCGGCTCCTGGCTGCTCGCCCTGCTTTTGGCCGCCCTCTTTTACTCGCGCATCCATACAGCAGCATCAAATCCGTGTACGCCTGTCCACCTGCGCAACCACTTTGTGCTGGCGCTGATCATCTGCTTGTTCCAGCTGGTAGTGGCCGGTCTGTTCGGCGCTCTGACCGCCCCGCAGACGTATGACGTTCGGGCGTATTACGCAATCCTGGCCTTCGTGCTCGCCAGCTACCTCTTCACCTGCTGGGGAGAGCACCTGACCCGTGAACAGCCAGGCGGCAGTGCCGCGCCAATCTCCCTGGCGGCCGCCATAGGCGGTCAACTGCTGGCAACTCGGCTGCTGCTGGTGGCGGGATACATCCTCGCAGGCAGCGGCCTGCTCTGGCTCCTGGCATGGCTCTGGGGGCTGGTCAAAGGACCGCTGGGAGACGGTCTGTACCAGTTGACCAGTCCGCTCCTGCAGGGAACGGCTTCGCTGTTTGGCAAGCTGGCGGACGTCCTGAATGGAAACGGCCGCGTCAACGAGCCGTTCAACAACGAAATGGATGTCCCCGAACTGCCTCAGGAGGAGTTTGCTCCGACCGGTGACGAGACGCTGTTTTCGCAGGTGGCGCCTTACCTGATTGCATTCGGCTCGGCGCTGGCCCTCGCCAAGCTGGCACAGTACATCTGGGAACGGCGCTACCGGCACGTCGGCGGCACGGCTGTCTCCCCTGCTTCGGCTGATACCATCTTGCGTCCGGTCGACGAAGACGCATCAAGCGACGACGATCCCCTCTGGGAGCAGGATGCGTTGGTGCGCAGCCCGGCCGGTCCCATCGACGATCCGGTGCGGTACGCGTACTACCGGTTTCTTCAGCACATGGCCAAAGCGGGGCTGCGGATCGAACGGCACGAGACCAGCCACGAATACTTGCGGCGCATCCGCTCGCAGTGGGCCAACGCCGACGCAGTAGAACTGGCCGAACAGATCACCAGTTACTACGAACGGTACCGCTACCGCCAACTGCCTCTTTCGCCGGAAGAACGGAACCATCTGGAGCAGTGCGTGCGCAAGCTGCGGGACGCAACCAAGCGCAAATGCAAATGATGGATTGGCACAACCGCGCCCTTCCCCGGCGTGCTGCTTGTACCGTGAGCACCTCCGTCTTTTTTGTGGAAACGGCATATGATCAGACGGGCAGCATGGTGTTGAAATAGAGGAAAGCTGCCGTTCATTCGAGCGTTTTCCCGGAAAAACAGCGGGATTGAAACTCCCCGCTAGCGGCCGTCCGGCAAATCCGGCATTAAATACCCGTACAAGGAGGGATTCCATGGAAAGCCTGATGCATCTTGAGCAAGCGTTTACCCGACTGTTTCGCATGGACGAGTGGGAATCCGATCCCGGCTTCAGCCGTTTCATTCCCATGGTGTACGATCCGATCGGGTTTGACTGGCGGCGGTTTTTCGAGGCGGAGTTCGTCCGCCGCTTCAACGGCCTGATGCTCAAAGGACGCGAACAGGTACACACCGTCTTTTTGGCCGTCTTCCCGACCGAAGAGGTGCTGAAGCGCTTCCTGGACGAGTCAGCGCCGGGCGACCTGTTGTTCATGCACCACCCGCTGCTGATGGAATGCGGCGACCCGCGCGGCCGCTGGGGCAGGGGGTTCGTGCCGATCGGGCAGGACTTGCTGCTGGCGCTAAAGGAGAAAGAGCTCTCCGTCTTCACCTGTCACCTCCCGATGGACACCAGTTGGCCGCTCGGCACTGGCGGCGCCATCATGGAAGCGCTGCAGGCCGAACCGATCAAGCCGTTTTGTCCGGCAGGAAACGGACATGTCGGCATGATTTGCCGGGTAACGGCGACGGATACCCGCTCCTTAATCGATCGTTTAATCACCTTGTTTGACATTCCCTACGTCGATTTTGAGGGGAAGGAACGGGCGCGCATCGAACGGATCGCCATCCTCCCCGGCTGCGGTGACGTGGCCGCGATGATGCGAGAGGCGGAAGCCAGCGGAGCCGACGCGTACGTGACGGGAGAGATCCACTGCCACATCGACAACGAATACGGGCGCACCAATTACGCCGCAGTCATGGCGTACGCCGCCGAAACGTCCATGTCGCTGATTGGCGTTTCACACGCCGCCTCGGAATACCTCGTGATGAAAACCCAGGTGAAACCCTGGCTGGAAGAGCGCTTTTCCGTAAATGTGACGCTGCTCCCGCAGTCGCGGTGGTGGTGGTAGGCGATCACGATCATGTACCTTCCTGCCATACCGTTTCGCTTTCTGCACGGCATTTTGCCGTGCCAGCGTGTAGACAAAGTCCGCGGCGCATGGGAGAGCGGGCCCGCTCGCTCGCTTGACGCCCAGCACAGAAGCGAATGATGTCCGCTCCAAAACGAGACGCGGGCAGGGGACAAACATCTGGGTATTTCGAGGAAGTGAGACTTGTGTCCCCTGTTGATTCCCGCGTCTAGCGTTTTTCCGCTGAGTCGGTCGTCAAAGGAGCTCGCTTGGCCCATCCCTCCATGCGATGCCCATTGTCTTCCGCTTCGGTTGATGAATGGGCAGGCCTTTCGGCCTGGAAATCATTTTTTGTGGACGCTAACTCAATGAACCATTTGTCTTCAGTCTGGCACGGCATTTTGCCGTGCTTTTCTATTTTTCCTGAAACATTTTGGTTGTTTTTAGCCAAAACAAGCGAAAAAGGTTGGGTGTGCGCCTATTTTTCTGTAACCAACGCCAATCCCTTTGCGGTATATCTGTATGTTTTTCTTGCAGAATCAATCCCTGACTGTTCTTGAACGTGAAAGAATGGACGAGTATACAAGACACTCCATGCCTTTGTCAGCTTGTTTACATCTGCACTGACAATCCGATTGTCCCTCCATGTGTAAATCCGGGTATGAAACACATCAGGGCTCCCGTAGGATGTTACAATTTCCTCCACGCCATCCTCATCCAGATCTGCTATATCTGCAACAGGTTCAGATAAAACCAGAAAAATGGACGGCTTCTCTTCCTCGATGGTTATATAATAGCGGAACGGACAGTTTGCTCCGCATAACCCTTCCACTTTAATTACAGATTTATGGAACAGGGACGATGTCTGAATATCCAGCCTGTCAACATAATGTAATGCACCTACATCTCCAAATTCATACAAGTCATCTCCAATTTGAATGCCTCCAATCAAACGGAGTGGATCATCCTCATCAACCTTCAAGAACGAAAACAGTTTGACGGTATCAAGCTGTTCCTCCTTTACGATCTGCTTGATTTTCCCCCTATCCAGTAACGTCACCTGTTGTTCCACCTTTACTTCTTCAAATGAAAGGGGGATGGTCGTTTCTTGTTCTGCGTTTGTGGATGCGGCAGAGGTATCGTCTCCGTACGTCTGGGCAGGGGAACAACCTGCAGCTAACAGGCACATGAAGAGAAAAAGCAGCACCATGTGCTTCAATCTTGTCACCTCAGGTGTTTGGTCGACTTGAACAAAATGAATAAATTTCCAAAACATTATAAATCGGAGTGAGCCCCCTGTCAAAACAGCGCAAATCCTCTATGTACACCAAGAAAATGAAAAAAGACACGGGTTTCTGTCCCGTGCCCCATGAAGATTCGCTCACCCATGCGTCATCCTGACGTCTAACTGCCCCGCCCTGCCTGCCTCGTGCTGGATTTGAGGGCGGCTGCGCGTTCCAGGGGAAAACGCGTCTTTTCGGTTCGTTCGATTTGCGTAATTTGCGACTCGTGCACGACGATGTGCAGGGTACCGTACTCCAGACCTTCCAGTGCGCGCAGGATCATCTCGATGCGAAAATCGGCAAGCTCTTCGCGATTCCGGTTCGCCATGTGATTCACTCCTGTCCAGCCGTTTTTCCTTCCCGGTCCGTTCAACCGCCGCCTGTCACTCCAGCGATGCAGGGCACGGTTGATTTGCCGGAAGCGGGAGTGGTTTGAAGAAAGCATAATTCTTATTAATCTTATGTGTCAAGTCGGAATTAGGTGAACATAAAGGTTACAGCCGCTTTCCGATGGACGAACACGAGCGTTTGCAAAACAGGATGGGGACGTTTTTCGCCTTTGCCTGATGTTTTACGTGCCACGACAGATTGTGATTCACAAAGTCGGTAAACACGACAATCAGTCTGGTGTCGACGGGAATATGTACCTTGTATTGGGAGTGTTTTCGCCCCGTTACGTGATAAATCTGCCGGTATCCCCTGCCGTGAAGCAGCTCGGTAATATTCCCCAAGCGGTCTCCTCCGATGACCAGCACTGCAGACATTGTTTTCCTCCCTTCTACTGATGCTAACCGGTATAAGCCCGGCTGAAAAAAAGAGATTTCTCCCCTTGGGGAAAAACCTCTAGTGGTCTAGTCGGTTTTACCGCGGCCGTTAAATTCCGATTAAACATATCGGTTTTTGATAATTATACGGTGCCAACTTCTCGGTTGTCAACCGCTTCCATCTTATCACGGCCGCGAAACCGCGCTTGTCATCTGTCCATTACCATTTCCCGCCCGGCAGAACTGCCCGTTTAAAAAGCACGTTCGTACTGCTTGGGCGGAACAACCTCGCCGGAGACGGTGCGGATCGCGTGCAGCGCCCAGTACGGGTCGCGCAGCATACCCCGGCCCACCGCCACCAGGTCGGCGTCGCCGTTGCCCAGTGTCGCCTCGGCCAAAAGAGGATTGTCCAGATTGCCCACGGCGATCACCGGCACATCCAGCGCTTGCTTGATCGCCCGAGCCATCGGCACCTGATAACCGGGGTGGATGCCAGGCCGTCCCCCTGAACCGATCGGACCTTCGCCTCCGCTGGAGATGTGGAAGATGTCAACGCCCGCTTCCTTGTAGCGGCGGCACAATTCCGTGCTGTACTCCAGGCCGTAGCCGCCTTCCACGTATTCCACCGCAGAGATCCGCATGATCAGCGGCATATCCTCCGGCATTACGCTCTTGACCGCTTTGATCACCTCCACGCCAAACAGCGCGAGGTCCTTGCCGTATTGGTCGTCACGCTTGTTGGTGAGCGGCGAGTGGAACTGGTGAATCAAATAGCCGTGGGCGCCGTGGATTTCGATGGTGTCCATACCGGCTTCGACCGCCCGTCTGGCCGCTTCCCGGAACTTGACGACCATCGCCTGCACTTCTTCCGTGGTGAGAGCGCGGGGCGTCTTGTATTTTTCGCTGAAGGCGATCGCAGACGGCGCGACCGGCACCTCGGCATCCTCCGCCTTGCGACCGGCATGCGCGATCTGCACACCGATTTTCGCTCCGTACTCGTGCACCTTCGACACGATCCGAGCAAACGCCGGGATCTGTTCATCCGACCACAATCCCAGGTCGTAGTCGGAGATGCGGCCGTCCGGTTCGACGTCGGTCATCTCCATGATGATCAAGCCAGCTCCACCGACAGCACGCGAGACGTAGTGGACGAAGTGCCAGTCGTTTGGTTTCCCATCCTTGGCCTCAACCGAGTATTGACACATGGGCGGCATAACCACCCGGTTTTTCAATGCGAGCCCTTTCCATTGAAAAGGGGCAGACAAGAGAGCCATGATTACCACTCCTTCCCTTTTTTTCATCTTCGCAAAAGACCGCCTCATTTTGCAACGTCTGGCTGCACTTTGCTACACTTTGCCCCCCTGGACGCCAAACGAGCACCTTTTGCCCAACAACATCCCCAAAAAAGCAAGGAACTCTCCCTATACGGGAGAGTTCCAGTTTGCTGGTCGTCACGAGCGCGAGCGGACACTATCACCCATGCGCCACGGACCTTGTCTGCACGCTGAGCAAGACAGTCGTACAGTCTGTTTATTTTTCCTGAAGCGTTATATATTTGACCGGATTGGTATCAAAAACGACTTTTAGCAAATGGTCATTTCCTGCATACTCCAGAATGAATGTGTCATCACCCGAATCATTCAGCACCTCACGAGAAGGGGTTCCCAGCTTTTCCTTAATATCAAAAGGTTTGCCGGTAAGATTCACGATTTTGGGGTCAGCAAATATAACGATAACTTTGCTATTCTCGCTGAGCTCATCAATGGAATTGGCATAATCCTCAAATCCCAGACTAAAACCATCGTAATACATGGCAAACCCAAATTCATCATTTCCAGTACGAGCCGGTTTTCCCAACTTCTCGATTACTTCCTTTTTCGTTGCTCCGAGTCCAATTGACACACCATGTAATTGTCCATTTTTCGCCTTCTCTAACACGTCAGATGTAACAGGATTCGTTGAATGGCCCGCCACTGTTTCAGAATCCAGCTTCTTTACAGTGTCAGATTTTTCAGAATGAACGAGGCTGCCGTCTGCTGTTTCAGAACTTGTCGAACACCCGATTAACACCATTGAACAAAGAAGCCCCACACAAAAAAGCGTGCGATACATTCTACGCAATGACATCACCTTCTCCTCTCAATGAGATATATCCATCTGGTGGGATATTCCCAATTATATTAATGAAATGGATTATTTTTCAACATCTTTGCATGCCTGGGGGGAACCAATTTTCCAGGCATGGTACAGACTGCCATAAGCCAACTGACTATGTCACATTCGACTGTTTGGAAAGCCTCCAAGATGAACAAACTTTCAGCGCTTTATACTTCCTCGCGATCTGCCAACGTAGCTGATTTTTAAACGAGATACACCGATGTCCTTCACTGTTTGACATTCGGAGCTGAATGCTTTTTGATAAGCCTCCAGCAGTTCCAGAACAGTCCCAAAAGTACTGTGCCCCTCTACATACGAGCTGTTAGGTTTCTACCCAGCAGAGCGCTGATTCTCCTTTACACCGGCGCTTGCTTCAGTCACACATTTTTCATTTTATTCATAGATACCCTCTAAATTCCGGTAATAAATGAGATAACTATTGATCGGCTCTTTTAAAAACATATTTTCCTACCTAATTTTTTGCCATTTATCAATAAAATTTTCTTAAGTGCTTTAAAACTAGTAAATCACCTGATTTTGCGCAATGTTTAAATATCGAAAGGTGAAAGAATTGTCACTTGTGGGAAGGAGATAGTAATGACTACATTCGCAGCCCCTGTGTTTACGCTTATTGTTTAATGGTCCTTCTCTACCCATACACAATACTTTCGTCATGATTTTCATTTGTTCCCCTGGAGCCGGGTATCCCAACAGATACCCTGGGAATTCCTAATACCTATACACACTAACTGTTATCCCCTTCCGCAGTCAGGAAATATTTTGATTATTTGTAGTTGTACGCCATAGCTATTACTGAAACTACGAACTTCTAAGTCTAACTGCTTCACCCTCCCCTCAACTGCAGCATGATATTATATAAGAAAATTCTAGAAATTCCAAATTGTAATTTTTGTAACAAAATGGTAGAATGAGGGTACAAATTATAATTTTTGGAAGAGGGGTTGACAAGAAGTGAAACGAGTTACATTAGGATTGTTTGCTGTTTTATTATCATTTGGTGCTTCTAATGCTGCATTCTCTAAGAGTGCGGATGTAGTCCCTATGTATGATCCAGATAATCCATATGCACCGCTGGGGTGGAGATGGCCAACTACTAGTTACACAATTACCGGAGAATACGGTGAAAACCGCTCCGATGGGAGACACAAGGGAATTGATATTGGAGTGAAACTTAAACCAGTTTATGCGGTTGCTGACGGTCAAGTTGTCGGGGTTGGAATATATACATCTCCTCGAGCTAAGTATGTAACAATCAAACATAATGATAAGGATCCAAATGGAAATAACCTCATTACGCGATATCTTCATCTAAACGACTACTATGTTGGCAAATATGATTATGTAAGTAGGGGAGAAGAAATTGCTGAATCAGGTAATACAGGGGCACCAGGAGAGGAGGATGGAAGAGGTTATCACTTGCACTTTGATGTAAACAATGGGAATGATACAACCCCAGATTACTCAGATACAATAAATCCAAAATATTTCTGGCCAAATCAATTTAGATCATTAATGGCCGATGAAAGCGAACATAGCGATCACATCGAAATTGATTTTAAGTATGATAACCCTGAATATTTTATTGATCAAATTTTGATAGACTACGTTGGGGAAGATAAGTTTAACCAGTGGATGGACGAGAATAATCCAGAAGATAGGACATTGACTAACTTTAAGAAGCACTTTAATGTAACGGACAAAGATATTGAAAAACTAAACAAAGAAGCAAAAGAGAAAGCAGAGAAGAAGAACAAAATGAAAAAATCGAATAACAAGTGATATATAATCCAAGCAGCGTACTATCTGGCTCAGCGTGTAGACTAAGTACCCAAAGTACAAGATCTACACGCTTTTCTGTAAAAATTACGATTTTATTCGATTTTTCAATTTAGTGAAGAGATAGAGGCTGCGTTGGCCCGGTGCGAGTCTATAAACTATTTTGTGTAAACTCCTAACCTTCAAAATAGAGTACAATGAATTCTAAGAAAGGTTGGGAGAGCCCATGAGCCTGATGACCAAAGAGCAACTCAAGCAGTGGATCAAGGAAAAGAACATGCAATCGGTGGAAGACGTCCAATCGGCCCTGAAGGAGTTGTTTGCCGACACCCTTCAAGAGATGCTGGAAGCCGAACTGGAGACATCTCTTGGCTACGCCAAGCACGACACGAAAAACAAGAAAACCACCAACAGCCGGAACGGCTACAGCAAGAAAAAGGTGCGTTCCGAGTACGGCGATGTGGACATTCAGGTTCCGCGTGACCGGGCCGGTGAGTTTGAGCCGACCATCGTCAAAAAGAACCAAACGAACGTGACGGGTATCGAAGACCAAATCATTGCCATGTATGCCAAGGGTGTTTCTACCCGCGACATTCAGGATCACCTGCAGCAGCTCTACGGCATCGAGGTTTCTCCTACCCTCATCTCCAACGTGACCAACAAGATCGTCCCGCTGATCAAAGAATGGCAAAACCGTCCTTTGCAGGCGGTATATGCGGTCGTGTTCCTGGATGCCATTCACTTCAAGGTGAAACAAGACGGTGCCATCGTCAACAAAGCCGCCTACATGGCCATTGGCATTGACTTGGAAGGCCACAAAGATGTACTTGGCATCTGGATCGGGGAAAATGAATCGGCAAAGTTCTGGCTTCATGTCGTAAACGAGTTGAAAAACCGGGGCGTGCAAGACATCCTCATTACCTGTGTGGACAATCTTCGCGGCTTCTCCGAGGCCATTTCCGCTTGCTATCCCATCACGGAAATCCAGAAGTGCATCATCCACCAGATTCGCAACTCGATCAAATACGTTTCCTACAAAGACATCAAGAAGATCACGTCGGCCCTGCAGCCGATTTATAAAGCGGCCACGGAAGAGGCCGCCTTGGAAGAACTGAATCAATTCGAGCAGACGTGGGGACAAAAGTACCCCCTTATTGTCCGTTCCTGGCGTACGAACTGGGCGGAAATCTCCACCTTCTTCAAGTACTCACCCGAAATTCGCAAACTGATCTACACAACCAATGTCATTGAGAGCTACCATCGCCAACTGAGAAAAGTCACCAAAGGAAAAGCCATTTTCCCTACAGACGAAGCCCTGCTCAAAATGCTCTACCTGGCAACCATGGATGTGTTACGAAAGTGGACGGGGAGAGTTCAGAACTGGGGCCAAATTCTGTTACAACTGTCCGTTCAGTTTCCGGAGCGAGTTCAACCATATCTCCGCTGAGCCTAACGGCTATTGGAGTTTACACAAAATCATTGACAGACCCCCCGGTGCCAACAACTGTCTGTGGAGAAACGAGGAGAAAAGAGCTTCGCGCTGCTACGGGCCGCTTCTTTTACTGCGCATATATGCGCAAATACGTCAAAACTCCCTCTCTGCGCTTGCAGAAGAGGGAGTTTTTAGGCGGTCTGAGGAACCCTCCCCATCCGGAGAGTCCCATGTGCGTTTTCTATTCGTGCACCATTTCGAGGATTTTGCCCAGTTCCTCCATGGCCGCCTGTTCCTGTTCGCCGCTTACTTCCAGCGTGATTTCGTCGCCTTTGGCCAAGCCCAGGGTCATCACGCCCATAATGCTTTTGCCGTTCACTTTTTTCGTGCCTTTGATGAGGTTGATCTCGCAGTTAAACGACGTCGCCTTTTGCACAAACAGCGAAGCGGGACGTGCGTGCATCCCTGTCGGGTTTTGAATGACGAATGTTTTGGTCAGCATGTTTCATCCACTCCTTGTTTTTTCTGTGTTTACTCTGTTCCTTCTTTTGCTGCTCGCTTGAGCAGATTGATCATCAGTGCCGTCACGACCGTACCGGCCAGAATCGAAACCAGGTACAGGACAGCGTTGCCCACGACCGGCAGAACAAACACCCCTCCGTGCGGCGCAGGCAGCGTACAACCAAAGAGCATCGACAGACCGCCCGCAACTGCGGAGCCCACCATGATCGAAGGAATGACGCGCGTCGGATCAGCCGCGGCAAACGGAATGGCCCCTTCGGTAATAAATGACGCACCCAGCACCCAGGCGGTTTTGCCTGCCTGCCGTTCCTCATCCGTAAACTTCTTCTTGAACAGCAGCGTTGCCAGCGCCAGGCCCAACGGCGGGGTCATCCCTGCCGCCATGATCGCCGCGTGAGGAGCGTAGTTTCCTTCGGCAATCATCGCGATCCCGAACGTAAAGGCCGCTTTGTTCACCGGACCGCCCATATCGAACGCCATCATGGCCCCAAGCACCATGCCCAGGAGTACGGCGTTGCCCTGGTTCATGTTTTTCAGCCAGTCACCCAGCGCCGCGTTGGCGGCCGCTACCGGCTCTGACACCACGTACATCATAACAAATCCGGTAATCATAATCCCGAACAGCGGGTAGAGCAGCATCGGCTTGATGCCTTCCAGGGACTGCGGCAGTCCGGCAAACAGCTTTTTCAATCCGGCTACCGTGTAGCCAGCCAGAAACCCGGCAATGAGCCCGCCCAGGAATCCGGCGCCGGACGAAGCCGCCAGCATCCCGCCGACCATGCCGGGCGCAAAAGCCGGGCGGTCGGCAATGCTCTTGGCAATAAACCCGGCCAGCACGGGGATCATCAGGCCAAAGGCTGTGCCACCGCCGATATCCATCAGCGCCTTGGCCAGCGGGTGGAAAGACGGGTCATTTGGATCGGACGCCTTAATCCCGAACATGAAGCTAAGCGCGATGATAATGCCGCCGCCCACGACAAACGGCAGCATGTTGGATACCCCGTTCATCAGATGCTTGTACACAGCGGGCTGCTTCTGTTTGTTTTCGGCCTTCGCCTGATCAATCTTTTCCTTGTAACCAACCTTCGCTTCGCCGCTGTAAACGTCCCCGTCCCGGTTCACCGCGCGTTTCAACAGCGTTTCCGCATTGCGAATGCCTTCCGCCACCGGCACCTCGATCACCACTTTGCCGGCAAAGCGCTCCATGTCCACCTGTTTGTCAGCGGCCACAATGACGGCTGCCGCTTCGGCGATGTCTTCCTCCGTCAGCCTGTTTTTCACGCCGCCGGAGCCGTTTGTCTCCACCTTGAGGGAAATGCCCAGCTCGTCGGCTTTCTTCTTCAACGCATCGGCGGCCATGTAGGTGTGGGCGATTCCGGTTGGGCACGCGGTTACGGCGACAATTTTCACTCCGACGCCGGATTGTGCGTCGGAAACGCTTTCACTTTCACCGTGAATGTCCTGCTCTTTCCGGCAGATGATGTCCACGACCTGCTGTTTGGTTTCCGCCTGCATCAACTGCTGCCGGAACGATTCGTCCATCAGCATCTGGGAGAGCAGCGCCAGCGTCTCCAAATGCGCCTGGTTGGCATCCTCCGTCGCCGCGATCATGAAGAACAGATGCGCTTTTTGCTTGTCGAGCGAGTCAAAATCGATTCCTTCTTTGGACAATCCAAAAGCGATGCTGGGCGTTTTGACCGCTGCCGTTTTGGCGTGCGGGATGGCGATCCCGTCCCCGATCCCGGTCGAACCCAGTGCCTCGCGGGCCAGAATCGCCTGTTTCATCTCTTCCCGACTGTGCAGACGACCGGCTTCATCCAGCGTGGCGATCAGTTCGTCCAGCACTTCCTCTTTTGTCTTCGCTGCCAGGTGAAGCACAATCGTGTCGGCCTTCAGCAAATCGGCAATGCGAATGTGATGCTGCATGGTATTGCCCCCTTTTTTATTGCCCTGTGTTTATTCCACTGTGATCACGCTGATCTCGGGTAAATACGTGCGGATTGTTTCATGCGTACAAAACCCTTCCGACAGTGCGGTCGTGGTCCCCGCCGCAACAGCGAAGCGAAACGCCTCTTCCGCCCGCCACCCTTTTGTATGCGCATACAGGAAACCGGCAACCATGGAGTCTCCCGCCCCGATCGAATTGACCGGTTTTCGCTTGGGAATCCGCGCGGCGAATGCCACTTCACGGTTGACGAATACGGCACCCTGCTCGGCCATGGAGACAATCACGTTTTGCGCACCCAGTTCCAGCGCCTTTCGCCCGCAGGCGATCGCCTCGTTGTGCGTGGTGATCTCCACCCCGAACAGTTCCCCCAACTCGTGATGGTTGGGCTTGATCAAAAACGGTTGTTCCGACAATCCGCTTTTCAGCGCTTCTCCCTTCGCGTCCAAAAACACGCGGACACCTTTGCCCTGAAGCCGTTTCATGATCGTCGGATAGATGTCGAGCGGCAAGCTCTTCGGCACGCTTCCCGCCAGCACCAGGTAGTCGTCCGGCCCCAACAGGTCGATCTGCGCAAACAGCTGCTGAAGCGCTTCCGCCGGGATTTCCGGGGAGACGCCGCTGATGTCAGTCTCGGTGTCGGCCTTGATCTTGATGTTGATTCGAGAATCCTGTTCGATGGAAAGAAACTGATGCGCAATGCCGGCCCGCTCGACTTGCTGCCGGATAAACGCGCCCGTAAATCCGCCGACAAATCCCAGGGCCGTGCTGTCCACTCCCAACAGCCGCAGGACTTTGGAGACGTTGATGCCTTTTCCCCCCGCATCCTTCCACTCTTTGTGCGCTTCGTGTATGGTCCCTTTGTCCAAGGCAGGAACCCATACATGGTAGTCAATAGAAGGATTCAAGGTTACTGTGTAAATCATGCTTTCACCACTTTGAGATTTGTTAATCGACTGTACGCCTGCTGCTCTTCTTGCGACAAGCCGTCGTCGGTAATCACCGTCACCTCGCGCAAGTCGGCCACTTTGGCAAACGTGACGCGGGAGAACTTGTCGGAGTCGCACAGCACGAACCGCTCGTCGGAAAATTGCAGGGCCAACTGCTTCACGTACGCTTCGTCAGGGTCCGGCGTGGTCAAGCCGTGGTGCTTGTCGACCCCGTTCATGCCCAGGAAGCATTTGTCGAAGCGGTACTGGCTGATGGTTTTGAGGGCATCGCGCCCCACCAGCGACAATGTTGCCGCTTTCAATTCACCGCCAATTAAAATTGTCTTGATGTTCCGCTTGCTGAGCTGCAGGGCCATGTCGGGACTATTGGTCACCACGACGATGTTGTCGTAGGGAAGGAACGGCAGCATCTGGTACGTGGTCGTGCCGGCATCGATGAAAATCGAGTCCCGTTCCTGCACCAGACTGGCAGCATACCGAGCGATTGCCGTTTTCTCCTTCTCGCGTTTGACCGCTTTTTCCAAAACCGTAGGCTCTTCAATCTTGTTCTGCAAGGAAGACGCCCCGCCGTGAACGCGCTTGAGCAGCCGCTGTTCTTCCAATTCGCTCAGGTCGCGCCGGATGGTCGACTCGGATGCCCCTGTTGCTTCCACCAGCTCGTGGATGCGGACAACATCCTTTTCTTTGAGCAGGGACAAGATGATGTGATGACGTTCAGGCGTTAGCAATTGCACCCTCCTTTCCGGAACGGGAAAAATACATGTTGAATCGTACCGTCATTATACCCCACTTTTCCGTCATAAACAACCACAAACGATCATTAACAATCATTTTTCGTTCAAAAACGATCAATCGAAACATTGAGCGGCTGCCCAAAATGAAAGGAGCAGCCCCCCACAGGGCTGCTCCCGTCAAAAGCGCAAACTGTATCAACAGCCGGGCCCGATGTTATTTCGGCATCGGACCGGTGTAATTCGACTGCGGACGAATGATTCGATTGTTTTTGGCCTGCTCCAGGATATGAGCGCTCCAGCCGACGACACGGCTGACGGCAAAGGTCGGCGTGAACAGGGTATCGTCCAGGCCCACTGCCCGCATGACTGCAGCGGCGAAAAACTCCACGTTGGTGTTCAACTTGCGGCCCGGCTTGTATTCCTCCAGCAGCTTCAATCCTACCTGTTCCACGTGCGTCGCCAGGTCAAACCACGGATCGTCTCCAGAGAGCTGCGACGCCACGACGCGCAGCGCAGTCGCGCGCGGATCGACGGTCTTGTACACGCGGTGGCCGAAGCCCATCAGGCGTTCTCCCTTTTCCAGCTTGGCGCGCATCCACGGTTCGGCGTTTTCCTTGGTGCCGATCGCTTCGATCATCTCGGTCACTTCGGACGGTGCGCCGCCGTGCAGCGGTCCTTTCAGCGCGCCGATGGCGGCCGTGATCGACGAAATCAGGTCGGACTGGGTGGAGCTGACAACGCGTCCCGAGAACGTGGAGGCGTTCATGCCGTGCTCCTGCGTCAGAATCAGGTAGGCGTCCAGCGCGCGCACATGAGCCGGGTTGGGCTCCTGTCCTTTCAGCATGTACAGGTAGTTGGCCGTGTGATCCAGAGCGGGATTGGGTTCTTGCGGCTCGCGGCCGTTGAGGCGGGCGTAGCGGTACGCCACGATTGTCGGCATCTTCGCCGTCAGGGAAATGACCTGGTCCAGCGTCGGCGGCCAGCTGTAATCGGCGCTGCCCAGTGCGGATACGCCGGTGCGCAGCACGCTCATCATGTCCACCTCGGCCGGGATCAGGTCGAGAATGCGCTTGACGTGGTCCGGCAGTTCCCGGTTTTCATTCAGTTTGCCCTTCAGCTCGGCCAACTCCTGTTCGTTGGGCAGATGGCCGTACCACAGCAGATGGGCCACTTCCTCAAACGTATGGTTGATCGCCAGGTCGCGCGCCCAATGGCCGCGGTAGACGAGCAGGCCATTAAGGCCGTCCACCAGGCTGAGGTCGGTTTCGGCGACCGCAATGCCTTCCAACCCAATGGCTAATGTATGCTGTTGACTCATCCACACCACTCCTTCTTCTCCAGTCTGTTCGTGTCCATTCTCTTTGTAATCAGTATATCGATACAAAAACGATAAGGGAAATAGAATAATCCAGGTATATCAATTAAAAACCGTAATCAATTTCAACCCCCGGCAGGTCGTTGATTTGTCCCTTCACGCCCGGCCCGCCCCGTGCACCTCTGGCAGCGGTGGGTACAAGGCGGCCAGGATGTCGACAAATCGCTGGACCGGTTCGCTTCCTTTTCCTTTTCTCTTCGGCAGCACCAGGTAGGTCGCCACCTTCGGAATGGTCAGGCCTGGCGTGGGTAGTTCCATAAAACGGTTTTCAAACAACTCCCTGCTGATGGCCGAGCGGGGCAGAAAGGAGACGCCCAACCCTTCCTCAATAAACGCCTTGGTAATGTCCACCTGGGAAACAGCCATCGTCCTCAGCGACAGTCCGCGCTGCCTCAGCAACAGCAGCAGATCGTCCCAGTAGCCGGGGTGATTGTGCGTCAGCAGCCGTTTGGTTTGCAGTTCCTGCTCCCAGTCGGGCAGCGGGGCCTCCATATCTCCGCCGCTGTGGGGAACGGCAAACACGACCGGATCTTCGTACAGCCTGTATGTATGCAGCGTAAGTTCGCCCGGGACCATTCGCGTCAGCCCGAGATCGGCCTGCCCGCTCTGCACCATGGGACCGATCTCCACGGAGTCAGCGATTTTGATGGAGAGGTCCACGTCCGGATACAGCTTGGTATAGCGGTGAATCAAATGGGACAACCGCGTGCGGGCAATAATCGGAGAGACCGCAATCTGCAGCTTCTCCCGGTACCCCTGCCGCCACGCCAGAAGGTCCTCCAGGCCGTGGTGCCATTGTTCCAGGAGCGCTTTGGCATGCGGCAGAAACCGCTTCCCGGCCGGTGTCAGCCGGACGCGTTTGCCCACCCGTTCAAACAGATTGATTCCCAATTCCCGCTCCAACGTCCGGATGTGCTGACTGACTGTCGGCTGGGCGATATACAACGCTTCAGCCGCCTGGTGAAAATTCTCCGTGGCAGCCGCCATGACAAATGTTTGCAGCACCCGAATATCCACGGCGCTCCCTCCTTCATGATAACCATGCGTTATATCATTCTGCCCAATCGGCAGTACGTCCTGTTTTCCCGCTGCAGGTACGCCAGCTGCCCAATCCGAAACATGGTTGTTCCTCCTCATATTCCCTGTATGATTTTCCTTTTATTAATAAATTTTTTCAAAAATATGGGCATCATTTCCACTTGCTTGTGGTACAATACGGTGTCGGGGGAAAAATCCTATCCACAGCGCCCCATATAGTGAAGAGAAACCATACAAGGAGGAACATTATGGAAACCACTACAAACGTGATTCCGCCGCGCAAACGCTTCAAGAAGACTCTGCTCGTGATCGGGGCGGCCGGGATCGCGGTGCTGGGCGGACTGGGCACAGCGTACGCCAAGCTGGATTTGTTCAAAAGCGCCAAAACGGTCTATCTGGAGGCGGAGGCAAACAACTTTGCCCAGTTGTCCGACGATATTTCCCAATCTTTTAACGAATACGAAGAGTACATCAAGCCGTACCTGGAAAAACCGGTTCACTCCACGACCGAACTGAGTCAAATCACCGTCGACGGCACTCCTCCCAACCCGCAGGCCGAAAAAATCCTGGACCTCTTGAAAAGCGCCAAACTGGTAATCCAGTCCAACGTGGACGAGTCCAAGCGGCAGCAGTCCGGCGGTGTGGAGGTGCATCTGAAAGACCGCAAGCTCCTTACGCTGGACTATTTCATCGATGACACCAAAATAGGCTTCCGGCTCCCGGACTTTTACCCCAAATACGGTTACGTGGACCTGAAAGACCGCGACACGATCAAGGAGCGATTTGGCGAAGAGCTGCCCAAGCGCCTGATCACGCCCCGCGACCTGTACGAGGCAGTGAAAGTCCCCCGCGATGAAGTGGCCGACGTGATCAAGCCGTATGCGCTCCTGTACGCGGAAAGCCTGAAAGACAGCCAGGTGACGATGAACAAGAACGCCTCCTTCTCCGAGGAAGGCTACCAGACGAGCGTCCGCGAGGTGACTGTCACCTTCACCGACGAGGAAGCAAAAGCACTTATGACGAAAATAGCGGAAAAGGCCAAATCCGACGACAAGCTGTTCGACCTGGTCTATGGCCGCTACCACAACGTCGCCTCGCTGCTGAAAGACAGCGGGTATCAGGACGTGGAGGAACTGTCCAAAGAGGAGTTCAAGAAAGAATACGTCAAGGTGTATGACGACATGTTGGCCGATTTGAAAAGGACCACTGGCACGAACGACCAGCTCAAAATGGTGATGCTCATCAACAGCGACGATGAAATCCTCTCCCGCAAGCTGATGATCACCAGCGAGCAGGGCAAGGAAGAGCAAAACCTCTGGCAAAGCGTCGCCTTTGCTAACGGAGCCGACAAGTACCGCCGCTACTCCCTGTATGTAGACGACCACGGCGAAAAAGGCGAGATGACGTTCCGCTACAAAGGCACCACGCACAGCGACAAAACGACCGGCACCATCGGCGTCCTGGTAAACGTCGAACGGGAAGCGAAACTGGATCTGTCCACCACGTTCGAAATCAGCAAGCAGGACAAAAAAGAGACGGGCACTTACGACTTCACGCTGAACCTGAAGAGCGAGGATCATCCGGAAGACATTGCCCTCTCCGGCCGCTTCTCGACGACAAAAACCGACAGCGAACGCGATTCCGAAGGCACGATCAAGCTGAATTTCGACAAGGCAGCGCCCGACATTCCGAAGGGCATCAGCCTGAACGTAAAAGTGAAGGAAGAGTTTGGAAAGCCGCTCAACATTCCGGCCATGACCCCGGAAAATGCCGTCAACATCGCAACAGTGACCGACGAAGAAATCATGTCCATCCAGCAGGAAGCGGGCACGGCCGCGCAGTCCCTCATGATGAAGCACCAGGATTTGTTCCAGGAATTGATGCCGGCCATGCTGATGCCATGACGCTTGGATGCGAGTCCCCTTTCCCCGCGGAAGGGGGATGTTTTTTTGTCTCTGTCCCCCTGTAAAAGGGAAATTTTTATCGAAATATGGCGAAAAAAAAGAATTTTTTTAACAAGGAAATCTCTTCCACAATACCGAAAACCAATAGCGACTTTATGAATTTTTATTTTTTGGTAGGAGGAGAAAGTGTGAAAAAAACGAGCAAAACCGTTGCCTCGCTCTCTCTCGCAGCTGTCCTGCTGCTCACGTCCCTGCCGTACAACGTGTACGCCTCAGAGAAGCTGAGCAGACAGGAACTGTCCAAGCTGAACAGCATCACCAACGCAGTCGTCACCGAAGGGACCCGGACAGCCAAAATCTCTCCCCGTCTCAACACGAAATCCGACAAAAAGGTGAGCGTCATCGTCCAGTTCAAATCGGAACCGGCGGCCGTATCGCAGGAATACCGCCGCGGCTCCCGCTCGACCAGTTCACAGGAGAGCCGGGTCGCACGGGAACACTCTTCTTTCCTGAAAGAAGCGCGGAAAAAGAACATCGACCTTGACGTAGAGCGCCAGTTTTCCCTCGTATTCAACGGCATGGAGCTGACCCTGCCGGCCAACGAGATTCCCAAACTGGCAGAACTGCCCCAGGTCCAGGCTGTCTATGAAAACACCACCTACTCCGTCCCCGATGTGGAAACGGCCGATAGCGGTTCGTACAAATACGACATCGCTCCGCTGAAGCAGATCGGTGTCCTCGACATGTGGAAAGAGGGGCTGGACGGCAGAGGATTGAAGGTCGGGGTGATCGACACCGGTGTCGACTACCTGCATCCAGACCTGAAGGATGCCTACAAAGGCGGCTATGATTCGTTCGACAACGACAAGGACCCCTACGAGGAAGCGCCCATCTCCCCGGATGACGACCGCAGGGGAACGGGGTACGAAGGCTCATCCCACGGCACGCACGTCGCCGGCACCATCGTCGGCCGGGCCAAAAACAAGGATTCCGACGTACAGGTAAAAGGGGTTGCCTACGCAGCCGACCTCTACGTGTACCGCGTATTGGGCCGTGACGGCGGCAGTTCCGCGCAGGTAATCGACGGCATCGAAAAAGCAGTGAGAGACGGCATGGACGTCATCAACCTGTCGCTCGGTGCCGCCATGGAAAAGAACGCCGACTCCCCCGATTCGATCGCGGTGAACAACGCCATGCGGGCAGGCGTGATCACCGTCATCGCCAACGGCAACTCGGCACAAGACGAGCCGGGCCGCTACTACTATACGGCTGGTTCGCCGGCCGGAGCCAAACTGCCCATCACGGTAGGCGCAGTGACACCGCCAAGCGTGCTGTACGACGCCTCTGCCACGTCGTCTTTTGGCGACACCTACAACTTCCACGTGATGGCATGGCAGATTAATCAAAACAACTTCCGTGATCTGATCGGCACCGATCCGCTGCCGGTCGTGTACGCCAACCTGGGTTCCGCTCAGGACTTTGCCAATGTAGACGTAAAGGGCAAGGTAGCGCTTGTCTCCCGCGGCACGCTTGCATTTACGGACAAGATTCTCAACGCCAAGAAAGCCGGCGCAGCCGCCATCGTCATCTTCAACGGCAACGACAAGGACGGCGACGGACTGGCCGACCTGGATCTCCCGCCCCAGGAACGCGGGGATTACATCGACACCATCCTGGGCGATCAAATGGAGGGGATTCCCACCTTTGACATGAGAGGGGTGGAAGGCCGAGCGCTGGCCAAGGAACTGCTGAGCGATCCGGAAAAGGCCCAGACCCTGACGTTTACCTTCTCCGGCGACTACCCGACCACCAACGATCCCGGCGACAAGGTGGCCGGATTCAGTTCGCGCGGTCCGGTCATGGGCGACAACTACGCCATCAAGCCGGACGTCACCGCTCCTGGCGTCTCCATCCTCTCCAGCGTACCCGCCTGGGGCAAGCTGATTGAAGGCGCCCAGTACGACAAGGCGTACGCCCGCTTCAACGGCACCAGCATGGCGACGCCGCACGTGGCCGGCCTGGCGCTGCTGTTGAAGCAGGCCCATCCGGAGTGGACCCCGTTTGAGGTCAAAGCAGCGCTCGTCAATACGGCGGAACGCCTCTACGACGAGGAGGGCACCCTGTATGATGTTTACTCCCAGGGAGCCGGGCGCGTTAACGGTCTGGCCGCAATGAAGACCCCGGCCGTGCTGCAAGTCGTGGAGCCGGTGACCATCCTCAACGAAGACTATGAGCCGGAGACGATCAACAATTACACCGCCAATACCAGCTTTGGCCTGATGAAACCGGGCAGCGCACCGGTCACCAAGACCCTGCAGCTGAAAAACACGTCAAGAGTGGACGTCACCTACGATGCCGAAGTGATCATGCACACCGCCGTTACCACCGACCCGTGGCATCCGAAAGAGACTCCTGACGTCCGCGACATCAAGGTGAAGCTGTCCAGCGATACGATTTCCGCCAAAGCGAAGAAACGGACCAAGTTTACGCTCAGCCTCGCACCCGACAAAGACGCCGAAGAAGGCGTGTACGAAGGGGAAGTGGTGCTGAGGAGCAGGGACGAGAGGTACCCGGACCTGCATGTGCCGTTCGTCGTCCACGTCGGCGAAAAACCGGAGGACACCCACTTCGGTCTGGCCGACATGAAACTCTCCAGCTCCACCCTCTCTCCCGACGGGGATGGCAAGGATGACACCATTACCGTAGAGGCAGAGCTCCAGGCGACCGGAGTCAACCTGATCGAACTGGAGGCGTGGAGCCTGGACGACACGTACATCGGTACGATGGCTGTCCGCTTCAACGACTTCGAACCATTTGAACCGGGGCCGTTTACCATCTCCAACATTGACGGCACGTACGTCACCGGTTCGCTGGTGCCGAGGATGCTGCCGCCTGGCAAGTACAAGCTGCGCCTCGTCGCCTACGTCATCGATCCGGAAACGGGGCAAGTGCTGGACATCTATGAGCTGTGGAAAGCCCTGCGGGTAAAAGAGCCGGTGTTCGACGAGTCAGCCGCGTCAGAGGCTCGCAGCAGCCTGAAAGAGACCGCAGCTGCGTTCCAGGCGGACATCGTCAACACGGAGACGATCGGGGAAGCAGTCCTGGCGCTGCCGACTGAATCCGAGGACGTCACCTACGCAGTCACCAAAAGCTCCAAGCCAGAGCTGATTGATAACGATGGCATTCTTGTGGCCCTTCCGGAAACGGACAGCGAAACGGTCACGCTCTACGTCACCATTTCCTCCAAAGAAAATCCGGACGAGCAGGAAACGGTGAAGGTCAAAGTCACATTGAAGGGGCAGGAGTAATCCCCTGCCTTCCACGTCCATAAGCAAACAGGGACAGCCCTTTCTCCCACGGGAGAAGAGGCGGTCCCTGTTTTCATTTTCACATGCCGCGCATGATTGTATTCCCATGACAGGGCAAACCCGGTACAATAGGAACGTATGTTTCGCTGAATCCATCAACAAGGAGAGGTCGTTCATGTTTCTGCTGCCGCAAGACACTACATCCATGATCCTGCTGTTGATCGCACTCGGCTTGATCGTCTTCTCCGTCCGCGCCATGCTGCGCGCCATGTACAAAAAGGCGAAACGGGCGCTCTCAAAACGGTATTTCGCCGGCCTGATCAGCGGAAAAGCGCTGCTGATCGGGACGCTCTTGCTCGGGGGCGGAGATGACGTGCAGACCCTGCTGCGTCACACCCCGTCTCCCTTCCAGCAATTCATGCTCGCTTCCGATTTTGACCTGGACGTAAAGGATAACCGCATTCTCTTTTCCAAAGACAAGGCGATCTCGGGGTATGTTCAGTTTGAAGAGCAGCGCGCCACCGTGTTTTTGACCGCCGAGATCAGCTATCCCCAAAGCGTGCAGACCGTCTGCGAGGCCGTGAATGCATTCGCCCCGTCCGCCCAAGCGGTCTCGGCCATCCAGGAGCTGATCCGGCAAAAGGTAAACCGCCGGATTCCCCTCCCGAACGGATACGTGGAAGTGAACGGAAGCAACGTGAAAGTGCAGCTGGATCGCCCTCTCGCGACACCCCTCTGATCCGGGCCGCAGTGCTCCCATTCCCTCCAGCGTTCCGCCCAACACCAGCAGGTTTATTCCGGTTCCCCCTCCGTTACAGCCGTTCGATGACCTTGTCGATCAGGCCGTACGCCTTGGCCTCTTCGGCAGACAGGAAAAAGTCGCGGTCTGCGTCGCGCTCGATCTTTTCCAGCGGCTGTCCGGTGCGTTCGGAAATGATGCGGTACAGCATGCGGCGCTGCTGCAAAATGCGCTCCGCCTGGATCTTGATGTCGCTCGCCTGCCCCTGGCTGCCGCCCCACGGCTGGTGAATCATCATCTCCGCGTTGGGCAGGGCGTAGCGTTTGCCCGGGGCACCGGCCACCAGCAGCACAGCGCCCATGGACGCGGCCAGACCGACGCAGATGGTGGAAACGTCCGGCTTGATGAACTGCATCGTGTCGAAGATGGCCATCCCGGCCGTGACCGAACCGCCCGGAGAGTTGATGTAGAGGTGGATGTCCTTGTCCGGGTCCTCCGCTGCGAGAAACAGCAACTGGGCGACGACGGTGTTCGCCACTTGATCGTCAATGGCGCTGCCGAGAAAAACAATCCGGTCTTTCAACAGGCGGGAGTAAATGTCATACGATCTCTCTCCGTAATTCGTCTGTTCCACGACAACCGGTACGAGATTCATCAGAATGCCCCCTTTACGGACTTGAATGGATGGCGATGGGCTGCGGCGACAGACGGCAGATGCACTTTCCCCAGCCGGCCCGGGCAAGCCTCCGCTATGCCGCCAAACGCATGAGCACAGCTTGCGGCGCGGCTGCTTTTTCCTCGCCAAAGCCGGATGAGACAACGGTCACGGTGGCCGGCCGTTCTTCCGGCCCCACCGTCCATCTGGTGACCGTGGCCTCCTGTGTCCTGCCTGTCTCCCCGACTTTGTGCGCGGGCAGGGAAACGACACTGCCGTTCCGTTCGGCGCCCGTTTCCCACACGACGACAGATTGCGGTTTTGCCTGCGGTCTCATCATTCTTCTCCTCCTTGTGAAAGCTGCGGGTAGACGGCCAGCACCACCTTATAGCTGTCCTCCCCGTCTGCTGACTGGTACTTCTCCACCAGTCGGTTGACCAGTTCCACGTATTCACGGACAAAGGCGCTTCGCTGTTCCGGGCCGGCCAGCCGGATACTGGTGTCCAGCGTAGCGCTGGGAATCTCTACATCCCGGTCGGACCGCTCCATCAAGAGCAGCGAGTCCCGCTTGATCCGCTCCGCCATGGTGACCAGGTGCGACAAGGAGCCTTGGTCTTTGATGCGCTGAACGGTTTCCTTCGGCCAGTTCAGCGTCTCCGACAGGACGTACGTCCGCGCGATCGCCTGGTACAGCACTTCGACCAGATTGCGGACATTCCGGGTGCCGACCCGGCGCACCAGGCCCACTTTTTCCAGCGCCTTGAGATGGTAGTTGACCCGCTGCGGGATTTCGTTGATGCCGCGGGCCACCTCGGCGGCGGAGGCAGGCTCGACAAGCCGGCTCAGGATTTCTGCGCGAAGCGGGTTGAGCAGGGCCATCGCCTGCTCCGGCGTCTCGACCACGTATGTTTCCAACACTTCCTGTTCCACATTGAACACCTCAGAAAAGGATTCATTCACGTAAAAACATTTTATTACGTAAGCGCCCCATTGTCAAATGGTGGAATTGCACCCAAACAAAAAGGCCCGTTGTCGGGCGCTGCAGCGTGCGGCATCAGCTGTATCGGAACTCGGAAGACATCGGCTGCTGAACAAAAAACCCCGGCACAGACTTATACTGTGCCGGGGAGTCCTGCCTGTTGACCCATGTTGTGCAGGCTTTTTTTCGCATCAGATCAGGCAGCTGATTTTCTTTGCTTATTGATCACCAGCCTGGACGGTCGGGAATCCGAAGCCGGAAGCAATGTCATCGCCTGTCCCCGCGCTGATGCCTCCCTTGATGTCATTTGCTTTCGCGCGTTTTTGCAGCTCCGCACGGACATCGTTATTGCTCCATGTCGGATTCGACGCCCAGATTTTGGCTGCCAATCCGGAGATATGCGGCGTTGCCATGGACGTACCGCTGATGGTGTTGTATCCGCCATTGGGCCACGTCGATTCGACCGACCGTCCCGGCGCGGATACTTCCACATCCCGCTCCTGAATTACGTAATCGCCGGCCGTTGACGGATTACCCCGGGAAGAGAAGTCAGCCACACGATACGTGCCGTTTTGCTGTACATTTTCCAGAGCGGCTACTGCTACGGCATCCTTCAACCCTCCCGGATAGCCGATCGTATTGGCGGAAGGACCGGAATTACCGGCTGCCGCTACCACCAGCGCTCCTCGCTGCTGGGCATAGGTCACGGCATTGGCAATCAACGAATCCTTCGCGGAGGAGCCAAGCGACATGGAAATCACCACTTTTACCCCTTTGCTGACGCCTTGATCAGCGGCGTAGCGGATCGCGTAGGCGATATCATCCGCATACCCGCTGCCCCCGTCACTCAGCACTTTATACGCCCACAGCTTGGCCTCCGGAGCGACGCCGTAAATGCCGCTGCCTCCTCCTCCGTTGGCGAGGATGGTACCCGCAACGTGGGTCCCATGTCCGTTGCCATCTGCGCAACCATTCACGACAGGCGAACTCGTAGTGAAGTTGTAGCACTGCTCCACATTGGCCGACAGGTCAGGATGCGCGGTATAGGCGCCGGTATCCAGGACGGCTACGCGAATCCCTTTGCCGCCGCTGGTGGATTGGATCGACGAATTCCGATAAATTGCTTCGATCCCCCAAGGCGTTCGGTCGGAAGGAGTCGCCATTGCCTCGACGCGCCCCTCCTCCTGGAACTCGGCAATCGACAGCGTGTTGACCAGCGTAACTTTCAAGGACTTGTCCGACGTCAATTTCTTCAGTTCTTCTTCCGTCACTTCGGTGGTAAAGCCCAGGTCGTCAAAGTCGTGCCGCTCTCCAAGCTGTCTCTTCAGGCTTGCCTTCAGCGACCTCACGCTTTTATCCGGCTGAATCAGCACCCGAAGCTTGTCCGAACTTGAACTTGTGTTTGTGCTTTCATCAACAGCCCCTGCACCTCCTGAAAACGCGGACAGTACCAATGCTGCTGACAACACCATGCCTCCCAACAGCTTTTTCCTTTGCCTCCTCATACAATCGCCCTCCTAAATTTGGTTATAATTGGTATCTGTGGCTCAATTATACATAATTCCGAAATTTATATCAATTACCAATTTTAGTTATTTTTGCAATTTCTTCTAAATTTTCTCCCCCTCGAAAAACCGTCATCCAAAAACAAAAACACTCCCCTCTTCAAGGGAGTGTTTTGTCAAACCGCATCACTTCGCCGTCTTCCGGCACCAGCACCCGGCCGTCCAGCTCTCGCTCCCGCAGGTGAGCGCGCAGTTCGGAGCGGCTCAGCAGACAGTGATTCCACGCTTCCATATGGGCGACGACGATCCGAGCGGACGGGCAGGCGCCGGCCAGGCAAACGACGTCCTCAGCGGTCATCGTGATGGGACCGCCGGTTACGAATTGGGCAGCTCCGGCAAAGACCACCGCCACTTCCGGCCGATGGTCGGCGGCGGCCCGCTCCACCTCTTCACACCAGATCGTGTCGCCGGCCAGGTAGAGGCACGGTTCCCCCTCCGCACGCAGCACAAATCCGGAGACAGGCCCCATCTTCTCACCGATGTCCCCGGTGCCGTGCCGGCCGCCCGTCCGCCCGAGGCGGATTCCTTCCCAGACGATCTCATCCGCCACCGGCGTAACATTTAAAAATCCGCACTCCGTCAGCCGCTCCCGATCCTGCGGCTGGCAAAAAACCGGAATCTCCTTGGGCAGCAAGTCGGCAGCCGCTTGGTCAAAATGATCGCGATGGATGTGTGTCACCAGGACGGCATCAATCCCGGCAATCACGCTTTCCGCCGGTACGGGCAGCTCTACAAGCGGATTGGGCCGCTGGTTGGGCGTGTTGGGAGTGGCCGCGAGTTCGCCCGCCCGGCTCAGCATCGGATCGACAAGCAGCGTCCGGTTGGCGTATGTCACGCGCAGCGTGGCGTGTCGGACAAGCTGGATTTCCATACAGGTTCGCTCCTTTGCCATTATAATGGATACAGGTGAGTCCATTATAATCGGGTTATCGTTAACGCTGTGAAAAGATTCATCCTTCTGCGCTTTCAGGTTGAAAGGAGACTGCCTCATGCTCGATCAAACCGACTTGCACATCCTCGCCCTGCTGCGCGAAAACGCCCGCTTGTCGTGGAAAGAAATCGGCGAACAGGTGCATCTGACCGGCCAAGCCGTGGGCAACCGCATTCGGCGGATGGAGGACATGGGCGTCATCCGCGGATATACGGCCGTTGTCGATCCTGCCAAACTGGGCCCCTCCCTCACCGCGATCGTCACGATCCTGATGAAAACGACGGATCACGGACAGTTCGAACGCTTCGTCAGGGGCCGCCCCGAGATCGTCGAAGCTCATCGCGTCAGCGGGGAAGGCTGTTATTCGCTGCTCGTCCGCGTCCCCGATCAGACGGCCCTCAACGCGCTGTTGGACGACATCCTGGCGTACGGCAACTACCGGCTGAGTCTGTCGATCGGCCGGCTGAAATAGGCACGTCCCGCCCATCATCCGACCATTTCTGAACTGACCGATCATCCTTATGGCGATGGCGCCATCGATCGGGTTCGGCCTGAGCCTCTCCTCCAGCTTTGTACCGGAATTGCACTTCGAGAATTTTTTCCGGTTGCCCGCTTCCGCCCAACGGGTTTACAATGAGGGATGCCAGGAACCCAGGTTCTTGCAGACGTCAAGAAAGGGGGGAAATCGCCGATGGAAGAAGCGCTTTTGCTGCTTTCGCTGGATGATTTCTTCGCCTTGCTTGCCCTGTTTGCGGGCTGCTTCCCGTCCGTAATGTACATACGGCGGTTGCAGCGCTCGCAGAGCGTGACCATTGGCTGGCGTAAAAACGACAGCTACGAACCTTCCATTAATCTTTGCTTGGTCGAGACGTATCCGATGGCGGTAAGGCAGACGCAGCGCATCCGGCTGCATCGGCGCGTACGGTGCGAAGACGGCGACTCGGATGCATCCGCACTCCGCTTTTCGCTCTGATCAGAAGAATCAGAATCGAAAAAGGAGCGTGACGGTGCATGATCGCCAAGTACATCGGAGAAGCTCTGTTGGTTTGCTTCAGTCTGCCGCTGTTAGCCTATCAGACCGCGGAGAGCCTCCACGCGCTGGCGGACGCGTTTGCGCAGATGTCCGAGTACCTGCCGTGGAAATGACAACCGCAGCATGTATGACAAAACCCTGGCCGAACGGCAAACGGCCAGGGTTTTTCTAACTGTCGCGACAGCCGGGCGCAGGTCTCCCGTGCGCTGGCGGCGCGTGTGATCAATGCCGGCCGGTTCCCTTGTTCCCCCTCGCCGTCAATCCGCCGGCACGCGATCTCCCCGCGACGTCGGCTGGGAGATGACGAGAAATTCCGTCTCCGCCCCGCTTTCATTTTTCATCTGGTGCGGCACGCCCGGCGGCACTTCCATGCCTTCGTGGGGATGCAGCTCCCACGAGACGCCGTCCACTTCCAGCACCGCTGTCCCGGACAGCACAAAGAAAAACTGCCGCGACCGCTCATGGTAATGACGGACTTCCGCCGTTCCCGCCGGCATCCGCTCGTGGATCACACTCAGGTCGCTCCCCTTGACCAGATGCCAGCCGTCACAGCGCTCCCCCCAGACGTAGTGCTCCGCACTCCCCTTGGATATTTTTTTCAGCGGCATACCGCCTGACTGCCCGGATTGGCGAGGGGTCGACTTCGCACGGGGCTGGGGTTGAAACCCTTTGAACCGCGTGCCCTGATACGTGAGAATGCCTTCTTCGTTATCGGCTATCAGCCCGTACTCCGGCCCGTTTACACGAAACTCCAGCCGTTCCCCGCTGTCCAGCTCAAACGCCACGTAATACGACGTATGAACGCTTGAATCGCCGGCCCCTCCCCAGGTTTTTGTCCGCTTCCCCAACACCCTGGCAGGAACGCTGCGGACCGGCGCGGTGTTGTTGGACATCCACGTGACCACGCCTCTGACCAGAGCCGTCCCGATCAGCACGATGATTACCCCAAAGATCAAACCGGGCGCCAGCGTAAACCACAAGGGTTCTCCCGGCATGGAAAAACTCGCATCGAAAAACACGCTCCACCCTCCTGTCCATCACGCTACCCTGTTATACGCCAGGAGGAAAAAAATGTTTCGATCTTTCCCGCGATTCAGAAGGGAATCCGCCTGTTCTCCATGCAGTCATACCCGTTTCGGACGGCCCACTCAATGACCCCGTCCCAGAAGCTTTCGCAGGTGCTCAGGATCGCGTCGGGCTTCGATAAATCCCCGGCCATCACCAACCGGCACAGCGCGTCGAAACCGGCAGGGCGGTCAGACATCCCCAGCGCTTCGGTCAGGACGAGCGCCCTGGTGGAAAAGCACCGGCGATGATGCAGGCCGACAAGCATGGCGCCGTACGTGGCCGTTTCGATTGCCAGCGTCGGCAAAAACGTGCAGGGCCCCTGGACCCTGACATTTCTCCACTTGCCGGCCAATTCGTACAGTTCGCCTGTGATCACGCCGCAAACCGCACGGCGAAAATCATCCCTGTCAGGCGATTCCGCCACGCTGCGCAGTTCGGCGAAAAACGCTTCCGGATCATAAAGGCTCCGCACAGCGAAATACTTTCCGTGCGTGAGCGGCCACAGGCCATCGACGGACGCCGCATCCCGCAGCATCACGTCCTCGCTCAGAAAGTTCACCTCCGCTTTCCACGCCCCGACGGCCCATTCGCAGTCATCGTCCTGACCCGAAGAGCGCAGAACGCAGAACATCTCCAGATCGGAAAACGGGCCGTCCGTTTCCCGTGCCGCTGAGCCGTAGATGCCGATCGCCTTGATGTTCTCTCCGTGGACGGACAGCGCCCGTTCGGCGATCTCGTGCGCCAGGCGCGCACGCTCTTTTCTCGTCATTGGCATTGGTCCATTCATGTGGGTTCACTCCTTTTGTTTGGTACGAAGCGTTTCGAAAAAGCCGTACACAAACAGACAGGAGGGCCGCGGCATCAACGGGGGACTGTTTTGGCGTGCATGCCACCAACCTCCCGGACTGTGTGATCATTTCCGCCATTTTCCCAAAAAGGAAAAACCATTCCGAATCCATTATCCGGAAAATCCCGGAAAAAGACAAACCTCTCAAACGCCCCCCGGTTCTTCCCCTGCGGCACAGGCTGCCCGTCCGGCTGCCGAGTCAGAACAGGCCGGAGTCATTCTTTATTGACTTTTCAGGAATTAACGGTTATGATGGATATGCGTAAACGTGAATATGCGATTTGAATGGAGGAGCCTGTCACCTGGGTTTCCTATTGCCTTTTTTACGAAAAAGGCGGGGAAATCGAGGTGGCAGGCTCTTTTTTCATTCGCATCCGTTGCAACACATCAAAGGGGGAGTGTCCATGATTGTCTTTGAACTGGCGATGATTCTGCTTGCTTCCAAGATTGCGGGGGACATTAGCGTCCGCTTGGGGCAGCCCTCCGTACTGGGCAAGCTGCTGATTGGCATCGTGCTCGGGCCTACGGTGCTCGGGGTGGTCAACGACACGGAAATTCTCAAGGAAATCAGCCAGATTGGTGTCATTCTGCTGATGTTCATCGCGGGGCTGGAAACCGATCTCGACGAGTTCAAGCGGACGGGAAAAGCCTCCACATTCGTCGGCGTGGCCGGCATCCTGGCGCCGTTGACAATGGGGTATCTGGCGGGCACCGCCGTCGGCATGTCTCCGCTGGAAGCGGTCTTCCTCGGCCTGTTGCTTTCCGCCACCAGCGTCAGCATTTCCGTGCAGGCGCTTAAAGAGCTGGGCAGGCTGCAGTCAAGAGAAGGAGCAACCATCCTGGGTGCCGCAGTCATTGACGACGTACTGGTCATTCTCGCCCTGGCGTTTGTGATGAGCTTTACCGGCGGCGATGTCAATCTCGGCATGGTGGTTGTGAAAAAAGCGGTGTTTTTTGCCGTCGCCCTGCTGCTCTCCTGGAAAGTGGTGCCTTGGGTGCTGAAGCGGTTTGCTCCGCTGCAGGTAACCGAGTCTGTCGTATCCGCCGGACTGATCATTTGCTTCACGTTCGCCTTCCTGGCCGACTATGCGGGAGTCGCCGCCATCATCGGCTCCTATATCGCCGGCGTGGCCATCAGCATGACCCCGTACAAGCAGAAGATGTGTGAAAAAGTGGAAACGCTCAGCTATTCGGTGTTTGTCCCGGTGTTCTTCACCTCCATCGGGGTCACGGCGTCATTTGCGGGCATTGGCGAACATCTCGGCCTGATTGCCGGCCTCAGCATCCTTGCAATCCTGACCAAACTGGTCGGCGGCGCGCTCGGCGCGAAGCTGTCTGGTTTTACCTGGGGCAGCTCCCTGGGCATCGGCGCGGCGATGGTGTCCCGCGGGGAAGTGGCGCTGATCATCGCCTCCATCGGACTGGAAACCGGGTTGCTGGCCGAAGACATGTTTGCCGCCGTCATCGTCGTCGTTCTCGTGACGACATTGGTGACGCCGCCGCTGATGAAGCTGTTTTTCACCCAACAAAAGCTGGCGGCGGAACGCCCCGTGTTGAGACGAGAAGCGTAATCCGCCGCCGAAAGCCGGGACAGCAGTCCCGGCCAATTTTTTTGGTCAATGACGCGATTCGTTCTACTTCGTTTCCCGATGCACCGTCCGCCGCTTCAGCCGCGGCGAATACTTCATCAGCTCCAGCCGCTCCGGGGTGTTTCGCTTGTTTTTCGTCGTGATGTAGTTGCGGTCTCCCGTCTCCGTGCACTGCAGTGTCACTGTTACGCGCATGGTTTGTTCCTCCCTCTTGTGTTTTTCGGCCTGCCTTGATCAGCCATGTCTTGCAACTCCTTACGCACCTGTAAATCGTAACGAATACGATTTATCCAGTATTCTACCCCAATGGCAAACTGTTCGTCAAAACAAAACGTAATCTTTCCGATCTAAAACGTGTGGGAATCCTTACCCGATACAATGAATAGACCCATACTCTATGTCCAGCGGAAGGAGCCCGCGGAAGATGAAATTGACTCAATCCCTCGCCGACCGGATTGTCAAACGCACAATGGAAGTGACCAACCTGAACATCAATGTCATGGATAAGGACGGCGTCATCATCAGTTCCAGCGATCCATCGCGCATCCAAACCTTTCACCAGGCAGCCCGCCAGGTGATTGCCACCGGGGAGGAAATGCTCCTCGGCGAAGAAGATTGCCAAAAATGGACGGGAACAAAGCCCGGCATCAACATGCCCATTCGCTTTCAGCAGGAGATTGTCGGCGTGATCGGCATATCCGGCGCCCCGCAGGAAGTGGTTCCGTTTGGCAAAGCGGTCAAGATGATGACGGAAATGATGCTGCAGCAGGCGTATCTGACGGAACAGATGGAAATGGCGGAGCGCTCCGTCAATTTTCTGGTGCAGGAGATGATTTCCGGGACGCTGGACCCTGCGCGCGAAGTGGTAATGTCCCGCGGTGCCCTGCTCGGTCTGGATTTGTCCCGTCCCCGCTCGGTCGTGATCATCCAGGCAACCGGCTTGAAGGACGGAGATGAATGGCATGCTGACCGCAGCTTCCCCCGCAAGGTTGCCGCCTGCTTCCGCAATTCCGATCAGGTCTGCGTCTCCGTGACAAAGCGGAACTGCTGGATCGTCGTCACTGACTTGAGCGGTCTCCGCAGCAAAGAGCAGATCAGGCAGTATTTGCACGAGGCCGCCCACAAACTGCTGGAAGCAGCCCCCGCCTCCCTGCGCAGCCGCCTGCTGATCGCAATGGGGCGCGGCTATGAGGACGTCTATGAGCTGGAACTGTCGTTCAAGGAGGCCATGCAGGCCCTGCAGGTGCTGGAACGCTTCCCCGCCAAGGGGGCAATCGGCCATATTGACGACATGACGCTGGAACTGCTGCTGCTCGAAACACCCCCCGCCACCCGGCAGGTGGTGGTCCGTGACGTTCTCAAGGATCTCGTCAAACACGACGAACTGTTGGAAACGCTGCACGCTCTGTTTTCCGCCGATCTCAACCTGACGGCAGCGGCTCAAGCGCTCAACATCCATCGCAACACGCTCCTGTACAGGTTGGACCGGATTGAGGAGATGCTGGGACGCAATCCGCGCCGCTTTGCCGAAGCGGCCAAAATCAAGCTGGCGCTGGAACTGCACCGCCTCTCCCAAACTGGATAATTCTCACAGAAATCTGACAGCATTCGACACGCTTTTTTGGTGGTTTTGCAAAATGTAATCGCCTTCCCAATTCTTGTATAGTAAATGGTAACATCAGACAAACATGAGAGGAATGACTATGAATACTGATTCGTTTTTGCAGGATGGTTTTTTCGACGAAATTGTACAAATTTTGCACGAGGAGACCGGTCAGCACATCAACATCATGGGTGAGGGAGGTGTGATTCTTTCCTCCACGCGCCCGGAACGCATTGGCACCGTGCACGAGGCCGCCAAAAAGATCATGCTCGGCTTGATTGACGAAGCCCTGGTGACGGAAGAGCAGGCACGCCAACTGGAGGGCGTGCGTCCAGGCTCCAACCTGCCGATCGTGTACAACGGCAAGCGAATCGGCGTGATCGGCATGTCCGGCAATCCGGACGAGATGCTGCCGATCGTCCGCGTCGCCGCCCGGACCGTCGTACTGTGGCTGAAAAACCGCGAACAGATCACGGAACAGCAGAAGGCCTCCCAGCAGGTGTACGAACACCTGCACAACATGGCGGCCACGATTCAACAGATTTCCGCCAGTTCCGAAGACTTTGCCGCAGCCAGCCGAAACGCCCTGCAGGTGGTGACCAATGGCGAAGAACAGATCAAACAGATCACGGACGCGCTAAAGATGATCAAGGAAATCGCCGACCACAGCAACCTGATCGGCTTAAACGCCGCCATCGAAGCCGCGCGGGCCGGAGAAGCGGGCAGAGGCTTTCAGGTCGTCGCCACCGAAGTCCGCAAACTGGCATCTGTCTGCCAAAACACTGTCAAGCAGATTCAGGAGATTCTTCGCCAGGTGCACGTCACATTCGGCAGCATCAGCGAACAGGCCAAAGCAAACGACGACAAGGCACAGGAACAATCCATCGCGCTGCAGGCGCTGGTCAAATACGTGGACGACATTGAACAGATGATGGAAACCCTGGCCAAGGGAGGAACAGCATGAAGATTGTCATCGCACCTGATTCGTTTAAAGGAAGCCTTACCGCCAAACAGGTGGGAGATGCCATCGCGGCAGGCGTGCGCAAAGCGCTGCCGGACAGCGACATCGTCATCAAGCCGATGGCCGACGGCGGTGAAGGCACCCTTCAGTGCTTGGTGGACGCCACCGGCGGCAAGATTTTGCAGGCCACGGTCAAAAATCCCCTCGGTCGACAGATCACGGCGGAGTTCGGGATTCTCGGAGACGGGAAAACGTGCGTCATCGAGATGGCAGCCGCTTCGGGTCTCTACCTGATCGACGCGTCCGAGCGCAATCCGCTCGTGACCACCACCTACGGGTTCGGCCAATTGATCAAAGCCGGGTTGGACCTGGGCTGCCGCCGCTTTATTCTGGGGATCGGCGGCAGCGCTACCAACGACGGCGGGGCCGGCATGCTGCAGGCGCTCGGGTTCGCCCTGCTGGACGGGGACGGCCAGCCGCTCGCGTTTGGAGGAGGTGAACTTCATAAACTGGAGCGAATCGATTCGAGCAGTGCCGATCCGCGGCTGTCAGAATGCGTGTTTACCATCGCCTGTGACGTGGACAACCCGTTTGTCGGTCCAAACGGCGCTTCCCATGTATTTGGCCCGCAAAAGGGAGCCACGCCCGAGATGGTCAAACTCCTGGACGACAACCTGCGCCATTTTGCGGATGTAATTGAACAAACTCGCGGCATCGCCATCCACGACCTGCCGGGGACCGGTGCGGCTGGCGGCGTGGCAGGCGCCCTCCTCGCCTTTCTGAACGGCGAGCTGAAGTCCGGCATCCAGATTGTCAGTGAAACCACCCGGCTGGCCGAAGCGATGGAAGGCGCCGATCTGGTGTTTACCGGCGAAGGGCAGGTCGACCATCAGACGGCACAGGGCAAAACACCCTGTGGGGTGGCAAAGTTGGCGCAGCAGCGCGGGATTCCCGTCATCGTCCTGGCGGGTTCCATCGGCACTGGGATCGAGGCGCTGTACAAGCATGGCGTCACCGCAGTAGCCAGCATCATCAACAAGCCAATGACGCTGGAACAGGCAATGGCGCAAACCGCCGGACTGCTGGAACAGGCAGCCGAACAACTCACGCGCATATTCGCAACCAAGGGAGGATTGTCATGAGTCCTGAAGTTATTCAGTTGGGACCAATCATTTTGCTTCTTCTGCTGCTGGCGATTGTCTTCATCGTCTACGCGACCGCCAAGTGGAAGCTCCATCCGTTCTTATCCATCATTTCCAGCACATATCTTTTCGCATTGGCGACCAACTTTGTCGGCTCCCTCAGCGGTGTCGAGGAACCGATTATCGCCGACATCGGCAAAGAGATTGCCGGCGGATTCGGCAGCATCATCACCAGCATCGGTCTGGTCATCATCTTCGGAACAATGATCGGCAAAATCCTGGAAAACTCCGGTGCCGCCGTCAAAATGGCGGAAGTGGTGCTGCGCCTTCTGGGCGACCGCCATCCGGCGTTGGCCATGTCGATCATCGGTTGGATCGTCTCCATCCCGGTCTTTTGCGATTCCGGATACGTCATTTTGTCATCCCTGAAAAAATCGCTGGCGAAAAAGACAGGCGTTAGCGTCGTTACCCTGGCAGTCGCTCTGTCCACCGGCCTGTACGCCACCCATACACTGGTGCCGCCGACACCGGGTCCCATCGCCGCCGCGACCAACGTCGGCATTGGACCGGACGGCCTGTTCTGGGTAATCGTCATCGGTCTTTTCGTCTCCATCCCGGTCGCGCTCGCCGGACACATCTGGGCCCGCAAAGTGGCGGCCAAGCTCCCGGTGGAACTGGATGAGGCTGTGGAAAGCTTTGAAGAGTTCAAAGCCCGTTTCGGCCAACTGCCATCTGCCTTCGCCTCGTTTGCGCCAATCGTGGTTCCGATTGTCCTGCTGGCCCTCGGTTCGTTTGCCAACTTCCCGGTGGGAGTCGATGCCCAAGGCAACAATGAAGTGCTGATCACCGGCTTTGCCAACACACTTCTCACCTTCCTGGGCGCCCCCGTGAACGCGCTGTTTATCGGTTTGCTCTTCGCTATTTTTGGACTATTGCCACAACGCAATGAGGAAACGCTGACCAAGTGGATGGGCGAGGGCCTGCTGGACGCTGCTGTCATCATCATGATTACCGGTGCGGGCGGATCGCTCGGCGCGGTCATCAAGGCTACTCCCATCGCCGATTACGTGAAGACGCTGATCGACGGCAATGTCGCCTTTGTCGGCGTGGGCGCGCTGATCATCACCTTCCTGATCGCCGCCGTCCTCAAAACGGCTCAGGGCAGCTCCACCGCCTCATTGGTCATCACCTCAACAATCATGCTGCCGCTCCTGCCATCCCTGGGCCTGGATGCGATGATGGGCACTGTTCCCATCGGGCAGATGCTGACGGTCATGGCCATCGGCTGTGGTGCCATGGTGGTCAGCCACGTGAACGACTCCTATTTCTGGGTGGTCACCCAGTTCTCCAAAATGAGCCTGTCCACCGCCTACCGTGCCCAAACGATGGCCACGCTGGTTCAAGGCTTGGTCGGCATCGTGGTGGTATCCATTTTGGGAATCATTTTCCTGTAATCTTTGCCACAAAAAACATCCCTCTCTTCTCCCGCAGGAAAGAGAGGGATGTTCGTTTGCAGACACAGCCTCAGGGTGCGCCTGCTGTCATTTCTGTTTCTTCGGCGTCACCTTGTGGAGGCCGATCGCTTCTCCGTAACGACCGATGACAGGCTGGTAGACGGCCGGATTGTTCACCGTCCGCTGGTCGATCAGCGCCGCCGGGCGGTTGTCTTTCCACGTCATCACGCTGTAGACCTTTCCCGTTTCCGTAGGCATGGTGATCAAAATGTCGTTCACGCTGTCCTGATTATAGCGGCCGATGTGCAGTTTCGGCAGATACGCCCGATCCCATTGGCCTACGGATGCATACGTCTGCTGGTTGGTTTTCCCCTCGCGGACGACGAGACGCAGATTGTCGGCCAGCAGGTTCATGGACGCGCCCATTTTGTGCCCCACCAGCAGCACGTGGTCGCGCACTCCATCCCCCGTCACATCTGCGTACCTGGTGTCCAGCACAAAGGTGCTGTCATTGTCCATGCTAAATCCTGTGTTGACGTCCACTTCGGGGGACGGCAAGTTGTCCCAATCGCCTTTGTCGATGGTGAGTCCGACGAGCTGCGGTTTCTGGTTGACCAGTGTCCAGACGCTGGTGGCCACGGCGATCCGGTCGTACCCGTCCACGCCATACAGGACCTGGCGGCCGAGATAGCGGATACTCCCGTCCGCCTCGTAGTACGGGACCAATTGAACCAGCTTTTCGGCAAAGCCTTTGATCGGTTTGCGCAGCTTGCCGTTGGCCTGGTAGACACCGTACCTCACATATCCGTCCTTGTTGGGACTCACGTCAACGGTGGTGACGCCTTTGAGATGGCTGCTTGTCACCTGTGCCCGAAATCCATCTACAAATGTTATCCCAAACGTAATCGAGTGCTCAGGCTGAATGCGCACCACGGTGGCAAACGCTTGCGGATTCACCGCCTTCGCATGAACCGGCTCCACATTCGGTCCCGGCGCCAAGAGAATCGCACCGCCGCAAAGCACGGCCGATACGGTCTTGCACCACGCTTTCATCACTTCTTCCTCCCTTTGTCATCCCTGCTTTTTGGCATCCTGCCGTCTGTAAAAACAGATTGCAGAACAGTCAGTTTCTCTAATCCGTCAATGAGCTGACTCTGTTTTCATAAACGGTGGCAGTTGCCAAATTGTTGCAATTCGGCATGTACCTTTTTCACCCTCGGCAGTGGATCAATGTCACCGGTTTGCAACTCTTTTTCCTTCCAATCCGGCTACAATAAGGGCAGATTTGCCAACACTGCATAGAAAGGAACGAAACCACCATGAAAAAATCGTGGCTGTTGCCAACCGCTCTCGCTGTTTTCACTAGTGCCTGCGGCCTGAACGACACGCCAAATGCATTGATGCGGGCGCCGTTGGCAGATGCCAACCAACAATCGATCAACCAAACGGTTATGCAGTTTTTGCCGCCCGGCTCACAGCTGACGGTGCCGCTTCACCCTGAAGAGGCCAGCGCGGTCAACCTGCAGGACCTGACCGGTGACGGCAATCCCGATTTGATCGCGTTTTACAAAACGGAAAAAACGGATTACGAAATTGGCGTGCTTGTCCTCAGTCAAAAAGAGGGAAAATGGAAAAAGACAGCGTCCTTGACCGGAATCGGCAGCGAATTGGACTACGTCCAGTTTGTCGACGTTACGGGCGACAACGTCCCCGAGATGCTGATCGGCTGGGGCGGCGGTGAAGGGCTGAACAAGGAACTGTCCATCTACTCCTGGCAGCAGGAACAGATGCGTGAGCTGTTGAAGCAATCGTACGCAGCCATGGCCGTCGGCGATCTCACCGGTGACAAGAAAGCGGAGCTGGCACTGATCTCGCACGACCACGACAAGCTGACGTCCAAAGCAGAGGTGTACGGTATCAAGGACGGACAGTTGGACAAGCTGGCCGAACTGCCCCTGGAGGGAGGGGTAAACGGCTATGAACAGGCGACGATCGGGAAGGCGACACCGACCCAGTCGGCGATCTTTGTCGACGCGGGCATCGGAGCACACTCTGGCATGACCGAGTTGTTGGTCTGGCAAGACGGCAAGCTGGTGCGTCCGCTGACCAAGGCGGACGGTGACATCTCTATGACCTTTAAACCCTATGTATTGCCCAGTGAAGACATCAACAACGACGGCATTGTTGAAATCGGCATTCACACCCAGCCGCCGGGCACCGACGATCTTGCCATGGTGGAAATTCCGTGGATCGCTTCCTATTACCAGTGGGACGGAGCGGCCGGCCTGCGCCACGTCGAGGACCACTATCAGTCGTACGGCATCGGCACGGATTTCCTCATTCCCGCCAGATGGAAGGACAAGTACACCATTGAAGTAGACCGCGACTCTGCCAATCCTCCCGTGCGCCTGCTCTATTACGGCCAGGGAGGCAAGGAAAAGGCGACGCTGCTCACCCTGCAGGCTGTCCCGCAGAAGGATTGGACAAAGGTCGAAGCGTCCCTGAAGGAAAAGCAAACGCCGTATATCGTGCTGACGGAGCAGGGACAACAGGTGGTAGTGGCGATTCAGCCGCAGGAAGCCAGCGGGTTGAGCGGTGCCGCCCTGCGTGAGTACAATGCCATGCTGCTGACAGCAGACGAAATCCGTCAGTTGTTCCGTCCGCTGAAAATGCCGATGTAACCGATTATCTTACCCGCAGGAGCAAGGAGTAGAGACGATGAAAGTGTTGTTGCTGGAAGACGAGAAGTCGATTCGCGACTTTGTCCGCATTAACCTGAAACGGGCAGGCTGTGAAGTGGTGGAAGCGGCCAGCGGGGAAGAAGCGCTGGAAATCGCCGAAAACCAGCCGGACATCGAGATCGCGATTCTCGACGTGATGCTGCCGGGGATCGACGGCTTTACGGTATGCGGGCACCTGCGCCAGAAGTTCCCCCGGCTCGGCATTATCATGCTGACGGCCAAGAGCCAGGAACGAGACAAGGTGATGGGCCTGGAGTTTGGGGCGGACGATTACGTGGTAAAACCTTTCAGTCCGGCGGAGTTGCTGGCGCGCGTCAAGGCGCTGCACCGCCGGCTCTACTCCCTCCCCGCTCCTGACGAGGCAAAACACCTCATCGACATCCATCCGTTCACGCTGCTTCTGGACGAGCGAAAGCTCTTGAAAGGCAGTCAGGAGATTGTGCTGACCCCGAAAGAATTTGCCATCATCAAGCTGCTTGCGGAAAACGCGAACAAGGCGATCAGCCGCGACGAGATTCTCACCAAGGTCTGGGGTCAGTTTTTCGTCGGCGACCTGAAAGTGGTCGACGTGAACATTCGCCGCATCCGCCAAAAAATCGAAGAAGACCCCGCCCACCCCAAATTCGTGGAAACGGTTTGGGGCTATGGTTACTTATGGCGAAAGGAAACGAACAATGAGAGGGATTAGGGCCAGACTGATCATCCACTTCGGGTTCATCCTGTTGTTGATCGTGCTGGTGTTGGAAGGGTTGTTCTACTGGGCGGTGCATACCTATTACTTCGGCACCGCCACCGAAACGCTGGTCACGCGGGCCACTACGTTCACCACCTTTATCAACAAGTATGCAGGCACGTACGGGCTGAAAGAAAAGGCCCGCTATATTTTGGAGAATGTTTCAAACGGGGAAACTGCCAAGGTGGAAGTGCTGGACACCGGGGGAAAAGTGCTGCTCAACTCCTACGGATTTCAAACCGCCGAGGTGATTGACACGCCCGACCTGAAGGAAGCCCTGACAAACACGACGGGCATCTACGTCGGCAAGTCACCGCAGACACCGGAGCGGGTCATCGCCGTCTCCAACCGGCTTACCTACCTGGGGGAAACGGTCGGTGTCTTGCGCTACACCATTTCCGCTGAACCGCTATACGCAGCCGTCTACAAGATTGCGATGTACGGCGCAGGCGTCGGGGCCGTCGTCGTACTGTTTGCCTTTGGCCTGAGCCTGGTGACAGCCAAGCGCATGGTCGACCCGATACTGGAGCTGACCCGAGCGGCTACGCAAATGGCGACGGGCAATTTTTCCGTCCGGGCGGCCAAGCGCTACGACGACGAGGTGGGCACGCTGGCGGAGACGTTTAACTACATGGCCGAAGAGATCGGCAAGAACGAAAAACTGAAAAACGACTTCATCTCCTCCGTCTCCCACGAACTGCGAACGCCGCTCACCTCGATCAAGGGCTGGGGAGAGACGCTCCTTTCCGGCGGGCTGAACGATCCGGAAGAAACAAGGCTTGGCCTGGAAGTGATCGCCAAGGAAACAGATCGACTGATCGGCTTGGTGGAAGAATTGCTGGATTTCTCAAAGTTTCAGTCGGGCGAGCTGAAACTGTCGCGGGAGCGGCTGGACCTGCGCGACGTGCTGGAAGACGTCCGGGTGCAGTTCGCTGTCCGCTCGCACGACAAGGGTGTAGGGCTGCAGGTTGTCGTGCCGGATGCCCCCCTGCCGGTTACAGGTGACGTCAACCGGCTGAAGCAGGTCTTTGTGAACTTGCTGGACAATGCCTTCAAGTTTACCCCCAGTGGCGGGACGATCACCGTAACGGCGGAGGAGACCGGGAGATGGGCGGTCATCGCCGTAACGGACACGGGCGAAGGCATCGACCCGGAAGACCTGCCCCACATCACGGAGAAGTTTTTCAAGGGGCGGTCCAAACAGGCCGGCAGCGGCCTGGGCCTCTCCATCTGCCAGGAGATCGTCCAACTCCACGGCGGCCATTTCCACGTCGACAGCCGGCTCGGCAGCGGAACCACGGTAACTGTCGAACTGCCGCTGACAACGAAATGACGCCCAGCTCCCTCAGGATGACCACTGCAAAAACAGACCACGAACGGCAAATAGCCGGCAGCCCTCTCCACGTGGACGGGCTGCCGGCTTGTTCGTTTTTCGCCTGATGGGATGAGAAGCTGATTAGAAGCTGTTTTCGATCACCAGTTGATCCAGGCCAAAGCGCGCGGTCGGACGAGCGGGCACACTGGCCTTGCCCACCGTAATCATCATCACTGGAATGTAGCGCGGCGGGATGTTGAGCGCCTGGATAAGCGCGTTACTATCAAAGCCGAGCATCGGGCACGTGTCGTATCCTTTTGCTTTGGCGGCCAGCATCAACTGCATGGCTGCGAGCGAAGCATTGCGGATCGCCTCGTCGCGCCCAATTTGCGGATTGTTGCGATACGTCTCTTCGATTTGGTTGATCAACGTTTCCCGCACTTGTTCGGTGACGTACCCCTTGGCCAGCGCATCGTCATAGACCGGACGTGCCGATTTGTCCGCCTCCAAATCGCCGAGTACAATAATAGTGGCGTAGGCGTCTACCACCTGCTGCTGCCCGTAGGCGATCGGCAGAAGCTGCTCTTTTTTGGCCCTGTCCGTCACCACGATAAAACGCCAGTGCTGCAGGTTCCAAGAAGACGGGGCAGTCGCGGCCAAACGCAGGATTTCGTTTAATTCCTCGCGGGGAATCTCTGCGTTGGGATCGTATTTGCGCACGCTGTGGCGTGCTTCCATGACTTGTTCAGCCGTCAGTTTTACGTCTGCTTGCATACGGGAAGCCTCCTCTGTCACTCATATGGTAACACTCTTACTTTATATTAGTCGCTTACGTATTGCAACAATACAATATGCCGGAACACCAGTCTTGCTCCTTTACCAGTGTTCCACACCCGTTTCATTCGAGGGGCCGGCCCATTTTCGTTGACAGGAGGAATTAATCATGTCGTTTGCAAACAAAATTGTCGTTGTCACCGGAGCCGGGCGGGGAATTGACTTTGCTGTCGCCTCCCTGTACGCCGCCCGCGGCGCCCACGTGGTAGTCGCCGAACAAAACCGAGAGTCGGGAGAAGCCGCAGTTTCAGCCATCACCGCGGCAGGCGGAACCGCGGTTTTCCATCCGGTCGACGTCAGCGTCCCGGCCGAAATCGAGGCACTTATGCGCATGGTTTCGTCCCGCTGGAACAGGTTGGACATTCTCGTAAACAACGCCGGCATCTCACAGTGGGCCTCACCGTACGAGCTTTCGGTCGAGGAGTGGGACCGCATTCTGAACACAAATCTGCGCAGCGTCTTCCTCTGCTCCCGGGAAGCGGCCAAGCTGATGCGCCAATCCGGAGGCGGCGCGATTATCAACATCGCTTCCACGCGGGCACACATGTCCGAACCGCACTCGGAGGCATACGCCGCCTCCAAAGGGGGCATTCTCGCCTTGACGCACGCCCTGGCCGTTTCTTTAGGACCGGACAACATCCGCGTCAATGCCATCTCGCCCGGCTGGATCGAGACGGGCGATTACTATGCACTGCGGCCGGAGGACCACCACCAGCACCCGGCCGGACGCGTCGGCAAACCGGAAGACATCGCCCGCGCCTGCCTGTTTTTGACCGATGAAGGCAACGATTTCGTCACCGGCGCGGAGCTGGTGATCGACGGCGGCATGACGCGGAAGATGATTTACGTGCCGTAAGCCGCGCCGCCGACTGCGAACTGCGCATCGAAAACATAAAAGGGACGGTTCCGAGCAGATCACGCTGCGTGGAACCGTCCCTGTTTCATGTGCCAATCCTTCGTTGCTACCAGGTGCGGATTGGCGGCGAACCCGGCGGATGGTGGTTAAGCTGTTCCAGGATCGGGTAGCCGTACGCCATCACGATCAGGAAGACCAGCACGCCCACCCAGACCGGCCAGCGCTCCAGAATGCGCGGTGTATGTTGTACTGTCTCCGTTTCCGCAATCGGATACTCGGTTTTTCCTTTGGGTGCAAAGAACGTCAGATAACCGAGGATCAACAGCAGCAGAATCGCCGCCGTAAACAGCAGGCCTCCGCCAAAGGCCATGACGCGCTGATAATCCATCCATTCGAGCGCGACCGGGTGATCCATGTAGGTCGTGTAGCTGGTTCGCCGAGGCGATCCCTGCAAGCCCATGTAGTGCATCGCAAACGACATCAGGAACATGCCGACTGCCCAAAAGACCGTCTGCACCATGCCCATGCGGTTGGCTGTACGGGTGAGCGTCCGTCCCGTCAGCGCCGGAATCAGCCAGTAGCTGACACCGAAGAAGGTGAGTGCGACTGCCGCTCCTATGGTAATGTGGAAGTGGCCGGTTACAAAAACTGTGTTGTGGACAACGGCGTTCATCTGGTTGCTGGCGTTGATAATCCCCCCGGCCCCGGCCGGAATGAAGAACAGCATGCCGACAAATGGTGCGAAGAAGCGCACATCCGACCACGGCATTTTTTTCAGCCAGCCAAACAGGCCGACTCCGCCTTTTTTCCGTCCGGTCGTTTCAAATGTGGCAAACATGGAGAACGCGGTCATCAGCGACGGAATCACGACAATCAGCGTCAGGATGACGTGGATCATCTTCCATCCCGGCGAGATGCCCGGTTCCATCAGTTGGTGGTGGAAGCCGACAGGGATGGAGAACAGCAGCAGGCAGATAAATGCCAGCCGGGCCAGCGAGTCGCTGAACACGTGGCCGCCGATGACCCGCGGCACGCATACGTACCAGGCAATGTACGCCGGCATCAGCCAGAAGTAGACCAGCGGATGGCCGAAGAACCAGAACAACGTCCGGCTGAGCATGATGTTGATCGTCGAGGTCCAGCCAAACGACCAGGGAATCAGCTGGAACAGCACCTCCACTGCCACGGGCAGCGTGGCGATGATCCACAGCAGGAAGGTCGTGACCGACATGAACACGAACAGGGGTGACATTTTCCCGCTATTTTCCCGTTTCCATTTGCGATAGCTGCTGAAGATCGCGAATCCGCCCAGCCAGCTCCCGACGACCAGCAGGGCCGCCCCGATGTAAAAGTACGGCGATGCCTTCAGCGGCGCGTAAAAGGTGTAGAGAACGGACGCGTCGTTGGTGATGATCGTCACGAGCGCCATGGCCGTACCGACTGTCATCAGCACCCAGCCGGCCCAGCCCCATCTCAAGGCAGCGGCGTGCAGGGCACCGCCGGTAGTACGCGCTACCCCGGAAAGCAGAAAGCCGATGATGAAGTACGTGGTAAAGATAAGTGCCATCAACACGCCGTGCGCGGTCAAAATCTGATAGTAGTTGGTCCAGCTCGGCAGTTCGATGAGGCCGCCGCGCACCATCCCCTGCAGCATTCCAGCCAGCGCCGCAAGTCCAAACGCGACATACGCCACCCAGATGTACGAAAGACTGAGACGAGCCGTCGAGCGGTCTACAGGCGTCTGACTAAATACAGCGATTTTCATGTTCCGTCACCTCCTTATTTCACCGTGATTGTGGTCGCCATGACCTGATGGCCGGCGCCGCAGTATTCGTTGCACAGAATCAGGTATTCGCCCGGCTTGTCAAAGGTGTATGACGCGGAGTTGATGTGTCCCGGCATCACCATGAAGTTGACGTTGGTTCCGGGAATCTGGAACCCGTGCACTACGTCCGGGCTGGTGACGTGGAAGTTGACCGTGGCTCCCAGCGGCACCTCCATTTTCCCCGGCGCAAATCCGAAGGCAAACGCCGTCATGTACGCGTCGTATTCATTCTCTCCCACCTTTTTCAGCCCCGGGTTGTCAAACGGAGGCGTTTGGGTCACCTGGGCCGGGTCAATCATCTCCATGTTGCTTGGCGGAGCCATTCCCATGGCAAACGCGTTGACGCACAAGAGTGCGATAAACAGCGCCAGCCCTCCCGCTCCCAGCGCAAGCCAGATTTTCTCGTAACGGTGCAAATGCATCGTGTCATCTCCCTTCTGCCTTTCACCTTGCTACGCCCGATTCAAAAACAGGGCAAATACGCCAAACCAACTGAGGAGAATGAACGCCCCTACCAACAGCACGGCGGCAAACGTGCCCTTCAGGTTCTCCTGCTCGGGCTGCGTCGGCTTGGCCTGGTGCTGCGATTCCGTACGCGTCTCCACGGCTCGCTCCTCCTTTCCATGCCGTACCGGCTGCGTTTTACGCTTTCATTCTATCCCCCGGCATGAGGGAAGTAAGTCAGGGAAAACCCCTAAAATGATCCAGGAACCTCCCGATTTTTCCCGATTTCTGTCACATTTTGGCCAAAAAGAAAAGACGGCGGTATGCGCCGTCTGCCTTCTCTATTCAAAATCAAGCCATCCTTTTTTGATCGCGTAGCGGACCAGATCCGGCCGGGTGCGCAGATGAAGCTTTTCCATGATGTGCGCCTTGTGCGACTCGACCGTCTTGACCGAAACGGTCAGCTGCTCCGCAATCTCCCTGTTGCTGAATCCCTTGGCGATCAGGATGAGCACTTCCTTTTCCCGATCCGTCAGTATCTCGTATTTGTTCTGCTCTTCGCCGTTTTTCACCATCTGCAGGAATTCCTCGATCAAGGACTTGGTCGCGGACGGGTATAGGTAGGCCATGCCCTGGTGAACGGTCCGGATGGCAGCAATCAGGTCCAGGTCGGGTGCACTTTTCAAAATGTAGCCGGACGCCCCCGCCTGCAGCACGCGAAACAGGTATTCCTCGTCGTCGTGCATCGTCAAGACCAGCACCTGGATGTCAGGCGCTGCTTCTTTTAACCGGGCGGTGGCTGACAGGCCGTTCTCCCCCGGGGGCATGCTCAGGTCCATCAGCACGACGTCAGGCCGTATCTCCAGCGCTTTGTCAACCGCTTCCTTTCCGTCGGCGGCGTAGCCGACCACTTCGATGTCCGGATGGGCGTTGAGCAGCATGCCCAGCCCTGAGCGGACGATGGCATGGTCATCGGCGATCAGGACGCGAATGGCCATCTTCTGTTTCCTCCTTTGCGAGCGGTATGCGCACGATCACCGTCGTCCCCTCGCCGGGGGCCGAGCGGATGTCGACTGTGCCTCCCAGCAGTTGGGCCCGCTCCTTCATACCAAACAGTCCCAGGCCGGTGCCCTTCTTCTGCGCCCGTTCCACATCAAATCCGATCCCGTCATCCACAACCGTCACCACCAGTTCTTTGTCCCGATCCTCAAACACAATGCCCAACTTGTCCGCCTGGGCGTATTTGGCGGCATTGGTCATCGCCTCCTGCACAATCCGGTAGAGGGCGGTCTCCACCACGGCGGGATAGCGCCGGCGGTCCCCCTGCACGTGCAGGTCGATCAAGAGGCCAAAGCTCTTTTCAAACCGCTTGATCAGCGAGCGGAGGGCGGGCAGCAGTCCCAAATCGTCCAGGGCGGAGGGGCGGAGCTCCAGCGCCATGCGCTTTACTTCCTCCATCGCCTTTGCCGTCATCTGTTGAATGTCGGCCACGTGCTGCCGAAGCGGTTCGCTCAGCTTGCTCTGGCCGACCACGTTGAGCCCGACGAGGATGCTGTACAGCGCCTGTCCCACGCCGTCGTGCAGCTCGCGGGAAATGCGCTTGCGCTCCTCCTCTTGGGCCTGAATGACGTAGTTCGTCAGCTTGTGCTGATACCGCTCCTTTTCAGCCCGCTGCTGATCCGACATGTCCCTCAGGATCAGCACCATTTTGCCGCCGTCTATCTCCGGCAGCTGGGCCGAGCTGGCAGCCACAGGGTAATCCCGTCCGTCCTTTGTCTTCAGCCGCATCTCAAATGACGGCATCTGTTCCTGCTTGAAAAAGCAGTCGGCACAGGTCGCTTCCTCCCGGCAGGTTGCCATGCCCAGGCACAGCTCACATATGTGCCGCTTCCCGATCAGTTCTTCAGTGGCCCAGCCGGACATCTTCTCCAGCGCGGGGTTGGCCGTCACGATCATTCCCTCTTTGTCCACCACCAGAATCGCGTCGCTGACGTTGGCAAAGACGGACGAAAGCAGGGTGAAGGCTTCCTCCGACGAGCCCAGTTTTTTCATCCACGCGTCCATGCGCTCCTCCTCAAGACAAACATCCTTACCGTTATTGTAGAACGCGGACGGGGGAAAGTGTATCGGGGAATTCCCCTACCTCCCTGCTCTTCTCCCTCAAAGGAGCCCGTTTCCCGCAGGGCGATTGTCCTGGGTGTGGCCGGTGTCCTGCCTGTACACCGTGGAAGCCTTTTATTTGGCCTGCAGCTGGGTGACGTAGAACACGTAATCGCCGCCTTTGTACTTTTTCCCCGTTCCAATCGTGAGAAAAGCCTCGGCGGAGATTGGCAGCAGCAGATGCTGTTCCCGCTGCTCAGTGCTGTTGGGCAGCACCTTTTCCCATACCGTTACGCCGTCTTCACCCAGTCTGGCAGCGTATCCGTCCGAACTGGCGTCGTTCATGTTGAACTCTTCGTATTTCACGCAGCCGCTGACCAAAAGATCGCCGTCGTCCGTCACCTGGATGTCGTTGAGTGCGCTGGTCTGGGTCTTCTCCGCAAACCTCTTTTCCCACACGTTTTTTCCGTCTTTGTCCACCTTGAGCAGATACCCCAGACCGTATCCAGCCCGGTAGTCGCTGATCGTCCGGTCCGTCCCGGCGATGACCAGACTGCCGTCCGGCGTTTCCGCAAAAGCACGGGGAACGGTGTCCAGGCCGGTCTCGTGCCGGCGTTCCCAAACAGTCTTTCCGGACTTGTCCACTTTTGCGAGGAAGAGATCCCGGTTAAGGCGGTACGAGTCATCTTCCTGACCAACCGCCCCGAGCAGCACGATGCCGCCGTCAACGGTCTGGCGTACCGCGGTGACCGCATCGTATGCCGCTCCTTCAAACGTCGTCTCCCAATTTGGCTTCCCGTCCTGTTCCAGTTTGGCGAGCAACAGTTCGGTGCTGCGGTCCTGCTGTTCAAGCACCGCTGCCAGCACATAGCCGCCGTCGTCCGTCTGCAGGAGGCGAATGTCCATGCCGACGTACTTGGGGTAGGTGTTGGCCCACGCGATTTCACCGTCGCCGTTCACCTTGATCAGGCGGAGATTCCCTTCTGGATCATTCGACCTGGTTAGTCCTGCCAGCAGAAAGCCGCCGTCTTTCGTCTGAATAAAATGGGACAGACGACCTAATTTCTCGTCAGTCACCGTCTGTGTCACCGTCAGTGTGCCTGATTGCTCCACCCGGACGATTTCGTATGTACGTTTGTCAGCCGCCTGGCGCGAGAAGAAGATCTCGCCATTCGTTCCGCGCTGCACGTTTCCGTAAAAGTCGCCGTATCTGTAGGGATGGGATTTTTCCCAGGTCACTGCCGGTCCTTCGATCGTTCCAACGGCCTGCGCCTGACCGCTCCACAGCAGCGGACCCGTGCCAACCAGGGCCAGCGCCAGCAGGCTCGTCCATTTCCACGCCCGTCCCTTCTGTCCTCCATGCGGTATCAGTCCCATTCGATTCACGCTCCGTCATCAAATATTCTCCTTATTTTTACATGAATTGCCAATTGGCGTGAATATGTGAAAGGTAATGTTTTTTCTGGTCTTTTTGGTGGAGTTTTTCCTTCCCGGTCCGGCAGACAAAACAAAGACGGGGCGGCCTTCGCTGCACCGTCTCTGCTGCATACTCCGCCAAGCGTTTCACGGCTGGGTGACGTTGGAATCGTTTCGCGGCAGCGGTACGTCCGGTTTGCCGGCGGGATTGCCATGTTGATCCCCGCCTGTTTCAGCCCGGTCTCCAACCGGGTTTTGACCGATCCGACCGGCACGAACGAGACGGGAATCTCCGGTCCGAAGTGCTCCAGAAAGACGTTTTTCGTGGCCAGCCCCAGCGGCACCGTCACCACGACGTTCTCTTCCTCAAACTCTTTCAGCCGGGCTTGAATGCGGGAAGTAGTCTCCCCCACAATCCGCGCATACTGCTTGAAGTTGAAATTCACGGCCAGGATGTTTCCGTCACTGTCCTTTTCCAAAATGACAATGTCGTCGAAATCGATCCCTTGCTGTAGCAGCCGCTTGGTCACCGCATCGCTGATGGCCAATTTTGCGATCTGATCCGTTTATTTGCGCGGCAATCAGCATCAGGGTCGGCTCAAAATTGCTGCCCAGACGCTCCCGCTTCATTTTCCAGTCTTTTTCAAAGTCTGATTAATTCTTACAGAAAAACCAGGACAGCAGGTGCCATCCCGGTTCTTTTCCATTCCGTTAATGAGACTTCTCTTATTATCACGTCAGCCAGTCGTTGCTGTTTGGCCTTTTTTATTCAGCGATATCCACAACGATTTTTTCTGCTACACCGATTGGTGGCAGACTGCGTGTCAGCTTTGGCCCGTAGAACGCAAACACGTTCATGTCAGCCTTCAAGTCTTGCGGTTTGAGTGCTTTGTTGTCCTTGGCATTAACGATGATCGTCTTGTCATTAATGATCAGCGCTACTTTTTCCGGAGAGGTCGCTGTCAGACCGCGTCCTTCTACCAGCATTTTATAGGTGCCTTGCTGGTCAGGCTCGATGCTGACTACTTTACCTGTTGTCCCTACTACTTCCGCAGATTCCAGGCTGCTTTTGACAACAATGCTGAGCGCGCCTGTCTGCGGTGGCCGGCTCATCGCCATGAAATTATGGTGTGTCGCTTCTACTTCCATGCCAAGCTTCAAGTCTTCCGGCTTCAGCTCTTTGCCCGCAGCGTCGGTAATTTTGGTTTCCGCGCTGATGTGCAGGATGATTCCTGTCTCATATCCATTCAACGCAATGGAAACTTTGCCATCGTCTGTTTTGTTGATCGTCGTGATCGTGCCAGTACGCACTGGCGCTTTTTCTGCCTCTTCGTCCACTACCGTCACCGCACTGTCTGTCACATTGACTTTTGCTTGCAGGATTTCATCCACGAAAGCGACTGGAACATAGGTGCTGCCGTTTAGGAGAAGCGGCTTTGCTCCGAGTGTCTTGTACATTTTCGCAAACGGGTAGCGGTCCTCCCCGGCTTTGGCGTAGCTCGCGATCGCGCCTTTTTGCACTTCCGCTGCCTTCAGTTCGTTGTTCCAGCTTACTTTGTACCCAAGGGATTCAGCTACCGGACGCAGTGGAACCAAAACGGTTTGTTGCTCTTTATCAAAAATCGCGGCTTGCTCAAGCGCGCTTCCGTTTACATTGACCGACAGTTTTTTTACTGGTTCGGAGGCAGCCGATACGATATTCGTTCCCAGCACGGCCAAAGCCGCCAATGTCATCATGCCTGTACGAATTTTTTTCATGCTGCATTCCTCCAATGCTTGTTTTGTACTTGATTTGTGCTTCTATTCATTTCATTGGACGGAATAGTTTTTGATACGTTTCAACAAACTATTGATTGACGCTTGTCGTTATTTCTTCCCCTTCCAAGAAATAATAAAAAAGACAAAAAAGCTGATCCCGGTTAATAAATGTATTGCGAAATTAAGATATGTCTCGGTGGTCACATTTCTAGAAGGTATAATTCCTACTGTGTTTGGTGGATTTAGTCGAAAATAAAGACTTGCTACAGCAGATATTATAATAAATACGGATAATACTACCCCGAGCAAAAACTTATTCATAAATTACTTCTCCCACTAAAAATTAATGTTCTCGAGTTGAGTCCATATACATTGTGTAAAAACGGAGTCTCTTTGAAAAAAAGAGAGCCATTTCAAAAACCCTCGGGCAGAATGAAGTTGACCACAAAACATTCCAGGAAAGGGGGATTTTGAAAATGGCTCACTATCAGATTACTGTAGATTCGCAACTTTTGCAGCAGCTTTTTCTCGGAATTCGCAGGATTCAGGAGCGGCCAAACTGCCGCCCCTCTTCCATTATGGCTGATGTATCATCTGCTCATTTCTCGGCATCGGTACGTCCGGTTTGCCGGCGGGATTGTTGTAGAGATAATCGGGCACCTTGCCGACGATCAACGCTTCCGTAATCGGGATTTGCGTCGTCACGGTCCGCTGCTCCGTGGCAAACGGGATGACGATCCTGAGGTCCACCTCCACCCAAATGTAGACGGTGATTAGCACCATGTTGATCCCCGCCTGTTTCAGTCCGGTCTCCAACCGGGTTTTGACCGATCCGACCGGCACGAACGAGACGGGAATCTCCGGTCCGAAGTGCTCCAGAAAGACGTTTTTCGTGGCCAGCCCCAGCGGCACCGTCACCACGACGTTCTCTTCCTCAAACTCTTTCAGCCGGGCTTGAATGCGGGAAGTGGTCTCCCCTACAATCCGCGCATACTGCTTGAAGTTGAAATTCACGGCCAGGATGTTTCCGTCACTGTCCTTTTCCAAAATGACAATGTCGTCGAAATCGATCCCTTGCTGTGTCAGCCGCTTGGTCACCGCATCGCTGATGGCCAATTTTGCGATCTGATCCGTTTTTTGCGCGGCAATCAGCATCAGAGTCGGCTCAATCCGCCGTTCGACGATCACAAACAGCACCAAGAGGCCGGCCATCACGGCCAAAAGCGTCGCGATCAGGCGACGGCCCCGTCGGCGCCACCCGCCTTTCCTGTAGCCCCACACGTCGTTCTCTCCCGCTATCCGACATGCTTCTCAGGAACGGACCGCCCTCATCGACCGTTCTGCCGTGCTCCGCGGCCGGCCGCTCCGCAGCGCCCCGCCAATGCCCGCGACAAACGTTGGCACGCCTGCTGCCACGAGGATCAGCGCCCAATCGCGGAAAGACAGATCCGTGGTCTTAAAGATCGGCTGAAGCGCATCAATGTAGACCACGCCCAGCACCAGCAGCACGGATGAAAGGACCGCCCAGACGAGGAACTTGTTCTCAAAGATGTTGCGATGAAACACGCTGTATTGGCTGCGGCAGTCAAACACGTGAATCAGTTGGGCCATCACCAGGGTGACAAACGCGACTGTCTGCGCATGCACCAGATCATCGGGGTTTTCCCGGAGCGTCAACCAGAAAGACAGCAGCGTCATGCCCCCAATCAGGAAGCCGCGGCTGATGATCTTCCACCCGAGTCCCCGGCCAAAAATGTTCTCATGCTTGTGGCGCGGCCGCTGATACATCGTGTCCGCTTCCGGCGGATCGACGCCCAGCGCCATGGCCGGCAGACCGTCGGTGACGAGGTTGACCCACAATATCTGAATCGGCACCAGCGGCAAGGGCATTCCGAGCAGCATGGCAAAAAACATGACGAGAATCTCCCCGACGTTGGAGGCGAGCAGATAGCGGATAAATTTGCGGATGTTGTCGTAGATGTTGCGCCCTTCCTCCACGGCGGCGACAATGGTGGCAAAATTGTCGTCCCGCAGCACCAGATCGGCCGCTTCCTTGGTCACATCCGTGCCGGTGATGCCCATGGCGATGCCGATGTCAGCCGTCTTGACAGCCGGTGCGTCGTTTACGCCGTCCCCGGTCATCGCGACGACGTGGCCTTTGCTTTGCAGAGCGCGGACGATCCGCAACTTGTGTTCCGGCGAGACGCGCGCGTACACGGCGACCTGTTCCACGATCTCAGCCAAACGCTCGTCGCTCATGTTGTCCAGTTCGCGCCCTTCCATCACCTGGCCGTACCCGCGCATGAGACCGATCTGCCGGGCGATCGCTTCTGCCGTCACCCTGTGGTCGCCGGTGATCATCACCGTCTTGATCCCCGCCTGATGGCACAGGTCGATGGCCGACTTCACTTCTTCGCGCGGCGGGTCGATCATGCCTGCCAGACCGACAAAGACGAGGCCGCTCTCCAGCACCCCCAACGGATGTCCCGGCCGATACCCCTGCAGTGTTTTGTAGGCGAATGCCAGCACCCGCAGCGCCTGTGACGCCATCTCTTCCGTCTGGTTCAGCACCTGATGGCGAAGCGACGCACTCAGCGGCTGCACCTCTCCGTTCCAGAGGATGTGGCTGCAGCGGGCCAGCACCGCTTCCGCCGCTCCTTTGGTCAAAAGCGTGAAGCCGCCGTCCGCACTTTTTTCCACCACCGACATCATTTTGCGCTCGGAGTCAAACGGCAGCTCCTCCACACGTGTCTCCTGCTGTCCGCTTTTCACGCGTTCCGCGCCCTGCCCTTTGGCGGCCAGCACCTTGAGCGCTCCCTCCGTCGGGTCGCCCACCACCTGCCACCGGCGCTCCGTTTTGCCGATACCGAGCAGCTTGCGCGTGTCCTCGCAGGACAGCCGGGCGTTGTTGCAGCGATCGGCGATCCGCAGGATGTAGGACAGCCCTGCGTCGCGGGCAGGAGACACCTGCCGACCGCCCAGGAGAAACACCCCCTCCGGTTCGTAGCCGCTGCCTGTCACCTCGTAGACTGTATTGCTGTGCCACACCCGGGTAACGGTCATTTTATTCTGCGTCAGTGTCCCGGTTTTGTCGGAGCAGATGACGGAGGCGCAGCCCAGCGTTTCCACCGACGGCAGCTTGCGAACGATGGCATTGCGCTTGATCATCCGCTGAACGCCCAACGCCAGCGCGATCGTGACGATAGCCGGCAGTCCTTCGGGAATCGCCGCGACTGCCAGGCTGACTCCGGCAAGGAACATGGTAAACAGGTCGTGCCCGTGCCATACGCCTGCCCCAATGACGACCAGTGTCAACAGGACGGCGACCACCACGAGGATTTTTCCCATTTGTTCCAGGCGGTGCTGCAGCGGGGTCCCCATCTCCTCTGCCGCGTTCATCAGATGGGCGATCTTGCCGATTTCCGTTTCCATCCCGGTAGAGACCACCACTCCCCGTCCGGTCCCTCCCGTCACCATCGTGCCCATGAACGCCATGTTTTTCTGATCGCCCAGCGGAATGTTCTCCCCGCCCGCCGGAGACAGCGTTTTGGCCGTCTTGCCGGCCGGCACCGATTCCCCGGTCAGCGCCGACTCTTCGATCTCCAGTCGGTTGGCTTCAAACAGCCGCATGTCTGCCGGCACCCTATCCCCCGCCTCCAGGAGCACCAGGTCGCCCGGAACCAGCCGAGATGCGGGAATCATGTGCACCTGACCGTCGCGCACCACCCGTGCCATTGGGGATGCCAGTTCTTTGAGCGCCTGCAGCGAACGCTCCGCCTTGGCTTCCTGGATGAAGCCCAGCAACCCGTTGATGAAAATAATGGCGATGATCGTGATGGCGTCGAGGTACTCGCCCAGCGCGTACGAAATCAGCGTGGCGCCAAACAAGATCAGCACCATGAAATCCTTGAACTGGTCGATCAGGACAGTGAACAGCGGCTTTCGCTTCGTGTCCGCCAACTGGTTGGGGCCATAGCGGGACAGCCGCCGCTTTGCTTCTTCTTGCGACAAACCGCGGTCCGCGTCGCTGTCAAGCACATCTGCCACATTCGCTGACGTCAGCATGTACCATTTTTGATTCGGCTGTGTGTCCACCTGAATCTCCTCCATCCCCTACGCTTTCATCTCATATGTATGCTGACGAGCCTCAAAATAACCCACTCGTCCATCGCCGGCCTGATCGGCCCCTTGAGATGAAGTCTGTCAGCAGGTGTCCACTGCGGCCGGTCACCCATGTCCGCCGTCGTTTTCGCCATAAAAAACCCCGTCCTCCATTTTGGGAAGGACGGGGTGTATCTCCCGGACTATGTGATGCTCTTGGCCAATCCGATACAGATCAACAGGATCGGCGGCAGCCAGGTCAGGCGAGAAAGCCAGCGGGTTTGACCGGCGCGGCGGCCCAGGGCGATGCCCAAGGCGAGCAGCGCGGCGCTCATGACCGCGATGCACAAGGCGACCGACAGCGGCGGATAGCCGAAAAACGCCAGGCTGATGCCGGCGCCAAACGCATCCAGCGACAGCGCCAGGCCCAGCATGACCGCCTCCCAGCCCATGATGTGGCCGGAGCGGTCTGCGTCCGCCCGGGACGGGTCCCGCAAAATCTGGATGATCAATCCAAACGCGCGAAACTGGGAAACCAGCGCCTGCTCGGCTTCCTTTTGACGATGGTCGTCGTCCTGACTGGTGCTGTCGGCACGGGGAGAGAACAGCCGCCACAGCGTGAACAGCCCCAGCCCCACCAACACAGCCGCCCCCACCCGTTTGCCCCACTCCGGGGACAGCCAGAACGTGAGGGTGGACCCGACCGTCATCACCGCGTAGACGACGGAAAACGAACAGCCTGCCACGACGACAAGCGAGAGAAACGGCATCCGCATGTTCCGAAGTCCGTACGTCATCCCGACGCTGACACTGTCCATGCTGATCGCCAGGGAGACAAGAAGGAGCGAAAACCAGCCGCTCAATGGAGTCACCTCTTTTCCCTTGCCTTCTACTTATACGCCACAGGCTTATCCATTGTGCGGGGCTTCGCTCCGCTTCCGATATTGATCGACCGGTTACCGTTTCGCCAGATATTTGCGAATGTCAAAGGCGACTGCGGCCACGATAATCAATCCCTTGATAATCAACTGCCAGTACGGATTGACGCCGATGAAGGTAAGACCGTAGTTGATCACGCCAAAGATGAGCACCCCTGCCAGAACGCCTTGCACAGTCCCGATACCGCCCGACGTGGAGACTCCCCCCACGACGCAGGCAGCAATCGCATCCAACTCGTACATGTTGCCGTAGTTGTTGGTAGCCCCGCCTGTTCTCGCTGCTTCGAGCACCCCGGCCAGACCATACAGCGCCCCGGCGATGGCGTAGATGATGATCAGGTTCAGCCCCACGTTGATGCCCGATACGGTCGCCGCCTGCATGTTGCCGCCGATCGCGTACATGTTTTTACCCAGCCGGGTCTTGTTGAAAATCACCCATACCAGAATGGACACGACGATCGCAATAATGACAATGTAGGGAATCGAGTAGGGGCCGGTACCGATGTACCCGGTGCCGAGTTGGCTGAAATCCTGCCGCAAGCCGCCAATCGGCTGCGATTCGTTTGGCTCCATGTCAAAGTAGATGGAGTTTGCCCCGTAGACGATGACCATGGTGCCCAAGGTGGCGATAAACGGCGGGACACTGAACTTGGCCACGATCACCCCGTTGATCAGCCCCACGACAAGACCCGCCAAAATCGCCAGGAGCACAGGCACCACCAGCGGCATGTCAGGCAGATCCGGAAAGAAGCGGCGCGGATAATCCTGCATTTGCAGCATGGAGGCAGACAGCACCGCCGTCAGTCCCACTACGCGTCCCGCCGAGAGATCGACGCCCCCCGTGATCAGCACAAACGCCGCGCCCAGGGCAATGATTGCCCGGGTGGAAGACTGCAGCAAAATGTCGCGAATGGTGGTCACGGATAAAAATTGGCTGTCGTAGATGGCAATTCCCACGATTAGCGCCACCAGCACGATGTAGATAGCGTTTTGCGTGCAAAATTCACGTATGGATGTCGCTTTCAGTTTACTCATGGTTTCTCTCCTCCTCTACCCCGCCATGTACGCTGTAGCGAGGCGCATCACCTGTTCCTCTGACGCCTCTTTCCCGTCGAGAAAACCGGAGAGGCGCCCTTCGCACATGACCATGATCCGATCCGACATACCCAGAAGTTCAGGCATTTCGGAAGAGATCATGATAATGCTCTTTCCTGCTTTGGCCAATTCGGCAATAATGGAGTAGATTTCGTACTTGGCTCCGACGTCGATCCCCCGCGTCGGTTCGTCCAGCAGCAGAATGTCCGGCTCGGTCAGCAGCCAGCGGGCCAGCAGCACCTTTTGCTGGTTTCCGCCGGACAGATTTTTGATCTGCTGCTTCAGGGAGGGCGTTTTTACCCGAAGCAGTTCAATGCTTTTGCTCGCTTCTTCCTTCCGCTTTTTCTCGTCAAGCAGCAGATAAGGCTTCTCATACCGGGACAGGTTGGCGATGAGAGCGTTTTCCAGGATGGACAGCACCGGAAAAATGCCGGTGACGCGCCGCTCCTCCGTCAAAAGCGCCATCTTGTGTTTTTTGGCCTCGATTGGCGATTTGATTTTCACCTCTTTGCCGTGGATGAACATCCGTCCCGACGAGACTGCCCGCAGCCCGAACAGCGCCTCGACCAGCTCCGTCCGCTGCGAGCCGACCAGCCCGCCGATCCCCAAAATCTCTCCTTTTCTCAGCTCAAAGGACACGTTCTTGAAGGAATGGGCATGCGGCGATGTCAACCCCTCCACCTTCAGCACCACGTCTCCCGGCACATTCTCCCGCTTGGGGAAACGCTGGGTGAGGTCGCGGCCGACCATGCGCGATATGATCAGGTCGGTGGTCAGCTCCTCTGCCGGCCATGTGCCGATCAGCTTGCCGTCCCGCATGATCGTCACCTCGTCAGAGATGCGCAGGATTTCCTCCATCTTGTGGGAAATGTAAATGATCGCCACGCCCCGGCTCTTCAGCTCGGCGATGATCCGGAACAACTGCTCCACTTCGTTGCCCGTGAGCGATGAGGTCGGTTCATCCATCACGATCACGCGGGAGCGGTAGGAGACCGCTTTGGCAATCTCCAGCGACTGCACCTTGGAGACGGACAGGTTTTTCACAACCTCTCGGGGATCCAGTTCCAGGCCCAGATCGGCAAACAGCGCCTTTGTGTCTTGGTACATCTTTTTCTCGTCGACAAATGCGAACGGGCCGAATTGTTTGACCGGGAACCGACCGAGCCAGATGTTTTCCATTACGTTGCGATACGGAACGGGGTGAAGCTCCTGATGAATCATCGCGATGCCATTCTCCAGCGCATCCTTGGCGTTGTTGATCACCGCCTTTTTGCCGTCAAGCAGAATCTCGCCCCCGTCCGGCTTGTAGATGCCGAACAGGCACTTCATCAGCGTCGATTTTCCCGCACCGTTTTCCCCCATCAGCGCGTGAACAGTGCCGGGCCTTACCCTCAGCGTAACGCCGTCCAGTGCCTTGACCCCCGGGAATTCCTTGGAGATGTTGATCATTTCCAATACATAACCGTTATTCGTCATGGCATGTCCCTCCCCCGCTAGTCTTATATGGAATGTAAAGAAGACTTGGCGATTGCCAAGCCTTCGGGCACCGGCAGAGAGTCTTATTTCGCCTCGTCCATGTTTTCCTTGGTGATTTTCTTGTACGGAATCCAGACGTACTTGCCGTCAGTAATCTCGTACCCGGTGTTTTCTTTGGTCGGCGTTTGACCTTGCGCCAGCACGGCGGCGATGTTGAGGGTGGCTTGCCCCTGGTTTTTCGCGTCGTTCAGGACGGTACCCAGCAGCGTGCCGTTTTCCAGCTCCTTCAAGGCCGGTGCCGTCGCATCCACGCCTACGACAGGGATGTACTTGTTGTCCTTGAAGTACCCGGCCGCCTTCAACGCCTCAATCGCGCCAAGCGCCATGTCGTCGTTGTTGGCAAGTACGGCTTCAATCTTGTCTCCCGCAGAAGCGAGGAACGCCGCCATTTTTTCCTGGCCTTTCACGCGGTCCCACATCGCCGTGTCTTCCGCCACTTTTTCCACCTTGATCCCGGCGTCCTCAATCGCCTTCACCGAGTACTTGGTTCGCAGTTCGGCATCCTGATGCCCCGGTTCTCCCTTCAGCATGACGTACTGCAGGACGCCGTCCTTGTTCTTGTCCGCTTCGGGATGGGCTTTCCAGTAGTCGGCAATGATCTGACCGGAAATGGTACCGGACTCTTCCGCCTTGGCCCCGACGTAGTACACCTTATCCCATTTCTGCATGTCCTCCGGCATCGGTTCCCGGTTGAAAAAGACTACCGGAATGTTGGCCTGCTTGGCTTTGTCGATAATGACGCCGGCTGCAGTGCGGTCAACCGGGTTGATGGCCAGCGCGTTGACCTTTTTGGTGATGAACAGATCCACCTTGTCGTTTTGCGTCGGCTGGGAGTTTTGGCTGTCGACGATGTCGACCTGGGCCTTCCCTTCCGCGCTTTGGGAGATGGCGTTGCGCACGCCTGTCATGAACGTATCGTCAAATTTGTAGATGGCGACACCGATTTTGGGAGTGGAAGCACCTCCTCCTCCCTCGCCTGCTGTCGGCTGGGAGCCGCCTGATCCCGAACATCCGGCAATGGAAAGGGCCAGCACGGCCGCTGTCGCTGTAGAAACAAACTTGTTCATCTGAAATCCCCCTTTTCGAGCTCTATGGTGGTGCCCACTGTTCCAATGTAAGCGATTGCAAACGAAAAATTAATAAAAAATCATGTGAATTTCTATCAAAATTCTCAGGAAACTTTTCGACAAAAAAAAAGCGGAGCCGTTCCTCCCGCAGTCACACAGGCAATACTCTGATCAGCTTGCAGCGCAGTTTCTGGAGATCGTGATAATGCCGTCTTTCTGATATTTACATCATCTCCGGCATTGGAATGGAGGGATTCATGTAGATTAAAGTTCGCCTCCCTTTCACCCTCGCCCCCAAGGGCGGGCGGCCAGCGCAGCACGCTGGACCGCCTAGAAAAGCGCCCATTCCCGAATCGCACGAGCGACGCCGTGCTGATCGTTGGTGTCGGTCACGACAGCGCTGGCCCGCTTGATCTCGTCATCGGCATTTCCCATCGCGACGCCAAGGCCGACGATGCGCAGCATCGACAAGTCGTTGAAGCTGTCACCGATGGCCATCGTCTCCTCCAGGGCAATGCCGAGTCTGTCCGCCAGTTCCCGCAGCGCGATTCCCTTCTGCGCAAGCCTGTGCGTGACTTCCAGGTTGTTTGCTGCCGACGAACTGACGGCCAGCTCGTTCACGGCTGCCAGTCTGCGGGACACACGATCCAGCTTTTGCCCCTCCCTGGAGAAGACCATTAATTTGTAGAGGTGCTCGCCGGATCGGCCGAGCACGGACGCGTACGAGTCCACAGGGGCGAGTTCCCCGGCGGAAAAACGACGCTCATGCGCTGCACGGATCGTCTGTTCATCCGTGCCGGGAAACGCGCTTTGGATAAACGCACGCAGGACGGCAAACGCCTTATCGCGGTCGTTCGTAAACGTCCCCCGATTCGTGTACAGTTCGTAATACATGTCTTCCTGCCGCAGGATAGCCTCCGCTTCCTCATACGTCTGCGGGGGGATCGGCATACTTCGGACGATCTCCCCGGTTTCGCTCCGCACCTCCGCCCCGTTCACGCAGATGACCGGACAGGTGATGCCGGCTGCCGCAAGCGGCGGCAGGGCTTCTTTGTACGATCGGCCGGTCGCTACAACCACTGTGATGCCGCTGCTCTGTGCTTGTTGAACCGCCCGGGCGTTTTCTGCACTCACCTGGTGCTGCCTGTTCAGCAGGGTCCCGTCCATATCGAGCGCGATAAGCTTTACCCGGCAGCGTTTCTCGGCATTGGTCACGGTATTCGTCACCAGTCGTCCCCCCTTAACCGGCGAAGTAAAAGACAGCCGATTCGTACGGCCGCAGAGACAGCGAACGGACGTCAAGCCCCGTGTCCCGGTAGTTGGACAACAGCAGGGTGGGCTCCCCTGCCAGACGAATATCGTCGGGCAGCGCAAAAGACGTCTCGCTGGCGTAGAAGTTGTTTACCACCAGGAGGGTTTCGTTTCCGTACGTCCGCAGATACGCAAAGATTTGCGGATGATCGTCCAGAATCATCCGAAAATCGCCGTACGCGATGACATCATATGTCTTCCGCAGCTGGATCAGCTTTTTGTAGTGGTAAAAAACGGAGTCCTCGTCTTCAAGCGCGCGCTTCACGTTGATCTCCTTGTAGTTCGGTGCCACGTTGATCCAGGGGGTTCCCGACGTGAACCCGGCATGCGGACTGTCATCCCACTGCATGGGCGTGCGCCCGTTGTCCCGTGATTTTTGCTGCAGAATGGCCAGGATTTCCTGCTCCTGCTTCCCTTGCTCCTGAAGCTGGCGGTAGGCGTTGATCGACTCGACATCCCGGTACGCGGAAATCTCGTCAAAATAGGGGTTGGTCATGCCGATTTCCTCCCCCTGGTAGATGTACGGGGTGCCCTGCATGAGGTGAATCGTGGTCGCCAGCATTTTCGCCGATTCCCGGTGATACTCCCGGTCGTTTCCAAATCGGGAGATCGCCCTCGGCTGGTCGTGATTGCACCAGAACAGCGCATTCCAGCCTCCGCCGCTCTGCATGCCGTACTGCCACTCGCCGAGGATTTTTTTCAGTTGGAGAAAGTCAAAGTCGGCCAGCGCCCACTTCTCTCCATTGGGATAATCCACCTTGAGGTGGTGGAAGCTGAACACCATGTTCAGTTCGTGTTCGTCCGGCCGGGTATACTTCACGCAGTTTTCGATCGAGGTGGACGACATCTCGCCCACGGTGAGGAGGTCAGGCTTCCTGGCGAACACGTGACGATTCATCTCTTTCAAAAACTCGTGAATCCGCGGGCCGTCCGTGTAATACTTGCGGCCGTCGTCCATCGGCGTCTCCAGCGTGTCATCGGGAAAACGCTGGTCTTTGGAGATCAGGTTGATCACATCCAGGCGAAACCCGTCCACGCCTTTGTCCAGCCAGAAGTTCATCATTTCGTAGACCTGCTGGCGCAGTTTGGGGTTTTCCCAGTTCAAATCCGCCTGGGTGACGTCGAACAGATGCAAATAGTACTGCCCCGTGGTCTCGTCGTACTGCCAGGCGCTGCCGCCGAACTTGGAGCGCCAGTTGTTGGGCGCACCGCCGTTTTTCCCGTCCTTCCAGATGTAATAGTCGCGGTACGGGCTCTGTTTGGAGCTGGACGCTTCACGAAACCACGGGTGTTCGGTCGAGGTGTGGTTCACGACTATGTCCATGATGACCCGGATGTTCCGGGCATGGGCCTCCTGCAGCAGTCGTTCGAACGTTTCCATCGTACCGTACGCGGGATTGATATCGCAGTAATCGCTGATGTCGTACCCGTTGTCTCTCTGCGGCGACGGGTAGATGGGGGTCAGCCAAATCACGTCGACGCCCAGTTCCTGCAGGTAATCCAGTTTTTCGATGATTCCCTGCAGATCGCCGGTACCGCTGCCGGTGGTATCCATGAAACTTTTCGGATAGATTTGATACACGACCGCCTTTTTCCACCATGGTTTCGCCATTGTTGATCCACTCCTTTTCCATAATGGGCAATAGCAACCAATCTGCCAAAACCCCCTGCAGATCGGTTGCTATGCTCACCATCTCTCTCTTTTTGTTATTGTGTTTTCCTCGTTTTCCCCACCAGGAACGTCAGTGTGAAGGGCACCACCAGCGCGACTGCCATGCCGAGGAAGAATGCTCCCCAGTGTTCAGGAAAGATCGAGAGAAAACCGGGAAGCCCTCCCACACCGATCGACGCGGCTTTTACCTTGCTCAGCGTGAGAATGACAGCCCCGATGGCCGATCCGATCATCGCGGACACAAACGGGTACCGGTAGCGAATATTGACGCCAAACATGGCGGGTTCGGTGATGCCCAGGAAGGCGGAGACGGCGGAGGTCAGCGACATGCCTCTCAGCTTTTCCTCCCGGGACACGAACATCATTGCCAGGGCTGCAGACCCTTGGGAGATGTTGGACAGCGCGAGCATCGGCCACAGGAATGTGCCGCCGGTGCTGGCGATCAATTGCAAATCTACGGCAAGGAAGGTATGGTGCATGCCGGTTACGACCAGCAGCGCATAGCACCCGCCGTAAAGCAATCCGCCGAGGATGCTGAATGCGTCAAACAACGAGACGAATCCGGACGTGAGCCAATTGGCCACTCCAAACGTCAGCGGTCCGATCACGGTAAAGGACAGGAAGCCCGTCACGAGCAGGCTGATGGGAGCCACCAGCAGCAGCCGAAACATGTCGGGAATCCGCTTGGTCAAAAACGTTTCCACTTTGGCCAGCACGTAGGAAGAGATCAGCACCGGCAGCACCTGTCCCTGGTAGCCGATTTTGGCGATCTCCCAGCCAAACAGATTCCAGTACGGCACTGTTCCATCCGCTACTGCCTGGGCATAACCCCACGCGTTCAACAAATCGGGATGGATCAGCATCAGACCGAGGACGATACCCAGCAGTTCACTTCCGCCGAAACGCTTGACGGCAGACCAGCCAATCAGGCCCGGCAGGAATACAAACGCCGTATTGGCAATAAGATTAATGATGCCCGCAAAATCTTTCCACTGCTGGTGAACGTCGACGAGCGACGCGTCGGGGTAGAAGATTCCCTTCCCGGTCAGCACGTTGTTGATCCCCATGAGCAGACCCGCCGTCACAATGGCAGGAAGGAGGGGAATGAAGATATCGCCCAGCGTTTTCACAGCTCGCTGGAACGGATTCAATTTTTTAACAGCCGCTTCCTTGGTCTCCTGCCTGGTGGCGCCTGTGATGTCAGCGATGTTAAGCAGCGCGTCGTACACCTTGTTGACCAATCCCTGGCCGATGACCACCTGGAATTCACCGTTCGAAGAAAACGAACCTTTGACGATTCCGATTGATTCCAGCAGCGTCTTGTCGACTTGCCCTTCATCCTTCAAGACAAACCGCAACCGGGTGACGCAGTGGGATACAGCTGCGATGTTGTCCCGGCCGCCTACAGCCTGGAGTATCTGCTCTACTTCCCGCTTGTTGATCTCCATGGGTCCCCCTCCTGTAATCGTTTTCATTCAAATCATACACTTGTTTAAACAAGTACGTCAATACTTGTTTAAACAAGTAAGCATGTGCAAAAAAAGAACGCCTTATCGGCGTCGGGCAAAATCCGTGAATTCAAACCGGTCCGGCCTGTGCCGGGATTCGGTGTATTCAAACAACGTGCCGTCGTGCAGGTGGACAAAGTTTTTCACCACCGCCACCAGGTTGTACCCTTTTACATCCAGATGGGCTTTGTCGAGGGCGGTAACCGGCTCCACGTGAATAATCCGCCGGGCAAACCCGATTTTTGCGCCCAGCTTGTCTTCCAGGTATTCGTAAATGGACTGTTCCGCAATCTCCCGCGTCAGGTCGCGAACGATATCTTTTCGGAAGTAGTTGATGTCAAAAATAATGCGCTCGTTTTTCAAGCTGCGCACGCGAAACAATCGGTACGCTTCCTGTCCAAGGGGCAATTTGGTTTTCGCCTGCAGCGGCTTGTCTATGGTGACGACCTCAAACAGCGGAACGGTCGTGACAAAGGCTTGCCCGCTGCTTTCACTCGCTTCCTTGAAGCTGACCAGACCGCCAAACGAGAATGTGATCAAATTCGCATCCAGTACAAACACGCCCTTGCCGTGAACGCTGTTGACGAATCCTTCCTTCGCCAGCAGATCAAGCGCCCGCCTTACGGTGCCCCGGCTTGTCCGATATATCCGGCAAAACTCGTTTTCCGAAGGCAGCTTTTCCCCGGGCGGGTAGGTCCCATCCAGTATCTGTTTTTTGATGTCTTCGTATATTTCCGTGTACCTCTTGTTCATCTGCTGCCTCCTGTGCTTTTGCGGTGACCTTTTCTCTCTCTATTACATCTGATTTCGCCCGCCGACGCAAAGTCCTGCTTTCCCGTCTCCCCTGATTGCGCTTGTCCTGCGCGATTGATCGGGCGAGGCTCGTCATCTTCCCTCCAGCGGATCGCGGTCTCTCACTTGACAAACGGAAACAGCAGCTTTTGGTTTTCCGACCAGAACATGTTGTCCATGTCGATGATTTTCGTTCCCGTATCGATACGGGAAGGGACGTGCAAGCCATTCATCGCCTCCACCGCGTGCTTGACGCCCAGGTAGCCCATGCTGAACGGATTCTGCATGATCGTGGCCTGGATCACACCCTCCTGAATGTACGCCAGCACGTCAGGCGGGCTGTCGATGGCTACCACTTTCACCTTTTCCGCCAGTCCTTTACTTTCAATCGCCTGGGCGGCGCCGAGCGCGGCGACAGCGTTAAGCGCCACGATGCCGTCGAGCGAATGGGAGTCGATCATCCTTGCGGCCAGCTCACTGGCCTGGGTTTGATCAGAAGCGCCCTCCCTTGCCACGATCGTTACCCCCGGATAGTGGGAGATCGCCTCCAGCAGTCCCTTTTCCCGCTGGGCGGTGTTTCCCCCGCCCAGGACGGCGATCCTGCCATGCGTTCCGACCAGTTCAATCAGCTTCTCGCCCGCTCGTTTGCCCGAGTCAACATGATCGGTGCCAATCCAGCTGACCACCCCCGGCCCCGTCAGTTCGGAATCGATGATCAACACGGGGATGCGCTGTTCCTTTGCCCTTGACGTGGCTTCGTCCAAGACCTGTTGGCTGTCGGGTGCGATCACCACGGCAGCTGTTCCGTCCGCAAACGCCTGCCGGACCTGCGCCAACTGCCCCTTCACGTCTTCTTCGTAATCGGGGGCGTAGAAATTGACGTTGACGCCAAACTCTCTGGCGGCCATCTCCGCCCCCCATTTTACCGTCCGCCAATAATCCCCGTGCTTCATCCTGACGATGAGCGCCACGTTCTTCTGTTTGACCTGGTCGGCGGCAGGATCGGCGCAGGCACCCAGGACGGCAGCCGCCGCCAGCAGCAGATACACGAATGTTCGCCATGCCTGTTTGCTTGACTGGTGCATTCCTCTTCACGTCTCTTCCGTTATCATCGGTATTCGTATGGTCACGGTGGTACCGGTCTCCTCATCGCTTTCGATGGAAAGACCGTACGCTTCGCCAAAAAACAGCCGGATGCGCTCATGCACATTTTTGATGCCGACTCCCGACCCATCCTTGCTTTTGATTTGGCCGGAACCGATCTGCTCCAGCACGTGGGGCGGGATGCCCAGCCCGTTGTCCCGCACCCGGAACAGGATGTCACCGTCCGACCGTTCCGCCGACACGGTGATCTTTCCCTGATCCGCCAACGGCTCGATGCCGTGGTAAATCGCGTTTTCCACGATCGGCTGCAGCAGAAGTTTCAGCGTCTTGCAGGGAAGCACCTCGTCCTGGGCTGTGATTTCATAGGTGAATTTGTTTTTGTACCTCATTTTTTGGATGACCAGATAATTCCGCACGTGCTCCAGTTCTTCCTGAACGGTGATGATGTTTTTCCCTTTGCTGAGGCTGATCCGAAACAGTTTGGAAAGCGCGGTAATGGTGGTGATTACGTCTTCGTTTTTGCCGATCCCCACCATGCGCACGACCGAGTTGAGCGTATTGTACAAAAAGTGCGGGTTGATCTGCGCCTGCAGCACTTCCAGCTCGCTTTTCCGCTTGGCTTCCTGCTCCCGGATGATTTGATCCATGAGCTGCCTGATGCGGATCACCATGTGGTTGAAGCGGCGCGAGAGCTGCTCCACCTCGTGACTGCCGCGAACGGCCAGGTTGACCGTAAAATCCCCCTTCTCCACCTGCTGCATGGAGCGTTCCAGATTGCGGATCGGCCGGGAGATGGCAGCGGAGATATAGGTGAGGACAAACACCACCACGGCGATGACGACAACCAGCAGCCAGAAGATAAACCCGCTGATCTCCTTTTTGGTGGTGGCGATCTCGTCCATGTACGAGACGCCGACGATTTTCCAGCCGATGTCATCCAGCGTCTTGATCGTGACCAGCCGCCGCTCCCCGTCGGACTCGTCCACGTAGCTGCCGTACGAGTTTTTCAAGGCAATGGCCCGATTCTCGTTTTTCAATCCGACGTAGATCAGCTGCTGCTGCGGATGGTAGACGATGTTGCCGGCCAGGTCGATGATGTAGACATACCCTTTTTTGCCCAGCTCCACCCGCTGGCAGAGGTCGTCAATTGTTTTGAAATTGACGTCCACGAGCAGGATCGCGTCCTCCCTTTCGCCGTTCTGGGAGACCGAGATGCCCCTGCTCATCGAGACCACCCACTTGTACTCACCTTGAAACAGGTTCTGAATGTGCGGAAGCGAAAAGGAAATGTGGCCGGGGTCTTTCAACGCCGCCTGAAACCAGCTCTGTTCCTGCAGTCTCGTGTTTTTCCGCATCGCCGCCTGCGGATACGCGGCGATCAGTTCGCCCTCCCGTGAAAACACGGCCACCGAGACAAGATCCTCACGGGTTTCCAGAATCGTCCCCAACCGTTCCGTCAGCTTGTCGTCCGGCACGTTCTCGCTTCGGCGGATCTTCTCTGCGGCCAGTTCAAAAATCTCCTTCATGCTGTCCAGGTAGCTGTTCAGATTGAAGCTGACCTGGTCGATCATTTGCTGGGTGTGCAAAAATGCATTTTGTTCCGCTGTTTCGGAAAATTTGCTGTACAGCATGACGCCGACAAAGAGCATGACCGCGACGGTCACCAGCGTAAACGAGGCCGTGATGATAAACTGAATGCTCTTCATCTTCACCATTTGAACCAGCGCGTTAACCGGATTTTTCATCGTACCCCTCTGGCCATGTTTTTGTACTCCTTGGGAGACATGCCCCATTTCTTGCGGAAGCAGAAGCTGAAGTAGTTGGGGTCGGTATACCCGACTCGTTCTGCGATCTCAAAGGTTTTCAGGTCGGTCGTCAGCAGCAGTTCCTGGGCCGCTTCCATTCTCACCTGCAGCAGAAAGTTGACGAACGTCGTATTCATCTCCTTTTTGAAAATGCTGCTGAAATACCCCGCGCTGATGTGAAGCTGCCTGCACACTTTGTGGATCGAGATGTCGCTTTCGTGGTAGTGGTTTTTGACGTATTCGACGGCCTGGGCGACGAGCCGTTTGTAGGAGGACTGCCTGACGCTGGCGATGCTGTTCATCATGCCCAAGCAGATGTGCAGCAGCCTGTCCTTCGTCTCCTGAAGCGTTTGGGCCTTGTGGATGTCCGTAAACCAGTGAAGATGTTCGCCAAAGACGCGCTCCGGCTCCAGATTGGCCCCCTTGGCCGCCTTCAGGATGGCGGTCAGAATCTCCAGCAGGTAAATGTGATAATCCTTGATGGACACGCGGGCATCGGCAACTTCGGCAAACAGCTCATCCAGGATGTCCCTCAGTTCCTGCGGCGTCCCCACCTTCAGACAGCGGATCAGCGCATGCTCTTTTTGCTCGTCGAAGCGGACCTTTTCCACGCAGCGCTTTTCCACGTCATCGACGCAGATGACCCGGTTGTTTCCGAGCACGACCCTGTAGTCAAGCGCAGCAACTGCATCCTCGTAGGAAAAGGAAAGGTCAGCCAAGTCGCCGGTGACCGTCCCGATCCCAGCTGTTACTGTGAATTCGCAAAATTTTTCAACGAATTGCCGCGCTTCTTCCAGCACGGCCGTCGTTTTCCGGAGGATCGCCTCCCGCTCGCGCTCCTGGTGAACGGCAATCAGGACTACATGGTCGTTGTTGGTGAAGACAATCCCCAGACGGTGCTTGTCGACCACTTCCTGCACGATGTTGCGGACGGAGAGCAGCAGCAGTTCCCGATCCGTTCCCCTCGTCTGACGGCTGGGCGGCGGCGCAAAGTGATCAGCCGCATGTTCGTCGACACCGGGCCGGTCGATGCTGACGGCGCCGACCACAAAGCCGTTTCCCTCCAAATCGATCTGGTACGCGTGTGCCTTTTCCCGGATGTCGGCTGCAGGCAGCCGGCGGGTAATCAGCGACGTCAGAAACACTTCCCTTAGCACCGGCAAGCTTTTTTGATAGTGCTCCTTCAACAGGCGAATGTTTTTCTTCTCGGCGGCTTCTTGGTCAAGCCGCGCCCGCACTTTCAAAAGGGCGTCGATCAGTTCACCCGCAGAAAACGGCTTGAGCACGTATTCGTCGATCTGCAGCTTGACCGCTTTCCGCGCGTATTCAAACTCGTCGAAGCCCGTCAGAATCACGATTTTGACGGTGGGATACCGCTCTTTGACGACGGCGGCCAGCTCCAGCCCGTCCATAAACGGCATCTTGATGTCGGTGACGACGATGTCCGGTACGCTTCTCTCCATCTTCTCCAGCGCATCCTGGCCGTTTTCAGCCGTTCCGATGACCGCGAACCCGTAAGCCTGCCAGTCAACCTCGCGGATAACGCCTTCCCTTACGTCTTCTTCGTCGTCAATCAGCAGCAGTGTGTACATGCTTCTTCCCCCCGGTTACATATTTACTCCAGGCGGGCTCGGACTCCTCCCGGGCGGACAAGAAACAGGGCTTTCGACCGAAGCCCTATGCGTATCGTCCATGTCGTTTTCGCCGTACGTGATTCCGCACGCCAACACGAAAAAACCACCGCCTCCCCGGAAAGGGAAACGGTGGGCGCACTGTAATTACAGTTCGTCAAAGCCGTCGAAATCGAAATCCAATCCCGCTTCTTCAAACATGTCACCGGCCGACTCTCCGATCTCCTCCATGACCTCGCCCAGCAGCATGCCGCCCAGGAAACCGGCCGCCATGCCGCCGATCATGCCGGCCATGCCATGGCCGTGGTGACCGTAGTGTCCCTGGTGACCGTGCGGCGGCTGACCGTAGGACGCCATCGACACGTACGGAATCGCCTGCGGATTTTCCGCATAGGTGCGAAGCGTATCCAACAGGAAACGGGAAAGCTCCTCTTCCCGGTCGGCTGCCAGCAGGTCCTGCGGCACGACGATCTCCGCCTTGCGCTCCATCTCTCCGCCGAACCTGCCGGGAACAGCCAGATCCAGCTCCGTCAACAGGCGCAGCTCACCCGGTGTGGAGAGGAAGACGACCTCCAGTTCCTTGAGCGGGATGTCCAGCGGCCGTCCCGTGAAAAACGAAAACTCCTGACCGTACGGCGTGAGCTTGCCGGAGTCGGGCTTTTGCCGCAGATCGAGGCGGGCCAGTGCGTTCAGCACGCGTTCCACCGGTTCCGGCGGCAGCACCTGCACCGGATCCAGGTCGGTCGGGTCAAGCGCCCGTTCCACATCCAGCTTGGTGTGCAGGTAGTACTGAACGGACGGTGTCGACACGGCCAACCCTGCCGGCAGTTCAAAGGCAAACGGAATCTCCTGCACAAAGGGCTTCGGCTGCACGGTGAAGCTGCGGCTGACCGGGTACGTATGCACCGGACGCGTTACCTCCTGCCCCCGCACGTTCACCTTCATCATCAGCAGGACGCTCAGTTCGGAGATGCGCTGTTCCACGCTGCCTCCTTCGATGCGGATCGCGCCCGTGATCGTCTCTCCCAACCGGTAGGCAGGGCGATCCAACCTAAGATCCACTGTCGCCGCTCCCACTCCCAGTTTGGCCATCAGCTTTTTCAGCAAGACCCTTTCCCCCTTTTATATAAGCAACAGTTTATATTTATATCGTATCAGATCCAGAGGGGGTTTTGCGAGCAGCCAGTGCGCGGCCAAGCAGCCGAACCAGTCGGCTGGCCTGCTCACCTGTCACGTCCCGCAATGCAGAAAATTCCGTCACATTTACCCCGACGACGCGCGGATCGGCCAGCACAGTGCTCAGCAGTTCCTCCGTCTGCGCCAGCGACAGGCCGGTTTCGCTCGGTGAATAGGCGGCTGCCATTGCCTCCTTGTGCATCACGTCGACGTCAAAGTGGACGAGGATATGCGCATCAGAAGGGATCGCCTGCAAGACGTCGGCTGCCAGCGGGCCCGGTCCCCGTTCACACAACTGATCAAGCGTGACGATCTCTACTCCTAAGGTCTCGTCCGGCATCTGCTGGCACCCCAATACGGCGATGCGGTCCGCTGTCCATCCGGTCTCCTCGATCCAGACGCCGCCGCCCTGCAGCAAAAACCACAGGCCCATGCCAGCTGCTCCGACACAGCGGGAGGCTGAGGGCACCCTCGCGTCAACGTGGCCATCCAGCACCAGGAGGTACACCTTGTCTCCATAGACGTCGCGAAACGCTTGCGCCGTCCCGACGATCACGCTGCAGTCGCCGCCGAGAAACAGGGAAAATTGGTCGCGGCCAAAGCAGCCGCGCGCCTCTTCGCGCAGCAGGTCCCAGACCATGCGCGGCGCCGGCCAGTTGCGAACAGGCGGAACGTTGTGCCGCGGCAGATAAGCGGGAAGGACGAGATCTCCCCGGTCGGTTGCCGGTATACCCTGCTCCTGCAGAACGGTCATCAAACCCGCCGCCCGCAAAGCGGCTGGCGCCAGTTCCGTACCGGAGACATAGGCGCCGGAGTAGATGGGAATGCCTGTTATCGTTACATTCACCGCGCTCCCTCCTTAAATCAAGCTGCTTCCATTTTATCATAGCCTGATTTTCCCATCCCGGATCGTGTTCGCCAGCCGAGGGGCACTGCCGCCAGGTGTCAGACTACATCGTATCCCTGGTCTTCGATCGCTTCCTTGATCGCCTCCAGCGTCAGGGCGTTCTCGTCATAGCTGACCTCCACCGTTTTGGCGGCCAGATCCACTTTTCCGGATGCGCCCAATTCCTTCAGTGCCTTTTCAATCGCGTTGACGCAGTGATTGCACGACATTCCTTCCACGCGCAGCGTTACGTTTTGCATGATGATCGCTCCTTTTTCCTGTTTTCTGTATGCTTTCTGTCCGCCTGCCGCCGCCTCTGTATTTCACGGGACCGGATGCAGGCGGGCTGGTGATTGCCGGTCGGGCCGCAGATCTACGAGCCGCGATTACGTTTAACCGGCTGACTGTGAGGCGGAATGATCCGCCGCCGCTGGCCGGTCTCAGCTGCAGCTTACTCCGCGGCAGGGACGGCCGGCTGATTCAGGGAGTGGTTCTCCTGCTGCTGATGCGGAGCTTCTCCTGGAGTTGCAACCGCTTCGTACAGCAGGTAGCCGCCGATGACGAGTAAAAGGTACACGACGCCGGAAAGCGCCCATGCAGCTGTGCGGCTCATCTCATCGCCCCTTCGTTTCTTGTGATTCCAGGTTCCAGTTTGACGCGTTGCAGGCGCAGGGCGTTCAGCACGACCGACACCGAGCTGAAGGCCATCGCCGCTCCGGCCAGCCAGGGCGCGAGGAAGCCCAGCGCCGCCACAGGGATGCCCAGCGTGTTGTAGGCAAAGGCCCAGAACAGGTTCTGCTTGATGTTGCGGATGGTTTTGCGGCTCATCAGGATCGCGTCGGCTACGCCGTTTAGATCGCCGCGCATCAGGGTAATGTCTGCCGCCTCCATGGCCACGTCCGTTCCGGTGCCGATCGCCATCCCAATGTCGGCGGTGGCCAGTGCGGGCGCGTCATTGATCCCGTCGCCCACCATCGCTACCCTGCGGCCCTGCTGCTGCAGCTTTTTCACTTCGTCCGCCTTTCCTTCCGGCAGCACTTCCGCGATCACCCGATCGATTCCCGTCTGGCGGGCGATCGCCTCCGCCGTCAGCCGATTGTCGCCGGTGATCATGACGACCTCCAGTCCCATCGCCTTCAAGCGCTGCACCGCCTCGCGGGACGTCGGCTTGATCGTATCGGCCACCGCCACCAGCCCGGCCAGCCGGCCGTCCACGGCCACCAGCATTGCCGTTTTGCCCTCCTGCTCGAGCCGTGCCATTGCCTCCGCCGCCTGGTCAAACGGGATCTGATGCCTGTCCAGGAGACGTCGCGTCCCTACCAGCACCTCCCTGCCGTCTACTGCGGCGCGGATGCCAAACCCGGGAACCGCCTCAAACGTGTCGGCGGCTCCGCTCAGCGTGACGCCCCTGTCGACAACGCCCTTGACGATCGCCTGAGCCAGCGGATGCTCGGAGTGTTTCTCCGCCGCTCCCACCAGCGCCAGCAGCTCCGCTTCCTCCATCCCGTAGGCCAGCACGTCAGTCAGCGCCGGCTCCCCTTTCGTCACCGTGCCCGTTTTGTCCAGCACGATCACATCCAGCTTGTGGGCCGTCTCCAGGTGTTCACCGCCCTTGAACAAAATCCCCAGTTCAGCGGCTCTGCCCGATCCGGCCATGATCGAGGTGGGCGTCGCCAGCCCCAACGCGCACGGGCAGGCGATCACCAGCACGGCAATGCCTTTCTCCAGCGCGGAGGCGAAGTCCCCCGGCGTCACCAGCAGGTACCAGACGGCGAAGGTAACGAGCGCGATGCCGACGACGACCGGCACGAAGATGCCGGAAATGCTGTCAGCCAGCCGCTGAATGGGCGCTTTGGAGCCCTGCGCCTCTTCCACGACCCGGATGATCTGGGCCAAGGCTGTCTCCTTGCCCACTTTGGTCGCCCGCACTTTGAGAAAACCGTGTTTGTTCAGCGTGGCGCCGATGACCTCGTCGCCCGCCGCCTTGTCGACAGGAACGCTTTCACCGGTCAGCATCGATTCATCGACCGCCGACTGTCCCTCCAGCACGATGCCGTCAACAGGCACCTTTTCCCCCGGCTTCACGTGGACAATGTCGCCCGGACGCACGTCTTCCACCGGAATCGTCAGCTCCTCGCCGTCACGGACCACCACGGCCGTCTTCGCTCTCAGACCCATCAGCTTGCGAATCGCCTGTGACGAACGCCCCTTGGCCTTTGCCTCAAACAGCTTGCCGAGCAGAATCAGCGTAATCAGCACGGCGCTCGTCTCAAAATAGAGCTCCGTCATGTGCGCCCCCGACCCGATGGAGCGAACCGCCAGGTAGAGACTGTAAAAGTAGGCGGCCGATGTGCCCAAGGCGACCAGCACATCCATGTTGGCGCTGCCGTTGCGCAGTGCCTTGTAGGCGCCGACGTAAAACTGCCGGCCGACGATGAACTGCACCGGCGTCGCCAGCGCCAACTGCACCCACGGATTCATGAACATCTCCGGCAGCCAGATGAACGAAGTGAAGGAAAAATGGCTGACCATCGCCCACAAAAGGGGGAGGGAGAGGATCAGGGAAAAGAGAAACTTCCCGGTTTGCCGGTCGATTTCCTCCGCCCGGCGGTCAACCGTCTCCGCATCAGTCTGATCGTCCTTGGCAGCCGCTTGATACCCCAGCTTTTCCACCTGACGGATCAGGTCGTCCACGCCGACCTGCCCCGCGTCGTATTCCACGGTGGCTGTCTCCATGGCCAGGTTGACGTTTGCCTCCAGCACCCCGGGCAATTTGTGCAGCCCCTTTTCGATCCGGGCCGCGCATGCCGCGCAGGTCATGCCGGAAATCGAAACCGTCGCTTCTTTTATTTTCGCGCTCATCGCGTCTTCCTCCGCATCAAGATACCCACGAGGGGTATATTTTTGGTAGTATTCCCTCCAAGGCTCCTGTTTATTACATGCCCATTATATAATACCCCGGGTGGGTATATCAAGCATTTGCGCTAACATCTTCTGCCAAAAAAAGGGCGCCGTCCGTTTTTGGACAGCGCACAATGGCGGCCGCTGTTATTGCGGGCCGTTTCAGTTTTTCTTGGCGTGATAGGCGACGGCAATCTTCGCCGCTACTTCCGCGTTGTGTTTCACCAGAGCGATGTTGGTCTGCAGGCTCTTGCCGGCCGTCAACTGTTTGACCCGGTCGAGCAGGAATGGTGTCACTTGCTTTCCGGTGATGCCCTTTTCCTTGGCTTCCGCCAGCGCTTGCTCGATGACGGCTTCGATCTCGCGGTGATTCAGCGCGTCCGCTTCCGGCACCGGATTGGCGATGACCAGACCGCCGTTCAGTCCCAACTGCCACTTGGTGTCCATCAGCGTCGCCACTTCCTCCGGCGTGTCCAGGCGGAAATCGACACCAAAGCCGCTCTCGCGGGCAAAGAAGGACGGGAACTCGGCCGTGCGGTAGCCGACCACCGGCACACCGTGCGTCTCCAGGTATTCCAGCGTGCGGCCCAGGTCGAGAATCGACTTGGCTCCGGCGCAGACGACGGCCACGTTGGTTTGGGCCAGTTCGGTCAGGTCAGCGGACACGTCCCAGGTGATCTCCCCTTCGCGGTGCACCCCGCCGATGCCGCCGGTGGCAAACACGCGGATGCCGGACAACTGCGCGGCGATCATCGTGGCGGCTACAGTGGTGGCGCCGATTTTGCCGCTCGCCAGAATGTACGGAAAGTCGCGGCGGCTTACTTTTTCCACCGATTTGTTGGTGGCAAATTCCTCCAGTTCAGCCTCGGTCAGCCCGATCTTGATTTTTCCGTTCATGATCCCGATGGTGGCCGGCACGGCGCCGTTGTCGCGGATGATGCGCTCCACTTCTTTGGCCATTTCGATGTTTTGCGGGTACGGCATGCCGTGTGAGATGATCGTCGTCTCCAGCGCCACGACCGGCTGGTTGTTCTCCAGCGCGTGACGCACTTCTTCCGTGCAGGTGAGATATTGTTTCATGGATTATCGCTCCTTTTCATATTGGCTTACTGTTTGTGCGAGCTGTTCCGGCTGCAGCAGCGGCGAGACCGACTGCTCCGTCTGCAGGGTCAGGGCGGATGCGGCCAATCCGAGGCGGCAGGCTTGTCCGAATGGTTCATTGTTGACGATGCCGTACAAAAGTCCGGAGGCAAATGCGTCGCCCGCGCCGGTGACATCCACCACCTCTGTCGGATACGGGGCCAGGTGCTCCGCCTGTTCCGCCGATTGATAGTACACGCCTTGCTCGCCCAGCGTGACGACCACCCGCTTGACGCCCCGCTCCCGGATCTGACGGCACGCCTCGGCGCACTCCTCGATCGACGTGATTGACATGCCGGCCAGCAGTTCCGCCTCTTCCCGATTGGGCAGGATCGCGTCCACGCCGTCCAGTCTCTCCGGCAGTTTCTTCGCTTTCGCGGAAGAGACCGGATCGATATACAGCGGGATGTTTTCCTGTTTGCAGCGCTGGATGATGTACGCCAGGCAATCCGCCGGCAGATTGGTATCGAGAAAAACGGCCCGCGCTGCCGCGATATGGGACCACTTGTCTGCAAACATCTCCGGGGTAAGCGCGTCGTAGATGTCCATGTTGGCCAGCGAGACCACCATCTCCCCGTCGATGTCCAGAAGCGCGGTGTAGGTGCCCGTGCGTTGGGCCGGCAGCCGCCATACCTGGCTGACGTCCACGCCGTGTCTTTTCGTCTCCTGCAAAATCCATTCGCCCTCTTTGTCTTCACCGACGCAGCTGATCAGCGTGACGCTTGTGCCCAGCCGCCCCAGGTTTTCGGCGATGTTGCGCGCAACACCACCGCACGACTCGGTGATGGCCACCGGATTGGACGAATGCAGCCGCACTTTTTGCTTCCCGCGCGCCTTCCGGTCCAGGTTGGCTCCGCCGATGCAGACGATCCGCCCTTCGTCGCGCAGCACATAGGCACGTCCCTTGATCTCGCCCCGTTTGGTGAGCTGGGCGATGTACCCGGCCACCGCCGAGCGGGAAATGCCGATCTTGTCGGCCAGCTCCTGCTGGCTGATAAACGGATTTTCACGAATGTAGCGCAGGATGAGCTGTTCCTTGTCCACGCCCCTCCTCCTTTCTTCCGACATCATTCCCTGTTTCTTATCACATTCTCTTTCTAAACAAAAGTTTATCACATAAACAAATGTTTGAAAAGAAAAAACACACGCCCCTTTCCCCAGACAAGAAACGCGCCTGCCGCCCCGCAACCAATCTTCGGCGCACATTGGGATTGCGCCCGGCATGGGACAGGCATACCGAGACAAGCTGCATGAGCCGCCCTGTTTCGCGCACACTAAGCGAAAAACAGGTGGGATCTCAATTGGCTGATCAACGAGAAAAGCAAAATCACGAAGACGAGTATTTTTTCTTTGACCTGTCCGACGAAAGCCACGAAAAACTGCTGGATAAAGAACTGCGGGAAGCAAAGGAAAATCCGCTGGGCCCGCTGGAGGAAGTCACCAAAGTGGAATACTAGGCCGTACTGCCGGCACCCTCTGCCCGCTCGCATCGCAAGCACCAGGGGGTGTCGCCTTTCATGCCGCTATCCCCTGTCAGCTCGGCTAATTGACAAGACAATCCCTCTCGTGTACCATTGTCTCAAATTAGAGATATTAAACATCAAAACAAAAAGGAGGGCCATCCTTTATGACAGATACGCAGCAGCGAAACGAGTCACTTGATCTCCTGATTGCGCTGTCCCGTTCCTACAACTGGGTCACGGCCCATGTCAACCGCGACATCCGCCGCCATGGATTGAACCCGACAGAATTTGGCGTCCTGGAAGTCCTGTTTCATAAAGGCCCCCAACCGTTGCAGCAAATCGGCGAAAAAATCCTGATCTCCAGCGGAAACATTACCTACGTTGTGGATAAACTAGAAAAAAAGAAGCTGCTGGTACGCAAGCCCTGTGCAGAGGATCGGCGCGTCATTTACGCGGAGCTGACCGACCAGGGCAAACAGTTTTTGGCTGATATTTTTCCGTCCCACAAGGAAGCGATCGAAAAGGCTGTGAGCGGCCTTACCGCCGAGGAAAAACAGCAGGCGATCGCGCTGCTGAAAAAGCTGGGGAGGGCCGCGCAGGAACGATTTTAGAAAATGCCTGCTGCCCGCAGCCAATAAAGACCTTGACAAAACAGCGGAGAGATAATAATCTTGAAATCAAGATTTACAAAACAAAGGTTATTGACTTACAAAATGAAAGGAGAAACCGCATGAGCAAAGTTCTGTTTGTGAAAGCCAACAACCGTCCCATTGAACAATCCGTCAGCGTGAAGCTGTACCACGCGTTTCTGGATAGCTACAAAGAATCCCATCCGAACGACGAGGTAGTGGAACTGGACCTGTTTGCGGAAAACCTGCCTTACTACGACGTGACGAAAATCAACGCCATGTACAAATCCGGCCAAGGCATGGAGCTGACCGCAGAAGAACAGAAGGCAGCCGATCTGGTGAACAAGTATCTGAATCAGTTCCTGGAGGCAGACAAGGTGGTGTTCGCTTTCCCGCTGTGGAACTTCACCGTGCCTGCCGTGCTGCATACCTACATTGATTACCTGTGCCAGGCCGGCAAAACGTTTAAATACACCCCGGAAGGTCCGGTTGGCCTGCTGAACAACAAAAAAGTGGCCCTGCTGAACGCGCGCGGCGGCATCTACTCCGAAGGTCCGGCTGCGGCGGCTGAAATGGCTGTAAACTTTGTACAAAACGTCCTCGGCTTCCTCGGAGTGAAAGACATCTCCACCGTGATCGTGGAGGGGCACAACCAATTCCCGGACAAAGCCGAAGCGATCGTGCAGGAAGGCTTGGAAAAGGCAGCAAAACTGGCGGAGACCTTCTAAGGCCCGCCGGCCTTTTTGGACAAACATCTTGATTTTGAGATATTTAAAATTAAAATATATGAAGGAGAGATGAACATCATGATGGATCTTGGTTTGTTGATCATTCGTCTGGTCGTGGGATTGACGTTTGCGGGGCACGGCGCCCAAAAACTGTTTGGCTGGTTCGGGGGCCACGGATTGAAAGGAACCGGCGGATGGATGGAGTCCATCGGATTGAAGCCGGGCGTTACCATGGCGCTGTTGGCCGGACTGGGTGAGCTGGTGGGCGGCCTGCTGTTTGCCGCCGGTGTCGGCACGTGGGTCGGTGCGCTGTTGATCGCCCTGACCATGCTGGTGGCAATCGTCAAAGTTCACGGCGCCAACGGCTACTGGGTGACGCAAAACGGATACGAATACAACCTGGTGCTGATTGCGGTGGCAATCGGAGTAGCCCTGATCGGCCCCGGCGCTTACGTCCTGTTCTGATCATCGCACGAAAAATGGTAGCTTTCGGAGACCGCATCCCTGTGTTGAAGGAGGAACTGCACATGCACATCGCTGTTTATTCGCCAAACGAACAAGGTAAAGGTCATTTCGGCAGCGGCGAGATCGTGGAGAACAAACCGATCGGCTTTCCGCACGAACACTCGGCTGTCAAGCGCGTCGGCCCGCTGTTTTACTGGGCCTGGGCCAAATCGCTGGCCACGTTTGAGATTCCCCTGCATCCCCACTCCGGTTTTGAAATCATTTCGTACGTCTTGACAGGCACGGTGGGGCATCGCGATACGCTTGGCAACCTGCAGCAGGTCTCGACCGGTGGCGCACAGGTCATGCAGACCGGCTCGGGCGTCTATCACGCGGAAGAACTGCCGGCGGGAACGGAAATGTTTCAGATCTGGTTTGAACCGCATCTGGCCCGCGCCGTCAAGGAAGCACCCACGTACCATCAATACGACCATGAACAGTTTCCCGTGGAGGAAGCGGACGGCGTCCGGATCAAACATGTGATCGGCCCACAGGCGCCTATCCGGCTCGTGACCGACGCGGAGATGGCCGATATTGAGATCGCGGCAGGGCAATCCTGGACCTATTCTCTCCCGGACGGATACGCTCTGGCGGCCGTGGTGGTGAGCGGCCGCGGCACTGCCTGGCCGCAGCGGCAGGCGGACGGCGGCGCTGCCGACAACGCTCCCCTGGAAACAGGCGACTTCACCGTCGTCACAACCAACGGGACGGAATCGGTCGTTTTCCAAGCCGAACCGGGTGAATCGCTGCGCCTCGTCGCCATCCGCGTCCCCGCCGAGGTGGAGTACCCGCTGTATCGCAAATAATCGCAGCGGCAAAAACGAGGCCGTCACGCAGAAAGTGACGGCCTTTTTATTATGTTCGCGCCTCCTCCGCAAGCTGATCGGCCGGCCGATTTCTAAGTCTGGCCAGCCCCTTGTTAAACTTTTGTTTGAAAGGAAAAGTGACGCATTTCCTCCTCCCATTCACGGTTTTCCCCTTCATTCATCCGTTTTTCCGGCAGGAATTTCCCCGTTTTCCCGCGAAAAAAGACGTACATACGTTCGCCCTTTCATTTCCATCGATTCGGAGGAGAGTCACATGCTGCCCTGTAAACCGACTGCCGCCTTTGATTCCTTGTTCGAATACGCCGAGCGGATCAACCGGCTGAACGGCGGTACCGCCTGCGCCATCTACGTCATCCAGCGCGGCCGCATCGTCGCGGAGCACTACAGCGGCCGCCACTCCCACGCAGCCGATGCCCGTCCGGCGGCTGCCGATTCGCAGTTTCACGTCGCTTCCGTCCGCAAAAGCTACATCGGCTTTGCGGTCGCCTGGGCTGTGCACTCCGGCGGCATCGCCTCGCTGGACGAACCGGTCTCCCGCTACCTCTCTACGGATGAGGACAGCCGCCGCCTGCTGGACGGAGTCGCCGTCCGCCATTTGTTGACCCACACGCACGGACTGGATCGCGATGGCGATGGCCGGCTGGTCAGCCGCTTCGCACCGGGCACCGGCTGGGCTTACAACAACACGGGCATCCAACTGCTCACCGAGCTGGTTCCCCGGGTGACCGGACTGACCGTCGCCGAATTGCTGGAGGAGAAGATTTTTGCCCCGCTCGGCTGGCGGGAGACCGGCTGGCGTACCGCTCCGGCGGAAACGCTGGTGCCGGTCATCATGGATCAGAAGGGTACCGCCAAGCTGCTGATTCACCCGGACCCGTCCGGTGCGGAACCCAATCTGCACGTTTCCGCGCGGGAGCTTGCCTGGTGGGGGTATCTCCACCTGAAAGCCGGTCAGCTCAACGGCAAGCAAATCGCTCCGGAAGCGGTATTTCGCCTGTCCGTGTCCTGCCAGTCGCCCTCGTCGCTGCCCCCCGGCCTGCCTCAAAACGGCTGTCTCTGGTTCGTCAATTCGGGGCCGTCGCCGCAGTACATCATCGGGGACAGCGTTCCCCGGGGCTCATACAAGATCGTCGGCCATTCCGGACCGCTCCTGCTCGTCGTGCCGGAACTGGACCTGGTGTTGGTCCGTATGGCCAACAAAAACGGCAACTACGAGGATGAGCAGGGCACCTATCTCGATTACCTGAAAGCGTTCAGCGACCGCGCCGTGGCAGCGGCCAAACGGGCGTAACCACCGCTTGGGCCCTGCTGATGAGCCAAGCTCGAAACGAACAAACGGTCTCCCCCGTCAGCGGGAGGAGACCGTTGTCATATCGAGCATCGTGCCTTCCCTGGCGAACCGCGTGTGCCAGGAGAACGCTTTTTCCAGCACATGCGGCGTATGGCCGCCGCGCGCCAGCGCTTCCCGGAAGTAGTCGCGCAGTTGATCACGATAGAGCGGGTGGGCGCAATTCTCGATGATCAGCCGGGCCCGTTCGCGCGGCGCCAGACCGCGCAGGTCGGCCAATCCCTGCTCCGTGACGACGATATCGACGTCGTGCTCCGTGTGGTCCACGTGGGAGACAAACGGAACGATGCTGGAGATCCTGCCGCCCTTGGCCACCGACTTGGTGACAAATATCCCCAGGCGGGCATTGCGGGCAAAGTCGCCGGACCCGCCGATGCCGTTCATCATGCGCGTCCCCAGGACGTTGGTCGAATTGACGTTGCCGTAGATGTCAAACTCCAGGGCAGTGTTGATGGAGATGAGCCCCAGACGGCGGATTATCTCGGGATGGTTGCTGATCTCCTGCGGCCGTAGCACCAGCTTGTCGCGGTACGCGTGGAAGTTGGCTGCCACCTGTTTCATTTTCTCCGCCGTCAGCGTGATCGAACAACCGGACGCAAATGTCACCTTGCCTGCGTCAATCAGCTCAAACACAGCGTCCTGCAGCACCTCGGAATACACCGTCAAACCGGAAAACTCCGACTCCAAAAATCCGTTGAACACCGCATTGGCGACTGAACCGATACCGGACTGCAACGGCATCAGGTTTCGCGGCAACCGCCCTTTTTTCACTTCATGACGCAAAAACTCGATCAAATGGCCGGCCATCACCGCCGTTTCCTCATCCGGCTCGGCGATCGTGGACGGAGAGTCCCACTGCTCAGTGATGACGATGCCCTTCACTTTCTCCGGGTCGACCGGAATGCCCTTTTTCCCGATCCGCTGTTCGGCCGAGGTCAGCGGGATCGGCGCACGTCCCCCCTGCCGGCCTGGCGTGTAGATGTCGTGGATGCCTTCCAGCGCGAGCGGCTGTGCCACGTTCAGCTCGATGATGACGTGCTTGGCATGTTCCACGAAGACGTTGGAATTGCCCACAGAGGTCGACGGAATGATCATCCCGTCTTCCGTTACTGCAACCGCTTCCACGATTGCATAATCAATCGGGTCCATCACTCCCGCGCGGATCAGCTCGGCCGTATGGGACAAATGCTGATCGACAAACAGCAGTTCTCCCTCGTTGATCTTTTGCCGCATCACCGAATCCACCTGAAACGGCAGCCGCTTGCCGACTATTCCCGCTTCCGCCAACACCGTGTCCACGCCGGAGCCCAGGGACGCCCCCGTGTATACGTTGACGGTAAGCCGCCGTCTCCCCTGTTTTGCCTGTTCTGCCAGGGCGACCGGCACGACCTTGGCATCTCCTGCCCGCGTAAACCCGCTCAGCCCGAGGGTCATGCCATCCTCAATCCAGCTTGCCGCTTCCTCTGCCTGGACGATTTTGTCTCGCAGGCGTTGATCGCGTAAGCGCTCCCATACCATATTAGCCACCTGCCCATTTCGTTCGTCTGTTTGCTACCACAGTAGCACATCCAAACTGAACGAGCACTCGATTTCCCGCAAGCCAGAAAATGCGGCGGCAGGCCAGAAAAAACACCCCTGAACATCAACGGCGCCCAACGACAGGCCCAGGGCTTAACGTCCCTTAAAACCCGAGCCTTTGCCGGAAATGGCTGGCGTAGGACTGGCTGACCGGCACGCGGGTCCGCTGCTTGTCTTTCATCTCCAGCATGAATGTAGAGTGAAAATGCGGATGGATAAAGCCAACGGCTTCGATATTGACCAGATAGCTCCGATGGCAGCGAACGAACCGCTCGGGCGGCAGCATTCGTTCCAGTTCGGTCAGGCTGTAGCGGTTGACGTACGAGCCGTTTGCCGTGTGCAGCAGCGTTTTGCCCTCGTGTGAACGGATAAACATGATGTCCGACACGTGGACAGGCAGCCAGCCGTTGTCCGTCTTGCCGGTCAGCACGGTCAGCGCCGGCAGCGGCGCCATAAGCGGCATCAACACCCGAGGGTATATCGCAGTGACGCAGCCCTCGAGCCGTGCGCCGCGCACAAGCGGCAGCGAGACACCGTAATAGGGAACGCCAAACACCCGGCTTTCCACGTATTGCGCCACTTTCCGGCGAGCAGTAAGCGCTTTGTGCGTCGCCGAGCCTTCCCGCACCGCGTCGCCCGGTTTGATTTTCAGGTCGATGCTGGCGCTGGGCTGATAGTAAATGTAGCGGGAATCGTCCGAGACGGCGATGGACACGCCCTCCGGGATCACTTCACCGATCATCTGCAATACTTCGGGAACCAGTGTTTTCTCCATGCTTCATCCCTCTGCCATGAAAATGGATGTGTACTTTTATTAAAACACAATTGCGCCTGCTCCGGACGAACTCTCCTCTCTTTTCCACCGGCGGCGCCAATTTCGCAATTTGAACGGCAACGGAAAAAGACCCCGGCGCTGCATGTGCAGTCCGAGGTCTTTTCACCATTACGACATTACGACGTTTTCCTTCTGGACATATCCGACTCGCCTTGGTACTTGTATTCTTTCTCCCAGAAATCCGCGTCGGCAATGCCCACCTTGACTGGATCGAATACCGGGTCTTTCCCTTCTTTCATCTGGCGTTCATAGTCCTTTAAGACGGCCAGCGCCGGCTTGGTGAGCAGCAGAATGGCGATGATGTTCAGCCACGCCATGCTGCCGACGCCAATGTCCCCCAAGGTCCAGGCCAGACCTGCCGTCTTCACGCTTCCGTAGAAGGTAACCCCCAGGATGACGATCTTCAAGGCGTACTCCGTCCAGGGGCGCTTCACGTAGCGGTTGAGATAGGCCAGGTTGGTCTCCGCCATGTAGTAGTAGGCCATGATCGTGGTAAAGGCAAAGAACAGAAGCGCAATCGCGACAAACGGAGCGCCGAAGCCGGGGAACACCGACTCGATAGCCTGCTGGGTATAAATCGGACCCGGCTCGACGTTACCCAGGTTGTTCACGATGGGCGCCGCTCCTTCAGGCGTTACGTTGTACATGCCGGTAATCAAAATCATGAAAGCGGTTGCAGAACAGACAAACCACGTATCCACGTAGACGGAGAACGCCTGAACCAGCCCCTGCTTGGCAGGATGGGATACTTCTGCTGCAGAGGCGGCATGCGGTGCGGTCCCCTGTCCCGCTTCGTTGGAATAGATTCCCCGCTTCACACCCCAGGAGATGGCGGCGCCGAGAATGCCGCCGAAGGCTGCGTCCACACCAAACGCACTTTGGAAGATCAGCTTCAACACGCCAGGCAATTGGTTAATGTTCATAATGACAATAATCAAGGCCACCAAAATATAACCCAGCGCCATAAACGGCACGACTACCTGTGCTACATTGGCAATCCGCTTGACGCCGCCGAAGATGATCGCAGCCAACAACACGACCAGGAAAATACCCGTAATGGCAGGGTGGATATTAAAGGCGTTTTCGATCCCCGCCGCGATGCTGTTTGCCTGCACACCCGGCAGCAGCACGCCCGTTGCAATGACGGTCACCACTGCAAACAAGACAGCGTACCATTTCAGCTTCAGCCCTTTTTCAATGTAATAGGCAGGGCCGCCGCGAAACTGGCCATCTTGTTTGGTTTTGTACACCTGACCCAAGGCGGCTTCGACGAACGCCGAACCTGCCCCCAAAAAGGCCATCATCCACATCCAGAAGACCGCACCCGGTCCCCCTGCAGCGATCGCGGTCGCCACGCCGGCGATGTTGCCCGTCCCGACACGGCCGGACAGCGCCATCGACAAGGCTTGGAAAGACGATACCCCTGCCTCGGAGCTCTTTCCTTCAAACATGTGCTTGATCATGGCTTTAAAGTGTCTCAGCTGCAGAAACCGGGTCGCCAACGAGTAAAACAAGCCTGTCCCCAAACAGAGATAAATCATTGCAGGACTCCAAATAAGGTCGTTGATCCACGTAATGATTGCTTCCAAATAAATTGCCCCCTTTCAAAATCTTTCGATATTGTGCAATTATAAAATATTTCGTTTGTTCATACAACTGGAAATAATTTCGACACCGTCCGAAACCAGACCAGCCAATGAATCACCGTCATATTGAATACCCACTGTCTTGCGAGAAAACGTATGGCCGCCAAAACAAAAAAGGACGGTAAAAACCGTCCTGACATATATGGATACATGGAGGGATGCGGGGAAAGAGTGGTGTTGCTCGCCTATGACCGAATGTCTCGCCGTTAGTTCTGGGCGGAATCGGTAGTAGATTCGGAACCTGTCGAACCCGAATCGGTGGAGCCGGTGGTGTCAGAAGCCCCCGTCGAGGCGTCGGACGTGCCGGCATTCGAGTCAGCTACACCAGCATTCGCGTTCGATTGTTCTTGAGAAACCGAGCTGTCGGTCGATTGGTTTTCCGTTTGAGTAGACGTCTCCGGAGTCGTGGCACTTCCGCCGTCCTGCTGTGTTGCCGGTTCCGGCGTGTCCGTTCCATTGGAGCATGCCACCAGGCTGCCGGACAGCAGTACAGCCACAGCGGCCAGGGATACCCATGTTTTTTTCATGTTCATTCTCCCCTTTCGTTTCAAGGTTCATGACGACCTCGCCGTCACACTCATAGCGTAACGGGAAAAGATAGCCATTCCGTGAGCGAAGTGGGAAAAAACCATGAACAAACTATGAAAAAATCATGACCGTCCCGAACCGCTTCGACGCCGTATTACTGCGCTTGCGCCTGACGGTACTTTTCCACGGTCGGCAGCCAGACCGTAAACGTGGTTCCCAAGCCCGGCTCGCTTTCCACCGTGATGGTTCCGTCGTGCAGTTCGACCAGCTCTTTGACGATCGCCAGCCCCAACCCCGTGCCCTTGTTTTTCTTGGAACGTCCGCGATCTACCTTGAAAAACCGTTCCCAAATGCGCGGGAGGTCGTCTGCAGCGATGCCAATGCCGCTGTCGGCGACAGACATCCTCACCCACTCGCCATCCGGTTCTGCGGTGATGCGGATCGTCCCTTCGTCGGTAAATTTCACTGCATTTTTGACCAGGTTTTTCACAATTTGGGCGACACGGTCCTTATCGGCGTAGATCTTCGGCAGGTTGTCCGCCAGTGCCACCTCGATCTCCAGCCCTTTCTCCGCCGCTTCAGGGCGAAAGGCAAACGCCGTCTTGTTGATCACCTCGGCCACATCGACCGGGAATCTGGCCAGCGTCACCTCGTTGTTCTCCAATTTCATCAAATCCATCAGGTCGTCTACCAGACGGTTGATTTGCATCGTTTCCGAGTACATCACGGCGTAATACTTTTGCCGCGCTTCCTCCTCTTCCACCAGGCCGTCCTGCAGCGCCTCCAAAAAGCCTTGGATCGCCGTCAGCGGCGTCCGCAGCTCATGCGACACGTTGGCGAGAAAATCGTTGCGCACCCGCTCCAGGTGGTGCCGTTCCTGCTCCACCCGTTCCAGCTTTTCCGCCAACGTATTGATCGTCTGCGCAAGGTCGCTGATCTCGTCCGCCGTGTCTATCTTGACCCGCTCGGCGTAGTTGCCTCGTCCAATTTCCGTGGCCGTGCGCTCGATTTTTTTCAGCGGCCGGGAGATCGACCACGAGAGATAGGAGACCATTGCCGTGGACAGCAGGACGCCGAACAGGGTGGCCCAGAGGATGGTTTCCCGCATTTGGGCAAAGGTGCGCTCGATGCCTTCGATCGGGGCGTGCAGAATGATCCCCCCGTAGATCTCCTCTCCTTCTCCCCAGGGAATGGCGACGGAGAGCATCGGGTCCTCCAAGCCATCGATCTTCAGTTCCGTTACCGCGTTTTCCCCGTTCAGCACCTTGTTGGCGATCGACATCGCGACCGATTTTCCCGTAAACACTTCGTCTTTCATCGAGGTGGCGACAATCTTCCCATCAGCGTCAAACAGCCAGATGCGCACATCGTACGTTTCGTCCAGATTACGCAGTTGTTCCAGCAGACGTGCATTAACCCGACGGCTGTCATTTATCTGTACGTTCACTTTTTTCGCCTGGCGCAGCAGTTCCTGTTGCTTGGCATTGTAAAAGTATTCCTTGGCGAAAAAGGAGATCAACAGACCGGAGATGCCCAATCCGATCAGCACGGTGGCAAGATAGCTGAACAACAGGCGGCGGAAGATGCTTTTCGACATCCCCAGCATTACTTGTCCACCTCGAATTTGTAGCCGATTCCCCACACCGTGTGGATGCATTCGTAGGGAAGCTTGCTCAGCCGCTGCCTAATCTTTTTGATGTGCACGTCAATCGTGCGGATGTCGCCAAAATAGTCAAAACCCCAGATTTGTTCCAGCAATTGCTCACGCGAAAAGACGCTGCCCGGCGATTTTGCCAGATGGACCAGCAGGTCAAACTCCTTTGGGCGAAAGCTGATTTTTTCACCGGCTGCGATCACTTCCCGCTTGTCCAAATCAATGGACAACTGATCGAATGTGAGCAGGCGCGCCGCGTCTTCCTCCACCTTTTCCCTCGGCTGCATTCTTCTGAGGATGGCCCGAATCCTGGCCACCAGTTCACGCGGACTGAATGGTTTCGTTACATAATCGTCTGCCCCAAGCTCCAAGCCGAGCACACGGTCAAATTCTTCGTCCTTTGCCGTAAGCATGATGATCGGCGTGTCCCATCTTTTGCGGATTTCGCGGCACGCCTCAAAGCCGTCCATCTGCGGCATCATGACGTCGAGAATAATCATGTCCGGCGATTCTTTTTCCACCAGCTCCAGCGCTTGTCTGCCGTCGCTGGCCACTACCAGGTCAATCTGCTGCTTCGCAAAGTACAGGCGAATGATTTCGC
>NZ_OY569118.1:3860000-3885000 GCF_961514395.1 Brevibacillus aydinogluensis
ATGTATATGGCAGCCATGCTCAACCCCAGCGCGATCACATCGGAGATCATGTGGGCCGAATCGGACAGAAGGGCGAGCGAATTGGACATCAGGCCTCCGACAATCTCGACAATCGTAAAAAACAAGGTCAGCATCAGGGTGAGCCACAGCGTTTTCTTTGATGTCTGCTGCTCTTTGACGTGGTTCAGGTGATGGTAATCTTCATAATTCATAAGAGCCAGCCTCCACGCAACCGAATTTTTATAAATACTATAAGATAATAACTATTTTAATTATAACCGTATATTGCCCGCTCCTCAAATGAACGTTTTATGGATCATACAAGTAATATTCATTCGCAACGAGTGTGGGAAGCCCAAAACAAAAAGGGCCTTCCGCCGCTGCTTTTCATGCAGGTAAAGCCCCCTTTCCGTATATCTGGATGATTTGAGCAATGCGTCATCCAAGGTTTCCAGACGAGTTTCCATATGGCAGCATAACGCCTAACGAATTATACCAATGAAAAATCCCCCAGGCCTCCTGTCGTCTGTGCTATATTTTTCAAAAAACCCAAATCGGAGGCATTCACATGATCGATTTCGAGTGGTATCGGAGCTTTGTCTTCATCTATCGGCACAATTCGGTGTCCGAAGCTGCCAAATCCCGTTTCATGACTCAGCCGGCGATGAGCCAGCATCTGGCCTCCTTGGAGGCTGAGATCGGCGAGCCGCTGTTTGTCCGGACGGCCCGGAAAATGATCCCGACGGAGCGAGGGAAGTTGCTGTATACCGAGGTAGCTCCGCTCGTCGAAGCGCTGGAGCAGTTGAGCGCAGATCTGAAAACGTCTTCCCAACCGAGCCTGAAATGGATCAAAATCGGCTCGGCGCCGGAGTTCTACCAGGAAAAAATCCTCCCCTTGCTGCCGAAATTCGGTACCTGCTCGATTTCCTATTTCGGAACCGCGGAGGAACTGCTCGGCATCCTGGAAGAGGACAAGGCGGATATCATCATTACCTCAAAGAAATTCCTGAAACCGGGAGTCGAGTACGAGAAGCTGTGGGAAGAGGAGTTGGCCATAATCGCACCGGCTCACTGGGAGGTTCCCGATGCCGTGAGCTTGAAAGCCAAAGAACGCTGGCTCACCGAACAGACGTGGATTGCGTACGGACCGGAACTGCCCATAATCCGGAGGTTGTGGCGGGAACGTTTCAAGAAGCGTCCTATGCTGTCCACCCCTTACATCATTCCGAATCTGCATATGATTCTCCGTCTGGTCACGTCAGGCGCGGGCCTGAGCGTGGTTCCCACCTATCTGCTGGATACGGCGAAAGAAGGTGAGGTTCAAGTCGTTTACGCGGACTTGTCGGTACGAAACGAGCTGTTCTTCGCGTACAAAAGCAAACACAAGTACATACCGGAAATTCAACAAATCAAGAAGGTCATTCGCGAGCACATCTGAGGACCAGAGGCCAGTTTTCATCGGCGTCTGGTCTTTTTTTGCCCGCTGAATCCATAAATTTTCTTATGAATACACGCAAATTTCATAATTTGTTTTATAAAAAGTTCAGGCGTAGAATTGGGGGGCAATCAAAAATAACCCTTCAGGAGGTTTGAAACGATGTCAAAAAACGTGCTCATGGTGGTCACGAGCCACTCCCATATTGACGATGGTAAAACGACAGGAATCTGGCTGTCGGAATTTGCGGAAGCATATACGCTGTTCAACGAGCAAGGTTGGGACGTGGTCGTAGCCAGCCCGCTCGGCGGAAAAGCACCAGTGGACCCCGCCAGTCTAGGTGAGGAAATGGACCCGTCGTTTGCAGAAGCAGCGAAGAGACTGGAAAACACCATGAAGCTGAACGATCTGTCTCATGAACGTTTTGACGCGATTTTCTTGCCAGGCGGGCACGGCGCGATGTACGACCTCCCGACCGACCAAAAGCTCCAATCACTGCTGCGCGATTTCTACGAGTCCGGCAAAGTGGTCGCCGCTGTCTGTCACGGCCCGGCCGCCCTGGTCGGTACGGTCTTGTCGGACGGAAGTCCACTGGTCGCCGGAAAACGCGTGAACGCATTCACTGACCGGGAAGAGGAGGAGACAGGTCTGGCATCCCATCTCCCGTTCCTGCTGGAACGTCGGCTTCGCGAGCTGGGGGCGATCTTCGTTGCCGCTCCGAACTGGACTGCCCACTATGAAGCTGACGGCAATCTGATTACCGGCCAAAATCCGCAATCGACAATCGCAGTCACGAATGCCGTGATTGACCATCTTCGAAGAGGAGGGACCTCATCTTGAATTCCGATAGCATGCCATACACAGGTACGACCACTGCGCGCCGCAATTCCGCGATTGCCATTTACGCGCTGACGCTCGGTGCTTTCGCCATCGGAATGACCGAATTCATTATCATGGGCCTGCTGCCGGAAGTGGCGGAAAGCCTGAGTGTCTCGATTCCGGAGGCGGGGCTTCTCATCACGGGGTATGCGCTCGGGGTAGCGCTCGGCGCACCGTTCATCACGGTCGCTACGCATAAGATGCCGCGCAAGGCGCTCCTTCTGCTCTTGATGGGAATTTTCATCGTGGGCAATGCCCTCGCGGCTCTCGCCCCTTCCTATGGCGTGCTCATGTTCGCCCGCATCGTCGCAGCGCTGACACACGGCTCCTTCTTCGGCGTTGGCTCCGTAGTCGCCGCGGAGCTTGTGCCGAAAGAGAAGCGGGCCGGAGCCATCGCCCTGATGTTTACCGGCCTTACGCTCGCGAACATCCTCGGCGTGCCGATTGGTACGTTTATCGGCCAGGAATTCGGCTGGCGATCGACATTCTGGGCGATTACGGCTATCGGGAGCCTGGCGCTGATCGGCGTGATCGTACTCGTCCCGCGGATTCAAGCCTCTCCCTCCCGATTGAGTCGGGAATTTGGGGTGCTGCTGCGTCCCGAGGTACTAGTCGCGCTTCTCATGACAACCTTCGGCTTCGCCGGCGTATTCACAGCGTTTACCTATATCAAGCCGATTCTGGTGGATATCAGCGGTTTCCCTGTTGACTCAATCTCGTACATTCTGGTTCTGTTCGGGATCGGCATTACCATTGGCAACATCTACGGCGGCAAATTGGCCGACCGCAGTCTGCTGCCTTCGCTGATCGGTATTCTCGTGTTATTGGCTGTGGTGCTGGCCCTGCTGGGTGTCGTGGCTCAATGGAAACTCGCAACCCTGATCTTCGTCTTCCTTCTCGGCGTGGCCGCTTTCGGCACGGTGCCGGGTTTGCAGCTGCACATGTTGAACACTGCAAAGGAAGCGCCAACCCTGGCTTCAACGCTGAACATAGCGGCGTTTAACCTGGGGAACGCCCTCGGCGCTTATCTGGGCGGAATCGTCATCGACTACGGCATCGGCGGCGGGCTGAAAGCCGTCCCGTTGGCAGCCTCTCTGGTTACCATCGTGGGCATTCTTTTCACCTTGTGGGGATATCGACAAAGCCGCCGGGAACGCCATGCATGAATGCAGTGTCGTGTACAGTTCTTAGTGCTGGCTGCAACGGTACGTGGCAGGGCCGTCCTTTAGGGGATGGCCCTGCTCCAAACCGATCGGAACAAAAACCTAGCGAAACGTGTTCATCATCCTGGGGATATTCTTCATAGAAAGGAGTAAGGCCGTATCCAGGAACATGGCGCCAGGCCATTTTGATTCGGCGCTTGCTCCAGGGAGTCAAATTGGAGGTACAGGTCACGAGGAAGAAGATGGTTCCTTCATCGAATGATAGATGAGCTGTACAACGCCAGAGGAGAATGTTCTCGTTTGAACCAACTTTACATTCACCCTCTGCTTGATATCAATAAACAATGGTTTGCCCTCACCTAAAATAACCGGATGGACCGATAGTCTAAATTCGTCAACAAGCCCCAAGTTCATAAAAGTGGTAATAAGATCTGCTCCTCCATACAGCCAAATGTCTTTGCCAGGCTTATTCTTTATGTTGTTTACTTCCTCAAGGATATTGCTGTTTATATATTTGACTTTATCATCTGTTCCTTTTTGCGTTCGGGAAAACACATATTTCTCTTTGCTATGAATAAGTTCCCACATTTCTTTGTCGGTATCAGACAGATCCATTTCATGCATGCCTCGAGCAAATTGCCCCCAGATCTCATAGCTCTTTCTCCCGTAAAAAATCGTATCGATCTGATGCAAGAAATCCGTAAACCCCATCTCAGGGTCCATGATGCACCAATCCACTTCTCCATTTTTCCCTTCGATAAAACCGTCTAGCGTAACAGCCAAATCCAGTATGATCCTTCGTTTCATGATTCAATTCTTCACTCCATTCGTTGAACTGTTTGTCCATTATACCTTTATGAGTCCACTTTGCCGCGATGATCAGCAAAATGTTTTTTCTCCGTCAAGTCATTAAGCAAATCGTCGTCAACCAAAATACAATTGTATTTGTGCGGCTCATAACTGAATACGGTTCTTTCGTCAACGTCATCAAGACGACATGATATAATGAGAGGAATTGTTGCAACGCTGTAGAGGTGGAAAAATGATGACAGTGAAAAAAATGATGCCCGACTATATGAAATGTGTACTCATCGGTGCGCTCTTGGGTACAATCTCCAAGTATTTAGACACGGTTGCAGTCGATGGGAGTTGGCTAGCGGATGTCTTCCACTATTGTTCGCACATTCTTTCCCGATTAGGAATCTGGGTATTGATCGCTGCAATGATAGCCGCGTACAGTAAAACAATCATCAGGGCCGCGCTCAATACCTTTGTATTCTTTGCAGGGGTGCTGATCAGTTATTACCTGTATTCAGCATACTTGTTCGGTTTTTTTCCGACCAAATATTTTATGCTGTGGGGCAGTATTGCACTATTATCTCCCTTTCTGGGCAGCATTGTTTGGTTAGCCAAAAATCATTCACGTCTCGCTTATATCTTGCCGGCCTTGCCCATGGGACTGATGTTAAGTCTTTCTTTGGCAATTGGCGCATTTTATCTGGACATCAATTATATTGACGAACTCATTATGTATGCTGTTTTGTGCGTGATTTTTTACAAGGAACCGAAACAAATGGCGGTATCCATCGTGTTTTCATTTGTTCTTGCATTGCTTATCGAAATAATCAGCCCATATCACTTTTAATCTCCGAGCGAGATCTAGCCGGAGAGAGTCCGGTCGATCTTGACTGGGGATGGAGATATCGGCTGGCGTAGCACCTGCTTTCTTAGCAATCTGCAAAATAAATGTGAGCCTCCTCCCGTCTTTGCGGCGGGTGGAGGCTCTTTGCGTCTGTCCGGCATCATTACCTTTTCGGCACAGAAACCGATGAAGCCTGACAAGTGTACATGCTATGTGAACATTTTCATTTCCCGCAGGCCCGCATTAAAGGCGGAATAGAGGCCTGCAGGTCCGGCGCCGATAATCGTCACGTCGTACAAATCTTGTGCGTTCATCTGCTCGCCTCCAGCACAAAAGTTTCGCCGGCATGATGGCGCCCTATCGGCACGACCGAAGGAGCACCGGATACAGGGTCCCGAACAATCATACAATCCAGCCCGAAAACGTCTTTGATCAATTGACTGGTAATCACTTCGGACGGTTTGCCTTCGGCGACGAGCTTGCCTTGACGCAGCGCAAACACATAATCCGCATACCGCGCCGACAAGTTGATATCATGCAAGACCATGACGATGGTCGTGCCGTATTTACGGTTTAAATCGGTCAACAGATCCAGAATTTCGATCTGGTACGTGATATCCAAATAGGTGGTCGGTTCGTCCAGAAATAACATATCCGTCTGCTGCGCCAATGCCATCGCAATCCAAACCCGTTGACGCTGACCGCCCGACAGCTCATCCACATGGCGGTTGGCCAATACCGTGATGTCCATAATCTCCATGGCTTCCGCAACCGCTTCGTAGTCTTTCTTGCTCCATGTTCCAAACAGCGATTGATGGGGAAAACGGCCCCGCCCGACCAAATCGGCCACGGTAATCCCCTCCGGAACGATGGGCGATTGCGGCAGCAAGCCCAACACCCGAGCCAGCTGCTTCGACGGGATCGAATGAATCGGTCGGCCGTCCAACAATATCTCGCCTGACAGCGGTTTGATGATCCGGGCCAGCGTCTTTAACAGCGTCGATTTGCCGCATCCGTTTGCTCCGATAATGACGCTGATTTGATTGCTGGGGATTTGCAGGCTGATGCCGTCTAAAATCTTTTTGTCGCCATAACCGGCAACAAGCTGCTTGGCCTGAAAGGTATGGCTTTTCATCGTTTAAAACGCCCCCTTTCGATTCATTCGCACTAACAGGTACAACAAATAAGGCGCTCCGATGATTCCCGTAATGATGCCCACGGGGAATTTGACTTCAAAGGCGAATTGCCCCACCAAATCCGCGGCCAACACCAACACAGCCCCAACCAGACCGGCGGGTATGCTGTTGGCGGTGCCTGTACCGACCAAACGAACGGCAATCGGACCGGCGAGAAACGCCACCGAAGCAATCGGTCCGGTAATCGCCGTGGCAATCGCTGACAGCACCACGGCACTAACGATGAGGAGCACACGTGTCCGGTCCGTTTTGACCCCCAATGCCGTCGCCATTTGTTCGCCCAGTTCCAGCACCATTAACGATCGGCCAAGCACGCAAATCAGCGGCACCAGCACCAGGAAGGAAATCATCAGCACAGGCAATTCTTCCATCTTCACCCCGTTTAAACTTCCCGTAAGCCAGCGCACCGCAGAAGAAAGATTGTGTTCCTTGGCGATCAACATTAAATAGGTAATGATGGAGTTGCACATCGCCTGCATCCCGATGCCGACCAAAATCAGCCGGCCGATGGAAAACGTTTTTCCCCTGGCCAATCCGTAAATGATGAGGACCGTCAGTAATCCGGCGATGATCGATGCGACGGATGTCACGGTTTCGCTGCTCTGCAAAACGACGATGCAAAAAACAGCCGCCGCGCTCGAACCGGCAGTAATCCCGATCACATTCGGGTTGGCCAGCGGATTTCGCAGCATCGTTTGAAATACATAGCCGGCGATGCCAAAGGCAAAGCCCGCAAACAAACCGGCCAGCATGCGCGGCAAGCGAATCGTTTTGATTGCGAATGTCGCACCTTTAACCTCTTCTCCCAACAGTACGGCCGCCACATCACGCACAGGATAGATCGTATTGCCCAGCAAGAGCATGGCACAGCATAAAGCCACCGTAAGCACGGCCAATGCCGTCGTCACAGCTATCCATCTGCCTCTGCGGCGAATCCTGCCTTGTTTAATAAAATCAATCGTCGTCTGATTCATAGTGAACGCACTTTCGCTTTCATCGTTAGAATGATCAGCAGGGGAGCGCCGAGAAAGGCAGTCAGCACCCCTACCTCCAATTCACCCGGTCTGCCGATTAATCTGCCAAGTACATCGGAAACGGTTAAGATGACAGCCCCTGAAAGGGCGGACATCGGGATTAAGTAGCGCAAATCCGGCCCCAACAGCATCCGAATCACATGGGTGGCCAGAAGTCCGACGAACCCGATAGGACCGGCAACCGCAGTGGTGGCGCCGCATAAGATGACGCCCGCAAACGCCGCAACAAGCCTGAGCAGACTCGTTTTTACTCCAAGGCCGGTTGCCATTTCCTCCCCAAGCGCCAAAGCATTTAACGCCGGGGCGGTGATGACGGCTATAAGAACACCCGTCAGAAGAAAGGGCAACAGCAGGACGAGCGAATCCCACGTGCCGGCGCCGACACTGCCCACCTGCCAAAATCGAAACTGATCCATCACATAGGAACGCGGAATCATCACAGCGGTGACCAGGGAGGAGAAGGCAGCACTCGTGGCCGCCCCCGCCAGTACAAGTTTAAGAGGCGTAGCACCGCCACGCCCCAGAGAACCGATGCCAAAAACGAATATCGCTGTAAGCACAGCGCCCGCTAAAGCAAACCAAATATACTGACTGGCCGTATTGATCTGAAAAAATGCCATGCCGCATACGACAAACAATGCCGCCCCGTTGTTAACGCCGAGAATACTCGGATCCGCGATGGGGTTGCGCGTGACGGATTGCATGAGCACCCCCGCTATGCCAAGTGCCGCACCGCAGCACAAGGCGAAAATGGTGCGGACGACACGCTTTTGCACGACGCTCGTTTCATAGATTTCCCCTTGATGCTTCATCAACCCGTCGATCACTTCCTGCAATGTCAAGGAACGTGCTCCGAACATAAAGGAAGCGATAATCCCCAGCACGAACAACACAAGAAAGATGACGAGCACAGGGATGAACGATTTCGGATAAAAACGGTTGCGTTCCATCTATGCGGACTCCATTTTATTGTTTAATTTTCGCTACGGCTTTGACGATCAGCGACAGATATTCATCCAATGTGTATTCGATCGAAAGCGGATTGGGATTGCCTGCTGCCGCCAGCGGCGTGCCGTCCGGTATCAACACCATGGACCCCCGCTTAATGGCCGGAATCTTGCCGAATACAGGGTCCGCCTGCAGCGCCTTTAACAGCGCTTCATCGCCATAAGCCACCAAAATGTCGGCATCACGTAACGCATCGGCGTTTTCCGCGCTTAAACTCAACGAAAAGCCGCTGTCCGGTTTCACGTATTTGTTGATGTTTTCCGGAAAGACCATACCCAATTCTTGCAAAAACTCCCCGCGCGGATCACCGGGCAAATAAATATAGAAGCTGGACAAATCAGACGGCGAGAAATACGTAAATGCCGCTTTCACGCCTTTTAATTCCGGATGCTGCGCAACCTTGTCAGCGATGAGCTTTTCGACATCTTTAATCAGCTGCTCGCCCTTGGCCGGAATGCCCATTCCGGCGGCATTCATGCGAATTTGCTCACGCCACGTAATCACCCACGGCGTTTTGGGATAGGCAACGACCGGAGCAATTTGGGAGAGCGTATCGTATTCCTCCTGGGTGATGCCGGAGTATGCCGCAAGAATCACGTCCGGATTGGCATCGGAGATCGCCTCGAAGTCCAGCCCGTCCGTATCCTTGAAAACATTCGGATTTGTTACGCCAAGCTCCTGCAGTTTTTTCTTCGTCCACGGCAGCAATCCGCTGTCGTCCTGGACGCCGTAGTTGGCCGCGGAGAAACCGACCGGCACGACTCCCAGCGCAAGCGCAACGTCATGGTTTGACCATGCAATCGTCACGACCCGCTCCGGTTTTTTCTCAATTACCGTTTTTCCGAAGGCATGTTCAATGGTAATTGGAAATTGTGCCGTTTCCGCATCCTTGTTGGTCGCTTCCGTTTGTGCTGCAGGCGCCTTGCTTTCGTTTGGAGTTGCCGAGTTGCCGCCTGAGCATCCCGCTAAAACACCGGCCATAAGAAAAGCCAGTACGAAACTTCTGAATGCAAACCGCTTCGCTGCCATGTTCGTGATTCCCACCCTATCTTGTAGATTACATCCATTATCAATGTAAGGTCCGGTATTACCCATAGGAAAAGAAAAACAGAAGTTAAGTCCGCAACCTAGGTTGATAATGATTATCAGTCACAGTAATTATCATATGAATTGATAGGCTTGTCAAATGTTTTCTTGTTACTATTTCATAACAATTCCTTCCCGTAAAAAGAAGCCCAGCATGGATCAAGGCAGCTCTCTGCTGCCACGCTCGGCTTCCTGGACAATTTCCTGACAGCATTCCTGTAGTGGTAATGCTTTGCCACCTACTACCGTGCTGTAAACGTTTGACCTGGGCTTCCTGCGGACTTCATTGGCAATAGCAACTAAACGTTGGCTGATTCTCTCAGGCACTTTTGTATTTCGTCAACGATCTGCCATGCCACCAAATATTTGTCTTCCAGGCGCGTCGTATGCCTGGTACCTTCCGGGCCAACGATCATCACCTGATTGGTATCCACCTCAAATCCCGTATCTGGACGAGATACGTCATTCAGACAAAGAAGATCAAACCCCCTGTCAAGCAGCTTGCTTTTGGCTCCTTCCAGGTTTGGATCAGTCTCGGCGGCAAAACCAACCTTAAATACCCCCTTGGGCACTTCCTTCATAAAATTAGGAATGGGGACAAGCTCCAGATGAAGTGGTTGAGACGTCTTTTTTATTTTCGTGGTGCTTCGTTCTTTGCATGCATATGAAAACTACGTCCGCCCCCCGATCTCTAAAAACTTCCGCCAAAGACTTCCCCATTTTGCCTGAAGATCTATTCGTAATGTGTCGTACCGGGTCGATGGGCTCAATCGTTCCTCCCCCGGTAACAATGACTTTGATACCGGTAAAATCCCCATTTCGTTTGCCCAGTAAGGTCCGCATGGCTTCCATCACGATTTCTTCATATGATAGGGATCTCTCTTTTCGGGCCGCTCCTTTCAAAAGCCAGATTTCCTCATGATGAGTAACCATATCCAACTTCCAGATACTCTGCATCGCTCCGTCTTGAATCCAGATCACAGGATTTTGCTTTCTTTTACATAAACGCTCACGTGCGCGAATGCTCTCTTTGTCCCATCCATCCTTTTCAAACAACGCACCTGTGACCACGACGATGTCAACATCCGCAACGACATTGTTTTTCAGGAGTGAGGACCCCATGGCATTTCGCCACTTCTGTGAATACGCTCTCGTTAAAATATCTAGCAGCCGTTTCGGTCATCGAGACATAGACGTTCGTGCCGATGGATGAAAGTTGATCCGCTAGTTTGAGCGCGTTGACACCGTCTTTTCCTGGTCCTACGACAATTCCTGCTGACTTCATTCCTGTCTGCTTTTCCATAAAAAAACGCCAACTAGGGTTTTGCATTGTTCTTCCCTCCTGGAGGAATATCAGCATGAATCACAGCAGCAATTATCGCATATCCTTGAAAAACCGGAATAAATATTCAAAAAACTACTCTGTCTAATACGCTTTAACATCACATAATGATCGGACTGTAAGAATTTATTGTTTTCGACGTGAAACTACCTCCCCCGCTCGAAAGTTGAGTTTTAGTGAATTCTTATCACTAAACCCACACCATTTATCGGGAACCTTTCCATAAAAATTCCACCAGTTTTTATTACATACCCAAAAAGTTACAAGCATCCTCGTCAATGTAGCGAAAATAAAGTCCCGATGACATTCAATGTCATCGAGACTTTCTCAACATCACGGTTCCTGTCAGGTGATAAAAAAGTCTGGAACCATTTTTTGCCAGAACACCAAAAAGGACCCGATTTCTCAGGTCCCTTGCAACTGCTTCTATATTTTTTCTATATTTTATAGAACAGATCAACCTTGTCCTTTCATCTTGTTTAGGAACGGAGCCGTCTTCTTGTAGGTTTCACCCCATTCCTTCATTTGCTGAATGATCGGAATCAGGGTTCTGCCAAATTCGGTTAAGGAGTACTCCACCTTCGGAGGTACCTGGTGGTATACCTCGCGATGAACGACGCCATCCTCCTCCAGTTCGCGAAGCTGCAGCGTCAGCATCCGTTGGGTAATCCCTGGGCAAATTCGGCGAAATTCGTTAAATCGAATCGGCCCGTTCATCAAATGATATAACAGGACCCCTTTCCATTTCCCGCCGATTACGTCCAGCGTGAACTCCACCGGACAGGCTTCATCGTTTGGACAAAAGCCATAACCGCTTTTGCGATTCCGCATTGCCGCATCCCTCCGCAATAGTATACAAATGTGTACTACATCACATTAATGTGCGTACTTCACATTTTAGCGTATTACATTTACATTAACAATAAAAAAGGAGGTAGCAAACCATGTCTAAAAATACAATGAAAGCCGTTGGTTTCTATAACTATTTACCCATCGATCACCCGGAGAGTTTGATGGATGTCGAAATTGACAGACCTGTGCCAACCGGTAGAGATCTGCTGGTCAAGGTTCACGCCATCTCCGTCAATCCGGTCGACACGAAAGTGCGAAAGCCCAAAAGCCAAGTGGAGTCTTCTCCCCGAGTGATCGGTTGGGACGTTGCAGGGATCGTTGAAGAGGTAGGTCCGGACGTGACCTTGTTTAAACCTGGGGACGCCGTGTATTATGCTGGCAGCATCACCCGTCCCGGAGGTAACAGCGAATTTCACCTGGTTGACGAACGGATCGTTGGCCGTAAACCCACTTCGCTGGATTTCGCCGAGGCAGCCGCTCTGCCTTTGACCGGAATTACCGCCTGGGAAGCGTTGCATGATCGCTTGGGTATCTCCAAAGACGCCGACCAGAATGCCGGAAAAACGATTCTAATCATCGGCGCCGCCGGAGGCGTGGGCTCTATCGCCACACAACTCGCCAAGCATGCCGGTCTTTCGGTCATCGGCACAGCTTCCCGGCCTGAATCGGTCAAATGGGTGAAAGAGCTGGGTGCGGATGCGGTCATCAATCACTTTGAACCATTTGTCCCTCAACTCCAAGCGCTGGGGTATAGCCATGTCGACTATATCTTTTGCTTGAATACCACAGAAAAACACTGGAAGAACATGATCGACGCCATCGCACCTCAAGGCAAAATCTGCTCGATCGTCGAAACGGATGAGCCGGTCAACATCTCCCTGTTGCAGCAGAAAAGCGTCACCTTCGTGTATGAGCTGATGTTCACTCGCCCGATGTTCCAAACGGAGGATATGATTGAGCAGCATCACCTGCTGAACGCTTTGGCCGATTTGATCGATCAAGGAGTGATTCGGACGACCGCTACAGAAAAGCTATCTCCCATCAACGCCGCTAATCTCCGCAAAGCTCATGCGCTCATCGAGTCCGGAAGAATGATCGGCAAAGTGGTGCTGGAGCATTTCAGCTAAAGAAAAAAACCATGCCAGAGGCATGGTTTCAGATTGCAGACAAACTCCCACATGCGCTCCAACGCAGTGGGAGTTTTGTCGTTGAAAAGATGAAAATCAAGCCAACCCACCTGTCGCGATCTGCTGGTCGATCCTTCCTCCACAGCCAGATCGCCAGTTTTTTCAGATTCATCGCAGCAAACGTAAGCATCGCCTGCATGGTGACCTTCCGTATCCCCCGCAAGGTCGTCCATCGCATGCCATGCTTCTCCTTCAAATCTGCGAACACCCGTTCAATCGTCTCTTTCCGCTGTTCGTAAATGTGTCTGTTCGTTTCCGTGTGCCGCAAATGATAACTTCTTCCAGATAATGCGCCCCAATATGGCGGCTGATCCGCTTGGTGCAATCCTTGCTTTCCGTACACTGTGTCAATAACGGACAATGGCGGCATACCTCCGGATTGGACCGGTAGATGCGATAACCTTCCTTGGTCGTCGTTTCGTAGCTCAACACTGCGTTGTTCGGGCAAATGTAGCAATCGTAATACTCGTCGTAGACGTATTCGTGCTTACGTCAGAAAAAAGACTGTCGACCAGGGTTTGTCGACATGGACTGACCCCATATCTTGAGGCAAATCAAAACACCTTCAAGAAATTATATTCCCGTGAGTGAAGTTATGGAGCAACTTTGTATTAAGAACAAAACGCAGGTAAACACATGGTTACGTTGGTACAGAAATGGCGAAACTCACCGTTTTGCACAACCGGTAGGCAAACAGTACGCATATGGGAAAGGACCAGAGTTTGCCACGGAAGTTGAAAGGTTAAGACAAGGAAATCGTTACTTACAGCAATAATTGGATGTCTTAAAAAAGTACAAGGAGTGAGAAAGGAGGTGTCACCAGAAGCCGCAGTTCAGTGGATGGATGCTTTAAAGGGAGAGATCACTGTAAAACAAGCATGCAAATGGCTAGGTATTGCTCGTTCCAGCTATTATCGATGGAAAAATCAACGAAATACACAGCCGTTTGCCAATCCAATTGTCACTCGTCACTAAAGTCTGAAACATTCTATCTCGAAGATATTACCTGTACAACGACGGCCATCGTTGAACAGATTGTGCAAGACTACATTCATTACTATAACTCAATTCGTATTCAAATGAAACTAAACAACCAGTCACCGATTCAATATCGGCAACTGGCTGCTTAAAAAACTAAGGTGTTTTGATCCCTGTCCTACGGACGGGGGTCAGTCCCGTTCACCTTCCACGGTGTTTTTCTTTTGCTTTTTTTCGCTTGAGTTCTCTCTTATATTCCTTGAGTTCTTCCCGTCTGGCTTTGCTTAGGATTTGTTTTTCTTTTTTTCGTTTCTCGTACTCCAACTGAAGTGCCGCTTGGGCGTACGTCGACACTCCATTCGCTTTCATTTCACGGGCTGCCTGCCTTGCCAATCGTTTCGGGTTTATTTTTCTAGGTTGACGTTTTTCAACAGATAGGTGTTCTGACAACCCGCTCATGAACTCCAATAATTTTGTGTTAACAAATTCAAGTACTTCCTGGTCCTTTGGCTCAGAGCCAAACAAATACCTGCCCGCTCTCAGCTTTCCGTTAACAACTTCTTCTACAACACCTACCCAAAATTGACCATCATGAAAAACAGTCAATTTCACTCTCTATTCCCCCTCTAACACAAAATCATTGGAACGATGGACATCCCGAGGGGGAAGGTTACTGACATTGGCAACAGTTACCAATGCGTCTGGACTACCAACCAGACCGTGTTTTTACGTTCCATATTCATATTTTATCATACAACAAGCTTCACGTGATTTCACTATCCCGTCCGTCACCTCAAGGATCACAATCCAGCCCGTTTTCAAAAGATGAAGCCGAACCGTGATCAGGGGTGTACCCTGACACCGTTCGGCTTCGTGGACATGATTTATTTTCTTTCTACTGCTCAGGTTCCGTCCTTTTCTTACTCAACCGTTACGCTCTTCGCCAGGTTGCGCGGCTTATCGACGTCCAGACCGCGGGCGACGGAAGCGTAGTACGCGAGCAGTTGCAATGGAATGACGGTCAGAATCGGCGTCAACATTGGCAAGGTGGTCGGAATGTGGATGACATCGTCCACGGTCTTGGCCAGTTCGCGGTCGCCTTCGATGGCGAAGCCAAGTACGCGGGCGCCGCGAGCTTTTACCTCAACGATGTTGCTGACCATTTTTTCGTAGATGTCCGGCTGGGTGGCCAGCGCCACAACCGGTACGTTGTCTTCAATCAGCGCAAGTGTGCCATGCTTCAGTTCGCCTGCGGCGTACGCTTCGGAGTGGATGTAGGAGATCTCCTTCAGCTTGAGCGAGCCTTCCAGCGACACCGCGTAGTCCAGACCGCGGCCGATGAAGAACAGGCTGGTCGCGTCCTTGATGCTTTCGGCAAAGCGACGGATCTGCTCATCGTTTTCGAGGATCGTGCTGATCTTCGCCGGGAGTTGCTGCAGGTGTTCCACCACGTTCGCGATCTCGGCAGCGGCCAGCGTGCCCTTGACTTGTGCAAAGTAGAGGGCGAACAGGTAAAGTGCCACGACCTGGCTGGTGTATGCCTTGGTGGACGCCACCGCCACTTCCGGACCGGCCCAGGTGAAGATCACGTCATCCGCTTCGCGAGCGACGGAGCTGCCCACTACGTTGGTGATGGCCAACACCTTGACGCCGCTCTTCTTCGCTTCACGCAGGGCAGCCAGCGTGTCGGCAGTTTCACCGGACTGGCTGATCACGATCATCAGGGTCTTGTCGGTGTAGATTGGGTCGCGGTAGCGGAACTCGGAAGCCACTGCTACTTCCACCGGCACGCGCGTCCATTTTTCGATGACTTCTTTTCCGACCAGACCGGCGTGCATGGACGTACCGCACGCGACGATGTAGATGCGGTCGTACGCTGCCAATTCCTCGTCGCTCATGTTCAGCTCCGGCAGCACCACGCGCTTGTTCGCTTCGTCAATGCGTGCGCTCACCGTGTCGCGGACGGCTTGCGGCTGCTCGTAGATTTCCTTTTGCATGAACGAGTCGTATCCGCCTTTTTCCGCCTGCACCAGATCCCACTCCACGTGGAACAGTTCCCGTTCGATTCGTTCACCGGTCTCGGCATCCATCAGTTCCACGCCGTCGCGGGTGAGAACGGCCATCTCCCCTTCATTGAGGATGTAGACGTCGCGAGTGTGTTCCAACAGGGCCGGAATGTCGGAACCGATAAAGTTCTCACCTTCACCGACACCGACGATCAGCGGGCTTGCCAGACGGACCGCAACCAGTTTATCCGGCTCATGCTCGGTCATGATGCCCAGCGCGTACGCCCCGCGCATGCGCTTCACGGCCTTGCGCACTGTGGAGACGATGTCGCCGTCATACAGATCGGCCAGCAGATGGGCAATTACTTCCGTATCCGTCTCCGAGGTGAACTCGTAGCCCTTGGCCATCAGCTCTTCCTTGATCGGCAGGAAGTTTTCAATAATCCCGTTGTGTACCACGGCAAATTTTTTGGCCGAATCGGTATGCGGATGGGCGTTTTCGTCGGACGGCTTGCCGTGCGTTGCCCAACGCGTATGCCCGATGCCTGCGTTACCGGCCAGCGGCTGTACAGCCAGTTTGCCCTCCAACACGGCCAGACGCCCTTTTGCTTTGTCCACCAGCAAACCCTGTGCCGTCTGAACAGCGATCCCCGCCGAGTCATACCCGCGGTACTCCAGCTTGCGCAGACCTCCGATGATGATTTCTTGCGCTTGTCGATTGCCAATGTATCCTACAATTCCGCACATATTGTTTTGTCCCCTTTCAGTGACGGGGACACGACCCACTGTTTGTGATACGGGGGGGTGTGCCCCCGCCATTCCATTTGGTTTGGTGTTGTTTGACTGACGATTTTGCAAAAACCCTTTTTTCCAAAACCTGTTGGTGTATCATGCGCGGGTTTTGTCCAACAGGTCGCCCTGCTGTTTTGTACCCGCGCTCCTCGGCAGTGATACAGCTGCCGGGAGGCATCCGCCGAACTCTCGATAAACCTCCACCTCGTCCACTGCGTTCCGTGTCGGACAAACGCAGTGCTGGCGCTTTTCCATCACGACTTTACACGATTCGATAACCTTCTGGAAAATTCCCCCTCAGTTTACATTTTGTCATGGCACATGAAAAACTGTATCACAGTTTCGCAGCCACGACAATCATTCTTTTGTCTTATTACTTGTATGCAGAGGGGAGTGGTATGGTACCACTCCCCTAGTCTATTATACCAGTTCCTGTTTCACCACGTCAGCAATCCGATTGACCAACTGTTCCAACTGCGCTTCGTCCGGCCCTTCTGCCATGACGCGCACAATCGGTTCGGTTCCGGACGGACGGACCAGGACACGGCCGTTTCCAGCCAGTTCCTCTTCCACCTCGCGAATGGCCTTCTCAATCGCCTGGTTGCCGGCGAGCTTCGTCTTGTCCTCGACCCGTACGTTGACCAGGATTTGCGGATATTTGGTCATCACCTGTTTCAGTTCAGACAGCGGCATGCCCGACTCCTTGACCACATTGAGGAGCTGCAGGCCAGTCAGCAAACCGTCCCCAGTCGTATTGTAGTCCAGGAAGATGATGTGGCCGGACTGCTCGCCGCCCAGGTTGTAACCGCCGCGCAGCATTTCCTCGACCACGTACCGGTCTCCCACCGCTGTTTTGGTGGTGTTGATTCCGCATTCTTCCATCCCTTTGAAGAAGCCCATGTTGGCCATTACGGTCGTGACTACCGTGTTGTTGTTCAGCTTGCCTTTCGCCTTCAAGGCACGTGCGCAGATCGCCATGATGTAGTCGCCGTCCACGATCTCCCCGTTTTCATCCACCGCGATGCAGCGGTCGGCGTCACCGTCGAAGGAAAGACCCAGGTGTGCCTTGTGCTTCACGACTTCCTCCTGCAGGCGCTCCGGATGGGTGGAGCCGCACTGCTCGTTGATGTTGACGCCGTTCGGGTTGGCACCGATCGTGATAACCTCCGCTTCCACGTCGGCAAACAGCCGGGCCGCCAGCGAAGAAACAGCGCCATTGGCGCAATCGAGCACCACTTTCATGCCGTCAAAGCGCTCCGTAACCGTGCTTTTCAGGTGGGACAGGTACTTTTGACCGCCCTCCAGGTATTCCAGCACTGTTCCGATGTGCTCGCCGGTCGGACGAGGCAGGGTGTCTTCCTCCGCGTCCAGGTATTGTTCGATTTCCTCTTCCACCTCGTCCGAGAGCTTGAAGCCGTTGCTGCCGAAAAACTTGATGCCGTTATCAGGATACGGATTGTGGGAGGCGGAAATCATGACGCCGGCATCCGCTCCCAGCGCCCGGGTGAGATACGCAACGCCGGACGTAGAAATGACGCCCAAGCGGACGACCTCCGCTCCTACCGAGAGCAATCCGGCCAACAGCGCGCTTTCCAGCATCTGTCCCGAAATGCGGGTGTCGCGCCCAATCACCACTTTCGGTTTGCCTTCCTGCTTGTGTCTGGTCAGAACGTAACCGCCGACACGCCCAATTCGGAATGCCAATTCTGGAGTCAGCTGGGCATTGGCCACACCGCGTACACCATCAGTTCCAAAATACTTCCCCATGTTTGTCCCTCTTTTCCTTCCTTGTACACCAAACAGCTTTTGTCTAGCTTCGCTTGTTCGTGATTTCCACTGTTACCTTCTTGGGTGCTGTTTTTGCCACTTTGACGTAATCCGGCTGGTTGAAGATGTAGTTCAAGGTAACCTCATACACACCGGCCGGCATGCTGCTCACGTCAGCGACCACCTGCACATCTTCCGGCCCCAGTTGCTGCAGCACTTCCGGTGCTCCCACCGTGTCGAAATCGATGGTGGACATCTCCTGACCATCCGGCGAAAGCACGCGCGCCTTCATGTTTTCCGAGAGGCCGCTGATGCGGATCGGGATTTTCGCCAAACGTTTGGTTGTGGACGGAACCACTTTCAGTGACACCTTCAAATACTCGGGTTCCACATTCACGATGTTTTCCAACACCGGTATCTTCAGCTCCAAGACGCGATCCGACGTAATGCTGCTCAGATCGATCTCCGGCCCCGGATACGTGCTCGTTTTGAGTGCATCGATCACTTCTTTCGGTCCGTATACGGTCACCTCTTCCACATTCATTTCTACACTAGCCAAACTATAGCCATCCGGCATTTCATTCGTCAAGTTCAATTTGATCGGGACCTTGACATACGGGCTTGTCACCGGCACGCTGACCTCCACGGTGAGCGGGATCACTTCCGCCGTCTGCAGGACGTTGCCCGATTTGTCCACTACCTTGAGCGGTACAGTCGTTTTGATCGGCGAGGTCGCCCCTTCTACATCGACGGAGGCCTTCACTGCCGCCACCCTGTCAGCCTGGCTCTCTGGTACTCGGACCAAAGCCCTAAACGGCTTGACCAGCGGCTCGCCGGCCGTGTACCCCTGCGCGACCTGTCCCAGCATCTCGACCGTGACTTCGCGCTCCACGGTCTTTTTCTCTTCCAGCGTGACTTCGACCACGTTGGGAATGATCCCTACCTTGGCATCCTCCCACCCCTTGTACTGAACCGGCACCTTGTGGGTCCCTGCTCCTTTGTCACGCAGGTCCACATACACCTCGTAGGTATCGGAGGGAAGAATATTATGGCGGTAAAACGGGTTGTTGCTCTCCAGCGCCACCTTGACTGTTTTCGGCTGTTTCACCACATAGTAACGCTCGCTGTCGTATTTGACGTGCAGGGCGATGTCGTCAATCAAGAGCGGGCGGCTCGTCTCCGTCGAAGGAGTCGAATCCATTTCCAGGTTGACGACCATCCACATCATGATCGCCAGCATCAAGGCGATGGCTCGCGCAAACCAATGACTGTTTAACCACTTATCCATGTTTTCGCCTCCATTGCCAACGACTTGCCATGGACTTGCTCTTTGAGGAAGGCTGGAGTTGTTCCATCAGGCATTCCGCCAACTGCTCCTCTGTCAGGTTGCGTTTCATTTCTCCGTTCATGGCAAACGACACGTGTCCCGTCTCTTCGGAAACGACAATGGACAGACCGTCAGATACTTCGCTGACCCCGATGGCGGCGCGATGGCGCGTCCCCAATTCTTTTGAAATGGACGTATTTTCAGAGAGGGGCAGGTAACATGCAGCGGCGAGAATCACGTCTCTGCGCATGATCACCGCCCCGTCGTGCAGCGGCGTGTTCGGGATGAAGATGTTGATCAACAGCTCCGAACTGACGCGCCCGTTGATGCCAATTCCTGTCTCCACGAAATCGTTCAGCCCGGTTTCCCGTTCGATTACGATCAGGGCGCCAATCCGCCGTTTGGCCAGGTAAGTCACGGATTTACAAACCTCCTGCACCATCTGGCGCACCGTCTCTTCGTCCTGCATGCTGCTCGAGCGGGAAAAGAGTCTGCCCCGCCCCAACTGTTCCAGGGCGCGTCGCAGTTCTGGCTGGAAGATGATCACGATGGCCAGCACCCCGAACGTAAACGCCTGCGACATGAGCCAATGCAGCGTCGTGAGCTGGAAGTACTTGCTCAACAGCCAGGTGATAATGATCACCATGATCCCTTTGAGCAGCTGCACCGCTCGCGTACCGCGAATCAGCATAATTAGTTTATATATCACGTATGTGACGAGAGAAATATCGACCACATACCGCAGCAAATCCCCATAATCCAGTGAAATCATAAACGAAGCCCCCATATTTCGCTCCATCTCAAGGCAGTTGCTTGCGTCTCCTGCGGAAAAAGCACGGCTGCTTTTTGCCGTGCTGCATGTAACTATACTCTCTATTTTCTCCTATGGCAAGATAGGAAGCAAGTCATTACCAAGATTTTTCATTTCGTACCAAATCCATTCGAAGATCGCTTCGATTGACTCGGTGTTTCCCGCCACTTTGGCGGTGGAAGCCAGCACCACCTTGCCTTCGATGGCGACCACGTTGCCTTTTACTTGTCCCTGCACCTCCACATTTCCGTTGCGCACTACCAAATCTCCGTCGATGGTTGTTCCCGCGGGCACGACCACTACGTTGCGCTCATAGTCAATTTTTAGTTTATCCAAGTTGGACGAGGAAATTTGCAGGGTGTTATCCGCCTCAAACCAGGAAGCAAACATGCTCCCGGTCATCAAAAAGAGAAAGACAGCAGCTGCCGTAAGAAACGGATGATTCCGCAGCCAATTGGAAAATCGCCTTGTCTTGGGAGGAGCCGGCAATTGCGCAAGAACGCGAGCGGTAAAATCTGGCGAGACATGAACATGAGATGCGCTCTGGACAAAGGCGATGGCCCGCTGCAGTTCGTGCAGATGCCGGCGGCAGGAAGCACAGGTCTGCAGGTGGGATTGCAGCTTCTGATTGGACAGCTCGTCAATCTCTCCGTCCAGGAACTCGTGAATGAGCGCAATCATTTCTCGGCATTCCATCGTGGTATTCTCCTTTCCTACATAAATCGCAACTTGCTGCGCAAGGCTTCTCGACCGCGGTGAATCCGCGTCTTGATGGTTGTGACCGGCAGCCTGACAATATCGCTGATTTCCTGCAGCGACAGATCTTCAATGTACCGTAAAATCATGATGGACCGGTACTTGGGCGCTAGTTGGGAAAGGGCGCTCTGTACGGTCTCCTGCAACTCCTGCGTTACCACTTGGTCCTCTGGCCCCTTCTCGTTGGACGACAGCCGCGAATACCAATCCATGCCCTGTCCGGGCTCCAGTTCCTCGTCGAGCGAAAAGTCGGGCCGCTTTTTTCTGCCCCGGTCGATGCACAGATTGGTCGCAATCCGGTAAATCCACGTGGAGAACTTGTAACTTTCGTCGTAGGAATGCAGGTTGGCATACACACGCAAAAATGTTTCCTGCGCGATGTCTTCCGCATCCTGGCGGTTTCCCACCATGCGATACGCAAGCTGAAATATCTTGTCCTTATATATTTCGATTAACTCGGCAAAAGCTTCGCGGTCTCCCCGCTTCGCCCGCTGGGTTAACCGTTTCTCTACAAAGTCCATGCGATCCTCCCCGCAATACCGTAATTTCCTTATACGGATGGTACTGCAAATGGTTTCGTTTTTCCGGCGTGTTTACTCGGCCATTTTTGAGGGAAATACAGGAATAAAGAGACAGGTTGTCTCCATATAGTAGTGATGGTACCCCTCTTAACTTGACGGTGTAAAGGAGAGTGGAACACATGCACGATCCGCATGTTCTTCTCCAAATCGAACAACTGCGCAAAGAACTGAACGAACGCTACGAGGAACAAAAAACGATTACGCCCGAAATGGTGGAGTTAAGCGTGCAGTTGGACCATCTGTTGAACAAGCTGCATCCCCATCCTTAGAATGTACCGCTATCCTCCACTGATGTAAAGATGCGGAAACAAAAAGCGAGGGAACTCACGGGTCCCTCGCTTCTTTTCTTACAGCAATTTGTCGCCAAAAGCAGAGCTCATCAGGGCAACAGCGACACGGGCGGTCATGTTTTCCCGGTCGAGAATCGGGTTCACTTCCACAAACTCGGCCGAACAGAGAATATCTGCGTCAGCCAGCATCTCCAGCGCCAAATGTCCTTCCCGGTAAGAGATGCCGCCAATCACCGGCGTGCCCACTCCCGGTGCATCGTGCGGATCAAGTCCGTCCAGATCGAGGCTGAGATGGACGCCATCGGTGTTCTTGGACACATGGGCAATCGCTTCATCCATCACGCGGGCCATGCCCAGTTTGTCGATTTCGTGCATGGTGAACACCTTCAAGCCGATTCGTTTGATTAATTCGCGCTCGCCCGCATCCAAATCGCGCGCGCCAATAATCACCACATTTTCCGGCTTCAGCTTCGGCGCAAAACCGCCGATTTGCACCAGGCGCTCATGTCCGTACCCCAGGCTGGCGGCCAGCGGCATCCCGTGAATGTTGCCGGAGGGTGACGTTTCTCCGGTGTTCAAATCACCGTGAGCGTCAAACCAGATCACGCCGAGGTTTTTTACGTGCTTGGCCACACCGGCCACTGTGCCGAGCGCAATGCTGTGGTCGCCGCCCAGCACCAGCGGAAAACGCCCTTCCTCCATGATGGCGCTTACAGCTTCGGCCAGTCTGGTGTTGGCCTCCACCACTTCATCCAGGTACTTGTGGTTGTCTGTCTCGGTAAACGTGTGCGGTCGAGTAACAGGAATATCCCCTTTGTCCTGGATATCCAGACCCATTTTTTTCAGGCGATCAATCACGCCTGCATAACGGATGGCACTCGGTCCCATGTCCACCCCGCGGCGGTCTGCTCCCAAATCAAGCGGTACACCGATAATGCTGATGTTTTTGTTCATAAACGCGCCCCCTTCCCTTGGTTCACACACGCTTATTGTAGCCTTGAGAAAGGAAATGACTCAACTCGACAGCCATTTGCATAAAAAAACTGCAGGCAGCTGCCTGCAGGCTTTTTGACACGTGCGTCCCCTGTCATTTTATGATTGGTGAAACACACGGGGGGCGTACAGAAAAAAACGAGCAACCGATAAGCGGCTGCCCGTTTTACACGATGGAATGGAGCGGGTGATGGGAATCGAACCCACGCATCCAGCTTGGAAGGCTGGAGTTCTACCATTGAACTACACCCGCATGTGAACAAGGTCCCATAAAATGCAGATAGTCCCAACAGCAGATTGGGAATATGAAAGTGGTCGGGAAGACAGGATTCGAACCTGCGACCCCTTGGTCCCAAGCCAAGTACTCTACCAAGCTGAGCTACTTCCCGATCTACCTTCAGTTGTGGGAGGGGGAAGTGAGAAACATGTTCTCACGCCTAACCTCACACATCTGCAAATATGGCGTGCCCTGAGAGATTCGAACTCCCGACCTTTTGATTCGTAGTCAAACGCTCTATCCAGCTGAGCTAAGGGCACATATATGGCGGGGTTCCCAAAGCCCCTTTTTATTTGGGAATAAAGTAACTGGTGAGCCATGAAGGACTCGAACCTTCGACCCTCTGATTAAAAGTCAGATGCTCTACCAACTGAGCTAATGGCTCATGGAAATGGCTGGGGTACTAGGATTCGAACCTAGGAATGACGGAGTCAAAGTCCGTTGCCTTACCGCTTGGCGATACCCCAATGAGTAATGGGAATGGTGGGGAGAGACGGATTCGAACCGCCGAACCCAGAGGGAGCAGATTTACAGTCTGCCGCGTTTAGCCACTTCGCTATCTCCCCAAATCCTACCAACGAAGTGGTGTGAAAGGAATGGTGGAGGCTGACGGGATCGAACCGCCGACCCTCTGCTTGTAAGGCAGATGCTCTCCCAGCTGAGCTAAGCCTCCACAACACCCTACAAAGTTTCGGGATGGTTGAAAGTACATTCCCTATGCTTTGCAGGGACCCACTTCATTATATGGTGACCCGTAGGGGATTCGAACCCCTGAATGACAGCGTGAAAGGCTGCTGTGTTAAACCTCTTCACCAACGGGCCATGCAATGGTGCTCCCGACAGGAATCGAACCTGCGACCTCTTCCTTACCATGGAAGCGCTCTACCGACTGAGCTACAGGAGCAGATGAATGGCTCCTCGGGAGGGACTCGAACCCCCGACCGATCGGTTAACAGCCGATTGCTCTACCGACTGAGCTACCGAGGAACGTTGAAGACTTCGCGCCTTCAAAACTGGATATGCATGGCAGCAAAGGATCATGGAGTGGATAAGTCCTCGACCGATTAGTATTCGTCAGCTCCACGCGTTGCCGCGCTTCCACACCGAACCTATCAACCTCATCGTCTTTGAGGGGTCTTACCAGCTTGACGCTGTGGGAAGTCTCATCTTGGAGGGGGCTTCACGCTTAGATGCTTTCAGCGCTTATCCCGTCCGCACATAGCTACCCAGCTGTGCTCCTGGCGGAACAACTGGTGCACCAGCGGTGCGTCCATCCCGGTCCTCTCGTACTAAGGACAGCTCTCCTCAAACTTCCTACGCCCGCGACAGATAGGGACCGAACTGTCTCACGACGTTCTGAACCCAGCTCGCGTACCGCTTTAATGGGCGAACAGCCCAACCCTTGGGACCTACTTCAGCCCCAGGATGCGATGAGCCGACATCGAGGTGCCAAACCTCCCCGTCGATGTGGACTCTTGGGGGAGATAAGCCTGTTATCCCCAGGGTAGCTTTTATCCGTTGAGCGATGGCCCTTCCATGCGGAACCACCGGATCACTAAGCCCGACTTTCGTCCCTGCTCGACTTGTAGGTCTCGCAG
>NZ_OY569118.1:3890000-3952500 GCF_961514395.1 Brevibacillus aydinogluensis
TTCAGGCATATTCACGATCAACAAGATGGAACGCACCCCGTCTCATCACGTACATGTCATGTCGGTAAACGTCAGTTTGCCATGTTGGGTACCCGGTTCATCAGATGCCGTGATTGCCCCGGTCCCACAACAAATGCCCTCTGATCCGCTGATCAGAGGGCATTTGCCATCGCTATTGCGTCCATTTTAACTGTCGAAGCTGCTCTCCAAGGGTCGCGTCGAGAATCAACGGGGTCACCACACTCTCCACCACTGCCGCCACAAACAGCAGGGCAATCACGGTCAGCACGACAACGGGAAATTGTTTCAACACGTCGTACCAGTCTTTTTTTACCCGCTCCCAACTGTTTGGCCAAAACAGTCCGCCAATGGAACGCAAACTGAGCACGCCCAACCGCATGCCCACACCGGCGGCGAACAGGACCGTCGGCAGCTCAATGATGCCATGCGGCAAAATGCCGGCCGCGAGGACTAGCCACGGGTTTATTCCCAGAGCACCGGTCTTCGCCAGGATATAGCCGAACATCACGCCGTTGGCCACCATCCCGATCACGGGAATAATGGCAAAAAACAGCCCCAACGCCATCATGATCAACGAACTGGTGACGTTGTTGACAAAGATCGTCCAGAACAAACCCATTACCCCCAGGCCGCTTTCCTTGCTGCGCTGGACCAACTCCCTCATTTCGTCCACCATGCGGTTGACCATCTCCTGCACGGCTGGGGATTGCAGATAGCCGACCATGGCTCCGCCCAAAAACAGCAGGCAGGCAGTCACAAAGTACCATTTGTTGTCCGTCCACAGGCGTCGCAATCGAGTGTTCATTTGATACGCTCCTTTACAGCCTGGTTAGTACACTATATGCAGTGTACCGCAACTATACCCGTGCGTACATAGAATATCCTCTTCAATCCGGCATAAACTGTAAGGGGACAAAGGAGGTGCCGTCATGAAATACATGTTCGTCTTGAGCACGCAACGCTTGAAACAGGTGCTGATCATCTTCACTGCTCTTCTGATGGCCGCTGGCATCGCCTATGCCGAACGGGATTCCATCACCGTCATCTCGGACAGCAGCAAAGTCCCCCAAGCCATTTACAAGGTAGATACCAAAGAGAAAAAAATCGCCCTGACCTTCGACATCAGCTGGGGAGAAACGAGAGCCGTCCCCATTTTGGACATCCTGAAGGAAAAAAAGGTAAACAAAGCGACCTTTTTCCTGTCTTCCGCCTGGAGCCAACGTCATCCGGAGATCGTCAAGCGGATCGTTGACGACGGATTTGAAATCGGGTCACACGGACATAAACACGACTTTTACAGCAAATACACAGACGAGGAAATTCGCTCCCAGATCGGCAGAGCCCACACAATCTTGACCGAACTGACAGGGAAAAAGCCCAGGCTGATTCGCTTGCCGAACGGGGACTTTGACAAGCGCGTGCTGCGTATTGCCCATGAGATGGGCTACACGGTCATCCAGTGGGACACCGACTCCAAGGACTGGACCAATCCCGGCGTCGACACGATTGTAAACAACGTTCTGTCCAAAGCCCACCCGGGTGACATCGTCCTGCTCCATGCCAGCGATTCCTGCAAGCAGACACACCTTGCCCTGCCACAGATTATTGACAAACTGCGGGCTGACGGTTACGAGTTCGTCACCGTCTCAGAGTTGATTGCCGGTTCCAAGGTGCAAAGCAAGGAAGTCAAGTAAGGAAAAAAGCTGACCGCAGACAGCGGTCAGCTTTCCCGTTTTACCAGACGATGCAAATGCATGACTTGCCAGATGTTGCAGAACAAGAGCGGCACCAGCATTGACAACGTGGCATGCACGTTGAATTGCTTCAACGCAGGAATCCATTCGATGGCTGAAAAGACGAACATAAAAAACAGCGTAGGCACCCATGCAGTCTGGTTGGTCAGGCGCGCTTTTCCGTATGCGGTGACAACAGCGACCAGCAACAGCAGGAACGGCTCCACGAAAAACGGCCAGACAGAGCCGTCTTCGCCCAACAGCGTGTAACGCAGGTATACCATATCAAAAAATGCAAACAATACCAAAAATACCTGGATGCTCTTCCACAACGAGGCAGTCTTGAACAACCCCCGGGCGAGGTAATTAATCATCATGTAGGCAAAAAAGCCCATTTGCGCCACAATACTGATGGTCATGCCGTACAGCATTTGCATGAACGAACCCATGAAAAAATTGGCCATGCTGCCTTCCAGCAATTTATCCGATGCGAAAATCAAGCCAACCAGAATTCCGCCCAACCCGCCAAGCAGCAGGGTGGTTACAAACAGCCAGCCATACTTGCGCAGACTCACCGTACGTCCCTCCTATCCACATCGATAATGATTGTACCAACCCATGCAAGAAAATACTAGCGTAAGAACAAAACAATCGGTGCACGTTAAAGGTAACCGGGTAAAGGAGGTCACCGCCCATGAGGAAACGAACCGTACCGTTTTGGTTGTTGCTGGCGGTCAGCCTGGTCATGACAAGCTGCGGCGTCGGCGGACAGGCTCAGAACACGGCACAGCCTGATTATAGAAGCATGAAGGACATGGTCCTGGACATTTTGAAGACGGACGAAGCGAAACAATCCGTAATCAACATGTTGAAGGACGAATCAGTTAAGCAAAACATCATCATGGACGAATCCACGGTGCGTACCGCCCTGATTCAGAGCATTTCCAAGCCGGACAATCCGCAGATCAAAGAAGCGTTCAAGGACCCGAAATTTACCAGCACACTGGCCAAATCGATGAAGAACGAGCACAAGGCGCTGTTAAAAGACCTGATGAAGGATCCCGAGTATCAGAAACTGATGCTCAGCATCATGCGGGACCCAGAGTTTGAAAAGAACTTGATGGACCTGATGAAAAGCTCCGCCTACCGGAAACAAACCATGCAGATCATGAAGGAAGCGCTGCAAAGCCCGCTGTTCCAGGCCGAAATGATGACGTTGATGACCAAGGCCGCGGAAGACATGATGAAACCCAAAACCATGAAAAAAGGCAAGAGCAAAAGTGGCGGCGAAGACAGCGGAGAAGGCCAATCCTAAGGAAAAAGGTGAGCTCGGATCAAGAGCCCACCTTTATGTTTTCCCTTATTGGCCGCCGGCTTCGCACTTTTCGGCGACGCGCTTGGCCATATCCAGATACAGCTTGCCGATTGGCGAATCAGCCCGGTAGACGGACGGCGTATAGTCCGGCTCGGCCGGATGGTTGTCCGGTTGACCGAGCGGAATCTGGGCCAGCAGTTCGGTGCTGAGCACCTCCGCCAGTTTCGCCCCGCCCCCTTTGCCAAACACGTACTCCTTGGAGCCATCCTTGGCTTCGTACCAGGCCATGTTTTCCACGACCCCGAGAATCTCGTGTCCGGTCCGCTTGGCCATCGCCCCCGCCCGAGCGGCGACAAACGAGGCTGTCGGGTGCGGCGTCGTCACGATGATTTCCTTGCTTTGCGGAATCATCGTGTGCACATCAAGGGCCATGTCCCCCGTTCCCGGCGGCAGGTCGAGCAGCATGTAGTCGAGGTCATCGCCCCAGTGCACTTCCGTGAAGAAGTTGCGCAGCATCTTGCCCAGCATCGGACCGCGCCAGATCACCGGCGAGTTGTCCTCCACGAAAAAGCCCATGGACATCACTTTCACGCCAAGTTTCTCCACCGGCAAAATCGTCTCCCCGATCACCGTCGGGCGCTGTTCGATGTTCATCATGTCCGGTACGCTAAACCCGTAGATGTCCGCATCGATAATGCCGACGCGTTTACCCAAGCGGGCCAGCGAGACGGCCAGATTGACGGTGACGGTGGACTTGCCGACGCCGCCTTTTCCGGAGGTGATGGCGATAAAAGTGGTGTGGGAGTCTTTGGCCAGAATCGGGTTTAACAGCGGCGCTTGTCCAGCAGGAGCAGACGGCGGTGTCTGTCCCCCGCGCAATTGGGCGCTCAGAGCGGCCCGCTCCTCGTCTGTCATTGCTCCGAACTGGAGGCGCACCTCCTTGGCCCCCAATTGCTTGAGCGCATCAATGACGTCCTGCTCGATCTTCGCTTTCAGCGGACAGCCGGTAATCGTCAGCACGACAGTCAGGCTGACCGTATCTCCGTCGATGCGGATGTCGCGAATCATGTTTAATTCCACCAGGCTGCGGTTAAGTTCCGGGTCTTTCACATCACGCAGCGCTTCCAGCACTTGTTCTTTGGTCAACATATCGTCCACCTCAGGCATCAATATTTGTCAAACGCGTCTTTAGCCAATTGTCTACAGTCGTACGCGCGTCCATTATAGCATATCCAACAGGGCTGGACACGTTTGCGGGCGCGCTTACGGCAGGTTTGGCACCTTCTCGCCCGAGTAATGGCGCAGTATGCCCTGGTAAATGGCGTTGGCCAGCGCTTTCTGATACGCGACGGAACGAAGCCGTTTCGCTTCTTCCGGGTTGCTGACAAAGCCCACTTCCACCAGCACTGCCGGGCAGTTCACTTCACGGATCAGGAAGACGTCATCCGTTTTGATCGGATGGCGATCGGTGTTGTTAAGCACCCGTTTAATTTCGTCCTGGATCAGGTAAGACATCTCCGCACTCTTTTTGTAAGCCGGATAGTAAAAGGTCTGCGCGCCGGACCAGCGCGGCGAGGGAATGGCATTGACGTGAATGCTGACGAGAAAATCGGGCGTGCTGTCATTGACCAGTTTGACCCGGTTGCGTATGTCTTCCGACTTGCGCTGCCGCAGCTTCTGCACCTCCGGAGAAGCGAGGTCCTTGTCTTCCTCCCGGGTCATGATTACGTAAGCACCCGCCTGCTGCAGGAAATCGCGCAAATACAAACTGATGGCCAGGGTCACGTCTTTTTCCACGACCGCCCCATCCGCAGAAACGGCCCCGCCGTCCGGTCCGCCGTGTCCCGGATCAATGGCGATCACCGTACCGGCCAGCGGCAGCGACCAAGCCGTCCAGGAAGAGCGATCCGGCGCTTCGTAGGTGAACAACACCAGCAGCAAAAAAAAGGCAAGCACCCAGCCGACTACTTTTCGAGCCACCTTGCACCGTCCCCTTTGTCCCATTCTCTTTTCCATACATATGGACAAAATCGGGCGATTATGACGGCTCGCGGGAGATACAATCTGTCTGCCCAACCACACAGGATGCGGAAAAATAGGAAAGCCCCTGACCAATACTGGCCAAGGGCAATAATCCTTGAAACAGCTGAGCTTAGCGCTTGGAGAATTGCGGAGCGCGGCGAGCTGCTTTGAGACCGTATTTTTTACGCTCTTTCATGCGCGGATCGCGAGTCAGGAAGCCGGCGCGTTTCAGGACGCCGCGCAGTTCCGGATCAGCTTTCAGCAGCGCACGAGCTACACCGTGACGGATGGCACCAGCTTGACCGGTGGTGCCGCCACCTTTTACGTTGACCAATACGTCGTAACGACCCAGTGTTTCGGTCAGTACGAGCGGTTGTTTCACGATCAGTTTCAGGGTTTCCAACCCAAAGTAGTTATCCATGTCACGCTTGTTGATCACAATGCGACCTTCGCCAGGAACCAGGCGAACGCGTGCTACGGAGTGCTTACGACGACCTGTACCGTAGTATTGTACTTGTGCCACGAGTCTTTCCTCCCTTTACCTTATCCGCGGATTTGCCAAACTTCCGGTTTTTGTGCTGCGTGCGGATGTTCCGGACCAGCGTACACTTTCAGCTTGGTGAAGATTTGACGTCCCAAGCTGTTTTTCGGCAGCATGCCTTTTACAGCCAGTTCAAACATTTTCACAGGTTTCTTTTTCAGCATGTCGCCCGCTGTCGTCTTTTTCAGACCACCCGGGTAGAGGGAGTGGGAGTAGTAGATTTTGTTCTGCAGTTTTTTCCCGGTCAGTTTTACTTTGTCCGCGTTGATCACGATTACGAAATCGCCAGTGTCAACGTGCGGAGTGAATTCCGGTTTGTATTTGCCGCGCAGAATGGAAGCGACTTCGCTAGCCAGACGCCCGAGCGTTTGACCTTCTGCGTCAACGATGTACCATTTGCGCTCGACTTCGAGCGGTTTCGCCATATATGTGGTACGCATGTTTGTCCCTCCTAAATTGTTACCGTTCCATCTGGAATCATGGAAATCGTGAAGCGGAGAATGCTGCTTGTAACGGGTGAGCAACATCTCCAGGTGTTTCATTTTAATCACGTTCTTGTTTTTCAATCCCGGGGCTAGAGTGGGGCTAGCGGGGTATGAAAATACCAAGAGATATCGTACTACATCAGAAAGGCAGAGTCAAGTGCGGAGTTCCTCCCCAACGGCTGGAAAATCGCCTGCCCCACCTTGAACCGGCCGCCCAGCGTCAATAGGTAACCTCCCACATCGTCAGCCCTTTTGCGGGCGCCGTTTTTCCGGCCTGTTCCCGGTCCCGCGCCTGCAGAATGTCCTTGATCTCATCCGGGTGGCGCTTGCCCTGGCCCACTTCCACCAGAGTCCCGACGATGATCCTCACCATATTGTACAAAAACCCGTTGCCCCGGCAGACGACCCAAATCTCGCTGCCTGTCTGCTCCACGCGCAGGTCATACACGGTCCGCACCTTGTCCTCGACAAAGGTTTTGGCCGAACAAAACGACGTGAAGTCGTGCTCGCCAACCAGGTGAGCGGCAGCGCGCCTCATCGCCTCCAGATCAAGCGGGTGGCGGATATGGTCGGCATAGCGATGGCGGAAGACGTCGGGGGTCGGTCCGTTGTCGATGCAGTAACGGTATTCCTTGACCTTGACATCAAAACGAGCGTGAAACGTCGGAGCCGCCTCTTCCACCGAGCGGATGACGATGGAATCGGGAAGCTGATTGTTCAGCACAAACGCCCACTTCTCGAGCGGAATGCCGCTGGCAGTATCGAAGTGGAACACCTGGCCGCGGGCGTGGACGCCGGCATCAGTCCGGCCTGAACCGACAATCTGGATCTCCTCTCCAGTGATCCGCCGCAGCGCAGCTTCGATCTCGCCCTGCACCGTAATCTGATCGGGCTGTACCTGAAACCCGCTGTAATCCGTGCCGTCGTAGGCCACGACGCACTTCAAACGCCTCATGTGCGCCACCATCCTATCACAAACGTAAGTGCGCAAGCCGCCGCAGCCATGCAGCCGTCCCGCCAGTTCCACTTCAACCTGCGCAGACGCGTGCGCCCCGCGCCTCCGCGATAACCGCGCGCCTCCATCGCCAAAGCCAGTTCTTCCGCCCGGCGGAATGCGCTGATAAACAGCGGAATGACGATCGGCATCAGGCTGCGGGCGCGGCGAACGAGACTGCCCTCGGTCAAATTGGCTCCCCGAGCCGTCTGCGCCTTGATGATCTTGTCCGTCTCCTCCATCAGCGTGGGGATAAAGCGAAGCGCGATCGACATCATCAGGGCGATCTCGTGCACAGGAACGCCGATCCGGCCGGCGGGACCGAGCAGCCGCTCCAACCCTTCCGTCAGGTCTATCGGAGACGTCGTCAGCGTCAACAGGGAGCTGATCAGCACGAGCAGCGTCAAGCGAAGCGAGATGAACACCGCCTGCCTGACGCCCATTTCCTCGACGCTCAGCCATCCCCAGCTAAAGTAGACCTCTCCTCCCTTGGTAATCAAGAGGTGCAGGACCACGGTAAAGAGGATCAGCAGCCAGACAGGGCGCAGGCTTTTTACTATATACGTCAGCGACAGGCGGGACAACAGGATGCCAGCCAGCGCAATCCCCACCAGGACGGCATAGGTGGCCGCATTGTTGGCCCAAAAAACCAGCGCGGCGAACAGGATCACGAACAGCAGTTTGCTGCGGGGGTCGGTACGGTGGAGAAACGATTGTCCCGGCACGTACTGGCCGATCGCAATATGCTGCAGCATGGCCTATCGCTCCTTTGTCACGGACAGCCGGGCCAACAGTTGTTCGATCAGCGCTTCCTCCCGATAGAGGGACGAAGGCAGCCGCTCCGCTTCCGGCAGCCGTTGGTTCAATTGCGTGACCAGCGCCACTGTCTCCGGCACGTCCAGCGCCAGTTCCCGCAGCCGAACGGCGTTCGCGAACACCTCATCCGGGCTGCCTTCCAGCACGGCCTGTCCCTCTGCCATGACAATCAGCCGGTCGGCGTAGCGGGCCGCTTCCTCCATGCTGTGCGTGACCAGTACGGTGGTGAGCCGTTGTTCGCGATGAATCCGGTATATGCCTTCCAAAATCGCCTTGCGCCCGGCGGGATCAAGCCCTGCCGTGGGTTCGTCCAATACCAGCACCTTGGGCTGCATCGCCAATACGCCGGCAATCGCCACACGCCGCATCTGCCCGCCGCTCAGCTGAAACGGGGAGCGGTCCTTGACCCAATCATAGTCGAGTCCCACGATTTCGAGCGCCTCCCGGACCCGAATCTCCACCAACTCCGGCGGCATGTCAAAGTTGAGCGGCCCAAACGCCACATCCTTGGCCACTGTTTCTTCAAACAACTGGTACTCCGGGTACTGAAAGACGAGACCGATGTCGCGCCGGCGGGCATGGGGCATTTTTTCCCGCGGGGTCACCTTGACGTCCCCCAGGGTAATCGTCCCCGACGTCGGCTGCAGCAGACCGTTGAGGTGCTGGATCAGTGTGGACTTGCCCGACCCCGTCTGGCCGATAATGCCCACAAACGAGCCCGACGGAATCGTCAGCGAGACGTCGCGCAGCGCCAGCCGTTCAAACGGCGTTCCTCTTGCGTAGATGTGGCTTACCTGGTCAAAAGTAATCTGCATAGGTGCTCCACCAGCTCCTCTTGGTGCAGTACAAACGGAAGCTGTACCCCCTCGTCCGCCAGCGCACGGCGAAGCCGGACGGCAAACGGCACGTCCAAACCCAACTCCTGCAGACGCTCCGGCTGGGCAAACACCTCGGAAGGGGAACCGTCCAACTCGATCCGCCCGCCGCTCATGACGATGACCCGGTCGGAAAAGACGGCTTCCTCGGGAAAATGGGTGATATTTACCACCGTAATTCCCTCTTCCCGGTTGAGCCTGCGGGCCAAGGCCAGCACATCACGCCGTCCTTGGGGGTCCAGCATCGCTGTCGCCTCGTCCAGAATAATCACGGATGGGCGCATCGCCATGATGCCGGCAATCGCCACCCGCTGCTTCTGACCGCCTGACAGGTGGTGGGGTTGGTCGTGCAGGTGGCGCTCCATCCTGACGGCCGCCAGCGCCTCGTCCACACGGCGGCGCATCTCGTCCGGCTGCACGCCCATGTTTTCCAGGCCAAATGCCACATCATCCTCCACAGTGGCTCCCACAATCTGATTGTCCGGATTTTGAAACACCATGCCGACGTGGCGGCGCACTTCCCAGAGCAACTCGCCGTCCCTGGTGTCCATGCCGCTGACGATCACAGCTCCCTCGTTTGGAAGCAGGAGACCGTTTGACAGCTTGGCCAGCGTCGACTTGCCCGAGCCGTTGGGACCGAGGACGGAGACAAAAGTGCCTTTGGCAATCTCCACGTCGATCCCGTTCAGCACCGGTACGGCAGCTCCTACCTCGCTCTCGTAGGCAAAAGAGACGCCCTGGAAAGCCAGCAGTTGTTCCTCCTTCATGAGGCGCTCACATCCTCCCAGCCTTGGACAGGGAATTGAACAAGAAAAGAAAAAAGGGCATGAATCAGAGTCCAGCCTAAGACCAGAGTCTGTCCCCACCCTTTTTCACAATCAATCTGTGTTATTACACGAATTCGATGTACGCCATCGGTGCTGCGTCGCCGCGGCGAGGACCTGTCTTCAGAATACGGGTGTAACCGCCGTTGCGCTCTTTGTAACGAGGCGCGATCTCATCGAACAGCTTTTGAACCGCATCGCGGCCTTCTTCATTCGCTACTTCCTTGCGAACGAAAGCAGCGACTTGACGGCGAGCATGCAGGTCACCGCGCTTGGCCAGCGTAATCATTTGCTCAGCGATGGAGCGCAGTTCTTTCGCCTTCATCTCAGTAGTTTCAATGCGCTCGTTAATGATCAGGTCGGTTACCAAGTCGCGGAACAGCGCTTTGCGCGCCGCGCTACGACGACCCAATTTACGGTATGCCATGTTCTTACCTCCTTTTTCACACTGACATCGCTCAGCTGTGGCTTTCGCGAGCCAGATCTGAAATCCCCTCTCCAGAGGGAATACCCGTGAGGACGGAGTTCAGGCGCAATCAGCCTGCCCTAGTCGTCGCTGCGCAGGGACAAGCCCAACTCAGCCAGCTTTTCCTGCACTTCTTCCAGGGATTTGCGGCCCAGGTTGCGCACTTTCATCATGTCCTCTTCGGTCTTCTGCGTCAGCTCTTGCACGGTATTGATACCGGCACGCTTCAAGCAGTTGTAGGAACGGACAGAGAGGTCGAGCTCTTCGATGGTCATCTCGAGCACTTTCTCCTTCTTGTCCTCTTCCTTTTCCACCATGATTTCCGCATCTTTCGCCTCATCGGTCAAGCCGACAAACAGGTTGAGATGCTCCGTCATGATTTTGGCGCCGAGACTAACGGCTTCTTCCGGACTGATGCTGCCGTTTGTCCATACTTCAAGCGTCAACTTGTCATAGTTGGTCATTTGCCCGACGCGGGTATTTTCCACTTGATAGTTGACACGCTTGATCGGCGTATAAATCGAATCAATCGGAATCACACCGATCGGTTGGTCTTCCGATTTGTTACCATCTGCTTGAACATATCCACGTCCACGTCCAGCTGTCATACGAATATGCAGACGACCGCCATTTGCTAACGTTGCAATGTGAAGATCAGGGTTCAAGATCTCCACATCGCTGTCGGCGCGGATATCTCCCGCTTTGACGACGCCTTCGCCCTCTGCGTCAATCTCGATGACTTTTTCTTCATCGGAATGAATCTTCAGTGCCAGGCCCTTGATGTTCAGGATAATTTCCGTCACATCTTCCACAACGCCTTCAACCGTAGAGAACTCGTGAAGGACCCCGTCAATTTGAACGGTGCGCACTGCCGCGCCTGGCAAAGACGAGAGGAGAATCCGTCTCAGCGAGTTGCCAAGAGTGGTACCGTATCCGCGCTCCAGAGGTTCAACAACGAACTTCCCGTACGAGTTGTCGTCGCTTACTTCCACAACCTCGATCTTCGGTTTTTCTATTTCTATCATTAAACAAACCCTCCTTCAAAACGTCGAAATTCTTGGGTGGGCTGATCCAGCCCACTCAGGAATTTCCCCGGCGGTTTACCGTTTGCGTGCATGACAAGCCATTGAATCAGAATTTACCATTCTAGTATGGACATGTTCTGAACGATATAAACCCGTTACACGCGGCGACGTTTTGGCGGACGGCAACCGTTGTGCGGAATCGGTGTCACGTCTTTGATCATGTTTACTTCCAGACCTGCTGCTTGCAGGGAACGGATCGCAGCTTCACGGCCTGCGCCCGGTCCTTTTACCAGCACTTCGCAAGAACGCATGCCGTGCTCCATTGCTGCGCGCGCAGCGGCTTCAGCAGCCATTTGCGCAGCGAACGGCGTGCTCTTGCGGGAGCCCTTGAAGCCGAGGGCACCAGCACTGGACCAGGAAATTGCGTTGCCGTGCGGATCAGTGATGGTTACGATCGTGTTGTTAAACGTGGAGCGGATGTGTGCTACGCCGACTTCCACGTTTTTGCGATCACGACGACGGGTACGAGTAGCAGTCGCTTGTTTTCTTTTCGCCATGTCCAATTACCCTCCTTTACTTCTTCTTGTTCGCTACAGTACGGCGCGGGCCTTTGCGCGTACGAGCGTTGGTTTTCGTGCGTTGACCGCGAACCGGCAGGCCACGGCGGTGACGGATGCCGCGGTAGCAACCGATTTCCATCAGACGCTTGATGTGCAGGGAGACCTCACGGCGAAGGTCGCCTTCCACTTTCAGGTTCTTGTCGATGTAATCGCGCAGTTTGCTGACTTCTTCTTCGGTCAGGTCACGAACGCGAGTATCCGGATTTACGCCAGTAGCGGCCAGAATTTTTTGGGACGTGGGACGGCCAATACCAAAGATATAGGTAAGAGCGATTTCCACGCGCTTTTCGCGAGGCAAGTCAACGCCTGCAATACGTGCCATGTGTTAAAAGCACCTCCTTGATTACCCTTGTTTTTGCTTATGCTTAGGATTTTCACAAATAACCATTACGTTGCCTTTCCGACGGATAACCTTGCACTTTTCGCAAATCGGTTTAACCGAAGGTCTCACTTTCATGGTTCTTGCCTCCCTCTTCTAGGGGTTTCGCTTATTTGTAGCGGTACGTAATGCGTCCGCGTGTCAAGTCGTACGGCGACAGTTCAACCGTTACCTTATCCCCAGGCAGAATGCGGATAAAGTGCATGCGAATCTTTCCGGAGACGTGAGCGAGCACCTTGTGCCCATTCTCTAATTCTACCCGAAACATCGCATTCGGCAAAGGCTCGATTACCGTACCTTCCACTTCAATCACATCGTCTTTTGCCATGGCAAGCTCTCCTTTCCTCTGTCTTCAGTCAGACCATGAGTTTTTGCGTTTGGCTCACACAACGAACTTAACGTCGACACGTTGGACGACAATTCCGAAGCGAAGCTGGGCATCGGCTACGCCCGCGTTAAAATCTCATAGCCTTCTTCCGTTATCGCGATGGTGTGTTCAAAATGAGCACAATTCTTTCGATCCACTGTCACAACCGTCCAATTGTCCTCCAAAGTGCGGACATAACGTTCGCCGGCGTTGACCATTGGTTCGACTGCCAACACCATTCCCGGTTTCAACCGTGGACCGCGTCCAGGCGGACCGTAGTTGGGAACCTGAGGGTCTTCGTGCAAGTTTTGCCCGATCCCATGCCCCACATACTCGCGAACGAGCGTGAAGCCGGCAGCCTCTGCGTGGATCTGTATCGCGTGGGAAATGTCAGACAGCCGCGCACCAGGCATGGCTTTCTCCAGCCCTTTGTACAGCGACTCTTCCGTCACTCGCAGCAAACGCTGATCTTCTTCCGAAATGTTGCCGACCGGATACGTCCAAGCGGAGTCTCCATGATACCCTTGGAACTGGGCACCGATGTCGATGCTGATGATGTCTCCTTCTTGCAACGTCCGTTTTCCTGGGATCCCGTGTACGAGTTCTTCATTGACTGAAGTACAGATACTTCCTGGAAAGCCACCGTAGCCTTTGAACGATGGAATGGCTCCCATGCTGCGGATAAAGGTTTCGGCGAGTTCGTCCAGTTGCTTTGTCGTCACGCCAGGCTTGATGGCCTTGGCCAGCTCTTGATGGGTGAGTGCGACGATCCGACCAGCTTCGCGCATAACCTCAAGCTCTGCTTTCGACTTCAGGATGATCATGCTCTCTTACCCTCGCAACACAGACGTAATTTCCGCGAATACGACCTGGATATCCTGTTCACCATTGATGTTTCGCAGGAGGCCTTGCTCAACGTAGTAGTCGATGAGCGGTTGTGTTTGGGCGATGTTGACATCGAGGCGCTGTGCCACCACTTCCGGCTTGTCGTCATCGCGTTGGAACAGCTTGCCGCCATCCTTGTCGCACACGCCTGCTTCCTTTGGCGGATTGAACAGCGTGTGGTAGCTCGCTCCGCAAATCGGGCAGATCCAGCGACCGGTCAGACGTTCGATCAGCAACTCCCGGCGAACGTTGATATTGATCACATGGTCGATCTCGCGGCCCAGCTCCTTCAAAGTAGCCGTCAATGCCTCCGCCTGCGGCACTGTGCGCGGAAACCCGTCGAGCAGGAATCCCTTTGCACAATCATCCATTGCCAGGCGCTCCCGCACGATCCCGATGACGATCTCATCGGGGACGAGCAGCCCTTTATCCATGTAGGATTTGGCTTCAAGTCCGAGCGGCGTCTCGTTTTTGACCGCTGCCCGGAACATGTCGCCAGTCGAGATGTGCGGGATGCCAAACTCTTTTACGATTCGTTCCGCCTGCGTACCTTTACCGGCCCCAGGCAAACCCATCAGAATTATATTCACGTCCATTCCCTCCGTCCCGTGCAAAAAGCTTCAACGCGGCATCACGCAGACACCAATCGGGCTGAAGAAAGCTTTTCAACACCTCGGTTACTTGATGAACCCTTGGTAGTGGCGCTTGATCATCTGGCTTTCGATCTGCTTCATCGTATCGAGTGCAACCCCGATCACGATCAGCAGCGACGTACCGCCGATGTAAATCGACTGCGGCAGGTTCGCCAGCTTGCTGAAGAAGAATGGCATGATGGAAATCACCATCAGGAACAGAGCGCCCGCCAGTGTCAAACGGTTCAACGTACGGGTAATGTACACCTCAGTGTTTTTACCGGGTCGGATACCAGGAATGTAACCGCCATTTTTCTTCATGTTCTCCGCCAGTTGTACAGGATTAATCTGTACAAAGGTGTAGAAGTAGGTGAACCCGATGATCAAGAACGCGTAGAGCGTCATCCCAAACGGTGCGCTGGGTTGGAAATGCGTGTAAATCCAGTTGGCGATTCCCGTTCCGGATGGATCCACCCAGAACTGTGCAATGGTTGAGGGGAAAATCACCAGCGAGACGGCGAAGATTACCGGAATCACACCGGCCGAGTTAATCTTCAGCGGGATGTGCGTGGATTGACCACCGTACATTTTGCGGCCGACCACGCGTTTGGCGTACTGTACCGGAATCTTGCGCACACCTTGCTGCATGAAAATGACCCCGACGATAATGGCGATGATCACCAGCAGAATGAGCAGTACCTTCACGATACTAAAGAACAAATTTTGGCTTGGATCGCTGAACTGGGACGTGTAAATCGTCGTGACGCCGGTCGGGATGTTGGCCACGATCCCGGCCACGATGATGATCGAAATCCCGTTGCCGATCCCTTTCTCCGTAATTTGTTCGCCCATCCACATCAAAAATGCAGTCCCTGCTGTAAGGGTGATGGCAATCAATGCATAACTGCCAATGGACGTGTCATTCAGCAAACCAGGCGCCATGTTGTTAAAACCGATGGTCATCCCCACCGATTGGATGAGGGCGAGGACCACCGTGAAGTAACGGGTCACCGTCGCAATCTTGCGGCGGCCCACTTCCCCTTCACGGGCCCACTGCGTAAACTTCGGCACCACATCCATGGACAGGAGCTGCATGATGATCGATGCCGTGATGTACGGCATGATCCCCATCGCAAAAATCGAGAAGTTTTGCAGCGCCCCGCCGGAGAAGGTGTTCAACAACCCCAGCAGGTGGTTCGTGTTCTGCTGAAACAACTCGACATTCACGTTGGGGACAGGAACGAAGCTCCCGATTCGGAAGACGACCAGCATCATCAGTGTAAACAGAACCTTACGACGCAGGTCGCCTATCTTAAAAATGTTAGTGAGCGAGGCTAACATTAGATCACCTCGGCTGTTCCACCGACTTGAGCGATCTTCTCAGCAGCTGCAGCGGAGAACTTGTGAGCTTTTACGGTCAGCTTCACGTTCAGTTCGCCGTTGGCAAGAACTTTTACACCGTCACGCAGAGCGGAAATAACGCCAGTTTCTTTCAGCAGTTCAGGCGTCACCACAGTGCCTTCTTCAAAACGGTTCAGCGCGTCCAGGCTCACAATCGCGTATTCCTTGCGATTGATGTTGGTGAAACCGCGCTTAGGCAGACGACGGTACAGCGGGTTTTGACCACCCTCGAAACCAGGGCGAACACCACCGCCGGAACGAGCGTTTTGACCTTTGTGACCTTTGCCGGCGGTTTTGCCGGTACCGCTACCGATACCGCGACCGACGCGTTTACGAGTGTGACGGGATCCTTCTGCAGGTTTCAGTTCATGCAATTTCATTCCTTGCACCTCCTAACCTTTTAAAAATGGTGATTACGCTTCTACTTCTTTTACTTCAACCAGGTGCTTCACTTTGAAGATCATCCCGCGGATTGCCGGATTGTCTTCCTTCACAACAGTTTGGTGAATTTTGCGGAGACCCAGTGCTTTGACGGTATCCTTTTGATCGACGGTGCGTCCGATCAGACTGCGCTTGAGGGTGATTTGCAGTTTTGCCATGTTCATTCCCTCCTTATTAACCCAGCAACTCGTCAACAGTCTTACCGCGCAGTTTTGCGACTTCTTCCGCTGTTTTCAGGCGGCTGAGGCCTTCCAGCGTAGCGTTGACCATGTTGATGGGGTTGTTGGAACCGAGAGACTTGCTCAATACGTCGCCTACACCAGCAAGCTCCAGTACCGCGCGGACAGGACCGCCGGCGATAACTCCGGTACCCTCGGAAGCCGGCTTGATCAGCACTTTGCCGGAGCCGAAATGGCACAGGACTTCGTGCGGAATCGTCGTTCCTTTCAGCGGTACGCGGATCAGTTTTTTCTTAGCGTCTTCAATCGCCTTGCGAATGGCGTCCGGAACTTCTTGCGCTTTCCCCATACCGGCGCCTACATGACCGTTGCGGTCGCCGACAACAACCAGGGCGCTGAAGCTCATGCGACGGCCACCCTTAACCGTTTTCGCAACGCGGTTAACGGCGACTACTTTTTCTTCCAGCTCTAATTTGCTAGGGTCGATACGCATTCCTTACCCTCCTTGTTGTTAGAATTGCAGGCCAGCTTCGCGAGCTGCTTCTGCCAGTGCTTTGATGCGTCCATGATAGATGTAACCGCCACGGTCAAAGACCACTTCGGTCAGGCCTTTTTCCTTAGCGCGTTTTGCGATCAGCGCGCCAACTGCTGCAGCAGCTTCCACGTTTGCGCCGTTTTTCAGGCCCAGCTCTTTATCCAGCGAGGATGCAGCTGCCAGAGTGTGACCGGCCACATCGTCAATCAGTTGAGCGTAGATGTGCTTGGAAGAACGGAATACGTTCAGGCGCGGACGTGCAGCAGAACCTACGACGCGCTTGCGGATACGCAGATGGCGTTTTTTCCGAGCTTTGTTTTTATCAGGTTTCGTAAACATTACGCGGCCTCCCTTCTCATGAAACTACGAAGCTTATTTACCCTTTTTGCCTTCTTTGCGGCGAACCACTTCATCGCTGTACTTGATCCCTTTGCCTTTGTACGGTTCAGGTTTGCGGATCGAGCGGATTTCGGCAGCAACTTGGCCTACGCGCTCCTTGTCGATGCCTTTTACCACCAGCGTGGTTTGGTTCGGTACTTCGATTTCGATCCCCTCTTCAGGAGTGATCTCTACCGGATGGGAGAAACCGAGAGAAAGAGTTACGCCCTTGCCGGACTTCGCGGCACGGTAACCGACACCCACCAGCTCCAGCGTACGGGAGAAGCCTTCGGATACGCCCGTTACCATGTTGGCGATCAGTGCACGCGTCGTACCGTGCAGGGAACGGTGCAGTTTGTTGTCGCTAGGACGTTCAACGATAACTTCATTATCGTTGATGTTAATTTTCATATCTGGATGGAATTTACGAACAAGTGTACCCTTAGGGCCCTTTACCGTCAGCTCGGAACCGTTCAGAGTGAGGGTAACGCCTGCAGGGACCACGATCGGTTTTTTACCGACACGAGACATGTGGTGCACCTCCTGTGCTTTTCAATCAGTAATTACCAAACGTAAGCGAGAACCTCGCCACCCACGTGTGCTTGACGTGCTTGTTTGTCGGTCATCACGCCGGCAGACGTGGAGATCAGGGCAATACCCAGACCGCCGAGAACTTTCGGGATCTCGTTGCTTTTCGCGTACACGCGCAGACCCGGTTTGGAGATACGCTTCAGACCAGTGATAACGCGCTCGTTGTTCGGGCCGTATTTCAGGAACACACGGATAATCCCTTGTTTGTTGTCTTCAATGAATTCCGCATCGCGAATGAATCCTTCTTCTTTCAGGATGCGAGCGATTTCCTTCTTGATGGTGGACGCCGGAATTTCCACTTTCTCGTGGCGAACCATGTTGGCATTGCGAATGCGGGTAAGCATATCAGCGATTGGATCAGTCATAACCATGAGAGAGAACCTCCTTCCCGTTTCAAATTACCAGCTTGCTTTTTTCACGCCAGGGATTTGGCCTTTGTAAGCAAGTTCACGGAAGCAAATACGGCAGAGCTTGAATTTGCGCAACACGGAGTGAGGACGGCCGCAGCGCTCGCAACGGGTGTAAGCGCGAACCTTAAATTTCGGTTTCCGTTGTTGCTTGACGATCATCGATTTCTTTGCCACATTCTTCCCTCCTTACGATGGGGTTTATTTACGGAATGGCATACCCATTTGAGTCAGCAGTTCACGTGCCTCTTCGTCCGTTTTGGCGGAAGTGACGATGACGATGTCCATCCCGCGTACCTTGTCGATCTTGTCGTACTCGATCTCCGGGAAGATCAGCTGTTCTTTCAGACCGAGGGTGTAGTTGCCGCGACCGTCAAACGCTTTGGAGGAAACGCCGCGGAAGTCGCGCACGCGCGGAAGTGCAACGTTCATCAGTTTGTCGAGGAAGTGATACATGCGTTCGCCGCGCAGAGTTACTTTCGCGCCGATTGCCATGCCTTCACGCAGTTTGAAACCGGCGATGGATTTTTTCGCACGGGTTACAACCGGTTTTTGACCAGCGATGGTTTGCAGGTCTTCTACTGCGGAATCCAGCGCCTTGGCGTTGCCTACCGCTTCACCCACGCCCATGTTGATGATTACTTTTTCCACTTTCGGAACCTGCATGACGGACGAGTAGTTAAACTTGCTCATCAGGCCAGGCACGATTTCTTTCAGGTATTTTTCTTTCAATCTTGCTGCCATCTAGGACATCCTCCTTTCCGATCTGACTACTTGTCGATAACTTCGCCAGATTTTTTCGCGTACCGAACTTTTTTGCCGTTTTCCAGTACCTTGTAACCGATGCGAGTAGGTTTGCCAGACTTCGGATCGATCAGAGATACGTTGGAAACGTGAATCGGAGCTTCTTGAGTTACAATGCCGCCTTGCGGATTGGTTTGAGACGGACGGGTGTGTTTTTTCACGAGGTTGATACCTTCAACCAGAACGCGCTCTTTCTTCGGATATGCAGCGAGAACGCGACCTTTTTTGCCTTTGTCTTTGCCCGCAATTACGATGACAGTATCGCCTTTCTTTACGTGCATCGCGTGGTGCACCTCCTATCGAACAAACTACCTGAGTATTTCCGTTCAGATTAGATAACCTCTGGAGCCAGAGAGATGATCTTCATGAAATCTTTCTCGCGGAGTTCACGAGCAACCGGTCCAAAGATACGGGTTCCGCGAGGAGATTTGTCATCACGGATGATAACCGCTGCATTTTCGTCAAAACGGATGTAGGAACCGTCCGGACGGCGAACGCCACGTACGCTGCGTACCACAACCGCTTTTACTACTTGACCTTTCTTGACAACGCCGCCGGGTGTAGCGGATTTAACGGAGCACACGATTACGTCACCGATGTTCGCCGTTTTGCGACCGGAACCACCCAGAACCTTGATGCACATGAGTTCTTTTGCACCGGAGTTGTCAGCAACAGCCAATCTCGTCTGAGTTTGGATCATTTACTGTTCCTCCTTTCGGATGTGTTTACCCGAAAATCTAGCTTATACAATTACTGCCTCTTCGACGATGCGTACCAAGCGGAAGCGCTTGTCTTTGGACAGCGGACGAGTTTCCATGATTTCCACGATGTCGCCCACTTTTGCCGTGTTGTTCTCGTCGTGAGCCTTGAACTTTTTGGAGTATTTCACGCGCTTGCCGTACAGCGGGTGCTTTTTGTAGGTCTCAACCAAAACCACAATGGTTTTATCCATTTTGTCGGAAACGACACGACCTACCATCGTTCTACGCATATTGCGTTGTGCGGTCATTGTTCAAACCTCCTTCCTTTCTTAGCCGATTCCCAATTCTCTTTGGCGCAGGATGGTTTTCGCACGAGCGATATCCTTACGTACTTGCTTGATGCGAGCTGTGTTTTCGAGTTGACCGGTAGCCAACTGGAAACGAAGGTTGAACAATTCTTCTTTCAAAGAGGCAATGCTTTGTTCGATCTCGGCAGTGGTCAAATTGCGGAACTCATTAGCCTTCATGTGCGTCACCACCCACTTCTTCACGCTTCACGAACTTGCACTTGATCGGCAGTTTGTGCATAGCCAAGCGCATTGCTTCGCGAGCGGTTTCTTCAGGTACGCCGGCAAGTTCGAACATGATCTTGCCAGGCTTCACTACCGCTACCCAGTGCTCAGGAGAACCTTTACCGGAACCCATCCGTACTTCCAGCGGCTTTTGCGTTACTGGCTTGTCAGGGAAGATTTTGATCCATACTTTACCGCCACGGCGGATGTAACGAGTCATCGCGATACGGGCAGCCTCGATTTGACGGTTGGTCACCCATGCCGGCTCCAGAGCTTGCAGACCGTATTCACCGAATGCAACCGTGGTTCCGCCTTTTGCGTTACCGTGCAATTTACCACGATGTTGTTTGCGGTGTTTCACGCGTTTCGGCATCAACATGATTACTTGCCTCCTTCCTCAGTAGCGGCGTTCTTTTTCGTCGGAAGGACTTCTCCGCGATAGATCCACACTTTTACGCCGATACGACCATAGGTGGTGTGAGCTTCAGCCGTGCCGTAGTCAATGTCAGCGCGCAGCGTGTGAAGCGGAACGGTACCTTCGCTGTAACCTTCGGAACGTGCGATGTCAGCACCGCCAAGACGACCGCTGACCAGTGTTTTGATCCCTTTCGCGCCTGCACGCATGGTGCGGGAGATGGCTTGCTTTTGCGCGCGACGGAAAGAAATGCGGTTTTCCAGTTGACGAGCGATATTTTCAGCTACCAGGGTAGCATCCAGATCCGGTTTTTTCACTTCGTTGATGTTGATGTGAACGCGCTTGCGAGGGTCGATCATTTTCGACAGCTCTTTGCGCAGCACTTCAACTTCTGCACCGCCTTTACCGATTACCATGCCAGGCTTAGCGGTGTGAATCGTTACGTTCACGCGGTTCGCTGCGCGTTCGATTTCAATGGTGGATACAGCAGCATCTTTCAGACGCCCTTTAATGTATTTGCGGATTTTCAGGTCTTCGTGCAAAAGCGTAGCGAAGTCCTTGTCAGCGTACCATTTGGACTCCCAGTCGCGAATAATGCCAATGCGAAGACCAACCGGGCTTACCTTTTGACCCACACGTAATCCCTCCTTATTTCTCGTTTAGTACGACAGTGATGTGGCTCGTGCGTTTGTTGATGCGGGTAGCACGGCCCTGAGCACGCGGACGGAACCGTTTCAAGGTTGGACCTTGGTCAACGAAGATCTTGCCAACTACCAGATTGTTCGGGTCCATCTCGTAGTTGTGCTCAGCGTTGGCGATAGCCGATTTCAGGAGTTTCTCAACAACAGGAGAAGCTGCTTTCGGCGTGTGCTTCAGGATCGCCAGTGCTTCCCCCACCTGCTTGCCTCGAATCAAGTCAACCACCAGGCGAACTTTACGAGGAGCGATGCGAATATAGCGAGCAACTGCTTTAGCTTCCATCTTTGTACCTCCTCTCTGTCAAGAGAAAATTAGCGCTTCTTGGATTTCTTGTCGTTGTCGACGTGACCCTTGAAGGTACGAGTTGGTGCAAATTCACCCAGTTTATGACCAACCATGTCTTCCGTTACGTATACCGGTACATGCTTGCGGCCATCGTACACGGCAAACGTGTGTCCGACGAAATCCGGGAAGATGGTCGAACGGCGAGACCAGGTTTTAATCACGCGCTTCTCGTTTTTCTCGTTCAGCTCAACAACTTTTTTCATCAAGTGGTCATCCACGAAAGGACCTTTCTTCAAGCTGCGTCCCATAAGTGAACCTCCCTTCGCCAAAGGCGTTCGGTTAATTGTCTAAAGCCGACCTTACTTCTTGCGGCGGCGAATAATGTACTGATCGGATTTGTTTTTCTTCTTGCGGGTTTTGAGACCCAGAGTAGGTTTACCCCAAGGAGTAACAGGTGCTTTGCGACCGATCGGAGCGCGACCTTCACCACCACCGTGCGGGTGATCGTTCGGGTTCATTACGCTACCGCGAACAGTCGGACGGATACCCAGCCAGCGGGCACGACCTGCTTTACCGATGTTGATCAGCTCATGGTCGAGGTTGCCGACTTGACCGATGGTTGCGCGGCAGTTGTTGTGAATGCGGCGAGTCTCACCGGAAGAGAGACGTACGATAACGAAATCGCCGTCACGGCCGAGCAGTTGAGCGGATGCGCCGGCTGCACGAACCAGTTGGCCGCCTTTGCCAGGTTTCAGCTCGATGTTGTGGATCGTCGTACCAACCGGAATGTTTTCCAGCGGCAGAGCGTTACCGATTTTGATGTCGGCATCCGGACCGGAGATGATCTCGTCGCCTACTTTCAGACCCAGCGGCGCGATGATGTAGCGCTTTTCACCGTCCAGGTAGTTGATCAGCGCGATATTGGCAGAACGGTTCGGGTCGTACTCGATGGAAGCTACACGGCCTACGATGCCGTCTTTGTTGCGTTTGAAGTCGATGATGCGATATTTGCGTTTATGACCGCCACCTTGATGACGAACGGTGATTTTCCCTTGGTTGTTGCGGCCTGCTTTTTTGGTCAGGGGCGCCAACAGGGATTTTTCAGGAGTCGACTTGGTGATCTCCTCGAAAGTAGAAACCGTCATTTGGCGACGACCAGGAGAAGTCGGTTTAAACTTTTTGATACCCATGTAAATTCCCTCCTTTTCTGTAGCCGTCGGGGTTATACACCTTCGTAGAACGTCAGCTCTTTGCTGTCTTCAGTCAGCTTAACGATCGCCTTTTTCCACTCGGAGGTGTAACCGGAGTATTTGCCATAGCGCTTCGGTTTCGCAGGAACACGCATGGTGTTGACTGCCGCAACTTTCACGCCAAACACTTTCTCCACCGCTTGCTTGATCTCGGTTTTGTTCGCTTTGAGAGGTACTTCAAAAACGTACTTCTTCTCAGCCATCATGTCGGTGGTGCGCTCCGTAATGACAGGGCGCTTGATGATGTCGTGAAGGCTCTTCATTAGGCGAGCACCTCCTCTACTTTCGCAACCGCATCTTTCGTTACGATTACTTTATCGTGCGCCACCAGGTCGAGAACGTTAATGCCAGCAGCATCTACGAACTTCGCACCCGGGATGTTGCGGGAAGAGAGCGCTACGTTTTGATCGAATTCGGAGGTTACGATCAGCACTTTGCGATCTACTTTCAGGTTGTTCAGGACAGCCTTCATATCCTTGGTTTTCGGAGCCGGGATATTCAGCGCGTCCAGAACCAGCAGTTCGTTGTTTTGCACTTTCGCGGACAGCGCGGATTTCAGCGCCAGACGACGAACTTTGCGATTCAGTTTGTAGCCGTATTTACGCGGAGTCGGACCAAACACAACACCGCCGCCTTTCCATTGCGGAGCGCGAATGGAACCTTGGCGTGCACGGCCTGTACCTTTTTGGCGCCACGGTTTGCGGCCACCACCTCTTACTTCAGAACGGTTCTTCACATCGTGAGTGCCCTGGCGTTGGGAAGCTTGCTGCATCACGATTGCGTCGAAGAGCACAGCGTTGTTGGGCTCGATGCCGAACACGCTATCAGCCAGCTCGATTTCGCCCACTTGAGAACCAGCTTGGTTGTAAAGAGCTACTTTTGGCATGTCAGTTCCTCCTTTCCTTACTTGTTCTTCTTGACTGCCGTGGATACTACAACGTAGCTGTTTTTCGGGCCAGGCACGGAGCCTTTAACCAGAATCAGGTTGCGATCCGCATCTACCTTAACGATCTCCAGGTTTTGGATGGTTACGTTGTCGCCACCCATTTGACCCGGCAGGGTTTGACCCTTGAATACGCGGTTCGGAGCGATCGCACCGAGGGAACCAGGTCCACGATGGTAACGGGAACCGTGAGACATCGGACCGCGGGCTTGGTTGTGGCGCTTGATGGCACCTTGGAAACCTTTCCCTTTGGTTACTCCGGCAACGTCTACGAATTCTCCTTCGGCAAAAATGTCAGCTTTCAGTTCTTGACCAACCTCGTAATCTGCGAGGTTTACTCCGCGAATTTCGCGAATGAAGCGCTTAGGTGCAGTGTTTGCTTTCGCTGCATGTCCTTTTTCCGGTTTATTCGCACGCTGTTCTTTCTTGTCTTCGAAGCCGAGTTGGATCGCTTCATAGCCATCGTTCTCTTGATCCTTCTTTTGCAGAACGACGCAAGGACCAGCTTCGATAACCGTAACAGCGATTGCTGCTCCGTTCGGACTAAAAACTTGCGTCATGCCAAGTTTTTTCCCTAAGATTCCTTTGGTCATGTGTGCCACCTCCTGTACTTATCTCCAAAAAAACAATCATGTTGTATCAAGTCCCTGCCGATGCGCAGGGGTGCCGTTTACGGGGTTTGAAGACTTGGTATTTCGCGTTCGTTAAGACAACGCCCGCGCGTGTATCACATTTACTACCTTACAGTTTGATCTCGATATCCACACCGGACGGCAGATCCAGGCGCATCAGCGCATCAACCGTTTGCGGCGTCGGATTCAGAATGTCGATCAAACGCTTGTGCGTACGCATTTCAAACTGTTCACGAGAGTCTTTGTACTTGTGAACAGCGCGGAGAATCGTGTACACTGCTTTTTCCGTCGGAAGCGGAATCGGACCGGATACGCTGGCACCGGAACGCTTCGCGGTGTCTACGATTTTCTCAGCAGACTGATCGAGGATTTTGTGATCGTACGCCTTTAAACGAATACGAATCTTTTGTTTTGCCATTTTAGTCCCTCCTTTTTCGCCCATTTTATAAACGGACATTTCTCCGTGGAAATATCCTGCACCCCGGTCATGGCAAAGGGGCCGGGTGTGTCAGCAACCTCCCACATCATCGCAAGTCCATGACCAACATTCAATATTGTACTAAAATGCACTGGGCAACGCAAGTTTTTTCTTGCTGCACAAGGGTTTTCCTGCTGTTCCCCCGCTTCCACCTGCGTGCCGATGCATTCTCGTACCATGTGAGCCCGGAGAGCGGCTCACTTTGCCTATCTTACCCAAAGTCCCCGTGCGATTGCAAGCGGGATCGGCTGGCAAATGAAATTCAGCATCGTCCATGGCGGGATCGGTTTTTATTTTTTCTTTGCCGGAATGAAAGGACTGCACGGCCAAAGCATCGCTGTATTGAGCTACATCGCCCCCCTCACGTCTTTAGTGATCTCGGCGCTGGTTATCGGTGAGCAGATGACCGTGCAGCAGCTTGTCGGTGCCGTCCTGTTATTAGGGGCAATCTGGATTGGAGAATCCGGCAGAGCGAAAGGGATTGAAACTCCTATAAAACTAAGAAGGGCAATTCGGATTTGGCTGCTCATGTGCTCCCTCTTCTTTATTTATTGAGGAAACGCGTTATACTGAAGGATGTACACGCATGTGTGCTGCTGCCATCTTGAACGGCAACACGCAAAGGAGGTAATCCGATGTTCCAACCGTTACAGACACCTTATGAGCTGATCGGCGGAGCGGAAACGCTGTCCCGCCTGGTGGATACGTTTTACGATTTGGTCAAGGAGCATCCCGATCTGGCCCCCCTGTTTCCGGAGGACTTTACCGAGATCAAGGAAAAGCAGTATATGTTTCTGACCCAGTTTCTCGGGGGGCCGACGCTGTACAGCGACCGATACGGCCATCCGATGATGCGCGCCCGCCACATGCGCTTTCCGATTACGCCGAAGCGGGCGGAGGCGTGGCTCGCCTGCATGAGCGAAGCGATGGATCGCATTGGTCTGGAAGGAGAGGTGCGCCATCACATTTTCGAACGCCTCAGACTGACAGCCTACCACATGGTCAATCAATGGGAACCAGACGACAAACAAGCGTAGCAAATGCTCATACGCTTGCGTCGTCTTGTGTTGTTAGGTAAATGAAAAAACCCGACAGCCTACGCTGTCGGGTTTGTTTGTGAGTGGAATTACTCGATGATGGAGGATACTACGCCAGCACCAACGGTACGGCCACCTTCGCGGATAGCGAAGCGAGTACCTTGCTCCATCGCAACCGGTGCGATCAGTTCAACGGTGAACTCGGTGTTGTCGCCCGGCATTACCATTTCAACGCCTTCCGGCAGTTGGATGATACCGGTAACGTCAGTGGTGCGGAAGTAGAATTGCGGACGGTAGTTGGAGAAGAACGGAGTGTGACGGCCGCCCTCTTCTTTGGACAGAACGTATACTTCCGCTTTGAATTTGGTGTGCGGAGTAACGGAACCCGGTTTAGCCAGAACTTGACCGCGCTCGATGTCTTTACGCTCAACACCGCGCAGCAGGGCACCGATGTTGTCACCCGCTTCAGCTTGATCCAGCAGTTTGCGGAACATTTCCACGCCGGTTACGGTAGTGGATTTGGTTTCTTCAGCCAGACCCACGATTTCTACAGGGTCACCCACTTTAACAGTACCGCGCTCTACACGACCGGTAGCAACAGTACCACGACCGGTAATGGTGAATACGTCCTCAACCGGCATCAGGAACGGTTTGTCGGTAGCGCGTTCCGGAGTCGGAATGTAGTTGTCTACAGCTTCCATCAGTTCGAGGATTTTCTTAGCCCATTCGCCAGACGGGTTGTCCAGAGCTTCTTTTGCGGAACCTTTGATAACCGGAATTTCGTCGCCCGGGAACTCGTATTGGGAGAGCAGGTCGCGAATTTCCATTTCAACCAGTTCCAGCAGCTCTTCGTCGTCAACCATGTCGCATTTGTTCATGAATACAACGATGTACGGAACGCCTACTTGGCGGGACAGCAGGATGTGCTCGCGAGTTTGCGGCATCGGACCGTCAGCAGCGGACACAACCAGGATAGCGCCGTCCATTTGAGCAGCACCGGTAATCATGTTTTTCACGTAGTCAGCGTGGCCCGGGCAGTCAACGTGAGCATAGTGACGGTTTTCCGTTTCATACTCAACGTGAGCGGTGTTGATGGTAATACCGCGCTCTTTTTCTTCCGGAGCAGCGTCGATGCTGTCATACGCCATAGCTTTGGCTTTACCTTGTTGAGCCAGAACGGTGGTGATGGCAGCAGTCAGAGTGGTTTTACCGTGGTCAACGTGACCGATCGTACCAATGTTAACGTGCGGTTTCGTACGTTCGAACTTTTCTTTTGCCATGAGAGTTGAATCCTCCTTAAATGATAAGGGTTTTATAGGGTGAAGAAAGGTTTACCCTATCAACGGTTGTCCCCTCAATATTGTAAACCTTTCTCGTTTCAAGATAAAGTCAGTCCAACCGATTATTCACCTTTGGACTTCTTGATGATTTCATCGGCAATGAACTTCGGTACTTCTTCGTAGTGGTCGATCACCATGGAGTAAGTACCGCGGCCTTGCGTACGGGAACGCAGTACGGTGGAGTAGCCGAACATCTCGGACAGCGGCACCATGGCGCGGATGACTTGCGCGTTTGCGCGAGCTTCCATACCTTCGATGCGGCCGCGGCGGGAGTTCAGGTCACCCATTACGTCACCCATGTACTCTTCCGGCACGGTTACTTCCACTTTCATGATCGGCTCGAGAAGAACCGCGTTACATTTCTTCGCCGCTTCTTTCAGCGCGAGAGAACCAGCCACTTTGAACGCCATCTCGGAGGAGTCGACGTCGTGGTAGCTACCGTCAAACAGCGTCGCTTTGATATCGACGAGCGGGAATCCGGCAAGAACACCGTTTTGCATCGCTTCTTCGATACCTGCTTGTACCGCCGGAATGTATTCCTTCGGCACTACGCCACCGACGATCTTGTTCTCGAATTCGAAGCCTTTGCCCGGCTCGAGCGGAGAGAATTCCACCCAAACGTGACCGTATTGACCGCGGCCACCGGACTGACGAACGAATTTCCCTTCCACTTTCGCGGTGCCGCGGAAGGTTTCGCGGTAAGCAACCTGAGGTGCACCTACGTTCGCATCCACTTTGAATTCGCGCTTCAGGCGATCGACGATGATCTCCAGGTGGAGCTCACCCATACCGGCAATAATCGTTTGACCGGTTTCTTCGTTTGTATAGGTTTTGAAGGTCGGGTCTTCCTCTGCCAGTTTGGCGAGCGCCATACCCATTTTGTCTTGGTCTGCCTTGGACTTCGGCTCGATCGCAACGGAGATAACCGGCTCTGGGAAGGTCATGGACTCCAGGATAACCGGTGCCTTCTCGTCGCAGAGCGTGTCGCCGGTCGTCGTGTCTTTCAAACCAACGGCAGCGGCAATATCACCGGAGTAAACCTGGCTGATTTCCTCGCGGTGGTTTGCGTGCATCTGCAGGATACGGCCGATGCGCTCGCGCTTGCCTTTGGTGGAGTTGAGCACGTAGGAACCGGAGCTCAGTACGCCGGAGTACACGCGGAAGAAGGTCAGTTTACCCACGTACGGGTCGGTCATGATCTTGAACGCCAGAGCGGCGAACGGACCATTGTCGTCAGCCGGACGGGTCACTTCTTCCTCGGAATCAGGCAGAACGCCCTTGATCGCCGGGATGTCAACCGGGGACGGCAGATAAGCTACGACTGCGTCCAGCATCGGCTGAACCCCTTTGTTGCGGTAGGAAGAACCGCACAGTACCGGAGTGATTTTGCACTCGATGGTACCTTTACGCAGAGCCGCCTTGATTTCATCAACAGTCAGCTCTTCGCCTTCCAGATACTTCATCATCAATTCTTCGTCCTGCTCGGCAGCTGCCTCAACAAGTTGCATATGCAGCTCTTCGCACTTGTCTTTCAGCTCGGCAGGGATTTCCGTCTCGTCGGAGGTTTTGCCCAGGTCGTCGGTGTAGATGATCGCCTTCATCGTAATCAGGTCAACCATGCCGACGAACTGGTCTTCCGCACCGATCGGATATTGGATCGGAACCGGATTTGCACCCAGACGGGTCTTGATTTGCTCGACGCACATGTCGAAGTTGGCGCCGATGATGTCCATTTTGTTTACGTAGCAGATACGAGGTACACCGTAACGGTCAGCTTGGCGCCATACCGTTTCCGTCTGCGGTTCTACGCCACCTTTCGCATCGAACACCGTAACAGCACCATCGAGTACGCGAAGAGAACGTTCAACCTCTACAGTGAAGTCTACGTGACCAGGCGTGTCGATGATGTTGATGCGGTGACCTTTCCATTGCGCTGTGGTAGCAGCAGAAGTGATGGTGATACCGCGCTCTTGTTCTTGCTCCATCCAGTCCATGGTCGCCGCACCTTCGTGCGTTTCACCAATCTTGTGAACGCGACCCGTGTAGAAAAGAATACGCTCGGTGGTAGTCGTCTTACCGGCATCGATGTGAGCCATGATACCGATGTTTCGCGTATTCGGCAGAGAGAACTCGCGAGCCATGTGGTATGCTCCTTCCATACTCGAGTGTGGGAATATACGGGTATCCAAAGCGGACACCCGCTTTGGATACTACCAGCGATAGTGTGCAAACGCTTTGTTTGCTTCAGCCATCTTGTGCGTGTCCTCACGCTTTTTCACTGCTGCACCAGTGTTGTTAGCCGCGTCGATGATTTCCGCAGCGAGACGCTGTTCCATGGTTTTCTCACCACGGGTACGCGCGTAGTTTACCAGCCAGCGCAGACCGAGAGTGGTACGGCGCTCCGGCTTCACCTCAACCGGTACTTGGTAGTTGGCACCGCCGACACGGCGAGCTTTAACTTCCAGTACGGGCATGATGTTTTTCAGCGCTTCTTCGAATACTTCCATCGGGTTGCGACCAGTGCGCTCCTCAACAATCTTGAAAGCATTGTACAGGATGTTTTGCGCAACACCACGCTTGCCGTCGTACATCAGCTTGTTGATCAGTCGGGTAACCAGCTTGCTGTTGTAGATCGGATCAGGCAGCACGTCACGACGGGCTACAGGACCTTTACGAGGCATCGTATTCCCTCCTTCTGTTTAATTTTTTCTCACGCCTTTTCTCTCAGGCGATAATTGTTATTTTTTCGCTGCAGCTTGGCCCGGTTTCGGACGTTTGGTACCGTATTTGGAACGACCTTGCTTGCGGTTGTTCACACCGGCAGTGTCAAGCGCACCGCGGACGATGTGATAACGAACCCCCGGCAGGTCTTTTACACGGCCGCCGCGAACCAGAACCACGCTGTGTTCTTGCAGGTTGTGGCCAATACCACCAATGTAAGCTGTAACCTCAATGCCGTTGGTCAAACGCACACGCGCGTATTTACGCAGCGCGGAGTTCGGCTTCTTCGGAGTCATGGTACCCACACGAGTGCAGACACCGCGTTTTTGAGGAGAGCTTTGGTTGGTTTGGGTTTTCTTGAAGCTGTTGTACCCTTTTTGCAGAGCAGGGGACTTCGACTTCACAACCTTGTCCTTGCGACCTTTGCGCACCAATTGGTTCATTGTAGGCATGGATGTTACCTCCCTTCTTATTACCCAATCTCAAGACCACAGATCCAGGTGAGTCATTTTTGGGTCAAATAGAAAGTCTTTGCAAGCAACCCGCAGGGATCGCCAACAAAAACATCGTTAACCACTCTTCTTGATCGCGGCAGTTGCCGCTCCCACCTCGATTCCGCACGCTTTGCCCAGGCGGCGCATGGAATCGACGTAGATGACTGGCACACCCTTCTCTTTGCAAAGGAGCTCAACCTTTTGGGTCAGACGGCGATCAGCGTCTGTGGCGATAAAGACCGTATCCACCTGCTGGTGTTCCACGGCTTTCATCGTCTGCTTGATGCCGATAGTCAGCTCCTTGGCCCGCTCTACTTTTTCATAAGACATGATAATCATATCCTCCAAAGTACAGATGTCAGGCACACTTGAATATAATATCAGTTGGGTGATTGAATGTCAACGCCTATGATCCGCAGATCTTTACTTTTTTGATAAACAAGGTGCCCTCCCGAGCGGAAGGGCACCTTTCTTGCGTCACGGTCTATTCTACCGAAACAGCTTCCAGCTGTTCCTGACCTCCGTTGGCCTGCGCTTCCTGTTCGGCGCGGCTCAACACCTTGATGTTGCGGTAACGCGACATGCCGGTGCCGGCCGGTACCAGTTTCCCGATAATGACGTTTTCCTTCAGGCCGAGCAGGCGGTCCACCTTGCCCTTGATCGCGGCGTCGGTGAGGACGCGCGTCGTTTCCTGGAAGGATGCGGCCGACAGGAAGGAGTCGGTTTCGAGCGACGCCTTGGTAATCCCCAACAGGACCGGACGACCCACGGCAGGCGTTTTGCCTTCCATGAGCACCTTGGCGTTTGCCTGCTCGAACTCGTGCACTTCCACGTAGGAGCCCGGCAGCAGGTCGGTGTCTCCGCTGTCGATGACGCGCAGCTTGCGCAGCATCTGACGGATCATGACCTCGACGTGCTTGTCGTTAATTTCTACCCCCTGCATCCGGTATACTTTTTGCACCTCTTGCAGGATGTAGTTGGACACACCGCGCTGGCCGCGTACTTTCAGCATTTCTTTCGGGTCAACGGAACCTTCGGTGAGCTCGTCGCCGGCACTCAGCTTGGTGCCCACGGATACTTTGATGCGGGAACCGTACGGAACGGCGTACACCTTGTTTTCCGCCTCGCCGCGCACCTCGATTTCGCGGCGGTCTTTGCCTTCGCGGATGTCGATCACTTCCCCGTCGATCTCGGAGATGACCGCTTGCCCTTTCGGATTGCGGGCTTCGAACAGCTCCTGAATCCGCGGCAAACCTTGGGTAATGTCGTCACCCGCAACCCCACCGGTGTGGAACGTCCGCATCGTCAGCTGGGTACCCGGTTCACCGATGGACTGAGCGGCGATAATGCCGACTGCTTCGCCGATCTCCACTTCAGACCCGGTCGCCAGGTTGCGGCCGTAGCAGCGTTTGCAGACGCCATGGCTGGTGCGGCAGGACAGCACGCTGCGGATATACACCTCGGTGATGCCGGCTTTTTCGATCTTGTCGGCGATCTCCTCGGTGATCTCCTGGTTGCGGCCGACGATGATTTCGCCCGTCTCCGGATGGCGCAGGGTCTCGAAGCAGGTACGGCCGATGATGCGGTCAGCCAGCTTCTCGATTTCTTCCTTGCCGTCCTTGATCGCGGAGACGCGGATGCCCTTGTCGGTGCCGCAATCCTCTTCGCGGACGATCACGTCCTGGGCCACGTCGACGAGACGGCGGGTCAGATAACCCGAGTCAGCCGTCCGCAGCGCCGTGTCGGCGAGACCTTTCCGCGCGCCGTGCGTGGAGATAAAGTACTCCAATACGGTCAGACCTTCACGGAAGTTGGACTTGATCGGCAGCTCGATAATCCGGCCGGACGGGTTGGCCATGAGACCGCGCATCCCCGCCAGCTGTGTAATCTGCGACACGTTACCGCGGGCACCGGAGTTGGCCATCATGTAGATCGCGTTGAATTTGTCCATGGACTTCATCAGGACGTCGGTCACTTCATCCTTGGCCTTGGACCAGATGGAGATAACCCGGTCGTAGCGCTCGTCCTCGGTAATCAGACCGCGGCGGTACTGCGTCATGACGGTCTGTACCTTTTTGTCCGCCTCTTCCAGAATCACTTTCTTTTGCTCCGGCACGACGATGTCGGCGACAGCAATGGTGATCCCGGCCTTGGTCGAGTACATGAAGCCCAGTTCCTTGATCTTGTCGAGGATCTTGGACGTTTCTGTCGTTCCGAAGCGGCGGAAACACTCGGAGATGATCGTTCCGAGGAAGCCTTTTTTCACGGCTCCCTGGTCCGGCAGCTTCTTGATAAACTCTTTTACGTTTGTGCCTTTTTCAAAGATGAAGTACTCGTTCGGCACGCCGTTTTGCAGGTTGCCCTTGGTCGGAACGTTGATGTACGGCAGTTCCGGCGGGAAGATTTCGTTGAAAATCAGTTTCCCGACGGTCGTGACCAGAAGCGCGTTCTTCTGCTCTTCGGTAAAGCTGGTTTTGTTCAGGCTCTTGGCCGGCAGCGCGATGCGCGTATGCAGGCTGATGTAGCCGTGCTGGTACGCAGCAATAGCGTCATGCGGATCGCGGTATACCGTACCTTCGCCTTTGGCGCCCTCGCGCTCCAAGGTCAGATAATACGAACCCAGTACCATGTCCTGGGACGGTGTTACGACTGGTTTCCCGTCTTTCGGGTTCAGGATGTTTTGCGCCGCCAGCATGAGGATGCGGGCTTCCGCCTGCGCCTCTGCGGAAAGCGGCACGTGCACAGCCATCTGGTCGCCGTCGAAGTCGGCGTTGTACGCCGTACATACGAGCGGGTGCAGACGGATCGCGCGGCCTTCCACCAGTACCGGTTCGAACGCCTGGATACCAAGACGGTGCAGGGTGGGGGCGCGGTTCAGGAGCACCGGGTGTTCGCGGATGACGTCCTCGAGAACGTCCCACACTTCGGGCTGCACGCGTTCCACCTTGCGTTTGGCGCTCTTGATGTTGTGCGCGAGACCTTTGGCCACCAGTTCCTTCATCACGAACGGCTTGAACAGTTCCAGCGCCATTTCCTTCGGCAGACCGCACTGGTACATTTTCAGGTTCGGGCCGACGACGATTACGGAACGGCCGGAATAGTCCACGCGCTTACCCAGCAGGTTTTGGCGGAAACGGCCCTGTTTCCCTTTCAGCATGTGGCTGAGCGATTTCAGCGGACGGTTGCCCGGACCGGTCACCGGACGGCCGCGGCGGCCGTTGTCGATCAGTGCGTCCACCGCTTCCTGCAGCATGCGCTTTTCATTTTGCACGATGATGTCCGGAGCGCCCAGTTCCAGGAGGCGCTTCAGCCGGTTGTTGCGGTTGATCACGCGGCGGTACAGGTCGTTCAGGTCGGAGGTGGCGAAACGGCCCCCGTCCAACTGAACCATCGGACGCAGCTCCGGCGGAATGACCGGCAGCACGTCAAGCACCATCCATTCCGGACGGTTGCCGGAGTTGCGGAATGCCTCCAGCACTTCGAGGCGCTTGATCGCGCGGTTGCGCCGCTGCCCTTGTGCCGTCTTCAGCTCTTCCTTCAGCGCTTCCACTTCTTTGTCCAGGTCGATTTCCTGGAGCAGGCGCTTGATCGCTTCCGCCCCCATCATCGCCTGGAAGGAGTAGCCGTATTTTTCACGATAGTTGCGGTATTCCTTTTCGGACAGCAGCTGTTTTTTGTCCAGCGGCGTATCGCCCGGATCGGTTACCACGTAGGATGCAAAGTAGATGACTTCTTCCAGGGAACGCGGCGACATGTCGAGCACGAGGCCCATGCGGCTCGGGATCCCTTTGAAGTACCAGATGTGAGAGACGGGGGCAGCCAGTTCGATGTGCCCCATCCGCTCACGACGAACCTTGGCGCGGGTCACTTCCACGCCGCAGCGGTCGCACACGACGCCTTTGTAGCGAACGCGCTTGTACTTGCCGCAGTGGCACTCCCAATCCTTGGTCGGACCGAAAATGCGCTCACAGAACAAACCGTCCTTTTCCGGCTTCAGTGTGCGGTAGTTGATCGTCTCCGGCTTTTTCACTTCCCCGTACGACCAGGAACGGATCTTGTCCGGGGAAGCCAAGCCGATCTTCATGTATTCGAAGTTGTTCACATCAATCACAGGGCGTTACCTCCCTTTGTACCGGAATCTTACTCTTCGTCCAGGCTTCCAGCTTCAAGTACGAGGTTCAGCTTTTCACCGGTGCCCTCGTCCTCTTCTTCCATTTCACGCATTTCAATTTCCTGCTCGTCTTCGGACAGGATCTTCACGTCCATACCCAAGCTTTGCAGTTCCTTGATGAGAACCTTGAAGGACTCAGGAACACCCGGCTCCGGTACGTTTTCGCCTTTGACGATCGCTTCGTACGTTTTCACACGACCCACGACGTCGTCGGACTTGACGGTAAGGATTTCCTGCAAGGTGTATGCTGCGCCGTACGCTTCCAGCGCCCACACCTCCATCTCCCCGAAGCGCTGGCCGCCAAACTGGGCTTTCCCGCCCAGCGGCTGCTGCGTGACGAGAGAGTAAGGACCGGTGGAACGGGCGTGAATCTTGTCGTCGACAAGGTGCGCCAGCTTCAGCATGTACACGCAACCGACCGTGACGCGGCGGTCAAACGGTTCACCCGTGCGGCCGTCGTACAGAATGGTTTTTCCGTCGCGGTCCAATCCGGCTTCTTCCAGCGTCTGGAATACGTCTTCCTGACGCGCCCCGTCGAATACCGGCGTCGCCACGTGGATGCCCAGCATCTTGGCAGCCATCCCCAAGTGGGTCTCCAGCACCTGCCCGATGTTCATCCGGGACGGTACGCCCAGCGGGTTGAGCACGATCTCGACCGGCGTGCCATCCGGCAGGAACGGCATGTCTTCCTCCGGCATGATGCGGGCGATAACCCCTTTGTTACCGTGGCGGCCCGCCATCTTGTCACCCACGGAGATTTTCCGTTTTTGGGCGATGTACACGCGCACCAGTTGGTTGACGCCCGGCGGCAGTTCGTCACCGTTTTCACGTGTAAACACCTTGACGTCGACGACGATACCGGAACCGCCGTGCGGCACGCGCAGGGAGGTATCGCGAACTTCACGCGCCTTTTCCCCGAAGATGGCGTGCAGCAGGCGCTCTTCTGCGGTCAGCTCGGTAACCCCTTTCGGCGTCACCTTCCCGACCAGAATGTCGCCGTCTTGAATTTCTGCCCCGACGCGCACGATGCCGCGCTCGTCCAGGTTTTTCAACGCGTCTTCACCCACGTTCGGGATGTCGCGCGTGATCTCTTCCGGACCGAGCTTGGTGTCGCGTGCTTCGGACTCGTATTCTTCGATATGGATAGACGTATAGACGTCGTCTTTTACCAGTTTTTCGCTCAGGAGAATGGCGTCCTCGTAGTTGTACCCTTCCCAGGTCATGAACGCAACGATGACGTTGCGGCCCAGCGCCAGTTCGCCTTTTTCCGTGGACGGACCGTCAGCGATGATGTCGCCCTTCTCCACCCAGTCGCCTTTTCGCACGATCGGGCGCTGGTTGATGCAGGTGCCCTGGTTGGAACGGATAAACTTGTGCAGCTTGTATTTGTCGATGTCGCCTGCTACCTTCTTGCCGTCGATCTCCTTGTAGCGGCGCACCCAGATCTCGCGGGCAGTTACGCGCTCCACCTGGCCATCGTGCTTCGCCACGACCGCCACGCCGGAGTCCTGTGCTGCCTTGTGCTCCATCCCGGTGCCGACAAACGGCGCCTGCGGCACGAGCAGCGGAACGGCTTGCCGCTGCATGTTGGAACCCATCAACGCGCGGTTGGCGTCGTCGTTTTCCAGGAACGGAATCAGCGCCGTTGCCACCGATACGACCTGCTTCGGAGAAACGTCCATAAAGTCAACCTTGTCGCGCGGCACGCTCAGGATCTCGCCCTTGCGACGACAGATGACCATCTCGTTGATGAAGCGGCCTTCCTCATCAAGCGGCTGGTTGGCCTGCGCCACGTTGTACACGTCTTCTTCGTCCGCCGTCAGGTAGACGATTTCGTCCAGCACGCGGCCCGTCTCCGGGTCCACTTTGCGCCGCGGCGTCTCGATGAAGCCGTAGTCGTTGATGCGGGCATAAGTGGAGAGCGAGTTGATCAGACCGATGTTCGGACCCTCAGGCGTCTCAATCGGGCACATCCGGCCGTAGTGGGAGTGGTGAACGTCACGCACTTCGAAACCGGCCCGTTCGCGGGTCAGACCGCCGGGACCGAGCGCGGACAGACGGCGCTTGTGCGTCAGCTCTGCCAGCGGGTTGGTCTGGTCCATGAACTGGGAGAGCTGGGAGCTGCCGAAGAACTCCTTGATCGCAGCAATCACCGGACGAATGTTGATCAAAGCCTGCGGCGTGATCTGGTTCTGATCCTGGATCGACATGCGCTCGCGGACTACGCGCTCCATCCGGGACAGACCGATGCGGAACTGGTTCTGCAGCAGTTCGCCCACGGAGCGGAGACGACGGTTGCCGAGGTGGTCGATGTCGTCAGTCGAACCAACGCCGTGCAGCAGGTTGATGAAGTAGTTGATCGCGGCCACGATGTCAGCCGGCGTAATGTGCTTGATGGATTTGTCCACATTGCCGTTGCCGATCACCTTGATGATCTTGCCGTCTTCGTTCGGAGAGAAGATGTTGATCGCCTGCAGGCGCAGCGTGTCTTCTTCCAGAACGCCGCCGTGGGTGCGGACATCCACAAATCCGACGCTCTCTTCCAGAGCCGGCAGGATGCGGTCCAGCAGACGGCGGTCAATCACCTGGCCTGCTTCGGCAATGATCTCGCCGGTACGGGTGTCTACGAGCGTTTCCGCCAGCCGTTGATTGTACAAGCGGTTTTTCAGGTGCAGCTTCTTGTTCATTTTGTAACGGCCGACAGAAGCCAGATCATAGCGTTTCGGATCGAAGAAGCGGGAGATGAGCAGGCTCTTCGCGTTTTCCACTGTCGGCGGCTCACCCGGACGCAGGCGCTCGTAGATCTCGATCAGCGCCTTTTCCACGGAATCGGTGTTGTCTTTTTCCAACGTGTTCTTGATATATTCGTCCTCGCCCAGAAGGTTGAGAATTTCGATATCAGAGCCAAAGCCGAGCGCACGCAAAAGGACCGTTACCGGGATTTTGCGGGTACGGTCGATGCGGACGTAAATGACGTCTTTCGCATCGGTTTCCAGCTCCAGCCATGCGCCGCGGTTTGGAATCACCGTCGCGGTAAACGTCTGTTTACCGTTTTTGTCCACTTTGGTGTTGTAATATACACTGGGGGAACGAACAAGCTGGCTTACGATGACACGCTCAGCCCCGTTGATGATGAAGGTTCCCGTTTCCGTCATGAGCGGGAAATCCCCCATGAAGACCTCTTGTTCCTTCACTTCGCCCGTCTCTTTGTTCAGCAAGCGAACCTTCACGCGCAGAGGCGCCGCATATGTGACGTCGCGTTCTTTCGACTCGTCCACGTCATATTTCGGTTCACCCAAGCTGTAATCGATGAACTCCAGCACAAGGTTTCCGGTGAAATCCTGGATCGGCGAAATATCTTGAAACATTTCGCGCAGCCCTTCGTCCAAAAACCATTGATAGGACTTCTGCTGAATCTCGATCAGATTGGGAAGGCCCAGCACTTCGTTAATGCGTGAGTACGTACGACGCTGGCGATGTCGGCCACTTTGAATCACTTTTCCTGCCAACTTATTCACCCCTCAGGTTGTGTTTTCACACAAAATAAAAATGGGTTAAAGCAGTAACACCATTTTTAACCCAGAGAAACTCTATTTTAAAAGAATTCCCATATTTTTACACCCACATTCCTCCTCTATGGAAAAAAAGAAGAAAAACGGTTGACAAAACGGGAATTGCTGAAAAATAGACTTTGATCCCATATTGACATTTTATAATGCTACCACAACGAAATATTCGAGTCAAGAGTGATTTCTACTTCACTGCTCGGTAAATATGGTACCCCTTGCTCCGTTCCACTTCCTCCACGTCGCGGTAGGTCTCCTGCAGCTTTTTCAAGGCGGATGGCGCTCCCTGCTTCTTTTGGATTACCACCCACAGTTCGCCGCCTTCCCGAAGCAGCCCGTGTCCTTCGGTAAAGATGCGGTGAACAATTTCCTTGCCGGCGCGGATCGGCGGGTTGGTGAGAATCACGTCAAACGTCTCCCCCTGAACCGCAGTGTACACATCGCTCACCCGGACCTCCACATTGCCAATGCCGTTTAGTTGAGCGTTGCGACGAGCCAGTTCCACTGCCCGTTCGTTGATGTCAATCATCGTGACCCGACCCTGGTCTGCCAGCTTGGCGGCCACAAGTCCGATCGGTCCGTACCCGCAGCCCACGTCAAGCACGCGTGCGTCCCGATCAAGCTGCATCGTTTCAATCAACAGGACACTGCCGAAGTCCACCCGGTCGCGGGAAAAAACGCCGGCATCGGTAATGAAGCGCAGTTCGTGCCCGCGCAGGGTAAAGGTAAACTGGCGCTCGTCATGCGCAGCGCCGGGGCGGCTGGTGTAGTAATGGTCTGCCACGGTTCAACCCACCTTTCCTCGTCCAATCCAGGGTCATGTGTACAGAAAATCCCCCTGCCGCAGGCAAGGGGATGTTTCCGTTTCGGAAGCCAACTTACTTGATTTCTACAGTTGCGCCAGCTTCTTCGAGTTTTGCTTTCATGGATTCGGCTTCTTCTTTGGATACGCCTTCTTTGAGTGTCTTCGGAGCGTTGTCTACCAGGTCTTTTGCTTCTTTCAGACCCAGACCGGTCAGCTCGCGAACTACTTTGATTACGTTGATTTTGGAAGCGCCGCCGCTTACCAGGTTTACAGTGAATTCAGTTTGCTCAGCAGCAGCATCAGCAGCGCCAGCACCGCCAGCAACTACAGCTACCGGAGCAGCAGCAGTTACGCCAAACTCTTCTTCGATTGCTTTAACCAGTTCGTTCAGTTCCAGAACGGACATGCCTTTAATCGCTTCAATGATTTGCTCTTTGCTCATCTTCTAATCCTCCCATTCCAGGAAATTGTATTGGCGGCAGTTTACGCCGCTCGTCGAATATGAAGTCCGTTTACGCTGTTACGCGCCTTGGCCTTCTTTTTGATCGGATACTGCCTTGACAGCCAGCGCGAAGTTGCGGATCGGCGCCTGCAGCACGCTGAGGAGCATGGACAGCAGACCTTCGCGGGACGGCAGGGAAGCCAGTGCCTTGATTTGCTCCGGACCTACCACTTTGCCCTCGATGACGCCGCCTTTGATCTCGAGCTGCTCGTTTTTCTTTGCGAATTCCACCAGGACTTTCGCCGGAGCAACCGCATCATCCTTGCCAAACGCCAGAGCGTTCGGACCCGTCAGATACTGATCCAGTTCAGTCAGGTTTTCTTTCGCAGTCGCCAGGCGGGTGAGCGTGTTTTTCAACACTTGGAACTCAACGCCTGCTTCACGCAGTTGTTTGCGCAGTTCGGTCACCTGCGCTACAGTCAGGCCGCGGTAGTCAGCCACCACGGTGGTTTGGCTTTCGCGCAGTTTGGTTGCGATCTCATTTACCGCTTGTACTTTCTCTTCACGAATAACGGTTGGACGGATTTCTGCCAATGTTTACACCTCCCGTGCTCTATCCTCGAAAAAGAAGAATGCCCTCGTAGACACACGAGGGCATAATGTTCTATCGTCAAAGGAACGCAGCGGCTCCTTTTTCCGTACCATTACACGCCTCGGAGGGATATTAAGCATCGTTTGGACCAGCCAAACTCCGCACCTTCTGTCTACGGCATGACATATTCTTTTCTTCAACAGGCACTATCATAGCAACTTCCCCACGGGAAGTCAAGTTACATTATTTCACAGCGACGCGTACACCCGGACCCATCGTGGAGCTGATGGATACGTTTTTCATGTAAACGCCTTTCGCTGCTGCCGGCTTCGCACGGTTGAGCGCTTCGGTCAGCGCAACCAGGTTTTCCGCCAGCTTCTCGGTGTCAAAGGAAACTTTACCGATCGGCGCGTGGATGTTACCGGCTTTGTCTACGCGGTACTCGATTTTACCGGCTTTGATTTCGTTGACGGCTTTGGCAACGTCGAAGGTAACGGTGCCGGTTTTCGGGTTCGGCATGAGGCCTTTCGGACCGAGTACGCGACCCAGTTTCCCTACTTCACCCATCATGTCCGGAGTAGCTACCACAACGTCAAATTCAAACCAGCCGCCTTGGATTTTGGCGATCATGTCAGCATCGCCTACGTAATCGGCGCCAGCCGCTTCTGCTTCTTTCGCTTTTTCACCTTTCGCGAACACGAGAACGCGCTGTACTTTACCGGTACCGTGCGGCAGTACCACCGCACCGCGGATTTGCTGGTCAGCACGCTTCGGGTCTACACCCAGGCGAAACGCCGCTTCCACCGTTTCGTCAAACTTGGCGGTCGCTGCTTTTTTCACCAGCTCGATCGCTTCGGTTACTTCGTATACTTTGTTTTTGTCAATCAGCTTGGCAGCTTCTTGATACTTTTTGCCTCGTTTTGCCATCTGTAAATTCTCCCTTCAATGTGGTCGTAGCGGTTTGATCCTCCCACAAACAGGGGGGCACATTACCTGTACCCCCTCACAACTGCACCATTAGTCTTCGATCACGATACCCATGGAACGAGCCGTACCTTCGATCATGCGCATAGCCGCTTCCACGGATGCAGCATTCAGGTCAGGGCGTTTCAGTTCCGCGATCTCGCGTACTTTGTCACGCTTCAGGGTAGCGACCTTGGTTTTGTTCGGTACGCCGGAACCGGACTCGATGCCAGCAGCTTTTTTCAGCAGAACAGCAGCCGGCGGAGTCTTCGTGATGAAGGTGAAGGAACGGTCTTCATAAACGGTAATTTCTACCGGAATGATCATTCCTGCTTCGCTCTCAGTGCGAGCGTTGAATTCTTTACAGAATCCCATGATGTTCACACCAGCTTGGCCGAGAGCCGGACCTACCGGAGGTGCAGGGTTTGCTTTACCTGCCGGGATTTGTAACTTAATTACGCGGATAACCTTCTTAGCCACGTAAGACACCTCCTTACTTCACATGTGGTAAATGCGGGGGCATGCCCCCTCCCACCGTTTTGCTGAAAGCCTATTATGTAGACTTTCCATCTATAGTGAGAGTGCAAGAAACCCCAGAGTTTCGGCGGGATTGCAAATACGGCGCAGCCGTTTTGCTGCCCTTTGGGGGCACATCATCTTTTTTAAAAATCGCTACAACGATTTTTAAAACAAAATGAAATGTACCACATCACGCGATACTTTTCAAGATCATTCCTAATCCAATTTTTGAACTTGCGTAAAGTCCAATTCCACCGGTGTTTCACGTCCGAAGATATCCACCAGCACACGGACCTTCTGTCTGTCTGGGTGAATCTCGATGATTTCTCCCGTCCGGTTGGAGAACGGACCGTCCGTCACCCGCACCATGTCGCGGAGAGCGAAGTCGACTTTGACCTTGGGAATCTCGATCCCCATCTGACGAAGGATCGCATCCGCCTCTTCAGGACGCAGCGGAGTCGGTTTGGAACCGGCGCCCGTGGAACCGACAAAGCCGGTAACCCCAGGGGTGTTGCGCACGACATACCACGAGTCGTCCGTCATCACCATTTCAACAAGGACGTATCCGGGAAACACTTTTTTCGTGACGGTGCGTTTTTTGCCGTCCTTCGTCTCCACCTCTTCCTCGGTGGGGACGAGAACGCGGAAGATCTTGTCTTCCATGCCCATCGACTCGACGCGTTTCTCCAGATTGGTCTTTACCTTGTTTTCATAACCTGAGTACGTATGAACGACATACCATGCTTTTTCCATATCCACAAGGACGTTTCCGTCCGTCCCTCCTAGGCTTGCAAAATTACTTTCCTAAAATCAAATCGATCACGCGCGAGATACCCAAGTCGATGACGAAGAAGAACAGCGCAAGCAGCGTCACCGTTACAAGAACGACGATCGTGTAGCTGGTCAGTTCTTTCCGGTTGGGCCAGCGGACCTTCTTCAGTTCGGACATGACATCGCCGAAAAATTCGCCTGTCCGGCGAAATCCGGCTCCGATTCGTGCTAGGAAACCCACAGTGCCACCCCCAGACTTCGTCGCTTCCATGCGTTACTTCGTCTCGCGATGAAGGGTATGCTTCTTGTCACGGGAGCAGTATTTTTTCAGTTCCACACGCTCGGTAGTGGTGCGCTTGTTTTTCGTGGAGATATAGTTACGCTCACCACACTCGGTGCACGCCAACGTGATGTTTACTCGCATTTATTGCCACCTCCATCTCATTTCAAACCTTGCTGTTGATAGAAAGGGAACAAAATAGTACGGGAAAACCGCTACTTTTCCTGACCATTTGTGAGAATGCAGCCATTAAACACGAGAAAAAAGCGTCTATGGCTACCTAAACAAATTTATCACACCCGTCTACCCATGTCAACAAAACGGCTTGACAAGCGGAAAGTATTTTGTTCCAGAATAAAAAAAGAGATTCTCTGTATCACAGATGAATCTCTCGTCCTTCCAGATACCGTTCCAGTTTGCGCTTCACCCGCTGCAGGGCGTTGTCGATCGACTTGACGTGACGCTTCAACTCCACGGCGATCTGCTGGTACGAACGTCCGTCCAGATACAGCATCAACACCTGCCGTTCCAGGTCGCTCAGGATTTCGCTCATTTTTCCCTCGATGTCGTCAAATTCCTCACGGTTGATGAACAGCTCTTCCGGATCGGTCACCTTGGTGCCGCAGATGACGTCCAGCAGGGTGCGGTCGGAATCTTCATCGTAGATGGGCTTGTCCAGCGAGACGTAGGAGTTGAGCGGAATATGCTTTTGGCGGGTAGCCGTTTTGATGGCGGTAATGATCTGGCGGGTAATGCACAGTTCGGCAAACGCCTTGAACGATGTGAGCTTGTCCCCTCGGAAATCACGAATCGATTTGTACAGGCCGATCATGCCTTCCTGCACAATATCTTCGCGGTCGGCCCCAATAAGAAAATAGGAACGCGCTTTGGCCCGCACGAAATTCTTGTACTTGTTGATCAAGTACTCCAAGGCCTCGGCATCATTTTCGCGAACCAGGTCGACTATCTCTTCGTCAGACATCATCTCATATTGGGAATGTTTCAACTCCTTGAGGTCAACACTCACGAATGATCCCTCCGCCAACCGGTTTCTCACAGATACGGCTATTATACATGCGGCGTAAAAAAGCGTCAACCGAATCCAAGTTATTCCCTTCTCCATTTTTCGAATATTTTCGCTATTTCCCGATCCAGGGAAATACGGGTGGAGAACCGCTCTTCATGCGTTTTTTCCACCTGCTGCTTGATCTCCTTCCCGACACTTTCCAGGTCCAGCAGAAGTTCCCTCGCCGACTTTCGCAGCGCCCCCTGGCCGAAAATGACACGCTGTGATGTGTAGTCGGACGTCGCTACATAAATTTGTCGATTTTTTTCGTAATATTCCATGACCAACTGTTCAATTTTTTCGTCGGCCGTCTCTTTCTGCTTGGTAAAATAGATGTCCACCCGGTAGTCCTGCATCTGCCGGCCGGCACCAGGCACGTTGTAGGCGTCAAACACAATGATCACCTTGATCCCGGTAAAGCTCTGGTACTCGGCCAGCTTGGAGATAAGCAGGTCGCGCGCTTCGTCCATGCGGTCCTGGTCCTTGAGCGCGCGCAGTTCGGGCCAGGCCCCGATGATGTTGTAACCGTCCACAATCAGCAGTTGTTTGGCTTTCTTTTTCGCCATCTTACTTCACCCGTGCCGGCAGCGGACTCCTGGCGCGGTAGACTTCGTACATCAGCAGGGCGGCAGCGACAGAGGCGTTGAGCGAGGTGACGTTTCCCGCCATGGGCAGACGGTAGAGAAAATCACAGTTCTCCCTGACCAGGCGGCTCATGCCTTTGCCCTCACTGCCAATGACCACGGCCAGGGGCATGGTGTAATCGCCCTCGCGGAAGTCCTGCTTGGCACTCGCATCCGTTCCGGCAATCCAGACGCCCCGCTGTTTCAGCTCTTCCATGGTCCGAACCATGTTGGTCACCCGGGCGACGGGCACGTAGTTGATGGCCCCCGCAGACGCTTTGGCCACAGTCGCCGTCAGCCCGACGGAACGCCGCTTGGGAATGATGATGCCGTGTGCCCCGACCGCATCGGCCGTCCGCATGATCGAGCCCAGGTTGTGCGGGTCCTCCAGCTCGTCCAGCAGGAGCAAAAACGGCGGTTCGTTTCGCTCCTCCGCCCGCCGCAGAATGTCCTCCACCTCGACGTAGTCGTAAGCAGCCACCGACGCGATCACGCCCTGATGGTTGTCGGTGCCGCTGAGCTGATCCAGTTTTTTGCGATTGGCCGTGGTGACGACGACACCCTGCTCTCTGGCCAGGGAGAAAATCGGCCCCATCAGGTTTTTGTTCGTCCCTTCGGCGATCCAGATCTTGTTGATGGCGCGCCCCGACCGCAGCGCTTCAATGACCGGGTTTTTCCCGACAATCCACTCTTCACTCATGTTCAGATGCTCCTTCCACAATCGCAAAGGCCTGCTGTACGAGTTCAGCGACCCGCTCTTCTCTTCCGCACAGGTACAGGTACCCGATCAGGGCTTCAAACGCAGTAGCATGCCGGTAGTCAATGATATCGGCGTTTTTCGCGCTGGAACCGGACTTGGCGTTGCGTCCGCGCCTCACCACTGCCTGTTCTTCCTCCGACAGGGACGGCAGCAGGGCGTGCAGGATGGCTGCCTGCGCCCTGGCCGACACGTACCGGTTGGCCGCCTTGTGGAGCTGGTGCGGCTTCACCAGCCCCTTGGCGATCAAATGGTAGCGGACGCAGTGGGCGTAGGTGGCGTCGCCCAAAAAGGCCAGTACCAGCGGGTTTAACATGTTGGGGTCTCGGGACAGTTCTTCTTTCTGCATCGTGTCACCGGCCCTTTACTTGCGGCGCCAACGAACGCCCTGCGGGGTGTCTTCCAGAATGATTCCCTTTGCAGCCAGCAGGTCGCGAATCTCGTCCGCGCGGGCAAAATTGCGTGATTTGCGCGCTTCCGTCCGCTCAGCGATGAGCGCCTCCACTTCGCTGTCCAGGAGTTCCTGCTCCTGCTCCAGCTTCAGTCCCAGCACACCGGTCAGCTCCAGCAGCAGGTCGCGATATGCCGCAATCTCCTGCTGACCGACGTTTTGGTTGCGCATGTACAGGTTGGCTTCCTTCACCACGTCAAACAGCACGGTAATGGCGTTGGCCGTGTTCAGATCGTCGTCCATCTCGGTGATAAACCGCTCCCGCAGGTTGCTGATGATCCGGGCCTGCTCCTCAGCCTGGCCGTTGGGCTCCTCCGGGCGTGCTGTCTCCAGCCGGTGCAGCAGGTTGGCGTAGGCGGTCTTGATCCGCTCCAAACCGTTGGCCGCCTGTTCCAGCAAATCGTCGCTGAAATTGATCGGGTTGCGGTAGTGGCCCAGCAGCATGAAAAAGCGGATCAACTGCCCGCCGTATCGCTCGATCAGTTCCCGCGCCAGAAGGAAATTGCCGAGAGACTTGGACATCTTTTCGTTGTTGATGTTCAGCATGCCGTTGTGCAGCCAGTAGCGGGCAAATACTTTGCCGGTGTAGCATTCCGACTGGGCAATTTCGTTTTCGTGATGGGGAAACACCAGGTCGGACCCGCCGGCGTGAATGTCGATCTGTTCGCCGAGGAATTTGAGCGCCATCGCGGAGCACTCGATGTGCCAGCCCGGACGCCCTTGACCCCACGGACTTTCCCAGCTGATCTCACCCCGCTTGGCCGCTTTCCACAGCGCGAAGTCCAGCGGGTTTTCCTTCTTCTCGTTTACTTCCACGCGGGCACCCGCCTGCAAATCGTCCAGCGGCTGGTGGGAGAGCTTGCCGTATTCGCTGAAGCGGCCGGTGCGGAAATAGACGTCCCCTTCGCTCTCATACGCATAGCCTTTCTCGATCAGTCCCTCGATAAAACGGATGATTTCGGGAATCGTCTGCATCACGCGCGGCTGAATGTCGGGCGGCAGCACGTTGAGAGCGCGCAGGTCTTCGTTGTAGGCCGCCATGTAACGGTCGGCCACTTCCTTGACAGTCGTGCCCTCCTCGTTGGCGACGCGGATCAGCTTGTCGTCCACATCCGTAATGTTCTGCACAAACGTGACCTGGTATCCGCGGTACTGCAAATACCGGCGCAGGGTATCAAATACGATAGCCGGGCGGGCGTTGCCGATGTGAATGTAGTTGTACACGGTCGGTCCGCATACGTACATCTTCACCTTGCCCGGCTCAAGCGGAACGAACGGTTCCTTTCGCCGGGTCAGGGTATTAGTAAACTGTATGCTCATTGCTTTTCGCTTCCTCCCTTAATGCGTTCACTTCGTTGCGAAGCTGCTCGATTTCCCGCTGCATTTGCCGAATCGTGTCAGCCAGCGGGTCGGGCAGATTGACATGATCCAGGTCGTACGAGACGCGCTTGCCGTCCTGAATGACGATGCGAGCCTTGATTCCAACCACGGTGGAGTTGGGCGGCACCTCCTGCAGCACGACGGCTCCCGCCCCGATTTTGGAGTTGTCGCCGATCTTGAACGATCCGAGCACTTTTGCGCCGGTGGCGATAATCACATTGTTGCCAACGGTGGGATGGCGCTTGCCTTTTTCCTTGCCCGTGCCGCCCAGCGTCACACCCTGGTAGATGGTGACGTTGTCGCCGATTTCACAGGTCTCGCCAATGACAACGCCCATCCCGTGGTCGATGAACAGCCGTCTGCCGATCTTCGCTCCCGGGTGAATCTCGATGCCGGTCATAAACCGGACAAACTGGGAAACGATCCGGGCCAGCGTACACCATCCGGCCTTCCACAGTTTGTGCGCAATCCGGTGACCCCAGATGGCGTGCAGTCCGGAGTAGGTCAAGACCACCTCCAACGTGCTGCGGGCCGCCGGGTCCCGCTCGAATACCGCTTGAATGTCGTCTCGCATCTGTCTGAACATAGGATGACACCTCCTGCCAGATTGCTTTCGTTGGAAGTTGGAAAAAGAAAAACCGCCCCGGCCGCCTTCGCGTACGAAGGAGGCAGAGACGGTGTTAACCGCGGTTCCACTCTGCTTAGACCGTCCCGGAAACGGCGCCTAGTGGCCGTGCTGACGATCTCGCTCATCTCCCGGTAACGGCGGGGTACCGTCTGCCCTACTTTCGCGCCCATAAGGACGAGGGTTCAGGTCACTGCTCCCAGGTGCATTTCCAAACAGCGCACGCCGGATGGCTCCCACCTGCCCATCCTCTCTGGAGACGTGGAGGCTGCTGTACTTCTCCTGTTCCTCGCATTTGTCTTTCCTTATATATTTATAATTTCATCATTCACCGTGCGTCAGGACGCGTTTGACGCGTTCCAGCACCTTGTCTTTGCCCAACAGGTAGAGCGTCACAGCCAGATCGCGCCCGTGTGCCTGACCGGTAGACGCCACGCGTACCGGCATGAACAGGGCCTTGCCTTTGTGGCCCGTTTCTTTTTGCACCTCTTTCAGCACTGCTTTGATCGTATCCGTATTATATTCGTTCAGTGCCGACAGGTGTTTGACAAACGATTCCAGCACCTCAGGCAATTGCGGTTCCTTCAATACCGCCTTCGCTTCTTCATCGTACACCACTTCGTCGAGGAAGAAAAGCGCCGCCAGCGGCACGATCTGCGCACAGTAGGACATCTGCTCCTGGTAGAGAGCGACGATCTCGCGCACCCATGCCCGCTTCTCTTCGGACAGCGTCTCCTCGATAAACCCTGCCTTTTGCAGGTGCGGAATGCACATGTCGGTGATGAGATCAAGCGGCTGCCGCTTCAGGTAGTAGTTGTTCATCCAGTTCATCTTGGCCGTGTCGAAAACCGCCGGCGACTTGCTGACGCGGTCCAGGGAGAACAGCTTGATGATGTCCTCCATGGCGAAGATCTCTTCCTCCCCGCCCGGCGACCATCCGAGCAGCACCATGAAGTTGACGATCGCTTCCGGCAAAAAGCCCAGTTCACGGTACTGTTCGATAAACTGGATAATGCTCTCGTCGCGCTTCGACATCTTTTTGCCTTCCTGGTTGAGAATCAGCGCCAGGTGCGCGAACTGCGGCGGCTCCCAGCCCAACGCTTCGTAAATCATCAACTGGCGCGGAGTGTTGGACAAGTGCTCCTCGCCGCGGATGACGTGGCTGATCTCCATCAAATGGTCGTCGATCACGACCGCAAAGTTGTAAGTGGGAATGCCGTCCGGTCGACAGATGACGAAATCGCCCATCTCTTTGGTTTCAAACGTCACCTGTCCGCGAATCAGGTCGTTGACGACGTACACCTTGTCGTCCGGAACCTTGAAGTGAACAGACGGAACGCGGCCTTCCCGCTCGTACTGCTCCCGCTGTTCCGGCGTTACGTTGCGGTGTTTTTCCGAGATCCGCGGAGTCTCGCCGCGGGCAATCTGCTCTTCCCGCTCCGCGTCCAGTTCTTCCTTGGTCGCGTAGCAGTAGTACGCCTTGCCCTCGGCCAGCAGTTGATCGATGTATTTGCGGTAGATGTCCAGGCGGTCCATCTGCCGGTACGGCCCGTACGGCCCGCCGATGTCGGCACCTTCATCCCACTGGATGCCGAGCCATTTGAGATTTTTCATCTGTTCTTCGTCAGCGTTTTCCACGTTGCGTGTTTGGTCGGTATCCTCGATGCGGACGATGAACTCGCCCCCCATATGCTTGGCAAACAAATAGTTGAACAGCGCCGTGCGCGCGCCGCCGATATGTAGATGCCCCGTCGGACTGGGAGCGTATCGCGTACGGATTTTTTCGCCATGAGAAGCACCATCCTATTCCTTGAAGGTGTAAAAAAGGCGGAAACAGGGCTGGACTGCGTTGCCCATGTTTCCGGGTCTGCATCACTGACTTTTTCGTTTCTAAGCTCTTATCTTACACCTCTGCCCGCTGCTTGACAAGCAAGCAGACGGCCTGGGCAGCAATTCCCTCTCCGCGGCCGGTAAAGCCCAGCTTTTCGGTGGTGGTTGCCTTTACATTTACCTGGGACAGCTCGTCCGCTTCCAGCACGCGGGCAATGATTTCCCGCATCTGTGGAATATACGGCGCCATTTTCGGCGCCTGGGCGATAATGGTGGCGTCCACGTTGCCCAGGCGGTATCCCCGCTCTTTAACCAGCTTCCAGACGTGTTCCATCAGTTTGACGCTGTCCGCGTCCTTGAACGCCGGATCGTAATCGGGAAAATGGCGGCCGATGTCCCCTTCGCCGATCGCCCCGAGCAGAGCGTCGGTGATCGCGTGCAGCAGCACATCGGCGTCAGAGTGGCCCAACAGCCCTTTTTCGTAGGGAATGGTCACACCACCGATAATGCAGGGGCGTCCTTCCACCAGTTGATGCACGTCAAATCCCTGTCCAATTCTCATCGCTGCTCTCCCTTTCTTCTGCGCAAAATCTCCTCGCCCAGCCACAAATCGTCCGGCGTGGTGATCTTGATGTTTTCATAACTCCCCATCATGACAGTGACGGGATGACCCAGCCACTCCACCAGCATGGCGTCGTCCGTTCCCGTTTTGCCCGCTCCAAGTGCCGCCTGATGCGCCTCCCGCAACAAGGAAACACGAAAAGCTTGTGGGGTTTGCACCGCCCACAAGCTCTCGCGTGCCGGGGTCGATTGGACTGTGCCGTTCGCCCCGATCACTTTAATGGTATCCTTCACAGGAACAGCCATGATCGTCGCCTGCTCCCGCTGGACCCGCCGAATCAACTCGCTGATCTGTTCCCTGGTCACGAAAGGACGGGCGGCATCGTGCACGAGTACATACGAGCAGTCTGGGGAAAGGGCGGCCAACCCGCTGCGCACGCTGTCCTGCCGTTCGGCACCGCCCAGCGCGACGGTCAGCTTCAACTTCTCCCGTCGGAGCCAGGCGAGCACATCGGCGTGGTCGCGCTCGCTGACCACCAGAACCACTTCGCCGATCTCCGGGTGATTGGCAAACAGGCGAACGGTGTGGGCCAAAATCGGCTCGCCGCCCAATGGCAGCCACACTTTGTTGCGCTCTGCTCCCATTCGCTTGCCGGAACCAGCTGCGACTATCACGACTCCCGTGTTCACGTCCCCATTCCTCTCCAGTCTCTACAATGCTTTTTCCAACAGCTTGGGCTTGGCGAAGATCATTCGCCCCGCCGAGGTTTGCAGCACGCTGGTGACCAGCACGTCAACGTCATTGCCGATGTAGTCGCGTCCTCCTTCGACGACGATCATCGTGCCGTCGTCCAGGTACGCCACCCCTTGGCCATGCTCCTTGCCGTCCTTGATCACCTGGACGGTCAGCTCTTCGCCGGGGAGAACCACCGGTTTGACCGCATTGGCCAGATCGTTGATGTTCAGCACCGACACGCCCTGCAGTTCGCACACCTTGTTCAGGTTGAAATCGTTGGTGACGACTTTGCCGTTCATCACCTTCGCCAGCTTGATCAGCTTGCTGTCCACTTCGGAGACCTCTTCAAAGTCTCCTTCGTAGATCTGCACCTTGACCTTCATTTCTTTCTGAATCTTGTTCAGGATATCCAGTCCGCGGCGGCCGCGGTTGCGCTTTAACACGTCAGACGAGTCAGCAATGTGCTGCAGTTCTTCCAGCACGAAACCGGGAATCACCAGCACACCTTCCAAAAAACCCGTCCGGCAGATGTCGGCAATCCGCCCGTCGATAATCACGCTGGTGTCCAAAATCTTGTACTCCACGTTGGATGGTGCACCATTGTTTTCCTTTTTGCCTTTATCCCTGCGCCCGATGGAAAAGACGGACATGATCTCGTCACGCTTCCGGAAGCCCACCTGGAAGCCCAGGTATCCGAGCAGACACGACACCATCAGCGGCAGCAGATCACCTATTACCGGAATCGGGATGTTGCTGATGGGAAGGAATAATAAAAAGGCAACAATTAGACCAATAATCAACCCCATCGCACCAAACATGACATCCACAATCGGCAGCTTGATCAGCGTCTCTTCCCCCCAGCGGACGATGCGCAGCGTGTAATCGACCAGCCAGTTGGCGAGGAAGAAGAATATCACGGCGCCTAAAACGGCTCCGATATAACTCTTGTAATGCACGTCACCAAAATTGAGCAGCGTATCCAGCAAATCAAACAGGTCGGGACCAAATTTGTAACCCAGGCCGCCCCCGACCAGCACAAAAAAAGTTTTTCCCAATCGGCGAACCATGCCTTCACCTCCTCTTATTAATATAGACAGAAGTCCGCAGGAAAAACCCTGCTTCCTCAACATGGCTCACACATTTCATGTCTTCACTTATCCCCCACTATATCAAAGATAAAATCGCAGTGTCAAATAGCCAAAAATTTTAACATACATGTTAAATTTCCGTCAATGGAGAACGCCCGTTTTCCTCCGTTCCCAATTTGACAGGGGACAGATTCCCTTCTTATAATGACAGTAGCAAATTGAATGAAAAATTCTGACGATATCAACAGCCTGAAGCAGAGGTGACCCATATGGACCATCGAAACGTGGACGACTTTCAAACGCAGGTCTCGGAGCTGCTGCTCAGACACCGCAGCGTGCTGGACGTCATGTCCAAAATTCAGGAAACAGCGGCCCGCATCAACCGTTCACTGACCAAAGCCATCACCGAATGCGGCTGTGTCGAAGTGGTTGCCAGGAAGCAGTCTTATGATCCCGGTAAAAGTTTGCAGGAAAACAAATCGCTCTTGGACACTCATTTTACCGGCCCCTTGTGCGAGCATTGCCGCGACGTGCTGACGGCAGAGCTTGGCAAAAACCTCTTCTACCTCACCGCGCTTTGCAACATTACCGACATCAGGCTGGAAGACGTCATCCGGCAGGAGTCGGAGCGTCTCAATACCCTCGGGGTATTCAATCTGTCATAGACTCCCAATTTGTATTACGATTGTACGCAAAGAAAAGTTGCAACTTCAACAAAAAAACCCGCTTTTGCGAGCGGGTTTTTTTCGGCAGTCTTACCGAAAATTCGACAAGACAAGCTGGACGGTCTGCATCCAAACAAACCGGGATGCGTCCGCGAGGCGTTATTCAAATGGCAGCGACTCTTCTTCGTTTTCCTTTTTCTTACGCAGTTTTTTCACCAACAGGTCAACGTTTTTTTTTATTCCGTACAGGGCGTAAATGGCAAGCGGCAGGAAGACGATTTTGGGAAACTGCTGCGGATACTTGATCGCCACGACCACGACAATCGCCACAATGATCGGCGTGATCCAATACGCGGATTTCGGAATGCCCACCTTTTTGAAGTTTGGATACTTGATGGTGGACACCATCAAAAAGGCCAGCAGCAGCATGCCAGCTGCCAGCATCGCCACGTTGAACACCTGGTGGTACAGGGCCAGCGTCGCCAGCACCCCGCCCGCAGCCGTGATTGGCAGACCGACGAAGTAGCCGGGCACGCCTGCCTGGACGTTGAAGCGCGCCAGCCTGAGTGCCCCGCAAATCGGGAAGATGGCCGTCACGATAATGCCGAACAGGTGCAAATCCTGCAATGCTACCACATACATGATAAACGCCGGGGCTACCCCGAACGTAATGACGTCGGAAAGGGAATCCAGCTCCTTGCCAAACTCGCTCTGCACGTTCAGCATGCGGGCCACCCGTCCATCCAATCCGTCCATCAGCATCCCGACGATGACGGTAATCGCCGCGTATTCCACGTACTGGTCGCCCTGAAACGCGAGAATGATGGCGACGATTCCCAAAAACAAGTTACTTATGGTTAGCATGTTCGGCAACGATTTCACGAACATAGACTACCTCCTGGTTTGGTTCGCAAAGGAGACACGAAACGTCTGTCCATTGCCGGCAAGTCCCCTTGGCAAAGTTCAATGCAATCATGCCTGCCTGTATCCTATTCTACCTTAAATATGCCTGTCAATGAACACCTGCTCCTGGATCCGCTTTAACCCATCCTTGATCGCCCGCGCCCTCACTTCGCCGATGCCGTCCACCTCGTCCAGCTCCTCAATGGTGGCCATCATGATCCGCGGCAGATTGTGAAAATGATCCACCAGGTTTGTGATGATCGTCATCGGCAGGCGGGGAATCTTGTTGAGAATGCGGTACCCGCGCGGCGACACCGACTCCTCCAGCATGCTGGTGCTGCTGGGATAGCCAAGGATTCGCAAAAATGAACTGATTTCCAACATTTCATCGCCGCTTAATTTCTTCATGTCCCTGAGCGCTTGTTCCGGTGACAGGTTGGGATCGCGGCAGTAATCGCGAACAAGCATGCGGGCTTCCTCTTCGATATTGGCGACCAGCTCATCCACCTGCATGCTGACAAGCCGCCCTTCCGTCCCCAATTCATAAATATACTTGGTAATTTCCGCCTTGATGCGTAAAACCATCTCGATCCGCTGCAAAACAGAGGTGACTTCGTGCAGCGTCACCAATTCTTCAAACTCCATTGCGCCCAGGTTGGTCAGCGACTGATCCAGTACGGCCTTGTACTTTTCCAGCGTGGAAAGGGCCTGATTTGCCTTGGCCAAAATTACGCTGATCTCGTTCAAGACGTAGCGGAAATGGCCTTGATACAGCGTGATCACGTTACGCCGTTGGGAGATGGCGATGACCAGGTGATTCGTCTGAATGGCCGTCCGCTGCGCCGTACGATGCCGCGTTCCCGTCTCGCTCGAAGGGATGGAGGCGGGGGGAATCAACTGGGCGTTGGCGAACAAAATTCGCTTGGCGTCTTCACTAACTATGATCGCCCCATCCATCTTGGCCAATTCATACAAATGAGCGGGCGTGAAGTCACTATTAATGGAAAAGCCCCCGTCCACGATGCCTTTCATCTCCGGACCGTATCCGACGACGATCAGGCCGCCCGTTTTCGCACGCAGCACGTTTTCCAGCCCCTCGCGAAGCGGCGTGCCGGGAGCGACGAGGCGCAATACATCGCTGAACTGCGGTTCTCTTTTATTTGTCTCGAACATAGGTTGCCTTTACCCCCTTAGCACCTCGTCCAAAGCATCGGCTATGTTGCTGATGCCGATTACGTCTATGCCGGTCGGGACTTCCAAGCCGCGGATGTTCTTTTCCGGAATGATCACCCGCTTGAACCCCAGCTTGTGGGCTTCCCTGACCCGCTGTTCGATCCGGGAAACGCCGCGCACTTCGCCCGTCAGCCCCACTTCACCGATGACGACGTCATGTGGATTGGTCGGCTGATCGCGGAAGCTGCTGGCGATGCTGACGGCAATCGCCAAATCGACGGCCGGCTCATCCAGCCGCACGCCGCCAGCCACGTTGACGTACGCATCCTGGTTTTGCAGCATCAGTCCCATGCGCTTTTCCAGCACAGCCATGATCATGGCCACGCGCTGATGATCCACCCCGGTCGCCATCCGGCGGGGTGTTACAAAGCTGGTGGGGGCCACCAGCGCCTGCAGTTCCACCAGCACCGGCCGCGTCCCTTCCATGCTGGCCACCACCGTGGAACCAGCGACGCCGATGGGCCGTTCCGCGAGAAAGATTTCCGACGGATTGCTCACTTCTGCCAAGCCACGATCTTTCATCTCAAAAATCCCGATCTCATTGGTGGAGCCAAAGCGGTTTTTCACCGCCCGCAAGATGCGGAAGGTGTTGTGCCGCTCCCCTTCAAAGTAAAGCACGGCATCCACCATGTGCTCCAGCATGCGGGGGCCGGCGATGGAACCTTCCTTGGTCACGTGGCCGACGATGAAGGTGGCGATGCCCTTGCCCTTGGCAATGCGCATCAGCTGGGCAGTCGCCTCCCGCACCTGCGCCACGCTGCCCGCCGCAGACTGAACGGCGGGGTGAAACACGGTTTGTATCGAGTCAATAATTAACACATGCGGATCTATATGATTAATATGCTGTTCGATCAGTTCCAAGTCGTTTTCCGCCAACACGTACATGGGCGGAGTATTCATCCCGAGGCGGTCGGCCCGCAGCTTGATCTGCTTCGCCGACTCCTCGCCGGAGACGTACAGTACTTTTAACCCCTGATGGGCGAGCGCAAACGACGTCTGCAGCAGCAGGGTTGATTTGCCAATCCCGGGATCCCCGCCGACAAGAATCAGCGACCCGGGAACAAGTCCGCCGCCCAATACGCGGTTCAATTCGCCGAGCCTCGTATCCATCCGCGGTTCTTCCTCGCTCGCCACCTGCGTCAGCGGCATGGCTTCCGTACGCTGCCTGCCAACCGTCAGCTCGTACCGGTGAGACGATTTGACCGCCACTTCTTCGACCATCGTGTTCCACTTGTTGCAACCCGGACATTTGCCCATCCATTTGGGCGATTCATAGCCACATTCTTGACACGCGTATTTCGTTTTATACTTTGACATAACCGTACCTCATCTGGGAATTCTCCTATACATGTTTATCATACATGGGCGCACAAAAAAAGAATACCTCCTGTTTTGGAGGCATTCTTTCCTTATTGAATTACGACGTGGTCTTTTCCAACCGCTTCACGACCAGTTTGTCGTCTTCTGCGTCGATGGTGACCGTGTCGCCTTTGTGGATGGTGCCCTTCAGCAGTTCTTCGGACAATTTGTCCTCGATGTGACGCTGGATGGCGCGGCGGAGCGGGCGGGCTCCGTACGCCGGATCGAAGCCCTCTTTGGCCAGCACTTTCTTGGCCGCATCGGTCAGTTGGAAATCGATCTCTTGTTCTCTCAGGCGCTTGCGCAGTTCTTCCGTCATCAGGGTGACGATCTGCTCGATGTGCTCCTGCTCCAGCGAGTGGAAGACGATCACTTCGTCGATCCGGTTCAGGAATTCCGGACGGAAGCTTCTCTTCAACTCGTCCATCACTTTGTCTTTCATGTCCTGATACTTTTTCTCGGTATCGCCGGTGGTGAAGCCGAGCGTCGTGTTTTTCTTGATCATGTTGGCGCCCACGTTGGAAGTCATGATCACCACCGTGTTGCGGAAGTCCACCGTGCGCCCCTTGGAGTCGGTCAGACGGCCGTCATCCAGCACTTGCAGCAGGATGTTGAAGACATCCGGGTGCGCTTTTTCGATCTCATCCAGCAGGATGACCGAGTACGGTCTGCGACGCACTTTTTCGGTGAGCTGGCCGCCTTCGTCGTAGCCGATGTATCCCGGAGGCGCGCCGACAAGACGGGCGGTCGAATGCTTCTCCATGTACTCGGACATGTCGATGCGGATCATCGCGTCTTCGTCGCCGAACAGGGCTTCCGCCACCGCGCGAGCCAATTCCGTTTTCCCGACACCGGTCGGGCCAAGGAAAATAAACGAACCGATCGGCCGTTTCGGGTCCTTCAGACCGGCGCGGGCGCGGCGGATCGCACGGGAGATGGACTTGACCGCTTCGTCCTGGCCGATGACGCGGTCGTGCAAAATCTCCTCCATCTTCAGCAGGCGCTCCGTCTCTTCTTCCTTCAATTTGACCACGGGGATGCCGGTCCAGTTGGCCACCACATGAGCGATGTCCTCCGGCGTCACTTCCATGTTCAGCTTGCCCTGACGCTCTTTCCAATCTTTTTTCGTCTTCTCCAGCTCTTCGCGCAGCTTCTGCTCCTGGTCGCGCAGCGCAGCCGCTTCTTCAAACTCCTGGGATTGGACAGCTGCATCCTTTTCCTTGCGCACCTCTTCCAGGCGGCTTTCCAGCTCTTTCAGATTCGGCGGCACGGTAAAGGATTGCAGACGCACTTTGGACGCCGCCTCGTCGATCAGGTCGATCGCCTTGTCCGGCAGGAAGCGGTCGGTAATGTAGCGGTCAGACAGCTTCACCGCCTGTTCGATCGCCTCGTCCGTGATCTTGACGCGGTGGTGCGCTTCGTAGCGGTCGCGCAGCCCGTGCAGGATCTTGATCGCATCCTCCACGGTCGGTTCATCCACTTGAATCGGTTGGAAACGGCGCTCCAGGGCCGCGTCTTTTTCGATGTATTTGCGGTATTCGTCCAGCGTGGTCGCACCGACGCACTGCAGTTCACCGCGGGCCAACGCCGGCTTGAGGATGTTGGACGCGTCAATCGCGCCTTCTGCACCGCCTGCCCCGATCAGGGTGTGCAGCTCGTCGATGAACAGGATGATGTTGCCCGCCTGGCGGATTTCATCCATGATCTTTTTCAACCGGTCTTCAAATTCACCGCGGTACTTGGTACCCGCCACCACGGTGCCCATGTCCAGGGTCATGACGCGCTTGTCGCGCAGCGTCTCGGGAATTTCGTTGTTCACAATCTTTTGCGCCAGGCCTTCGGCGATCGCCGTTTTCCCAACGCCGGGCTCCCCGATCAGCACGGGGTTGTTCTTCGTCCGTCGGCTGAGCACCTGGATCACGCGCTCAATCTCCTTCTGCCGGCCGATCACCGGGTCCAGGCCGCCTTCGCGGGCAATCGCCGTCAAGTCGCGGGCCAGGCTGTCCAAGGTTGGCGTGTTGGCCGACGGATTGCCGCCGGACGCCTGATGGGCGTTCATCATTTCAGAGCTGCCCAAAAGCTGCAGCACTTGCTGACGGGCTTTGTTCAGGCTGACGCCCAGGTTGTTCATGATCCGCGCGGCGATCCCCTCCCCTTCACGGATCAGACCGAGCAGGATGTGCTCCGTACCGACGTAGGTGTGACCCAGCTTGCGTGCTTCGTCCATGGACAGTTCAATGACCTTTTTGGCACGGGGGGTGTAGTTGGGCGTGTAGTTGCCTCCGTTTTGTTCCGTGCCGCGGCCGATCAGCGACTCCACTTCGCTTTGAATCTTGTCGAGACCAAGTCCCAGCGATTGCAATGCCTTGGCGGCGATGCCTTCGCCTTCCCTGATCAGCCCGAGAAGCACGTGCTCTGTGCCGATGTCCTTGTGACCCAGGCGGACGGCTTCCTCCAACGCCAGCGCCAACACTTTTTGAGCTCGTTCGGTAAAACGTCCAAACATCATATCGCGTACACCTCCAACCAGTATGTTCTCTCTATGGGAAAAGCCAATTTGTAATGCTGTTGCTCAACTGCCTGTGTTCTCAGTGGGCGGAGAGGCGCTCCCGAATCAGCCGGGCCCGCCGTTCGTCCCGTTGTTCCGGCGTCAGTTTCTGCCCGGCGCGATGCTGCAGGAACCCGGGCTGCGTCGTCACCAGCAGCTCATTCAACAACTGGTGCGACACGTTTTTGATCAGGCCCAGATCAAGGCCCAGTCGAACGTCGGAGAGGCGCTGTGACGCTTCCTTTGATTCCATCGTTCGCGCGTACCGCAAAATACCGTAGGAACGGTAGATACGATCCTCCAGGTCGACGCGGGAGTGCTCCATCAGATAGCGGCGGGCAACGCGCTCCTGTTCGATAATTTGCCGGGCGACACTGTACAAGTTGGACAAGATGTCCGCTTCCGACATCCCCAGCGTCACCTGGTTGGACAGCTGGAACAGGTTGCCCAGCGCTTCACTGCCTTCGCCGTAGATGCCCCGGACGACCAGTCCTACCTGATTGATCGCCTGCAAAATGCGATTGATCTGCTGGGTCATCACCAGGGCTGGCAGATGCAGCATGACCGAGGCGCGGATGCCGGTGCCGACGTTGGTCGGACAGCTCGTCAGATACCCCCGCTTCTCGTCAAACGCGTACGTCAGCTGCGTTTCAAACACGTCGTCAATCTTGGTGCCGACCTCCCATGCTTCATTCAACTGAAAGCCGGGCAGCAGCACCTGAATGCGGATGTGGTCCTCCTCGTTTACCATGATGCTGACGGATTCATCCTCGCTGAGCAGGACAGCCCCTTTGCGGGATTCTTCGGCAAGGTGGGGACTGATCAGGTGTTTTTCTACCAGCACGCGTTTCTCCAGCGGGCTCAGCTGGTCCATCTGGAGCAGCTGCACCGGGTATCGGCTTTTCATCGCTTCGCTTCTGCTCACCTCCGCCACTTTCCTCACGACCTCTTCCGCCTGGGAATCGGTGGCGAGCAGCGGGAACGGATGCTGCCGCAGGTTGCGGGCAATGCGCAGCCGCGTGCTGATGACGATGTCGGAATCGGGTCCCTCCCCTTTCATCCAGTTGCTCCACGGGTTTTGCATGAACTTCTGTTGGGACATATCCGCCTCACCTCCCCCTGCTTACGATTGCGCGATTTTTTGTTCCAGCGCCCGGATGCGGTCGCGAATTTCGGCCGCCTTTTCAAACTCTTCGCTGGCGATGTAGTGCTGCAGCGTGCTTTTTAGCTGTTCCAGCTCTTTGCGCAGCTTGAGTTGACCGCCAGTTCGCTCCGGCACTTTCCCTATATGCTGGGTATTGCCGTGAATCCGGCGAAAGAGCGGATCCAACCGGTCGCCCAAAAACGTGTAGCAGTCGCTGCAACCGAACCGGCCGCTTTTGCTGAATTGGGCGTAGGTGAGCCCGCAGGTTTCGCAGCGCAGCGGCTTCTGTACCGGTTCCTGCGATTTTTTGGTCATTGGATCAAAGTGCAACAGCCCCGAAAGGAGATTGTTGATGCTGAAGTTGTGAAAACCGGCAAAGACATCCCCTTTTTCCTGAGCACAGTGCTCACAGATATGATATTCCGTTTTTTTGCCGTTGACGATTTTGGTCAGATGCAGCGTCGCCGGTCGTTTCCCGCATTCTTCACAGTTCATCAGATCGTCCCTCCTAACCGGTCCGGGTTGGCTTGGTGAAAGTCCCTACCGCAGCAAAATGGCAGCTATCATCTGTTTTAATATGTTGGCCCGCAGTCGGTCGCGGATTTCCGCCTCCACCGTCAGCACATTGCGCGAGGTGGCGATTTTCATCAAAGCCGCTTCCCGGTTGTTGATCAACCCTTCCTCCAGCAAGCGGTCAACAATCGCATGACCCACTCCCTGAGAGATGCTCTCGCCAATCAGCTCCTCGGTCAACAGCTCCTGCAACCGGGCTTTGCTGACGATCTTCACTTTACGGATGCGGATGTAGCCGCCCCCGCCGCGCTTGCTCTCGACGATGTATCCTTTTTCGACCGTAAAGCGGGTGTTGATGACGTAATTGATCTGTGACGGCACACACTGAAATAGGTCGGCAAGCTCGCTGCGCTGTATCTCGACGGAGCCGTTCGGACTCTCTTGAATGATGCGCTTTAGATGCTGCTCAATAATGTCCGAGATGTTCCGCAAGTCGTCGCCTCCTGTTCCACTGTGTTTGATCTGTTTGATCTTGACTTTGACTATCTTTGACTTTGATTATAATGGCTTTATGGCACGGATGCAAGAGGGGAATACAGTTTCTAGTGTAGGCAAAATGGCTGTCGTTGAAACCAAAACAAAAGCCATCCCCAAACGGAAGGTTTAGGGATGGTTTCAGACTGAAGACAAACCGTTCATTGGATAAACGTCCATAAGAAAATGATTTCCAGGCCGGAAGGCCTGCCCATTCATCAACCGAAGCAAAAGACAATGTCCGTCGCATGGCAGGATGGGCCAAGCGAGCTCCTTTGACGACCCACTCAGCGGAAAAACGAAGACGCGGGGATCAACAGGGGACACAAGTCTCACTTCCGCGAAACACCCAGATGTTTGTCCCCTGCCCGCGTCTCGTTTTGGAGCGGACTTTATCCGCTTCTGCGCTGGGCGTCAAGCGAGCGAGCGGGCCCGATCTCCCATGCGCCGCGAACTTTGTCTACACGCTGAAACCATCCCCAAACGGAATGTTTAGGGATGGTTGCTGTTAACTGTTGTCGCGGCCGGCAGGTGATCCGGCAGCTGCGAGAATGCGGTAATGATCACATCGGCTCCGTCCAGTTCCCCCTGTTTGGCAAAACCGAAGTCGCAGCCCACGGTAAACAGGCCGTTCGCTTTGCCCGCTTCCACATCGGAATGCCGGTCTCCTACCATGACGGCCTGTTTCACATCGTAATCACGCAGCAGTTTGGCCACGAGATCCCGTTTCGAACGCGTGTGAAAGCGGCCCGCGGAGTACAGGTCGGTAAACAGCGGCGTCAGCCCGTAATGATCGCAGATGGCTTCAATGTATTGTTCCTGCCCGTTGCTGGCGACAAACAGGGCCACGTTCTCGGCATGCAGCTTCGTAAGCACTTCGCGGACACCCGGGTAGAGATCGGTGACGTTCTGCCGCAGCAGGGCCAGTTCGTTTTCCAAAAGCAGCCGATCGGCCATCTGTTTGGTATCTTCGCTGACCCCCGGCAGCAATTTTGCCCAGAGTTGCTCAATCGTCATGCCCAAGACATTGACCAATTCCCGCTCACCAGGGGTGGGGCCGTCCCACAGACCTTTTTCGCGAAGCTGTTCAAACGTCCGCTGAAACGCTGGTGTCGACAGCTTCTCCGTCTGCAACAAGGTTCCGTCCATGTCAAACAAAACAGCGTACGGTATGCTCATGGCTCCCTCCATTGTTCCTGTCAGGTTACTCTGTCTCTTTGTCTTCCCCAAACAGGGTTGTCATGTCGTTGTGAATGAAATCAGCGATGCGTTCTGCAGCATCCGGTTTGGCTATTTTTTGTGCCATTCTTTTCATGTATTCTACCTTCGTCGGATTGTGCAGCAATTCCTCGATAAAATAAATCAACTGCTCGGACACATTGGCGTGAACGGCACAGCCGTTGTTGAGCAAAAAGTGGCTGTTTCGTTCCTCCTGGCCCGGCAGGGGGTTGTAAATAATCATCGGCACCTGTTTGCTCATTACTTCCGCCGTCGTCAGTCCCCCGGATTTGGTGACGATCAGATCGGCGATTTCCAGGTACTCGTGAAAGTTATTGATAAACCGCAGCGGCATCACCTCGTGTCGGTAGGTGCGTGCGGATACCTTGCGATACAGCTTGTCGTTGGTACCGGTGAGGATAAAGGTCTTCAGCGGCAGGTTGATCGCTTCCAGTCCGTCCAGAACCTGTTCCATGGAACCGAGTCCCAGACCGCCTCCGGAGAGGACGACGCAGCGCGTCCCAGGCGCAATCTGCAGCTTCTGCCGGATGAGCTCCTTGTCCAACGGTTGGCGGAACTTGCGCATGATCGGAATCCCCAGCGGGATGAACTTCCGATGATCGTGCCGGTAGATATCCACCAAATAGTACAACTGTTCATGCGCGATAAAGTAATAATTGATGTGATGATTGATCCATGACGGGTGTATGGTATAGTCGGTAATGATCGTGTAGATGGGCTCTCGCCAGCCATTTCTCCCTTTCAAAACGGACAGCATACAGCTTGCGAACGGGTGTGTGGCGATAAACGCATCAGGCTGTACGCTGTTGATCAACTTTTTCAGCTTGTTGGCG
>NZ_OY569118.1:3960000-4087500 GCF_961514395.1 Brevibacillus aydinogluensis
GTGCCGGCCGGCACCTGTACGTCGACGATCGCTCCTTTGGCCTTGCCCAGCAGTGCCTGGCCCACCGGGGATTCGTTGGAGATCTTGTTGTTCATCGGATCGGATTCGGCGGACCCGACGATGGTGTATTCGACGATGTCGCCAAACTCCAGGTCTTTCAGTTTGACGGTGGAACCGACGCTCACCACTCCGGTATCCACGTCTTCGTTGGTGATGATGCGGGCGTTGCGCAGCATTTTTTCCAGCGTGAGAATGCGCCCTTCGATAAAGGCCTGCTCGTTTTTCGCCTCTTCGTACTCAGAGTTCTCGCTGATATCGCCATAGCTGATCGCTTCCTTGATCCGCGCCGCTACCTCTTTGCGTTTAACCGTTTTCAAATCCTCCAGCTCTTGTTCCAGTTTCGCCAAACCTTCTGGTGTAAGAATTACTTCTTTTTCCGACATGGTTCAATTCCCCCGTTTACAGATAATTCCTTCGCACCTGGTAAAGTACAAAGAATTATATGTAGATGTTCTATACAATATACAGTTCGATCGTGCATGACATAAGGCTTCATAGGGAAAGCTGCCAGGGTGAACTGGCAGCTTGAGTCCTGATAATACGGTGTATTATAGGATATGAAGGAACCCTTGTCAATGTCTGGGATGTTACGAGCTGACGGCTTCATCCGGCACGAAAACGTCTGCTTCGTCGAGATCGTCGGCGTGGTTTTCCACCCATTCGACGTAGTCCATCAAGATGCGGCGCAGCTCTTCCTCCGTCTCCACGGCATTGATCAGGTTTTTGGCATGGGTGGCCCCTTTCAGCCCTTTCAGATACCAGGCTGCGTGCTTGCGCATCTCCAGGATGCCGACGCGCGGCCCCTTCAAGGCGATCAGCCGCTGAGCGTGCAGCAGGCAAATCTCCACTTTTTCGCGGGCTGTCGGCTCCGGCGGCAGCACCCCTTTGGTCAGGTACTGAACAGTGCGGTACAGCATCCACGGGTTGCCCAAAGCGGCTCGGCCGATCATCACGCCGTCACAGCCGGTCATGTCCAGCATGCGGCGCGCGTCTTCCGGCGTCGCGACGTCGCCGTTGCCAATCACGGGAATGGAGACCGCTTCCTTGACGCGGCGAATCCAGTTCCAATCAGCCTTGCCCTTGTACATCTGCACGCGGGTGCGACCGTGGACGGCAATCGCCTGGGCACCGGCACGCTCCACCGCCTGGGCGTTTTCAATCGCGTACAGATGCTCGTCATCCCAGCCCAGACGCATTTTGACCGTAACCGGTTTGTCCACGACATCAACAACCGCGGAGACGACTTCGTATATCTTGTTCGGGTCCAGCAGCAGCCGGGCGCCGGCATCACAATTCACGATCTTGGGAACGGGACAGCCCATGTTAATGTCGATGATGTCCGCGTTGGTGTTCTTGTCAACATACTTCGCCGCTTCGACCAGCGTTTCCTTGTCTCCGCCAAAAATCTGCAGGCTCAACGGCTTTTCCCGTTCGTCAACAAACAGCATATCCATCGTCTTCTTGTTGCCGTGCACGATTCCCTTGTCGCTGACCATTTCGGCACAGACCAAACCGGTGCCAAACTCCTTGGCGATCAAGCGGAAAGCGGGATTGCACACCCCTGCCATCGGCGCAAGAACGACGTTGTTTTTCAACTCGATGTTACCGATTTTCATTTATACACAACCTCCTTTTCCCGCAAGGTACAAGTGACCTCTGCGCTGATACATGCGCGGGCGGGCGATGCGGAGAGCGTCTGACCCAGCTGAAAGGTCATTTACTATTTATAGCACATAATTCTTCGTAGTCCACCTGTAAAGTGCTGGCGATTTTGCGCAGCACCGGTTCGGTCGGCGTGCGGGTGCCCCTCTCCAGTGAACCGACAAACGACAGGGACACGCCCATCTTGTCAGCCAGGGTCTGCTGCGTGTACCCCTTCAACTTCCGGAATGACCGTATGCGATTGCCCAATCGATTGTTCCCCACTTTCGTACCCCCTTGTCATCCTGCGGCAACAACCGGAGAAGGTCATCGACGGTCCGGCCGAATACGGGAAGCGGTCCTCCCTCCCAGACGTCACGAAGCGGAATCAGAACAAATGCCCGATCAGCCATCTCCGGATGGGGAATGACCAGGTGTTCCTGCCTCACCGCTTGGCCGCCGTACAGCAGCACGTCGATGTCGATCGTGCGCGGCCCCCAGCGGACGGTGCGCACACGTCCCAGTTCCTGTTCCACTGCCAGCGCTTCCTCCAGCAGTTTTTCCGGGGACAGATCCGTTTCCACCGCGATCGCCATGTTCAGGAACGCGTCCTGCTCCACGTACCCGACCGGATCGGTTTCATAGACGGATGAGATCCGCACGACGCGGATGCCCTTCCGTTCGTTTAGCTTTTGCACTGCCTGCCGTAAGTTGTCCGCCCGGTCCCCCAAGTTGGAACCAAGGGCGAGATACGACCGTACCGTCATACGTTCATGTCCTCTCTTCTGCGCGTCATCTCGATGGCAACCGAGTCGTATTGGCCGTTGATGGGCGGGTTGGGTTTCGTCACCTTCACCGTCACTTCCGCGATCGGGAATGACTGCAACAGTTGGCCGGCAATGCGGGCCGTCAACGCTTCCACCAGGTTGTATCGCTCTGTTTCGACGATTTTTCGAACACAATCAAAGATATCGGCGTAATTGACCGTATCGTTTAGATCGTCGCTGGCTCCGGCGCGGGACAAGTCCAACGCCAGCACCAGATCCACGTAAAAACGCTGCCCGAGCTGGGCCTCTGCTTCGAAAACGCCGTGATAGCCGTAAAATGACATGCGGTTAAAGTAGATTTTATCCAACAGGGAGGCCTCCCTTGCACATCGCGTCCATCATTGTGACGACCCGCTTCATTTCCTTGACGTCGTGCACCCGGACGATGTGGCAGCCCTTCGCTACGCCCAGGGCGACGGTGGCAGCCGTACCCTCCATTCGGTCATGCACCGGCAGGTCGAGCACCTTGCCAATCATCGATTTGCGCGACGTGCCGAACAGCACCGGATAGCCGAGCGCGACCAGATCGTCCAGGCGGCGCATCGCCTCCAAATTTTGGTCCAGCGTTTTGGCAAACCCGATCCCCGGATCGAGGATGATCTGCTCGTCGCGGACACCAGCCTCCCGCGCGATGCGGACCGATTCCCGCAGATCGCGCACCATGTCGCAAAAGAAGCGGGAGTAGGCCATGTCTTCCCGGTTGTGCATCAAAATGATCGGAGCATCGTAGCGCGCGGCAACCCGGGCGATTCGCCGGTCCCGTTTGGCTCCCCAGACGTCGTTGATGATGTGGGCGCCGGCTTTGATTGCCTGCTCCGCCACTTCAGACTTGTAGGTGTCAATGGACAGCGGGACCTGCACTTCCTCCACCAGCGCGCGGATGACCGGCATGACGCGCTCCAACTCTTCCTCCAGTCCTACTTCCACAGCACCGGGGCGCGTCGACTCTCCGCCGATGTCAATGATGTCCGCTCCCGCTTCCACCATCGCGCGAGCCCGGGCAACCGCCTGATCCAAGTCCACGTACCGGCCGCCGTCGGAAAAGGAGTCGGGCGTCACATTCAAAATCCCCATCACCAGGGTCCGCTGTCCCAACGGCAGCACATAACGGCCGCAGACCAGCCCCCGTCGCTGCCGAAGCTGCCGACGCATGGTCAATAGCTCCAACACTTCCTGTGCCGCTTCCAGCAGGCTTCCTTCCTGATCCGGCAGCCGGTGCAGCAAGCCCTCCAGCTGACCTTGTGTCGCCTGGATCAGAATGTCGGCCACTCCGGACGAAGCCGGATTGTCGAGGACGACTGCATCGCCTCCGCACGCCTGTACGCTTGTCCGCAGCAGTCGTGCAGCTGCCGGCGACAGACGTTCCAGGTGGATCAACAGCGGTTCTCCCGCTACGGCCAGCCGCTCCAGGTCGGACTCGCACACGTTTCGGTCAGACAGTTCCGCCGCCAGTCCGGCCCGGCTCCGGCCGTGTATCACAAATGGATTGTGCTTCATCTGCCTAGCTCCCCTTCAGTTGTCAATGACAAGGTGGCATGTTGATTGATAGCATACCATACTTACCTACCGGACGCTACCGATTCGCGGTAGGCGCGGCGCAAAGCACGGGTGTATTCCCCGTACGAAGCCGGCACCGGTCGGCCGTCGATTGTGCTCACCGGCACGACCTCCTGCACCGAGTTGGTGACAAACACTTCGTCCGCCTGCACCAGCGCATCCGGCCGGTACCATCCCTCTTGGGCGGGGATGCCGAGCTTTTGCGCCAGTTTCAGCACATGGCGCCGGGTCACGCCGTCGAGAATGCCTGTGTCCGTGGAAGGCGTGTACAAGTGGCCGTTGGTCACCCAAAACAGGTTGCTGACGATGCCCTCTGCCACATAGCCTTCCCGTGTCAAAAACAACCCTTCCACGTCCGGCTGTGCTCCCAATTCCAGACGGGCCAGCGCGTTGTTTATATAGTTGTGCGATTTGAACCGCTGATGACCCTCCGCCGTCTGGCGCGGTACGGACAGCGTTTGCAGTTTCTTGGGCCGGGGCGGTTCCGTCAGGGGCGGCACTTCTTTTGCAAAGATGAAGAGCGACGGCCTCACATACTCATCCGACGCCAGGCCGACTCCCTCCGGCCCGGCTGTCACGCTGAGCCGCACATACGCGTCGGCCAGCCCGTTGGCATCCGCCGTCCGCAGGATCGCGTCAGCCAATTCCTCCGCCGTCCACGGCGCTTTGATGCGCAGCGCCAACAGCCCCGAACTGAGCCGGGCGTAATGGTCGTCCCACAGAAAGAGGCGGCGCTGGTAGACGCGCACCGTTTCAAACAGGCCAATTCCGTACAGGAAACCGTGATCCAGGACGGACACCGACGCCTGTTCCGCAGGCATGATTGTTCCGTTTACGTAGATATGCATTTCGCGCTCGCTCCCGACAATCGGTATTCGAGTTCATCATACCACATTACGTCCTGCCTCAGCGCTCTTTCCGCGCACCGTGTACGGTGCATCATCGGGGATGGCGACATGGTAATCCCTACAAAAAAAAGGCAGTACGCACGGGACGCACCGCCTTTTTCTGCCGGATGGCTGTTGATTGGCTTCAACGCTTCTCCCCGTTTTTTACGGAGACATCCAGCCCTTGTATTTTCTTTTCCTCGTCGTCGTTGGTCAGTTCCCTGGCCGCCAACTTGAACTCCGTCAACGTCCGGCCAAAGGCGCGGCCGATCTCCGGCAGCTTGCTCGGTCCAAAGATGACCAGGGCGATAATCAGAATCAAGATAAGCCCGGGGATACCAATGCTGGATAACATGTCAGGCTACACTCCCTCGCAGATTAAAAGCCGGTGATGGCAATGACGCCAGGCAGAGCTACCGAGCTGCCGCCTTTCGGCCAGTGGCTGGTCGGCCGGTCGTAGGACGTCAGGTTTTCCCCCGGATGCTGCACGGACAGGAACAACGTCTTTTCGTCCGGGGTAAACCACGGGCCGGTCATCTCCGCGCCGACCGGTGCAGATGCAAACTGCACCGCTTCCCCTTTGTGGTCTCCGGAGGTCGGGATCAAGTAGACGCCGTTGTTGCCGAATGGCGTGTAGATGCCGCTGTTCATGGACGATGACGAAATGTCGGTCACCACCCAGAGGTTGCCTGCGCTGTCAAACGCCATGTTGTCCGGTGCCGCAAACCCGCTCTGCGGACCGCCGGCGGCAAAGATTTCAAAGGTAAATGCGGTGCCGGCATGATTGCCGTCCTGTTCAAACAGGCGGACGATCTGGCCGTAGAAGTTGCCGTGCTTTGCGTTGTTCGTCATGGCGATAAAAACGCTGCCGTCGATCGGATGAACCTCGACGTCTTCCGGCCGGTCCATCGGGGTGGCCCCTACGGCTTTGGCCGCATCGCGGCAGTTGACCAACACGTCGGCCTGGGAGGAAAACAGCGGTTTGCCCGCGCTGTCGGTCGCCTGCTGCAGCACCTCGTTGGAGGCATAGTCCAGCGCAATCCAGGCGCCCTTGCCGAAGTTGGCCACGTACAGCGTACCTTCTTCCAGCAGCTTGGAGTTTTGTTTGCCCGCTTTCGGGTCGTATTTGCCTTTGGAGACGTATTTGTACACGTACTGGTCGTTGGCGTCGTCACCCATGTAGACGACCAGCTGTCCCGTCGGCGCGATCACCATGGCCGTATTTTCATGGGAAAAACGGCCCAGGGCGGTATGCTTTTTCGGCGTGGATGCCGGATCAAACGGATCCACCTCCACCACCCATCCGTAGTGGCGGCTGTCCGGCAACTTGCAGTCGTTCACCACGTCCTGGAAGTTTTCTTCGCAGGAGAGGATGGTGTTCCACAGCGTCACACCGCCGGAGCAGTTTGCAAACGTGCCGGTCACTTCCTTGGCGATGGACGCGGCCGGGCCGGTCAACACGTGTTTGGTCAAACCGCTGACGCGGCAACCGTAGGCGGAGTCGCTGACCAGCTTCCACCTGCCGTTTTCCTTTTTCACTTCGATCACCGACCCGCCCAGCGCATACAGGTACTTCCGGATTTGCTCCGCCGTTCGCCGGTTCTGTTTTGGATCGGCGTTAAGCGCGTCATAGCCGGTGACGTAGTATTCCAGTTCGCCCAGATACTCGTGATTTACCCACAGGAGGCCGTGGTCCGACCTGCCGTCAATCGGGAGGAAACAGGTGAAGTCAGCGTTGAAGCCAAACGTGTCGCCTGCCTTGTTGATTCTGTCACCGTAGACAGCCACGACGTCGTATCGAAATCCTTCGGGCAGCACTACATCGTCCTTGGTGGTTGGCCGGATCGGTTTGAACTTTGGGGAAAACTTGTGCTTTTTTGCCTCCAGCCCGAACAGGTGGTCGGCCGTTTTTCCGGAGAGCGATTCACCCGCTGCCAGCGCCGGTATGCCGGTCGCCAGTGAAGCCAGCGCTGCCGCACCAGCGCCGAGATATGTCAAAAACTGTCGACGGTTCACGTCCATTGCACATTCGCTCCTTTACGTTACGCATCTGTTACGTCGATTGTACAAGCGAATCGTCGACATTCGGTTAATTCCGGATAAATGTTGTGTTAATCTTTGGTCTATTGAATAAAAAAGCGCCCGAGTGCATCGGACGCTTTCACATTATCGTTATCCTGCTGCTTGTTTCGCATACGTATCAAGGAAGTTTTGCAGTAGCTGTTTGCCGTACTGGGTAATGATCGATTCGGGGTGAAACTGCACGCCTTCGATCGGGTAATGGCGATGGCGCACGGCCATGATCTCCCCTTCCTCCGTCCGTGCGGTCACTTCCAGCACGTCGGGCAGGCTCGCCTCCTCCAAAATCAGCGAGTGGTAGCGCGCCGCCGTAAATGGAGAGGGAATGCCGCGAAAAATCGTCTGGCCGTCGTGATACACCTCGGACGTCTTGCCATGCATCAGCCGCTCGGCACGCACCACCTTGCCGCCGAACACCTGACCGATCGACTGATGGCCCAGACATACGCCCAGCATCGGAATTTTGCCGGCGAAATAACGGATGGCCTCCATGCTGATGCCCGCCTCATTGGGCGTGCACGGCCCCGGCGAAATCATCAGGTAGTCCGGCGCGAGGCGCTCAATCTCCTCCAGCGTAATCTTGTCGTTGCGGACGACCCGCAGCTCCTCGCCCAGCTCCCCCACGTACTGCACCAGGTTGTAGGTAAAGGAATCGTAGTTGTCAATCATCAAAATCATACGCTCAACTCCTCTCGACTCGCCTTTCTCTGCTCACTCAACTCCAATGCTTTCCACAACGCTTCCGCCTTTTTCAGCGACTCGACATACTCTGCCTCGGGACGGGAGTCGATGACGATACCCGCCCCCGCCTGCACGTGGGCCATGTCGTCCTTGACCACCATGGTGCGGATGGCGATGTTGACTTCCACGTCGCCATTAAACCCGAACCAGCCAATCGACCCGGTGTAGACACCCCGTTTGACCGGTTCCAGCTCCTCGATGATCTCCATCGTCCGCACTTTGGGCGCACCGGTGATCGTCCCGCCGGGAAATGCAGCCGCGACCGCGTCAAACGCGTCTTTTCCCTCCGCCAACTCTCCTTCCACATGGGAGACGATATGCATGACGTGGGAGTACTTTTCCACGACCATGAACTCGCTCACCCGTACGCTGCCGTACCGGCATACACGGCCGAGGTCGTTGCGCTCCAGATCGACCAGCATGACGTGTTCCGCCCGCTCTTTTTCGTTCTCCACCAGTTCGCGCACCAGTGCCTCGTCTTCCGCGTCGTTTCTTCCCCGCGGGCGCGTGCCGGCGATCGGCCGGGTGCTGACTGCGCCGCCCTTTACCTTGATGAGCAGCTCCGGCGAACCGCTGACCAGTTGAAACTCGGGGAAGTGCAGGTAGCCCATGTACGGCGACGGGTTTAGCTTGCGCAGCACGCTGTAGACGTCGGCTGGCATCACCCGCATCGGCTTGCTCTGCCGCACCGAGAGGTTCACCTGAAACACGTCCCCTTGGGCAATGTACGCCTGCACGCGGCGCACCGCCTCTTCAAACTGTTCCTGGCCAAATGACACCTGGGCCGGGGTGGCCGACTCCAGCGGCCGCTTGCGCAGCGCGTCCCAGTCGGTATCGTCCGCCTGTGCGTCCCGGGTCAGGGATGTAAGCTCTCGGGCCCGCTGTGACAGGAGCTCCGCCGCGTCGCGGTACGAATCTTCCGTCAATCCGCTCGTCGGCAGGTGCGTCAGGCAGTAACATTCCCGCGTCGCATGATCAAAGACAAGAAGGTCTTGCACTATCATAACATACAGGTCGGGCAGCCGTAAGTCGTCTGCAGCGATCTGCGGCAGGGTCGGTTCAAAAAAACGGTTCATGTCGTAACTAAGGTATCCCAATGCGCCGCCGCAAAAGTCGGGCAGACCCGGCACAACCGGTGTCCGGTAGCGGGCCAGCAGCTCACGAAGCGCAAACAGCGGGTTTTCCCCTGTTATCCGTTCAGTTTGGCCGTCAGCGAACGTGACTGTGGTTTGCAGGTCCTTGCTCTGCATCACCGCGACGGGCTGCCAGGTGAGATAGGTAAAGCGGCCGGCTCGTCCGCTCTCCAAGAGCGCCGCTCCCTCCAGTGAGGGCTGCAGGGCATTGAGCAGTTCCCACGGGTCCAGGTTCTCCGGCCAGGCGAAGCGTACAGCAAGCGGGACGTACGGATACTCGCCAGCATACTTCTCGATGTCGGTAAAGGATGGCAGGATCAAATCAATTCACGCTCCGTCATTCTGCTTTCTCGCCTCCAGCATATCACATTCACCGGGGATGTTTCGCGGTTACTTTTTGGCTGCGCGGAACGAATCGCATGAAATAAAGAACGCCGGCCGCAAGCCGACGTTTCATTTGGTCCAACGCTTCTTTCCGTCTTATTCTTCAAACTGATACAGCGGGGTGGACAGGTAGCGTTCACCGTTGCTCGGAATGACCGCCACTACTTTTTTGCCCCGACCCAGCTTCTGCGCCACCTTCAGCGCGGCAAAAATAGCCGCACCGGAAGAAATGCCGCCGAGAATCCCCTCGTTGCGGGCAACGCGTCGTGCCGTTTCGAAGGCTTCCTCGTTTTCTACCTTGATGATCTCGTCATACACATTGGTGTCCAGAATCGCCGGTACAAAGCCGGCTCCGATGCCCTGAATCTTGTGCGGGCCCGGTTTTCCGCCGGACAAAACGGGCGAGGCGGCCGGTTCCACGGCGACAATGTGGACATGGGGGTAATGTTCACGCAGCAGTTGACCAACGCCTGTGATCGTCCCGCCGGTGCCGACACCGGAAATAAACGCGTCGATCCCGCCGATTTCTTTTGCCTGCTCCAAGAGTTCCCGACCGGTCGTCTCCCGATGCACTTTCGGGTTGGCCGGGTTGTTGAACTGCTGCGGCATGAAATAGGAAGGATTTTCTTTCACCAGCTCTTCCGCCTTGCGAATGGCGCCGCCCATGCCTTCGCTGCCCGGTGTCAGCACCAGCTCTGCTCCGTAGGCGCGCAGCAGATTGCGCCGCTCAATGCTCATCGTCTCCGGCATGACCAGGATGGCGCGGTATCCTTTGGCTGCTGCCACCATGGCCAAGCCGATCCCGGTGTTGCCGCTCGTTGGTTCGATAATCGTGTCTCCCGGTTTCAGTTTGCCTTCCGCCTCAGCAGCTTCGATCATCGCCAGAGCAATCCGGTCCTTGACGCTGCTGCCCGGATTGAAAAACTCCAGTTTCAGGTAAATGTCGGCCATATCAGCGCTGACGACGCGATTCAGCTTCACCAGCGGCGTATACCCGATCAGGTCCGTAATGGAATTGGCGACACGCATCGTGTCAATCCCCCTTTTTATAACCTAGTAAAATGCTAGGTTTTATTGGCATAATTATAACAAGGTGTGCCTAGGCCGGTCAATGAGGCATTTGCCCAGATATCTGGGCGCCGACCGCCTTGCGCAATCGTTACAAAACGATCGCCACCGGGTAAAGGCGGTCGACGAGCGGTACCCTGGTTTACATCTCCTGCATGATCTCTTCCAGCGCCGCTTTATCGTAGTGGTAGCGCTCGTTGCAGAAGTGACAGTGGACCTCTGCTTCGCCCTTTTCTTCAATCAGGGCCGTCATTTCCTCTTTGCCCAGGCTGACCAACGCCTGGCTCACCTTTTCCGGCGAACAGGTGCAGCGAAACTGAATGTCGGTCCGGCTGAGAATTTTCGGCTCGTCCAACACGCGCTCCAGAATCTGTTCCGGCGTCAGACCTTCCCCGATCATCCGGGATACCTGCGGGAGCTGCCCCAGCCGTTCTTCGATCCGGCTCACTACCTCGTCCGGCGTACCCGGCAGGAGCTGCAGAATAAACCCGCCGGCGGCCAGCACGGAGCGATCTTCCGGATTGACCAGCACACCCACGCCGACCGCAGACGGGGTTTGCTCCGAAGTGACAAAGTAGTAGGTGAAATCCTCGCCAATTTCACCGGAGACAATCGGCGAACTGCCCCTGTACGGCTCCTTCATTCCCAGGTCTTTGACCACGTACAGAAACCCGTCGGTGCCGACCGCGCGAGCCACATCCAGTTTGCCCTTGTCGTTCAGTTCAAAGTGAACGTGCGGGTTGGTCACGTAAGCGATGCCTTCCCCGTGGGCGTTGGCCTCGGCGATAATCTGCCCAATGGGCCCGCCCCCTTTTACTTTGACGGAAAGCCGCTCATCTCCTTTCAGCATGGCCCCCATCATCAACGTGACGGTCAACGTCCGCCCTGCGGCCGCCGTCGCCGTGTTCCACATGTCGTGGCGGCGTCTCATTTCTTCAACAATGCCGGTCGTCCGGGCGGCAAATGCGCGCACATGCCCGTTATACCCGGTCGCCCGTATCAAATAATCGCTCATGCAGCGATCCTCCTTTTGCCATGACGTCTGCAAGAAGTAGTGTACCACAAGAAAACCGATGCCGCTCAAGCCAAGCGTGCAGCGCGGCGCATGGACAGATTTCCGACTCATCCGGGCGGTATCCATCACTTTGTCACACACTTTGAAGCAGCAGTTTGGCCAGTAATCGCCCCCAATCACAACAAGCCGGACAAGTCGTGTCTGCAAAAAAAATCCCCTCGTCAACGGAGGGGGATGCGTATTCTTTATTATGAAGTGTTGTCACGTCAGGTATTCTTTGAGCACGCGGGAACACTTTTGCTTGCGCAGCCGATCAATGGTGGTCGCCTCGATCTGACGGATGCGCTCTCGAGTGAGGCCAAACATCCTGCCCACTTCCTCCAGCGTGTAAACATGGTCGTCGTACAGGCCGTAGCGCATGGCGATAATCTCCTGGGCGCGCGGGCTAAGACGTTCCAGCGCGGCTCGCATTTGAACGCGCAGATCGATCTTCTCAATCCAGTCTTCCAACGACGCTTCTCCGTCATCTACGATCTCCGCATAGCTCAGGCATTCGTCATCATGTTCAAATGAGTTGGGTTCGTCGTCCAGTTCAGCATCAATCGATTCCATTTTGAGCATCAGCGCATACTCAATTGCTTCTACTTTTTCTACGGGAATGTCCAACCAGTCGGCAATCTCCTGCCGATCCGGCGTGCGGTTCAGCAGGTGGGCCAGGTGAGTCACCTGCTTTTGATAGTGCCGAATCTGCTCATGCATGTGGACGGGAATGCGGATGAGCGCACCTTTATCGTTAATCGCGCGGGTGATCGCCTGTGAAATCCACCAGTGGGAATAATGGTAGAGACGGACACCTCGGTTCACATCAAACTTGTCAATGGCAGTAAACAGGCCGATAGTTCCTTCCTGGATCAAGTCCATAAACGGCATGCCCTTTTGTAAATGGCGCAGGGCTGTGCTGACCACATAGCGCAAATAGGCCCGCACCAGCGTCTCCCGGGCGCTCAAATCCCCGTCACGCTGATAGCGAACCAGGCAGTCCAGCTCTTCCTCTTTGTCCAACATGGGTGTTGCAGCGACGCTTTCCAGAAACAGCAGGGTTGACGTGTCGGACCGCAACGAGCGGGGCACGGTAATACCCAACTGCTTTTCGACTTCCCGCCAGCGACGGGGAGTAGACTGGAAAGTGGAGGTACTCACAGTCATATGCAACCCTCACTTCTCTGGAATGGATATTCACGTTGAGGTACAAGCCAGTTGTTCTCGGATGCGTTATTGTATGCGTATTTCGACAAAGCCTGGGCAATTCCTCCCTGTTTACAGAATATTAATGTTAGTATTAGCAAATAGTTGATGGGAGCGCTGACATTTTTAGGTATTTTGCTTTACACAAAAAGCATCCCGAAACAACGGGATGCTTGGAGAAAAACGTCGAAAATTCGCGATATCTCCAGCCGGCATTACCGCTTTAGCTCCTCGACGCTGACGACGGGAAAGGCGTGAGCGGGCAGTAACGGCAGAAACGGACGCTCGTCCACGTACGCAACGACCACATGAGAGGGGCCTACCATTGTCTTCGGAGCAAGCCGGAGTTCCTCCCCGCGCTGGGTCACCACCACAATCTGCAGATGACCGCCAGACGGACGCTCTGCGCCGGTTATTGCCTGCTCCAGGTGCAGAGCAGCTCCGTCGTACCGCAGCCGGAGCTGCAGATCCTTACGCCAGGAACGAAAGTCGACGTAATGGCGCACAAACCGCAGCGGATCGGTAGTGACGCTGTCGGCGGCCGGCAGGTAGCTGCTGCCTTCCCGGCGATAGCCGCCATTCTCCCGCATGCGCTGGTCAAAGCGGAGCAGCGCCTCTTCCTCGACCAGATCAATGACGCCCTCTGTCTTCAACACTGGCTCGACTGCAAAGGTAGCGTGATGGTTGGCCAGTTCCAGCAAGGTTTTCACTTCCATCTTTTTCTGCATGGCAATGTCGGCGTCGACGACAAACAACCCCACCAGCAGAAATAACAGCAGAGCCGAAATGGACAGTACATTGATGCCCGTAAGCCTCCCCTCCCTTTTCAAACCGTTCGGGCAGCTATTTCCCATGGGCACCGCCATTCGATTGGGCAAACAGCTTTATTCGCAACCTGGTTTATAAATCGTAATCCATGATATTGATCGTCCCGTACCGCTCCACCCGCATCGTTTCGCTGCCTACAGGAAGCAGTTGAGTCAGGCGCGGATAGGGGATTTCCACCTGCAGTAAAAATTCATCTTCGTGACTCCACAATACCGGATCGGCCGCCCGCGTTCTGACGATGCTGACGGACAGCTCTGAGTCATGCAGGAAGAACGATTTTTCCGACAGTTCCCGCGAGACAAAGGAACGGACGTCAGCCAATACTTCTGCATCGCTGCCGCCCCCGTGATTGCTGACGTATTTGGCGGCGGCAGCGCTCACCTCCAGCAATTCGTTATGCGTCTGCACCACGGTATGAACCTGCAGGATACCTAGCGGGACCAAAAGAAGCACCATCACATTGAGAAGAACGGCCACAACCTGTCCCATCAGCCCGTCCCAAACCGCGTCACGTTTTCCAACAGGTCCCCGAAAAACCGCGTGCAGACCGAAAGGAGGTTGTCGGGGCCGCTCAACAGCAGGTGAACAGTTATCGGCAGGACGATCACCATCAAGGCAAGCACAGCAATGAGTTTGTTCACACTACCACCCCGGATCAAAGTATTCGGAGGGACGACTGCCCGTAAACAAGAACGCGGCATTGCCTTCCGCAAACTGATTCAGCCATTGGGCGACACGGGACGGCCGGACGATGAGGGTAAGCGTGACCATTTCGTTTCGCTCCTTCAAGGCCCGCTGCTGCTCCGTTTGAGGCCAGCTCCCCGCAAACACGTCTCCCGTCACATCCCAGCCCAGCTCCGCCATCTTTTGCCGGTAGTAATCGGCAAGGGCCGGATCGAGATAGCCGATATCCTGCATGTCATCCAGCACATCAGCGAAAATGCTGCGTGCGATCGCTCGTTCCATGGTGTACATGTGGCTGGCCGCAACGGCGGAAAACAGCACAATCATGACAGACAGGCAGATGAGAAATACCTTTGTCTTGACCATCTAAGCCGGTCAGCGATCGTTCAATGAAAGCTGAACGTCGCTGCCCTGTACACCCTTTCCTGTTGGGTTTGATACAACTGTTTTGAGGAATCGCTCCCCCATATAAACGCGCACAGACTGCCAACCATGACCAGGATGATGAGAAACGTCTGCAGATTGAGCATCAGTTGCTGGAGTACGGAGTGCCGTCCTGCATTTCGAACTGCACCCGTTCGCTTCTGGTGTCGTATTTGAGCGAGCGGACCGAATTGTTGATGCGTTCCGCCGATTGGTTGGCCGATGGGCTGAGCTCGTTTCCGTAGGAACTGACGCCGATGCCAAGCACCATGACACACGCCAGGAAGATAAAAAACATTTTGGACATACGAAACACTCTCCTTACATGATTTGATCAGGTTGACAAACTGCCGAAAACATGAGCGGGGGAACCGGTTTGTCCTAAGGGATGGCCTGGTTTATCCAATGAACCGCCCTGTCGCGCAAACCGCCCTCATGTACAATCGAGCCGTTTACCTTTGACAGACTGGATACGATAATGCCCAGTGTCAATACAATGCAGATGAGAATGGAAAAGAGCTTAGTCATGTTGCTGCCCCTACCTTACGTCAAGTATTTGTCGAGAATCTCGGTAAGCAACTTGTACCAGGGAAACATGGCTACCAACAATCCAATGTAGAAAGCCGGGTAAACGATCACGCTGTAGCCAATCCCCAGCGATTTGATCTGCTTGCGGTGACGATACATGCGTCGATGATCGACCGCCCACTCCAACCGCTGCATGGTGACAGCCATCTGCCCCTCGCTTAGGTGCTCGACCGTCCTCATGCTGGACACGAGCATGACCGCGTCGTCCACACCAAGCCTGCGCTTAAACGTCTCCAGTGCTTCCTCGCGGTCCTTGTTCCACTCTGACAACGTTGGCAGGTACTCCTTCAGCTTGCGCGTAGGCCGTGCTGCCTTGACCATCGCATTGTATATGGGCACCTGGTTTTCCAGCAGATTTACGTATCGGTTGACGAAGCGGGCGATATCGGTGCTGAGCACTTCCTCGCGGTACCCCGCCCACATCTTTAAGCCGACGTACGGCAGCATAAAACTGATCGCAGACGCCACAATCAGGGAAAACAGCGGAAAAGACTCGCCTGCGCTCAGCATCCCCCACAACAGAATCAGCACACAAACGGCACTCCCGCTGGCAAGCTGCAGGAACACCCACTCCGGTTTTCCCCAACCAAACGGCCGGCCTGCTCGCGCCAGCAGTTTTTCCCACGCGCCGTCTTCCTCGGCGTTGACCGCCTTTTCCCACAAGCGGCGCCACTGCCCGGTGACAAACAGCCTGGGGCGGCGCATCGACGCCACCTGCTTGCCGATGGCAAACACGGCCACAAACACGAACAGGGACCCCAGCGTCAGGCAGACATACATGAGCAACAAGCGCATCAGCGATACCTCCGTCCCCAGATGAACGCTAATAAAATGGAAAGAGCCCAGACCGTTACCGCGAGCGACAGTATGGCCTGTCCGTCAGCGGTAAAGAAATACAGGCGGTATGAATCTTTCAGCAGGCTCTGGTTGTAAGGAATCAGACAGATGCAGATCAGGATGACCAGAATCAAGCTGACCCAGATCGCGTAAATCTCAGAGTTCCTTTCCTCTTTTTCGTCTTGTTGAATAAACATTTCGTTGGTCAATCGATTCAGTGCGCTCTGAATGTCCTCCGTCTCGCCTTCCAGACCGCTGGCCGCATACATGGCAAAATCGTGGGCCCACGGGTGATTAATCCGCTCGGCGAAGATCTCCACCGCCCGGACGGGATTTCCTCCGTCCGACAGATGGTTGTTGAGCAGCAGCAAATCGGGCAGCAGCTCTTTCGGACATTCTTCCACCATATCTCGAAACGTCAGGATAATGTTTTTCCGGCTGCTGTAATAACGTGCAAACAGGTCGACAAAGCGGCAAAACGCGCCAATTTTCTTGTTGATGCGCACTGTATAGCGGGCGTACAGCAGCAGAGTCGGCAGCAATACCAAGAGCACAAACAGGGACAGGGATACGACGATATTGCCAAGCAGGATGCCGGAAACAAACCCTGCAGCTCCCCCAATCAGCGACAGCAGAATATGGGCTTCCGGCGTACCGCCAGCGATCCCGCACCATTTTTCGTACCTCTCGTATATGATGCGGTTTGTTTTGTGGCGCAGCATCCTCTCTCGCCACACGGCCACCGTCTTGGGAAAGAAGACGTTGGGAGCGGACCAGGTACGGTACAAATGAAGTCCGAGCAGCCAGAACCCGGCAAACAGGCAGACAGACATGGGAATAAACAGCAGGTGTTTCATAGCATCCTTCCCATATCGATGAGACGTAACTCCTTTAAGACAGCCAGATCAGCCCTGCCCACGTGGCACATGTATTCCACCAAATGTTCGTCCAGCTTCTTCCCGGTCCATTCATAAGCACCTGTCTGCCTGTTGCGAAAGACAAGCGGCACGGACTCAACCCGGTTCATCACGTCGTTCCATTCGCTGACATGTATGGCGTCGATATAGCGGTGTCCATTATTCCGATAGGTCAGTGAATTGACGAAATTGACTGCCCGACTGATCCTCTCCTGGGTCAGTTCAATGCTCCGTCCGCCATATTGATAAACGAGGTCGGTCAAGTCTTGCAGTGCCTTGTGTGGAAATCGTTCATGCATGGCGGCGATCGTAGCGTCTGTTCCCCGCACGCCGGCGTTGACAAAGTGATACGCTTCGATCGGCTCCCGTATCTCCCCGATCAGAATCGTGTTGGCGGTGGTCCGGTACATGTCCTTGAAGCAGCTTTCCAATTCGATGCCGATCTCTTCCACGTTTTGCAGTTCGATCACCTCGCCCGGCCAAACATCACCAAATCTCATTTCATGTTCACTTTCAAAAATCGTGACGTACTCGGTTTGAGGGTCTTTCAGTTTTAACATGCAGAGCATCAGCGTTGTCTTGCCCGCTGCCATCGGTCCGATCACCAGGACGTTGCTTCTGCCGTACACCTGCTGCTCCAGCAAAAGCTGCACCCTTTCGTCAAACGTGGGCAGCGGCTGCATTCGCAATTGGTCCAGCGAAAACGAAGGCGTGGTAAAGCGGCGCACAATGATGGTCGGCACCCGGGAATAGGGAAAGGTGAACATGGTCAGCCTGGCTTTCAACGAATCGAGATACCCGCTCAAGCGCGGCTTTTTTTCGTGAAAGGTCAGGCCGGCGGCATTGGTCAGCTTTTGCTGAAGCGTCTCCACCTCCGTCCAAGTGGGTGTGTACGGCAGGCTCTTTTTTTGCCCCTGCTCGATGTACGCCACCGGTCGACCTGCTGACACCCGTACCTCCTCCACCCATGGCGACAAATGCAGGACGGCATCCAGAATTCCCCACCCGTACGTGGCAAACAACAGCCCTTCGTATCCGTTGACATGCGGCAGAATTTCCTCGGTTACCGGCCGCTTCAGCACTTCTTCAAAGTAATGCTGCAAACGCAGGATGACATGGTTGTGGCTGTTCCGGTCGCCCATCTCCGCGAGGGTCAATATCCGCTGCATCTCCATCTTCTCCTCGGGAGTGGTGCCAAAGTGGTTCAGGTAGTCGCGGGCTGCTTGCTTGAGGTCTTCCACATCCTTGAGCTGCGATGCGTTCCATTGTCGGATAGCGGTTTTCATCGGCAAACCACAGCTCCTTCGTCCGCATGTACCGCATCCACCATCGCCTGCAGGCTGGTGACGTACGGCTTGGGCGGAAAGATTTCTTCCACCAGCACGCTGTGACTGCGGTGCGATTGAATCAGCCGGGCATTGGAAATGCGCGGCACCACTCCATATACGGAGATTCCTTCACCGATGCGGTACGTCTGCCCCTTGTCCAGATGACTGAGCATCACCTGATACTTCACCCCCCGCTCTGCCCAGGCATGAATCCACGCCTTTGCGTTCTCGATGCCAAACGGATCAGCCCGCACAAAAAACAGATTGCGGTCGGACTCGTAAATCAACCGGTGCAAGGCCTCCGTCTCCGGAAAGCAGTATCCCCAGTCGATGTAGATGTAATCGAACTGCTGGCGCAGGGCCGTGAGCAAATTGGAGATCTCTCCGCTTTTCCAGTTGCATGTGGCGCTGGCATAGTAGAGGTTGGGCAAGTGGCTGATCTGTTTGCAGCCTCGCTCCCACTTGCGGGCCAGCGCTGTGCGCATTTCCAGCAGGTCTGGCCGAAACAACGCCAGATGATGCAGCTGCAGCTTGAAAAAACGGGTCAAATCCGGCTTTTGCGCGTTCATGTCAAGAACGACGATGCGCTTGTCGGGATTGCGCTTTGCCAGCAGAATCGGATAATTGATGCAAAACGTGGTGATGCCTGAGGAACCGTAGCTCATCAAAGTGTAGACAATGCCGTCGCCCTTTGCGGCGGGCAGTTCCTCGTTTTGCTGCGTAACGCCCAGTATCAGCGCGATTTTTTCCCGGATCTCCTCCTGGTTGAGAGTGGCCGGAAGGATGTACAATCCGGCTGGATCGATTTTCTCCATGACTGTTGCGATCAGGGATTCATCCTTGTACAAAGGCACGATGATGACGGGCACACCCTCCGGGAGAACCTCCTGCACACGCGGCAGCCACTCCCAGACCGGTTCGTCAAACATTTCGGAAAACAGCACCGCTGCTTCCGGTCGGTACAGTTTGGCGAGGCGAAAATACTCTTCGGCCGACTCTGCAACCAGCGACTCGCATTCCGTCGGCAGGTAGGTTTTGACCAGTGATTTCATCGGAAAACATACAAGGGTTCTCATGGGGTCCGATCCTCCGCATCGGAAATTTGACCAATCTGAATGGTCCCGTACATCATGGCTTCGCTCAATGCGACATACTGCTGATCGGAAAGGTTGAAGCCGATATAAGCCGTCAAGGCGGTCGGCTGCGCACGGTAGTCGCGGTAACGCTTTTCCCCGTTCAAGAGCGGTTTTTCCCGGGAGCCGTTAAACACAGCATCCATGTGATCGGGGCCTGGAAGCATGCTTGGCTTCAGCGTGTATATCTCCGTACCGTTGCTGTCCTTCACCGTTGCCAACCGGCTTTCAAACAGCAGGTCGGCCGTCGCGTTCGTCTTGCGAAAATGCGTCGGTTCGGGCAAATGCTCCAGCTCCGTCGGCGGCTTGTACTTTACCCAAATCTTGACGCGGTCCCCTTTTCGCAGCTCGGTGATGGGTTCGATAGACGTCAGCGGAAATTCGTAGCGAGCCTCCCCCTTTTCCGGCAGCAGTTGCGTATCGGTCAGCTTCTGTTTCAGCACTTGTTCCCCGGCGTAGATCGTCTGGGAACTGCGTTTTCCCAATACGCTCTCCAGCGATTGAAAAGACCCGGGCAAAATCTCGTCCACTTCTTCCTGAACCAGCACCACGTCCTCTCGCGTGATCGGTTCAAAGGGGTCGATCTGTTTTCCTTCGGCCACCTTTACCACCGGCGCAAACAGCCGTTCAATGGCCAGCGCGTCGATATACCGGGTCGCCGCGTAAAAGCAGGAACCGGCCAAGAGAAACGAGAGCAAACTGATGAGCAGCAGCGTCTGCTTTTTCATAACATCCTTCCCTTTTCCGAGTGTAGCAGCGGTAGGAACCGATGTTCCTCCTCCGTGTACAGCTCCAGCAAGAGGCTGGCTTTTGCTTGGGCAGCCGCCGTTTTCTCGCTGTCGATCAGGGGAATGACCGCGTCAATGCCTGGAGCAAAACGTTCGCTGTTCCAGAGCGAGATGGTTCCTTCCACCTTTTTCATGATGGCGGAGCGGCTCAGATATTCGTTCCATTTGTTTGCGATCAGCCTGATTTTTTCGCCGTGTTTCTCCCACCACGAGGGCGTTTCTTCTGTCAGAAACAATCGGGTAAACCTGGCCAGGTCGGAATCGAACACGACCCAGATTTCGTCAGCCAGATCCATTACCCGGACGGCCTGTTCTTCTTTCCAGCGCGAAGACAAATCGATGACGACCGTGGCGCTCTCTTTGGTCATTCTCAGCAGCCAGTCCGCCGTGTCGGTCGGAGTTAATGATTCATTCGACAAAGGGGTATCCACCAAGATGCGCAAGTGATTGGATTGCATGAGGAGCACGGATGCGGATGAGTTCTTGAAGCGATGATGCGCTCTGCGTTCGCAGTCGAGCGCGAAGTAATAATAGGAAGCGGTACCGGGCAGTTCGCACAGCGTGACGGAAACTCCGCTGCCGGCCAGCAAAAACGACGCGTTGGCCGCCAGGAAACTGGCGCCGGCCTGGGCGTACAACCCGGTTACGGCGATACAGCGGCGCACCGCTGCAGGTTGTTCTTCCGTCAAAGAGGCTGACAGTTTGTCCTTTAATGACTGCCACAATCGCTCTTCTTCCCGGGATCGGGCGTATTCCCTCTTCTCCAGTTCGCGGAACTGGGTGACGAAGCGGTTTACCTGCTGAAACATCGCTTACCCCGCCTGCGAACCCTTCTGATTCTCTTTCGTCAGCAGGTACTTTTTAAATTTTTCCACCATTTCCTTCATGGTCAGCGACTTGCGGTGATAGTAGTAGATTTTTCGGAGCCGTTCGCGCTCCTGCGGGGTGAGCTCCTGCTTTACCTGGCTGACCATGTCCTGCAGCAGGGCCAGTTCCACGTTGTTGGGCCTGCCTTTTCGCGGAGGGTTGGCAAAAAGCTGCTGCTGCTTCTTGTCAAACGCATTGGGATACTCCACCAGCCACATGTCCACCAATGATTCGATGTCATCGTACGTGCGAATCCCGAGCTTCATCAGGTATTTGAAGTAGGCGGGCAGCGTCCGTTCGCGGGCCTGTCCCATCTGCCAGCGCTTGATAAATCCCGTCGGCGTCGTCAACAGTTTGGTCACGTCCCGAATCAGTGCGCTGCGATTTTCCGACTTGTATTGCACAATCGCCTCCTTGACGAGCGAGAACAAAATGTCGTGGTAGTTGGCCTCATCTGATCGGCTGCCGTACTGGAGCAGATACCAGTCTTCCACCGCCTGGTCAAAGTCTTTGCGGCATGTGGTTAACCGGAGCTGGTCTAGGTGTTCGTAAAAGCGATCCAGTCCGTAGCGGGCAACGAACTCTTCCTGGTAACTGCCGAACACGTACGCGATGAACACTTCTTTCAACTCTTCCAGTGAAATCAGGCAATTCGTTTGTTCGTAGCAGCGTTCGACCAATTCGATTGCGCTATTCACAATCACTTCAAATTACCCCCAATATTTACAAATTTATACATTTATAGACATTTTGCTACATCTCTCGCGCTTCGTCAAATTATTTTTCCATATCGGAAAAATGGGGGATGATCCGCCTCGCACGCACCCGTGCAAGGCGAATCCCGAGAGGTCTACTCCACGTAAAAGTAGAGTTCCTCTCCCGTCGCGAGCAGAAGAGCGATTCTTCCCCCGCGCTCCATGACGGTTGGAGCACTCTCCATCGTCACTGCCCCGTCATTGAGTACAACTCTGCTTCCAAATCGGTGCACAGACTCGATCTGGAAGAAACCCTGCGGCATGCGGTCCAGCGACAGATGCCTGCCGGGTTTGTGCTTTTGGTAGCGGACTCGCCTGCCCAAAAGCAGCTCCACGTTTGCGGAGCATTTGTGGTGAGCTTCTACTGTTGCCATGCGCAACGCCTCCTTTTCTCACCAACATACGGCCGTTTCATGTGCTTATAAGCCTATGAAACTACCTTTACCGTATGAAAAGACAGCGCATGGACGCAAATAAATTTTACGGTTCGTTCCACAATTCAGGATCGGCCAGTTCGGGATACATGTCGGTGATCATGTCGAAAGGGGAGAAATACAGGGTATCGACCAGGATTTTCAGCTTGTACTTTCTCAGCAGGCTGTATGCCTGCTCCGTCTTTCCGAAGATGCGGGGAAGCTGCCGCAGGTCCTGCAGCTTCATCAGTTCGCGGCACATGTAGTCAATGCAGATTTTGGCCCGTTCCTCCCCCTTGACACTCTGAAAGTACAGCGGTGGAAAGTGGCGGCGGACGCCCGCCAGCACTTCCCGGTACACCCACAGCACCTTTTGTTTTTCCGTCATTCGCGGAAGGTACGGATACGCGTATTCGACCATGTAGTAGACGTCCTGCGGCTTCGCCTCGATCGGCGGCTCGATGTACTCGCGGACCAGATGCAGTTTCAGTTCCTTGACGTCCTTGATGCTCATCTCCTTCCGCGCCTGCTCCGGTGTCCATTTTTTTACCTGTTCGATCGCGTACCGCAAGACAAGCTGCACTTTTTGCTTGCGGTATTGTGCATCTTCAAATTCGTACGGCGAAAAGCGCTTCTGTTCTCCGTTGAGAATACGCTTGTACCGTTCGACAATTCTTGACGGCACTGCTCCTCACTCCTGTCCCATTTCTGGAATATATTGTTACGTTACCATGCAGAAATAGGACAAAAATAACAGTTCACCCGCGCTTATCTGGTTCAAAAATCATAGATGCCCGACTGGGACGTTCTGTCCATCCCGGCTTCGACCTCCTGCCACAGGAGGGGAAGTCGGCTGAAAACCTCCACGCGTACGTGATAAATGCCCTGCCGGTACAAATGTTTTTGCTCTCCCTTTTGATGAATGATCACTGCTTCATCCGCCCGCCGTTTGATGGCCGGACTGTTCAGGCGCCACAGAATCTCCGCCTCCTCCCTCGCGCCGCGAACGATGTCGGCCTTGTTCCGCCTCGCTTCCCTCGTCGTGGCAAACAGATACGTCCGCTTGCTGCCCTCATCGTCGATGTACACCCACTTTCCTGCAGCCCGCGCCCCTTTGGACACGATGTCAGCCGTCTGCTGCGCCTGCATGCTCAACAATCCCGCCTGGCCTGTGAGCAGCAGCAGCGATACCAGTCCGCCCAGACAGAGGAGAAAAAAGAGCGCGGTCAACGTGATGGACCCGCGCTCATCAACCAATCGCTCGCTTATCCCGCGCAAGCGCATCAACTTCCTTCCTCCGCGTTTTCGATCATTACGTGGTAGCTTTCCGTCACTTCCTGCGGCGTGCCGGATGCCAGCAGGCGAAATGCGATCGTCGCCTTCGCCTCGACGTGATTTCCTTTTTCCACGTCCCGCCCGTAAGCGACAGCCGCACCTCCCCCCACGTCATGCCAATGCCCTGCTCCAGCTCCGCCTCGCCCCGTTCCCTGGCGTGGTACTGCGCCAATCCGTAATTGGGCTGCACGGCGGCGATCCGCCCGGCCTCATAGGCGGCCTCCAGCGCTTTTTGCCGGTTGTAGAGAATGGTAAACTGGTCAAACGTAAATACAAACAGTATCCAGACGAGCGGAAACACCAGTACAAACTCCAGGAGCTGGCTGCCACGCTCGTCCCATACGAAACGGCTCCAACGTTTTTTCATCTGCTTACCTCCAGGCCGGCTGCAGCAAATAAGCGGCCAGCAGGAAAACCGCATAGGGAAAAACAAGGGCGGATTCTGCACGACCAGGCAGCCACAACTGCCGATGCGCGGTCCAGCCCGCCGCCAGTCCGTGCAGATTGAAGCGCAGCCGCCGCCACGTCTTCGGACGGCAGCAGACTACTGCCAGGCACAGCAGCAGCGAGTGCAAAAACAGCGGATACACCTCCGCCCAACTGGTCCAGGCGCCGACTGCCATCAGCAGCTTCTGGTCGCCCATCCCCATGCCTCGCACCGCGACCGGCCCGACCGTCAGCAAAAACGCCCCCAGCAATCCGCCCAACGCCAGCCATCCCGCTCCGCTCTGCCACTGATAAAGCAGACCAGCGGCCATTGCGGGCATGGTCAACCTGTTCGGCACCTTGCGGCAGCGCCAGTCAGACCACGCAGCGGCCGCCAGCAGGGCGAACAAGACCGCCTCTTTCATTTGCTGAGCTTTTCCTCCAGTTCCTTCAACTTGGCGTCCTCCGCTTCCCCCAGGGTAGCCAGCGTGGGGATGATCAGGATCAGGATGACGGCGATGATAATGACCATCTCCACAATCGTGACGCCATCCTCCTCCCGGGCAAATCTGCGCACGTATTCTCGAACGAACGACATACAATCCCTCCTTTGCGGTGTGTATTATCACTCTGACAAAAGACAGCGGGCACCGCAAAAAAAAATTACAGCCGCGCGCCAATGCCCATGAATGCTGGCCCCATGACCAGGTACAGCAAAGGGACGCCCATCATCACGATTACAAACGGCAGCAGCCGGACGCTCAGCCGATTCATGTGGGCGGAAACCGCATCTTCCTGCTGGCGGACCTGCTCCTCCACCAGGACGGCCAGCATGGGAGCCACGCTGACGCCTTTGCTGATCGCCTCGTTGATCTCCAAGGCGATGGCCGTCAGCGTATCCACCTCCCAGCGAAAGGCCAGTTCCTCCAGGGCCTTGCGCCAACTGCCGCAGCGCTTCTCTTCCACTTCCAGCCTGGCAAGTTCGCGTCCCAGCCTCCCGTCAAAGCGGCGGGCCGCCTGTTTGACCGCTGCCTGTATCGGCATGCCCGCCTCGACAAGCGCCTGCACAATGCTGAAAAAGACCGGCACCTGTTCCGCCATTTCCGCCTTCGCCCGCTTGTCCGCCCATTCCAGGAGCAGGGTGGGCAGCAAAAACGCCAGGACGGCCCCCAGCATCGGCCAGGCAGCCAGCATACTCCACTCCCGCCCGCTGTACAGCCGGGCAGCCAGCTGCAAGGCCGCTCCCAGCAAGACGGCACCGCCCACTGCCTTGGCCAGGGCCACTTCCGTCACCGTGATTGGGGAGCGCAGCCGGTAGAGCATGTCCGCCGTTTTCTTTCGGTCCACGCCCGTCCATCGGCATAAACAATCCAGCCACCGCTCGCGCCGCTCCAACAGGCGTACGATCGTCCAGGAGGACCGCCGACGGCGAAACGATTCCGCCAAATGGGCCTGCCGCTCCCGCTCCAGCCGCCCAAACAAATCTCCCTCATCCGCAGCCGTCTTTTCCAGGCAGGCCGGCAGCCCAAACAAGAGCACGGCCACCCCGGCCAGCGCGCTGATCAACAACACATGGTCATCCTCCTTTGTGAATGCCTTTGCGGGCGAGGTGGCGAATCACTTCCCCGCCAATCAGAATGGAGAGCAGCGCGCCCAGAATGGACAGGCGTCCTTGAATCGTTGCCGTCAGCGGATCAAAATGGTGCGGATTATTTACGTACAAGGCGGTGACAAAGACAAACGGCATGACGCTCAGCACGTTGACCTGTGCCACGATCTGCGCCGTCGCCGCCCTCTGCCTGCGCAGCGATTGGCGGCGCCTGAGGATGGTGGCCGCCGCCAGATCAAGCGTTCTGGCCATGTCTCCGCCCATTTCCCGCTGAATCTGCACGATGGTCGACAAGTAACGGACATCTGGCGAGCCCGTCCGCCGGTAAAAGGCAGCCATCACCTGTTCCAGCGGCACCTGCGCCCGCAGCAGCTCCACCACCCGGCGGTATTCGTCCGTGACGGTCTTGTTCACGTACGGACTGGCCGCCACTTCTTCAAATGCGTGCAGGTAGGACGGAGAGGTGCGAAGCGAGCTGGCCATCAGGCGAATCGCCTTTACGTTATCCTCTTCAAACCGGTCTTTGCGCCTCGCTCCCAATACGCTGACCAGCCGCTCCGCAAACAGAATGCCGGCAGGCAGGGCGGGCAGCGCCAGCCACCAGGAACGCAAAATCTGCCCGCTCACTCCGTATGCAGCCAGTCCGAACAGGCAGACCAGCGCCACGTACTGATGGACCTCCATTCCTGAACCCGACCGCTGCAGCCGCTCATCCAACCGGTCCCACACGCTCTTTCGCTCCTTTTGAAGCTGTTCGACGATTGCGTGCCTGCCTGCCGATCCCCCCTGCCAGAAACGGCGGGGAAGCAGCAGCAGGACGATTCCCGTACCTGCCCCGGCGGCAATCACCATCCCGATATCGACCATGATTTGTCCCTCCTACATTGGGATGGGCGTCGGAAAAAAGACTTGTTCCGCCTCTTCCGGCCGCAATCCCTTTTCCAGCCAGCGCCGCACCAGTTTCTCCGGCTTGTAGCCGGTCCATCTGAACTCTCCCACCACTTTGCCGTCCCGTATCCCTGTCGGTTCGTACACGTAGATGTCCTGCAAATATACGCGTTCTGCGATCACCTGCCGTACGTTGCAGGCCCGCCGGATCAGCTCCTCGTGCGACTGACCGGTTCCCACCACCTCGGTGATCGCCACCACTTTGCGGCTGCCGTCCTCCTCGAACCGCTTGACCTGCACAATCAGGTCGAGTGCCGAACCGATCATCAAGTTGCGCTCCAACGAACTGTACGTCTCATCCGCTTTGCCGAACAGGATGGGCAGGGTCGAGTCAACCAGCGCACGCGGCGAATTGGCGTGGGCCGTGCTCCAGCTGCCCGGGTGGTCGGTATTCATCGCCCACAGCATGTCGACGATCTCCCCTCCACGCACCTCGCCGACGATAATCACGTCCGGCCGTTTGCGCAGCGAAAGACGGACACAATCCCGGATGGAAAACCCGCCTTTTCCCTCATGGTTGGGCGGTTTGGCCAGAAAGCGGCGGACGAACGGATGCTGCAGTTTCAGTTCCAGCACGTCCTCGATCGTGATGATGCTCAAGTGGTGCGGCACGTATTGCGAGATCAGATTGAGCAGATGGGTCTTGCCCGACCCCGTCCCGCCACTGACCAGCCCGGATGCACGGGACAAGCCGACCGCCCACTGCAAAAAGCGAAGCATCGGCTCGCAGATCGAACCGTAGGCCAAATAGTCCGCCTCTGTCAGCAAATCGCGGTGTTTGCGGATCGTCAGCATGTGGCCGTCCGGCGAAATGGAGCGGTGGGCTGCCGAGATGCGTGAGCCGTCTGGAAGCTGGGTATTTAATTCCGCCCTGGTTTCGTTAAACTCCCGACCCATCGAGGCGGCGATCTGCTCCAGCAGGCGGAGCATCTCCTCCTCGTCCCGGAACACGGGAACATCCGGCACTTCCAACCTTCCCGTGCTCTTGCGCTCCACCACCAGGCGGTCGTAGCGGTGAAACAGGATTTCCGTGATGTCCGGGTCCTCCAGCAACGGGTCCAAGGGGCCCCAGCCAATCAGCGAGCGCAGCAGCCGCTCCACCTCGACTTCCAAATGCGCGGAGGCAAGCGACGTGCTGGTCTCCAGCAGCAGGCGGATATCGCGGGACAGTTCCTCCAGATACGCCGGCTGATGCTTTTCCTCCCACAGCCGCTTTCCGTGTTTCTCCACAATTTGCGTCCGGACGGCCGCCTCTGTCTCCGCCGGTATCCGCTTGTCGCCGACCGGCTGCTGCATGTGCATCCGCTCGTTTAGCGTTTGCGGCGCGCGCGCCGTTTCCCGCACATGGGATCGCAGGTCAAACCGCTCTCGTCCTGCCGTTTGAATCCCCAGCAGCGTTTTTCGGTCAAAATTCATCACGTTTCCCTCCTTACCGCCACAGCCATTTCAACAAGGCGGGCCGCTCTTTCGCTTTTCCCTTGACGCTGTCGTTTTTGGCTGAATCCAGCGGCAGCAGGATGCTGCCGAGCGCTTCGATCGCCTCTTTTGCCGCGCTTCTGCCGGGATGAAGCACCATGGGCGTCCCGGTGTTGATCGACTTTTTCACTTCCGCGTCATCCGGGATCGGGTGGATCTTTTGGCTCGGATGCAGGTGAAAATACGCCCGAATCTCGTCCAGTGTAAACATCTCCCGCTTCTGCATCCGGTTCATGCACAATTGAATCCGCTCCTCCGGATATTCCGCCTCCCGCAGCAGTTTTAACATCCGTTGAATATTTTCAATGGAATCTACGATGGGATTTCCGACCATCACCACGCGATCGGCAAAAAACAACGCCTGGATCGTCGCGTCCGTCGTATCGGGTGCCGTGTCGATCAGGATCACGTCGTACGCGCTGTGTTTGAGCGTTTCCAGCATCAGGTACAGGTGGTAGTCGCGAATCTCAAAACTGTACCGGATGTCCCGCGGCGACGTGAGCACGTGAAGGCCCGTTTCCTCATAGGTAACGACGTACTTGTCCACCTCTTCGGGCTGCATCTTCACGGCCGCGACATACTCCTGCCACTCCTCGGGGCGTACGTCCAGCGGATCTTTGCCGTGACGGCGAACCAGTTCCTGCAGCCGGGCATCGATGTCCTGCACCCAGGTGAACAGGTTGGGCGAACGCGGCAGATTGAGCGACGTGGCAAACGTGCCCAAATCCAGGTTAAAGTCGACTGCCAGCACCCTGAGCGGCCGCCCGTCCCGCTTTTGCAGGGAAAAATAGACCGCCAGCTCCCGCGACAGAAAGGTCTTACCTACCCCTCCCTTGGGGCCGTAGACGGTAATCAGGTGCTTGCTCGACGAGCGGCTTTCCCGGTAAGGCTGGACCGGTTTCGCCTCGGCGACGACATGAAGACCGGGCGCAGATCCACTCTCTGCGGCAAACGCTGGGGCTCCTCCCGCTTGCACTCCTCCCATCGGCAGCACCTGCAGGGAAGCGTGCTGCATCGCCAGCGCCTCCAACTGTCCGGGCTGGATCGGCTTGGCGATTACCCATATGCCCAGGTTGCGAAAAAACGGTTCCCACGCCAGCTCCCGGGGCTCGCATGCGGCGATATACGCCAAATGGGGAAACGCCAGCCGAAATTGCTGGCACAGCACGCCTCGTTCGGCCTCCCTGATCCCGCCCAGCAGCACCAGGTCTGGCCGGACGTCACGCAGCATCCGCCAGGCGGTTTCCACATTTTCCGCCTGGCCGCACGGCTCCAGCCACTGGCTGCCAGCCAACTGCTTCCCAAGCGCGCTGCCCACGGCGGGATCGTCATCCACGATCAGCAGTCGTTTTCTCACGAACGTTCCTCCTCTCCGTCGATCCATCTTTTTTTGGTCTTGATCAAGGCGGCGGCAAACGCCGCGTCACCAATACCTGCTGTTTGCCCGTCTGCCGGTGACGCCTGGCCCAGGCGGATTTTGCCGTAGTGTAGCGCATGGGTAAGCAGAACGGCCTCGTCCATCCTGAGCGACAGGGTCACCGCCTTCAGCCGGGGATGATCCCCCTCCATCTCCCGCTGGACACCGATGATCGGCATGTTTTTTAAAAGCAGCCCCGTGTGGGCGCCGGCGTCGTCTTCAAACGATGCATACACGTGTACCCGCTCCCCGACAGCGACGTAGGGAGTCACACCCGATACGTTGTCGACGGGGATGCTGATGCCGGTCATGGATGCACCCAGTGCCCGCTCCTGCCCTGCTGCACCCGGCCGTTCCACATCCTCGGCCAACAGCGGCCGGCCTCCCTCTACCCGGCGGGCCAGGGGCAGGCCGACGAAGCGCGGCGCCTCCTCCCACGTGATCAGCCCCGGCACCGGAGACGACTGCATGCGAAACAGGCCGCCCAGCGAAAGCTCCGCCCGCTCCAGGTCGGACGCTTCCAACCGCTGTCCGCTTTCTTTGACCACTCCCTGCCGCAGTTTGACGTAGGCGATCGTGTGCGGCTTCAGCACGTGATACGCACCGGCCGCCACGCAGGCTGCCAACAGCAGGATCGCCACCAGCCGCAGCGGATGTATCGACATCCCGCAACCTCCTCTCCTGTATGCTGCCATCAGCGTACAAAGGGATAACGGGACAAAAAAAGCCGCTCCAGGTGTGGAGCGGCACAGACGGGGGACAAAACGTCTGGGACTGACCGATTTCATTATCCGGTTGGTGCCGGTTTTTCGTTCATCTTCTCGATCACCTCTTCGATTTCAACCCCTGCAAAATCTGTAAACAGATTTTTTATAGCTGCAGCAACAATACCCAGGAGTAACAGCACAAGCAAAACGGCAACCGCCGGAGGGGTCCACTCTCCCACGAAATTCCCCTCCCGATTACGTGTTCCGCCAACCCTGCAGTCATTCTCACTGCTCCGCTCTGCAATTGTCCTTTCACAAACAATCAATTCTCGCTGCGGCTAGAACAGTCTGTATACGTAGGACAAAAACATACCGAAGAAGAACAAGGTAGTGACGCCAATCGGCTTTCGCTCCCGCTCGATATCTATAAACCTAAACACAAAGAACAGAATCAATATGACAATCTTCCAAAGAGCGGATACAAATGGAAACGTAAGGCCGATTCCAAATGCGATCGTTCTCATGACTATAAAACTGGCAGATTTCATTTTCTCCTCATTCACCCCGTTGATTCCCTGCACACGTACAGTCGCCCGGAGCATCGCCATTCTCCTGCACTCGTCATGCTTGTAAGAATGCCGCTTTTATAAATCTATCATGTTCTATCAGCCAAACATTACCATTTCTTATCACAAATGTAAACAAGAAGCTATTGCCGATAAGCCACCGAAAAGAGAAAAGCCGCAGCATTCCTGAAGAAGCTGCGGCTTTCTCTTTCCACTGCGCACGCGTTTCTTTGCGCGTACGCCCCTTATTGATTTCGTTCGTAGATCAGGCGAAGTCCCTTCAAGGTCAGGTAGGGATCGACCACGTCGATGCACGATGCCTCATCTGCGACCAACGAGGCCAGGCCGCCGGTCGCCACCACGGTGGGGCGGGTCTTGTTCTCGGCGATAATCCGCCGTACGATGCCTTCCACCAGGCCCACAAACCCGTAGTAGATTCCGGCCTGCATGGCAGTAATCGTGTTGCGCCCCACCACGCTGGGCGGTTTGGTCATCTCGAAGCGCGGCAGCTTGGCAGCGCGGCTCACCAGCGCTTCCGTGGAGACGCTGATCCCCGGAGCGATCGCGCCGCCCCAGTACTGTCCCCGTTCGTCCACGTAGCAAAACGTGGTGGCCGTCCCGAAGTCGACGACGATCAGCGGCGCGCCGTAATGATGGATGGCCGCCACCGCGTTGACGATCCGGTCCGAGCCCACCTCGCGGGGATACTCGTACTTGATGTTGAGGCCGGTCTTGATCCCCGGTCCGACGATCAGCGGCTTGATGCGGAAGTATTTGTCGCACATCCGCTCGATCGTCAGATTCAGCGGCGGCACCACCGAAGAGATGATCACCCCGTCCACCTGATCCAGCGTCAGGCCGACGCTGTCAAACAAACTGCGGACCAGCATGCCGTACTCATCCTCGGTCTTGTTGCGGTCGGTGGCGATCCGCCAATGGTGCCGCAGCTCTTCGCCCGTATACAGTCCCATGACAATATTGGAGTTGCCGACATCCATCACCAGTAGCATGCGGGTTCCCCTTACCGTTTACGTGTATTGAGATCGAGACTGATATCCAGCGCCTTGACCGAATGCGTCAGCGCCCCGACGGAGATGACGTCCACACCTGTCTCCGCGATGGAACGGATTGTGTCCAGCGTGACGCCGCCGGAGGCTTCCACCACGGCGCGGCCGCCAATCAGCGTCACCGCCTGTTTCATTACGTCCAGCGGCATGTTGTCCAGCATGATGATGTCCGCCCCTGCGTCCAGCGCCTCCTGCACCTGGTCGAGCGTCTCCGTCTCCACCTCAATCGTCATCGTGTGCGGAACCGCCGCCCGGGCCGAAGCCACCGCCTGGGCAATGCCGCCGGCGCCCTTGATGTGGTTGTCCTTGATCATCACCGCGTCATACAAGGCGTAGCGGTGGTTGTGACCGCCGCCGACGCGGACCGCGTACTTCTCCAGCATGCGCAGCCCCGGTGTGGTTTTGCGCGTATCCACCACCCGCGCCTTGGTGCCGGAGACCGCTTGGGCGTACTCGCTGGTCCGGGTGGCGATGCCGGAGAGGCGCTGCAGCAGGTTGAGCGCCAGCCGCTCTCCGCTGAGAATGGAGCGGACCGAACCGCTCACTTCGGCGATCTGCTCCCCCTTTTCGACGCGGGCCCCTTCCTTCACCAGCGCGGTAAAGGACAGCGTCGGGTCCACTGTTTCAAACACCAACTGCGCCACCGGCAGACCGGCGATGACGCCCGCTTCCTTTGCGTACAGAATCCCGACGCCCTGCGCCGTTTCCGGGATGGTGCTCATTGTAGTCACGTCGCCAAATCCGATATCTTCCTGCAGCCACTCTTCGATTTTGCGCTGCAATTCCCGTTTACTCCACATCGTACTGTTCACTCTCCTCGCGCACGCCTTCGCCGATCGATTGGATGATGTGCTTGCGCCAAATCAGGTCGTCCTTGTTGGGGAAATCAATGCGATAGTGACCGCCCCGGCTTTCCTCCCGCAGCAGTGCCGCGCGCGTCGTCAGCACGGCGGTATTCAGCAGGTTGAGAAACTCAAACGATTCCCGGTCACTGTACGTTCCGTAACAAAACTGCTGCATGCGCTCCAGCTCGTCCAGCGCTTTTCGCAGGCCTTTCTCATGCCGTTTCAAGCCCACGTGGCGCAGCATCAGTTTTTGCAAGCGGACCCGCTGTTCCCGCGTGTCCACGCTGCGGGATGTCCGCTTTGGCTCCACCGCGGCAAACGGACGCACCTCGGGCAGCGGCGTCAGCTCGCGGATGCGGCGAACGATGCGGTGACCGAACACCACCGCCTCCGACAGCGAGTTGCTCGCCAGCCGGTTGGCACCGTGCACCCCCGTGCAGGACACCTCGCCGCAGGCAAACAGCCGCCTGGTGGAGGTCTCGCCATTCAGATCCGTCTGCACCCCGCCCATGATGTAGTGGCAGGCGGGCGCCACCGGAATCCAGTCCGTCACCATGTCCAGCCCGTACTGCAGGCAGAACCGGTAGATGGTCGGAAACCGGTGCTTGATCAGCTCTTCCGACTCATGAGTAATATCCAGGTATACGTAGGACGAATGGGTCTTTTCCATCTCCGACACGATCGCCCGGGCCACGACGTCGCGGGGAGCCAGTTCTTTTTGCGGGTGGTATTTTTCCATGAACCTCTCGCCGCTGGTGTTGCGCAAAATGGCTCCTTCCCCGCGCACCGCCTCCGAGATGAGAAAACGGGGCGCTCCCGGGTAGTAAAGCGCGGTGGGATGAAATTGAATAAACTCCACGTCCTTGATCCGTGCCCCGGCGCGGTACGCCATCGCGATCCCGTCCGCCGTGGCGATGTCGGGGTTGGTCGTGTAGCGGTAGAGCTGTCCCGCTCCCCCCGTCGCCAGCACGGTTGCGTTTGATTCGAGGAAAAACAGGCCGCCTTCCTGGTTCTGCACGATGACTCCGACGCACTCGCCGTCCTGTGTCACCACATCGATCGCGAAGTGGTTTTCCAGCACGGTGATGTTGGCTTGATCGCGCACACGGGCGGACAAGGCGCGGACGATCTCCGCCCCGGTCGCGTCGCCGTGGGCGTGCAGGATCCGCCGCTTGCTGTGCGCTCCCTCTTTGGTCAGCTCATAGCGCCCCTGGGCGTCCTTGTCAAATTTCGTACCGTACGCGATCAGCTCTTTCAACCGCTCCGGTCCTTCGTGCACCAGCACCTCCACCGCTGCGTACGAGCAGAGGCCCGCTCCGGCGATCAACGTATCCTGCCGGTGCAGCGCGGGGGAGTCCGATTTGGCCGTCACAGCGGCGATCCCTCCCTGGGCCCAGCGGGTATTGCTGTCGTCCAGCCCCTTTTTGCTGATCAGTACCACGTCGGCGTACTCGCTCGCCTGAAGTGCCGTGTACAACCCGGCAATCCCGGCGCCGATCACCGCCACGTCCGTTTTTACACGAGGCAGCGTATGCAGGTCAAAGTCAACGATATAACGGGGAATCATGCCGCTGTGTCCCTTCTCTCTTCCGTGTGATCAGATGGCACATCTTGTCCCACTCATTATAGCAAATACCCGTTTGCCGCCAAAAGCCGGTATGCCGCCCGATAAACAAGCAGATGGCCGATCGCCGCTCGTTACAGCCAGCGGAAAACATTTGTTACTACCCGGCTCCCCCAAAAACGGGAGCGGCAAAAAAGAAAACATGCCGCCCATTTTCAGGCAGCATGTTTCGCTCATGCGTTCGCTTGCGTCCAATCCATTACGTCCCATTTACAGAGAGCGCGCCTTTTTTCCTGTACAGACGGCCGCTCACTGTGCCGGCCGGCACTCCTTGCACGTACCGTATACCTCAAATTTGTGGCCGGTCACCTGGAATTCCTCCGGGATCGATTGCAGCACGCTCATCGGACAGCCGGGCAGTGCCGACGTCTTGCCGCATACCGTGCAAATCACGTGATGATGGTGGTGGCCGTCAACCGAGCAGGCCAGCCGGTACTTTCCTTCCCCGTCCAGCTCCGTCTCTTCCAGGATGCCCAGTTTCACAAATGTGGAGATGTTGCGATAGACTGTGTCAAAGCTGAGAGAGGGGTAGTGGTCCCTGATTCGCTCCATGATTTCCTTGGCCGACAGGTACCGTTTCTCTTCCGCGCAGATGCGGATCATCTCTTCCCGTTTGCCGGTGTATTTGTATCCGTTTTCTTTCAATATCTGCAGCGCTTCTTCTACCGTCATCGCCAACGCTCCTTCCCGCTTACTATGGTCTTACCGCAGAGCGGCCCTCAGCCGTTTCACTCCCAATACCGCAACCAAGATGAGAACAGCCATCAATACAATGGTACCACCTGAAGCCCAGTCCAGCAGATAAGCAAGGTAGAGGCCGACCAGCACGGACATCTCCGCGAAGACGATCGCGTACAGGATCGTCTGGCGGAAGCTGCCGGCAATCTGCAGGCTGGCCGCCACCGGTATGGTGATCAGCGCCGAGATCAAGAGCACGCCGACAATCCGCATCGACGCCGCGATCGTCAGCGCGACCAGCACCATGAACCAGAGGTTGATCGACCGGCGAGCCACCCCGGAGACGCGGGCAAATTCCTCGTCGAACGAGACGGCAAACAGCTCCTTGTACAGCAAAAACACGGTGACCAGCACCACCGCCGCCACGCCAATCAGCGCATACAAGTCGTCCTTGGTCACGGCGACGATCTTCCCGAACAAGTACGAGTACAGGTCGGCGTTAAATCCTTTGGCGATGCTGATCAATACCGTAAACAGCCCCAGCCCGCCGGAGATGATGATCGGTATCGCCAAATCCTGATACGATTTGTATACCTTTCTCAACCGCTCGATAAACAGCGATCCTGCCACCGAAAACAACATGCCGAAAAACAGCGGATTGACCGCTTGAAACAGCGCCACCTTTTTGGACAGCAGCATCCCCGCCGCGACGCCGGAAAGCGTCACGTGGGACAGTCCGTCCGCCATCATCGACAGGCGGCGCACAATCAAAAACGTCCCCAATATGGGACAAATCAGTCCGATCAGCACCCCGGACAGCAGGGTGTAACGCAAAAAGTCATACTGCCACCAGTCAGCCAGCATGGTCATGCTCCTTCTTTCCGTTCCCCGATTGTCAATGATGATGAGCGAGCAGCTTCACCGTATCGCCGTACATCTGCTGCAAGATGCGCTCGTGACTGTGGGCAAACTCGTCCGCCGTCCCGTGGAAGTGCAGCCGCCGCTGCAGGCAGGCCACCTTGTTCACCCACTGGGTCATCACGCCCACATCGTGGCTGACGATCATCATCGTCATGCCGTTCTCTTCCTTGAGCGAGCGCAGCAGCTCGTAAAACTGCTCGATCGATTCCTGATCCACGCCCACCGTTGGTTCGTCGAGGATCAGCAGTTCCGGCTCCGCCACCAGCGCCCGGGCGATAAACACCCGCTGGAGCTGACCGCCAGACAGGCTGCCGATCCGCTGATCCAGCTTTTCCGCCAAGCCGACGCGTTCCACCACGTCCCGCACCTTCTCGTGATGGTGCGGCTTCAGGCGGCGGAACAGCCCGACCTTGCCCACCAGGCCGGAGGAGACCACTTCCCGCACGGTAGCCGGAAAACCGCCCGCGCCGTGGGCAGCCTGCTGGGCGACGTAACCGATCTTGGTCCAGTCGCGGAACCGGGAGAGCGGCTGACCGAACAGCTCCACCTTCCCTTTGGTCGCCGGCAGCAGACCGAGGATCAGCTTCATCAATGTCGATTTGCCCGACCCGTTGGGACCGACGATGCCGACAAAATCCCCCCGCTCCAGCGTAAAGGTGACGTCGTCCAGCACCACTTTATCTTCGTATTGAAAGCTGACCGAAGTGAGCTGTACCACGGCCTCTTTGTGATGCGTCCGTTCCATAAGACAATCCCTTCTCAAATCGGATTTATTCAGATTTGCTCCCTTCATCCTACTACGATTAGCCAAAATCCTCAAGTATACACATATCCTTCGCATTCACCGGCACGGGCAAGCACACTCGGAGGACAACCTCGTCTTCTTACTGCAGCGCTATGCGCAGCATGTTCAGATTGTCGCGCATGATGGAGAGATAATCCTTGCCGGACTGAGCTTCTTGTTCCGTCAGTCCTTCCAAGGGGTTGAGCGTGCCTGTTTTCACGCCTGCCTCTTTGGCGATGACCTCCGCCACTTTCGGAGAGACCAGCGTTTCAAACAGAACGTAGGAGATGTTGTGCTCCTTGATGTGCTCCACCAGTTCCTTCATGTCGGAAGGGGACGGTTCATCCGCCGGGTTAAGTCCGGAGATGGCCACCTGTTTCAATCCATAACGGTGCGCCAGGTAAGCAAATGCGCTGTGAGAGACCATAAATTCTTTTTTCGGCGCCTTTGCCACCATCTCCTGAAACTCCTGGTCAAGCTGGTCCAAGTCGCTGGCCAGCTGCTTGAAGTTCGCTTCGTAATCGGCCGCGTGCGCCTGGTCTTTTTGCGCCAGCGCCGCCTTGATCTTTTCGGCCTGCTCCTTCAGCATGGTCGGGTCGAGCCATACGTGCGGGTCAAACTGCCCGTGCTCGTGGGCCTTTGTCGAGCCTCCTTCCTCGTGCTCCTCGTGTCCGTGTTCCGCGCTCCCTTCCTGATGTTCGTCACCGTGCTGGTGATCCTCCGCGGCCTTGAGCAGTTCCAATCCTTCCGTGGCGTTGATCACAACCGTCTTGTTTTTGTCGAGACCCTCGACCGCCTTGTCCACCCACGCCTCAAAGCCATTGCCGTTGTAGATGAACAGATCGGCTCCCGACAGGCCGACCATGTCCTGTGCCGTCGGTTCAAAATCGTGGGGTTCAACGCCGGTCGGCACGATGTTGGTTACCTCGGCGTGATCGCCGGCGATCCGCTTGGCCGCGAACTCCAGCGGATAGATGGAGGTGTATACTTTCAGTTTTGACGCGCCCGCATCTGTCTGGGGCCCGTTTTGGGAGGCGTCCTGCGCTCCGCAGCCGGCAAGCGCTGCCGCCGTGATGACACTCAGTATAGTTAACAGGCTCTTTTTCATCCTTACTCGTCCTCTCCAAATTCATAATCATTACGATTTACAAGATGTCGTTCTTAATTATACGGACAGATGACCGGGATGTAAATAGGATTTATTCCGATTTACCTGCTGGCTTTCACACTTTCTGCACAAGGATATGATATGATTGTCGCAAGGAGGTATGTCCCGCATGAAACGGAAACCGTTGCTCGCCATCAGTCTCCTGGCGGCGGCCCTGATTGCCGGCTGCGACGGGCAGGATAATGCCCAGGGCGACCACTCCGGTCACCAACAGCACGCCCCCAATGGAGACCTGCAGGAATTGACCGCCTCGGCGGACCAACTGCCCAGCTTTTTGAACGATCTGGACCCCCAGATCGTAGCGGCCTATAAAATCGCCGCCGCCAACCGCGACCTGTTGAAATCCATTCCATGCTACTGCGGCTGCGGGGAAAGCGCCGGCCATCAGCACAACGGCAACTGCTTTATCAAGGAAGAACGGGAAGACGGCTCCATCGTCTGGGACGATCACGGCACACGCTGCGGCGTCTGCATGGAAATCGCCATCGTCTCGTCCAAACTGAAGCAGGAGGGCAAATCGGTCAAGGAAATCCGCCAGTTTATCGACGACACCTACAAGGAAGGCTACGCCGAACCGACGCCTACCCCGATGCCATCGTAATTACGCGCGCCCTGTCTTGCCGGGGACGCGCCCGCTGCATGTGCCCCCACAAGCAAAAACCTGCACCCTCGCGCATCGTGCACACGGGTGCAGGTTTTTTCCTGTTTGCTCGCCTGTGTCGTTACGCCGGCGCCACTTCCAGCATGCGCTCCAACGAAGCGCGAGCACGGTTGGCGATTTCCTCCGGCACGTAAATTTCCGGCTTCATGTTTTCCAAGGCTTCCACGCATTTTTTCAGGTTGTTTACCTTCATGTTCGGGCAGACCAGGTACTTCGACGCAAAGATAAAGGTTTTGTCCGGACTGTCCTTCTCCAGCATGTAGCGCGTGCCGTCTTCGGTCCCGATGATGAACTCCTTGTGGGAGGACTCGCGGCAGAACTTCAAAATGCCCGTCGTGGAACCGACGTAGTCTGCCAGGGCGACCACTTCCGGACGGCACTCCGGATGGACGACGACCAGCGCGTTGGGATGCTGCCGTTTCAACGTCATGATGTCTTCGACGGAAAGCTGGTCGTGGGTGTTGCAGTACCCTTCCCAGATGATCATTTTCTTGTCGGTAAACTGGGAGACGTAGTGGCCCAGGTTTTTGTCCGGCACCCAGATGATCTCGTCACTGTCGATGGACTCGATCACGCGTTTGGCGTTGGAAGACGTACAGCAGATGTATGTTTCCGCTTTCACGTCTGCCGAAGTATTAATGTACGCCACGACTTTGGCGTTGGGGTGCTGAGCTTTGAGGCGGCGCAGGCCTTCCACGTTGACCATGTCCGCCATCGGACAGCCGGCCCGCTCGTCGGGAATGATCACCTTCTTGTTGGGATTGAGAATTTTTGCACTTTCTCCCATGAAGTGAACGCCGCAGAACAGTATCACGTCCGCATCGGTCTCTTTCGCCTTTTGGGCCAAACCAAACGAATCGCCAATATAGTCAGCCACTTCCTGAATCTCCGGCCGTTGGTAGTAGTGAGCCAAGATAATGGCATTGCGTTCTTTTTTCAACTGCATCAGCCGTTCGCGTAACTCAGCATTTCGCTGCGCTTTCTTCTCTAACGCCAAGGCTTCCATGGAATATCCCCCTACATGGTGTCGTAACTTAGGGCCATTGTAATCCCAATGCTCCCCCTTGTCAATGTATTGTCCTTGGGGGAACTGCTGGTTTTTACCCGCGCCCGAGCACGCGTTCCCGGATAAACCGGGCGACCCCGTCTTCATTGTGGTGCGGGGCAATAAACCGGGCGATTTTTTTGATCGCCGGGTCCGCATTCTCCATCGCCACGGAGTAGCCGGCATGGGTCAGCGCTTCGCGGTCGTTGTCCGCGTCGCCAAACGCCATGACCTGTTCCGGGGTAAAGCCCCACTTGCGGATAAAATAAAGAAGTCCCTCCCACTTGGACGCGTGTTTGGGAATCACCTCGATGTTGTACGGACCCGAGGTAGTGATCGCCGCTGACTCGCCCCACTGTTCCAGGCGCTGACGCACCGGTTCCAGCTGCTCCGGTACAGGGTGCCAGATAAACAGCTTGACGATCTCCGCTTCGCCTGTCGATACCAGCCGCATCATCTCCTCCAACGGTGCGACGCGGGCCCACTCGTAAAACGCATGGCGGCGCAGCTCCAGGCCTTCCACCGAAGCATCCTCCCCGATCAGCGTTTCGATGCGCTCCCGGTCTTCCTGCACCATCCAGCGGTTGCCGGCCGTGTCGTGCAGTTCGTAATACAGCAGTTCCTGCCGAAGTGTATCCACCACTTCCCGCACCATGTCCGCCGGCAAAAAGGTGCGCTGCACCAGCCGTCCGTCCGCTTCGTACACGGCCGCCCCGTTGCTGCAGACGTAGCCGTCAAAGGGAAAGCCGTCAATCGGAAGTCGGGCCGACGGGTACGTTCTGCCCGTCGACAGCACCAGCTTGCAGCCGCTGGCCTGGAGCAGACGGCACGCCTCCCGAGTCGCCTCCGTCATCCGTGCGTCCTCGTTCAACAACGTACCGTCCATGTCAAAAGCCGCCAAGCGCAGTTGGGAAAACAACGCCATCTCCTCCTTTGCTAATAGAAAAGCGCAGGCTGACGCTCCTGCACTTTTTCCTTCCGTACGTGTTCCGTTGATTCACCTTCACTGTACCCGATTCTGTTCCCAGTTTCAATAGGAGGGACGCATAATTCCCGATCACGCCAGGCGGCCTAGTTCTCCCCGCCCATAAGCAGGCAGACCTCGACTGACCCCGCCTGGTCCGAGCGGGCCCTATCACCCATGACACCACGGACTTTGTCTCCAAACGAAAAGGAGCGCACACAGCGCTCCTTATGCCTTCGGTTCTTCGTTTGTCTCTTCGTCCTTTTTGGGCTGGATATTGACTACGACATCGCTGTTGTCCGCTGCCGTGTCGTCTTCTTCCAGTTTGCCCGTTTCGATCAGCCGCTTGATCTGCTCCGCATCCAGCGTTTCGACGCGCAGGAGCGTGGTCGCCACCAGCTCGAGCTGGTCGCGGTGCTTGATGAGCAGCTCTTTGCATCGCTCGTAGCACTCGTTGATGATGCGCTGCATCTCCTGGTCGATCTCGTAGGCGATCTGGTCGGAGTAGTTGCGCTCGTGGCCGATGTCGCGGCCGAGGAACACCTGTCCCTGGTTGCGGCCGAACTGCATCGGGCCCAGACGGCTCATGCCGTACTCGGTGATCATGCTGCGAGCAATTGCCGTCGCGCGCTGGAAGTCATTGTGCGCACCGGTACTGATGTCGCCCAGCACCAGCTCTTCTGCAACCCGTCCGCCCAGCAGACCGGTGATCTTGTCAAGCAGATCGGACTTGGTGGCAAAAAAGCGGTCTTCTTTTGGCAGCATGACGGTGTAACCGCCTGCCTGACCGCGCGGAATGATGGTCACCTTGTGCACCATTTCCGCATTTTTCAAATGATAGCCGACGATGGTGTGACCCGCTTCGTGATATGCCACGAGACGGCGTTCTTCCTCGCTGATGACGCGGGATTTCTTGGCCGGTCCGGCGATGACGCGGTCGATCGCCTCGTCTACCTCTTCCATGCTGATCTGCTTCTTGTTTTTCCGGGCGGTCAGGAGTGCCGCTTCGTTCAGCAGGTTCTCCAGATCGGCGCCGGTAAAGCCCGAGGTCCCGCGGGCGATGACGTCCAGCTTCACATCGTCGCCGAGCGGCTTGTTGCGGGCGTGGACTTTCAGCACCGCTTCCCGTCCTTTGATGTCCGGGCGGTCTACGGTAATTTGTCGGTCAAAACGTCCCGGACGCAGCAGGGCCGGGTCCAGAATGTCCGGACGGTTGGTGGCAGCGATGATGATAATGCCTTCGTTGCCGGCGAACCCGTCCATTTCCACGAGCAATTGGTTCAGCGTCTGCTCGCGTTCATCATGGCCGCCGCCCAACCCCGCACCGCGCTGGCGGCCGACGGCGTCAATCTCGTCGATAAAAATAATACATGGCGCGTTTTTCTTTGCGTTTTCAAACAGGTCGCGCACGCGGGATGCACCCACGCCGACAAACATCTCCACGAAGTCAGAACCGGAAATGCTGAAAAACGGCACACCTGCCTCGCCTGCTACGGCTCGCGCCAGCAGGGTTTTACCCGTACCCGGAGGGCCGACCAGCAGCACGCCTTTGGGGATGCGGGCACCGACTGCGTTGAATTTGCGCGGGTCCTTGAGGAAATCGACGACTTCCTCCAACTCCGCCTTCTCTTCGTCTGCCCCTGCCACATCGTCAAATGTAACGCGTTTCTTCTCTTCGTTGTACAGCTTCGCGCGGCTTTTGCCGAAGTTCATCACCCGGCTGCCGCCGCCCTGGGCCTGATTCAAGAGGAAGAAGAACAGGATGAAGATGATGACAAAAGGAATGATCGAGGTCAGGAACGTCAGCCAGATGCTGTTCCCTTCCTGCGGGCCAAATTCGACCCGTTTCACTTTTTGTGCATCAATCTTTTCGTTCAGCAGCGCGATCATATCCGAATCGTACAACGGCACGTACGTGATAAACTTTTCGTTTTCCTGTCCCTGAGATTTCAGCAACGTACCTTCCACGCGATAGGTGCTGCCCTCGGGACGAAGGGAAAGCTCACTAATGTTGTTAGCTTGCAGTTGTACCCGGAATTCCTGATATGTAAGTTTCGCAACCTTATCAGAACCGGAGAGGATAAAATTCACGATCCCGACCGTGACAAGAAATATTAGTAGGTAGAACCCGGTGTTACGAAAAAAGCGATTCATTCCTTACCTCCTCTCACGAACAGACACTTTTCACATTTTACCATAGGAAGCAGGGTCTTCACAACAAAGCTACTTGGTGTACACTTCCGGTTTCAACACGCCGATGTACGGCAAGTTGCGGTACCGCTCGGCATAATCCAGCCCGTAGCCGACCACGAATTCGTCCGGAATGGTAAAGCCGCTGTAGTCCGGCGAAATGTCCACTTTGCGCCGTTCCGGCTTGTTCAGAAGCGTCACCACTTTGACCGAAGCTGCCTCCCGGTGGCGAAGCAGTTCCACCAGACGGCTCAAGGTGAGACCGCTGTCCATGATGTCCTCAACGACCAACACGTGCCGGTTCTGTACGGAGGTGTCCAGGTCCTTCAGGATTTTGACCATGCCGCTCGACTCCGTGCCGCTGCCGTAGCTGGAGACGGCCATAAAGTCCATTTCGCAGGGGATGTTCATCTGCCGGATCAGGTCAGCCATGAACAAAACGGCCCCTTTCAGCACGCAAATGACCAGCGGGTTTTTGTCCCGGTATTCCTCGCTGAGAATGTCACCCAGCTCTTTTACTTTTGCAGCGATTTCTTCCTGTGTCAGCAAGATCTTCTTGATGTCGTCATTCATAATAAAACCTCCCGCCAATCTTCTCCAAACTCAACTTCCATGTACAAAACCCGCCTGGTCTGATCATCGACAGGCGCTGTGGCGGAACGGCGGACGCCGGGCACCCAGATCAACTCCTCTCCCGACACCACAAGCGGCAGTTTGTCCCGCCACGCCAGCGGCACCTTGGCGTCGATCAGGAGCTCTTTCAGCTTTTTGGCATGTTCTGCACCAAACGGGGTGAACCGGTCACCCGGGGTTCGGCTGCGTACGAACAGCGGCCCGGGAAGCCGATCCGCATCAAAAACGACCGCATTGTCCGGCAGTTGTGCCCAATCGACCGGGCTTTCACGAATAACCGTATGTATCCTGGTTCCGCTCTCCGCGATCAAAGTCGTCCCTGGGACAACAAGCGGGTATCGAAAACCGTGTATCTGGCGATGACGTCCATCACTCCGGAAACAAACCTGCCCGTACATTCGCTGTACGGTCACCTGTTCGGGCAAATGCAGCTCGGCTGATGGACGGTTACCCTCTATCATGTGCAAAACGGCCTCCACATGCTGCGAAGACCATTCGGTTTGCCTTGAGAGATAACTTAATATTAGAGTAATCATTCTCCTTTGTAAAGCAACGTCACAAGTTTGAAATTTGTCAATATCAACCGTTACAGCGTCCGGTTTCCTCCGGGTCACCACCTGTTCCAGGCGCCGTTCGCTTTCCCGCTGCAGATACGCCTCATCCTGCCGCACGGCATCCGAAAGCGACAGGATGTGTTCGCGGTAGCGTTCGTTCACCTGCTCCAACAGCGGCATGACGTCCAGCCTGAGCAGATTGCGCTTGTACTTTCGCGAGCGGTTGCTGCTGTCCTCACGCGGCGCAAGGCCGTTCTCGCGGCAGTAGCGCTCCAGATCGGACCGGCTGGTCGACAGCAGCGGGCGCACCAGCTCGATTTTGCCCTCCTCCAGCCAGCGGCGCTGCGGCATGCCAGTCAGGCCGTGCAGCCTCGTTCCGCGCAGCAACCGAAACAGGATCGTCTCCACCTGATCGTCGGCATGGTGCCCCAGCGCCACTTTACCCGCGCCGTGACGTTGAGCCACCTGCCTGTACAGCTCGTAGCGAATCGCCCGGCTGGCTTCCTGTGCCCCCATCCCCGTTTCTTCCATATAAGCGGGGACATTCCGTTCAAACAGGTGAAACGCGACCCCGAGCCGCCGACAGAGAGCCTCCGCGCAGCGGGCGTCCTCCCTCGCTTCTTCTCCGCGAAAGCCGTGGTTGAGGTGCACCGCGTGCAGTGTCCAGCCATAGGGATAGTGTTGATTTAGCGACCACAAGATATGCAGAAGCGCCGTCGAGTCGTTTCCGCCGGACAGGCCGACCACGATGGTGTCGCCCGACGTCAACAGCCCCTCCCGCTCAATGTGGCTGCGCACGTTTTCCAGCACGTTTTTTCGCATGGCGGACTCCTTTCCAGATGGTCACGAGCGACACGCCAAAAATCAGCCCGAAGGCAATCGCACCGGCCACCATCGCCGTCTGCGTAGCCAGCGATATTCCCTCCATGTTCTGACCGTTGACGAAGGCGAGCATCGCCTTGTAGGCCAGCGAACCGGGCACCAGGGGAATAATGCCGGCTACGCTAAAGTTGGTCGACGGGACGCGCAGAAAGATGGAAAGCAGTTGGCTCAACAGCGAGACAGCCGTCGCCGCGGCAAACGTGGAGAGCATCACTTCCGCCCCCCACAGCGGCAGCAGGGAAAAGACCAGCCATCCCGTCATGCCGGCCAAACCACAGGCCAGCAGTGTACGGACGGGCACGTTAAACAGCATTCCCCACGCGATCGAAGAACACAAACTCAATCCCAAACCTTTCAACAGAATCATCGCACCTCACCTCGTGAACCACAGGGTAACCGCTGTCGCCGCTGCCACGGACAGTGCCGTGAGCAGCGCTTCCGCTCCTCTGGACACGCCGGCCACCAGATCGCCGGCCATCAGGTCCCGCAGCGAGTTGGTAATGGCGATACCTGGAAACAGCGGCAGCATCGCCCCGATGATGAGGACGCTGATGCGCAGTTCGGGAAACAGCGTAACGATAAGCAGTGCCAGCATTCCGCCCAACAGCGCGGAGACAAACTCAAAGAAAAATTTCACCCGGAATAACTGTTCAAAAAAATCGGAGCTTAATCTGACCGTTACGGCCGCCAACGCAGCCGGCAGCAGTTCGTACCAATATCCGCCGGAAAGCATGGCAAAAGAGCCGCTGGCCATGCCAGCCGCCACAAGCTGCAACCACTTCGGATAAATGGTTGTTTTCTGATCGATTTCACAAAGCATCCGATACGCCTGCTGCAAGGTGATTTGCCCGGAGACAAAGCGGCGGGACACGTCGTTGGCAAGCGTGACCTTGTTCAGATCAATGGTTCGGTGGGGGGTGCGAATCATACGCGTATGGTCCTCCCCATTGATGCGAAACGAAAGAATAATGCTGGTCGGCGTCGCCGAGCTGTTGACCGAATCCATACCGGCCGCCCGCGCGATCAACGTCATTGTTTCCTCTGAGCGGTACGTCTCGCCGCCGTTCTTCAACATGATTTCGCCTGCCAACAGGCACGTATCCATAACCAAGTCTGGGGACACCGACAAGTCACACCCTTCACATCATCCATGCGTAATACAGAGTCCCCGCAAGCAGCAGCAAGGAGGCGACAAACAGCCCTCCCACCAGCTTACCCGCAGAGTCGGACGCCTGTTTGCCCCGATGGCCGATCGTACGCTCGCGCACGATGGCGAGCATCTCCGACCGCATCTCCCCTGCAGATGCGTACTTGCCGTGAAGCGCTTTTACAAGGGAAACCCGATACGGGTACAGGCTGTCACTGTTCCGTATTATATCACAGAGCAGACTGGTTTGACGCGGTTCCTGGCGCCTGCTTTTCCACATTTCCGGATCTGCCGACAGACGCACGGCCATGACCGCCAGGGAAAACAGGTCGTACGCGATGTCGGCCCGCCGGTCACCCGCCTGCCATGCGGCGCGGTCGTACTCCTCCGTGAACTGGCGGACTGCGTTCCCCATTTTGGTGACGCCTCCGAAATCAATGAGCCGAACCTGCTTGTCCGCATGGGTGACCATCACGTTTTCCGGTTTCAGGTCGCCGAACACCCAGCCGTGTCGGTGCAGTATCTCCAACCGGGCCAGCAGTTGGATCATCAGGATAGGCACCCAATCGGTCCCCATCCGTTTGACATAGCGATCCAACTGCTCCCCCTCCAGGTATTCCATGGCGTAAAAGGTAAAGGTCTTGCCGTTGATGACCAGATCATCCACGTCGCTGACCAGCGGCGCCACGCGAGCATCCCGCCCCTGCTGCACGCTTTTCAGCACGTTCACTTCCATTAAAAGGTCCATGCCCTCCGCCCCGACTTTGACGGCCCGCCGCACGCCTCCCTGGGCGGCCAGATACACGGCGCCATTCGCCCCGCGTCCCAGCTCCCGCAGGACGCGGTACGACTTTTGGTTCCATTTGCCGCAAAACTGCAGGGGCAGGTCGGGTATCGTCGGTTTGTTAGAAGACATGGTCGCGCAGACTGCCGTCGTCTTCTTCCTGTTCGTTACGGAAGCGTTCGGACAGCGAAGCCGGGAGCTGTACGTGCTCAAAGAGCGCAATCGCTTCTACGATCGCCGGTCCGGTAGGCGTGATTCCGCTCATGGTCAGCCCGGACGTCAGCTGATGCGCCTGTTCTACCTGATCTGTCCACGGAATGCGCACATCCAGATGCTTTTGTTTCCCAGGAAATGAACAAACGGCCATGCGGCTCTGCCCGCTGCGTGAGCGCAAGCTGATGCTGAAATCGTGGATCGCCTGCTGAACGGCGCTGAGCTTTGATTTCATACTGCCGGACGTATCGACAAGCATGACCACGTCCAGACGGCTCCGTTCCCCCAGCTCGTCCACCATGCCTGCTACCTGGACCCGCTTTTCCGGAGACAGCACGTCGATGGCGGAATCGCCTAAAATCTCCTTCAATTCCTTGTTGACGACATGGTGGATCGTTCGAGTCATGGCTTTTCGCGTCAGCATCTGCACCGTTTGCGCCAACTGCTGCGGGTAAACGATGTCGTACAGACCTCCGCCCGCATTTGCGATCTCGCGGATTTCCTTTTCCCCCTGCTCGCCCATATCGCCCTTTTCAATCACGCCGATGACGTTTACCGTTATGCCTTGTTCCCTGGCCAGTGCCGCTGCTGCCACCGGGCTTATGCCGGCATTGGAGCAGCCGTCTGTAACGACCAGAATTTGCCGCAGTGTAGCTTCTTTCACAAAAATCTCCCCATTCTGCCTATATTTGTATTTCGCTACCAGTATCGACAGAGGGGAAGGGAATCATACCTTTCAGCTCACGACCCGCGGCCGTTCCAGCTTGGGCATCCCGTGCACCTGGATGGCCGACCACTGCGGCACAAAACGGTCGAGGCGAGCCACCAGCACGGTCATATCGTCGACAATGCTGCCGGAGTGCTGCCGGATCACCCGCTCCAAAAGCAGGTCGGCCACTTCCTGCGGGTCGGCCGTCTGCAGTTCGGAAATCATCCGCTTCATCCAGACCTGCCTGTTTTCGATGTGTCGGGGCGCCTCGTAAATGCCGTCGGACATCATGATCAGCAGGTCGCCTGGCTTCAATGTCCGCGTAACCACATCCACCTCGATATCCTCCAATATGCCGGCGGGCAGGTTGCTGGCGGTTACAGTGATGACGTCATCCCCCCGTTTGATGAAGCTGGGGGTAGAGCCGATTTTGACAAACCTGACATGGGCGGTCTGCAGGTCGATCAGCGCGAGATCGACCGTGGCAAACATCTCGTCGGTGGAGCGCAGCGCCAGTACGGAATTGACGGTCTTGATCGACAGTTTTTCGTCGATACCCGACCGGAGCAGCTGCTGCAGCATGTCCAACGCCGACTGGCTCTCCAGATACGCCCGCTCGCCGTTACCCATACCGTCGCTGATCGCCAAGGCCATCTTGCTGTTGCCCAGATCCATCGTGCGGAAACTGTCGCCGGACAACAGCTTGCCGTCCTTGGCGGCGCCGGCCACTCCGATGTCGATGTCGAACGCTTTGGCGGAAGCAAGGCACATCCGGCACGCCCCATCCTTTTGCGGCTCGCAGTGCCGCTCCCTCACCACGATGTTCTCGCCCAGGATTTCGGTCAGCATCGGAGCGACGATTTTGGCACACTCGTCCCGTCCGTAACAGGTCGGCTGGCTGATCTCGATGTCTACCTTGCCTTCTTCCAGGTTATGGATCTCCACACGACGCACAGACAGCCCCAGTCCTTCCAGGGCCTGCGACACCTGCTTTTCCTGCAGGGTCAGCTCCATGCCCTCCCGCTGAATCTCGCGGGCAAAATCGCTCATCACCCGGGAGACACCTGACAGTTGGTCGGCCACCAGCTTGCGGCTTTCCCGCACCTGCCGCTTCAACTGCTCAAATGACTGCTCCCGTTCGAATTCCTGCTCCATTACGGTAAACACCTTGTCCACCTTGACACATTTGCGCTCCCAGTCGCGCGGCGGAGTGACGCCGGCCAGCGTGCCGGTTTCGTACAGTTTTTCCGCCAGCCAGCGCATCCCTTGATACGTGGCCTGCGTATCCTTTTCCCAACACTGTTCTTTTTCCAGCACTTCTGGCAGGTAAACGAGGTCACCCGGCTCAGGAAGACGTCTGCCTGTTCTTCCCGCTCCTCGGCGTCGGACGTCTGGGCAAAGCTTTTGGAAAGCTGCGTGAACAGCTCGGCGAACTGCTGGATTTTCCCCGCCGTCACATCCCGCACGCGCCGCATGTACTCCTGGTGGGATTGCAGGTTTTCCGGCGTGCCGGGGATGAATCGGGCGACTTTTTTCCACAAAGCCGCCGGCGTCAGGACGAACAGGAGGATGGCCAGTCCCGATTCGGTCAACGACAGGTACAGGGTGTCCTCCGCCCCGCCGTAGATCGCCAGAATCGCCGTGCCGATCAAAAGCCCGGCGGAGACCCCTGCCTTGCCCGCCTCCTTGAGCAGTCCGGCCAGCAATCCGGAAAAAGCGAGCAGATTGATTTGCAGCAGCGCGCTGACGTTGGCCAGGCTGAGGATAAGACCGGTGACGACCCCCACCGCTGCCCCGATCGTCCCGCCGCCGGTAAAGGCAAACAGCAGCAGCAGGTAACGGGAGAGCACGTGTTCCATGGAGACGCCTTCGACGACCCAGTCCACCGTCCCCGTCATCAGCGACGCCAGCAGGATGACGAGCGACACCACTTCTTCATTTTTCAGCGGTTCGTACGGTTTGGCCAAATGGACGATCGACAGCGACTGGATGAAGATCAGCGTCAGCACAAAGCTGAGCACGCCCTCCACCGCCACCATTACCAGTTTGTACGTAGTTACCTGATTGGTAATGACAGCAAACAGCAGATGGCTGACGAACACCGTCACGAACACCAAAAGAGGCGTCCGGGAAAAATCCTTCCGCCGGAACCGCTCGCTCCATTTGCATACGAACAGACCAAGTGCGACACTGATGGTCGCCTGCAGGCCCAGCGGAATCGCCTGCGAAAACGCCCCGAGGATCAGCGCCGCAGCCGAAATGATTACGCAATCCCGACGCAGGTAGTACATCACCATGAGATACGGCACAACAAACGGCGACAGCTCCTCCAGGATCAGGGCTCGTCCGAGCAAAAAGCCCATCAACATCGGAAGGACATGCCATTTCTGTGCGGTATCTGCGACCTTTTGCCCCCAGCTGCCTGTCGCCGCTTCCCATTGTTGTGAGACACGGCGCGCCCATACATGGCCCGTGTCGGATATGTTTTTGTTTGCGATCATCGTTACACCACCCCGTTCTGGCATCAATGTGGTTACCATTATACGGAGGAGGTTTTGTAAATTTTGTCAAAATACCTTGAAGCATTCTCAGAATCGTGCGACAAATTCATTGACGCAAAGGGACAAAAAAAAACCGACGTTTTGGCGGTCAACGTCGGCTGACAGGTGATTCGCGCTTAGCGAAACGGGCTTAATAATTACCATTCGTCACGTTTTTAAAATGCCCTTCCTCAATTTATCGTCAAATTGCGCATTTTTGTTAGAAAGAAAAGTGAAAAAAGTCAAAACCTTTCGCTAACGACCTCGTCCTCGCTTGTCCCGTTTTTTCCGCAGAGACATCTGGCGGTCTTCGCTGTCCTTGAGGAACCGGCTCAGCTTTTCTTCAAACCCGTCTCCTCGCTCCCGCTGGGGACGCGGCCCCCGCTCCTTGTCCCGGGCTTTTTTAATGGACAGGCCAATCTTGCCGTCACGGACGTGCAATACCTTTACCGTCACGACATCGCCCACTTTCAGGTGCTGGTGAATATCCCTCACATACGTGTCCGCAATTTCGCTGATGTGCACGAGACCGGTCACGCCGCCGGGCAGCTCCACAAACGCGCCGAATTTCGTGATGCCAGTCACTTTTCCTTCAAGCTTGCTCCCTACCTCGACTCCCATGAAAGTGGAAAGCCTCCCTCTGCTCGTAGATAACCTGAGCGACTATTCCGGAATCACGTATATGCTCTCCCCAGGCTTGGTGAGAAACCACTCTTTTCGCGCCAGTTCGGCGATGTACTCCTGGTCGTACAGACGGCTTGCCTTGTAAGACAGCTCCGCTTGCTGCTGCTGTACCTCGGCCGCTTCCTTCTTCAGGGTTTCCAGCTCCGCTTCCTTCTCAGACAGCATTCCACTCTGGAGGTAGAGTGTGTAGCCGATCCAGACAAACAGGCAGAGGACGAAGAACAGAAAGAGACGTATCCTGCGCTTTTGCCCTTTTCTGTTGACGTGAGAGGGGGATGGTGTAGTCATGTCAGGCCACCTCTAATGTCGTTACTCCTGCTTCTTCTTAGAGTGAAACCAATTCTTCCAATTGGTCCAAAATCCTGTTGTGTTTCGGTACATTTTTTCCCCAAATGCCGACCCCATCTGGCAAAAGGAGACGCGGTGTAACGCGCCAGCTTCCACCCAAACCCGAACACGGTCATCACGGCCGCGTACAAAGACGCAAGCAACATGAAGACCAGGCGGTAGACAAACAGGATGGGACGGATGATGAGCAGGTCAATCACCCGCAAAATGGTTCGATATAACCACTTACAAAATTTTATCACGGCCATCAGGAATTGGATATACTTCTTACTTCCTATGACAAAATACACCCATGCCCCAAACAACATGCCGAGAAAGATGGGAAACCGTACAATGCCGTCATTCACCTTGACCAGGATGAAAAACACAAGCCCCATGCTGCCCAGCCAGAACAACACGTCGCAAACAAACAACAGCCACGCCGGCAGTCTGCTTCTTCCTGTCAAGACGTGGTAGGTATCGTACCCCATCCCCATTAGCGCCCCGCACGCCGACATGACCAGAACCGTTTGAATCTGAACGGCAATGCTCACTTGAACAACTTCCCGAAGAATCCTCTGGACCGGTCGCTGGCGTGCCCTTGTTCCAGATAGACCATTTCGTGAACCAGGCCGTCAATCGCCACTTCTCCGGTCTCCAGACTGAGGTTTTTCATATGCAGGTTCTGGCCGCGTATGGTTAAATAGCCGCCTTCCGTCTCCAGCAAGAACTCCTCGCTGTCAAAGCTTTCGACGTTTTTCACTCCGGAAATCGCCAGGCTGCGGCGGTTGATCATCACGACTTCGTGGCGAGGCCGCTTCATCTGGTCGTTCATCCTGCTCCCTCCTAACGTACCGCTTCTTGTACCATCGTATGGAGGGGGATGTCCTTTTAGACCAAAAAACAGCCCCACCGAAGATGACGGTGAGGCTGCCCCAACACTAAGCCCCGTTTCCGCGGAAACGGGGCAGCGTGCTTTCGTGTGTTTACTTGTACACGGTGTAGTTGCCGTTGTAGTAGGTGATCTTGTACTGCGTCCGCTCGGCGACGAATCGGAGCGGCACGACCGGCATGTTGTTGCGCGCCTGTACGGCGACCGGCAGCGTCACCGCCTTGCCGTTGACGGTCGCGGTCTTGGACCCGACCGTGAACTGGATGGTAGTGCCCCCGCTGACGATCCGCGCGGAGGACTTGGTCCAGGTCACGGACATGCCGAGCGCGTCGCGGAAGAAAGACGCGGGCATCAGCGTGTGGCCGTTTACGGTGAACGGCGCTGCTGCCAAGGCTTGCGTCTTGCCCTGTTTGGTAAACGACGCCACGTTTGCCTTGAAGCTGACTGCGTTTGGCGACACGATGGTAACCGGGCGGGAGAACAGCACTCCCTGCTGTTCGGACGTATAAACCCCGATGCTGTAGGTGCCCGGCGCAGCCGGTGCGGCGATGCCTGCCGACTCCAGCACGTTGATTTGGACCGGCACGTTAACCGGGAGGTCTTGCGCCGGGTAGACGAGCACGTTCTTGCCGCGAACGCCGACGTACGCGGCCGCTACCCCGTTGACGGTCACGCTGTTCGGCTGGATGTACGCCGGTACGCGGAATTCGAGCGGCAGTACGATTTCGACAAAGCCCTTGTTTTTCTCCAGCGGCATGCCCAGTGCCTTGATTCCGACCTGCAGGCCGGTGACTGCCTGCGCCGCCGTTTTGGTCAGCCCCACTGTGGCCGTGCTGTTGTCCACAGCCACCGGCGCGGCGGGAACTGCCATACCGGTGATGTCGAACGGTTTGGACCAGTACTTTTTCTTGTCCACCGTGACGACCAGCTCGTACGATCCCGCTGTTTTCGGGTTGGTCACAAAGGCATCCAGGCCAAACTCAATGCTCAGCTTGCTGCTGCTGCTAAACCGGCTGGGCGTGCGAAAAGAAACCTTTCCGCCGCTGACGCCGACGTTGGTCACCTGTTCGCCGTTCACCTTGATCGCGGACTCGGAGATGAAGGGCGGGACCATGTCCACACTGGGAAACTCCACCGTGATGTCGGTGCCGCCGCTCACTTTGGCGGACAAATTCAGATCCATCCGGTAACTGCTGCGGGCCCCCGGAGCCTTGTCGGAGAGGGCTACGTCAAAGGACGCCTTTTTGGAATCCTTGATCTCGACTTTCTCCGACTCGTACGTACGATTGTTGTACGACACCTTGTACACGTAGCTGGTTCCGGCCTCGGACGGGTTTTGAATATCCGCCGATGTGGCAAACTCCAGCTTGATGTAGTTGTCCCCGTCCGCGCCGCTGGGCACCTCGATTCGCACGGTGTCACTGTCCGTGACGGAGACGTTCTGGGCTTTGTAGCTGTTAACCTTGACATCGGATTTGTCGATGCTTTTCGGCAGCATGTCCTTTGCCGGGAAATCGACGTAGATGTACTTGCCCTTTTTCAACTTGTCCGACTTGGACAGGCTGATTTTGCCCAGCGTCAGCGAGGTGGAAGCTCCCGCATCTTGACTGCTTTGGCTGACTTCGAACGATTTGCTGCTTGTTTTGTTGCTGCTTGAGGATTTGCCGACGGACACCTTGTAGCTTTTTGACGACTCGTTTGAGGTCTCCACTTTGATGGTATAGTCGCCCTTGCTTTTCGGATTGGTGATCTTGTCGATCGTCAGGGTCAGCGTCGTGTCCGCCTTCACCCGTTCGTCCACTTTTACTTTGACGGTGGTCTTGCTCACTGACACGCTCTTGATGTCGATCGAGCGGCCACGGTCATCCTCCAAGCTGACGTCCGACCGTTTCAGACTTTTGTACACCTTGTAATCGCTGGGAAACTTGACGATGATCTCGTCTCCGGCCTTCAGGTCCTTGTCGATTTCAATCTCGATCGTGTATTCGGTCTCCTCATCCGTGTCCGGATCGTCTGCTGAAACATCTTCCACGGTCAAGGCATGAACGGTCTGCGGAACTGCCGCGAACGGCCCGGTCAACACCGTGACGGCCAACAGCGCGGACAAGCCTGTTTTCGCGCTTTTGTTCACCATTAACGCCTCCTTTTCCTGCAACTCCCTCCATCATAGGAAATGAGTGGGAAAGAAGTCGTTACAAACAGGTAACAAATCCCTGCGAACCGCTTTCTCCGGTGTTTCCCGCAGCCGTGTTCGCTGCACCCTGATGGCCAGGAGGCCGCATTCACGCGTCGATCTTCATCGATTCAGCCACGCCAGCAGCGCCCACCGCCGTTCCATGCGCCGCTTGTAGGCCGGCAGTCCGCGATAGACCTCAACCGCCTCGCGAAACGCCTGCTTGGCCCGTTCCTTCTGCGTAAGCTCCGCGTACAGCTTCCCCAGCTTGTAGTAGACCTCGCACGACGACGTGTGCATGGACGCCAGCTCTTCCAGGAACCCCAGCGCCTTTTCGCGCTGGTTATGGGCGGCATAGGCTTCGCCCAGCCGGAGGTACGGTTCCCCGTATTTGACGCGCGGATTGATCGTCAGAGCTTGCTGAAGCAGCCGCTCTCCCTCCTCCACCCGGCCCAATTTGAGGCAGCAGATGCCGCGATCGCTCAGATACTCGGCCGATTCTCCCATCGACGGCGCTATCTCTTCCAGATAGGCCAATGCCTCCTCGTACCGCCGCCTCTCCATGAGCAGCCGGGCGGCCTCCAGCTTTGCCGAGGTGTCGTGCGGATTGAGCGCTACCTGACGCTTGAGCGCAGCCAGACGCCGGTTTTGGCGAAACGGTTTGGTAATGTCGGGCAGCAGCCGGACAAAGCGAAGATCAAGCAGATACAAAAGAAGCAAAATGATGATCAGGGCGGCAAACGGGTTGCCGGTCAGCCACCACAAGATCGAAAACAAGAAGACTTTCCCCACAGTTTCTCCCTCTATTCTTCGCGTAAGTTGTTCGCTATTACTATAAGAGGCTCCCTGGTCATTGTCAATTTTTGTGAGAAAAAGAAAAGACTACCCTCTGAGGTAGTCCTCTTCTTCCTTTTCGTCGCGCGGCACCGGCACTTCGCCTACTACGGTGTACAGGGAAGCGGCCTCCTCCTTGCGCGGGTTCTCCTTGATGTCCTCCACTTTGACCACGACGATCTTCTGGCCGAAGCGAATTGCCAGTTTGTCGCCGATCTTGACAGTGCTGGAGGCTTTCGCAGGCCGGTCGTTGATTTCCACGCGCCCCTGATCGCACACTTCCTTGGCCAGGGTGCGCCGTTTGATCAGCCGCGACACTTTCAGGTATTTGTCCAACCTCATGGACACGGTTCCCCCCTTCTTTTATTCGCGGTGTTTTGCTTCCTCCCACCAGGCGTCCATCTCCTGCAGATTGGTCTCTTCAAAGGTACGGCCTGCCTGGCGCAGTTTCTCCTCGATGTAGGCAAAGCGGCGCTTGAATTTGCGGTTGGTCTTCGCCAATGCTTCCTCCGGGTCCAGCTTGAGGAAGCGGGCGAGATTGACGACCGCAAACAGCAGATCGCCCAGTTCACCGGCGCGCTCTTCCGGCGCAGCTTCCCGCAGCTCCCGGAACTCTTCCTCCACTTTCCCGAAAACGTCGGCGATGTCGTCCCAGTCAAACCCGACTTCTGCCGCCTTTTTCTGCAGCTTGTAGGCGTACATCAACGCCGGCAGGTCGCGCGGAATGCCGTCCAACTGCGACCGGGAGCCAGGCTCGATGCCTTTGGCCGCCTTTTCCCGGGCCTTGATTTCCTGCCAGTTGGCCAACGCTTCCTCCGCGTTGCCTGCGCTTTTGTCGCCAAACACGTGCGGGTGACGGCGAATCAGCTTTTCGTTTAGCCCGGCGACGACGTCGTCTACAGTGAAGTAGCCGTCCTCCGCCGCCATCTGGGCATGCAGCATGATCTGCATCAGGAGGTCTCCCAACTCTTCGCACATCGCGTCGGGATCGTCGTCGTCGATGGTCTCCAGCACCTCGTACGTCTCTTCGATCAGATTCTTGCGGATGCTCTGATGGGTCTGCTCCCGATCCCATGGACAGCCATCCGGGCTGCGCAGGATGGCGACAATCTCTTTCAAATAGGCAAACTGCCGGTAACGCACCCGCTCGTCCTGCGTCGGCGCCACGTAGACCAGTGTCAGGTTGCCGAAGTGATCCAGCCGGTCCAGCTCGTACAGCGGCACCGTTTCGATCCGCTCCTGTCCGGCTACGCCGACTGCGGTCGCCACCGTGACTGGATGCTCGTCCGGCAGTACCTCCATCAGCGTCAGCTTGACGTCGGAGGCCACAAACCTGTCATACACCTGAGCGATAATGGTGTGCAGCATCGGATTTACCTGATCAGCCCGCATGTCCGTGCCGTCCAGCAGGGCAAACCCCTCGATCGGATCGATCTGCAGGCGGGCAAACAGCGGATCGAGAAAACTTTGTCCGCCTCCGATCACAACACGGACCTCTCCGTTCGCCTCCCGCTCCAGCAGCAGTTGGACAGTTCGCTCCGCCACCAGCGGATGACCGGGCACAGCGTAGACAATGCTGCCCTCCTCTGCCGTTTTTGCCAGAAGCGTCTCGACAATCCGTTCGTACACCTCTGCAAATGTCCCGTGCTGTTCGTAAATCTCGTCGAACGACTCGTAGGCGACACCCTCCGCGGCCAGACTGGCCACCACCGGGTGCTCCCGGGTTCTGAGGTAGAGCTTTTTAGCCTGCTTCAATGTACGGTAGACCCCGTACGGCAGTTGTTCCAAATCGCCCGCGCCGAGTCCGACGACCGTAATCGTGCCCGCCGCATCACTCATGCGCCGTCCCTCCTTGTTTTCCTTCTCAACTCATTGTCCGCGCAGCAGACCAATCCGTTCCAGCAGCGCAACGATCCGTGCCCCCTTCGGCAGGAAGCGGAGATCGTCCCGCGTCAATCCGCCCGTTTTCAACAGCGCCAGCAAATAGACCACTGCGCCACACCCGACCGCTAACAGGGCCGTAAGCGTGTAGGCAAGCCGGCTGGACGAAAGCGCGCCGGGCGCCAGCATCATGCATCCCCATTCCACCACAAGCACGACGACGGACATGATCAGCACCGACAAAAACGGCTTCTTGGCAATCTGCCGCAAACCGATGCGCGCCTTGGTGTACTTGACGACTCCCAACACGTTGAGCCCCATGGCGACCAGATACGCCATCACAGTGGCAAACGCCGCCCCGGCAATGCCCCAGAACGGCACCAGCGCCAGGTTCAGCACCAGTTTGAAGACGACTCCGATCAGCAGGTTGCGGGCCGGGCGCATCACCCGTCCCATTCCCTGCAGGATGCCGGCACTGGCGATGCTCAGCGTGGCAAACAGGATGGTAAAGGCCTGGATGGCCAGCGCTTCCGTCCCTTTGTCGTCGCCGTAGAGCATGATGTTGACCGGCTCTGCCAGCAGCGCCAGTCCGACCGAAGCCGGCAGTCCCAGCAAAAAGGTGAGCCGGATCGCCACTTCCGAACGGCCGGCAATCAGCCGGTACTGCCGCTGTGCCGCCGCCTCGCTGATCGCCGGAACCAGCGCCAGCGAGAGGGAAGTGGCGAAAAACGTGCCAAACTGAATCAACGGCTGCCCCCGGTCATAGGCGCCCTTTGCCACTTTCGCCAATTCTTCCTCCATGCCGCTCCACTGCAGCATGTTGACGACGGTCAGCGAGTCCACCAGCGGGATCAGGGGCAGCACCAGCGCCCCCATGCAGATTGGCAGGGCGTAAAACAACAGGCTTTTCAGCACCTGCCGGTTGCCCCAGACAGCCACGTCGGCCGATTGGGTCACGCCCTCCCCGATCGGTCCGGACTGCTTGTCCCTTTTCCAGTACCACAACAGGACAAGCACCGCCGCCACCGCCCCGGGAAATGCGGCGAAAACTGCGCCCGTTCCTGCCAAATAGGCGTCCTGGTAGACGCTCATGGCCCAGAAAGCGGCCAACAGAATGAAAACAACCCGGATCAGCTGTTCAATCACCTGCGATACCCCGGTCGGCATCATGTTTTGATGTCCTTGAAAGTACCCTCGCAAAATGGCTGCCATCGGCACGATCGGCAGCGACCAGGCGACCGCCCGTAGTGGGGTGACCAGGTGTTCATCCCCCATGAAGCTGGCGATCAGCGGTGCTCCGCCGTACAGCAGCGCAAAGAAAAAGAACCCCAGCACCACAAGTGTGACGCTGGCAACGCGAAACGCCTTGCGCGCGCCAAGCACATCCCCGACCGCGATGCGTTCGGAGACAATCTTGGAGATGGCGATGGGAAACCCGGCCGTCGCCAGGATCAACAGCGTGGTATACAGCGGATACACCTGCATGTAGACGTACAAGCCGATGTCGCCGGCAATATTTTGGTACGGGATGCGGTACACTGCACCCAGCAGTTTGGAGACCAGCCCGGCTGCCCCCAATATGGCCGCTCCTTTTACAAATTGGACGGATGCCTTTTCCTGAGCCATGCGCGTGATGTTCTCCTCTCAAAACACAAACTGCGTCCATTATATCACAACCGATCAACGGGAAGAAAAGCGGGGGATTGACGCGTCCTCCACCTCCGGACGTAAAAAAAAACAGCCCCGCCGCACGAGGCTGTTTGACGTGTTACTGCTCCATCTGCTTGGCCAGGAAACCGGCCGCTGTCTCTGCCATTTTCATTTCCAGATCGCCCATCTTGGTCCCCTCGTTTTTCGTGAGGAGAATCACCGCACCAATCGGGTCGCCGCCGGCCACGATCGGCGCGATCACAAAGGACCCGTACGTTTCTTGCAGGTCGCGGCAAATTTCATACGTGCCCGAATTCTTTTCGACGCGCGTCTTCCGCTCTTCCAGGCATTTTTCCACGATGCTGCCGATCGGCTTCTCCAGGTACTCCTTCTTGGATGCGCCGGACACGGCGATGACGCTGTCGCGGTCGGAAATCAGGATGATATGGTTCAGGCTTTCGTACAGCGAGTCAGCGTATTCCTTGGCGAAATCACCCAGTTCTCCGATGGGCGAATACTTCTTCAGGATAACCTCCCCGTCGCGGTCCACGAAGATCTCCAGCGGATCGCCTTCGCGAATGCGCAGGGTGCGACGAATCTCCTTTGGTATCACGACCCGGCCGAGGTCGTCGATGCGACGAACAATACCAGTTGCTTTCATGTCATGTTGCCTCGCTTTCGTGAGAAGTGGGTTGTGAAAGAGTTGGTGGTTACCTGTATTTTTTCCTCAGATTCTCATTTTAACGACGAGTGACGACTGCAACATTTTCCAGTTTGATTTTGTTACTCTCCCCCGGGCGGTAGCGAGTGACTATAGTATTCGCCGGAGCTTCAAGAATATGCGAGAAAACGAAAAAACAGGGAACCTGAGTTCCCTGTCAGACTGAAGACGTTGCATTTCCAGGCCAAAAGGCCTGCACTCAAAAGACCCGTCCTATTTGGCCTGTTCCGCAGGCTGTTTCACTTCCGGAAGGTTGTACTTGGTAATCAGCTTGTCCAGCTCGGTATTGCCGAATTTGTCGTACTCCTGCTCCAACGCCTGCGCGCGAAGCTGTTCCTTCATCTCGTCAAAGCTCTTTTGTTTCCGGCTTTCCACCTTCATTACATGGTAGCCGTAATCAGTTTTTACCGGATCACTGATTTGCCCGATTGGCAGTTTCAGGGCCGCGTCCTTGAACTCCGGCACCCATTGGCTCACGTCGGCGTCTTCGTACAGACCGCCCGTGTCCTTGCTGCCCGGGTCGTCGCTGTGCTCTTTGGCCAGTTTGGCGAAATCCTCCCCTTTTTTCAGGCGGGCCGCCAGATCGTTGGCCAGTTTGAGCGCTTCTTCCGGTTTCCGATTTTCGGTGGAGATCAGGATGTGGCGGACAGAGGCGACGGTCAGCGATTCCTTGCTCATGCCGTCGTACATCTTTTTCAACGCCGCGTCATCAATGTTCTTTTTCAGCACGTTGATCGAGTTGTTGATGAGCGTCATCTGATCGATCACGAGATTCTTGGTGACGCCCTGATTCTCCATCAGCTTGTCAAACTTGGCATTGTCGTTGCCCAGGAGGCTGAGATACTGCTCTTTGATCTTGTCGAAGCTCTTCTCAGCCGTCTCCCTGGACTCTTTCTCGATCGCAGCGTCGGCTTTGGCGGCCAGGATTTTCGTCGCCGTGAATTCACGGGCGAACGTTTTTAACATCTCCTGATCCGCCACTTCGATCATTTGCCCCTGCATCGGATTGAGGAAGTTAATCACTCGCAGGAACGTCTCAAATTCCTTCCCGCTGAGCGTGCCTCCCTGGTACTCGACGACAGCGGCATTTTGATCCACTTTGAACGGCAGGTTCAGCTTGGGAAACTGCGCCAGCGGATCGTTTGCCTGGTCACCTGCTGCTTGGTTCTGGTTGGTCTGGTTGGAAGCATCTGTGTTGTTGTCTCCTCCGCATCCGGTCAGCAGTGCCACGACCAGGACGGCGGAAGACAAAATGGCTACAGATCGTTTCATGGAATGGCTCTCCCTTCCCGAAAAGCCCGTTCTCCCTCAGGAGACGGTGCTTTCCGTACTGGTGTCCTTGCGCACCAAGTGAAATTGACGCAGCAGCTTTTCGACAAGCTGCACGCCTTCATCTTCCCGTAACCCTTTTACTTTAACAGTAATGACGATCTGTTGTCCACCCGAGAGCCCCAATCGCCTGTTCCAATTGCTGGCCAGTGCGAACAACGCGCCGCCGTCGATGTTGTTGTTCTGGCTGGGATGCAGATACAGTTTGATCTCGTCCGGATTTTTCTGGCTGATCTCGGTGATGTGGTGCTTGAGCGCGTACACCCGCAGGCGTGAGATCGTGAGCAGGTTCTCCACCGGTTTCGGCACGGGGCCGAAGCGGTCCAGCAGTTCCTCGGCCAGGTCGTCCACGTCCTCCAGGGAGGAGACGGCCACAAATTTTTTGTACATCTCGATTTTCTGCCGGCTGTCGGTGATGTAGAGCGACGGGATGTAGGCGTCCAGCTGCAGGTTGATCTCCACCGGGGAGACGCTCTCCTGCTTCACTTCCCCTTTCAGCTCGTCAATCGCCTCTTTCAGCATCTGGCTGTACAGGTCAAACCCGACCGAGTTGATGAATCCGTGCTGCTCGGCGCCCAGCAGATTCCCGGCGCCGCGGATGGAGAGGTCGCGCATCGCGATCTTAAAGCCAGAGCCGAGCTCGGTAAACTCCTTGATCGCCTGCAGCCGCTTCTCCGCCACTTCGGTCAGCACTTTGTCCCGCTGGTAGGTAAAGTAGGCATAGGCAATCCGGTTGGACCGGCCAACCCGTCCGCGGAGCTGGTACAGTTGGGACAAGCCCATTTTGTCCGCATTGTAGATGATCAGCGTGTTCACGTTGGGGATGTCCACGCCCGTTTCAATGATCGTCGTGCTGACCAGCACATCGTAATTGCCTTCCAAAAAGTCCAGGATGATGCCTTCCAGCTCGCTCTCGTTCATCTGGCCGTGCGCCACGGCGACGCGGGCGTCCGGCACGAGCGCAGCGATTTGCTCCGCCATCTGCTCGATCCCCTGCACCTGGTTGTAGAGGAAAAAGACCTGACCACCGCGGGCCAGTTCCCGTTCGATCGCCTCCCGCACCAGCGCCGGGCCGTACTCCATGACATAGGTTTGCACCGGGAAGCGGTTTTCCGGCGGCGTCTCGATTACGGACAGGTCGCGCACGCCGATCATCGACATGTGCAGTGTCCGTGGAATCGGCGTCGCGGTCAGGGTCAGCACATCCACGTTGGTCTTCATCTGTTTCAGTTTTTCCTTGTGGGTGACACCAAAACGCTGTTCTTCATCGACGATCAATAGTCCCAGGTCGCGAAACTGGACGTCTTTGGACAGCAGTCGGTGCGTCCCGATGACGACGTCCACCGTGCCTTCCTTCAGCCCTTTCAGCGCGGCGTTCTGCTCTTTGCGCGAGCGGAACCGGCTGAGCACTTCGACACGGATCGGGTAGTCGGCAAAACGCTCGCGGAAGGTCTCGTAATGCTGCTGCGCCAAAATGGTGGTGGGCACAAGCACGGCCACCTGCTTGCCGTCCATGACCGCCTTGAAGGCCGCCCGGATGGCCACCTCTGTCTTGCCGTAGCCCACGTCGCCGCAGACGAGACGGTCCATCGGCCGACGCTTTTCCATGTCCTGCTTGACTTCAGCGATCGCCCGGAGCTGGTCGGGCGTCTCCTGGTAGGGAAACATCGCCTCAAACTCCCGCTGTTCCGCCGTGTCAGGCGAGAAGGCGTGGCCCACAGCCGCTTCCCGGGCCGCGTAGAGCTTGATCAGGTCTTCCGCAATGTCTTTGACGGAGGACTTCACCTTGTTCTTGACGCGCTTCCACTCGCTGCCCCCGAGGCTGTAGATTTTCGGCTCCGACTCTTCGCTGCCCACGTATTTCTGCACGTGGTCAATCTGGTCGATCGGCACAAACAGGCTGTCTCCGCCGGCATACTGAATATGCAAGTAATCTTTATGAATTCCGAGAATTTCTTTGGTTTCGATCCCCAGGTATTTGCCGATCCCGTGGTTGACGTGCACGACGTAGTCGCCCGGTTTTAGCTCCAGGTAGTTTTTGATCCGCTCGGCGTTGGTCATCGTCTGTTGGACTTTGCGCGCCTTGCGCTGTTTGGGGGTAAAGACTTCCCCCTCGGTGATGACGACGAGCTTGTTCAACGGCAGTTCAAACCCGGTTTGCAGGTTGCCGATAATAATGGTCGGACGACCGGGTGGAACCGATTCCACCGACTCGGTCAGCAGGTCGGCTTCCATCTCGTAGTCATGCAGCACCCGTTCCAGACGCTTGGCCCGCTCCAGATCGGCGGCAACGAAAACGATCTGGTCCTGCGATTTTTTCCAACGGGCCAGCTCCGTCTTCAGCACGTTCATCTGGCCGTGGAAGTTTTGCATCGTCCGGCAGGTGAGATTGACGATGTTTTGCGGCTGCGTTTTGGGCGATTGGCGCAAAAACAAAGACAGGTAGACGATCTGCCGCTTTTTCGCGCCCACGGTCTCCTCGTAGGAGCGGGACAAGCTCAAATTGGCCATGTACTCCCCTTCGGCGATCCGGCCGGTCAGCCACTCCGCCTCCTCTTTTTGAAGCTGCGCCGCCGTATCCAGCACGCGGGACGGTTCGTCCACGATCAGCACCGTGTCAGCCGGCATATAGGAAAGCAGCGTATCGTTCGTCGGGTAAAGGACCGAGATGTAGGAATAGAGATGGGAAAACCGCTGTCCCTGCATCATCCGTTCCACGTCGGCGCCGATTTTTTGCACCACTTTTTCCTTGGCCGCCCCGTCCTTCAGTTTGGATACGGTTTCGCCCAGCTTTTGCTCCAGCCGGACAGCTGCCTCCTGCAAGAGTGCGGTCGTGGCAAAGACCTCCTTGGCCGGCCCGATTGTAAACGACTGGACGGACGTAAGCGAGCGCTGCGTTCCCATGTCAAATGTGCGGATCGAGTCGATTTCCACATCAAACAGCTCGATCCGCACCGGCCATTCCGAGTCGATCGGGTACAGGTCAATGATCCCGCCGCGCACGCTGAATTCACCTTTTCGCTCCACCATGTCGACGCGCTCGTACCCCAACTCCACACAGCGGAGCAAAAACGCGTCAATGTCCAGTTCTTCGCCGACCCGCAGTTCGATCTGCGCGTCCCGCCAGATGTGAGGCGGCACGACCAGACGGCGTACGCCGGCGAACGGCGCAACCAAAATACCCGTAAAGCCTCGGGCTAAACGGTTGAACACGTGTACGCGCTGCGCCAGCATCTCGGGACTGGCGATCGCCAGTTCGGAGCCTATCAATTCGTTTCCGGGAAAGAGCAGCACCTCGTCGGCGGGGAGGAGTTCGATCAGATCCTCGTACACTTTTTGCGCTTGAAACATGTTATGGGTGATGACGCACATCGGACGGCCCGCCATCTGTTTGAGCGCCACCATCAGCGCTTGCCGGGCGGAACCGGCCAGACCGGAGACGAGCTGTTCGTGCAGCCCCTTTTCCAGGCCGGCGACAATTGTCCCGATGTTGGCGTCCCGTTTTATCGGGTTAATGATGACTTGCATTCATTAGTCCCCTCTCTGGATTTTCTGTCATGCGAAAAGAAGCCTTAGCTCAAGAAGCCAAGGCCTTGTCCTTGCAAGCCTTACACCGAAAGCATTTCGCTTCCTCCATATATTATTTATAAGAGGATGCAGCTGTAGGAGTGTTATTGGAGCGGATTACCGATCAGGGAAAGCTCCGGATGCAGATCCAGCGCCTCACGACAGTAGGCGCACGTGATGCTGACAACCGTGTCCCCCTCAGGTTCTTTGGTTATTATAAGAGCACGTTCTTCCGGGGTCAAGGAATCCAACCCCAACTGTGCTTCCGTCACACGCGCATCGTCAAATTCCGCAATCCTGATGCCGCAGCAGCGGCAGACATAGCGAATGCTCACTCGCAATACACCCCCAGGCGAATCTACCGCTTAGTATGGTCGAGGGGGTGGAAAAACATACTTGATCAAGCCGCATGGCGTGAGCGGTTTTTTGACGTTCAGACGCTTAACCGTGTTACTTCCGACTGTTGTAGCGGTTCATCACGAGCTCAAACGGTTCTCTCGTCCACATCGCGGCAGCCTCAGCTGCCTGCTCCACGGCAGCGTTGATCACCGGGCGCTCGGCGGCAGAAAAAGTCTGCAAAACGTAATCGCTTACACTCCTTCCCGGTTCGGGGCGACCGATGCCCACCTTGATTCGCTTGAACTCCTGGGTACCCATGTGCTGGATCAGCGATTTGATGCCGTTGTGTCCGCCAGCGCTGCCCTTTAACCGCAGGCGAAGCTGGCCGCAAGGCAGATCCAAATCGTCGTAAATTACCACAATATCATCCGGCGTCAGCTTGTAAAACGACAGCACCTCGATAACGGACTCCCCGGACAGATTCATGTAAGTCTGCGGTTTGACCAGCAGCACCTTTTCCCCTTCGATCCGGCCCTCGCCAACAATGGCGCGAAACTTGTGCTGTTGTACGGGAATGTTCCACTTATCGCTAATTTTATCTATGGCCATAAACCCTGCATTATGTCTTGTATCTTCATATTTTTTGCCGGGGTTGCCCAGCCCAATGATCACTTTCACGGTTGTTCCCTCCTAACCTCCCCTCATTGTACATAGAAAACCAAGCTCCGCCAAGGCGGTGACACCTACATAAAAAAGCCCCGAACATCCGGGGCACAGACTGAAGACAAACGGTTCATTGAGTTAGCGTCCACAAAAAATGATTTCCAGGCCGAAAGGCCTGCCCATTCATCAACCGAAGCGGAAGACAATGTGCATCGCATGGAGGGATGGGCCAAGCGAGCGGGCCCGATCTCCCCTGCGCCGCGGACTTTGTCTACACGCTGAGCCCCAAACATCCGGGGCAGGAGCCACTCTATGTGGTTTTGGCTTTCTCTGGCGGCGATCCGGCCTCTTCGGCCACAGCCTCGGCCGACTGTTCCGCCTCCACTGCTTCGTCCGACTTGGCCTTCACCGGCAGGATGCTTACAACCACTTCCATCTCGTCAATCCCGAGATCGACGTCGGGCGGAATCTCCAGATCTTTGGCCAGCACCACGTCGCCGATGTTGAGGCCGTCGACATTGACGGTAAACGCTTCGGGAATGCTGCCGGGCAGGCAGGAGATTTCCACGCTGTGGCGGACCAAGGTGGCCACCCCCAGTTCCGGGTCACCCTCCAGCAGCACCGGGACGCTGGTGTGCACTTTTTCATTCATATTGATTTTTTTGAAGTCAGCATGAAGAATGATGCCCTTCACGGGATGACGCTGCAGTTCGTAGACCATCACGGGGTGTTCGTTGCCGTTGACCACCAGCTTGAATGGCTTGTTGGTGGACTGATGGCGCAGGGCCTGATCCAGTTCCCGTCCATTCACCTGGATCGCCAGGTTCTGGACGTCGCTTCCGTAGACGACAGCCGGGACCCAGCCCTGGCGTCGCAGTTCGTTGTTCGTCGGCTGTTCTCCCTTGCGGCGGATGATCGCCTTGATCGTTTCCACAAAAAAACCTCCTCTGGACAGCTAGCAGATTCTTCCTTCTCCCTAGCTTGTCCAGCGGAGGCGTATTTCAATCGTCTGACCGGGTTGTACTAATCAAACAGCTTGCTGACAGACAGCTCTTCGTGAACGCGGATGATCGCTTCCCCGATAATCGGTGCCACAGACAGCACCTTGATCTTGTCGATCATCCGATCCTGGCTCAACGGGATGGTGTTGGTCACTACCAATTCGCTAATCTTGGAATCGTTGATTCGCTGGATGGCCGGGCCGGACAGCACCGGATGCGTGCAGCACGCGTACACGTCACGCGCACCTGCTTCCACCAGCGCGTTGGCCGCCAGCGTAATCGTGCCAGCCGTATCGATGATGTCGTCAATGATGATTGCTGTCTTACCCTCGATGTTCCCGACGATGTTCATCACTTCTGCAACATTTGGCTCCGGACGGCGCTTGTCGATGATCGCAATCGGCGCTTCCAGGCGCTCCGCCAGCCTGCGGGCACGGGTTACGCCACCGTGGTCAGGCGAGACGACGACGATGTCCTGCAGGCCTTTTTCGGCAAAGTATTTCCCCAGAATCGGTACGCCCAACAGGTGGTCGACCGGGATGTCGAAAAAGCCCTGGATTTGCGTCGCGTGCAGGTCCATCGTGATGACGCGGTGCGCCCCTGCGGTCTCGATCAGATTGGCGACCAGTTTGGCCGTAATCGGATCGCGCGCGCGGGCTTTCCGGTCCTGACGGGCGTACCCGTAATACGGAATCACGACGTTGATGCTCTTGGCAGAGGCGCGTTTCAGCGCATCGACCATCACAAGCAGTTCCATCAGGTGTTCGTTAACGGGAGCACATGTTGGCTGAATCACAAACACGTCACAACCGCGAACGCTTTCGTTCAATTTGATTTGACACTCGCCGTCGCTGAAGCGGACTGCTTCCGCATTGCCCAGCGGTACACCGATGTGCTCCGCAATCTCTTTTGCCAGTTGGCGATTTGCGTTGCACGTAAAGACTTTCAGTTTGGGATCGCGGTAGTTAGCCATGATAGTTAAAAAAACCCCCCGTTGTTAATCCTTCTTGCCTTTGCGTGGCAGTTTGTTAGCATAACCCGGCTTGTTTATCTGTCGCTCTCGAGCAATGGCCAGCGCTTCGTCCGGCACGTCCTGTGTAATGGTGGAACCCGCTGCTACATACGCTTGTTGTCCCACAGTAACCGGCGCAACGAGATTGGTGTTGCAGCCGATAAAGGAGCCGTCCATTACGACTGTTTTGTGTTTGACGGCGCCGTCATAGTTGACCGTAATCGTACCGCAGCCGATGTTGACACCCTCGCCAATCTCGGCATCGCCTACGTAGCTGAGGTGCGGTACCTTGGTGCCTTTGCCGATTTTCGCATTTTTCAGTTCGACAAAGTCGCCGATTTTGACACTCGGGCCAATTTCCGTTCCCGGCCGCACATAAGCAAACGGTCCGACCGTGGAGTCTGCTTCCACACGAGCGTCGACCATGACGGAGTAGGAGATGGTGACACGGTCTGCCACCTGCACATTGCTCAAATCCGCCTGCGGACCAATCACGCAATCGGCGCCGATGGTTGTCCCTGCGCGCAAATACGTTCCGGGCTGAATCACCGTATCCGCACCGATCACCACGTCCGCTTCGATGTACGTGGATGCGGGGTCGACAATGGTCACGCCGTTTTTCATATGGCGCACGGCGATGCGTTTGCGCATGTATGCTTCGGCTTCGGCCAGCTGCGAGCGGTCGTTGACGCCCATCGTTTCATCCGGGTCAACCGCTTCAAACGCGGCCACCTTTTCTCCTGCTTCCCGCAGAATGCCGATACAATCCGTCACATAGTATTCACCTTGAGCGTTGTCATTTTTCACTTGTGCCAAGGCTTTCAATAATTTTTGATTGTCAAAACAGTATATGCCTGTGTTGATTTCTCTGATCACCCGTTCCTCTGGAGTTGCGTCCTTGTGCTCGACGATCGCCTGCACCTCACCTGTTTCACTGCGCACGATGCGTCCGTAACCGGTCGGGTCCGGGACGACAGCAGTCAGTACAGTTGCAGCTGCCTGCTGCTCTTCGTGATAGCGCAAGAGAGCAGTGAGCGTCTCCTCGGACAGGAGGGGTACATCTCCGTACAAAATAAACGTAGTTCCTTCTTTCGCCTGCAAAAACGGTACCGCCTGCTGTACGGCATGAGCCGTACCCAACTGTTCCTTCTGCAAAGCGTACGTGACGCGGTCGCCCAATCTGGAACGAACAGCGTCAGCACCATGACCTACGACGACGATGACATCCTCCACCCGCATGGAAGCCAGCGTGTCCACCACATGCTGGACCATGGGCTTGCCGCAGACGGGGTGAAGAACTTTGTACAGCTTCGATTTCATCCGCGTTCCCTGACCGGCAGCCAGTACCACGGCATGGATCTTAGACATGTCAACCCTCCAACGTATAAGTTCCACAATGACTATATCTTAATCAAATGGTGATTTCAAGACGGTAGGCACTGGTTTCCCATGGCGATTTTTAGTCGTTTGACGCCTGTTTCCCACCTGGATTATGATGGGAAGTGAACCGAGAGCGGGTCTTCAAGGGAATTGTCAGTCTCTTGCGAAAATATAAATGTAACATTTTTGACATTTTTCCCAACTCCGCCCTCCGTGTTCTGACCGTTACATGACAAGGCAAGGGGGATGGTGGCGTTGAGCGCTGGCGTATACATGTTGACCGGGTATCTGGGCAGCGGAAAGACGACGCTGTTACAAAAACTGCTGGCCTATCTGCAAAGCCAGGACGGTCGGGTCGTGGTCCTGATGAATGAAATGGGCGATGAAGACATCGACGGCGAGCAGATTCAGGGTTTTGGCTTTCCGGTAAAAAAGCTTCTGGACGGCTGCATCTGCTGCTCCATTCGCGGGGAGCTGACGGAAGGTCTGAAGGACATTCTCGCTTCCTTTGAGCCTGACCACATCCTGATCGAAACCACCGGCGTGGCCGATCCGGTCGATGTAGTGGACGCACTGACACATCCGGAGCTGTACGACAGATTGGAGCTCAAGGGAATCATCAGCGTCGTGGACGCGTCCCGCTTCCGCAGCCTTATCTCCCGTTTTCAGTCGAGCAGCACGCTGGTCAAGACGATCCGCAACCAGGTGAAGTACGCCGATTTGCTTCTATTAAATAAAATCGATCTGGTCACCCCGGATGTGTTGGAAAAAGTAAAGGCCAAGCTGCTGGAGCTGAATCCGCACGCTCCGATCCACCAGACGATCCAGAGCGACATGGACCTGCGGGAACTGTTGAACATCAAACGCGCCGCCGAACGCAGTGCAGCCATACAGGCCCGTGACAAGGCCGGCACTCCTGTGCAAAAAAGCATAGGACGAATGTCCACCCTGGATAAAGTAAAACGATCGCTCGGCTTCTCAGCCGGTCAGCCGTCGCTGTACAACAGCATCGAAACCTTTTCCTACCATTTTACTGGACCGGTAGACGCAGACAAGTTTGAGGATTTTCTCTGGGATCTGCCGAAAAACGTCTACCGCGCCAAAGGGTACGTGCTGTTTAAAGGAAGGGAGGAACTGATTTCATTTCAGCACACCGAAAACCAGGTGCACCTGTTTCCGTTCGAAAACTTCGGTCCGAAGATGGTAGCCGTCTTTATCGGCGAAGGATTGGACAGGGAAAAAATCATAGCCGATCTGGAGGCCTGCTATTAGCGGCGAAAACGGCAACAGGACCGGGACCGGTGGAACAGCCTCGCTTGGCTTTTCGTCCGGCTGCTTCGGCAAGAACAAAGCACCCAGTCGTCGAGACCGGGTGCTTTTTGCTGGACTTGAATCAAGCGCCTGCTTCGATGGTGTTCTCTTCTTCCTGACCGACGCGCTCGTATTCAGCCAGCACAGCAGCCTGAATCTTTTCGCGCGTGGCAGAGGAGATCGGATGTGCGATGTCGCGGAACTCCCCATCCGGGGTGCGTTTGCTGGGCATCGCAACAAACATGCCATTGTTCCCGTCAATGACACGGATATCATGAACCACGAATTCATGGTCAATCGTAATGGACGCAATGGCTTTCATTCTACCATCCGTATTCACTCGGCGAAGTCTTACGTCTGTTACTTCCATTAAGTTCACTCCCTTTATCTATCAAAGCGTTTAGGATTATTTCCACGCTCTGGGTAAATATTCCTGCTGGGTTACCGAATTTTTGAAAAAAAAACGATAATTTTTCTCTCCCCTGGGGGACAAATGCGCAAAAAACAAGTCCGACACGGCCTGGTGTCGGACTTTTTGATTATACTACACGATTCTCCATTATTCTCCTGCGTACGCAATGACTTCGATTTCCACCTTGACGTCGCGCGGCAGACGAGCCACTTCCACCGTAGAACGGGCCGGTTTGTGATCGCCAAAGTATTCGGCGTACACGTCGTTCAGCCGGCCAAAATCGTTCATGTCCTTGATAAACACAGTCGCTTTCACCACATCAGCGAGCGACAGCCCGGCTTCGGCCAGGATCGCCTTGATGTTGGCAAACACCTGGTGCGCCTGGTCCACGATATCCCCTTCGACCAGGGTGCCGTCCGGGCGCAGCGGGATTTGACCGGATGCATACAGAAACGGGCCTGCCTTGACCGCCTGGCTGTACGGACCGATTGCCGCCGGCGCCTTGTCCGTCGAAACAAATGAAATCGCCATCTGTTCATTACTCCTCTCTGTTGTGAAAATAACTGCCCAGCTCGATCTCGATCTGCTTGCCCTTCACATCCACATCGCGCAGCTTGGCCAGCGAAACGTACTCGTCCACGAGACGATCCGTGACGTCAGCCGTCTCCACCAACACGCCGCAGCCCACCACAGTGGCGCGGAACTCCTGCAGGAGATCGATCATGCCGCGAATCGTGCCGCCGGCCTTCATGAAATCGTCGACGATCAGGACACGGGACTGTTCGGCCAGCGCGCGGCGGGCAAGCGACATCGTCTGAATGCGCTTGCTCGAGCCGGACACGTAATTGATGCTGACCACGGATCCTTCCGTCACCTTGTTGTCGCGCCGAACGATCACAACTGGCACGTTCAGATAGGCGGCCGTTGCGTAGGCGAGCGGAATCCCCTTGGTTTCCACCGTCATGACCACTTCCACGTTCTTTTCGGCAAAGGCGGTGGCAAACAGCTTGCCGATCCGGGCCATGGTGGCCGGATGGCCGAGGATGTCAGACATGTACAGGTAGCCGCCCGGCAGCAGGCGGTCGGGATTTTCCAAATGGCCGATCAGTTCGCGCATGAAGTGAAGGGCCTGTTCCGTCTTCATCTGAGGAATGTACTTCACGCCGCCAGCCGCTCCCGCTACCGTTCGCAGCGCACCCACACCCTGGCTCTCAAACGCTTCCTTGATAATGGACAAGTCTTCGCTGATGGACGACTTTGCCGCTCCGTACTGTTCGGCAAACATGGTGAGTGGAATCAGCGTGTGGGGATGGGCGAGCAAGTGCTGCGTCATGTCGACCAGACGCGCACTTCTGCGCATTTTCTTCATGATTCTTCCTCCAAAAAAACCGAATATTATGGTGCTAATTTATCATTTCCATACGGGATCATGCAAGCATTTCCCCATCAGGCATCCCCAGCATGCGGGCCACGAACACGTCTTTGACAAATCCGCGCAGCGCGTTGTAGATACGGTGGACCTTCGCTTCCTTTTGCACGAGGGCGAACACGGTCGGTCCGCTCCCCGACATCAGCACCCCGTCCGCTCCCGACTGTTCCATCAGCTCCTTGATCTGCCGGACCTGCGGGTGCATGTCCAACGTCACCTCTTCCAGCACGTTACCCATGGAGCGGCACATCAGTGAAAAATCCTGTTCGCGAATCGACCTGATCATTTGCTCTGTGGAAGGATGGCAGGCGATCTCCTGAACGCGCAATCGGCCGTACACGTCAGCCGTGGAGACCCCGATCGGCGGTTTCGCCAATATGACCCAGCAAGGAGCGGGAGCCGGCAAATGGGTGATCTGCTCACCTCTCCCCCTGGCGAGTGCCGTGCCGCCGTAGACGCAAAACGGCACATCGGACCCGATTTCCGCCCCGATGGCGGCCAGCTCGTCCAGACTCAGCCCGAGATTCCAAAGCTTGTTTAGGCCGCGCAGGGCGGCTGCCGCGTCACTGCTTCCTCCGGCCAGTCCGGCGGCTACCGGAATCTGTTTGTCAATATGCACATGTACGCCCTGACGTATCTGATAGCGTTCACGCAGCAGCACCGCCGCCTTGTAGGCGTGGTTGCGTATGTCGTCCGGTACAAAACTGGCAGAGCAGTCCAGCGTAATGGCGCCGTCCTGGCGCAAGGTCAGGTCTACGCGATCCGCCAAGTCCACTGTGGTCATCACCATTTCCACTTCGTGATAACCGTCCGGCCGTTTGGCCAGCACGTCGAGAGTCAGGTTGATTTTGGCGGGCGCTTTGACCGAGATACGCATGTTGTTCACCTCTGCCTACGTTCAGATTTTCTAGTCTCTTATTGTAGCACAGGGGTTCTCTGCCGTGCCAGTTGGACGGAAGAAAAGCCTATCGCTGTTTTCCGGGATACGCCCAGATGCCCGAAGCTCTCAACAGGTCACGGTAGGTGACCAGTCGCTCGTCTTTCGTCACCTGCTGCGCCTCCTCGATCGTCGGGTAATCCAGGCTGGCCACATGGCTAAATCTGACGCTCCCGCTGCTGCCGTTCATCTTCGCGTACAATTCGCCGGCTTCGCGAAAGACGGTCAATGCCCGTCTCATATGGCTCGCGCTGGTCACCAGCGTGACGTCGCGGATCCCTTCCCGCTCCAGGATCGCCATCGTAAACAGGGCGTTTTCCACCGTGTCCGTCGACTTGTTCTCCAGGAGGATGCGGTCCTGGTCAATCCCTTGGGAGACCAGCCATCGGCTCATCGCGTCCGCTTCGGTGACGCCCTGCTTTGGCACTCCGCCGGTAACGATGATGTTGGCCTGCGGGTATTGTCTGGCGACCGCCAGGCCCGTTTTCAGCCGGTCCACGAGCGGCTGGCGCATCGAACCGTCGTCCGCCAGCGCGTAGCCCAGGATCACGATCGCGTGCCGGGTTTGCGGCAGCCCGGCCGGAACCGCGGTGTTGAGCCTGCCGGCCAGGATCTCGTCTGTCGCCCGCAGCTTTTCCAGATAGGCGGCCGTCCTTTGCGGATCGATCGTCCGCAGCCTGGACACGGCCTCCTGAAACGCCCGCTCGTCTCCGTTCGCCTTGGAGTAGACGGCGAACAGCAGGGTGGCGTTGAAATTGTCAGGGTCCAGGCGCAGGATCTGCCGGTACGTCTGCAGGGCTTCGGGCAGCTTTTTCTGGATGACCTGCGTCGACGCCAGCGAAAACTTCAGATCCAGATTGTACGGATCGAGGATCGTCGCTTCCCGAAAAGCGTGTTCGACCACATCGTATTTGCCTTTCAGGGTGATGCCCTTGAAGATTTCCTTTTCCGCTTGCTGCAGGTCGCCGCCGTGCCAGTAGTAGTACATGGCCGTGTCGACCAACTGATTGATGCGGACGGATGTGGGCTCGTCGTTTTGGATGACGCTCGCCGGCGCTTCCGCAGACGCTGATGGCGGCGGCTCGGGAGATACCGCCTCCGTTTGGGCCGGAACTGGTGTATAGAGCGCCGTAGAGATGACAAAAGCGGCCACTGTTCCCCGTACGATTCCCTTGCTTTTCCACATACTTCCCATTCCTCCTGTCGCTGATCGATCTGTTTGGTGCGTAACCCTCGCCTGTTCCCGGTCTGCTGCCCGCTTTCACCTCCTGAAAAAAGCATGAGCGTCCAGAGCAGAGGGACTCGCCCCTTGCCGCTTCCGTTCGCTCATGCCTAGTTCGCCTAGTGACACGCGTGTGTATTTTTCTGAATATTCTATCATAATAGGCAATGCGGAGCAACTGCCGCGAAACCAAAAACGCAGGAAGAAGCCGGGTTTCCCCGGCCTGTCAACGAGTTTATTTGGCATTCTGTTTGGCTAACGCTTCCTCGGCAATCTGAATCGCGCGTTTGACCAGATTCCCGGCATCGCGCGTGGTGATGGCGCCCCAGCCTTCAGTTTTTACCGTGTCGTAAAACCCCAGCTCTTTGGCCAACTCCATCTTGAACGCTTCAGACATGATGCCTCGTCTGCGACCCATAACATCCTCCCTTTCTCGTTGACAGCCTTAGTATGCGCGAGGTCGGACAAAAAAACCCCGGCCATCCTCTCGATTCAGCCGACACAACGATGGCGCCGAATGGATATAATATCGAGTACCAAGCCAGGGAACAGCAGGAGAAAAAAACAAAACAGCAGAGCCGCCAGGGCCCTACTGCTGTACAAAAGTAATACGAATGTGCTCGTTGTCACGGCACACTGTCAATTCTACTGTCTCCGTCAAGATGTCAGCATAGCTGTATGAAACTCGCTCAAACAATTGGTCGTCATCAAGCTTTACTACGAATACAGAGGGGTATGTTTCTTCGAGGATGCCCGTCCGTTCGACGGTTTTGCGGCGACCGCCATTGGCTTTCAGCAGGATGCGTTCGCCAATGTGCTCGTCTAAACTGCGTTTAATGTCAAGTAACGCGTTTCTTGCCATTATCTCATCCACCTCGCTTGATTCCATTATAACAGCCTATGCTTATTTTGTCAAAGAAATAAAAAATTATAGCAACCAACATCAACTCTTGTCAACGGTGTTTTTTTCGTGAAATCAGCAGATTTTTGTCACATGGTTTTGTCAAAAAAAACCACGTCCGGTTACTAAAATCCCAAGCCGCTATCCTCCCCTGATTATCATTTTCCCAAATGGTTGAGACTGTCCCAAAAATACCAAACGCCCCTTGTATCCAAGGGGCGTTCCTCATGGTCGATGCGTGAGCAGATTGCTGCGGCCAATGGCGTTGGCGAGCCGGGCAAATTCCTCGATGCTCAGCGTCTCACCGCGGCGGCCGGGGTCGATGCCCAGCTCAGCCAGCAGTCCAACCACGTCTTCTTTTTGCGTTTTGTCAAACAAGCCGTTCATCAGATTGTTCAGCAGTGTCTTTCTCCGCTGCGCAAAACAAGCCCGCACCACGCGGAAAAACAGCGCTTCGTCGTCCACCTCGACAGGCGGCTGCTTGCGGATCGTCAGCTTGATTACAGCCGAGTCCACATTGGGCCGGGGAATGAACACGCTGGCCGGCACCACCATCGCCACTTCCGTCTCCGCGAAAAACTGTGCGGCGACGCTGAGCGAACCGTAGTCCTTTGTACCCGGCTTGGCTGCGATTCGATCCGCCACCTCTTTCTGGATCATCACCACGATATGCTCCAGCGGCAGCCGTTCCTCCAGCAGCTTCATCAGAATGGGCGTCGTCACGTAGTACGGCAGGTTGGCCACGACGCTCACCTGTTCGTAGCCGGCCAGCTTGTCCGCCAGGAGCGCCCGCAGATCCAGCTCCAGCACATCCCCGTGCACCACTTCCACGTTTTCATAGGGAGCCAGTGTTTCCGCCAGGATGGGCAGCAGCCGTTGGTCGATTTCGACCGCCACGACACGGCCGGCCGCTCTGCCCAACTGTTCGGTCAGCGCACCGATGCCAGGGCCGATCTCCAATGCCGCCTTCCCCTTGTCCAGTTCGGCCGCTGCCACGATGTTGTGCAGAATGTTGGTGTCGATCAAAAAGTTTTGTCCCAGGCTTTTTTGAACGAAAAGCCGTACTTCTCCAGGATTTCCCTGGTCCGCGTTGGCGTGGCGATATCTTTGCCGACGGCTCGGGTCATGGCTGCTCCCCTCCTTCGTCAATGGCCTTCATCGCGGCGAGAAACTCCGCCCGACTGATTTGAAAGGCGTTCAGGCGTTGCAGCATCTGTTTGGCATTGGCGTACCCGATGCCCAGCCGTTCACCCAGTTTGATGCGCCGCTGTTTGGAATCCGGACCCGAGGTCAACCCGTAGGCGATCATGTCGTCGGGCGTGATCTCCCCAGCCTGATCCGCCATATCGGTACGCACCTCGGAAAGCGCGCGAACGATCACTTCGGGAGAGGCGTTTTCCACGCCGATGTCCCCTTTTTTCGTCCCGTCTTCCTGGGTGATAAATGCGTGCTTGCAGCCCGGCACCGCCCGGCTGATGATCTTGCGGATTCTCTCCCCCTGATAATCGGGGTCGGTAAAAATAATAACGCCGCGTTTTTGCTGGGCCAGGCGAATCTTTTCGATCGTTTTCGCGTTGATGGCAGACCCGCCCGTCTCGATCGTGTCCGCCTGCACGGCCCGCTTGATGGCGGCCGTGTCGTCCCGCCCTTCCACGACGATGACTTCTTTGATCTTCATGTCGCTGCTCCCGCTTTCCTACCGTGTTGACATGGTATTAGTATACCAAAATCACGTACTGTTTCTGTGCGTGCGGCTGAAACGTTTCCGTTCCCCGCCCGTCATAATGGTAAGACGGCAAACAGAAGACAGGAGCGCAGGCTCCTGTCCTTTAAGGCTTGTGTGGTCCGATAATGTAAACCGTGCGATTTCGCTTGCGGCCGAATCGGATCGCTTCCGCTTCTGTGCTGACAAACACGTCAATCTTGTGACCTTTTATCGCACCGCCTGTGTCCTCTGCGCGACGATACCCGATTCCGTCGATATACACCCACCATCCCAGCGGAATGACTTTGGGATCGACGGCTATGGTATGTCCGGCTTCTGCCTTGACACCGGTAGCCGTTCGACCATAACCCGGCGATCCGACAGGCTTGCCTCCCCCTGCCGGAGAGTAGGCGGTCAAGGTAACCCCGTTCAGTACCTTTTTCGGCCGGAACACTTTGCCACCGCGGGAGACCAACCCCGCTGCGGCAACGACCCGTTTTGACGTGTCGGCTTGAACGGATGCGGCCGTTCCTACCGCGACAATACGGTCTTTTTTCGGTGTGATGACATCTCGTTTTACCAGTTCACGGGATACTTGTTTTCCGTTTTCCGTAACCAGTCTGTAGTGCGCGATGACTTTCCCTTCCTGCCCGCTTTGCAGTACGCGGGTCTGTCCCTTTGTCAGAGAAGCATCGCCTTTGCGAATTTCCTGATATGGTACGCGCTCCTCAACCTTGACGATCTGTTCGCTGACCCGCGTGACAAAGATCGTCGAGTCTTTGGAGAGAGACGCTGTCAGTGCCGGTTCCACCCGGTCCTGTTTGCCCAGTGTAATGCCTGCGTCCTTCAAGACACCGGCCACATCACGGCTGAGCGTTTGCACGAGTTTTGTCTGCCCGTCCACGTGGACAGGGATTGCCCAGCGTGTATGTAAGGTGATGTTTATTCCGTCGGAAATTTTGGTGTCTGCTTCTGGCTGCAAGTTATCGTTATCTGTCACCGCAATCTGTCGTTCTTCCAAGAACTCTTTAACGGTTTTCGCCTTGGTCGCCACCTTTTTGGTGACACCGTCCAAGGTAAACGTGACCTGCTTCGGTTGCTTTGCTTGGGCAGATAAATAGCCAATCATGGGCACCAGCACCAGAGCGAGACAGCCCAGTATGGCAATTGCTCGCTTCTTTTGCCGTTCCCATATCGTGCGTAACTCCATTTCCCACACTCCTTTTTCCTGGAAAAGCACGAGGCTTTTCCCGTCTGGTCAGGCAAGGGTGATGAAATCGCACCAATATTTTGGAAATTGGCCAGTTCTGAACAAGGTCGGTCTTGATTGTATGCTACTTTCTCCGGTTTGTCAAATTACCCCCTTCCTAGAACCAAATAATCGCTACCAGCCTAGCAAAAAGCTCATGGCGAATGGAAGCACGTTTGTGTCGAGCAGTTCTGTCGAGAGAAATGGAATCGTTCGACACATGGACTATGGTATGCAGGAGAAAACTGCGGGAGAACCTGGCTTGGCAGAAAATACTCGGCCACCTGCCGGAAAAACGCCGCCGGATGTGCGCAATCAACAAGTCGGAATTGGCAAAAAAGCCCTTCTGCGATGCGCTGATGCGCGTTCACAGAAGGGCTTTTGTCATAATAATGAGCTTTGAAGGCTATTCGGTACGGGCTTCCAGCCGGAACAGCCGGCGGGCGTTCTCGGCCGTGATCCGGGCCATTTCCTCGCAGGACAGACCGTGGATGTCGGCCATCGCCTCGCAGACGTAGCGGACGTATCCGCTCTCGTTTCGCTTGCCGCGATACGGATGCGGGGTCAGGTACGGGCAGTCGGTCTCGATCAACAGCCGGTCGAGCGGCACCTTGGCCGCCACCTCTTTCGGCTGCTTTGCGTTCTTGAATGTGAGCGGACCGCCGAACGAGATGTAGAAGTTCATGTCGAGCGCCATTTTGGCCGTCTCCCAGCTCCCGGAAAAGCAGTGCATGATGCCGCCCACTTCAGCCGCCTTCTCCTCCCTCAGAATCGTGATGACGTCCTGATGAGCGTCCCGGTTGTGAATGATGATCGGCAGGCCCAGCTTTTTGGCCAGGCGAATCTGCTTGCGGAACACCTCCGCCTGCACATCCCGCGGCGAGGTGTCCCAGTAGTAATCCAGACCCATTTCTCCCAGTCCGACCACTTTCGGGTGGCGGCTCAGCTCCTCCAGCCACTCCAGATGCTCGTCTTTCATGTCCTTGGCGTCCTGCGGGTGCCAGCCGACCGCGGCATAGATGAAGTCGTAGCGCTCCGCCAGCTCCAGGCAGGTGGGGATCGTCTCGGCGTTGAAGCCGATGTTGACGATGGTGCTCACGCCGTTTTCCCGCGCGCGGGCAATCACCTCTTCTCGATCCTCGTCAAACTCCCGGGCATTGAGGTGTGCGTGCGTATCGAATAACACGGGATCTACCTTCCTTTCCCCTACTTTACGACCGCTCCGTTCGGCATGCTCGGGTCAACGGTCGCCAGCGTCAGTTGATCGCCTGCGGACGCGGCCAGGATCATGCCCTGCGACAGTTCGCCGCGCAGTTTCACCGGTTTCAGGTTGGCCACCAGGATCACCTTTTTGCCGATCATTTCTTCCGGCGTGTAGTACTTGGCGATGCCGGAAACCACCTGGCGCTTCTCATAGCCAAGGTCCAGCTGGAGTACCAGCAGTTTGTCGGCGTTGGGGTGTTTCACGCATTCGACGACTTGCGCCACGCGCAGTTCCACTTTGGCAAAATCGTCGATCTTGATTTCCTCTTTTACGTCCGCCGGTTTTTCGGCTGCCTGTGTTTCGGTTTGGTTCGCGGTTGTCTCGTTCACAGACACTTCTCCTTTCAATGCTTCCTGTTTTCGCTTGTTCTCTTCTGCCTGACGGCGCGCTTCCGCCGTGGATTCGTCGATGAACGCCAGCTCCGCCTGCACGTCCAGACGCGGGAAGAGCAGCTCCTTGCGGCTGACCGTGCTGCCGACCGGCAGACCTCCCCAGACGCCAGCCGACTCCCAGGTCAGCGCTTCCGGCTTGTCGAGGATGCCCAATTGGTCCCAGATTTTCGCCGGGGCTTTTGTCATGAACGGCTGAATCAGGATGGAGGCAATGCGGATGCTTTCCGCCAAATTGTACATGACCGTAGCCAGGCGGCCCCGGGTCTCTTCCGATTTGGCCAGGTTCCACGGCATGGTCTCGTCGATGTACTTGTTGGTCCGGCCGATCAGCTCCCAGATGTGGGCCAGTGCATTGCTGAAGCGCATTTCGTCCATGTGCTCCTCCACCAGTGCTTTCGTCCTGGTGGCCAGTTGGATGAGGCTGTCGTCCGGTTCGCCCGCCTCCTGCGGAGCAGGCACGATGCCGTCAAAGTATTTTTCAATCATCGTCGTGGTGCGGCTCAGCAGGTTGCCGATGTCATTGGCCAGGTCATAGTTGAGCCGTTGGATGAAAGCCTCCGGTGTAAAGACCCCGTCCTGACCAAAGTTGATTTCCCGCAGCAGGAAATAGCGCACGCCGTCGGAGCCGTAGCGGTCGATCAGGAGCTTCGGATCGATCACGTTGCCTTTAGATTTGGACATCTTTCCGTCCGGCATCAGCAGCCAGCCGTGGCCAAACACTTTTTTGGGCAGCGGCACGTCCAGCGCCATCAGCAGAATCGGCCAGTAGATGGTGTGAAAACGGAGGATATCCTTGCCCACCAGATGGACGTCTGCCGGCCAGTATTTGCGAAACTTGCTGTCGTCGTCAGACAGGTAGCCCAACGCGGAGATGTAGTTGGTGAGCGCGTCAATCCAGACGTAGACGACGTGCTCGGGATCGTTCGGCACCTTGATGCCCCAGTCGAAGCTGCTGCGAGAGACGGAGAGGTCCTGCAGTCCCGGCTTGAGGAAGTTGTTGATCATTTCATTGCGGCGGGACTCCGGCTGGATGAAGTCCGGATTTTCCTCCAGGAACTTCAGCAGCTTGTCCTGATACTTGGACAGGCGGAAGAAGTAGTTTTTCTCCTTCACCTTTTTCACTTCGCGGCCGCAGTCCGGGCAGAAGTAGCCTTTGTCCGTCTTGCACTGCGTCTCGGTCCAGAACGCTTCGTCCGGCACGCAGTAGTAGCCCTCGTACTCACCCAGGTAGATGTCTCCCTGGTCCAACAGCCGTTTGAATACCTTTTGCACGACTTCCTTGTGGCGCGGCTGAGTCGTCCGGATAAAATCGTCGTAGGAGATGTCCAGCTTTGCCCACAAATCCTTGATCCAGTCGACAATCGGGTCGATAAATTCAAGCGGCTGCTTGCCGTCTTCGGCCGCACGCTCCTGCAGCTTTTGCCCGTGCTCGTCCGTACCGGTCAGGTAGTAGACATCGTAGCCGCGCAGCCGTTTGTAGCGGGCCATGGCATCGGCTGCAATAGTGGTGTAGGCGTTGCCAATATGCAGTTTGTTGCTCGGATAGTAAATCGGCGTGGTAATGTAGTACGTCGGTTTCATGCAGCAAAACCCTCCTGACATACAAAAAATAAAAGCCCGCCCCAGATTGGGACGAGCATACTTCTCGTGGTACCACCCAAATGCTCCGCCTTCTCACGAACAGCGGACTTGTCGAGTCAGACTGCTGCTGACTCACCCGTAACGCAGGTATGCGTCGCGAACTACTTGGCGCCGGAAACGGCGGTTCATCCGCGAAACTCAGGGGCCATGTTCGGCTTGATCGCTTATACCGGATCGCAGCTACCCCGGCTCTCTGTCATAAGGATGGCAAGCCTACTCTTCCCGTCATGGTCGTTCGCTATGAAATACCTGATTCATCCTCTATTGTACACAACCGCCTCGTTTTGTAAACCACCCGCCTGCAACTTTGCGGAAGGACAGACGGAGCTTGAATAGACGGGACCAGGTTGAGGGGGAAAAAGGAATCGGTAGAAAAAAAAGCCACATTTGTCGAATCACCTCTCTATCATTCGACATAAGGTGTCGAATTCGACCTTCCATGCTTCCAGTTACTTTTTTCCAAGAATTCGATGCACATTAAGATAAAGCGCACCCAAACAATGGTCCTGTCATATCTACTAAATTCGCACCAGATGCAAATTCAAAGAATTGTAAAATTCATATTGACACCTTTGGGAATCGCTGGTATGATGGGAACAACGGAAATTGTCGAATATTGACGATTTATGATCCGATTTGCACAATAAACGACACTGGGCAACATTGTGAGAGGAGAGACGATTTATGATGAAATCGACGGGGATTGTACGTAAGGTGGACGAGCTGGGCCGCGTGGTGATTCCGATCGAACTGCGCCGCACCCTGGGCATCGCCGAAAAAGACGCGTTGGAAATTTACGTGGACGGAGAGCGCATCATCCTGAAAAAGTACGAGCCTGCTTGTATTTTCTGCGGTAACGCTGACCGTGTTTCCTATTTCAAAGGCAAAATCATTTGCCAGGACTGCCTGAACGAACTGCCTGCGGTCAAGCGCTAATCGTCCGCTCAACCATATAGCGCCGCTTTTCGTTGAGCAGATTGCTGCCATAAAAACGAAAAAGGCCGGGGATGACTCCCCGGCCTTTTTAGACTGAAGACAAAATGTACTTCGTTATCAATGAGATTCCGCAAGGAAACCATTCCATCATTGTCAGGCCGAAAGGCCTGCATATTGATCAACCGAAGGTGGAGATAAAGTACAGGCATGGAGTGATGGGCCAAGCGAGCTCCTTTGACGACCTGCTCAGCGGAAAAACGAAAGACGCGGGAAAAAACAGGGGGCACAAGTCTCACTTCATTGAAATACCCAGATGTTTGCCCCCTGCCCGCGTCGCGTTTTTGAGCGGACATCTTCCACTTCTTTGCTGGTCGTCAAGAGAGCGAGCGGGCCCGATCACCCATGCGCCACGGACTTTGTCTACACGCTGAAAGGTCGGGGATGACCCCCCGGCCTTTTTTCATGCGTGCGATCACGCTTGCGGATCGCGGTGGTATTCATTGTAGACGTCCCGCTTTGACAGGCCGCGATCCTCTGCTGCCTGTTTGATCGCTTCCTTTTTGCTCATGCCTTGCTCGCAGTAGCGGTCGACATGCTCCCGGATGTCAAGCGGCTGCCACCAGGCCGCTTCTTCTTCCGGAACGACCGGCTCGCCGCGGTATCCTTCCACGATCAAGCAGTACTCGCCTCGCGCCTCCCCCGCCGCCAGCAAGTCAATCAGATCGCCCAGCGTGCCGCGGGCAAACTCTTCGTAGCGCTTGGTCAATTCCCGCGCCAGCACGGCACGGCGATCGCCCCAGGCTTCCCGGATGGCCTGGAGCGTTTTCACGATACGATGGGGCGCTTCGTAAAACAGCAGCGTCTCCGGATAGCGCTCCAACCGCTGCAGTTCTTCCCGGCGCGCTTTGTTCTCGCGCGGCAAAAAACCGCAAAACACGAAGCGGTCTGTCGGCAGGCCGGAAGCAATCAGCGCGGTCAGCGCGGCGTTTGCACCGGGGACAGGAATGACGGGAAAGCCGGCCGCCACAGCATCCCGCACCAGATCGGCCCCCGGGTCGGAGATGGCGGGCAGTCCGGCGTCACTCACCAGAGCAATCCGCTTTCCTTCCGCCAGCCATTGCAAGAGACCGCTGCCGCTGGCCTCCTTGTTGTGCTCGTGGTAGCTGACCGTCCGCTTCTCAATCTGAAAATGGTTCAGCAGCTTGCGGGTTTGCCGGGTGTCTTCGCAGGCGATCACATCGACAGTCCGCAGCGTTTCCAGACAGCGAACCGTGATGTCGTCCAGGTTGCCGATGGGCGTGGCCACCAGGTAGAGGACCCCTGTATGTTCGTCGGTGAAACTGCGCTGGACGTTCATGACGTACGACCACCTTCCTCGATCAGTTCTTCCTTTTGCGAGCGGGTCAGGCGTTTGATCGCTTCCTCCCGCCTGATTCCCCACGAGCGGTCCGTTCCTTCTTCCCAATACATCAGCTCCACCGGCCCTCGGCCCCGCGTGTACTTGGCCCCTCTGCCCTCATTGTGCTCCCGGATGCGGCGGGCCAATTCCGTGGCATACCCGGTGTAATAGGTCCCGTCCACGCAGCGCAGGATGTAGACAAAGTGGCTTTTATGCGAGGGAATCTCGCTTTCCGAAATAGATTTCCTGCAGTTCTTCACAGTATTCCTCTCCGTTTTCGTAGACAATCAACGGCGGCTGAATGCGTAGTTCCGGTCTGCCGTTGCGCATTCCCTCGATCAGCAGCATGTTGGGCTCAGCGTCGCGGCGCGGGTAGACCAGCCGCATCCGTTTGGGCTCGATACCGTACTGGCGCATCAGTGTGATAATGTCCACCAGTCGCGTCGAGCGGTGCACCAGGGCGATTTTCCCGCCGTTTTTCAGCAATTGGCTGCCCACCCGAATGACGTCTTCCAGCGACAGCAAGATTTCGTGGCGAGCGATGGCAAAATGTTCGCTGACGTTTTTCTCGCCGCTGGTGGCCGGCATGTACGGCGGATTGCAGGTAATCAGGTCAAACTTGCCGTGCCCGAACAACTGCACGGCGTCCTTCACATCGCCGTGGTGCATCGTAATGCGCGATTCCAGCCTGTTCAGCTTGACGTTTCGACTGGCCATGTCATACAGCCGCTCCTGGATTTCGATGCCTTCAAATACGGCTTCCGGCGACCGCGTCGTCATGATCAGCGGGATGGCGCCGTTGCCCGTGCACATGTCGAGCACCCGTCCCCGTTTGGGCACCGATGCAAAGCGGGCCAGCAGCACCGCATCCATGGAAAAGCAAAACACTTCACGGCTTTGGATGATTTTCATCTCATGGGTGAGCAGGTCGTCAATGCGCTCCGTCTCGTAGAGCGGCACGTTGATTTCCGGTTGCATCCGTTGTTCCAAACTCCTTTTTTCACTATCAGTCTCAAACGGCCTCTGCCCGTTGTCTGCAAAAAGCGACCTGCCGCAATGCTCAGGTCGCTTCGGTACAGGCCGTGTATCCTGTTATTTGTGAACACCACCGCTGAGGAAGGAGAGGCAGAACAAGCAATCTCCTTCTTTGCGCAGGCTGCCGAAATGAACGTTGCAAATGTGAAAACCTTCCGCATACAGCCGCGCCAGATTGTCATAGCCTTCTCCGACCACTTTCTTTTTGGCGGTTTCCTGCTTGTGTGTTTCTTTTTGTTTCGGCGGCGGACTGGCTGGCTTCTTGTCCAGCCGATTGCGAAGGTGTTGGTTCTCCACGAGTAATTGGGCGTTTTCCTCCATCAAGACAACAATGACGTCTTTCAGTTCGCCAATTTCCCGATACAGATCGCCAATTCGTTCCTCGATGCTGGCCATCTTGACGAAGATTTCCCGTTTGTCCACTTGCTCACCTCATCCCCGCTACCCAAATCTAACCTGCTCTGTCCTCTCGTCAGTCAAACGTCGGATGACCTACGACAATCTCATCGAGCGCAAATTCGATGGTGTGCTTGTTTTCCAAAAGCTCTACCTGAACGGACTGGTCGAGCACGTTGACGGAAACGACACGCCCCTCGCCCATCGGCGTGGTTACCATCGCGCCAATGTCCGGCATTTCATCCCGGGTGCTTTCGTAGTTGTCGTTTTCGTATTTCAAGCAGCACATCAACCGGCCGCAGAGACCGGAGATTTTGGCCGGATTCAGCGAAAGGTTTTGGTCTTTTGCCATCTTGATCGACACCGGCTCGAAGTCGCCCAAAAACGTAGAGCAGCAGAGCAGCCGTCCGCACGGGCCGATGCCGCCCAGCATTTTCGCTTCGTCGCGCACGCCGATCTGGCGCAGTTCGATACGAGTGCGGAAGACAGAGGCCAGGTCCTTGACCAGTTCGCGGAAATCCACCCGCCCATCCGCAGTAAAATAAAAGATGATTTTGTTGCGGTCAAACGTGTATTCCACGTCGACCAGCTTCATCTCCAGATTGTGTTCCTTGATTTTGGTCTGACAGATGGAAAACGCGTTCTTGGCAGCCTGTTTGTTCTCCTCCACCTGCTTGGCATCCCGCTCGTTCGCCATCCGGATTACCTTCTTCAGCGGCAGTACGACATCCTTATCGGCCACTTGCTTGCGGCCGATCACCACTTTGCCGTATTCGACCCCTCTCGCGGTTTCCACGATGACATGCGAATCCTTTTCGATCGGCAGTCGGTCGGGGTCGAAGTAATATATTTTGCCCGCTTTTTTAAAGCGGACGCCCACAACCTCGTACAAAGGTTATCCCTCCTGGATTTGAAGAACCAACCGCTCAAGGGCCAACTGTGCGTTGGCGTTTCGCTCTATCCGATTTTTCGTTTCCATGACCAGATCGATCCCATGCAAGAGCTCGGATTTCGTCCAGACCAGGGCTTGTCCTTGCAGCACATCCTGTTGGTCGCTGTTGATGAGATGGGCATGCCTGTCTACTTGCACGTACAGGATATCGCGCAGCCAAAGGATGAGCAAATCCAAAAAGAGGGGCAGTTCCTCCTTTATTTTGTCGCTTTTTTGCAACAAATCATGAATGGTATAGAGTGCAGCAGCATTGCGCTGTTTGCACTCCTGCACCAATTGTATCACTACATTTCTCAGCTGTGCAAACCAATCTGCCTGGCTGAGCGCACGAGCTTCTTCCAGATTTGTCGTGATATAGGAAGCTGCCCGAGCGATCCCGGCCGGCACGCCTTCTGTTTGCAGCTGCTCGGCGATGACGTCTGCGGACAGCGGCGTAAACGAGACAATCTGGCAGCGCGACAGAATGGTCGGCAGCATGGCGTGACTGTGTTCCGTCAAAAGCAGCGCGACCACTCCAGCCGGCGGTTCTTCCAAAAACTTGAGCAGACTGTTGGCAGCCTGGACGGTCATCCTGTCCACGTGCTCGACGATGTACACTTTGTGGGTCGATTCCACCGCCCTCATCGCCATTTCCTTTTGCAAGGCACGGATCTGGTCGATCTTGATCGAGGCCCCGTCCGGCTCGATCAACAGCACGTCGGGATGGTTGCCTGCCTCGATCCGCCTGCATGTGAGACAGGCCCCGCAGGCGTCCGCCTCCCTTTCTGGACAAAAAAGAGACTTCGCCACATGCAGGGCCATCCGTTTTTTTCCTGCACCTTTGGGGCCGGCGAACAGGTAAGCGTGCGCCAGCCGCCCGTTTTGCAGACTATGATGCAGCAGTTCCGCTGCACGCGGCTGCTGCGCAAACATCTCCCATGTCATCTTGTTCCACCTAAAAGTACAAGTTGATCAGCATGCCGCGAATTTCGCCGATGCGGGCCAACAGGTCGATCATTGGCGCCTGATCGCTCAACAGTTCGTCGGCAAGCTTGAGCAGTTCCGCGTCCACTTCCTTGACAATCTTGTACAGCCGGCTGCGACCCCGGCGGTTTACACCCCGTCTGTCGTCCAGCGCGATGCCGTGCTTGACGGCCTCTTCCATAAACTGCTTGACCAAATTTTTATAATGGTAAAAGTCGCGGATGGAGCGGGAACGGGCCAGAATCTGTCCCTGTTTGTCTATGTCCTGCAAAAGCCGGGTCAGCCGCTCCTGCGACATGCGTTGGTCTTCGCCTTTGATCAATTCCCCGAAATTCGCCTTTTCCACCTGCGGCCCTTTGCGCATGTCGGCCGCTTTGAGCAGATCTACCTTTGGCCTAAGCCCTTCTCCGATTTTCATGCCGCTCCCTCCGTCCCTGTCCGATCGTGTTTCTTCCTTACAGTATAAACGAAAGCAGGCTGAAAAAGGAGGGGGCTCTCCATCTGACGCCTAGAACGAATGGAATTGCTCGACGTCCAGCACAAACACGGCGGCACCGCCCACCTGCACCTCGAGCGGATACGGCATAAACGAATCGACGGCATTGCTCAACGGCGAGACAGGTGTGACCATCTGTTTGCGGGACTTGCAGTGCTGCTGAATGATCTCGATCACTTCCGGCACGTTTTCGTCGCTCGTTCCGATCAAAAACGTCGTGTTGCCGGCACGTAGAAAGCTTCCCGTACTGGCCAGCTTTGTAGCGCGAAATCCTTTTTTCACCAACTGCTGCGACAGACGACCACTGTCTTTGTCCTGAACAACAGCAACCACCATCTTCATCGGCTCTCACCCTTTCCGCACGCATATGGTATCTGGGGGTACCTGTCTTTCTTCATTGTATGAAGGAAGGCTGGACGGTGTAACGATATTCTTCTTAATCATAGTATACAGCATGTACGTACCCGGACGGTACCTAAACCTTACAGACGCGCCTCCAGCGCAGCCAGCGCCTCTTCAAAGACGCGCTCCATCGGCTGTTCCGCGTCAATGACGACAAACCGCTCGGGAAAACGTTCCATCACCAGCCGGTAGCCTTCCCGCACTTTTTCGTGGAACCGCAGGTCTTCCATGTCGAGCCGGTTTACCTCCCGCCCCTTGGTCGCGTTAATGCGGGCCAGGCCTACTTCTGGCCGCACGTCGAAAAACAGCGTCAGGTCCGGCATGCAGTCCTCCACGGCAAAGCGGTTGATGGCAAACACTTCGTCGATTCCCAGGCCGCGTGCATACCCCTGGTACGCCAGGCTGCTGTCGATGAAGCGGTCGCACAAGACGAGCTTCCCCGCTGCCAGTGCCGGCAGCACCTTTTCCACCAAATGCTGCCGCCGTGCCGCCGCGTACAGCAGTGCCTCCGTCCGCTTGTCCATGGTGACGTGCTCCGGATCGAGGATGATCGACCGGATTTTCTCCGCGATCTCGATGCCGCCCGGTTCGCGGGTAAGGATCACGTCCCGTCCCCGTGCCCGCAGTTCGTCGCAGAGGCGGGCGATGACGGTAGACTTGCCCGCTCCGTCGCCTCCCTCGACGGTAATAAACCGGCCTGTTCCCTTCGTAGCCACACACATGCTCCTTTCACTCTTGTTGTCTTTCATCAATTACCCGTATCGTTTGCAGCCGGGCATCCTGCACCCCGTGGAAGCGGGTCTGTCCCTTGCGAAGCTCCAGCAAAAGCTCCAGCAAATCGGCATCAATGCGCTCACCTGGCACCAGCAGCGGGATTCCCGGCGGATAGGGGATCACCATTTCTGCGGCAATCCGGCCAAGCGCCTGTTCCAGTGCCACCGTCTCGCGGGGAGCGTCTATCGCTGCGTGCATCGGCATCGCCTGTTCGCGCAAAAAGCTGGAAGCCACCACACCCGGCTCCACCATACGCACTTTTCCCGATCGTCTCTCGGGGGAGACGGATTCCAGCAGCCTGGCCAGTGCGTCGAGATCGTCCGCTGAGGTCCCGGCAGAAGCCGCCAACAGCACGAGTCCGTTCTCGGCCAGTTCGGGATAGATGCCTTGTTCTTCCATCAGCCGCATCAGTTCAAAGCCGTCCGCGTCGGCGGTGCGCAGCACCAGCAGCAGTTTGAGCGGGTCCCATGTCGCACAGACGCTGTTTGGCACTGGTCGCGCCAGCTCCACCCACGAGACGCGATCCAGCCGTTCGCGAAGCTTGTCCAACTGCAGCAGCAGCCGTTCCCACTCCCGGGATGCTTCCATCACCAGGTGACGGCGCGCCAGGTCGAGCGAAGCCATCAGCAAATAGGACGGGCTGGACGACTGGATCATCGCCAGATTGCGCGCCAGACGTTCCCGGTCGATCCGCTCGCCCTGGATATGCAGCATGGACGACATGGTGAGCGCTCCGGTCATTTTGTGGGTGGACTGCACGGCGGCATCTGCTCCGCTCTGCATGGCCGAACGGGGAAACGCAGGATGAAAGCCGAAGTGGGCCCCGTGTGCTTCATCGACGAGAAGCGGCACACCAAACCGGTGGACGGTCGCCGCCAACTTGGCCAGATCAATCCCCATGCCGTAGTAGGTGGGGTTGGTCAAAAAAACCGCTTTGGCATCGGGATGGGCCTGCAGGGCGCGTTCCACGTCCTCCCGCCGCAGTCCGACGGCAGTGCCGGTCGCCGGGTCCACCGCCGGCACGATGTACACCGGCGTTGCCCGGGCCAGGATGATGCCGTGAAATACGGATTTGTGGCAGTTGCGCTGGACGAGAATCTTGTCTCCCGGACGGCAGACGGTCATGATCAGCGCGATGTTGCCCGCCGTGCTTCCGCCGACGAGAAAACGCGTCTCCTCCGCGCCAAACGCTTCCGCTGCCAACGCCTGCGCCTCGGCAATCACACCATCCGGCTGATGCAGGTCGTCCATGCCGGTAATCTCCGTCATGTCCAGTTCGAGCACAGGCCCAAACCGCTCCCTGCCGTGATGGTCAAAACTTCGACCCATCTTGTGACCGGGCACGTGAAACGGGTGGGGACGGCGCATGGCGTGCCGTACCAACTGTTCGTACAAGGGTGCCTGCCGCTGCCTCTCCCAGAAGTCGGCGCTTCTTTCCCGCACGGTCATTCACGTCCTTTTTTCAGAGTACCTCTTATTGTAACACGATTTGCACCCGCAAAACGGAAAAAGGCATCGGGGGTGCCGATGCCTTTTGGCCGAACGTGTCTAATCCGTGAGCCAGATGCGCCGCATCTGATGAATAAAGAACGTGTATTTTTTATCCTGTACATCCGTGTTGACCATTTCCTGTTCGCATTGCTGGCAGATAAACTGCTCACAGATGGCGATTCCGTCCGTCCGTTCTTCTTCACAGACGATACATCGCTGAGCAACTCTTTCCATTGTACAAACGCCTACCCTTTTCCTCAATCTACCAACCATTATACCCCATTATAATCCACTCCATTCCCAAACGTTCGTCTTTTCCCCGATGGTTCGGTAGATCATTTGCAGCGCCTCCGCTTCCGGCAGCGGAAAGCAGCCGCAGGCATCGACGACAATGGGTTGGCGCATGTGCCTGATCAACTCGGACAGGGGGAGTTCCATGAGTTCGGGGTCAGGCGAAGCGACAACCAGCAGATCGGCTTCGGCAAGCGCTGTTTGCCAGGTGGTGCACCGCTCCCCCAGGGTACCTTTACCGTTCGGAATTTGCTCGTCCCGAGGAACGTACAGCCGCACCTCTTTGTCCGCCATCCAGCCTGGCGGCATCTGCTTCCACAGGCTCGGCGGCCCCCACAAGGCGACGCGGCGCACGTTCGTCTTTCGCATGACAAAGCGACACTGGCGGACCAGCCATCTTCGCAGCGCTGCCCGCTCCATTCGCTGCGGGTCCAACCAACCCTGTCCGATGCGGCTGTCCATGCCCAACGCACGCGCGACCGTCTGCAGACGGACGCCGCGCCGGTCACAGCTCTCTCCCAGACGGAGGTAAAACCGCTCCTTCCAGGCCAGATACCGCGGCAGCTGGCGGATGACCTCCTCCGCTTCGCGCATCCCGCACACCATCGCGACCACGTCATGCTTCGCCAGTTGGCGGCTGATGATGCGGGTCCAGGGGCTGCGGAGATTACCGCCGACCAGCGCCCGCTCGCCGCCGGCAAAGCGATACAGACGGACAACTTCCCAGCCGGGATGCCGGGCAGCCAGTGCTTCTGCCGCTGTGCCCGCAACCCGGTCGCCGTATACGAGCAACAGTCCGGGACGGTCCCACTCGGCCAGGCTCGTCGACAGCCGTCCTGTATCCGACTCTCTTGCGATCAAAAAACCGCACGCCCCGGCCGCTTGTTTACGGTCTTTGGCCGGCACGACGGATATGCCGATTTCCTCCAATTCGCCCGCCAGTGTGTCAGGGAACGGTGCCTCTGACACCTGTACGATCACTTTCACATCTGTGCTGGACACCTCAAGCACTGCCTCCTCTTTTCGCCGCCTGCTCCTGTTCGACCGCGCCTGTAAGCCCCGGCCATGCCTTTTGATTACGCGTCAGTCTGGCGGGGAGAGACGGCCGGCGCGTCAGCATCTGCAGCGCAGTAAACAGGTAATTGCCAAGACGGCGGTGCCAGTTCCTCCCTTTTATCGTGCCCATAAATCAGGGGCCCATGACGTAACGGGCTCTCCGCACCGGCAGCGTCGCGAATCGCCGCACACGGGCAAACGCGCGTCCGGTTGACAGCTTTTCCGGCGCCAGCAGATTGTGCGATAATCATCTCAGCGGGAAAAACATAGGGAGAACCCTGCCCCTGTCCATTGGACAAAGCCAGGTTCTCCCCAGACACGGATCGGGTCTAGCCCGCTTGTACACCTGTAATCGCAAGAGGTCATAGACAAGATGAAAGAGCAAACCATTTACAGCTACAAACTGCTTCGCCGATTTCGCTGGCGATTGGCGGGCTGGCTGTTCCAGCTCCTGCTGATCTGCCTGTTTCCGCTCGCCGCCTCTGTCTGGCTGAAGATTCCGGCTGATCGCCTGGTGGTGACGCTTACCGTACTTCCGGCCATCGCCGCAGGTCATCTCTGCCTGTTCCGGCTTTACGCCGGCCTGCGCTCACACCACCCGCATACCACGCCGGACCTGCTCGTCTCTCCCTGGTGGGGCGCCGGTTCCCGCCATCCTGTTTCGCTCCGGGCATACCGCGGAGCGGAGGCGACCGTCCTCGCCGGCAGTCTGTTTTTGGCCGCCGCTGTCTTCGTCTGGGTGCCGCTGCCGTACGGAATGGCGCTGCTCTGGGGGACAGCCGTGCTGGGCTTGCCCCGGCTGCTGGCCCTTATCGCTTCACTGCGCCAGCCTCCGCACTGCCGGGTCAAGTACGAAAGCGGCAGTGTCGCCTTTTTGCTGACTGACGGCTAACCGCCTACATCACCCACAGCTTGATGATGATCAGCGCGGCCAGACCCGGCAGCCGCAGCAGCCCGGTCAATAACGCCGTTACCGGATTAATCGGGATGTGGAAGTCGGCCAGTTCTCCGACCAGATTGGCGAAAAACAGCAGCACCGCGCCAATGACCAACTGCATGGCGACAAACCCCGCCCAGCGAATCGGCCCCATGACCGACCTGCTGGCGGCAATCACCAACAACAGACCTGTGACAATCAAGGCGATGACCCATCCCGTATTCATTACTCATCCTCCCTGCGCGTGCCGACGTTCCCGCTCCCGTTTTGCTTGCGCGAGCAGGAACATGTAACGTTTTTCCGTCAATTGCAGATAGTAAATGGCATCCTCCAGCCCGTCGTCCGGTTCGCTGATATCCATGAGATGACGGGCGTGCTGCCAATCCAACCGCGCGCGGTCGACAGCTTTATCCAGCGCCTCCGGCCCCCAATGCACGGCCGCTCGCGGTTTTCCCCACAATCTCACTTCTCCCACGCCCCTTCAGTGAAAGTAGTGCAGCACACCGGTCAGATTGTTGATCACATGCAGCACGACAGCCCCCCAGATGGACTGAAACCGATGCCGCAGGTAGCCCAGACACAGGCCGATGACAAACAGCGGAGCCAGCAGGGCGACATCCACATGCATCAACGCAAACCAGAGGCTGCTCAGTACAATGCCGACAAACGCTCCCAAACGCTGAACCAGAATCGTCTGAAACACACCGCGGAACAGCAGTTCCTCGGCAATCGGCACCAGGATGCCGATGACCAGCACGGATGCAGCGACGGCCCAGATATCGCGGTTTTTGGCCTGAATGATTCCCTGTTCGATTTGCCGCTCCCGCTCCGAGTCCAGCGACAGGTGGAACCAGTCAGCCAGCGGGGTGGTGACGACCGCATCCAGCACCCACATGATCAGCAGAAACATCACCGTCAGCACGGCGATCATGCGCCCGATGCGGCGGGGACGGCACACGCCGATCTCGTCCATCCGGCCATGAAACCAAAGCGGCACCGCGATCAGGATAAACAGTTGAAGCGACGCCGACTCAAAAAAGCTGCCGACCGAGCCCTCGACAAACAGAGGGTACGGCAGTATCAGGCCGTACAGCAGCAGCGTGCAGGCGTGAAACACCTGCAGCCAGGCGACGACATGCAGCAGATCCGACCACGTCGGTGCGTCGTCATTGAGCAGCCAGGCCGTCCGCTGCCTGTCCCGCCAGACGTTGACGGCAAAGCCGATAGCCGCGACAAAGCTGATGACCACCACAGCCAGCACCGTCAGCGACAGCCACAGTTCAGGAACCTCCGCAGTCGACACGATCCACCGGCCATCCGGTCCGCGATCAAAGCGGAGCATCATCAATTCGGCGGCAAACACGATCCAGTATCCGACAAACAGCGGGATCGCCCAAGGCGCAGACCTGCGCTTCTCCGTCCCGCCCCGCAGCGACATCCCCGGTCCTGTCAGCATCTCCTCACACTCCTACTTCAATCTATGTCTTGTCCGGACAAAAAAGTCCTCCTGCTCCCATCTCCTGCAAACACAAAAAAGACAGGGAGTCCCCGTCTTTTTCTTGTCCTACAATTCCCGGCGACCTTCCAGGGCTTTTGTCAGCGTCACCTCGTCGGCGTACTCCAGATCGCCGCCCACCGGCAGTCCGTGCGCAATCCGCGTCACGCGAATGCCGAACGGCTTGATCAGCCGGGAGATGTACATGGCGGTGGCCTCGCCCTCGATGTTCGGGTTGGTCGCCAATATCACTTCTTTTACTTGATCGTCGCTCAACCGCTTCAAGAGGTCAGGGATGCGGATGTCCTCCGGCCCGATGCCGTCCATGGGAGAAATCGCTCCGTGCAGGACGTGGTAGTACCCGTCGTACTCCCGCGTCTTTTCCATCGCCACCACGTCCTTGGGCTCCTGCACGACGCAGATGACGGAAGCGTCACGCCGCTTGTCCCGGCAGATGTGGCAGGGGTCGATATCCGTGATGTTGTTGCAGACGGAGCAGTAGTGGAGCTGCCGTTTGGCGTTGACCAGCGCTTTGGCCAGATCCAAAACGTCGTCCTCTTTCATGTTGAGCACGTAAAACGCCAGACGGCTGGCCGTTTTCGGCCCGATGCCCGGCAGTTTCATAAAGCCTTCGATCAGTTTTGATACCGGTTCGGGATAAAACATCGGCTCGTACTCCTTAGAACAGACCCGGGATGTTCAATCCTCCGGTGAATCGGCCCATTTCCTTGGCGATCATCTCATCGGCCTGGCGCAACGCATCGTTGACGGCGGTCAGCACGAGGTCCTGCAGCATTTCCACGTCATCCGGGTCGACCACTTCCGGCTTGATCGTGATGTCGACAATCTGCTTGTGGCCGTTTGCCTTAACGGTAATCGCACCGCCCCCTGCAGAACTTTCCACCACTTTTTCCTTCAGGGCCTCTTGCGTCTTTTGCATTTCTTCCTGCATCTTTTTCACTTGTCGCATCATTTGTTGCATGTTTTTCATCGGGGTGTCCTCCTTCTTTTTTGCCGGTTCAGCTTATTCTTTCACTTCAATCAGTCCCTCACCGACCAGCCGAATCGCCTCGGCGACAAACGGGTCCTGCTCTTCCTGGGCGGGCTGTTCTTCCTGCCCGGCCTGCTGGCTCACGCTCTGCCACTCCTCCTCCATCACGGAGAGCAGCTGCAGCGGCCGCCCCAGAACACCCAGCATCACCCGTTCCACGACGCCCTTCAATTCCGGCTCCATGGTCTTCTCACAGTGAATGGGACTGGTAAAGGTGACGACGACAGCGTCGCGGCCGGCAGCAGCGGGCTGGCCGTTCACCAACCAGGCTTGGTATTGAATCTTGATTTTTTTGACATCGGCCAAAATCTGGCTCCACTGCCCGCGCACCTGCCGCGTCAGCGCTTCGTCCACCGCCTTGGCCACCTCCCGCACCTTGTTCATCGGCGTGCGGGAACTTCTCGCGGCCGCAGCCGGACGGCGCGTTTCCGCCCTGCGCGGCTCTTCCGTTCGCGGCTGGGCGCTCACGTGCGCCTGTCCCTGCATCAGTTGGGCCAGCCGCTCTTCCAGTGTGCGGACCCGGTTGGCCAGTGCGGCCAGCTCTGCTCCTCCGGCTGCGGCTGCCTCCGGCGCAGCGGCAGCCTCTTTGACCGGCTGGCACAGTTTGACCAGCGTCAGCTCCACCAGTACGCGGGCGTACGTGGACCACTTCAACTGGGCCAACGCCTGATTGCAGATTTCGATCGCGGCGTACACGTCGGGCAGGGCGTACATCCCGGCCACCTGGGCAAACTGGTCGTCCAGCATCGTCCGCTCGACGATCTCTTCCAACTGCGGCGCAGTCTTGAACAGCAACATGTCGCGGTAGTAGTAGAGCAGATCCTGCAAAAACTGTTCGGGATCTTTTCCCTGCACCATCACCCGGTCAAAATGCTCCATCACCCGGGACACGTCTCGTTCAGCGACGTATTTGGCCAGAACGGAAAAGTGCCCCTGTGAGACGGTGCCGGTAATCTGCATGATGTCAGCAGCCCGAACCTCGTCTTTGCTGTAGCTGATCGCCTGGTCCAGCAGGCTGAGTGCGTCCCGCATCCCCCCTTCGGCCATTTTGGCGACTAGGTGGAGGGCCTGCGGTTCGACCCGCACTCCCTGTGCCTCGCAGATGTATGTGAGCCGCTTCACCATTTCCTTTAGGGGAATCCGGTGAAAATCAAACCGCTGACAGCGCGAGATAATCGTCGCCGGCAACTTGTGGGGCTCGGTGGTAGCCAGAATAAAGATGACGTGGGAAGGCGGTTCCTCCAGCGTCTTCAACAGCGCGTTGAACGCCTCCGTCGTCAGCATATGCACTTCGTCGATAATATACACCTTGTACCGGACGTCACTGGGGGCGAACCTGACCTTGTCGCGGATGTCGCGAATTTCCTCGACACCGCGGTTGGAAGCGGCGTCAATCTCCAGCACGTCGGTAACGGAACCGTCGGTAATGGCCCGGCAGGTGGGGCACTGGTTGCACGGCTCTCCGTCCTGCGGCTGTTCGCAGTTCACCGCTTTGGCCATGATTTTGGCTGCACTTGTCTTGCCCGTACCACGGGGACCGTTGAACAAATAAGCGTGGGACAACCTGCCTTCACGCAACGCGTTGCGCAAAGTGGTCGTCACATGCTCTTGTCCCACCACGTCTTGAAAGGTTTGCGGTCGGTATACGCGATACAGCGCGGTATAAGCCATGATGGTGTGACACTCCAATCTGCACAGTCCTCTTCCGAATCCTAACTATTATACACCATCCGCCCTTGCTCTTACAAAGAAAACGCCCCGTACGGATGACGGGACGCCGGGCCGGATAACCGTTGTCAGAGATACGGGAGCAAGATGTGAAAAGTGGTGCCATATCCTTTGGACGAAACGCGGATTTGGCCGCCAATGTCGTGAATGATTTTCTGACATACGGAAAGACCCAGCCCCGTTCCCTCCTCCTTGGTCGTAAAAAATGGATCAAAAATTTTGTCGATGATGTACAGCGGAATGCCCGGCCCCGTATCGTGGATGTCGATGCTGACCTTGTCCCCTTCCGGATCGATGTGATGGGAAATGTGCAGCGTCCCCTTCTCCCCCATGGCCTCGATGCCGTTTTTGCAGATGTTGATGAAGACCTGTTTGAGCAGTTCCGTGTCCCCCACCACCAGCGGAAGCTGTCCCCGCGAGGAGAACTTTACGTCGATGCCGAACAGAAGCGCCTGCGACTCCACGATCGGGAGAATCTCCTCAAACACCGTGTTTAAATCGACCAGGGAATACTGGACGTCGCGCTGCTTGCTCAGCAGCAAAAATTCGCTGACCAGCGAATTGATCCGATTGATCTCCGTCAGCATGATTTCCGTGTAGGTTCGCTCCCGCTCCATGCCGTTGTCGCTGAAGGATTGCAGGAACATCTGCAAAAAGCCCTTGATCGACGTGAGCGGGTTGCGGATCTCGTGAGCCGTGCCGGCGGCAATCTGTCCGATCATCGCCAGTCGCTCGTTGCGCTCGATTTTTTGTTCAAACGAGCGCAGGTTGGTAATATCCTTGAACAAGACGAACGCGCCGACGGTATTACCGGCCTCGTCCTGAAGCGTGTGGGCGTCCACGATTAATTCGTAGCGCTGGTTGTCGTTTGTCCAGGACGTGGCGATATTGTGAAGCTTCACCCCGTCGAGCAGTTCCCGCTTGATCAGGCGATGCTCTTCAGGTATGCCGGCAAACACATCGTCCACGTGCCGGTTGAGCACATGCAGCCGCTCCATTCCGAGGAGCTTGCAGGCCGCGTGGCTGGCTTCGACGATCTGTCCCTGCTTGTTGAGCACGAACAATCCCAGGCTGGTATCGGTAGTCAGTTTTTCCACAAGCCGCTGTGACAGCCCGTAATCCGTCTCTTTGGTCAACTGATACAGGTGAACCAGATACAGCAGTTCCTCCTCCGTCTGCTGCCCCAAAATCATCGCCGGTGTTTTACCGCTTCTGCCCTGCCTGTCACGCCATTCCACTTCTGCGGGCATATCTGTCTCCGCTTCCCGGCGCAGCAGATCCTGATACAGTTGTTCGATCGTGCCCCGGTACGGCAGCAGGACGTGAAACGGCTGGTTCACGAGTTCTCCGCGTTGGTATCCGGTAACGCGAAGAAGCTGTTCATTCACTTCCACGATACATCCCGTTTGCGTCACCAGAAATACGGCCGTCGGGAAGTATTGCAAAAATTTCGTCAATCGTTTGGACGAACCGGCGAGATGTAACGAGAATGATGCACTCACAGCTTGTCCCCCCCTGACCCTTGACGTTTTTACAGGCAATCATCGCATTCTGCACATTCCTACACATTCGTCACCCTATCAGGAATGCCCTGCCTGTACAGAATGATTCTGGAAGGAAATGTTTCGCTAGAGATCGTCAGAAATCAACAAAAAATGGCCTGTTCCTCATGAACAGGCCACTTGATGTTCTTCGAGAAGACCGTGCACCTATCTTCGATACTCCCCATCCAAGCGTTACATATGGGGGCAGCTCAGACCAGGCTCCCCTGCGGCACACGCGATGATCCACTTATGGCTGCTTCCTTCCGGACCTGACCAGGTTCATGGGTTCGCGTTGCACAGGACCCGATCCTCAACACCGCCGCCCATATGGCAGCCTTACATGAGAAGACCTCTGATAGGAATTCGACCCTGCTATTGCGGATTGCAGGTTACAGGGCACCGCAACCTCCCCGTCTAGCACGGCACATTTAGCATACCAAAGAACCGGAATGATCGCAAGGCAAAAAGCCATCCATAACAGGAAAGCGTCCCCTCACGTGACGTGGGCTGCCGCTTTCTGCACTTCATGCCCGGCGTCGGATGAAATCATGCTGGCGGCAATCGCCTGATACGCCCGGCAAAACGCCCGGACAATCTCCGGATCGAATTGAGTGCCGGAGCAGCGGACAATTTCCGCATACGCTTCTTCTGCTGTCATCGCCTTGCGGTAGGAACGCGTTGAAGTCATGGCGTCAAAGGTGTCGGCGACGGCCAAAATACGCCCCAGCAGGGGGATATCCTCCCCTTTCAGTCCGTCCGGATACCCGTATCCGTCCCAGCGCTCGTGATGATGACGGACACCGGGACTGACGTGGGCCAGGCTCTCGATCCTCTCCACGATGTCGGCTCCAATGGTGGTGTGCAGCTTGATCAGTTCGTACTCCTCGTCATTCAGCTTGCCTTCCTTCAACAGCACCCGGTCGGGAATGGCCACCTTGCCGATATCGTGCATCAGCCCGGCATAACGCAGATCGTTCCGGGATATGGTTTGCTTTTTCGCATCATCCAAATAATCGTAGATAAGCAGCGCGTACCGGGTAACCCGCTCGCTGTGGCCGGCCGTGTACGGATCTTTCATCTCCACAGCCAGGTAAAAGCTGCGAACAATCTGGTCCATCCCCTTCTGCATGTACTCCCGTTCCCTTCGGATCAGAGTGTCCAACTGCTCGGCCATCTGATTAAATTTGTTTCCCAAGCGCGCCATCTCTTCCATTCCGTCCACCGGCACGCGAATGGAAAAATCCCCTTTCTGCAAAGCCTCCGTCGCTTCGACAAGGGTGGAAATCGGCCGGTCCATCCACCGGGCGACCAGCCGGGTCTCCATAGCGGCAAACAGCACCACCAATAACGTGACGATCAGCAAAATCAGCTCCAGACGGCCGAGATGACGGTCAATCACTTCGGCCGGCAGCAGTTCCACGTAGGTGTTTCCCGTATGCGGGGAGACGTATCGAAAGAGATGCACCATCCCGTTCAGCCGGCTGTCATACCGCACTTCCTCCGTTAGGCCCGCATTGTGCACCTCTCTTACATCTGCATAAGACTCCACCAGCAGCCGCGCACCCGAGGACTCCGGTTCGACCTGAATCAGCGGGTGCCCGTCGGAGGTAAACACCAAAAGCGTACAGTCGTGCCGCTCGGTGTCTGTTTTCAGCCACCTTTCCAATAAATCGGGCTTCCATTCTGCCACAAGCACGGCGAACGGCCGCCCCTGCTCGTTCGTTACCGCCTGCACCGCGTACAGCCGAGACGGATCGGCCCCCGCTTCCGCTCCAAGCAGCAGCCGGGGAGCGATGTGCCACGCCTCCAGTGTGTCGCGGTACCATGACAGACTGCGGACATTTCCGTCCATCCATTGCTCGTCGGTAAACAGGGAGAGACGTCCACCATCGACGGCGAGCAGATGAACATTGCGGACAGAGGGATTTCTGCGTTGAAAGTCCCGGAACAGCTTCTCCGCCGCAGCCGTTTGTGCGCTGCGCGGCAAAAGCGCCAACTGTCCCTCCGTGCTGCGCACGGCTGGTTCGTTGGCCAGCCGTTGGACGCTGTCCAGCAAGAGCTGGGCATACAGCGAAAACTGCTCGTCCGTGTGGCGCAAACGCTCGCGAATGCTGGTGGCGTACTGTTCGTACACCACCGTTCTTGCCGCGTCGTAATTGACAAAGCTGACGACGAGTATCGGGATCAGGCACAAGCACAGCAGTGCTGCAAATAAGCGGTCTCTTACCTTGGTAAACACGGGCCTCCCCCTTGCTTCTTTCCCGAGGTGGACGGGCACAAGCTCCCTCCTGCTTCGTGCACGCTGTGAATCTCCAACCGACTGGGAACAATGCCCATATCTATGACATTCTTTACCTACCACGGGGAAGCAGCGCCTAAACCTCTTTCAGGGGTTTTTGCAGAAAAGTTTCCTCCCTATGCTTTCATGCCGCCACACACAGCAAAAAATCCTCCGTAAAGTACGGAGGATTTTGGCGATCATATTCGATTACTCACTCAGACTGCCCTTTGGCCCGAAGAATTCAAAATGGATGCGTTCTTCCGGCACGCCCCAGTCTTTCAGCGCCTGGTAAACGTTTTTCATGAACGGCACCGGTCCACAGAAGTAGAAATCGGCATTGTTGTCGGGCAGAATCGACTGCAACCACGGCAGGTCGATGAATCCTTCCTTGTCAAAACGGCGCTCAGCCCGGTCTTCTTCGGTCGGTTCCGAATATGCTGCATGGAAAGTCAGCGCTTCGTGCTTATCGGCCAGCGCGGCCACGTGCTCCTTCATCGCGTGCACCCGGCTGTTGCGTGCAGCGTGGATAAAGTGAACCCGTCGCTGCGGCTGCCGCTCTACCAGCGTATTCAGCATGCTGATCATCGGCGTGAGACCAACGCCTCCGCTCAACAGGACGACCGGCGTCTCTTTTGACGTATCCAGGACGAAGTCGCCTGCGGGCGCGCTGATCGGCAGCACGTCTCCCTCCTTAATGTGGTCGTGCAGGTAGGTGGAGACGATCCCCGCCGGTTTGCCATCTACGGCATCTTCCCGTTTGACGCTGATCCGGTAGTAATCCTTGCCCGGGCTGTCCGACAGACTGTACTGACGGATGTGCGTGTAGGTTTCACCCGGGATATCCAACTTCACACTGATGTACTGCCCTGGCTGGAATGGCGGAATGAGGCCGCCGTCCTGCGGTTTCAGGTAGAAGGAGGTAATCACGTCGCTCTCTTTTACTTTTCGGTCCACGACAAAGTTGCGGAAATCCCGCCAGCCGCCGGGCAACTGTTCCGCTTCCCGGTACAATTCCTCCTCCAAATTGATGAACACGTCGGCAATAACGCCGTACGCTTCCGCCCATGCGTTGATGATCTCGTCAGTCGCTGCGTCGCCGAGCACGTCCTTGATCGCCGCGAGCAGGTTTTTCCCGACGATCGGGTAGTGTTCCGGCTTGATGCCCAAACTGCGGTGTTTGTGCGCAATTTGCTTGACGACCGGCAGGATGGCTTCCAAATTCTCAATGTTGGCCGCCGCCGCATAGACGGAGTTGGCCAGCGCGGTCTGCTGCCGCCCCTGTTTTTGGTTGGCGTGGTTGAAAATGTTCAGCAGTTCCGGATGGTTGGTAAACATCAACTGGTAAAAACGTGTCGTAATCGTCCGGCCATGCTCCTTCAGGACGGGAACGGTCGACTTGATGATGTCTATCGTATGTTGACTCAGCATGTTCGCTCCTCCTTGATGATACCGTGATGGTTCGTGTCGCCTTTAGTATAAGGCGCTGTGATTTTGTTCACTGTGATTGCAATCACATCGCCGGTGGAGGTTTTGTGAACACCTGTACCGAGCATGTGTAGCCGTCCTGCGCTGTCCTCCGTCTGCGGTCGGACGTGCCGATCGCGCTTGCGTCGGTTGGAGGGTTTGGTAATATGAGGTACAATAATTATGGGGGCAGTCATAACGCTTCTCAATACAGGGAGGTAGCAGAATGGATCACAAGGGAGTCAAGGCGATCACCCATGCCAGTTTGTTCTTCGCGCCAATCCTGGTGCCGCTGGTTGTCTGGCTGCTGATTCAAGACCGGCATGTAAAAAACATCGCCTTGCAGGCATTGCTGTTTCATGTCATCATGAGCATTCTTTTCTCCATTTCCCTCTTTCTGTCGTTTTTCGTGATCGGCATTCCGTTCGTGCTGGTATTCGGCTTTATGATCCTCTACTATCCGATCAAGGGGATCGTTTACGCGCTGCAGGACAGACCGTTTCGCTATCCGGTCATCGGATCGCTGATCGGGTAGACGAATACCATAACACAAGGCGGGAGTGAGCAATTCACTCCCGCCGCTTCGTTCTCGGCAATGAACAAATGACCTATTGTATAATTATTACATATTTGGTGATGTAATCATGTTGGAAAAGAGGTGGAAGAATCAACATGAAAAAAGCTCATTGGTTTACACTGATGGCGTTCATCTTGGTTTGTTCCCTGCTTGTCATCATGATGAACAGCAAGCAATCACATGTTGTTCCAGAGATCACATTGAAAGTCGGAAACGATGATATCAGCTCGACATTAAAGTCAAGAACATTGGAAGATCCAGCAGATTTTGAAGATGCGTCACTGTTCCGAGCGATCATGAATGATCCCGCGATAACGATTCCATACGTCAAGCTTGGTGAGACCGTACATATTTCGCTTCATCCAAAACCAAAATCATTTGAAGTAAGGGAGAGCATTCTTCTTACAGATGGCGATTTTAAATATAAACGTCAACCAGCGCAGCAACAGCCAGTAACGCTTAATTTTAATGATAATGAAAATGAAGCAACATTTACTCTGAATGAAAACGTCTTTGCCCTCTTAAGTTCTAACAGTCAAGATTATCAACCGGGCGGGACCATCCGAGGTTATCGCCTGGTATGCAAATGGGAAGACCGCACACAGGAATATGCATTTGTCATCAAAACGGATGCCCACAAACCTTCCACTGCCAAGTAAATCAAAAAGCACAGGCTGGCTGCCAACCTGTGCTTTGCGTACGATTTGTATGGCGGAGAGAGTGGGATTCGAACCCACGCACGCCTCACGACGCCTAACGCATTTCGAGTGCGTCCCCTTATGACCACTTGGGTATCTCTCCACTGTATGCTAGAAGCAAAATTAACTATAGCAAAAGATTGCCCAATGCGCAAGAGTAAATCTCTACCACCCCTTGATTTGCCGTCAGCGTTGGGCCAATATAGTAACAGCACAGCGAAAACGAGCAGAAACGGGGAATTCAATTGAAGCGAGAGCGTTTGGACAAGGTCCTCGCCAACATGGGCTTGGGGACGCGCAAGGAAGTGAAACAACTGGTAAAGCAAGGGCTGGTGGAAGTAGACGGCTCCGTCGCCACTGACCCCGGCATGCACGTGATACCGGAAACGCAGGAGATCACGGTCGAGGGGGAACCGCTCAACTACAAACGCTGGCTGTACATCATGTTGAACAAGCCGCCCGGCGTCGTCTCTGCCACGGAAGACAACCTGCACATGACGGTGGTGGATCTCCTGCCGTACGAATGGGCCCACAAGGTACACCCGGTCGGCCGGCTGGACATCGACACGGAAGGACTGCTGCTCCTGACCAACGACGGACAGCTCTCCCACAATCTCCTGTCGCCAAAGAAAAAGGTGGAAAAGGAGTACTTCGCCCGCATCCAGGGCCGCGTCACCGACCAGCACGTGGAGGCGTTCGCCCGGGGCGTCGAGCTGGAAGATTTTACGACCCTGCCGGCCAAGCTGGAGATACTCTCTTCCGGCGACGTCTCGGAAGTCCGGGTCACGATCATGGAAGGAAAATTTCATCAGGTGAAGCGCATGTTTGCCGCATTTGGCCTGCAGGTGGTCTACCTGCAGCGCGTCCGCATGGGGCCGCTCCATCTCGACACGACGCTTTCCCCCGGGGAATACCGGGAATTGAGCGAGGAAGAATTGGAACAGCTTCGCAGCCATATCCAGAAGAACAGCCCGGTTTAATCCTGACCGGGCTGTTTTTTCATCCGCAGACCGCGAAAAAAGTCTTTCAGCATCTGGCCGCATTCCTCCGCCAGCACCCCTTCCACGACCGGCACCTGGTGGTTGAATCGCGACTCATCCAGCAAGTTCATCAAGGTGCCCGCGCATCCTGCCTTCGGATCACGGGCCCCGTACACCACCTGCTCGATGCGGCTCTGCACAATCGCTCCTGCACACATCGGACACGGCTCCAGCGTCACGTACAGCGTGCAGCCGATCAGCCGCCAACCGCCGAGCCGGGCGCTTGCCTCCCGAATGGCAATCATTTCCGCGTGCAGGGTGGGATCTTTTTTCGTTTCCCGCAGATTGTAGCCGCGGCCGACGATTTCCCCGTCGCGAACGATGACCGCCCCGATCGGCACCTCGCCGATGGCCGCTGCCTTTTTCGCTTCTTCCATCGCGGCTCGCATGTATGTCTCGTGTTCCTGCATCTCCATCACGTGCGTCCAAATACTCCTTTAAACACAGTCTCAGACAGTTCCCGACGCCCCGACGGTTTTTCCCGCTCCTGCAATTGCTCGGGCAGCGCGTCCTTTTCCCCTTGGTAGCCAATCGCGATGACCGCGTGCAGCTCGTATTCGTCCGGCACTTTCAGCACCTCGCGTGCCTTGTCCGGATCAAAACCGCCCATTGCGTGGGCAATCAGGCCGCGCCGGGCTGCTTCCAGAGCCAGGTATCCCCATGCCGCACCGGCATCAAACGCATGCGCCAGGTTGTTCACTCCTTTGGCATTGACCGTTTTGGACAAAATCAGCGCCAGCACCGGCGCTTTTTCGCACCAGACGCGGTTGCCGTCGGCGATGAACGGGTAAAAGCGCTCCCTCTCCTCTTTGCTGCGGGCCAGGATAAACCGCCAGGGCTGTTCGTTGTTGGCCGACGGTGCCCAGCGCGCCGCTTCGAACAGGCTGAACAAAACCTCGTCGGGAATCGGGTCTGACTTGAACGAACGGGGCGACCAGCGATTGAGAAATACCGGGTCCACCTCGTAGGATGCTTTCCGGTATTCTGCCACCTGGGGCAGATACTGATTCATCATGGTTCGCAAACCTCCTTCATAGTTTTTCATTTTTATAGAATAGGGCTGGATAAAATCAGCCAACCTGGCGTATAATGGGAACTGAAGGGAACACATGTTCCCAGAACTATTGGAGGGAGGGTTTTTCATGTTTTCAAGCATTTCCACTTTTCTGAAGGTATGGGAAGACGAGGCACAGATGACCCAGCGCATTCTCGACGCCTGTACCGACGATTCCCTGCAGCAGCGCGTCTCCGCCGATGATCGTACGCTGGGCAGGATTGCTTGGCACATCGTGTGCACCGTGCACGAAATGATGTCCCGCACCGGCCTGCAGTTTGAAGCGGTCGGTGAGCACCAGCCCGTGCCGTCCTCCGCGCGCGACATTGCCGAAGCGTGGCGCAACACCAGCGCTTCCTTTGTCGAAGCCATCCGTTCCCAATGGAGTGAAGCCACCCTGCAGGAAGTGCGCGAGATGTACGGCGAGCAATGGTCCAACGGCTATACGCTGCAAATGCTGATCCTGCACATGGTCCATCACCGCGGGCAAATGACCGTCCTCATGCGCCAAGCTGGTCTGCGTGTGCCGGGCACATACGGACCCGCTCGCGAAGAGTGGAGCAATATGAGCATGGAGCCGCCTGCCCTGTAATCGCCCATTCAGTCCGCCGCCTCGACCGTCTCACTCGGCAGTTTCGGTAAGCACGCAGCATTCCGCGCGAGGATTTGTCTCTTCCATTCACATACTCTCTTCGTGTTTACATACATTAACAGTGTAAGCGCACGTATGTATACAACCTCTGTGAGGGGGGATGTGAGTGGGAGTAACCCCTGTTAGCCCCGTCCTGTTCGACCGATTTTACAGTCCAACAATCGGCCTACTGGACAAGGCAGCCGTTTTTTCCAACATCGAGCAAACCGTATCCTCGACAGCCGGGACGTGCGAAATCATTGTCGGCGCCGACTCGAAACTGCGGAACCGCAGCACGTCCTTTGCCATCGTCATCACGCTGATCCGTCACGGTCGCGGCGGCAATTTTTTTTACCACACGTTTCAGGAACGACATTATGCTTCGCTGCAGCAGCGCATTTTCCAGGAGGCGATTTACGCTGTGGGGTTGGCTTCCGAACTGCGCCACTATCTGCGTGAACGCAATATCGACATCCCCATCAGCCTGCATTTCGACATCGGCAAGAACGGTCCCACCCGCAAGTTTATCCAGTCTTTGCTAAGTCTGGCAAAATCAAACCACTTCCGGGCGGAAATCAAACCATACGCGTACTGCGCTTCCTCCATTGCAGACAAGTTTACCAGATAAGAAACATCTGTTGCAGAACGCTGCCCCAACCTTGCCGTTTTTTTGGACGGCAGGAACGATTTCGCTTCGCCCGCGTCTTTTCCCTGCATGATTGACAACGGAAAGCCAGTGCGTTATCATGAAATTGACAATGAAGCGTTTTCACATAAGCGTGTTACTGGTAATGCAGGCATGAGCTGAGAAGATCTTTTTTTCACCCAAAAAAGGTTTTTTCAGCTCTTTTTTGTTGGTAAAGGTGGGTGGTAACGGGTGTCTCGTGAAAAACCGTATACGATCACACGCGTCCTCAACCACAACGTGGTCCTCGTCGAAGAACCCGACTCCGGCCAGGAGATTGTGCTGTTCGGAAAAGGCATCGGCTTCGGCACCAAACCTGGGAACACCATCCTTCCCCACGATGCACGTGTCGAAAAACGCTTCCGCTTGGAAAATGAGAGCCACCAGCAGCAGTATCAAACCCTGCTCAGCCAGATCGACCCGGCCGTAGTGGGGATCGCCGAAGAAATCATCGCCCTGATTGCCAAGGAAATCACGCCGCACGTAAACGAACACGTCCATGTCGCCCTGCCGGACCACATCCAGTTTGCCATCTACCGCCTGCGCAACGGCATGGATATCGTCAACCCGTTCCTGTTTGAGATCCAGACCTTGTACAGCAAGGAATACGCGTTGGCCAAACGAGCGGCCGAGATGATCAAAACGGCGTTTTCCCAAGAGATACCGGAGAGCGAGATCGGCTTTCTGGCCCTGCACATCCATTCGGCCGTCAGCTCCATGCCGGTGAGCAAAACCGTTCAATTTACCAACATCATCGCCGAGCTGGTCGGCATCATCGAGGAGCAGACGGGCAGATCCATCGATCGCAACTCGATTGATTACGTCCGCCTCATCACACATCTGCGGTTTGCCTGCGAGCGCATCCGGCAGCAGAAATCGATTTACAATCCGCTGTTGGACCGGTTGAAAGAGACCGCTCCAGAGGCCTACGCCGTGGCCGAAAAATTGGCCCGGCACATCTCGAAGCGGCTGGACATGAACGTGCCCGACGATGAGATCGGTTACATGGCGATGCATGTATTTCGGCTGACCCAGCAACCATACGAATGAACAGAATACCTTACCTGCGTGTTACTAGTTCGACTAGGCATGAGCGGTGAGAGCATGCGGACATGGCAAACGATGCCGCATTGTTTCCCCGTTCATGCCTTTTTTCATACACCTTATTTCATACAGCAGACGCAAAAGGAGGAGCTTATGTTACGCAGTTTGTTTTCCCGCAAAAAAAAGCAGCAAGAAGTGACGATCCTGGCCCCCTTGACGGGCGTGATGGTGCCGTTGAGCGAAGTGCCTGACCCGGTCTTCGCACAGCAGGTTGTCGGTGACGGCGTAGCAATCGACCCGACTGAAGGGGTGCTCGTCTCCCCCGTAGACGGGAAAGTGACCCATTTGTTCCCCACCCATCATGCGATTGCCCTGACCAGCGACAACGGTCTGGAAATTCTCCTCCACATTGGCATTGATACAGTGAAGTTGAACGGAGAAGGATTTACGCCGTTCGTGTCTGTCGGCGATCAGGTAAAAGCCGGCGACAAGCTGATCGAGTTTCAACTGGATACAATCCGGCAGGCAGGATGCGCAACAGTGACGCCTGTTGTCATCACCAACGGCGATGTGGTCGCCGAGAAACAGGTGATTGCTCCGCCCAACGTGCATGCCGGTCAGGAACCGGTGATGAACGTCGTAGTAAAGTGAGGCACCGCATAATGTAGTTTCAGGTAAGCATCACGGGGAATGGCGGGCTGCACGCCCGCCCCCTGTTGGTAAATTGTTCCGCCCAGTCCCGCTCGACCGTCACGCTGAACCCATATTGCACTCTGTCACGGCAACAGAGGCATCCCGTCAGCGGGAAGGCAGAACCGCATCACAGGTTTCGCCAGCTTCGAATTGCAAACGCTTACAAACCGCGATTCTCCCTTCGTCAGATGAGTCACTCTCCGGCCGTGTCCTAATTATCGCTCCTAATTGAACGTACTCCGGAGAGCGGCTTTCTGAATATCACTTTCATCCAAGGAGGTTTTATCCATGCTTGCTTTCATGCAAAGGCTCGGGAAAGCGCTCATGCTCCCTGTAGCCGTACTGCCTGCCGCGGCGCTGCTGGTGTCCTTTGGTCTTCTCGACTACGAGAAGAACATCCCGCTCGGCTCCGCAGTGGGTGGTTTTCTGAACACGTACGTCGCTCCCTTCCTCAATGCCGGCGGTACTGCGATTCTCGGCAACCTGGCCTTGATTTTTGCGGTGGGTGTCGCCATCGGTTTTGCAGGTGACGCGATTGCCGCCCTGGCGGCGGTCCTGGCCTACCAGGTGCTGGTGGGAGTACTGGCCAAAGTGCCTGCCGCCATGCCCTTCATCGATGACAAGGTGGAACTGAACATGGGCGTTCTCGGCGGATTTCTCGCCGGCGGCGTCGCCGCTTACTGCTACAACAAGTACCGCGACATCAAGATGCCGGATTGGCTCGGTTTCTTCAGCGGCAAGCGGTTTGTGCCGATCGTGACCTCGCTGTTCATGGTGGTCATCGGGATCATCATCGGCTGCATCTGGGGGCCGATCCAATCCGTACTGGACGCCTTCGGGAACTGGGTTGTCGGACTGGGCGGCATTGGCGCGGCCATCTTTGGCTTCTTCAACCGTCTACTCATCCCGTTTGGCCTGCACCACGTGCTCAACGCCATCGCCTGGTTCCAAATCGGCAGTTTTACCGATCCCGCCGGAAATGTGGTTCACGGCGACCTGTGGCGCTTCTTTGCCGGTGACAAATCGGCCGGCATGTTTATGACCGGCTTCTTCCCGATCATGATGTTTGCCCTGCCGGCAGGTGCTTTTGCCATTATCCACACGGCAAAACCGGAAAAGCGGAAAACCGTCGCCGCCATCTTCCTTAGCTCGGCCCTTGCTTCCTTCCTGACAGGGATTACGGAGCCGATTGAGTTTGCGTTCATGTTTGTGGCTCCCGTCCTCTATGTGATTCACGCTGTCCTGACGGGCATTTCCGGCTTTGTTGTGTACGCCTTGGGCATCAAACACGGCTTTGGCTTCTCGGCCGGCCTCATCGATTACCTGGTCAACTTCCACCTGTCGACCAACGCGCTGTTGATCATTCCGGTCGGCCTGGCCTTTGCCGCGGTGTACTACTTCCTCTTCCGCTTCCTGATCGTCAAGCTGAATCTGAAGACACCGGGCCGCGAAGACGACGAAGAGGAGACGGCATCCCACGCGTCCGGCAGCGATGCGATGCACGAAAAGGCACAAAAAGTGCTGGCCCTCATTGGCGGCAAGGACAATATCGTCAGCGTGGACGCCTGCATTACCCGCCTGCGGCTGGTCTTAAAGGATGACAAGGTCGTCGATGAAAAAGGCCTGCGCAGTCTCGGGGCGGCCGGCGTGATGAAACTGGGGCAGGGCAGCGTGCAGATCGTCTTCGGTCCCCAGTCGGAAGCGCTGAAGGACGAGATCAAAAAGATGTAAACCTGTCGTCACCGCTCGCCTGACGGCACGATTCCACCCGGCCGCGCCCTGACGTGCCGGGTGGACTGCTTTATAACGGCACAATATTTGTTACTGGGAGGAAGACGATGAAACGATTGTTGGACTGCACAGCTTCCGATTTCTCACGGATGACCGGGCAGGATGTAAAGCGGGCAATCAAGGCCTCTGAAGGGCGAGTGCTGGTAGCCGAAGTGATCTCCTCCGTCTCCCCGCTCTACCCCAGTGTTACCAATGCAGAATTGGCCGCCGCTTTTGGTGCCGACATGATCCTGCTCAACCTCTTTGACGTATTTCAGCCAAACGTGGAAGGACTGACCGCTGCGCCCGATGAGACGGTACATGAGTTGAAACGGCTCATCGGACGGCCCGTCGGCCTCAACCTGGAACCAGTCGACCCACAGGCCAGAGCGGCAGAACAACTGCTCCCCCTGCCCCCAGGGCGGCTGGCCTCGGCGGAAACCTTTGTCGAGGCAAAACGGCTCGGTTTTGACTTCCTCTGCCTGACCGGCAACCCCAAGACCGGAGTGACCAACCGGGAAATCAGGCAGGCGATCCGCACCGCCCGTGAAGTCATGGGCAAAGACGCCTTGATCATGGCCGGGAAAATGCACGGCGCTGGCGTAGCAGATGAAGCCGGTGGCAATTTGATAGAAGAGCAGACGATTGTCCAGTTTATCGAAGCAGGGGCGGACATCATCCTGCTCCCCTCGCCCGGCACAATTCCCGGCATCACGCTTGATGCGGCCAAATCCATGGTCGATCTGGCCCACCGCCACGGCGCATTGGCCCTATTGGCCACCGGCACCAGTCAGGAAGGGGCAGACGAGGCGACCATTCGCCAGATCGCGCTGAACAGCAAAATGGCCGGGGCCGATCTGTATCACATCGGCGACGCCGGTTACAATGGCATCGCTATCCCGGAAAACATCATGCACTACTCCATCGCCGTGCGCGGAAAACGGCATACCTATGTGCGGATGGCCGCATCGGTCCTGCGGTAACGCCAGACAGCACAACGAAGCGGTTTCCCCCGTGGGCTCGTCCGTTTGGGGAAACCGCTTTTTCTCACGGCACCTGCCCGGCAATCGGGGCGGTCAGTGCCGCGTCGCTCTCCCTTTGCAGTTCCCGCTCAAACGACTCCAAGCGACGAAGGAAATCCTGACAGGCAGAAACGCTTTGGGGCTCCATCATCGCTAGCTCGTATGCCAGTGTCCTTTTCCAGATTTCCAACTGCCGCATGTTGGCTTCCCGGACTTCCACCTCTTTCCCCCCTGACCGATCTCTTGCCATATCGCTCTGTGATCTGTTTGTCTCTGTATTTGTCATATCAGCAAAATCAAGCACTGAAACAAGTCGCGCAGTTCGCATTTCAGCTTTCTGGCCAACACCGGCAGGTGATTCGCCTTGAAGTCGTACTCGCCCTTTTCGTATTTCAGATAGGTAGACGCGTTCTTGAAGCCCAGTGATTCCGCCATGTCCTGCAACGTGATTCCCGTTTCGAGCCGTCGCCTTGCGATGAATCCCAGATTGACTTTGTTCAATCAGCATCCCCCTTTATTTGCCAAATTAGCAAATCTTTAACCATTATAATACCGTTTCAATTTTCACAAAGTCAACACGTTCTTTGTTAAATTAACAAAAATTGTGTTTTCCGTTATGGAAAATTGTTAGAATAATTATTGCCATAGCGGAAAGGTTGTGACGAATGATGTCAACAGTCGGTCAACGGATCAAATGGCTCCGGGAACAAAAGCGGTGGTCCCAAATCCAATTGGCCGAAAAACTGCAAATTCACAACACGGTGCTCTCACGGATTGAGTCGGGTGAGAAAAAGAGTGTGGACAACCATCTGCTCTCGAAAGTTGCCGATGTGTTCAACGTCTCCGCCGATTTCCTTCTCGGCAAGACGAATGACCCGACGCCCTCATGGGGAACCCGGAAAAATCCGGAGGAGCATATTTCGTTCTTTGACTTGGAGGGATTGAGCCCATCCGAGATTGAAGAAGTGAAAAAGCACATCGACTATTTGCGGTGGAAAGCCCGACAGTCGGACAAACCATGACCGGCAGGGGCAGGACGTGTCTTACCAAACACTGTCCCGTGCACGGCGTTTTCTTTTCGCACAATACCGAACATATGTTCTGTTTCTTGCAAAGGAGGAATGCACATGCTCCGCGATTACAAACAAACGGAACTGGAAAAATGGGTGGGCGCTTTTTATGCCAGACTGGGGATGCGACATGCGGGAGATTTGCGCGAGGAAACGGTCGCCGAAGCCCTCGGCATTGAGCTTGTGTACCGTCCTTGTCCATCGATGCGGTACGAAGCCGGCGGCTATCGCTGCATCACGATCAATTCCGCCCTGCCCCGGCCAATCCAGCGTGAGCAGTTTTTTCATGAGCTGGGGCATATATTGCGCGGACATACCGGGAAACAGCTGGAGATGAGAAAATCGTTCCGCGACCTGCAGGAGGCCCAGGCTTCGCAGTTTCAACTTTACGCGGCTCTGCCGTTTTTCATGGTATCCAGGTTGAGACTGACCGACTGCCAGACTCATCCGGCCTGCTTGCTGGCCCAGGAGTTTGGCGTAACCCGGCAGCTGGCGGAAAAGCGGCTCGCTCAGATTCGCCGCCGCATCATCAGCGAACGCCTGCACCGCCAGTTCGTCGCCCGCCTCCACGGCAGGGGCCCGCGTCCGGCTTGAGATGCGCGGCGCAGCCGAAGCACGTCCGAAACAGTCCCTTGCAGGGAACGGCCTCGCATTGAACGATGCGGTCCTTTCCAAGCAAATCAGCGCCGTACACAATGTCCGGCGCTTTGTTCGTAAGTCCGTTCAGTTGACTGTTTTCTGATCCAGTTCGATCCACTCTTGTGCCCATTTCTCGATGCCTTTGATGATCGGTTCCAGTGCGCGTCCTTTATCCGTAAGCGAATATTCCACCCTCACCGGAGCGGAATCCGTATAGACTTCCCGATGCACCAGTCCTTCCTTCTCCAGATCCTTCAGCCGTTCCGACAAAAGCCTGCCGCTGATCGGAAGCGCCACTTCAATTGAACAAAAACGCTGCGGTCCCAAAAGAAGCTGGTGCAGGATCAGCCCTGTCCAGCGTTTGCTCAGCAGATGCATGGCTTTTTCAAACTTCGGGCACAGAGAAGACTGCTTCATGGAAATCACCCCATTCTCCATTCAGTATATCGCTCTTTTTTCCTTGCATCAAAATCTGGCCCGCAACCATCCTAGTGAATGGAAACATACGGAGGTGAGTGCTGCATGCCCGATCAAAAAGAGAGAGCCATGGCCATTTTTGAAGTGGAAGACAGGATTCCGGTCGGTTCCATAGACAAGACCCGAGCCGAAATGCCCGATCGCTCCGAACAATATCCCATTCCGGCCCCCCGTCCCGTCCCCTGGGAGGAGGCCTGAGCACATACGGCCTTCCCGCTCCATGTGGCAGGGAAAGGCCGCTTTGTGTGGGTCGCCAACCTATTTTTTCCAAAAGTGCCTGGTCGCGGCAGGCACATAACTTGCCAACGTTGATGGGACAATATCGCTAGGTAAAGGGAAGCCTATTGTCACAAAGGAGGGCAGGTTACCATGAAGCGCCTTACCATTTTGTCCGCTGTCTTGCTGCTCGTAACCATCGTGTTGGGGCATGCGGCTGCCCATCCCGATACGGCGTACCACTTTGGCTTTAAAAAGAGCAGGGACGGCAAACTTCCTTCCATTGACCAGGAAGGATTCAAATCCGTTGTGGAGAAGCACGGGGCTATCTTTTTGGGAGATACGACCAAAAAAGAACTGTATCTGACCTTTGACAACGGGTACGAAAACGGCTACACCGCGCAAATATTGGACACGCTCAAGGCCAAAAAGGTGCCGGCCATCTTTTTCGTGACCGGACATTACGTAAAAGACCAGCCCGACCTCATCAAACGGATGGCAGCCGAAGGGCATCTGATCGGAAACCACTCCTGGAGCCACCCCGACATGACGAAACTTTCCAACGAACGCATCCGGGAAGAGCTGGAGAAGGTACAGACGGAAGTAGCCCGGATCACTGGTCAAAAAGAGATGCGCTTTTTGCGTCCGCCAAGGGGAATTTTCAGTGACCGCTCCCTTGCGGCCTGCAAGCAGCTGGGCTATACCAGCATCTTCTGGTCGATTGCCTACAAAGACTGGGACACCAAGGTGCAAAGAGGCTGGCGGTACGCGTACGACAGCGTCATCTCACAGCTTCACCCGGGTGCCGTCATCCTGCTGCACGCCGTCTCCCGCGACAACGCAGAAGCGCTGGGTGCAATCATCGACGAGGCGCGCAAACGGGGGTACGAATTCAAGAGCCTGGATCAGCTGGTTCCGCACAATCCCTCGACACCTGTTCCGTAAAGCGGCCTGCCAGCAAAGGGCTGATTGCCGCCTGTCTCAAGCACAAATACGCCCATACAGGGGTTGCACCCATGAAAAAGCCGTCTCCCATCAGAGAGACGGCTCAGATTGAAGACAAACTGTTTATTTAGTAAGCGTCCACAAGAAAACGATTTTCATAATTTCCAGGCCGGAAGGCCTGCACATTCATCAACCGAAGCTGAAGACAACGTACATCGCATGGAGGGATGGGCCAAGCGAGCTCCTTTGACGACCTGCTCAGCGGAAAAACGAAAGACGCGGGGATAAACAGGGGGCACAAGTCTCACTTCGTCGAAACACCCAGATGTTTGCCCCCTGCCCGCGTCGCGTTTTGGAGCGGACATCATCCACTTCTTTGCTGGGCGTCAAGAGAGCGAGCGGGCCCGATCACCCATGCGCCACGGACTTTGTCTACATGCTGAGCCGTCTCCCATCAGAGAGACGGCTTTTTGCCCAGGTTCGCTTTCGTTTCAGCATCTTCACGTTTTTCTTTATAACAATCCATGCATAGCTCGTTGTTGTTTTCAATTTCATACTCCGTCAGACGAACCCGACATACTCGACATTGTCTTTCGGTTAATACCAAATTCAATGAGTATACCCCTTTCTTCTCACGGTCGTCATTGTCATTGACATTGTATCCCATAATGAGGGGAAATGAATCCGCTCGATGTTAAAATTGTGTGAATTATTAAATAAGTATTATTCCCATTTATTTACAATGGATTGGTGTAGATCCTTTCAATTAATTCGTGGATGGGGCTGTTATTCCCGATCGTTTCATAATATTTTCCATACAGTTCAGAGTGCGAATAATACTCAGTGCCACGCCTAAGAACCAATTTCCTGTCTTACTCTCCACATAAAAAGAAAAAACCTTGGATTCCCAAGGTTTTTCATGGAATGGCGTCCCCGAGAGGACTCGAACCTCCGACACGCAGTTTAGGAAACTGCTGCTCTATCCAGCTGAGCTACGAGGACGTATTGCACCTACTCTAATTAATTATATGAGGGAAGTCGATTTTTTGCAATTGGGAGGACCAGGGATGATGCCCTGGTCCTGACGTTTCATCAGCTATGGGTAAACTGTTCTTCCTCCGTGGAGCCTTTCAAGGCCGTGGTCGACGAGGTGCCGCCGGCGATCACCTGGGCCACTTCGTCAAAGTAGCCGGTGCCGACCTCGCGCTGGTGGCGGGTCGCGGTATATCCGTATGGCTCGCTCGCAAACTCCGCCTGCTGCAGCTCGGAGTAGGCGGCCATGCCGCGCTCGCGGTAGCCTCGGGCCAGCTCAAACATGCTGTGGTTGAGCGAGTGGAAGCCAGCCAGGGTGACGAATTGAAACTTGTACCCCATCTCGCCCAGCTCATCCTGAAAACGGGCGATCGCAGCTTCATCTAGCTTCCGTTTCCAGTTGAACGACGGGGAGCAGTTGTACGCCAGCAATTTCCCCGGGAATTGTGCGTGAATGGCTTCAGCAAACCGGCGCGCTTCCTCCAGATTGGGCTCCGAGGTTTCGCACCAGATCAAATCGGCGTACGGCGCGTAGCTGAGGCCGCGCGCGATAGCCGCATCCAGCCCGCCGCGCATGCGGAAGAATCCTTCGGGTGTGCGCTCGCCGGTGAGGAACGGCTTGTCGCGGTCGTCGATGTCGCTGGTGATCAAAAAGGCTCCGTTGGCATCCGTACGAGCGATGATCACGGTCGGTACGCCCATCACATCAGCGGCAAAGCGGGCTGCGATCAGATTGCGAATGGCCAACTGCGTGGGAATCAGCACTTTTCCGCCCATGTGGCCGCACTTTTTCTCCGAAGCCAGCTGGTCTTCGAAGTGAACGCCGGCGGCTCCCGCTTCGATCATGCTTTTCATCAGTTCAAACACGTTGAGCGGTCCGCCAAAACCAGCTTCCGCATCAGCCACGATCGGCGCAAACCAGTAGATGTCGCCGGTCCCTTCCGCCTGCTGGATCTGGTCGGCGCGCTGGAACGCCTGATTGATCCGCTTAACCACGTGAGGAACGCTGTTGGCCGGATACAAGCTCTGATCGGGGTACATCTGCCCGGCCAGGTTGGCGTCAGCCGCTACCTGCCAGCCGCTCAGGTAGATGGCTTTCAAGCCGGCTTTCACCTGCTGAATTGCCTGGTTTCCGGTGAGGGCACCCAGCGCCTTGATGTGGTGTTCCGTGTTGAGCAAATGCCACAGCCGCTCTGCCCCCATCCGTGCCAACGTATGTTCAATCTGCACCGAACCGCGCAGCCGGACGACGTCCTCTGCCGTATACGGGCGGACAATCCCCTTCCAACGCTCCGCCTTCCAGCTTTCCTCCACCTGTCTGATTGCCTCTTGCTTGTTCATCCTCTTCCACTCCTTTTTATTCAAGATAGCCATAGCCCGGGATGGTCAAGAACTCTTCGAATTCGTCTGCTGTCACCAGCCGCAGAAACAATTCGCCCGCCAGCTGGAACTTGCCGTTCTCGTACCGTTCCTGGCCGATGGCTTGTTTCAAGGCTTGCAGTTCCTCACTCACCCACTGTTTGACCAGTCCGGCGGTAATCTTCCGCCCGTCCGGCAGCACGCCCCGGCGGTGGCGAATCCACTGCCAGACCTGGGCGCGGGAAATTTCCGCCGTGGCCGCGTCTTCCATCAGGTTGTTGATCGGCACCGCGCCGTGGCCGCGCAGCCAGGCTTCGATGTACTGGATGCCGACGCTGATGTTGGTGCGCACACCTTCTTCCGTAATCGGCCCCTCAGGCACCGCCAGCAGGTCGGCAGCCGTGACCTGCACATCCTCCCGCTTGTACCAGATCTGATTGGCTTCCGGCATCAAGCGGTCAAACACTTCCATCGCCACCGGCACCAATCCGGGGTGGGCCACCCAGGTGCCGTCATGGCCGTCGTAGGCTTCCCGCTCCTTGTCGGCCCGCACCTTGGCCAGCGCTTCTTCGTTTTTGACCGGATCGTTTTTGACCGGGATTTGCGCCGCCATTCCCCCGATGCAGGGCGCCTGCCGCCTGTGGCACGTCTTGACCGCAAGCGTGGTATACGCCCGCATGAACGGCACCGTCATCGTCACCAAAGCGCGGTCGGGGAGGATGACATCGGGCTGGTTGCGCAGTTTTTTGATGTAGCTGAAAATGTAGTCCCAGCGGCCGCAGTTGAGTCCGGCGCTGTGCTCACGCAACTCGTACAGGATTTCATCCATCTCAAACGCGGCCAGAATCGTTTCGACCAACACTGTCGCCTTGATCGTGCCGCGCGGAATCCCCAATTCGTCCTGAGCAAACAGGAAGACGTCGTTCCAGAGACGGGCTTCCAGGTGGTTCTCCAGTTTGGGCAGGTAAAAGTACGGGCCCGAGCCTTTTTCCAGCAAGACATGGGCGTTGTGGAAGAAATACAATCCGAAGTCAAACAGACTGCCGGAGAGCGGCTGCCCATCCAACAACACGTGTTTTTCTTCCAGATGCCAGCCGCGCGGACGGACGATCAGCACAGCCGTTTTTTCCTTCAGCGCGTACTGCTTGCCTTCCGGGCTGGTGTAGGTAATGGTGCGCCTCACCGCATCGCGCATGTTGATTTGTCCCTGGATCGTGTTGGTCCACGTCGGCGAGTTGGCGTCTTCAAAGTCGGCCATAAACATCCGGGCTCCCGAGTTGAGCGCGTTGATCACCATTTTGCGGTCGCCGGCCGGACCGGTAATCTCCACCCGGCGGTCCTGCAGGTCGGGCGGCAGGGGAGCCACCGTCCAATCAGCCTTGCGAATGTGGGCGGTCTCAGGCAAAAAATCGGGCAGCTTCCCGCAGTCAATCTCCTCCTGCCGTTTGATCCGCTGTTTCAACAGATCCCGCCTCCGCTCGCCAAAGGCCCGCTCCAGTTTGATCAAGAATCGGATCGCGTCGGGAGTGAGAATCTCCTCATACTGCGGCGACAGCGCGCCGGTGATCGTCACTTCGGCTGGGTAATGGTTGGTGTGCAGCGTAGTCAAAACAGGTTCCTCCTCTCCTGAACCAAAACGTTATTATGATACAGAAGAAAATTTAATCAATCTATTATAGTACAGTACTACCAAAAAAAATGGCCTTAATCCAGATACCCGCTGCCGCTGCAGTGGCTGCAGCTTACACAGCCGTCACCTTGGCAATGATGGCACACCACCCCGTGCTCGTCATAGCCCGCTCCGCCGCAGTGCGGACAATTCTGTTCGCCGTTTCCTTCACACCGAAAGCAGTTCATTTCCGTTCCCTCCACTCCTGTATTAATACAATAATCAACTTTCTTGCCGTTATTATATAACAGTGGTTCGTACAACGCAACACCATTTTCAAAAAATTCCGCTGTTTTTGTTACATAAAAAAACCGGCTCCCCATCCAAATGGACGTGAGAGCCGGTTTTTTCTATGCTGACTGTCTGTATGCTGTACGTCGTCAGCGGCTTTCCTTCGGCACGATCTTTTCCATTCCGCCCATGTACGGACGCAGTACCTCCGGAATGACAATGGAGCCGTCTTCCTGCTGGTAGTTTTCCAGCAGGGCGGCCACGGTGCGGCCGATTGCCAGACCGGAGCCGTTGAGTGTATGGACGAACTCCGGCTTGCTCTTCGCGTCGCGGCGGAACCGGATGTTGGCCCGACGCGCCTGGAAGTCCTCAAAGTTGGAACACGAGGAGATTTCCCGATACGTATTGTAGCTGGGGAGCCATACCTCCAGGTCGTACTTTTTCGCGGCGGTAAACCCGAGGTCGCCGGTGCACATGTTCATCACGCGGTACGGCAGGCCGAGGAGCTGCAGCACTTTTTCCGCGTTTTTCACCAGCTTTTCCAGTTCGTCGTAAGAGTCTTCCGGTTTGACGAACTTCACCATCTCCACCTTGTTAAACTGGTGCTGGCGAATCAGTCCGCGCGTATCGCGGCCGGCCGATCCGGCTTCGGAACGGAAACAAGCGCTGTACGCGGCGTAATAGATCGGCAGGTCGGCTGCATCGAGAATCTCGTCGCGGTGAATGTTGGTCACCGGCACCTCCGCTGTCGGGATCAGGAAGTAATCCGGTCCATCCAGTTTGAAGGCATCCTCCTCAAATTTGGGAAGCTGACCGGTGCCGGTCATGCTGGTGCGATTGACGATGTACGGCGGCAAAATTTCTTCGTATCCGTGTTCGCTGGTATGCAGATCCAGCATGAAGTTCATCAGCGCCCGCTCCAGACGCGCTCCCAGCCCCTTGTAAAAGACAAACCGGCTGCCTGTTACCTTGGCCGCCGCTTCAAAGTCGAGGATGCCCAGATTGTCAGCCAGCTCCCAGTGCGGCTTTGGCTCAAACGTAAAATTGCGCGGTTCGCCCCAGGTCCAGGCCACCACGTTGTCTTCTTCCGACGTACCGATCGGCACGCTCTCGTGCGGCAGATTGGGCAGGCTCAGCAAAATCTGCTCCAATTGTTCGTCCAGCTGGCGCAGTTCTTCGTCCAGCGCCTTGATGCGCTCGTTCACCTGTTTCATTTCGGCGATCAGGTGGTCGGCGTTTTCTTTGTTGCGCTTCATGATCGCCACTTGTTCGGAGACCGTGTTTCGCTTATTTTTCAACGATTCTGCTTCTTGAATGACCTGGCGCCGCTTTTCATCCGTCTCGGCGAACTGGTCGAGCGCGGAAATGTCTTCGTTGCGATGTGCCAACCGGCGTTTTACCTCTTCCAAATTGCTGCGCAAAACTTTCACGTCAAGCATGTAATTCCCTCCTAATCTCTATGATTCCTTATTCTGGAAAGAATAGTTGTCCAGATGTGAATGGCGAAAGCGCGTTCCTGCGGGACAGTAAAAAACACTCGTCCCCTCTGTAAGGGACGAGTGCTGTATACCCGCGTTGCCACCCTTGTTGGCAAATGCGTTTGTCCGTTTCCATCCGCATTTGCCCGCTCTCATCCGTCGTAACGGGACGGTTACCGGGCAAAGTTTGAAGCTTTGCCACTCCGAGGTGGATTCCCTTGCACGCCGGATCGGTTTTCACCCGCCACCGACTCTCTGGGCCTGGCTTATGCAAAGTACTGGCCTCATCATCGCATTCAATATTCGATACATCTATTGTTAACTGTACTACAGGTTCTATACCTGTGTAAAGGAGGCGGTTGACAAAAAAACCGGCACCACGTGCGGTACCGGTTTTTTGTGTGAGTGCGGGATCAGGCCTGAACTTTATCGGCCCGGTACTCCTTCACCATGTCAAAGAAGAATTTGTGGATGCGCGCATCCTCCGTCAGTTCCGGGTGGAAGGCAGCCGCGAGGTAATGGCCTTGGCGGGCGGCGACAATTTTGTCTTCGTACTTCGCCAGCACCTGACCGTTTTCCCCCAGTTCCATAATGTACGGCGCCCGAATAAAGACAGCCGGAAAATCGGGAGCGATGCCCGCCACGGGCAGATCGACTTCAAAGCTCTCCTTTTGACGTCCAAACGCGTTGCGCTCCACCTTCATGTCCATCAGACCGAGGTGGCAGTCATCCTGGCCGTTGATGCGGTTGGCCAGCAGGATGGCGCCGGCACATGTGCCAAAAATCGGTTTTTTGGCTTGGCCAAACTGGCGGATGGCTTCCATAAAGCCGTATTTGTGCATCAACTTGCTGATTGTGGTGCTTTCCCCGCCGGGGATCACCAGACCGTCCAGATCGTTGAGCTCTTCCACTTTTTTCACCGGGACCGCTGTTGCACCGACTTGTTCCAGCATGCGGATGTGTTCGGCTACAGCTCCCTGCAGGGCAAGTACGCCAATTTTCATGTTGTTCACCTTACCAGCCGCGCTCTTGCATGCGATCTGCTTCGCGCAGTTTGGAGATTTCGATACCCGGCATAGCCGTACCCAGTCCTTTGGAGACGCGGGCAATCAGATCGTAGTCGGTGTAGTGCGTCGTCGCTTCGACGATGGCGCGGGCGTATTTCTCCGGATTCTCCGATTTGAAGATACCGGAGCCGACGAACACGCCATCTGCCCCAAGCTGCATCATCAGTGCAGCGTCGGACGGCGTAGCCACACCACCGGCTGCGAAGTTGACAACCGGCAGCTTCCCGTTTTTATGCACGTATTCCAGAAGTTCGTACGGTGCACCCAGGTTTTTCGCTTCCGCCATCAGTTCGTCGTAGGACATGCTTTGCACTTTGCGAATCTGTGCCTGCATCGTGCGCATGTGGCGAACCGCTTCCACGATGTTGCCCGTACCCGGCTCCCCTTTGGTGCGGATCATGGACGCGCCTTCACCGATGCGGCGCAGCGCTTCGCCCAGATCGCGGGCACCGCAGACAAACGGAACCGTAAAGTCTTTTTTGTTGATGTGGAACATGTCGTCGGCAGGAGTGAGCACTTCACTCTCGTCGATGTAGTCAACGCCCATCGCCTCGAGCACGCGTGCTTCAACGAAGTGGCCAATCCGTGCCTTGGCCATGACCGGGATGGATACCGCTTTCATCACTTCTTCCACGATGCCCAGGTCAGCCATGCGCGCCACTCCGCCGGCCGCGCGAATATCAGACGGTACGCGTTCCAGTGCCATAACGGCAACGGCACCGGCCGCTTCCGCGATCTTCGCTTGTTCGGCATTTACGACGTCCATGATGACGCCGCCTTTTTGCATTTCAGCCATACCTTTTTTAACGCGGGACGTTCCTACTTGTACCATGCTTTTTGCCTCCTACCCATGTGGACTCTAGATCTGCACGTTTTTGTGCAAACGTTGTCGTAATATTCACCATTGTAAACGAAGTGTGATTTTCGACACAACCACTTATTTGCCGGTGACGCTGCTGAAAATGTTACTAATAAATTGGATGATGCTGCGGAAGAACAGGCGAATCCAGCTTGCTTCCTCTACGTCTTGTCCAGCCACGAGGTCGACGCCCCCCTTGGTCACGTCTTCCGGCTGCAGGTAGTCGCTGTCCTTTTCTCCTTCTTCTTTAAAGACCACTTTCCCGATGACCTGTCCTTTCGTCAGCGGCGCATTCAGATCCTGGAAGGTCACGACCGGCGTAAACTTGGTGTCCTCGCCAATTTTGGTCAGGACGTTTACCTCTTTACTTGTTACAGCTGGTACGGTCAGGTCCACACCGTTTTTCACCGGCGCGGTTTCAAAGCCTTTCACTGCGGCTCCCTTCTCCACCTTTTTGGTCAGCTTGAAGTTGCTGAAGCCGTAGTCAAACAGCTTTTTGGTTTCTTCAAAGCGCTTCAACTCGCTGCTGGTCCCCATGACGACGCTGATCAGGCGCATATCATCCCGTGTTGCCGTACCGGTGAAACAGTATCCCGCCGCCGACGTATAGCCGGTCTTCAAACCATCTACCCCCGGATAGTAGCTGAGCAGTCCGGGAAGCATCCAGTTGTAGTTTTTCTTTTTGATCACGTTTGGCATACCTTCACGGAACGCCAGCTCCGGAATTTTGGAGTATTCCAACGCTTCCGGGAAATCACGAATCAGCGCGCGGGCCAGGATCGCGGAGTCCCGTGCGGACATCATGTTTTCCTTTTGTTCGGATTGCGGTGCATACGGCCCCAGATCTTCAACGGGCAAACCGGTCGACGTCACGAACGAGGTGTTTTTCATCCCCAGTTCCTTGGCCTTTTTATTCATCATTGCCACGAAGTTGGCTTCGCTGCCGCCCACTTTTTCCGCAAGCAGCACGGTTGCGTCGTTGGCGGACACGATCGCCATGGCCTTGTACAGATCCTTGACGGTATGAGACTCGCCCATGTTCAGGTAGACGCCTGCGGAGTCCGGCATTTTGGCGATGTAAAAGGCGTATTCGCTCACCTGAACCTTTTCGTCCCACTTGATTTTCTTTTGTTTAATCGCTTCCAGCACGAGGTACTCGGTCATCATCTTGCTCATGCTGGCCGGCGGCAGCGGTACATCCGGATTGCTGCTGTACAGCACCTTGCCCGTGGACGCTTCCACCAGAATGGCCGATTTAACCGCCAACTGCAGGTTGGGCTGTGCAGCTCCTGCGCCGTCAGACAAGCCGCCCCACGCGGTCAAAAACACAGCGACAGAAAGGAACAGTCCCATCAATCGCCTCGTCCATCTTTTTTGTTTCATTTGCTTTACTCACTCTCCCGTTTCTGTCGTTCTTCGCCACGATTGGCATGAGCACACAAGTGTAAGTGTACCATACAAGCAGGGCTTCCTTGAAGGTTGTTTCGACCTGTTTGTCCGCGTCGGAGACTGGAAAAAAACCCACTCTCCAATCTTATATAGACGAAAAATCGCGGTGCAAGGTTATGAACGCTTCACAAAAACAGCAACGTTCCACTCACCTTCTATTTGTAAAGGCGAGTCTGCTTTTTTCTGTCCGAAAAATGAACGGATCTTCAATGTAAACCGCTCATTTTTGTTTACGAAACCCGCATCAATGAGCAGGTTTGCCTGAAACACTCGTTCATTCGGTTTTGTACGTTTTACTTCGGAAAGAAGTTTGTCACTGTCTTTTATTTCAAAGTCATAATGTGTGTCTGATGCTGCCTGAACGGCAATTTGTTGGTGATGGACAGACTCTCCTGAACTTCCAACAATCTCAACATCACCGAACGTAAGAGCCTCTATCGTACTGTAGGGCGGCTTTGTCATGTCTAGTATGGTAACCGTAACGGGCACAATCAGTTTTTCTGATTGTATCGTCGCTGAATCCACCTCGACCTTAATTTCATCTGTAGCGTTGGAATATTGTGTGTCCACCACTTCGTTCTTCCAGTGGACGACATCTCTGAAATATCCGCTTACAGACGAAGCCAGACCGGAATCGTTCATCGCAATAATGGCAGACACGAAAATGGCAGCCGATACAATTCCGCCAATTACTCGCCGCTTCTTCACGATCCTATCTCTTTGGAGCTCTACTTTCGCTTGTTGGATCCCCATTGTGCTTCTTTGATGAAGTTCGTGCGGGATTTCAATCTTTTCCATTTCATCTTTAAACGTGCTTCTTTTCATGAACTCTCCACCTCCTGTAAAATTCCGCGAAGTTTTCCCAACGATCTGTACAAAATTGTTTTGATTGTTCCCAATGGAAGTTCCAATACCTGAGCGATCTCCTTTATTGTGTAGTCTTGATAAAACCTCAGCAAAATCACACTTTTTTCATTAACATCTAACTTTTCCAGCACATCTTTTAATGTAATGGAAAGAGGCAGATCCTCATCCATAGAGCGAACATCATCCAATTGTTCCGGTTTCATTTGAATGACTTTCCTTCGTTTCTGAAGCACATTGATAGAACAGCTAATCGTAATTTTCGTTAACCATGTTTTAAAGTATCTTGGTTCCCGCAATGTCTTGATGGACTTAAAGGAGCGATAAGCCACTTCTTGAACAATATCGAGAGCATCATCTTGATTTTTCACATAGACAAAAGCGATCCGGTACACCATTTCTTCGTATTGTTGAAACAAGGCAAGGTAAGCCGCATCATTGCCCGACTGTGCCTGTTTTACGAAGGCAACAACGTCCATTCAGTTTCACTCCCTTCGACACTTAATTAGACAAATCACCCAGGTGTTTGGCTTTCGAGCTTACGTTTTCCAAATTATCTGTTTAATATTGGCAGATGTATAGGTTACACAGTTCCGTTTGCACAGAAAAATGCACCCCCTGCTGTAGGGGGTGCATTTCACAATCGTGAAAGGGTTTTTCGTCAATCGCCCTAGGAGATGGAGTAGTTGGGCGCTTCTTTGGTAATCTGCACGTCGTGCGGGTGGCTTTCCCTCAGACCGGCACCAGTGATGCGGACAAACTGGGAGTTTTCGATCAGCTCCCGAATGGTTTTGGCCCCGCAATAGCCCATGCCGGCACGCAGCCCGCCAACCAATTGATAAACTACGTCAGCCAGCGGACCTTTGTACGGAACGCGGCCTTCGATGCCTTCCGGAACCAGTTTTTGTTCGTTTTCCTGGAAGTAGCGGTCCTTGCTGCCCGCTTTCATTGCACCGATCGACCCCATGCCGCGGTACACCTTGAACCGGCGGCCTTGGTAAATTTCGAATTCTCCGGGGCTTTCCTCGGTTCCGGCGAACAGGCTGCCGATCATGATGGCCGACGCGCCCGCGCCGATCGCTTTTGTCAGGTCACCGGAGTATTTAATGCCGCCATCGGCAATAATTGGAATATTGTACTCTTGGGCAACGCGCGCACAGTCGTAAATGGCGGTAATCTGCGGTACGCCGATACCGGCTACGACACGCGTGGTACAGATGGAGCCGGGTCCAATCCCTACCTTAACCACGGAGGCACCTGCTTCGATCAGGTCGCGGGTTGCCTCACCCGTAGCCACGTTACCCGCCACGATGGTCAGGTCCGGATAGGCTTGTCTCAGCTTCTTCACGGTGTTGATGACGTTGATAGAGTGGCCGTGTGCGGTATCCACCACCAGTACGTCTACGCCAGCCTTCACCAGCGCATCCGCCCGTTCAAACGTGTCGGCTGTCACACCGACTGCCGCACCGCAAAGAAGACGTCCCTGCTTGTCTTTTGCAGCGTTCGGGTACTGGATCGCTTTCTCGATGTCCTTGATGGTAATCAACCCTTTGAGAACGTTATTTTCGTCCACCAAGGGCAGTTTCTCGATCTTGTGTTTCTGCAGGATGGCTTCCGCCTGCTGCAGCGTCGTTCCGACAGGAGCCGTTACCAGATTTTCTCTGGTCATGACTTCTTTAATGGGAGTGGAAAAGTCGTGCACAAAACGAAGGTCCCGGTTGGTAAGAATCCCAATGAGGTGGTTCTGCTCATCGACGATGGGGACGCCGGAAATGCGGTATTTGCCCATGAGCTGGTCCGCATCGGCGACGGTATGGTCCGGAGTCAACGAGAACGGATTGGTGATGACGCCGCTTTCCGAGCGCTTGACGCGATCCACTTCACTGGCTTGTTGTTCAATGGTCATGTTTTTATGGATAATCCCGATACCGCCTTGACGAGCCATGGCAATAGCGAGCTTAGATTCTGTCACCGTGTCCATGCCGGCACTGATCAGGGGAATGTTCAAGGTAACGTTTTCGCTCAGCTTCGTCGTGATGTCGACGTCCCGGGGAAGCACTTCCGATTTGGCCGGAATGAGGAGAACGTCATCAAACGTCAAACCTTCTTTCACGAATTTGTCTTCCCGCACAATAATAAGCTCCTTTCGCCAAAATATTTATCGCCAGTGTAACAAACGGCTTAATTTACTGTCAAGGAAAGCTTGTATCGTTCGGGTATGCCGTCAATTATCCAGATAAATCAAAAAAAATACCAAGAAAGCGTTACCATTTTACGAAAGTTAACCAAAGGTGATGACGATGCAGGATGCATGGACCACACTGCGCTTGCTGGAAACGGAGCCAGCCGCGCGCAGGTATTTGTCCCATTGCTACCAATCTAGGGGGCTGCCGCACCCCGACCGCCTGGCGTTCCAGCAGAGCACCCGCTTTTTATACACCTGGCAGCAGGCGCGGCAGTTTTACGAAACGGCTCATGGCGCCTCGCTCTCGGTTCGCCCGCTGCTGCTGTTTTACGGGTATGTGCATCTGCTGAAAGGATGGCTGATTACCTGCGACCCTGACTATCCGCAAAACAGCCGCGTGCTGCAGCACGGCGTGACCACGCGCAAGCGGAAGCGCGGAGTATACCATCTGTTGGAGGATGAAGTTCGGCCGCAAAAGGAAGGATTGTTCGCACACCTGGCCCGTCTGTTCGCTCCTACGCCCCTCAATGATCGGTACTCGCTGGATGAACTGTTTGCGTCCTTGTCGGAGTTGAGCGGTCCGTATGCAGTCGTTACCGGAAGAAAATCGCCGTGGGTCCGCCTTGACCTGGGCATCGTAACGCCACACGATGACCAACAGGGAACCGTGTATCGAATAGCGTTCCCCACCGGTTCTGACGGGCCGCTGGCATATTCTCCCGAGACGCTTCGACAGTATATTCGACGGCTTGTTCCCGACGGCTGCGACGCTTTCCTGTTTGAATGGGCAGACAGCATCGGCAGGGAAGCGGTTGTCACTTCGGCCGCTCTTTCGGAATGGGAAAGGCACCCGCTGTTTTCTTTTCATCACGGCTCCCTGTTTTTCTGGAACGGTGCGCCGGAGACACTTCCTCTGCCAACCTGGGCCAGCCACTACCTGATTTTGTACGTGCTCAGCATGCTCTGCCGGTACGAAACGGAGTGGTGGGGGGAGCTGGCGCTAACTTCCTCCTACGCGGAGCGCTATCTCGTGGAGTGCTTTCTCGAC
>NZ_OY569118.1:4095000-4105500 GCF_961514395.1 Brevibacillus aydinogluensis
TTCCCGCAGGTTGACGGCAAACAGGCCGCCTTTGCGAATATGCTCAAACGCCGACAGCTCGGTCCGTTTGATAATTCCCTTTTTCGTAGCGAAGAACAGGTAGGCGTCTCCGCCCAGTTCCTTGACGGGGATGACCGCGTTGACCCGCTCGCCTTTTTCGATCTGGATCAGGTTGATCACCGGAGTGCCCTTGGCTGTGCGGCTCAGGTCCGGAATCTCGTACCCCATCAGGCGGTATACCTTGCCCTTGTTGGTAAAGAACAAGATGTGGTCGTGCGAATTGGTGATGTACAGGTGTTCGACAAAGTCGTCGTCCTTGGTGCCGATGCCCTGTACACCACGGCCGCCCCGTTTCTGCGCACGATAGGTGGAGACGGGCAGGCGCTTGATGTAGCCGTCATGGGTCAGCGTGATGACCACGTCTTCTTCTGGAATCAGATCGGCATCCTCAATGTGCTCTTCGTCATATGTGATGACGGTCCTGCGCTCGTCGCCAAACTTCTCCTTGATCTCCAGAAGCTCTCCACGGACGATCGCGTAAATCTTGCCTTCATCGGCCAGAATGGAGCGCAGTTCGGCGATTTTCGCCAGCAATTCCTGGTACTCGTTTTCGATCTTTTCCCGCTCCAAACCGGTCAGGCGCTGCAGGCGCATGTCGAGAATCGCCTGAGCCTGTTCCAAGCTCAATCCGTAACGGGACATCAGTCCGTCGCGGGCCTCTTCTGCCGTTTGCGATCCACGGATCAGGCTGATGATCTCGTCGATGTGGTCCAGCGCAATTCGCAGCCCTTCCAAGATGTGAGCGCGGGCTTCCGCCTGCTTCAACTCGTACTCGGTCCGTCTGCGGACGATCTCCCGTTGATGCTGGAGGTAGTAGTACAACATGTCCCGCAGATTCAACACGCGCGGACGGTTGTCCACCAGCGCGAGCATGTTGACCCCGAAAGTGCTCTGCATCTGGGTATGCTTGAACAGGTTGTTCAAAACGACTTTGGGGACCACGTCCCGGCGCAGCTCGATGACGATCCGCATCCCTTTGCGGTCCGACTCGTCGCGCAGGTCGGTGATGCCGTCGATTTTCTTTTCCCGTACCAGCTCGGCAATTTTTTCGATCAGTTTGGCCTTGTTGACCTGGAAAGGTATTTCCGTCACTATGATGCGCGGTTTCCCTTTGTCTTCTTCGATCGTCGTTTTGGCTCGCATGATGATCGAGCCACGGCCCGTTTCGTACGCCCGGCGAATGCCGCTGTAGCCGAGGATTTCCCCGGCAGTCGGAAAATCGGGCCCCTTGATGATCTTCATCAGTTCCTGAACCGTTATGTTCGGATTGTCGATCATGGCCACGACGCCGTCAATCACTTCGCTCAGGTTGTGCGGAGGAATGTTGGTCGCCATGCCCACGGCAATCCCCGCCGAACCGTTTACCAGCAGATTGGGAAAACGGGACGGCAGTACGACCGGCTCCTCTTTTCGGCCGTCGTAGTTGGGTGTAAAGTTGACAGTCTCTTTATCGATATCGCGCAGCAGTTCGAGAGCAATCTTGGACAGGCGGGATTCGGTGTACCGCATCGCCGCTGCCGGGTCACCGTCCACGGAACCAAAGTTGCCCTGTCCCTCGACCAGCATGTAGCGCATGTTGAAGTCCTGCGCCATCCGAACCATCGTTTCGTAGATGGCAGAATCCCCGTGCGGATGGTAGTTGGCCATTACTTCACCAACGACGTTGGCCGACTTCCGGAACGCTTTGTCCGGCGTCAATCCCATGTCGTGCATGGCATACAAAATACGCCGGTGAACCGGCTTCAGCCCGTCGCGGACGTCTGGCAACGCCCGGCTGACAATTACGCTCATCGCATAGCTGATGAACGACTCTTTCATTTCCTGGCTAATATCAACTTTGGGAAACCGAGCTGTTTCTTCTGCCATAAAGGGTAAACCTCCAACTGGTTATCGCAATACGTAATTATACCATACAGAAAGAGGTCACGTCCAAAATCTCTCGCAAACGCATTGCGTCACCAGTCTCCGGTCTTACGGCAGCACCAGCCAGGCATCCTCCAACGGGGCGATGATCGCCCCGGATGTCCCCTCCCGGTCCGGTTGGGCAGCATCCCACACCGTCGCGATGAGAAAACGCCCCCCATCCTTCACGGCTTTTCCCGCCACACCGGCGGCAGCCCCCGGCCAACCCGCCAGGCAGTCCGCTTCTGGCAAAACAGGCCGCTGTTCCAGCCGCAGCCATTTCCCAACCGCCAACGCGTCGAGCACGTTTTCCATCGTCCCCGGCATGTCGAGAACGCGTTCATAGAGCTCCACGCGGATGCGCTCATACGTCTGCTGCTGCCTGGTTTTGGCAAAAACCGGGTCGTGGTGGTTCGCCATAAACGCCCGGTAAGCGGCTTCATCCCGCCAACAAGCGAGAATGACAGCCTCGGCCGGGTCGCTGACATTCCACCCGCTGGCCTGGCCGAGAAAGCCGTCAACCTCCCTGACGGCTCTCCACTGCTCCTGCCCCCGGGAAAAGAACTGCTGTTGGCCCTCCCTCACCTGACACGCAATCCATTTGATGAGCATGACACACCCCCCGCTTCTTTTGTGTCCTGTCACACAGGCCAATCACCTACAGACGGCCGTCTGTTCATAAAACCGGTGCTTGCAAAAAAACCCGGACCATCTCAGGACGAACCGGGTTGCAGACGAGAATGGCGACGCCGCTCCTTGATCACGTACGCCAGATAGATGATCAGATAGAGTAAAATTACGATGACGGAGCAGCGATACATCAGGGCAAAACCGATTGCTTTGGCGACTGCGCCCAAAAGCATCGCCCCCGCTCCGATCCCCAGGTCAAACGCGGAAAAAAAGGTGCCATTTGCCGCCCCTCGCCGTTCAGGCGAAACGCGGTGGATGGTCCAGGCCTGCAGCGACGGCTGAACCGCGCCAAACCCGCTGCCAAACAGGATGGCCGCTGCAATCAGCCCAAAGGACGTCGTGCTGTACGACAAAATCAACAGACCCGCAGCCATCACAATACCGCCGGGCAGCAGCACCCAGAGGTGCCCTTTTCGGTCAAACAGTTTCCCGGCAACCGGCCGAATCAGCATCAGCGACAGCGCGTTGAACAGGAAGAACAGACCGACATTGCCGATCCCCGCTTCCTGGCCGAACAAGGTGATAAAACTGACAATGCCGCCGTACGTGACGCCCAGAAACAGCACCAGCAGCGACGGAAACAGCGCTTTTTGCTCCACCAGTCCACTTCGTTTTGTCTCAGGCTGCCGCCGACCGGCGCCGGCCGGTGCTGCCATTTTCACCGGTTTGGACAGGAGCATGGCCAATGCGGTCAAAACCGACGAGATCAAAAACAGCCAGCCAAATCCGAACGATTGCGCCAGCCACAGCCCCACCAACGGTCCAAGCGCCATCGCCAGGCTGCTGAACATCCCGAAATACCCCATTCCTTCTCCTCGCCGCGCAGCCGGAATCAGATCGGAAGCGATTGTGCCGAACGTGGTCGTGGCAATTCCCCAGCCTATGCCATGCACAAACCGAAGCCCCAACACGAGAGCGACCGTCGCCATCCAGTAATAACCGGCCACGCACAGCAGAAACAAGGCAAGCCCCACCAGCAAGACCGGCCGCCGTCCGACCGAATCCAGCGCTTTCCCGGCAAACGGACGAACGATCAGGGCGGACACCGTAAACAGGCTGACGACCAGACCTACAGCCAACTGGTCCCCGCCCCGTTCGGTCACAAACAGCGGAAGCGTCGGAATCAGCATCTGAAACCCGACGAAAAGAAAAAAATTGGAGAACGCCAACAGCACAAAATCTTTCGTCCAAAGCGGTTCCGTTTGGTTCATGGTTTCCCCTCCAGCGAGTAGGATATATCACTTACAATACATTATTATTTTGTAAGTTTAAAAATGTCAACGTACGAAGTGCAGCGTCATCGCTGTCGTCTCTGCCCAACAAAAAAAGCCTGCCCCATTTGGGACAAGCTTTTTCGGTTTGCTAAACATACGCATGCCGGCCTTACAAAACAGGTTCCATCTATCCGGCATGGTAAATCGTCTCCTTAAATGTCCAGATCCCGCACCGTGGCAGCATACTGCTCGATAAACTCGCGCCGCGGCTCCACATCGTCGCCCATCAGGGTTTCGAAGACCATGTCGGCTTCCATCGCATCTTCCAGACTGACCTGCAGCAGAGTGCGCACCTCGGGGTCCATTGTCGTCTCCCAGAGCTGGTCCGCGTTCATCTCGCCCAATCCCTTGTAGCGCTGAATGCTTGGTTTGGGGGTGCTCTTCAACGTGGCCAGAATTTCGTCCCGCTGCTTGTCGTTGTATGCGTAGTAAATCTGCTTGCCCTGCTTGATGCTGTACAGCGGCGGTTGAGCGATGTAGATGTAGCCCGCCTCGATCAGCGGCCGCATATAGCGGTAAAACAGCGTCAAGAGCAGCGTCCGGATGTGCGAACCGTCGACGTCTGCGTCCGTCATGATCACGACTTTGTGGTAGCGGGCCTTGGAGATGTCAAAATCTTCGCCGACACCCGTGCCGAGCGCCGTGATGATCGCGCGAATCTCGTTGTTGGCGAGAATCTTGTCAAGACGGGATTTCTCCACGTTCAACACCTTGCCGCGCAGCGGCAGAATCGCCTGGAAGTGGCGATCCCGTCCCGCTTTGGCCGAACCGCCCGCGGAGTCCCCCTCCACGATAAACAATTCGGACTCGGACGCGTCCTTGGACGAACAATCGGCCAATTTGCCCGGCAACGCGCTTACCTCCAGTGCGCTTTTCCGCCTGGTCAGCTCGCGCGCCTTGCGCGCCGCTTCCCGCGCCCGCGCCGCCATCAGCGCTTTTTCCACAATCCGCTTGGCTACCGCCGGATTTTCCTCCATAAAGGTGGCAAAGCGGTCGCCGAATACGGACTCGGTCACACTGCGCGCCTCGGAATTGCCCAGCTTCGTCTTGGTCTGCCCCTCAAACTGCGGCTCCGGGATCTTCACGGAAATGATCGCCGTAATCCCTTCGCGCACGTCATCACCGGACAGGTTGGGGTCCTTTTCCTTCAGGAAGTTGAACTTGCGGCAGTAGTCGTTGATGACGCGGGTAAGCGCCGTCTTGAAGCCGGACTCGTGCGTCCCGCCCTCGTGCGTGTTGATGTTGTTGGCAAAGGAGTAGATGTTGCTTATATAGCTGTCGTTGTACTGGATGGCTACTTCTACGTGCAGCCCGTCTTTTTCCCCTTCACAGTAAATGACTTCTTCGTGCAGCGGTTCGCGGTTCTTGTTCAAGTACTCGACAAACTGCACGATCCCGCCCTCGTAGTGGAACGACTCTTCCCGCTCCTGGCCGGGCCGCTCGTCTTTCAACGTGATGCGCAGCCCTTTGTTCAAAAAGGCCAGCTCGCGGATGCGCTTCTGCAGCACCTCGTAATCAAAAACGGTCGTTTCGGTAAAAATAGTCGGGTCAGGTTTGAAGGTGACCTTGGTACCGGTTTCTGTGGTTTCTCCGACAACCGCCAGATCTGCCTCCGGGACCCCGACGTTAAAGCGCATGAAGTGGACCTTGCCGTTCTGTTTCACTTCCACTTCCAACCACTCGGAGAGCGCGTTCACCACCGAGCTGCCCACGCCGTGCAGACCGCCTGACACCTTGTACCCGCCGCCGCCGAATTTCCCCCCGGCGTGCAGGACGGTCAAAACGGTCTCTACGGTCGATTTCCCGGTCTTTTCGTGGATGCCCGTAGGAATCCCCCGTCCGTTGTCCGTCACGGAGACAGAATTGTCCGGGTGAATCACCACTTCGATATTGTCGCAGTATCCGGCGAGCGCTTCGTCGATGGAATTGTCGACAATCTCCCACACCAGATGATGCAGACCGCGGCTGCTGGTTGACCCGATGTACATCCCGGGCCGCTTGCGCACCGCCTCCAAGCCCTCCAGCACCTGGATCTGACTGGCGTCGTAATTCGTATCCTTTGTCGTTACCTGGTCCACTACTCTGTCAACTCCTCCACTTCAGCTTGTACGGGAACCTGCTCCAAGCTGTCCACGAACTGAGCGCGTCGCTTTAGCGTCAGGGAAGATATGGGCGAACAGTAGACGGCATCCTTGGTGATGACATACGATTTCGTCTCCTCCACACCCTGGTCCACCACCATGTTGCGACGTGCCTGCAAAAACGCCTGGTTCACTTTTGACGATTTGACAGACTGGTGGTCGAGAATCGAAATTACGTCCTTGGTGCTCACCACAGTATCGCCACCAATGTGTATAAACATAACCTGTTCTCCCTACCTTTCCCCGGAGATTTTCCCTTCCCGCACGTAAAAACGCGAGGCTTGCTGGAGAACCTGATGTTTTAAGCCTTCCACACCCGTGGTGCTTACAAACGTCTGAACGCGATCTTGTATGGTTTCCAACAGCAGCGTCTGCCGATGTTCATCCAATTCAGACAGCACGTCATCCAACAGAAGAACGGGGTACTCGCCCACTTCTTCCTTGATCAGCTCGATTTCGGCCAGTTTGATCGACAGCGCGCTGGTCCGCTGCTGTCCCTGAGAACCGTACGTTTGTACGTCCATGCCGTTTACTTTCAGACTGAAATCGTCCCGGTGCGGCCCGATCAGCGTGCTGCCCCGGGCCATTTCCCGGTCAAACACCTCTTCGTAGGCGGCCAGCATCGCTTCAACCGCCTGCTCCACGGCCATCTCTTCCGTCACCGGCGAACTGTTCTCATAATGCAAAGAGAGCGTTTCCTTGCCGTCGGTAATGCCGGCGTGGATCGAGCGAGCCCACGTTTCCAGCTTCCGAATGAACGAAAAACGCTTCCGTAACAATTTTACCGCTAATTCTGCCAATTGGGTATTCCAAATTGCCAGCATTTCCAGCGAGTTACTTTTCTTCATCGCCAGGTCTTTCAGCAGTTGATTGCGCTGGGCCAGCACCTTGTTGTAATTGCTCAAATAGTACAGATACGTCGGAGACACCTGGCCGATTTCCATGTCGATAAACCGGCGCCGTTGGGCAGGCGCCCCCTTGACCACTCCCAGATCTTCGGGGGCGAACATGACCACGTTGAGTGCTCCGACGTATTCGCTTAATTTTTGCTGTTCCATCCCGTTGATTTTGGCCCGTTTTCCCTTGGCGGTCAACTGCAGCTCCAGCCGAACAGGTCCGGTGCGGCGCTCGACGTCGCTGCGGATGGCGGCAAAATCGGCATCCCAAGCGATCAGTTCCTTGTCCCGGGACGTCCGGTGGGATTTGGCCAGCGCAAGAACGTAGATGGACTCCAACACGTTGGTCTTGCCTTGCGCGTTGTTGCCGATAAACAGCTGAATGGGGCCGTCAAACGTGAGGGACAGCGCGTCGTAATTGCGAAAATGAGTTAGCGACAGGTTCTTGAGAAACAAGAATCAGGCTCTCCTCTCAGCGGCGCACTACTTTGAACCGGCCGTGCCCTTCGACCGTCACCTCATCGCCGGGATACAGCTTGCGGCCGCGCCGGTTTTCCTCTTCGCCGTTGACCAAGATCGGCACTTCGGCGAGAAACGCTTTGGCCATCCCGCCGGTGTCGATGATGTCGGCCAGCTTGAGGAACTGGCCCAGGGCGATGTACTCGGTTTGAATGGACACCTCTCGCATGGATGGGCTCCTTTCCTTTTCCAATACTACCTAGTAGGTCCGGACCGGCAGGATCAGGTGAAGCATCCAGTCATGATCGGTCGGACAGATGACAAACGGGCTCATCGGGCCGGTAAAGCTGGCTTTGATCTCGCTGCTGTCGATGGAACGAAGCGCGTCAATCATGTACTTGGCGTTAAAGGAGATTTTCAGATCCTCGCCGTTGAGCGACTTGGGCGCGACAATCTCCGTCACCTTCCCGATCTCCGGCGCGTTGGAGGTGATCTCCACGCTGCCGTCCGGCAGTGTCATCAGGCGCACTACGTTGGATTTGCCCTCGCGGCTCAACAGGGATGCGCGCTCGATCGACTGCAGGAATTCCTTTGTGCTGACCGTGATTTCCGTCTTGCAGCCTTGCGGGATGATCCGGGACGTGTCCGGATACGTTCCTTCCAGCAGACGGGAGTAGAACAAAATGTGCTTCGACTTCACCAGGATCTGGTTGTCAGCAACGACGATGTCGACCGGATGTTGGTCATCATCCAATATTTTGACCAATTCGTTGCAGCTTTTACCCGGTACGACCACATTGTGGAAGGAAAGCTCTTCCGGGCACTCCACCATCGCCGTGCGGCTGGCCAGCCGGTGGCTGTCAGTCGCGACAAATTTCAATTGGCCGCGGTCCAGCGACCACATCAATCCGGTCAGAATCGGCCGCATTTCAGACGTGGACACGGCAAACACAGTCTGGCGAATCATCGCTTTCAACAAATCGCCCGGCACGCTGAACACCTTGTCCTCTTCCAGCTGCGGCAGCTGCGGAAATTCGTTTGCGTCCATCCCGTTGATCGTGAATTCCGCTTGGCCGGAACGGATTTGCGTCACCAGACGGTCATCCACCATGATGTGAATTTCATTGCTCGGCAGTTTTCGTACAATTTCGCTGAAAATGCGAGCAGTCAGCACAATGCTTCCCGGCTGGTGAACAGTTACCCCCCATTCGTCTCCTTCCTCCGTGGGGATGAGCACTTCAATGGAGACGTCGGAATCACTTGCGGTCAGCGTCAGTCCCTCTTCATCCGCTCTCATCTTGATCCCGGTCAGGATCGGAATCGTCGTCCGACTGGATACTGCCTTGCTGACGTGCGAAACGGCGTTCACCAGTCTGTCGCGTTGAACGGTAATGTGCATCACCGTAAACCTCCCTTTTTCCTGCCATCTCGTTTTGGGCCTGCTGTGCATAATGCCCGTGTCTCTTTCATATCTTATTAGGATCTATCTTTTTAACAGGAGTAGTACTAGGCCCTGTGGGTTTGTGGATATCCCCAATTCTGACGTAAAAGATAGCCTATACACATGTGGGTAAGTTGTGTATAGGCTTTTGGCGTTATTCACAATTCACAGGTTAGTGGTTGGCTTTCAGCTTTTCGATCAACGATTGGATCGTCGTCTGGAGCTGCGGATCGGTCGCAAGCGCTCTGGAAATCTTTTCGTGCGCGTGAATGACCGTCGTATGGTCGCGGCCGCCAAACTCGTCGCCGATTTTGGGCAGCGAGGCGTCCGTCAGCTCGCGGGACAGATACATCGCGATCTGTCGTGGAAACGCTACCGATTTGGTCCGCTTTTTCGCCTTGAAGTCTTCCAGCTTGAGGTTGAACGCTTCGCCGACTGCGCGCTGGATGTCCATGATCGTGATCACCCGCGGACGGGAAGACGGGATGATGTCTTTCAGCGCTTCCGCCGCCAGATGGGTGTCGATGTCGCGGTTGATCAGGGACGAGTACGCCACGACGCGAATCAGTGCGCCTTCCAGCTCGCGGATGTTGCTGTCGATCTGGTTGGCGATGTAAATCATGACTTCGTTGGGGATGTCCAGGTTTTCCGCTTTGGCCTTTTTTCGCAGGATGGCAATCCGCGTTTCCAAATCAGGAGGCTGGATGTCCGTGATCAGTCCCCATTCGAAGCGGGAGCGAAGGCGATCCTCCAGCGTGGGGATCTCTTTCGGCGGACGGTCGGAGGAGATGACAATCTGCTTGCTCTCCTCGTGCAGCGCGTTAAACGTATGGAAGAACTCTTCCTGCGTCTGCTCCTTGCCGGCCAAAAACTGAATGTCGTCGATCAACAGCACGTCGACGCTGCGGTATTTGTTGCGAAATTCAACAGTCTTGTTGTCCCGGATCGAGTTGATAAACTCATTGGTAAACTTTTCCGACGATAGATACACCACTTTGGCTGAGGGATTGTGCTGAATCACGTAATGGCCAATGGCGTGCATCAAGTGAGTCTTCCCCAATCCGACTCCTCCGTAGATGAACAGCGGGTTGTACGCCTTGGCCGGCGCTTCTGCCACGGCGAGCGATGCAGCGTGGGCAAACCGGTTTCCGGAACCGATGACGAACGTGTCAAACGTGTACTTGGGATTCAGGATGCTGGGAGGCTGGTCATCGGTGTTGGCTGGAGGAGCGGATACTTTCACTCGGGGGGCCGGCTGTTCTTCGGCAAAGGCGCCGTCCGTATTTTGCTGGACGACGAAAATCACTTTCATATTTACGCCGGTAACCTCATAGAGTGTATCGGTGATCAATTGAGAGTAGCGAGTTTCCAGCCAGTCCCTGGCGAAGTCGTTGGGCGCTATGACAATCAGCGCGTCCTCCTCCAGTGTGCTCGCTTTGGTCGCCTTGAGCCAGGTATCAAAACTTGGTTTGCTGAGCGATTTTTCTATTTTGGCGAGTACCTTTCGCCAGAGCTCGCTAATCGCTGCATCCAACCGGAATCCCTCCTTTCAGGCAAACGAATATGAAATGATGAATGAAAAGATTCGGAATGGCGGATGACCAATAGGATAAATGTTCAACACAAGTACAGCGTGT